>JACPOS010000013.1 GCA_016191395.1 Chloroflexota bacterium
ATCCTCGATCGAGGCCCACTCCGCGTTGTCGAGCTCGATCATGGCTGCCATCGCGGCGACGCTCGCACCCGGCCGCGACAAGTTCTATGGCACGAACGAGCTATCCCGATCGGGAACTTTCATTCACAGGCTCTAAGAACCTGTTACCAGTGCGCCCCGGCAGCGAGCAGCACGGCCGACACCAGTCCCAAGCACCACGCGACGAGGCTTCTCGGTGCGTCAACATGGACGGCGAGCCGGAAACGACCCCGGTTCGTTCGAGCCGCGATGCGGAGCATCATTTGTCATCTCCAGCGTGAAGGGATGGCTTGAGCACACGCTCGCACAGTTCCGGATCACCAACCGTTAGAACGCCCGTTAGAAGTCAAGAGACAGCCTTTCCAACGGCGGCCCGCTTGGGGCCCGCGCTGGCTGAGCTTCGGCGAGCCCTGGGGATCAGCCAGTCGCAACTCGCCACGAAGGTGTATTGCGATCGGTCTTTGATCGCCCAAATCGAGACGGGACGCGTCCGCATATCCGAAGACCGGTACCGCGACATTGCGGCGGTCCTCCTCGCGGAGGCCGACCGAAGACCGGCAAACGAGTTCGCGTCGAATGTCGCGATGGCGTCACTCGTGATGGCCACCGCCCTCAGGGCGGACCGCTCGCTCGAGGACGAGCGCCACGTGGCTCAAATGATGGTGGTTCATGAAGAAAGCTTGGGCGCGATCCAGCGGCTGGCGCTCCGGTGGTCGAAAGGCGATACGTCCATCGCCCCCGAATTCACGGCGCCTCTGGTCGGCCTATCGCTGCTGCATCCCGATGTCGAGGTCGACCTGCTGGTCTCCATGATGCGATGGTGGAGAGCCCAAGAACCCACGGCCGTTGAATACCTCGGTGATTCACACCTGCTCTACGCGATGTATCTGGCGAACTCCGTGCTGGCATCCATCAGTGGCGGAGCGGCCACCATCCGTGAACTGGCACAAGCCTCAATCATCAGCCGCGCAGCGAACCCACCGCTCGAGCGGCTAGCAGTGCTGCGAGGTTTGGCCGACCACACCGTCGACGGCGTTCTTCCGAGCAACGTCGGTCACTATCGACAGTTCCTCGAGAACCTTGAGCGGGGGCTCGTCGGCACCTTACCTGCGGGCACGGAAGTAGTCGCGCTCGAGGCCGGCCCGAGGACGTCGCGTGCGGGCGACCGCTGATGGCATCGGAAGCGCCCCCACGAGCGCGTTGTCAGTCGAGCGTGCGAAGTCTGCTCGCCGCCACCAATCCGCCCCTGCCCGCGCGGCATTGACGGGGAAATGATGGCCACGGGTGCACTCAACGATCGAATCGATGGCCGCCCGTGCAGACGACCGGTAAGGTGGGGCTGCTGTAAGTTTGCGTGAACATGTCGGAACGAACGCTTAGCCGCAGTCTTGGCTCCGTCACGACCACGACTTGGCGTGATCTGCAGAGGCGCTGCCTCACCGATAGCACCGACATGCGCGCGGAAGGCAAGAAGCCCGGCCAGGGTTTCCGCCTGTGCGCGGTCAGCATTTCCCGATAGGGACACTCGTGCGCTTGTGCCCGGCCGACCCGGCCACCTTGGCCAACACCCTCGTTCATGCCTGCGCCGCCCGTGAGCGCGAGCTGGTGGTCACGCCGTGGGGAGATCGACATGCCCGCATGCGAGCCCACGATCGGGACGCAGCTGACGCTGTTCCGCCTCGCCGACGACTGATCGCAATTCGCGCGGGCGGGGCCGGTATCCTGCGGCGATGATCGAGCCTGGGGCCGTGATCTCGACGAGTGCGCTCACCAAGCGCTTCAAGGACGTCGACGCCGTCGCGGGCGTGGACCTGCGCGTGCCCGCCGGTGGCGTGTACGGCTTTCTGGGCCCGAACGGTTCCGGCAAGACCACCACGATCCGGATGTTGGTCGGGCTGATGCGGCCGTCGCGCGGCGTCGCCGCGCTCTTCGGTGAGCCGGTCCAAGCCGGAAGCGCGGTGCTGGACCGCGTGGGCGCTCTCGTGGAGCGGCCGGCGTTCTACCCGTATCTCTCGGCCATCGACAACCTGCGGCTCCTGGGGTTCACCCGGGGGATGACCGAATCGCGCCTGCGTGCCGCCGTTCCGGAGGCGCTGGATCGGGTTGGTCTTACCGAGGCCTCCAAGCGCAAGGCCGGCCGGTACTCCACCGGCATGCGCCAGCGCCTTGGAATCGCGGCGGCGCTGCTGGGCCGCCCGGAGCTCGTCATCCTGGACGAGCCGGCGAACGGCCTGGACCCGAGCGGCGTCGTGGAGGTCCGGCAGCTGATCCAGGGCCTCGCACGCGACGGGATCACGGTGTTCCTCTCCAGCCACGTACTGCCGGAAGTGGAGCAGCTCTGCCAGCGGGTCGCCGTCCTCCAGAAGGGACGGGTCATCGCCGAAGGCGAGACGCAGGCAATGCTCCAGAAGGGCGAGCGCCTCCAGGTCCGGTTCGACTCCGCCGACGAGGCGCACCGAGCCGTGCCGATCCTCGCCTCGATAGGTGCCACCACCCCGGCCGAGAGCGATGCAGCCCTGTATCTCGACGCGCCGGCCGATCGCGGCTCCGAGGTCAGCCGAACCCTCGCGGGCGCCGGGCTGTACCCCGCAGAGCTGAGCCTCCACCGACAGACGCTGGAGGCGGTGTTCATCGAGCTCACGGGCGACCACGTGCCGCCCGCTGCGTCCGGCGCCGCACCCGCAGCGCCCGCGGGCCCCACGGGGGCGGAGCCATGAGCGGCCTGGTCCGGGCGGAGTGGATCCGCTTCCGCAAGCGCCAGTCGATCCAGATCATCGTGCTCGCGGTCCCGCTGCTCGCGGCCTTCATGTTCCTGGCCGGCGCCAGCTCCACCGGCCCGGAGCCGCCGCCGTTCGACGCCGCAGCCGTCCGGGCGGATCTCATCGCGCAGGGCTTCGGCCTGGGTCTCCCGCCGGACGAGCTGGGGACGGCCCTGGACGACGCCGTCGAGGCGCAGCGCTTCCCCGTGGAGCAGATGCGTGAGCAGTACCTCCTCAGGCGCAGCACGTTCGCGTTTCCACAGAGCATGGTGACCCTGCTCGGCAGCGGAACGCTCGTGCTGTTCGCGCTCCTCCTGCTCGTGGCGACCTCGCTGGGCGACGAGTTCGGCTGGGGCACCATCAGGACGACCCTGCTCGCCTCCAGCCTGCGGGGCCGGCTCCTGCTCCTCCGGCTGGGTGCCGTCTCGGCGATCTCGATCGGCCTCTTGGCGACCTTGGCCGTCCTTGGGCTGGTCCTGCCGGTCGTCCTCACGGCACTCGGCACGCGCCATCCGGACGTGCCGTCGCTCAACCTCGCCGGGCTGGGGGTCCTCGTGCTGGGCACGCTGGAGGCTGGGTTCGTCATCGTCGCCTTCGGCGCGATGGCCACGTTGCTGGTTCGATCAGGCAGCCTGACGCTCGTCGTCCTGCTCGTCTACGTGGCGGTGGAGGCCGCGATCCTGACCGTGCTCATCCGCTTCGACGCGTTCAAGGAGCAGGACGGCCTCGCCTGGGTCCTGGACGCATTCCCGGTCCGGGGCATCTCGCGCCTCGTCGATACGGCGGGTCGCGTTGCGTCCGGGCTCCCGCGCTTCCCGGGCGAACCCGTGCCGACCGACCTTTCGGTCGCGATGGTTCCGCTCGTTGCCCTCCTGGTCTGGGGCGCGGCCTTCCTCGCGATCGCCTACCGGCGCTTTACCCGCATGGACATCGTCGAGTAGCTGCGCCGCCGCCCGGCCGCCCATGCGGGCGTTGGCGCCGCGGGTCAGGCGCGGGGCAGCACCACGATGCGCCGGTTCGGCTCTTCGCCGATGGACTGCGTGGCGACGTCCGGGTTGGCCTTGAGCGCGAGGTGGATCCAGCGGCGCTCGAGCGCGGGCATGGGCTCCAGCTGGAGCATCTTGCCGGTCTCGACGACGCGCTTGGCGGCACGCTCGGCGATCTCGCGGAGCTGGCGCTCGCGCCTGCCGCGGTAGTCCTCGACGTCCACGAGCACGCGGGTCCACGCGCCCATCTGCCGCGAGAGCATCAGGTTCACGAGGTGCTGGAGCGCGGACAGGCGCTCGCCCTTGCGGCCGATGAGGGCCCCGAGCTCCTCGCGCTCGCTCGCCTCCCCGACGACGTTGAGCCGGCTCGTCTCGCCGGTCTCCACGTCCACGCGCGCGGCGAACCCGATGTGGGCCAGCAGCTGCTCCAGGATCACCTTGCCGGCGGCGAGCGCCTCGGGCGATGCCTCGGCGGCCTCGAGCTCCGCGCGCTCGGAGGCGACGGAGCCGCGAAGCGCCGCGACCTCCGCCTCTTCGCCCTCGGTCAGGTCGGCGGACGGTCGGCGGGGTACGTCACGAGCTCCCTCGTAGCGGCGCGGCCCGCGATCGCGACCGGCGTCCCTGCCGCCGTCGCGGCGGGGACCGCGATCCTCGCGTGGTCGGTCGTCTCGCGGGCGCGCCTCGGCGACCGGCTCGTCGCTCATCGATCGATCGATCGCCGGCGCATCGGTCGCGAAGGCTCGCGTCGCGCTCTCCGGTCGGGGGCCGCCGCCGCCGTACGGTGCCCGGTCGTCTCGACGAGGGCCACGGTCGCGGTCGAACGGTCGATCGTCCCGGCGCGGGCCACGGTCGTCGCGACGAGGCCCGCGATCACGGTCGAAGCCGCCGCGACCGCGATCACGGTCGAAGCCACGGTCGCGGTCGAAGCCACGGCCGGCGCCACGATCCTCTCGATCGCGCGCCGGGGGCGCAGGCAGGGGGCGAGATGCGGCGGCCTCGCGCTTCGGTGCGGCGCCACCCAGCTCCGATCGGGGCGCGGCGAGCACGCGGGCAGGCTCTGCCCCCATGCCGAGCACGCCGCGGCTGCCGGGCGTGAGGATCTCGAAGTCGAGGTCGTCGAGCCCGACGCCGAAGTCCTCGCGCGCCAGGCGCAGGGCCTCTTCGACGGACTTGCCCGTGAACTCGCGATAGGCGCTGGTACTCATCGACGTCTCCCTCGCCGGCCCTGTCGACCCCGGTGGCGAATCGTTGCGTTCGCCGACGCCGAGCGGTCGAGGGCTGACTTCTCAGGATTGGGCCGCGCCGGCGCTCCCGCCGGACGCGAGGTGGATGCGGCCGCCGAGGGCACGGCGACCGGGAAGCGCGGGGAATGGTCCACGGCGAATGCCGGGGTTCGGCCGAAGAGCGGGAACATGCCGCCCCAGCCGGTGGTCAGGAACTGCTGGACGATCTGGTACAGGGTGGAAACGATCAGGTAGAGGAACACCCCGACGGGGATCGCGCCGCCGTACAGAATCGTGATCAGCGGCAGCCAGAGCGACAGCGAGCGCTGCGTCTTGGCCTGCTGGTCCAGCGCGACATCCGGGTTGTGCGGCGGCAGCGCCATCCGCGAGGCGACAAGCTGGAGGACCGTGTAGACCAGGGCGAAGACCGAGATCCCGGCACCGATCAGCGGCAGGGCGAACGGCAGGGGGATGAGGCCCTCGAAGCCGCTGGCCTGGATGCCACCGAGCCACGAGATCGTGGAGTCGATGCACGGCGCGAAGTGCTGCGTCCCGTTCGCGGCGGTGACGAGGGTGGGCGGCGGGCAGGTCAGCGGAACCACCTGGAAGCCGAAGACCTTGAGCGACTCCACGAGGTCAGCGGCCTGAAGACCTTCGCGAACGACCTGATACATGGGCAGGATGAGCAGGATCGGGAGCATGGCGGTGAGGCAGCCCGCCTGGCTGACGCCACGCTCCTTGTACAGGGCCATCGTGGCCTGCTGGATCTTGGCGCGATCGCCCTTGAAGCGGCGCTGGACCTCCTTCACCTCCGGCGCGATGGCCTGCATGCGGCGCATCGAGACCATCTGGCGGCGCATCAACGGAACGAGCGCGGTCCTGACCAGCAGGGTGGTCACGATGATTGCGACGCCCATGTCGCCGACGACGCCGCGGATGCCGACGAGCAGGATCAGGAACAACTGGAAGATCGGGTTGAAGAGCCATGCGAGGATGCTGACCGGATCCGCCTTGAGCTCCGCCGGCTTGACGATCAGCGGCGTCGGCGCGGGCGTGATGGTGGGCGCCGCGGTGGCTGCGGGACCCGACGGTCCGGTGGTGGCGCCCGGGGCGAGCGTGGCGCCGGGCGCGACGGTGGAGCCGGGGGCCGCGGACGGGGCGATCGGCTCGCAGGCCGAGATCACCAGCGCGAGCGCGACGGTGAATCCGAAGACGAGGGCGAGACGCAGGATCGGACGCTTGCGCATGGACGTCATCTGACCGGGTCGTAGCCACCGGGGTGGCCGGGATGGCAGCGGGCGATCCGTCGTGCGCCCATCACCGAGCCGCGGATGAGCCCGTAGCGCTCGATAGCCTGCTCCGTGTAGCGGGAGCACGTGGGCTCGTACCGGCAGCTGGAGGGCAGCCACGAGAACAGGAACCGATAGGCATGGATCAGCGCGATCCCCGCCCGCTCCAGGATCCCGACGTGCGTCAACCTTGACCCAGGCCCATCTCACCGCCATGTTCGGCCAAGACGCCGCCCCGGGCGAGCAGTCGGCGCAGGGCCGTGCCGATCGCTCCAAGGTCGGCACCGACGATCGCCGGCCGGGCGATCACCAGTACGTCCCAACCCGGCTGCAGCATCGGCTGCATCGACCGGATCGCCTCACGGAGTCGTCGCCGAACGCGGTTCCGGACGACCGCCGAGCCGAGGGCTCGTCCGGTCGCCAGGCCGAATCGCGTGATCCCGAGCTCGGTCCGCATGACCCGAGCGGCGAGGAGTGGGTGCGATCTGATCGTGCCGCGCTCCTGGAGTGCCGCGAAGTCCTGCGGGTGGGTAAGCATCTCGAGCCGCGGCCGCGGGCCGCGCCCGGCCGTCAGGCCGACAGGCGTTTGCGACCGCGGGCCCGGCGTGCGGCCAGGACGCGGCGTCCGCCCGTCGTCTTCATACGGGCGCGGAAGCCGTGTTCCTTGGCGCGGTGGCGCTTCTTGGGCTGGTAGGTCTGCTTCATCGTGCCTGCGCGGGATCCTCTCCATCCGGCCTCGGGGTTAGTCCGTCATCGACCCCAGAAGGCACGCAAACGCGCCAAACGCCCGATTCACGGGCGGGGCGCGTTCATCGTCCGGCGGATGATAGGTCGCGCGCGTCACGAGCGTCAAACGATCGGCCCGATCGAGGTCGCTCATTGCTCGCTACGCGGTCCCTCGCGGGGCTCATTCGGCGCCGGTCGGCCGGCCGATCCGGCCGCACCGAGTCGAGGGTGGTATACTCCCGGGGAGTATCGCGGATTTGCCTTGCGAGGTCCCGGCGGCGGTGCTATGTTTCGCCCCCCGAAGCCCCGGCGACCGGCCCATCCGCCCCGCGCCGAGCCGTCGGTCGCGTGCCCGTTCCGACCCGCGGCAACCATCTCCTGGCCCCCCGGAAGACGAGAGTCCCATCGATCCATGGACGCGAAGCAGGTCTGGCGCGCAGCCCTCGGCGAGCTCCAGGTCACCCTCTCCCCCGCGAACTTCGAGACCTGGCTGCGCGACACCGCGCTGGTCGAGGTCGATGACACGCGCTTCCGGATCTCGGTGCCCAACGGCTTCGCCAAGGACTGGCTGGAGAGCCGCTACCGCTCGCTGATCTCCCAGACCCTCGGCCGCATCGTCGGCTACGGCGTCCAGGTGGACTTCTTCGTCGGGCAGGCGGAAGCACTGGTGGACGGCGACACGGCGTCGGCCAATGCGGAAGCCGGCACGGACGGCGACGCGCCCGAGGGCGTGCGCGGAACCCGTGCTGCCGCGCCGGTCGCGGTCGGGCCCGGGATGCTGCCGCGGAGTGGCGACGCGCCGGAACGGCGGCAGGCGCCGCCGGTGCCCCAGGTCCGCGTGGAGCCCGGCCGGGTCGGTGGTGAGGGCGGCACGAGCAACATCAACCCCCGCTACACGTTCTCGAACTTCATCGTGGGCTCTGCGAACCGCCTCGCCCACGCGGCGAGCCTGTCGGTCGCGGAGCGACCGGGTCACGCCTACAACCCCCTCTTCCTGTACGGCGGCGTGGGCCTGGGCAAGACCCACCTCATGCACGCCATCGGCAACCAGGTGGCCGCGAAGTTCCCGCGCAAGCGGGTCGTCTACGCGACCTCGGAGAAGTTCACGAACGAGTTCATCACCTCCATCCAGCAGGGCAAGATCGACGAGTTCCGCGCCCGCTACCGCCGGATCGACCTCCTCCTCATCGACGACATCCAGTTCATCGCCGACAAGGAGCGGACCCAGGAGGAGTTCTTCCACACGTTCAATGCCATCCACGAGGACGGCAAGCAGATCGTGCTGAGCTCCGACCGGCCGCCCAAGGCGATCCTGACGCTCGAGGAGCGCCTCCGCTCCCGCTTCGAGTGGGGCCTCATCGCGGACCTGACCGCGCCGGACCTGGAGACACGCATCGCGATCCTCCGTGCCAAGGCCGAGGAGGGCGCGGTGCCGATCTCGTCGGACGTGATCGAGTTCATCGCTCGCAAGGTCGTCAGCAACATCCGCGAGCTGGAGGGCGCGCTCAACCGGATCGTGGCGTACGCCTCGATGGGCGCGATGCCGATCTCCATCGAGCTCGCCCAGGCCGTCCTGTCGAACGTGCTCTACAACCCCAAGAAGCGCCAGATCACGCCGGAGCGAATCGTGAAGGCCGTGTCCGAGTACTACGGCGTGGGACTCGACGCGCTCAAGGGCCAGAAGCGCGACAAGGCCATCGTGGTGCCTCGCCAGATCGCGATGTTCCTGATGCGCGAGGAGACAGACGTCTCGCTGCTGCGCATCGGCGCCGAGCTCGGCAACCGCGACCACTCCACGGTGCTCCACGCGTGCGACAAGATCACGCGCGAGTCGGGCGGGAACGACGAGCTGCGCCGCGAGATCGCCGCGGTCCGCGAGCTGATCTACGCCGACTGACCCCTCGCTCCCGGGGGCAGGGTTCTCCACATTCGCATGCACTGACGGTGGATCAGCGGTGTCGCTGCGAGACTCCGGGGGCGGACTGCAACGTGGATGCAATGTTGGACAACCGTGTCCCGACCTGTGGGCATTGGCAGCATGGCAACCACGTCGCTTCGGCATCGGGCCGTGTTATCCACGACGTCGACGGTCCGCCGTCCCCCATCCGGCCACGGTGGCCCACGCTCCCGGCCACGTCATCCACCGGCCTCGCGAACGGGACGGAGCACGGCTGTCCCCGGCGTCCACACCATGATGATGGTGATGACGGACGTAGAAGAATGAAGGAAGATACACACACAAGATGACGCGGCTTCGCGGGAGCCGGGAACCCTGCGCGACGCAGCCCTTCGTACGTGAAATCCTGGATCCGACCCGCCCATGGAGTTGACCTGACGTGAAGCTCTCGGTCATGCAGGAGAACCTGGCTCGCGGCCTTGGCGTCGTGAGTCGAGCGGTCTCCAACAGGAGCACGCTGCCCGTGCTGGCCAACGTCCTTCTCAAGACGGAGGACGGCGGCCTCCGGCTCACCACGACGAACCTGGAGATCGGGCTCGTGTACTGGGTGCCCGGCAAGGTCGAGACGGACGGGTCGACGACCGTCCCCGCCCGACTCCTGGCAGACCTCGTGGGCTCGCTGCCCGGGGGCCAGCGGATCGACCTGGAGACCGGTGCCAACGAGACGCTCCACGTGAGCGCCGGCCCGTTCCAGTCCCACGTGAAGGGCATAGACGCGGACGAGTTCCCCTCGATCCAGCCCACCGGCGAGCGCCCCACCACTCGGATCGCCCAGAACGTCCTCAAACGCGCCCTCGAGGAGACCGCGTTCGCCGCGGCCACGGACGAGGCCCGCCCCATCCTCACCGGCGTCCTGTGCCGGTTCGAGGGCGAGACCGTGACCCTCGCGGCCGCCGACAACTACCGGATCGCCGTCAAGACCATCCCCATCCTGGACCCGGTCGGCGACACGAGCGTCGTCGTGCCGGCGCGCGCGCTCAACGAGCTCATGCGCGTCCTCGGCGACACGGACGACCCGGTGGACGTGGTGCTCGCCCAGAGCCGCAACCAGATCCTGTTCCACCTCGAGGGGATCGATCTCGTCAGCCGGCTGATCGACGGCCAGTTCCCGAACTACCAGTCCGTCCTCCCGAAGGCGCATACGACGCGCGCGGTCCTGGATCGCGAGGAGCTCCTCCGCGCCGTCCGGCCGGCCGCGCTGATCGCCCACGAGTCTGCCAACATCGTGAAGCTCCAGATCTCCGCGAACGGCGAATCCGGCATCACCGTCAGCGCCAACGCGGAGATCGGCGACCACGTGGGCCAGGTCCAGGCGACGGTCGAGGGCGACGGCACCTCCATCGCGTTCAACGCGAAGTACCTCGCCGACGTGCTCGAGAAGGTCGCCGCGGACCAGTTCGCGCTGGAGCTCCAGGGCCCCCTCGCCCCGGGCGTCTTCAAGCCGATCGGCGACGACTCGTATGTGCACGTGGTGATGCCGGTCCGCACCACCTCGTAGACGGCCCGTGCAGGCGGCCTCGGGCGTGACGGTCGCCACCCTGGACCGGCTCCGGCTGGGCGATCTCCGGTCCTACGCGACGCTCGAGGTCGCGTTCGGGGCGGGCCCGCAACTGGTCTGGGGTCCGAACGCCGCCGGCAAGACCAGCCTCCTCGAGGCGATGGTCGTCCTGGCGCGCGGCAGCTCGCATCGGACCACGACGGACGTCGAGATGATCCGCTGGGGCTCCGACGTGACGCGGATCGAGGGCCGCTCGGGCGCCGACGAGATCGAGGTCGCGCTCGTCAGACCCGGCTCGCCGGCGGCGGCGAGCGGTGCCAGGAAGCGGATCCGGGTCAATGGCGTCCCGCGCCGGGCGTCGGCCCTCGCCGAGCGGCTCCGGGTCGTCCTGTTCGCGCCGGAGGACATGCTGCTCGTCGCCGGCTCGCCGTCACTGCGCCGCGGGACGCTGGACCAGCTGGCGATCACCCTGATGCCCGGCTACGCGTCGGAGCTGTCCACCTACTCGCGCGCCCTTCAGCAACGCAACGGGCTCCTCCGCGCGATCCGCGACGAGACGGCGTCCCGCGACGAGCTCCGCTACTGGGATCGGCCGTTCCTGGAGGCCGGCGGGGCGGTGGTGGCGGCCAGGCACGCGCTGCTGGCTCGCCTGGCCGGGCCCCTCGCGGCCGCGCACGCGGAGATCGCGCCAGAGGAAGCCGCGACCGGAGCGCTGGGCGTGGAGTACGTCACGAACGCGCCCATCGGCCATGGCGAATCCGCCCGGGACGCGCTGGAGCGGCGACTCGCGGAGACCGCCGAGAAGGAGGTGTGGAACGGCACCACGCTGGTGGGACCGCACCGGGACGACCTCGCGTTCGTCATGGGCGGCCGGGACCTCGCGGCGTTCGCCTCGCGCGGCCAGCAGCGGACGGCGATCCTCGCGATGAAGCTTGCGGAGCTGGACCTCGTGACGGCGCACGACAGCCGGCCGCCGCTCCTTCTCCTGGACGATGTCTTCTCGGAGCTGGACCCTGCCCGCCGGGCGCACCTCGTGCGCCGCATCGCGGAGCTGCCGCAGGCGTTCGTTACCACGACCACGCTCGACGATCTGGATCCGGCGCTCCGCGAGATCGCGACGCCGTGGGAGGTCCGGACCGGGGCGGACGGCGCGCGGCTGGCGCCATGACCGACGAGCCGCGCCGGCGCCGGCCGATGTCGCGGATCGGAGACCTCATGCCCCAGGCCGCGGCCCAGCTGGGGCTCGCGGACGAGCTGCGCCGGGCACGGTTTCTGTCGACCTTCGATGCGATCGTCGCCGAGCTTGCGCCCGCGGCCCACGGTGCCTGCCGGGCGCTCCGGGTGGAGGGCGAGACGCTCGTACTCGAGGCGGACGCCCCGATCGTGGGCCAGGAGCTGGTCCTGCACGGCGAGGAGCTCGCGGCCGCGTTCCGCAGGGCACCGGGCGGCGCGCCCGTGCGTCAGGTGCGCGTCACGATCAGGCGGCGGTAACCGAATACGAGGACCGATGGCTCGCGGGGTGTCGCCCCCGGTCCTCGAAGGGTTCGTACGCGAATCACACGAACCGTCGTCACGCACCGTCGTGGCAACTCGTCCACCCGAAGCTTCCACCACCCCATGCGATAATCCCCGCCCCGACGCAGCCCCTGGCAGAGGACCGCAGTGGCCCACCGGATCCAGATGAAGCTCGGTGTCGTGCCCGACGCCGAGCGCGCGCCAGATTCGCCCGACACCGCTCTCCACATCGAGCCGCGTGTCGGCGCGCAGACGCGCAGCAAGGGCCACCTCTACCTGCTCGTCACGTCCCGCGTCACCGGCCCGAAGGCGCGCGAGGCGACCAGCCTCGTCGCCGACGCGATCCGCACCGAGTACTACTACGACGAGTCCGCCGGGATCCGCGTCTGTCTCGTCAAGGCCATCCAGGTCGCCAACAAGCGGCTCGCCCACGCCCGCGAGAAGGGGGCGCTCGGCTCCGGGCCGGGACCCATCGGTGTCGCCCTCGCCGTCGTCCGCGACAACGAGCTGTACGTCTGCACCGTGGGGCCGGCCGAGGCCTACCTCAACCGCGGCGCCCGGCTCTCCACCCTGCCGGACCCCCATCGCGATCGCGGCCTGCCGTCGGACGAGGTGGAGCCCGACGTGTGGCGCGGCGAGGTCAACGTCGGCGACCAGCTGCTCCTCGTGGCGCCGAGCGTCGTCGCCGCGCTCGGCGCCGATGCGCTCAAGGACGCGCTCGTGACGCTCCACCCCCAGTCGGCTGCGGAGGCGCTCACCGCCCGATTCCGTGAAGCGGGCGGCACTGGCAGCAGCGGCGCCCTGGTGATCGAGGCGGCGGAGGTCGCCGCCACTCGTGGCGGCGTCGTCCCGGTGCCGGTGCGGCCCTCGGAGCCGCTCGCCGGCACCCCGGATCGCTCGCCCATCCCGCTCGCGGATTCCGTCGCCAGCGGGCTGGCCGCGGCGCAGTCCGGCGCGCGCCGCGCACGGGGCGTCGCCGGCGGTGCCCTGTATCGGATCTTCGCCCGCCTCCAGGACGCGCTGCCGAGCCGCGGCGTCCCGAACCGCCGCGTCACGCCACTCGGTGCCCGCCGTGAGGTCCAGCGCCGCGCGGCGGTCGCCGTGCTGTCGCTCGTCATCATCGTCGGTGCCCTGGGCATCGGGTACTCGATGTTCGGCGGGCTCAAGCCCAACGGCCCCGCCATCGCGACCCTGGACTCTGCGCAGGGCGCGATCGAGCTCGCCCGTGGCAACCTCGACCGGGTGATCGGGCCGGGCATCGACCTCGTCCAGAACGACCCGACCCGAGCGGAGAAGCTGCTGACCGAGGCGTTCACCGCCCTCAAGCGGGCCGAGTTGGCGAACGTGCCGGCGTCCACGATCAACCCGCTGCGCACCAGGATCGTGGCCGCGCTCGATCGCCTCTACGGGATGATCGACGTGAGCTCCACCGCCACGTTCACCTTCCCTGCCGACCCGGTGATCGACCTGCGGGCGCTGATCAAGGGCCCGGATGGGGCGCCATTCGTGCTCGACGCAGCGACGAAGTCGGTCTACCGGATCGACGTCGCCGGCAAGAAGGCCACGGCAATCTTCCGCGATGGCAACAAGGCCGCCGGTGCCACCGAGGCAGTCCCGAAGCTGCTCGGGGTCGGCGGACGCGACCTGCTGATGGTCGATTCGGCGAACGTGGTCTGGCGCTGGCGGCCCGCCAACACCACCGGCAAGGGCACCATCACGCGGGTTCGCGTCACCGGGGCATCGGAATGGGGCGACGACATCCTCGCGATCGGCACGTTCATCCGGAACGCCGACGCCAACCTCTACAACCTGTACGTGGTGGACCCGTCCGCGCAGCAGATCAAGCGCTATTCGCCGGCGGCGGACGGCAGCGGCTTCCCCGCCACGCCCAACTTGTACCTCTCGGCGGCCCGTGACATCAGCGGGATCACCGCCCTGTACATCGACGGAGACATCTGGGTGGTCGACACCGGCCAGGTCCTCCGCCTCGTGAACGGCAACAGCGCGGGCTGGGTCGCGGCGCTCCCTGCCGACTCGATCCTGCGCGCGGCGCCCGGGTATCGGTTCATCGCGTCCGGTGCCGAACGACGCACGGGCACGATCTATGCGTTCGACGCCGTCAACGAGCGGGTGGTCGGCCTGTCGAAGGTCAGCGGCGCGATCGTCTCCCAGTACCGGCTCGCGGACGGGAGCAATGGCTGGCACGACCTGCGTGGCTTCTACATCGAGCCGGGGCTCGACCAGGAGCCCGACGTGCTCGTCTGGATCAACGCCGCCGGCCTGCACCGCGTCGTGCTCCAGCCCATCGGCGGCGTTCCCGGCTCGTCGGCGGTGCCGAGCGCCTCGGGAGGGTCCGGCTCGCCCGCAGCCAGCCAGTGATCCCGCTCCGCGATCGGAATCCGACGCGGCGAACGCCGATCGTCACATGGGCCCTCATCGGCGCGTGCTTCGCGGCATTCGCGCTGGAGCTGTCGGTCACGGCATCGGGTGGCGATGCCGCCCTCGAATCGTTCTTCCGGCGCTGGGGCGCAGTGCCGGCCGACATCACGGCGGCGCTCCGCGCCGGTGACTACCTGGGCCAGGCGACGATCGGCATGGTCAGCAGCATGTTCCTTCACGGCAGCTGGCTGCACCTGCTCGGCAACATGCTGTTCCTGTGGATCTTCGGCAACAACGTCGAGGACCGCCTTGGCTCCGTCGCGTTTGCCGCCTTCTACCTCGTCGGCGGCCTTGCGGCAGCACTGACCCAGGTCGTGATCGATCCGACCTCCCGCGTGCCCCTCGTCGGGGCGTCGGGCGCGATCGCCGCGGCCCTGGGGGCGTACATCGTCCTGTTCCCCGGAGCGCGAATCCTGTCGCTCGTGTTTCTCGGCTTCTTCTACCAGCTGCTCGAGGTGCCGGCTCTGGTCGTCCTCGGCTACTGGTTCGTGCTCCAGCTCGCCAGCGGGTTCGGCGCCCTCGGGGCGGAGACGGCCCAGGGCGGCGTGGCGTTCTTCGCCCATATCGGTGGCTTCGTCCTGGGCGTCGTGGTGGGGGTCATCCTGCGCGTGGGCGGGGCAGGCACGGCGCGGCGAGGCCCGGCCCTCGGTCCGATGGGATAATCCCGCCATGGGCCGCCTTGTGGAGATGGTCATCGAGAGCGTTCGCGTGCACATGCTCTCGAACCGGCACGTGGTGATCCTCAAGGACACCGCCGGTGATCGCTACCTGCCGATCTGGATCGGTGCGTGGGAGGCGAGCGCCATCGCGATGCGGCTTCAGGGCCTCACGGCGGAGCGCCCGCTCACCCACGACCTCTTCGCGTCTGCGCTGGAGCGCCTCGGGGTGCGCATCGTCCGCGTCGTCATCTCCGAGCTGGCGGACGAGACGTACCACGCACGGCTGCACCTGGAGCGCGACGGCCTGGAGGTGGAGGTCGACTCGCGTCCCTCCGATGCCCTCGCGCTCGCGGTGCGCACGGAGGCGGAGATCTTCGCCGACGAGGAGGTCCTCGCCCAGGCCGCGCTCGCCACGGATCCCGACGAGGACGTTGCGGGCGAATCCGGCGCCGACGAGCCCGCCTCCGACGCCGGTGATCGACCCCGCCGCGCCCGTCCGCCGATCGAATCCATCGGGGACACGCCCGCCGACCCGCGGCTGGACATGTTCCGGGACTTCGTCAACTCGCTGGAGCATGACCAGGGCGCCGGCCCCGAATCCGGAGGTCGCCGCAGCTGACCTTCGCCAGGTGGCCGATCCGTGCGTTGGCGCTGCGCGCGTCGGCTCACGCCCTGGGTGCGCTCGCCCTCCGTGCTCTCGCCGCCTTCGCCTCGACCGCCTGGCTCGGTCAGGATTCCTTGCTGGAACCCAGAATCGGCGTGCCGCGGGACAGCGCGCGCCTCGGGGCGGCCCATAGCCGGAGGCGGAGCGCCCAGAAGTCACGGACCGCGCGGAACACGACCTGCGGCTTCGCGCCGGTGGGGCTGCCAGCCGTCCGGGGGTAGTGTGGCACTCCCACCTCGTCGATCCGCCGGCCGCGCGCCCGGAGCTTGATCAGCAGCTCCGCCGAGAAGAAGGCGCCCCCCGACTCCACCGAGACGCCTTCGAGCGCCGCGCGGTTGAACAGCTTGCAGGCGCAGTCCACGTCGCGGACCCTGAGGCCGAAGAAGATGCGATTCGCGAGCCGGTACAGCTTCGCATAGACGGTGCGCACCAGCGGGTCCGCGCGCTGGATTCTGTAGCCCACGACTGCGTCGGCGGAACCCGCCTGGAGTCGCTCGATCAGCCGTCCGAGGTCCGCGACCCTGAACTGGCGATCGCCATCGGTGAACGCGAGGTGGTCGAAGCGCGCTGCGGCGAACCCGGTCCTGAGAGCAGCGCCGTAGCCCAGGTTGACCGGATGGTGGACGGCCCGGACCTGTGGGTGCGCCGCCGCGAGCTCGTCGGCCAAGGCGGGCGTCGCGTCCTTCGAGCCGTCGTCGACGATGACGATCTCGAACTCGTCGGCGAGCGACGGCAGGGTGGCGAGCGCCTCCTCCACGAGGCCGGCGAGATTCGCGGCCTCGTTGTGGGCCGGGAAGAAGTATGACAGTGCCGCGAGTCTCGCGCCGGGCCCGGCCGTGGCGACCCGCGTCACGGCGTCGCCGCCCGTCTGCCGTCGACCGCCCAGACGGCGGTGCTGCCACCGCTCGCGACGATCCTCATGTCGTACTGGCGCGTGAGCTCGTCCGTGTCGCGGCCCTCGATGCGGATCACGTACACGGGCCGCTTGCCGAGATTTGCCGCGATCACGTCCGGTGCACGGCCGAGGTCCCGGTCCAGCATCGTCCGATCATCGATGATCTCGATGTCCGGCCGGAGGCCCTCCACCTTCTGGGCGTACCAGAGGGCCGTGGACGTGCTCCACCAGCTCACGAGCACGGCGCCCTGCGGGATGGCGGGCAGGACCTCCGCCAGCCACGTCGAGGCGCTCGTGTCGCCCGAGCGATCGGCACGATGGCGACGAACGTCGAGGTCCGAGACGGTCGGCAGGAGCAGCACGACCCCGACGATAGCGGCTGCGGCGACGGACGCTCGACGCACCGTCGGATCGTCGAGTGAGACGGGCCACGCACGTCGGATCGCGCTTCCGACGAGCACGCCGGCGATGTCCGCGAGCTCCGCGGCGAGGATCGCGAGCCACGTCCAGATCCACAGGGCGGGACCGAGGTAGTAGCGCTCGATGTCCGAGTTCGTGTACGCCTGGTTGAACAGGACCGTGATCGCCAGGGCGAGGCCGGTCAGCAGCGTGTACCGCGGCGCGCGCCAGAGGGAGATCAGGAACGCGGGCGGGATGGCATAGGCGATCAGGCCGAGCTGGGCATTCGCCAGCGTGGCCAGCTTGTCCAGCTTGCCCGCAAGGTCGCCGAACGGATCCACGAGCGAGCCCCGGAACTGCTCGGCGAGCGCGATGTACCAGAAGCCATCCCACGTCGCCGGCCGGCCGTAGATGAGCGTCGCCGGCACCAGCCCGCCGCGAATCGGCAGCTCGAGGTAGACAAGCGCGACGGTCCCGAACGCAGCCGCGAGGCAGCCCAGGACGAGCTTCCATCGACGCCAGATGCCGGGCTCCACCGAGAGCACGAACAGCCCGACGGGCGGAACGAGCAGCAGCGTCAGCGAGTGGTTGCCCGCGGCTAGCCCGAACAGCACCGCGGCCAGCACAAGGCGTCGATCGGCGCGGCGCCCGGCCGTCGGATCCTCGCCGAGCTCCCGCCGGGCGTCCTGCCAGCGAACGAGTGCCAGCACGAGCAGGGCGACGAACATCAGGTGGATCGGATGCGGGTCGGCTCGAGTGGCGTTGACCCACACGACCGGTGTCGTCGCGAGCCCCAGGCCGGTCGCGATGCCCACGATGGTGGAACCGGTGAGGCGCTTCACGAGCGCCACGGTCGCGGCGGCGGCGGTCGCCACCGCCACCAGGGACAGCACGGTGATCCGGAAGGCGGGCTCGCCGATCGGGGTGAGCAGGATGTTGCCGATGAAGCCGAGGAGCACGTATGTCGGGTAGCCCGTGGGGTGCGCGGTGCCCATGATGGGCAGGACCGTCTGGAACTCCCCCGTGTCCCAGAACGCGACGCCCGGGATCAGCCCGGACCAGGCATTGACGATGACGACCAGCGCGACCGCGAAGGGTGCGGCGAGTGCCAGCATGCGCGAGCTCACCATCCGAGGATGTTGCCCCAGATCACGCCCCAAAGGTTGATCACCACGGACGCGGCGACGAGCCCGAACCCCAGCCACCCGACGCGGCCGCGGCGGGTCATGCCGGCGGCGACGAGCGGCAGCGCGAACACCACGAAGTCATTGCTGAACCGATAGCCGAACTGGACCCAGCCCTGGCTGAAATGCATGAGGTTCACGAGGGCGATCGCCATCACCGCCAGGAAGCCGCCGGCGACGAGGCGCGAGCGACCGCGACGCAGGGCCGGGATGACCAGGAGGAACGCGGGGCTCGTCAGGATGATGCTCATGCCCACGTCGCGCGGGATCAGCAGCGGACAGTCCTCGTCGAACAGGCCCCGCTGGGCTGCCGGCGCCGTGCACAGCGGCGACCGGTCGCCCACCGAGTTCTGGGTCTCGTCCGGGAGGACGGCCGGGGTGCCGAGCAGGAAGATCGCCAGGTTCTGCGGCAGGTAGCGCGCGTCCTCGATGGCCCAGTCCGGGTTGTAGCCCAGGCTCGGGTAGCCGTTCGCCTCCTTCTGGTACTGGTAGTCGTACCCCGGGTTGAAGACGTGGCCGGTGGTGGTCAGGTTGTAGATGAGCAGCAGCGTCACCGGGATCGCCGCTCCGATGCCGGCGGAGACGGACCGGCGCGCCCACGTCCCGCCCCCGCCCACGAGCATGAAGAAGGGCGCGCCGAACACGACCGTCAGCCGGGCGGTCGCGGCGATGCCGAACAGCATGCCCGCCAGCAGCTGGCGCCGGTCGATGAGCTGGAACGGGTGCCGGAGCGTATCGGCGAGCGACCGAACCGCACCCTTGACGTTCGGGGCGTCCTCCACCTCGTCGTCCGCACCGGGATCGGCGCCGAAGGCCGTGCCCACGGCCAGGAGGAGGACCGCGATCGCCGCGACGTGCGCGAAGAACCACGTGGTGCCGAGCTGCGCCGCGTACCAGAAGACGGTCCCGAAGGCGAAGAAGACGGTGGTGGCAAGGCGCACGCGCCGGGGAATCGCCAGACGTCCCAGCGCCCACCACGCGAGGCCCACGTCGATCGCCCCGAGCCCCACCGACACCGCCCGGATGTCGGTGGCGAGGCCCCAGATCGCAACGAAGGGCATGAGCAGGATCGCCGGGAGCGGCGGGAAGGGAAGGAGCGCGCCGGTGGTCGAGGGGTCGCCCGTCACCTCGCGCAGCGGGTAGACGTCCTGCATCCAGGAGTTGCCGCGCGGGAAGCCGCCTGCAACGGGCCATTCGATCGCCGCGCGACCGTCGAGGAACGCCATCGCCTGCCAGACGAAGTGGTTGTAGTACCGGTCGCTGCCGGGCAGCCAGTACGCGGCCAGGGCGAGCGCGACGAGGCCGGCCCCGACGGCGAGCGCCGGCAGCCGATCGAGCCAGTCGAACAGGACGTCCAGGCGGCGGGAGCCCGCGGCGCCCTCTGCTACGCTCCCAAGCACCTCATCGCTCGCTGGAGACCGAACCCCTGTTGAGTGGTCCCGCAATCGGTGAGCCCGACCCGGACAGGGCGGAGCGATCGCGGGCCGGGTTCAGGGACGCCGCGGGCAGCATCCTCGTCCTGCTGGCGCTTGGGCTCGCCTTCCGGCTCATCATCGCATACCTCCTGCCCGGCTCCGGCTTCAAGGTTGACCTCGCCTCCTTCCAGTTCTGGGCGAACAACCTTGCCGACAGCGGCCTGGGCGGGTTCTACGACCGCCCGTTCTTCCACGACTACACGCCAGGCTACCTGTACGTGCTCTGGCTCGTCGGCGGCGTGGCGAACGTGCTGGGCGGTGGCGTCGGCGACCTGATCAAGATCCCGCCGATCCTGGGCGACCTCGCGCTCGCCTACCTCGTCTGGTCCATGACGCGGGAGCTCGGCGGGAGCGTGCGGGCGGCGCGGATCGGCGCGCTGCTCGTCATCATCAACCCGGTCACCTGGTTCGACAGCGTCGTCTGGGGGCAGGTCGATTCGGTGGGCGTGGTCGTCCTGCTGCTTGCGCTGCGCGAGCTGTGGCGCGACCGGCCGGAGCGTGCCGCCATCTTGGCGACGCTCGCCGCGCTGATCAAGCCGCAGCTCGGGATCCTGATCCCGATCGTGGCGATCGTCGTGATCCGGCGCGCCTTCTGGCCGCGCGGCGGCTTCGGCCGCGACGAGGACCCGGAGCCGCGCACCTGGACGCTGGGCTTGGAGGAGCGGATCCGCGGCCCGATCCGTGTCGTGACCACCGGCCTCGCCGGCCTGCTGACGGCGATCTTCGTGTCGCTCCCATTCGGGCTCAGCTTCCCGGGGCTCATCGCGCAGATCTTCAAGACCGCGGCTGGTTACCCGTACCTGTCCGTGAACGCGTTCAACCCGTGGGCCCTCGTTATCCAGACGACCGCCGGCGGGCGGGAGCAGAGCCTCGCGCTCAACCGGTCATGGGTGTGCGATTCGACGATCGCCGCGTCGCCGGCGGGCGACTTCCGGATCGGCGACTGGCCGATCTGGAGCTGGCCCGCGAGCACGCAGACGTGCGACCCGGGCATGCTCATCGGCGCCTTTCCGGCCGCCCTCGTGGGGGCTGCGCTGTTCGTGATCGCCGCGGCCGTCGTCGTCTGGCTGGTCGCCCGCCGGCCGGATCGTATCACCACCCTCGTGGGCCTCGCGATCCTGTCCCTCGCCTTCTTCGTCCTCCCGACGCGCGTCCACGAGCGCTATCTCTTCCCGCTCGCGGCGGTCGGCGCGATCCTCGCCACGGTCTCGATCCGCTGGCGGATCGCGTACGTGCTCTCCGCTGCCGCGACGTTCGCGAACATGTACGTGGTCCTGACGACCTACTACCGCGACAACCCGGGCATCTCCGACTGGCTCGGGATGGGAGCCACGCTCGCCTCGCCGTGGGGCGTGGCCATCGCGTCGGTGACGCAGGCGCTCATCCTCGGCTGGGCGTTCTTCCAGCTGCGCGAGGAGGCGGTGGAGGGGATCGCGGACGGCGTCGCGACCGCGGGCCACGACCCGCACGAGCACAGCCGGCTCGCCGGCTGGCTGGGTCGCCGTCCCCCCGACGATGGGCCGTCGCCCGATCTCGACCCGCACGAGCCCCAGCCGGCGTCATCCGGGTCGCCGGCTCCGTGGGCCGGCCCGCTCTCGGGCGTGCGCCCCGCCGCGGTGCCGGCCGGACCTGGCCCAGCGGCGGCTGCGGTGGCCACCCCCGTTGCCCCTCCCGCGGCCGCAGGCGCCGTCGTCGTGCCTGTGTGGGACGTGGACCGCGACGCGGGCTCGCTGGGTCCCTGGGGGTGGTTCCGGGCGCGCCTGCGCGACTCCCCGGTCCGGGCCGACCGGAGCCGGTTGCTCGAGGGCGAGCGGGGCGGACGCCTCGACCGGCTGGACGCGTGGATGCTCGCGGTCCTCGCGATCAGCCTGCTGACCGTGCGCATGTGGCGGCTGGACGAGCCGTACCAGATGTACTTCGACGAGGTCTACCACCCCCGCACGGCGACGGAGTTCCTCCAGGACTGGCGCTACGGCCTGTCGCACGACATCTACGAATGGACGCATCCGCATCTCGCCAAGTACGCGATGGCCCTGGGCCTCGTGGCACTCGGCGAGGACCGGGTCAGCGCCCGGAGCCAGCTGAACGTGGCGGTCGTCGACGCGGTCGTGGAGCCTCGGCGCGACGACGGCCTCGATTCAAGCCGGATCGAGGGCGATCGCCTGTGGGTCGCGACGGGCAGCGAAGTGCGGGCCTACGACCTGGCCACGCGCGAGCTCGCCGGAAGGGTCACGGTGCCGGACGCGGTCGCGCTCGCGTACGACACCAAGGGGCACACGCTGTACATCGGGACGCGCTCGGGCGAGATCCGCGCCGTCGATGTCGGCGCACTCGACGCCACCCGGCGCGGGCCACCCGTCGACGTCGACTCGCGGGCGTTCATGAGCGTGGACGGGCCGATCGACCGGCTGTACGCGACCCGCAACGGCGAGCGCCTCGCGGCGGTGCTCCAGGCGGGGTTCGGCACGACCGATTCCGAGCACAGCCAGGTCGTCGTCATCGATGCGACCGCCGCGCTGGAGCTCAGCCGCCCGAGCTTGCGCGGCGTCGGCCAGATCAGCGAGGGCGTCAGCGACGACCGGCTGGCCGTCGCGACGGCCGATGGCGTCTCGTTCATCGAGCTGGTCTCCGGGGCCGTCACCAAGACCTTGGACGTCGGCGGGCCGGTGAGCGGGATCGTAGGCATCTGGGACATCCAGGACGATCCGCTGTATGCCTCCGTCTCTACCCCGACCGGTCCGAAGTTCGCGGTCATCATCGCCAAGCGGGACGCTGAGCCTCGGGTCGACCGGACGTACATCCTCCCTGGCGCGAGGGCCGGGCGGGCGTATTACGACCTCGCCTCGCGGATGGTCCATATTGAGGGCTCTGTGCCCGTCGGAGCCGGCGGCGTCGATTCGGGCGGCGCGGACACCGTGTACGTCATCGAGCCGCATGGCAACGCGGTGTATGCCGACGCGGTCCTGCCGTATGTGCCCACGGTCATGGTGATGGACGAGAACCAGGAGTACCCGTCCACGGACCGGGAGCAGCTGCTCGCCTTCGATGCCGGCGGCCAGGTCGCCGCGGTCGAGGTCGGGCGGCACGCGTACGCCTGGCGCGTTCCAGGCGTGATCGCCGGTGTCCTGATGGCGCTGTTCATGTACGTGCTCGCGCGCCTGCTGTTCCGGCGCCGCTCGATCGCAGTCATGGTCGGCGTGATCGCCCTCGTGGACGGGATGCTGTTCGCCCAGAGCCGCATCGGCATGAACGACTCGTACGTGGGGCTCGGGATCGTGGCGGCCTACACGATCTTCGCGGCGCTGTGGCTCCACCCCGGCAACAGCCGGCGGCATTGGGTCGCGTTCGCCCTTGGCGTCCCGCTGATCGGCTTCTTCCTGGGCTTCGCGCTCGCGTCGAAGTGGGTCGCCGCGTATGCGATCGGCGGCCTCGGCATGTTGAGCCTCGCCCGAAGCGCACTCGGCAGGCTGCTGCTCATCGTGGGCCTGGTGGTCCTGACGACCGCGCTGGGCTATGTCGCGATCTCCGTGCCCGCGGGCCAGAGCGGCGGCAACTACGTGTTCCTGGTGATCATGTTCGCGCTGGTCATCGCCGCCGTCCTCGCGAACACGCTCCATCCCGTGGCGTGGACCGTGGAGGAGCTGCGCTTTGCCGTCGGGGCGCCGATCGCGGCAGGGGTCCTGGCGATGCTGTACGGCCTCAGCCGTGGCGACGCGACCCTGCCGGTCTCGATCGGCCCGATCACCGCGACCCCGATCCAGCTGGCGATGTTCGCGTTCCTTGGTGCCGCCGTGGTCTACGTGGGCTTCTACGTGCTCGGCCGGATCGGTTTCGGCCCGCTCGCGCTCCCGCCGGAGCCGGATGACCCGGCCGCGATCCTTGAGCCGCCAAGGGAGGCTCCGCAGGGCTGGCTCCGCCTCGGCGCGGGCTTCGGCCTGCCGGCGATCTGGCTGGCGGTGGGCCTGCTCGTGATCCCCATCGGGCTGTACGTGGTGTCGTACATCCCGTGGGCGATGGTGGAGGGCCACCAGCTGTGGGCCGGGGCGGTGCCCGGGACGGGCTGGCCGCCGGGGAATACCGGGCAGACGCTGCTCGACCTCACGAGCACCATGTACGCCTACCACAACAACCTGTCATCGGCGCACCCGGCCTCCTCGCCGTGGTGGGCATGGCCGCTCGACCTCAAGCCGGTCTGGTTCTACGAGGAAGGCTTTGCCGGTGGCACGTCCGCCTCGATCTACGACGCCGGCAACCTCGTTGCGTGGTGGCTGGCAATCCCGGCGCTCGCCTTCGTCGCCTGGCAGGCATTCAAGCGACGCAGCGCCGCGCTCGCACTGATCGGGATCGGGTTCGCCGTGCAGTGGATCTCGTGGGCGCGCATCGACCGCGCCGCGTTCGAGTACCACTACTACACGTCGCTGCCGTTCGTGTTCCTCGCCCTCGCCTACTTCCTCGCGGAGCTGTGGCACGGAACATCTCGCCGCATCTGGCTCCTCGCGCGGCTGTCGGCGGCCGCGGCGATCCTGGGGCCGTTCGGGCTCTGGGTCATGCACCGGCCGCTGTGCGCGATCGCGCGCGTCACGGACATGGTCCCGAACTCGCAGGCGTGCCCGACGCTGATACCGGACGTGACCATCTCGCCGCGCGCCATCGCGATCGCCGTTGTCATCGGCGTGGGCGTGCTCCTGCTCCTGCGCGAGCTGCTCGCGCTGTCCGAGGAGGACGACCCGGACCGGCTTGCGGTCGAGCAGGCGGCAGGCGGCTGGCGCGCCGCCATGGGGCGCTTGGGCCTGGGTAGCCGGTGGGCCACGGCGGCGGTCATCGCCACCCTCACCTCGATCGCGTTCGTCGTGGTGTCCACGGCGATCCCAGATTCGGACGGCTTGAAGATCGCGAACATCCCGGTTGAGCCGATCGCCCTGTTCGTGACGCTCGCCCTGTCCCCGGTGGCGGCGTACGTCGCGACGGCGCGCGACGCGCGGCGGTTCGTGCTGGGGGCGCTCGGCGCGATGGTCTTCTGGTTCATCCTCTGGTACCCGAACATCTCCGGCCTGCCGCTGCCCGCCGCCATCCACAACGCATACCAGGGCTTCCTGCCGACGTACCTCTACCCGTTCCAGTTCTGGGTGCTCCAGGGGGACCGCGCGGCCGCCCCATCGCTCTTCGCGCCGGTGCCGGCGGTGATGCTGCTCGCTATCGCGTTCACGTCGATCGTGGTCGCGTACAGCGCGTGGTCGTGGCGGATCGTGCTCGCGGAGCGCCGGCGGGACCGGCTCGCGCCGCCGGAGGACCCCGGGCCGGGAGAGGGCTAGAGGATCGCGACCGGCCCGGCGGGCTCGGCCGGTTCGAGCGCGATCAGCGGGACGCGCGGCGAGGGCGGCACCTCGGCATGGAAGCCTGATGGGAGCTGGCCCTGGGCGGCGAGACGCCGGATCACGAAGCCGTAGTAGTCCTCCACCTTCGCGGTCACGCGCTCCCAGCTGAACTCCTGCGCCCGCTCGAGGCCGGAGCGGGCCATTGACTCGCGGAGCTCGTCGTCACCGAGCAGCTTCGCGAGTGCCCCGGCGATCGCCTTGGGCTTTCCGGGCGGCACGAGGAGCCCCTCGCGACCGCGCCGGACGACGCCCTTGTAGCCGTGGATGTCGCTCGCGACGATCGCGGTGCCCGCGGCCATCGCCTCCAGCAGGACGATCCCGAACGATTCGCGTCCGGTCGCCGGCGAACAGTAGATGTCCGCGGTCTTGAACAGGGCGTCGCGCTCGTCGTCGCTGACCCGGCCGAGGAACTCGACACCGCCCAGCTTGCGGGTCATGAGGTAGCGCCGCATCTCCTTCTCCTGCGGGCCGCCGCCCACGACGAGCAGCCGGCAATCGCAGCCAGTCTTGCGCAGGATCCGGTAGGCCTTCAGGAGGTGGAGCAGGCCCTTGCGCGACTCGAACCGGCCAACGAACAGGATGTTCTTCGTGCCGTCCTGCCAGCGCGCGATCGGGACGGCCCGCTGGAATCGGGCGACGTCGACACCGTTCGGGATGATCTTGTAGTCGCCGGGGAAGAAGCGATCGACGAAATGTCGCGCCGCCGCCGACACCGCGATTCGCCCGTGGATCCGGTTGACGGACGGGCCCATCAGCTTCGACCCGATCGAGTACACGGGCGAGAAGCCACCGAACGCGTGGAAGGTCGCCACGTTGACGCTGTTCGACAGCCCGAGGACGACGAGCGATAGGAACGGCACGAACGGCTCGTGGAAGTGGAGCAGGTCGAACCGCTCCCGATCAAGGACGGTGCGCACCTGGGAGAGGAATCGCGGCGAGACCGTGATCGTGCCCACGGAGCCGTTGGCCGGCATGGAGAAGCCCTTGCCGATCCGGATCACGTCGCCGTCGGAGGCTCTCTGCAGGCCGTGGCTGCTCGTGATGATGCGGACGTCGTGGCCGCGCAGGCGAAGGTTCTCGTACAGGTAGCGCACGTGCTGGTTCACGCCGCCGGGCAGCGGGTAGACGTACGGGGTCACGAGCCCGATCTTCACGCCGGGCCCTCCTCGGCGGCCGCCGCGCCGCTTCGGCCCGCGGCCCGGCGCTCGGCGAGCAGCGTCGCGCGATGACCGTCCAGCTCGCCACCGTTGCGTGGGTAGCCCAGGTCGCGGCGTGAGCCGTCGCGGCGCAGCCGGCCGCCAAGGCTGGCCCGCGCGTCGCGACCGTACTTGCGGAGCTGCTCGCGGAACGTGCCGAGCTGCGCGCCCGTGGCATGGAAGGTGCCGTGGTGGTGGGTCGTCGCGCCGGCGATCGCCGCCCGCAGCGCCTCGCCGTCGTGGCCCTGGAAGGTGGAGTAGCCGGACCCGATTGCGTCCAGCGAGTGGGCATCGGAGTTGCCCACGCGGGCGAGACCCTGCTCGTCCGCAAAGCGCACCACGCGGGCGTGCCAGGGCCGGCCGAGCGTCGTCGGATTGAACGCCTCGATCGCATCGGGGTGGAAGCGCGGCGCGTCGGCCAGCAGCCGGCGCAGCACGAACCCCTGGGCGCACAGCGGGTAGGGCACGAGCGGGTGCGCCGGGATGGCAAGGCCGCCCTGGTCGTGGATCTCCGCGATCGTGGAGCGCAGCGAGCGGAACGGCTTGATCGGCGTCTCGATCCACAAGGCCAGGAGATGCCCGCCGAGCGTGGTGACCTCCTCGCCGACGACGACCTCGAACGACAGGCCGCGATCGCGCGCCATCGAGCGCCCGGCGAGCGCGGCGTCGATCCGCTCGTGGTCCGTGATCGCGATCACGTCCAGCTCCGTGTTGCGCTCCACGTGGTCGAGGATCTCCACGATGCCCGCGGTCCCGTCCGACGCGAGGGTATGGATATGCAGGTCAGCGCGCCCCAGCCGCTCCGTCACGCGGCCACCCCCGGCGTGGGTGCCGGCACGTGGGCGAGCGCTGCCTCGAGATCCGGCCAGAGCGGGTGGAAGATCGCGAGCCATTGCTCCGGCGCCGCGGCGATGTGCCGCTCGAAGGCACGGGCCTCGGCGGCGAGGTACGCGGAGACGCGCTCGCGACGCGAGCCCTCCGCCGGGAACGCGACCGACTCGACGGCCACGTGATACACGCCGCTCAGGTCACGCCAGATCCCGAAGACGTGCGGCGTGACCCCCGTCTCCATCGCCAGCAGGGCCGGCCCAGCTGCAAGCGGTGAGGGCGCACCGAAGAACTCCGTGTCGATCCCCCCGCCGGTGATGTCGCGATCGCCGAGCAGCCCCACCGTGCCGCCCTCGAGCAGCTCCTCCTTCAGCAGGCGCTTGGCACCGGACAGCTCGATCAGCCGGAGGCCCATCCGCTCCCGGGTCTGCACGAGATAGGCCTGGAGCGCGGGATCGGCGATGGTCTCCGAGGGAACGATCGCCGGTCGTCCGGTCCGGGCCGCCGCGACCATCGCCGGCAGCTCGAACCAGCCCATGTGCATGCCCACGAACAGCGCCCCCCTCGGGTCGTCGAGGGCCGCCTCGATGACGCCCGGCGTCTCGACGACGAGCCAGCGGTCCAGGTACGCGGCGTTCACGATGGGTGCCCGGGCCAGTTGCACGTAGTAGCGCGCGGCGTGCCGGAAGGCTTCGCGAACAAGGCGATTGAGGGCGCGTCCATCGCGGGCCGCGACGCGCACCTCCGACGAGCCCATGTCGTGGTCTGCGAGCCAGCGCACCACGCGCGTCAGGTTGCGCCTGGCCCGACGCCGACGCTCGGGGGCGAGGCGGTACCAGACCCGGCCCGCGAAGTCCGCGAGGGCGAGGAGCGGGGGCTCGGGCAGGCGGCATGCGACCCAGGCCGCGACGACGACGACACGCGCCTTGAGGTGCATCAGCCGGCCGGCGCGAGGGCTGTGACGTCCGGCATGGCCCCTGCCTGCTCGGTGCGCTCCGCCCGCTCGGCGAGCGCGGCCTGCTCCTCGGGAGTTGACGGCCAGATCGGCTTGAAGCTGTACCACTGCTCCGGGGCCGCGGCGATGGTCGCGGCGAGCGCGTCGGCGACGGCCTGCGTTGCGCGGCGCAGCTCCCCAGGCTCGGACGATGCGACCAGGATCGGCTCGCTGTGCGTCACCTGGAAGTTCCGGCCGTCCGGGGCGCGGCGGATCGCGATATGCACGATCGGCGCACCGGTCTTCGCAGCCAGCGCCGCCGGCCCGGCCGGGAGCGTGGTCCACGCGCCGAACATGCGTACCGGAACGTCCTCTTCGCGATAGCCCCAGTCGATGATCAGGGCCAGGATCTCGTTGCGGCGCAGCACGCCGAACATGTCCCGGATGTTGCGCCACGGGATGAGCGTGACGCCCCACTCCTTGCGCTGGCGCATGAGCAGGTCGAACAGCTCCGGGAAGCTGGTGTCATCGGCCAGCGCGGCGATCGGCCAGCCATGCCGTGCGATCCCGCGAGCGACGCCCTCGAGGTTGCCGATGTGTGGGCTGGTCAGGATGATGCCCTTGCCGCTCGCCTTCCAGTACGCCTCCAGCGGGAGGAGCGACGAGGTGTCGACGAGCGCCGCCGCCTCCTCGTTGGTCAGCCGTGGCAGCCGCATGAGCTCCACGACGTAGCGTGCGTACGAGCGGTAGGCCGCGAGGGCCTTGCGCTTGACCTCCAGGCTGCCCGGGGGCTTCCCGAGGACGTGCGCGAAGTTGTCGTTCACCCAGCGCCGCTTCTTCGGCCACAGGACGAACGACAGCTGGAGCATGAAGCTGACGATCCCGCGGGCGACCGGCACGGGCAGGCGGCTCATCAGCCACATGCCCGCCCGGTACCCGTAGATCGCGGCCTTCTCGACCGGCCGGAAGCTGCCCTTCGCGCCCCGCGTGTGCGGCGCGACGAGCCCCTTGCGCTCCTGCCGAGGGCCGTCGGCAGCCGGGCTCACGCGCCGGCCGCCGCCTTGGCGCGAGCGCCGGATGCCGCCAGCTGCGCCGCGCTCGGGCCGCTCGCGGCCAGCTTGCGGAGCTTGCGCTTGACCGGTGCCTCGGTCCCGACGAGCGTCTCGTTGTCGTCGCCCTTGATGAAGGCCTCGACCCGGTTGTACGCGATGTCGTCGTGGATCTGCTGCGGCGGGCTCTTCATGAAGTAGCTGGAGGGCGCGACGAGCGTGCCCTTCAGGCCGCGATCCAGGCCCAGCTTCAGGCAGCGGATGGCGTCGGTGATGACGCCCGCGCTGTTGGGGCTGTCCCAGACCTCCAGCTTCAGCTCCGCGTTGAGCGGCACGTCGCCGTACGTCGTGCCCTCCATGCGGATGTAGCACCACTTGCGGTCCAGGAGCCACGGCACGTGGTCGCTGGGCCCGACGTGGACGTCGCCGTCCTCGAGCTCGTAGTCGAGCATGGAGGTGACGGCGTTCGTCTTGGAGATCTTCTTGGACTCCAGGCGCTCGCGCTCGAGCATGTTCAGGAAGTCCGTGTTGCCGCCGAAGTTCAGCTGGTACGTGCGATCCAGGCGAACGCCGCGATCCATGAACAGGCGGGTGAGCACGCGGTGCGCGATCGTCGCGCCGACCTGGCTCTTGATGTCGTCGCCGATGACCGGGAGGCCCTCCTCCGCGAACCGGCGCTGCCAGTACGGCTCACGCCCGATGAACACCGGGATGGCGTTCACGAACGCCACGCCGGCCTTGAGCGCCTGCTCCACGTACCACTTGGTCGCCTCCTCGGAGCCGACGGGGAGGTACGAGACCATCACGTCGACTTCGCGCTCCTTCAGGATGCTGACGATGTCGGCCGTGGGGCCGGGGGCCTTCTCGATGACCTGGCTGAGGTACTTGCCGAGGCCGTCATGGGTCATGCCGCGCTCGACGGGGACGCCGAGATGCTTGACCTGCTGGAACACGTAGGTGTTGTTCGGCTTGGTGTAGATCGCCTCGGACAGGTCCTTGCCGACCTTGTTCTTGTCGATGTCGAAGGCGGCCACGAACTCGATGTCGCGGACGTGGTAGCCGCCCAGGTTGACGTGCATCAGCCCGGGGACGAAGTCGTCCTCCTTGGCGTTCTCGTAGTAGTACCGACCCTGCACGAGGCTGCTCGCGCAGTTGCCGACGCCGACGATCGCGACGCGGATCTTGCCGTCGCCGCGGCGCCCGGCGCCCGCCCACGTGTTGGCCGGGGTGCCGTTCTTGCTGCCGTTCTTGCCGTTCGATGCCATGAGGCTTGCTCCTGCTCCTGCTGGTGCGGCTCGGGGCCGCTGAGGCCGATGGTTCGTTCGTGATGCGAGTGGGGTCATCAGTGGTGGGTGGTGGGAAGGCCCTCCGGGAGAGGGCTGAGGCGCGCCGGGTCAGCCCTCCCTCGACTGGGCGCGGACGTGGAGGATGCGCTGGACGACCGTGATCGCGGACAGTGCCGCAATGGCTCCCATCAGTGCCAGGAACGGCGTCGTGCCACCACGGACGATCGCGTTGGGATCGATCACGACGCCGTCGGGGAATGGTCGGTTAGGCCCGATTCCGCCCAGCGCGCCGCCAAGCACGAGGGCGAGGGCGAGCAGGACCAGCCGCTCGGAACGCGGGGCGATGCCGACCTCGGCGGAGAAGCCGAGTGATTCCGCCTTGGCGCGTGCGTAGGTCACCCCCGACGCGAACGCCATGGCGAGAACGGCGACGATCACGCCTTCGCCGTATCCGGCGACATGGCAACCGACCGCGACACCCGCGTACAGCAGGTTCTCGCCCGTCCGATCCAGGGTCGAGTCCAGGAATGAGCCGAACTTCGTCACGCGCCCGGTGGCACGCGCGAGTGCGCCATCGAAGAGATCGAAGATGCCGAACGCAAGGACCAGGACGCCGGCGAGGGCCCAGGCCTCGAGGGCAGCCGCGAGAGAGGCCACGAACGTGCCCAGGAAGCCGATGACCGTCAGCGCATTCGGCGTGAGGCCCAGGCGGCCGAGGCCGCGAGCGATCGGGGTGGCGAGGTCGCGCACCCGCTGGCGCAGCGCCGGGGACACCACGGAGCCGGTCACGAAGGTGCCTGCTCCTTTGCGCCGCGGATGCCCAGGATGCGGCGCTCGTACTCGACGAACGCGTGGAAGGCCTCGGGGAGCAGTCGGGACACGGTCTCGCGGCCCACTCGTCGGGTCGCGACGAGGCCCGCGCTCCGCAGCCGGCCGATGTGCCAGGACACGAGCGGCTGGCTTAGCCCGATCCGTTCGATCAGCTCCGAGACCGTCGCCTCGCCCTGGGCCAGCCGCTGGACGATCCGCAGGCGGTTCACGTCCGCGAGCGCCTTGTGGACGATGCGCAGCGAGCGCAGCTCATCGGGCTGGTCGACGACCGCGGCGATGGTCGACCGAATGTGCGCCGGGGATGGGGCCAAGAGGCAAGCTCCGATCGGGGTGGCAGGGCGGAAATGGCTGGTCGGGCGCACGGGTACGGGCGCGCCGAAGGATCAACGGTGGTTTATATCAATATGCGTTGATCCGGCGCCCATGTCAACTGGCAATTACGGCACACTCGCCCGATGACGCGTGGCCCGGCAATGCTCCTGCTCGGCGTGCTCGGCACCGGCGCGTTCCTGTCGGGCCTCGAGCTGATGATCACCGCGGTCGCGCTCCCGGCGATCGTGGTGGACCTCGCCGACTGGACGGAGCTGCGGCCGGCGTCCTGGATCATCAACGCGTACCTGCTCGTGTCGATCGTGGTGATGCCCCTGGCGGGCCAGCTCACCGACCGGTACGGCGTGCGGCGCGTGTTCCTCTGGTCGCTCGTGGTGTTCATCGGCGGATCGGTCCTGGCGGGCCGCGCGGGGAGCCTTGGCGAGCTCATCGCCGCGCGGCTGGTCCAGGCCATCGGAGGGGGAGCGCTGGTTCCGGTCGCGACCGCGGCAGCATCGCACCTGTTCGACGGCCCTGCGCGGCCGCGCGCGCTCGGGGCCGTGGGGGCGCTGACGTTCCTGGGCATGGCCGCCGGGCCGTTCGCGGGGTCGTGGATCATGCAGGCCATCCAACCCGGCCGCGCCCTCGATGGGCTCGGGATCAGCGGCGGGCTTCGGGAGGCGCTCGCGTCGCCGTGGCGGTACGTCTTCTACCTCAACGTGCCGATCGGGCTCGCGACGCTCGCGCTCGGCTGGGCCGCGACGGCGGGCTGGGCAACTCCTCGGCGCGCGCACCGGCTGGATCTGGCTGGTGCCGCGGCCGCCTCGGTCGGGCTCGCCGCGCTGCTCCTGGGCGTGACGCTCGTCGGGAGCGAGCCCATCCCGGAGCTGTCCGTGGACCCGGCGGTGCTCGCGCCGGCGTTCGGCGTCGTGGCGGTCGTCGGCTTCGCCATCGCGATCCTGATCGGCCGGCGGGTTGCCGAGCCGTTCATCGACACGCGCTGGTTCCGTTCGCCCTCGTTCTCTTCGGCCGCGCTCGTCTCGCTCCTGACCGGCTACGGCTTCGCGACCGCGATCATCGGCGGCGCCGTGTTCGTCGATCGCGTGTTGTACGGCGGTCCCGACCAGCAGCGGATCGCGCTCGGCGCCCTCGCCGCCGCAACCGCGGCCGGGGCGCTCGTCTCCGGCTTCGTGCTGCGGGCCGTCGGCATGCGGATCACCACCCTCGTCGGGCTCGCGGCGTCCCTCGTCGCCCTCGTCCGCATGGCTGCGTGGACGCCCGCAACCCCGATCGGCGAGGTCGCGGCGTGGCTCGCGCTATTCGGTGCCGGGTTCGGGCTGACCGTGACGCCCCGTTCCACGGCGGCCGTCGTGGCGCTCGGCGAGCGCTCCTACGGGATCGCGTCCGCGACGGTCACCGTGGCCCGGATGATCGGCATGGCGATCGGGCTCGCGGCACTCACCGCCTTCGGATCCACCGTCATCGACCGCCTGTGGGCCCAGATCCGCGCGACGCCCGATGCCTACAAGGCGTTCATCCCGGAATCACTGCGGGACCGCGCGTTCAATGACGGGCTCGTCGTGCAGGCGCTGGAGTCCTGGGCCAGCAGCGAGGCGGCGCGGATCCTGGTCGGCGTGTTCCTCATCGCCGCCGTGGTGATGGCGATTGCAGTGCTGCCGACCCTGGCGCTCGGTCGAGGGGATCCGGTCGCCGTCGAGGACCCGGAGCCGGCGGCGGAAGCCGCCTAGCGGCAGATCCTGGGACGCGCGGCCGGATGCGCAGCCACGGGATCCACCTTTGCGGCGGATAGGAAGTCGGCGACGACCTGCAGCTTCGGAACGGTGCCCATCGGGCCCTCCGAGGTCTGCAGCCACAGGCGCTCGGTCGTCGTCGCGGCGGCGTCGTTGAGGTCGCGGGTGTGCCGGCGGACCTCGCTGATCGTGTACACGAAGCGCCAGTCGTCACTCGTGTAGACCTCGACGGTCATGCCGATCATCGACTGGCCATCGTCCGCCCGCTCCGAGCGCCTGAGCAGCGGCAGGAACATGCCGACGCGGGCGTGTGCGTAGATGTACGTGGCGCGGCCCTGGCCCGGCTGGCCGAACAGCGGCTGGTATAGCGCGACGTCGCACAGCGGGAACAGGCCGTCCTTGTCGTCCTGGAGGATCACCGGCAGGTCGATGTTCAGGCGACGGATGACGATCCGCGTGGCGACACGGCCGGGCGGGAAGCTCGGATTGACGGCCCCGCCGCCGCCGGGCAGCGTGAGAGCGCCGGTGAGGGTCGGGAGCGGCTCGTACGAGGCCAGCGCTCGCGCCTCCGGCGGCGGCTGGACCGCGGTCGTGTATGACATGAGGCCGTTCGCCAGCAGGGCCAGGCCAAGGGCCGTCAGGAGGGCAGGGAGCAGGCGGGAGCGCAGTCGCAGTGGGACCGTGTCCACGTCGGGGACACTAGCATCTGACCCCGGTGCACTCGGTCGACGGACCCACCCGTGCTTGGGACGGGCGTGATAGCGGGGCGTAGGGCTACCCGCCGATGGCCCGGGCGGCCCGGCCCACGATGTCCAGGAACGGTCCCGGGATCAGGCCCAGCACAACGGTGAGGACGCTCGCGACCACGAGCCCGCCCCACATCAGCCGGCCGTGGGCCATGGCCGCGTCCTCCGAACGCGGCTCGCGCATGAACATGTAGACGACGACCCGCAGGTAGTAGAACGCCGCCGCGGCGGCGTTGATGACCGCGATGACGGCAAGGATGCCCACGGCCGTGTAGCCCGCGTTGCCGGCCTGGACCGCCGCGAGGATCACGTACGCCTTCGCGAAGAAGCCCGCGGTCGGCGGGATCCCGGTGAGCGACAGCAGGAAGAGGGTCATGAGGATCGCGAGCCACGGCTCGCGACGCCCGAGCCCGGCGAAGGTATCGAGCCCCGAGGTCACGCCCGCACGACGCTGGATCGCCGCGACCACGGCGAACGCACCGAGGTTCATGACCGAATACGCGGCGCCGTAGTAGAGCAGGCCCTCCAGGCCCTCGATCCGGCCCGCGGCGAACGCCGCGAGACCCACGAGCATGTACCCGGTGTGCGCGATGGAGGAGTACGCGAGCATCCGCTTCACGTTCGACTGGGTCAGGGCCACGAGGTTGCCGAGGGTCATCGTGAACACGGCGAGGATGATCACGACCTGGAGCCAGTCCACTCGGAGCGGCCCGAGGGCATCCACGAACAGCCGGAGGATCAGCGCGAACGCGCCGACCTTGGGCCCGACGGACAGGTAGCCGGTCACGGGGGTCGGCGAGCCCTGGTACGCGTCCGGCGTCCAGTAGTGGAACGGGACGGCCGCGATCTTGAAGGCGACGCCGGTGGTCAGGAAGCCGAGGCCCAGCACCAGCGCCGGCGCCAGCGCGCCCCCGCCGGCCACCGCGGCCGCGAGGGCGCCGCTCACGCCCTCGATGCTCGTGGTCCCGGTGGCGCCCCACGTGAACGCAAGGCCGAACAGGAAGATCGCCGAGCTGAACGAGCCCAGGAGGAAGTACTTGATCGCGCCCTCGGTGGAGTAGCCGTCGCTCTTGTGATAGCCCGCGAGCATGTAGCCCGGCAGGACCATGAGCTCCAGTGCAACGAACAGGACGAGCAGGTCGCCGGCGCCCGAGATGAGCATCGCGCCGGTCATCGCGAACAGCAGGACCATCGCGAACTCGGCCAGGGGCAGGCCTCGGGCCTCCAGGTAGTCCGGAGCGAAGACGATCGTGAACGCCACGATCCCCACGAAGATCAGGTCCAGGAACGTGGTCAGGCCATCCACGACGTACGCGCCGCCGAACGCCAGCACGCGCAGCGTGCCGTCACCGCCGGCCACGGCCTGGCCCGTCGTGAGCGTGAGCGCCGCCACCAGCGCGAGACCGCCGAGGCTGACGACGAGGACCGGCCCGCGCCTGCCGGGCACGGCGATGTCGACGAGCAGGACTGCGATCGCCACCGAGACGGCCGCGATGAACGGCCCCAGCGCGAGGATGTCGTTGGGCATCAGGCCGCGCCCTCGACGGTCTGGACGGCGGAGCCGCCATCGTCGGTGGGGCGGCGTGGGCGGAGCGCGAGCAGTCGCCACGCGATGACTGCGACCACGAAGCCGAGCCCGGCCGCGACCCAGATGGGATCCACGGTGATCGCCGTCCCCTGGCCGACCGCGGCCAGGGCGACCTTCGCGGGACCCGAGACGAGGTTGAGCAGGATCCCCGGGAACAGGCCGAACACGACCACGAGCGCGCCGAGCGGCGCGAGCGTCAGGATCTCCGTCGCGGTCATGTCGGAGAGGTGGTGCTTGAGCCCGAGCAGGAACGCCGACGGCTCACCGAGCACGACCCGCTGGAACATCCACAGCAGGTACACGGCGCCCAGGATCATCACGACCGCCGCGACCGCCGCGACCCACGGGTTTGCGACGAACGAGCCAATGAGCGTCAGGAACTCGCCGATGAAGCCGGACAGGCCCGGCAGCCCCGCGGAGGCGAAGACGAAGAATCCGAGGGTCGCGGCATACACGGGGGTGAGGGCCGCCAAGCCCCCCATCTTCGCGATCGTCCGGTCGTGCGTACGTTCGTAGATCACGCCGACGAGGAGGAACAGGGCGCCGGTGATCAGGCCGTGATTGACCATCTGGAGGATCGCCCCGTCCATCGCCTGCTCCTGGAACACGAAGATCCCGAGCGTGACGAAGCCCATGTGGCTGACGGACGAGTAGGCGACGAGCTTCTTGAGGTCCGGCTGGACCATGGCCACGATCGCGCCGTAGATGATCGCGATCAGGCTGAGCACGATGATCAGCGGCGCATAGGTATGCGACGCATCCGGGTACAGCGACAGGCTGAACCGGATGAACCCGTAGCCACCGAGCTTCAGGAGCACGCCGGCGAGGATCACGGAGCCGGCGGTCGGCGCTTCCACGTGCGCGTCCGGCAGCCAGGTGTGGAACGGGAACATCGGGACCTTGATCGCGAAGGCAAGGAAGAACGCGGCGAAGCCCAGGAGCTGGAGCCCGTCGGCGAAGCCGGTGGTGCCGGCATAGGCCTTGAGCGCCTCGAAGTCGAACGCGCCTGCCCAGGCGCCGCCGTGGGCGCCCTGGTAGGCGAACGCGGTGGCGAGGATCGCCACGAGCATCAGCAACGAGCCGACGAGCGTGTACAGGACGAACTTGATCGTGGCGTAGATCCGGTTCGCGCCGCCCCAGATCCCGATGATCAGGTACATCGGGACGAGCACGACCTCCCAGAAGATGTAGAAGAGGAACGTGTCCAGGGCGAGGAACACGCCGAGCATCCCGACCTCGAGGATCAGGAAGGAGATCATGTATTCCTTGATCCGGGTCTGGATCGGGGCGAAGCTCGCCAGGATGCTGATCCAGGACAGGGTCGTCGTGAGCACGATGAGCGCCAGCGACAGCCCGTCGATGCCGAGCTTGTACTGGATGCCGAAGATCGGGATCCAGTCCAGCTTCTCGACGAGCTGGAAGCCCTGCACGCCGGCGCTGAAGCCGACTGCCACCCACAGCGAGATCACCCACGCGATCAGCGATGTCACGAGGGCGAGGATCCGCGCCCAGCGCGCCGGCGCGAAGCCGATGACGAGCGCGCCGACGAGCGGCGTGAAGACGACCGCGCTCAGGAGTCCGACCGTCATCGCCTACCGTCCCAGGATCACGAAGTACGAGCCGGCCATGGCGATCAGCCCCAGGGCGATGCCGAGCGCGTAGTTCTGCACGCGCCCGGTCTGCACGCGGGCGAGGCCGCCGCCGCTCCGGCGGGTCAGGGCGCCGATGCCGTTGACGACGCCGTCGACGACGTTGCGGTCGAACCAGGCGAGGGCGTTTGCGATCCGCCCGCCGACCACGACGAAGACGAGGTTGTTGATGTCGTCGAACCACCAGTTGTTGGCCGACGCGCGGTACAGGAAGGGCACGCGCTTGGTGAGGCTCGCGACGAGGGCTGGCCGGCTGGCGCCCCTGATCGGACCGATCTCCACGCCGAACAGTCGCCACGCCGCGAGCATCCCCGCGAGCGCGACCGCGATGCTGATCGCCAGCAGCATTCCATCGATGCCGGCGAGCTGGAAGGCCTCCTCGCGGCGGCCGAGAATCTCCTGGCCGTGCTCGAAGATGGGCTTGAGGTAGCCCCCGAGCAGGCCCTCGCCCTCCATCCCGAACAGCGGCCCGAGCGGCGGCCCCGGCCAGGTCAGCGCGATTCCGAGCAGGACCGACGGGATCGCGAGGAGCCAGAGCGGCACCGTCATGGTCCGCGGTGACTCGTGGATCTTGGGCTCCACGGCCGGGTCCACCCGGCTCTTTCCCCAGAACGTAAGGCCGATGAGCCGGAACATGTAGAACGCCGTCATCACCGCGACGAGGATTCCGATCGCCCAGACCCACTGGAATCCGAGCTTGAAGCTCTCGCCAAGGATCTCGTCCTTGCTGAAGAACGCCGCGAGGGGCGGGATCCCGGACATCGCGATCGCGCCGATGAGCATGGTTCGGTACGTGTGCGGGAGCTTCTTCCGGAGGCCGCCCATCTTCCGCATGTCCTGTTCGTCGTGGACGGCATGGATCACGGATCCCGACGCGAGGAACAGCAATCCCTTCGTGAAGCCCTGCGCCATGAGGTGGAAGATCGCCGCCGTAAAGGCGCCGACCCCGAGGGCGGCGAACATGTAGCCGAGCTGGCTCAGGGTCGAATATGCGAGCACGCGCTTGATGTCCGTCTGGGTCAGCGCGATCGATGCGGCGAGGATCGCGGTGAAGATGCCGATCGCCGCGACGAACGCCATGGCCTCCGGCGCGCTGGCGAAGATCGGGTTGGCACGGGCGACGAGGTAGACGCCCGCGTTGACCATCGTCGCGGCATGGATCAGCGCGGAGACCGGCGTCGGGCCCTCCATCGCGTCCGGCAGCCAGACGTGCAGCGGGAACTGGGCGCTCTTGCCGACGGCGCCCGCGAAGAGCAGCAGCGCGATGACCCAGACCGGGATGCCTCCCGCGAACGCCAGGCTTCCGGTCGCGCCCATCGAGGCCGGGCCGACCAGCAGCTCGATCGAGTCGCGGATGTTGAGCGTGCCAGTGTTGACCCAGATCGCCATGATTCCCAGGGCGAAGCCGACGTCGCCGACGCGGTTCGTGATGAACGCCTTCTTGCTCGCCTCGGCGGCGGTCCGCTTGCGGTACCAGAACCCGATCAGCAGGTAGCTCGACAGGCCGACCAGCTCCCAGGCGAGGAACAGCACGAGCCAGCTGTCCGCCAGGACGAGCAGCAGCATCGAGACCATGAACAGGTTGAGATAGACGAAGAACCGCCAGTAGCCGGGGTCGTGGCGCATGTAGCCGATCGAGTAGACGTGCACGAGCATGCCGACCGTCGTCACGACGACGAGGAGCACGGCGGTCAGGTTGTCGACGAACAAGCCGAAGTCCACCGTGAAGGTCCCCGCCGGGATCCACTGCCAAAGGGTGACCGCGATGCCATCGGTGCCGGCGGGCAGCACGTCGTGGAAGGTGGCGATGACGTACATCGCGACCAGCCACGAACCCACCACCGGTGCGACCGGGATCCAGAACGCGTTGAGCCCGAGCCGCCGCCCCACCAGCGCCGTGACCAGGAAGCCCGTGAGCGGCAGCGCGATGATCAGGAAGACGAGCATCTGGTGGAGCGTCATCGGCGCATCGCGTCGTACTCGTCCACCAGCGGCGTCTTGCGGTTGCGGAAGATCGCGATGACGATCGCGAGGCCCACGGTCGCCTCGGCTGCGGCCACCGCCATGACCATCAACGCGATGATCGCGCCATCGAGCTGCAGGCTGGGGATGAACGCGCCGAACGCCACGATGGCGAGATTCACCGCGTTGAGCATGAGCTCGATGGACATGAGCATGGAGATCGCGTTGCGGCGCGCGAGGAACCCGAACGTGCCGATCGCGAACAGCATCCCCGACAGCGTCAGGTAGAAGTTCAGGTCGTTGGCGAGGCCCATCAGGCGCCCTTCTCGCGCTTGGCGAGGAAGACGCCGCCGATCACGGCGGCGAGGAGCAGCACGCCGACTGCCTCGAGCACCAGCACGTAGTTCTGGAACAGCGCATGGGCGACGTACACGGTCGCGGAACGGATGTGCTCGGAGACCTCGCCCCAGCTCGTTCCGAAGGCGGCCACGGACACCAGGACCGCGATCACGATCGCCGCGATCGCTGCGGGTGCGGCCTGCGTCTGGAACGTGAGTCGGGCGCTGCCCACCTTCTCCTGGGTGAGCATGATCGCGAACAGGATCAGGACGCTGATCGCGCCGATGTACACGATCACCTGGGCGGCCGCGACCATCGGCGCGCCGAGCGAGACGTACAGGCCGGCGAGCGACAGGAAGCACACGATCATCGCCAGGCCGCAGCGGATGATGTCGCGCATGGACACGACCGCGATGCCCGCGGCGATCATCAGCGTGGCGAGGCCGGCGACGAGCGCGTCGTCGAACGAGCCGCCAAGGAGGATCAGCACGATCAGGGCAGGCGTGGTGACGATCGCGCCGGCCACCGCCGCGGCGATGAGATACAGCCAGGCTCGCATGCGGTCGGCTACTTCAGGTGGGCGTGCGCGCCGCCGCCGGACTCGCCGTGCGAGTGCCCACGTTCGAGCGTTGCCGGCAGGACGGTGAGCAGGCGGTCCGACTGGACGTAGCGGCCCGCGTCGATTGCCCGCTGAAGCCAGTCGCGCTCCTTGCGGATGTACGTGACCTCGGTCTCGCGATCCACCTGGGCCATGGCCATCAGGTCGATCATCGGCTCCTCGCGGCTGGAGTGGGCGAGCTCGAACTCGCCGCCGTCGCGGAGCGCGTCGTACGGACAGGCATCCACGCAGATGCCGCACAGGATGCAGCGGCTCTCGTCCACCTCATACTTCTGGAGGACGCGCGGCTTGGGCATGAGCGCGCCCGTCGGGCACGTCTCCGCGCAGCGCCCGCAGGACACGCACGGCGTGTCGTTGAGGCTCATGTCCAGCGGCGTCGTGACGAGGGTGTCGAAGCCGATCCGCATGAAGTCGTAGCACGCGGCCCCCACGACCTCGGAGCAGACCTGCGCGCACCGGCCGCAGTCGATGCAGCGCGACGGCTCGCGCAGGATGAAGGCGTGGGAATCGTCGCGGACGTAGTCGTGGTTGATGCCCGTGAACCGGTTCTCGTTGACCGAGCGGAGGCCCGCGCCGTCGTGCGCGTTCGGCTCCAGGGTCGTGAGGGTGGTGCCGTACTCGATCCCGAGGCGGCGCAGGTCGCAGTAGCCGATGGCCTCGCACGTGCACTGGAGGCAGCGCGTGGATTCGGCGACGATCTCCTCGCGGGAGTACGGGATCTCGTACTCCACGTAGTTGTGGTTGCGCTCCTCGGCGTCCATGGCCTTGAGCCGGTAGCGCGGCTCCTTCACCTCGGCGGTGAACGGCACGATGGACAGGAACTCCGGCTGCGGCTCGGCGAGTGTCTGGCGAGTGCGGATCGCGGCCAGGTCGTTGCCGCGCAGGAACGCGTCCACCGCGTACGCGGAGCGGCGGCCCTCGGCGATCGCCTGGACCACCGTCGCCGCGCCGACCCGGACGTCGCCCGTCGCGAACACGCCGGTGCGGCCGGTCTCGAAGGTCACGGCGTCGGCCTGGAGGCGGCGGTTCTTGGTCGCCTTGGTGCCCTGCGAGCCCGGGCCCATCCACGTCAGCTCCGGCCCCTGGCCGATGGCGAGCAGGACGCGGTCGCACGGGATGATGAACTCCGTGCCGGGCGCAGGCTCCGGCCGGCGGCGTCCTGACGCGTCGGGCGCGCCGAGGGCCATCCGGATGAACTCGACGCCGGTGACGTTGTTGTCCTTGTCCGTCACCACCCGAACGGGGCCGGCCTGGAAGATCGCGGTGACGCCCTCCTCGATCGCTTCGTGGACCTCGTTGGACGCCGGCATGTCCTTCATGTCGCGGCGATAGACGAGGGTCACTTCCTTCGCGCCCTGGCGGATTGACGTGCGCGAGCAGTCCATGGAGGTGAAGCCGCCACCGATGACGACGACGCGCTTGCCCTTGTGCCCCGGGTACGGGAGGCCGAGGGTGGCGGTGCGCAGGTACTCCAGGCCGTCGAGGACCTCAGGTGCGTCCTCGCCGGGGATGCCCAGCTTGTTCGTGTCGTAGCAGCCGATCGCGATGACCACCGCATCGAAGCCCTGGTATTGAAGGTCGTCCAGGGTGAAGTCGCGGCCCAGGCCCTGGTTGCAGACGATCCTGCCGCCGAGCCGGGTCACGCTCTCGTACTCGGCCTCGAGCACCTCGACCTTGGGCAGGCGGTACTGCGGGATGCCGTAGCGAAGCATCCCGCCGGGGGCCGGGTCGCGCTCGAACACGGTGACGTCGTGGCCGGCGAGCAGCAGGTAGTAGGCCGCGGCCATGCCGGCCGGGCCGGAGCCGATGACGGCCGCGCGGCGGCCCGTCGCGGGCTGGCGATCGAACGGGAGCGGCGGGTCGACGTCCTCGTCCAGCATCGACTTGATGACCATGTCGCCCGCGTACCGGTGGCTGTCGCGGATCGCGATCGCCTCGTCCACCTCGTCGCGGCGGCAGTGGTCCTCGCACGGGGCGGGGCACACGCGCCCGAGCACGGAGGGGAACGGGATCGTCCGCTTGAAGATCCGGGTGGACTCGCGGAAGTTGCCCTCGGCGTTCTGCTTGAGGAAGCCCGGGATGTCGATGTGGCTGGGGCACTTGTTCTGGCAGGGCGGCAGGCAGTACGCGTTGTGGTCGGAGAAGATCAGCTCCAGGTTGGTGCGCCGCAGCCGGCGGACCTCCTCGGTCTGGGTCTGGACCTTCATGCCGTCCTCGCACGTGCGCGAGCACGAGATCGGCGGATGGTCCTCGCCCTCCACCTCGACCACGCACATGCGGCACGCCCCGAAGCCCGGCAGCTTGGGCTCGTAGCACAGGGTGGGGATCTCGATGCCGTTGTCGCGGCAGACCTCGAGGATCGTCTGGCCCTCCAGGCCCTCGATCGTGCGCCCGTCGACCTCGATCCGGATGCGCGGGGTGGACTGCGGGCGCTGCGGCGCTTGGGTCGTGATGAGACGCTCGGCGTGCGAGTCCTCCAGGGGCACGAGCGTGTCCCGCTTGATCGGCTGATCGGGGCGGCTCTCGCCGCGGGCCTCGTGGTCGCGGGGCACGTGCGGCGCCGGGCGCTCGCCAGCACCGCTGCCGCCGCTGCGTGACGCGGCGGGGCTCACCTCGCTCGGGGGCCGTTCGATCAGGTCGGTCATGCGGTGGCTCCCAGGCGGATCGGGCGGCAGACGCCTGCCGGACACTCGCCGCGCAGCAGGTGCGCGTCGAGCTCGTCGCGGAAGTAGCGCAGGCCGCTGAGCATCGGCAGTGTGGCAAGGCGCTCGTGATCGCACAGCGCCGAGCCGACGACGTCGGCGGAGAGGTCGACGAGGAGGTCCAGGTCGCCTGCGCGCGACGTGCCGGTCGTGAGGCGCTCCCCGATCTCGGCGATCCGGCGGACGCCGATCCGGCACGGGATCGTCTTGCCGCACGCCTCGTCGGCGGAGAAGCGGGTCAGCAGCCGCGCGACGTCCACGACGCAGGCACGATCGTCGGCGGCGATCACCGAGCCGGACCCGATGTGGGCGCCCACCGAGCGCAGGTCGTCGAACGTATACGGCGTCTTCAGCTCGCTCGGCGGCAGGATCCCGCCGGTAGGCCCGCCGACGACGACGGCCTTCAGCGACCGGCCCTTCGCGAATCGGCCGCCAAGCTCGACGATCGCCTCGAGCGGCGTGCCCATCGGGACCTCCGCCACGCCGCTGCGCTCTGGCCCACGGACGTCCACGAGGATCGTGCCGGGCGCGGCGCCGAAGCCGATCGCCCCGAACGCCTTCGCATGGTGCCGGATGATCCAGGGCACGGACGCGAGGGTCTGCACGTTCTGGACGACCGTCGGGGCGCCGTGGAAGCCGCGCGTCGCCGGGTGTGGCGGGCGCTGCTCCGGCTGGCCGCGCTTGCCGTCAAGGGCCTTCAGGAGGACCGTCTCCTCGCCGAGCATGTACGCACCCTGGACCGGGCGGACCTCGATCTCCACGCGCCGACCGCTGCCGAGGGCGTCCTCGCCGATGAAGTTGCGCGCCGTCGCGGCCTCGATCGCGGTCTCCAGGCCCTTGATTGCCTGGGTCGCGGAGGCGCGGACGGAGATGTACCCGGTCTCCGCGCCGATGGTGAACGCCGCGATCGCCACGCCCTCGATGACCGCGTACGGGTCCGTCTCGAGCAGCGTCCGGTCGGTGCTCGTGGCGGGGTCCGCGCCGTAGCCGTTCGCGACGACGTAGCGCTCCTTCGCGGGGGTCTCTGCCGCAGCCTGCCACTTCGCGGCCGTCAGGTGCCCGGCGCCGCCGCGGCCCCGCAGCCCGCTCGCCTTGACCTCCGCGATCGTCCCTTCCGGGCCGAGCTCGCGGACCGACCGGCGGAGGGCCTCGAAGGCGCCGGCCTTGATCGCATCGTCGAGATCCGCCGGCTTCGAGGCGCCGGCGCGCGCCAGCAGGATGGACGGCCAGCCCTTGGCGGAGGAGAGGATCGTGCTCACGCGTCGCCTCTCGACTTCCCGCCGAGCGAGGCGCCGAGCGCATCGAGATAGCCCTGGTCCGTGGCGCGCCGCGCGCGGACCTCCTTCGACTGGGCCTTGGCGGACGGCGGCTCGAAGCGCAGGTGGCCGTAGTACGAGGCGGTGCCGTAGATCGTTGCGTACCACGCCCCGGTGCGTTCGCTGATCCGCTTCAGCGCGGCGACGGGCAGGAACCCGAAGGTGTCCTGCGTGTCCTCGAGGATCTGGAGCATCCGCTTGGGGTCGTGGTCGAAGCGCTCCAGGATCTCGTCAACCGTCTCGATGTCGAACGGGGCGAAGTGCTCGTAGGCGCGATCTGGCACGGTCCGTCCGGATCGCCTGAGCGCCGATTCCTCGCGTCGCTCGCCATACGTCTCGGGAGGGCCCCAGTGGACGTGGAAGCGGCCCTTGGTGTCCATGCCGCCCATGTCGATGCACTCGATGGGGCACGCCTGGGCGCATTGGAAGCACGTCTCGCACTTGAGGCCGCCGTACTCGTCGTACAGCAGCTGGAGCCGGCCACGGAACTTCGTGGCCACGTCGGCCGGCATCTCCGGATACATGACCGTGGCCTTGGGGGCGAAGAACCGGCGCAGGGTCAGCGCCATGCCCTTGACCATGCCCAGGCCCGGGACGAGGCCGGTCAGGAGGCTCACTTCGGGGCCGCCTTCATGGCGTCGATGACGAGGACCGCGGCCGCGGTGACGAACAGGTTGAGCAGCGCGGCCGGCAGCAGCCACTTCCAGGCGAAGCCCATGAGCTGGTCGATGCGCACGCGCGGGAGCGTGCCACGCATCCACACGAACAGGAACACAAGGGCGAACGCCTTGCCGACGAACCAGAACAGGCCCGCGACCCAGTCGAAGTTGATGTACGCCCACAGGCTGAAGATGCCGCCCGCGATCACGTTGAACAGGACGAAGCCGAGGATCAGGGCGACCCACCAGCGCGTCTTGCTGCGGAACAGGTAGAACGGCGCTGCGAGGGCGAGGGTCCCGACCACCGGCACGATCGCGATGAGGATCACGAGCCACAGGCCCAGCGAGCCGGGGTCGACGATCCAGCTGATGTGCGGCGAGGGGAACGGCGCGTTCCAGCCGCCCATGAACAGCACGACGGTGATCGCCGAGATGATGAACACGTTGATGTACTCGGCGAAGAAGAAGAACCCGAAGCGCATCCCCGAGTACTCCGTCGCGAAGCCGGCGACGATCTCCGAGTCCGCCTCGGTCAGGTCGAACGGGGTCCGGTTCGCTTCCGCCGTCGCGGCGATGGCGAAGATCAGGAAGCCCAGGGGCTGGCGGAACATGAACCAGTCCGTGAACCAGCCGGTCCGCGACTGCTGGATGACGATCTCGTTGAGGCTCATCGTCCCGGCGAGGATCACGAGCCCCACGACGGACAGCGTCAGCGGGATCTCGTAGCTGACGATCTGGGCCGCGGACCGCAGGCCGCCGATCAACGAGTACTTGTTGAAGCTGGACCAGCCGCCCATCAGCAGCCCCACCACGGTCATGCCGCCGACGGCGAAGAAGTAGAGCAGCCCGATGTTCATGTCCTGGCCGTACAGGCCGGGCGCGAACGGCAGCACGAGCGCGCTCAGCACCGCTGTGGAGAAGACGACGACGGGCGCCCAGGTGAACACCACCGCGTCCGCCTTGCCCGGCGTGAAGTCCTCCTTCATGAGGACCTTCAGGCCGTGCACCGTGGACAGGAGGGTGCCCCACGGCCCCACCCGGTCCGGCCCGATCCGGAGGTTCATGAGCGCGATGATCTTCATCTCCATGTAGATGATCACGAAGGCCATTGGAACGAAGATCAGCATCAGGATCGTCACGGAGAACACGAACCGGACGATCGGCAGGTTGAAGATCAGGATGTCCAGGATCTGCTGCCCGAACAGCGCGATCGTGATCACGAGCCCGAGCGTCAGGACGCCGAGCAACGGGATCAGGATGAACAGCGCCTTCCCGGGCAGGGTCAACCTGTCCCATGTGCGGGCCACGACGGTCACTTGTCGACGCCGCCCATGATCGGATCGAGGGAGGCCATGACCGCCATGCAGTCGGCGAGCAGGCAGCCTGGCAGCAGGGCGCCGACGGCCTGGAGGTGGATGAAGCTGGGGTCGTGGATCTTCAGCCGGAACGGCTGGTCCGTGCCGTCGGAGATGGCGTACGCCCCGTAGACGCCGCGCGGCCCCTCCACCCCGGACCACGCGCGACCGGGCCGCGGGCGGATCAGCCGCGGGAGCTTGGCCATGATCGGGCCGTCGGGCATCTTGTCCAGGCACTGGTCGATGATCCGGATGCTCTGCTTGATCTCCTCCATCCGGAGCAGGTAGCGAGCCAGGCAGTCGCCCTCGGTGCGGGTCGGGATGTCGAACTCCAGCTCGGGGTAGATGGAGTACGGGTGCGTCCGGCGCAGGTCGAACGGGACCCCGGTGGCGCGCAGGTTCGGGCCGGTCATGCAGTAGCGCAGGGCCATCTCGGTGTCGATCACGCCCAGGCCGGCGGCGCGGCGGACGAAGATCTCGTTCTCGTTGAGGAGGCCCATCCCGGCCTCGATCTGGCCGACGGCCCGGCTCATCCAGTCGCCCAGGCGGCTCATGAACTCGTGGTTCAGGTCGCCGTTCACGCCGCCGATGCGGAAGTAGTTGAAGAGCATCCGCTGGCCGGTCAGCGCGGCGAGCATCTCCACGATCTCGTCGCGTTCGATGAACGACCACAGGATCGGGGTCAGGCCGCCCAGGTCCAGCGCGAACCAGCCGAGGAACAGGGCGTGGCTGGCGATCCGGTTCAGCTCCCCGGAGAGGACGCGGATGTACTCCGCCCGCCGCGGCACCTCGACGTCCAGCAGCCGCTCGTAGGCGGTGACCGGCGCCCACTCGCAGAACAGCGAGGAGATGTACTCGAGGGGGTCAACCTGGCTGATCGTCTGGTGATAGTCCGCGTTCTCGACGAGCTTCTCGACGCCGCGGTGGAGGTAGCCCAGGACCGGGTCGATGTCCACGACGCGCTCGCCGTCGAGCTTCAGGACCACGCGGAGCACGCCGTGCGTCGATGGGTGCTGCGGCCCCATGTTCAGGAACATCTCGCCGTCGCCGAGGGTGTAGAACTCGGCCTCGCGCTCCGTGCGCGGCGTGTACGGCGGGATGGGCTCGTAGAAGTCGTAGTCGTCCTGGAGCAGCACGTTCGGGTCGTCGGTGGAACGGTGCGTGCCCTTGGGGGCGGGACGGGGTTCGCCCGAGCGGGGCGCGGTCTCGGTCGTCATCTCGATCCTCAGGCTCCCGTCCGGCGCAGGACGCCGGGCGCGGCATCAACCGGGCTGCGCGAGCGCTCGACGTGGCGCACGCCGGCGCCCGTCGACCGTGCCGCGTCGTCCGGAAGGTAGAAGTCCTTCCGCAGCGGGAAGCTCGTGTAGTCGGGCGGCATGTAGATCCGCCGGAGGTCGCGGTTGCCCTCGAAGATGATCCCGAACATGTCGTACGTCTCGCGCTCCATCCACTCGGCGCCCTGCCACAGGAAGGTCACCGACGGGATCCGCGGCTCGTCGCGGGACAGGCCCTCCGCGATCACGCGCAGCCAGTCCGTGGTCGTCGCGCTCCACAGGTGGTAGACGACCTGCATCTCCTTGCCCGTGTCCACGCCGGCGAGGTCTGCGAGCATCGTGAACGCGAGGTCCGGCTCGTCGTGGAGGCTGCGCAGCACGTCGATGACGTCGCCCGCGCCGATCCGGATCTCGGTCTGGTCGTGGCGCTGGCGCGCCGCGCCGTGCAGGACGCTCTCGAAGCGCGCCTCCAGCCTGCGCGCAAGGGTTCGATCCATCGCCCTCAGACCCCGGCCGGCACGGTTGGGCCGATCGCGCGCTCCGGCCAGTGGCCGCGGCGATCCTTGATCAGCTGCTGGAGCTTCATCATCCCGAAGATGAGGCCCTCCGGGCGGGGCGGACAGCCGGGCACGTACACGTCCACGGGCATGATCCGGTCGATGCCCTCGACCGTCGCGTAGCTCCGCTTGTAGCGGCCACCCGAGCAGGTGCAGTCGCCCATCGCCACGCACCACTTGGGCTCGGGCATCTGCTCCCAGAGGCGGAGGAGCGGCCCGGCCATCTTGGTGGTGAGGGTGCCGGCGACGATGAGCACGTCCGCTTGGCGAGGGCTCGCGCGGAACGGGAAGGCACCCCACCGGTCGATGTCGTTCTTGGATGTCGCGAAGCTCATCATCTCGATCGCGCAGCAGGCGAGACCCGACAGCAGCGGCCACAGGCTGTTCGCCCGAAGCAAGTCCAGGACATAGTCCGCCTTCGTCGGGATGATCTCGAGGAGCCCGGACCACCGGGCGTCGTCATGGCGACCGGCGCCGCTCGCATCGAACTCCGCGAGGTGCGTGATCGCCGCCGGCTGGCCGCCACTGTAGGCGTTGGGGTCCGCGGGGTTCCAGAGGTCGTTGCGGAGCACGATGGGTTCCGTGACGGCCGTCGATCCGGGAACGATCAGGGCCGAGGAGGTCGCGGCCTTCGCCGCCACCTCGGCCGGCGTGGGCGCCCACGGCTTCTTCGTCTCGGTCATCGGCCGGGCCCGCCCCAGCTGAGCACGCCCTTGCGCCACGCGTAGCCCAGGCCAAGCAGCAGGATCGCCACGAAGATCAGCATGCTGGTGAAGCCGGTGATCGGGTCCGGCAACGACCGGAAGACCAGCGCCCAGAGGTAGATGAAGATCACCTCGATGTCGAACGCCACGAACAGCAGGGCGTAGATGTAGAAGCTCAGGCCGAACCGCCCGTGCGTGTCGCCATACGTGTCGATGCCCGACTCGTACGGCATTCCCTTGTGCATGTCGCCGCGGTTGCGGTGCGAGATCAGCCACGCGGCGCCGAAGGTCAGGAACGTGAACGACCCGGCGGCGAAGGCAAACCCGATGACGTACCAGATCCCGGTCAAGGCCATCCTCGCTCGGAGCGCCGGGCTGCGATCAGCGCTCGATCGTTGATCCGAAGGGTGTCAGAGGCATTCGCGACCAACCGTCCATCGACGCCCGTCGCCCTCGCGCATTCTACCGATCCCGCCCCCCGGTCGCCTCGTGCTCAGGTCGTCGGCCGTTTCGGCTCTGCCGGCGGTCCTGGGCCGCTCCGGCGACCGCGGGTCCCTGCCATCGTTCACCGTCGGCCGCCCTGTTCTGCCCTTGTGACCACCCCACGAGCAAGATCGACGAGCTCGGCCTGTCGGGGCCCACGAGATCGCCGGAATTCGTCGATTCTGACCGCACGGAGCGCAACCGCGACCAGATTCGTGCTCGTTTGGGCCATCCGGCAGTTGCCGTACCCAATCGCGGCCGCATGAGGGTCAAGACTCGTCCCAGTTGCTCTCGCAGCGGTCAAATCGACGAGAGCGGGGCCGTTCTCGCGGGTCGGAGCCTTGGACGTGGTCGAAGTTGCGCTCCCAGCGGTCAGTCGGAAGCCGGAAGGCCTCGGAGGCGGGAGGCAGCAGGGAGCCCGCGGCCGAATGCGAGGACCGCGAAGGCGCCGGTCGCACGAGGGTCGAGCATGCGCATGAGCGCGGAGCGCGCTTCCACGTAGGACTGGAGGGTGGAGGCGGGGTCCGTCTGGAGCGCCACGAGCAGCTCACCGGCGTCGAGGTCGTCCAGGAACCGCGCCTGCGTCGTGCGGCCCAGCGGCTTCAGCCCGGTGGCGGTCGCCGCGCGTTCGACTGCTGTGAGGTCGACGTGGGCGGTAAGGTCCTGGCGCCCGATCGCGACGAATGGATCGGCGTGAACCCGATGCCGGTGGTAGGCCCGCAGCGTGGAGCCGCGAGCGGCGGTGTACAGCTCCGGTGCCGGGTAACCGTAGTCGATCAGGAGCAGCTCGCCTCGCTCGAGCGGCTGCGTGGCGCGGGCGACCCAGTCGTCGACCGCCACGCAGATCTCGGCCGGCTGGCCCGGTTCCAGGCGGATGCCTTCCGAGTCGAGCCGTGCCGCGAGGGCCGGCGTCGATGGGGGACCGAGTGCGGTCGCGAATTGGGCACCCGCGTCGCCGGCGGCGCCAGGGGACCCCGCGGCGAGCGACGCAGCGCCGCCGAGGGTGACGAACCGCTCCAGCAGGGCGCCGTCGGGCGCGCCCTCGACTCGATGGATCGGCATTGCGTCGAGGAGCTCGTTGGCGAGAATCGCGCCTGGCGCCGCCATGGCATCGAACGGCTCGAGATGGCGACCCAGGCCCTGGGCAGCGAGTCGTTCGGCGAGGGCGTCCAGCCTCGCGGGTGCGACGTCGACCGCCTGATAGCGGATGGCGTCGAGCAGGGGCGACCCGGAGCGTCGCAGTCCGTCGAGGATGCCCGCGGCCAGCGCGCCTGAGCCCGCGCCGTGCTCGCGGACCACGAAGTGCGACGGCGTGTCCAGCGCAAACCAGACGGATTCGAGGTGGCGCGCGACCGCCCACCCGAAGATGGGATGGCCCTCCGGGGCGGTCAGGAAGTCGCCGTGCCGACCGGGACCGGTGGCGCCGCTCGTGTAGTAGCCGGCCTCCGGGTCGTACAGCGCCAGCTCCATGAACCGGGCGAACGTCATCGGCCCGTTGGTGCGGATCTCCGCGACGATGCGGTCGACGAGGCGCGGATGGCTCTCGGGAAGCGGCGCACCTGGGTCCAGCTCCTCGACGCGCCGAAGCCCGAAGACGAACGGGCGTCGGGGCGAGCCGGGCGAGCTCGTCACGCCGGGATCCCGAGCGCCAGCCCGAGCCCGGGGCCTACGAGGCTGTGCCCGCCGAGCGCGATGGGCACGGCGTGGGCCCATGCATGCAGCGTCAGCTGCTGGAGCCATGGGTCGCGAACCCGGTCGGCGAGCAGGAGGTCGGACGCGTACCGGTCCTCAGGGCTGGGCCAGCCCGCCTCGTCGGCACCGAGCCGGTGAGCGAGGAGGACGCGCGTGTCGATGATCGCGCCATCGGCGAGCCTGGCGACGAGCATTCCGATCTCGCCGGGGCCGTCTCGGTCGAGCAGCAGCCCGAGCGCGGATGCGGGCGGGCGCTGCCCCGCGGTGGACGCGCGAAGTCCCCGTTCCTCGACGAGGGCACGAACCCGGCACGCCGTTCGCTCCTCGAGCTCACGGAGAGCCGCTGCGGACAGGCGACCCGCCACGACCAGCTCCCGTTTCGGATCGCCGGCGATCACGGCGAGCTCACCGAATGCCTGCGCGGCGCGCTCGAGCCGATGCGCCATGGACTTGGCGAGCTTGGCAAGCGCCGGCGGGCAGCGGCGGTCCCGACGCAGGAGCTCCAGGTCCAGCGGCGAATCGATGTCGAGCCCCAGCCTCGCGCGGTCCGGCAGCTCGGCGACTGACACGCCAGCTTCCGATTCGAGCCAGCGCGGCAGGGCGTTGTCCGAGGCAAGGTCCGGCACGCGAGCGAGAATCGCCGCGTCCCCGATCGCCACGACATCGGACGAGTAGCGGTTGTTCGTCAGCGCCCGTGGCGCTCCGGAGCCGGCGACCGCGACGAGCTCCGCCACGTGCGCGTCCTCCGCGAGGGGGATCGAGCCGGACCCGAGGACCACGAGGCCGCGTCCCGGCCCCACGTCGGTGGCGATCTCGCGCAATCGATCGCCGAACGAGCGGCCATCTGGAAATCCTGTGATGACATGAACGTCATCAACGTGTGCCGCGCCAAAGCGCGCGACGAGCGCATTCGCGGCCAGCGCGCGCGCCTTGGCCACGAGGCGCGTCAGCTCGCCGGCACCCTCGACGGGCTCCGGGTGCAGGATTCGAACGGCAACGGGCTGCACGCGGCGACTGTAGCCGGGTGCGGACGGCGGGCGATCGAGGTGGTCGTGGGTCGAACGGTTCGGGCATACGTGGGGCTCGGCGCGAACGTTGGTGACGCGCGCCGCACGCTGACCCAGGCCGTGGCGGCGCTGGCGGCTCTTCCCGGCACGCGCATCCGTGGGGTCTCGAGGCTGTACCGTACCAAGCCTGTCGGGGTCGTCGATCAGCCCGACTTCCTGAACGCTGTCGTGGCACTCGACGTTCCCGCCGGCCCCGATCCGGCGACCGGCGCCACGAACCTCCTCGTCGCGCTCAAGGCCCTCGAGCGCGAGTTCGGCCGCCACACGCGACGGCGCTGGGGTCCACGCGAGCTGGACCTCGACCTCCTGCTGTTCGGCCGGCATCGCCTCGCGATCGAGCGGCCCCCCGAGGCCGTCCCGCTCTCCGCGGCCATCGAACCGGGTGCCGCGGCGCGCCTGCTCGAGGTGCCCCACCCCTCGATGCACGATCGGCTCTTCGTCCTGGCCCCGCTTGCAGATCTGGCTCCAAGGCGCGCGCCGCCGGGCTGGGGCGAATCGGTCGCGACGGCAGCTGCCCGCCGTTCCCGCATGGAGGGTGCGAGTGCAGTCGAGCCCATCGGAACATGGGATGGCGCCCGGTGGCGCTTCGCGGATCAGGTGGGCGGGACGAGCCGGTAGACCTATCGCGCCCCGCTCAGTCCCTTGAGCTCAGGCGTGGCATGTCCTGATCATGCGCGCGATCCGGCGATGAGGCGCCAGGAGCCGCGGCGGCTAGCCGACCGCCGCACCCACGGGTTCGAGAAGGACGTCGCGATGCTCCTCGGGGAGGGCGCCCTTCAGCAGCAACGCGGTCGCGGCATCCAGGAGGGGCGGCACCGCCTGGATGCGGATGTCGCCGAGCATCGGGTTGGTCTGGAGGCTCTCGAGGGTGAATGCGCTGGTGCGCGAGATGTCCGAGCCCGCCCACTGGATGATCGAGCCCTGCAGACGCCCCAGCTCGTCGATGAGTCCGCGCTGCCGGGCGATCGCCGAGGCGGCCGCACGAGCGGCATCGCGCGCTCCATTGTCGGCCTGCTGGTAGGTCGCGCTGATCGACATGAGGTCGGCGGCGTCGAGATGCGGGAGCAGGCGCATGAACTCCTCGAGATCGATCGCCCGCAGGCCGGCGCCATCCTCGTCCATGTCAGGGCCTACCGAAGCAGCCGGGCGCGGATCTGGGTCTCCTCCACCGAGGTTCCCTTCCGGCGCTCCACCCGGTACGCATGCTGGCCCGGCATGGCGGCAACGACCTCCTCCAGCTCGCGGCCGTTGAACAGGATGCCCACGCTGTCGTCCGCGGCAAACCCGTCGGGCAGCGCGCCGGAGCCCACCGTCTCCTCGTACCGCGGCCGGCGCAGCGATTCGCTGTCGTAGTGCGGGCAGAAGCTCCCGGGCAGGAACTTCAGGCCGTCCCTCAACGGCGCGAGGCCAGGCCCGAAGGAATCGGTCAGGCCGGCCTCGAACCAGCAGATCCCGCCGGCGGATGGCCCGGCGAGCACGACGCCCTCCTCCCATGCGGCCTTGAGCGCCTTGTCGACGCCGTGGAGGCGCCAGATCGCGAGCATGTTCGCGGTGTTGCCGCCGCCGACGAAGATCACGTCCTGCTCCAGCAGGAATGAACCGACGTCGTCGACGGTCCGCCCGAAGAGATCCAGGTGGCTGGCCTCCGCGTGCCGCGCGAAGGTCGCGTAGAAGCCGGCGCGGTAGCTCGCGTCGTCGCCGGATGCGGTCCCCAGGAAGCAGATCCGCGGCCGGTCGCGCCCGGACAGGTCCAGCAGGAACTGGTGCAGCGGCCAGTCGGTGGAGTTCGACATCACGGACGAGCCCCCGATCGCGAGGATTCGCTGTGCGGTCGCTCCCACTAGAGGCGCACGCGGGGGGGCGAGTCGCGATCGAACATGTGGACGGTGTCGACGAAGCGGACGGTCTTGGTCTGGTAGGCCATCACCAGCGAGTGGGTGCGCGCGCCGCCGCCGAAGAAGCGGACGCCCTCGAGGAGATCGCCGGGCGTCACGCCGGTCGCTGCGAAGACAAGGTTCTCGCCCGAGGCGAGGTCCTCGGTTCGATAGATCCGGGACTCGTCGCCGTGGCCCATGCGCTCGCCGCGTGCGCGCTCGTCGTCGCTGCGGTACTTGAATCGGGCCTGGATCTCGCCGCCGAGGCAGCGCATCGCCGCCGCGGTGATCACGCCCTCGGGCGCGCCGCCGATGCCCATCACCGCGTGCACGCCGGTGCCCTGGACCGCGCAGCTGATGGCCGCCGACAGGTCGCCGTCGGAGATCAGCTTGATCCGCGCGCCCGTGCCGCGCACCTCGGCGATGAGGTCCGCGTGGCGCGGGCGGTCCAGGATGATGACGGTGATGTCGCCGGTCCTGCGGCCGAGCGCCTCTGCCACGAGCCGGACGTTCTCCGCGGGCGGCAGCCGGATGTCGACCTTCCCGGCGGCGCCGGGACCCACGCACAGCTTCTCGAGGTACGTGTCCGGCGCGTGGACCAGGCCGCCTCGCTCCGAGGCCGCGAGGACCGTGATCGCGTTCGCCGAGCCGGTCGCGACGAGGTTGGTGCCCTCGAGGGGGTCCACCGCGATGTCGATCGCGGGCGCGTCCACGCCAGCGAGCCCGACCTCCTCGCCGATGTACAGCATCGGCGCCTCGTCGCGCTCGCCCTCGCCGATGACGATGGTGCCCTGCATCTCGATCTCGTCCATCGCGCGGCGCATCGCCTCGGTGGCGAGCCTGTCTGCGCCCATGCGGTCGCCGCGGCCCATGACGCGCGCGCTCGCGATCGCCGCCATCTCGGTCACGTAGACCATCTCGAGCGCGAGCAGCTTTTCCACGATGCGTCCCCCTAGTGCCGGAAGTGCCTTCGGCCGGTGAACACCATCGCCAGGTGATGGCGGTCGGCGACCTCGATGGCCATCTCATCCCGGATGGAGCCGCCCGGCTGGATGATCGCCGTCACGCCTGCCTGGGCGGCCATCTGGATGCCGTCCGGGAACGGGAAGTACGCGTCGCTGGCCATGACCGAGAGGCGCGCCCGGTCGCCGGCGCGGCGGAGCGCGATCTCCACCGACACCTGCCGGCTCGCCTGCCCGGACCCGATCCCGACCGTCGCCGCGTTCTTGGCCAGCACGATCGCGTTCGAGCGCACGTGCCGCACGGCGCGCCAGGCGAAGAGCAGGTCGGTCAGCTCCTCGAGCGTCGGCCGGCGCTTGGTAACGACCTGGAGCTGGTTGCCGTCGAGGCCGAGCGCGTCGATCGTCTCGACGAGGAGGCCGCCACCGATGCGCTTGAAGTCCAGCTGGGCGATGCCGTAGTCGCGCATGCCCTCGATGGGGTCGGGCGGCACGAGCAGCAGCTCCAGCCCGGGCTTGTGGCGCAGGATCCCGATCGCCGAATCGTCGAAGCCGGGCGCGATCACCGCCTCGTACGAGTTCGCCGCGATCTCGCGGGCGGTCGCTCCGTCGAGCACCCGGTTCACGCCGACGATCGCCCCGAACGACGCGACCGGGTCCGTCTCGAGCGCGTGCCGGTACGCCTCCACGAGCTCGTCGGAGGACGCGATGCCCACCGGATCGGTGTGCTTGGCGATCACGACGGTGGGCGTCGCGTAGTCGCGGGCGATCTTGTAGGCGATGTCGAGGTCCAGCAGGTTGTTGAAGGACGGCGTCGCACCCTGCAGGCTCGTGGCATCGGCGACGCCCGTGGACCGGTGCGTCGTCTCCCGGTACAGCGCGCCGGTCTGGTGCGGGTTCTCGCCGTAGCGGAGGTCGCTCACCTTCTCGAGGACCATGGCAAGGCGCTTCGGGTAGTTCGTGCCGGTGAGCTGGTTCAGGTAGGCCGCGATCTCCGCGTGGTAGGCGGCGACCGTGCCGAACGCCTCCGCGGCGAGCCTTGCGCGCAGCTCGGGGCTCACGCTGCCGCGTTCGCGCAGCTCGGCGAGGATCTGCGGGTACTGGTCCGGGCTGGAGACCGCGACGACCCCGGCGGGATTGCGGGCGGCGGCGCCCAGGAGCGCCGCGCCACCCACGTCGATCATCTCGATCGCCTTGTCCACCCCGACCAGCGCGCGCCCGATCTCGGCGCCGAACGGCTGGACGTTGACCACCACGATGTCGATGGGCTCGATGCCCTCGCGCTTGAGCTCCTCGAGCTGCTCCGGCTGATCCCGGCGCGCGAGGATCCCCGCGTAGATCGCGTGGTGGAAGGTCTTCACCGAGCCGCCGAGCATCGGCTCGACGCCGGTCAGCTCCGCGACGGGCCGCGCCTCGATGCCATCCTGGGCCAGGTGCTCGCGGGTGCCGTCCGTCGCGAACAGCTCCACGTCGAGCGACTGCAGGCTGCGCGCAAAGGCGGTGATGCCGTCCCGCGTCGCGACCGACAGCAGCGCTCGCACCCGCAGTCCCTCCGGTTCGCGTGGCGTCGCGTCGGCTCTCGGAATGGCCGCGAATCGTCGCGCCCGAGCCGCGACGCTCCGGCCCGTCCCGAGTATAGCCAGCGCCTCATGGCATACTCCAGCCGCGCCGTCCGATGGCGACGATCAGGCAAGGTGACACGTTGACGCTGCTGCCCTGGGAATACTTCTGGATCGGCTTCAACCGGATCAACTTCCCGGACCTGTTCGACCAGATCTGGATGAGCTCCGGCGTCCTGCTGATCGTGCTGATCGTGCTCTACGTGCTGCGCACGCGCGCACTCCATCGGCACCGTCACTACCTGGACATGTGGGAGTGGATCTTCTGGAGCGGGCTGATCACGTATTTCCTGCTCGTCGTCGGCTCCATCTTCCAGTTCGACTTCGCGGTCATCCTGGTGATCCTGTTCACCGGTCTCGGCGTGATGGCGTGGGCGCGATTCCGCAAGTTCCCACCGCTCTTCGAGGCGTACGAGCACCAGCTCGCCCGGCAGCGCTACCTCGCCCGCGCGCGCAGCTCGCGACCCGAGGCGACGATCCGCACGAAGGGCGTTCGCCGGCGCGGCAAGAAGCGCTAGGTCCCGTGGAGATCCGGCGGTTCGGGGTCGGGAATCGGCGTGCCGAGGGACCGCCGGGCACCACCGGCGTCGCGGGGCAGGTCATCCACTCCGACGCGCGCGGCGTGATCACCGAGCTCGCCTTCTCGAAGGGTGGCCGGATCGAGCCCCACGACAACCCGAACACCACCTGGTTCATCGTCATCGAGGGCGGCGGCTTCGTCGCGGTCGGCAACGAGGAGCGCAGGATCGCGGCCGGCGAGGCCGTCCTCTGGCCGGCGGACGTCGCCCACGGTGCGTGGACCGTGCATGGGCCGATGCGTGCGTTCGTCGTGGAGTTCGCCGGCCCGGACGACTCGAAGATGCGGGGCATCCTCGAGGGGATCGCGAAACGGCTCGGGCCGGGCGAGGCGGGCAGGCTCGCCCGCGGCGAGGGCAAGCTCGCCGACCGCCCGCTCACCCCCGAGGAACGCCACCGCGAGGGCGAACCGACCTAGGAGCGCTCCCGGCTTCGTGAGGCCGCAGCGAAGGCGAGCGCGATCAGTCTGGCGCCCGCGTCCTCGTTGCCTGCCGCTCGATCGGCGAGCCACCCCGCGCGGCCCACCTTCGCGGGCATCGTCGCCGTCGCACGCGCACCCGCGTCGGCAGCCAGGGCGGCGGCCCGCGCTGCCGACCCCGGATCGGCGCCGGCGTCCGCCGCCGCCCGGACTGCCTCGGCGGCAGGGCGGAGCGCGTCGAGCATCGTCCGGTCACCGGGTTCCACCTGGCCACGGAGCGCGATCGAACCGGCGGCAGCCTCCAGGTAGGCCGCGGCGCGCTCGAGCGGCGGCGTGTCCGGAGCGGCGGGCGCCTTGGCCGCGGCCATCAGCGCAAAGGCGATGAGCGTGCCCCCGGTCGAGGGGGCGCGGCGGGCGATCTCCGTCCCGCACTTCCGGATGGCCTCGGCCTCGGGCAGCGATTCGAGCGTCGGCGCGAGCTCCAGCACCGCCCGGCAGGCGGTGGAGACGGTGAGGCCCAGGTCGCCGTCCCCGGCGACACCGTCCAGTCGGTTCAGCTCGTCGCGATGGTCCTGGAGCCTGGTCGCGACCGCGCGCAGGAGATCGACGAAGCCGGACGCGTCGGTCACGCCTGGACGAAGAACGGCGTCTCGGCCGGCGCGTCGAGGAGGCTCCGAAGCTCGTCGTCGAGGCGGATGAGCGTGAGCGAGGCGCCCGCCATCTCCAGTGAGGTCGCGTACTCGCCGACCCACACCCGGTGGACCCGGATGCCCTCGTTGCCGAGGATCCTGGCAACGCTGCGGTAGAGGATGTACAGCTCTTCCCTGGGCGTGGCCCCGAGCCCGTTCACGAGCACCCCGACCTCGTCCCCGCGCCGGTACGGCAGGTCGGCAAGGATCGCCGCGGTCAGCTCCCGGGCGATCTCGTCCGCGGTCTCGAGCGGGCCGCGCCGGACACCCGGCTCGCCGTGGATGCCCATCCCGATCTCCATCTGCCCGACGGGGAGCTCGAAGGTCGGGACGCCCGCAGCCGGGATCGTGCACGGCGAGAGTGCAACGCCCATCGTCCTGGTCCCGGCCGCCGCCCGTTCCGTCACCGCCACGACCTCGGCGAGGGAGGCGCCGGAAGCCGCCGCCGCGCCGGCGACCTTGTACAGGAAGAAGATCCCCGCGATCCCGCGCCGGGCGCTTGCCCGCTCGGGCGGTGCCGAGGCGACATCGTCGGCTCCAAGGATCGTGCGGACCTCGATGCCGTCGTCCGCCGCGAGCTCCGCCGCGAGGTCGAAGTTCAGGCGATCGCCGCCGTAGTTGCCGTACAGGTACAGGACCCCGGCGCCCGACGAGATCGCGCGGGTGACCTCCAGCATGTCGTCGCTCGAGGGCGAGGCGAAGACGTTGCCGATCGCGGCGCCGTCGATCAGCCCGCGCCCCACGTAGCCCATGAACACCGGCAGGTGGCCGGATCCGCCGCCGGTGGCGATCCCGACCTTGCCGCCGACGGGCGCGTCCGCCCGGACGATCGCACGCGCCGAAGGTCGTCGGAGCTGGCCCGCGTGCGCGGCAAGGATGCCGTCGAGCATCTCGTCGACGAAGGGTTCGGGGTCGTTGAGGATCTTCTGCACGGGCACGAACCTCCCGATGGGGCCTGGACGAGTGCTCGAGCGGATCGGCGATCCGGCCCGCCGGCAGCTACGGCGTGAACCGCGGCTACGGAGTGAACCGCAGCGACTTGATGATCTGGTCCTCCTGCGGAACGCCGGCGGTCCCGACCACCACGAACTCAACGAGGACGGCCGTGGTGTCGTTGGCCACGAGGTAGACGCTCTCCCCGACCTCGTACGTGCCGCCGCCCGGCTTGTTGGCCTCCACCTTGATGTCCCAGTGAACGGCCGGGCCCACCGGCAGCGTGACGTTCTCGGCCACGGGTGGTGTCTTGATGCCCGGTACGGCCGCGAACTGGCTGGTGAAGCTCGTCGCGAGGACGTCAAGGGTGAGGCCACCCGTCGGGAGCGAGAGCGACACGACCACGTTGCCGACGAGCACGTTGACCGCCAGCGTCACGTTGGGCAGCTTCTTGAACGCCTCGATCGAGGCAGCCATCTCGGGGTTCGCGGTGACGAACGCGTCCAGCACTGCGGTGCCGGACGGGTCCTTCAGGTCGAACGTCGTCCAGCCCGCGGGCAGGTCCAGGGCATAGGCCTGCCCGACGAACGGACCGGTGGCCTTCGGGGTGGCCGTCGGGCCTGGCGTCGGCGTGGGTGCGGGCGTCGGCGCGGCTGCCACCGTTGGCGCGACGGTGATCGCCGGGCTGGGGCTTGGCTGTCCCGTGCCGCACGCGGCCGCGAGCATCCCGACGACGACGATGGACACGAGCCGGCGCGCCATGTGGCCCTCCAGTTGGTGGACGCCCCCGCGGCCAGTATGTACTCGGGCGCCCCGCCGCGCGATACCCGGCGATGCTCCGTCAGCGGGCCAGCATTGCCCCGAGCTGGCCCAGGATCCGGGCCGTGGCGCCCCAGACGCGGTGCCCGTCGACCGGGAACGCGCCGAAGCGCAGCGGGAACTCGGCCTTCGAGGTCCGCACGGTCGTCTCGACGATCTCGATGGGCGCGCCAGGAAGGAAGGCAGCGACGGGTGCCCACACGACCTCGGCCACCTCGTCCTGGGCCGCGACGACGTGCGGGCGCCGGGCCGCGATCGCGAGGACCGGCGTGACGCGATAGCCCGAGACCGGGATCCAGAACTGCTCCAGCTCGCGCACCACCCTGACCTCTGCCGCCACTGCGTCCAGGCCCACCTCCTCGAAGGCCTCCCGCAGCGCCGTGCCGGCCGGGCCGTCGTCCTCCGGCTCGGCGCGGCCACCGGGCAGCGCCATCTGGCCCGAGTGATGGCCTCCGCGATCCACCCGGCGGATCAGCAGGACGTCAGCCTCCGCCGCGGGGTCGTCGCTCGCCGACGGCGCGATCAGCACGAGGACGGCCGACGCGATGGCCGATTCCGGGCCGTACGGCCAGTCGGGGGCGCGCCGCTCGCCCGTGTCGAGGCGTACCGGCAGCAGGGCCTCCGGCGGCTCGGGCAGGTCCTCCGGCAGGGACCCGAGCCGGGCCACCGCGTCGGCGTATCTCAGTTCGGACGGCCCCCGGTGCCACCGGTCGGGACGGCCTCGGGCGGGTCCTCGGCCTGGCGCCGCCGGGCATCGCGTCGCTCGCCGGCCTCGGTGACGACGGATTCACCGTCGGCCGTGAAGACCAGGGTGGAACCCATGGCGTCCGCGTCGACGACCACGATCTGGCCCGGCTTGAACCGGCCCTCGATCAGCGCCTTCGCAAGCGGGTTCTCCACGAGCCGCTGGATCGTGCGCTTGAGGGGTCGCGCGCCGTACGTGGGGTCGGCGCCGTCGCGCGCGATCAGCGACCGCGCGGCCGGCGTGAGCTCCAGGGTGATGTCCTGGTTCGCGAGCCGGCGCTGGAGGTCGGACAGCAGCAGCTCCACGATCGCCGCGAGGTCCGCCTCGGTGAGCGCATGGAACACGATCACCTCGTCCACCCGGTTCAGGAACTCCGGCCGGAACTGCATGCGTAGCTGCTCGGTGACCTGGCGCTTCATCGCCTCGTAGGCCTCCGAGTCGCCCGGTCGCACGCCGCTGGCCGCGATGACCTGCGAGCCGATGTTGCTGGTCATGATCACGAGCGTGTTCTTGAAGCTGACCGTCCGGCCCTGGCCGTCGGTGAGGCGCCCGTCGTCGAGCACCTGGAGCAGGATGTTGAACACGTCCGGATGCGCCTTCTCGATCTCGTCGAGCAGGACGACCTGGTACGGCCTGCGGCGAACCGCCTCCGTGAGCTGCCCGCCCTCGTCGTAGCCGACGTAGCCGGGAGGTGCGCCGACCAGGCGGGACACGGAGAACTTCTCCATGTACTCGCTCATGTCGATGCGGACCATGGCGTGCTCGTCGTCGAACAGGAAGACGGCAAGGGCGCGCGCAAGCTCCGTCTTGCCGACGCCGGTGGGCCCAAGGAACAGGAACGAGCCGATGGGCCGGCGCGGGTCCTGGAGGCCGGCACGGGCGCGGCGCACGGCGTCCGAGACGGCGGCAATCGCCTCGTCCTGGCCCACGACGCGGTCGTGGAGCCGCTCCTCCATGTGGACGAGCTTTGCCAGCTCGCCCTCCATGAGGCGTGTCACGGGGATGCCGGTCCACTTGGACACGATGTCCGCGATCTCGTCCGCGGTGACCTCCTCCTTCAGCAGGGAGTTGGGCCCCTGGAGGGCGGCCATCGCCGCCTCCTGGCCGGCGAGCCGCTCGCTGAGCTCGCGCTGCGTGCCGTACTTGAGCTGCGCTGCGCGCTCGTAGTTCATCTCGCGCTCCGCCTGCTCGATCTGGACCTGCAGTCCCTCCTGCTCCGACTTCGTCGCGCGGATCGCACCGATGGCGGCCTTCTCCGCCTCCCAGCGCTGCTTCATCCCACCGGCCTCCTCGCCGATCTCGGCGAGCTCGTGCTCCAGGGCCGCCAGCCGCGCCTTCGAGGCGTCGTCAGTCTCCTTGCGCAGCGCCTCGCGCTCGATCTCCAGCTGGATCCGGCGGCGCTCCAGCTCGTCCAGCTCGATGGGCATGGAGTCGATCTCCATGCGCAGGCGTGACGCCGCTTCGTCCACGAGGTCGATCGCCTTGTCCGGGAGGAAGCGCTCGGTGATGTACCGGTCGGACAGCGTGGCGGCGGCCACGAGCGCGGAATCGGTGATCCGAACGCCGTGGTGGACCTCGTACCGCTCGCGCAGGCCGCGTAGGATGGAGATCGTCTCCTCGACTGTGGGCTGGTCCACGAACACCTGCTGGAAGCGGCGCTCCAGCGCGGCGTCCTTCTCGATGTGCTTGCGGTACTCGTCCAGGGTTGTCGCGCCGATGGTGTGGAGCTCGCCGCGGGCGAGCATCGGCTTGAGCAGGTTGGACGCGTCCATCGCGCCCTCGGCGGCACCCGCGCCGACGACCGTGTGCAGCTCGTCGATGAACAGGATCACCGCGCCGTCCGAGTCCTTGATCTCCTTCAGGACCGCCTTGAGGCGCTCCTCGAACTCGCCGCGGAACTTCGCGCCGGCAATGAGCGCGCCGAGGTCCAGCGCGACCACGCGCTTGTCCTTGAGCGTCTCCGGGACGTCGCCACGCACGATCCGCTGGGCGAGCCCCTCCGCGATCGCGGTCTTGCCCACCCCGGGCTCGCCGATGAGGACCGGGTTGTTCTTGGTCCGGCGCGACAGGACCTGCATCACCCGCCGGATCTCGTCGTCGCGGCCGATCACCGGGTCCAGCTTGCCGGCGCGCGCCTCGGCGGTGAGGTCCCGGCCGTACTTCTCAAGCGCCTGGTAGGTGCCCTCAGGATTAGGCGAGGTCACCCGCTGGCCGCCGCGCACGGACTGCAGGGCGGTGAGCAGCTGCTCCTTGCCCGCCTTGTGCCGCTCCAGCAGCTTCTGGCCCTCGCCCCCGACCTCGGCGGTTCCGAGGAGCAGGTGCTCCGTGGAGGTGTACTCGTCGCCGAGGCGCCGGGACTCCTCCTGGGCGCGGTCGATCACCCGCTTCGCGCGGGCATCGAGCGTGAGCGAGCCGCCCTGGATCCGTGCGCGCTTCGCCAGGATCGCAGCCAGCTCGCCGCGGAACCCGGGGAGGTCCACGCCCAGCCTGCGGAGCGTCTCCGCCGGGACGCCGTCATCGGGCTCGAGGAGCGCGGAGAGCAGGTGCTCGGCGTCGAGCACGGGGCTCTGGAGCCGCGCGGCGAGGTTCTGCGCGGCGACGATGGCCTCCTGGGCCTTCTCGGTGAAGCGATCGAGCTGCATGGTTCGGGTCTCTCGGTTGCGGCGGGTCAAGCCCGCGGGTCGGGTTGGTCGATGAGGTCGGCGAGGGCCGTTGCCGCAGCCTTCGCCTCGTCGGTCAGATCGGTGGGGAGCACGACGCGGACCCGGACGAGCAGGTCGCCCGTGCCCTCGCCCTTGAAGCGCGGCATGCCCTGGCCCTTGAGCCGGAACGCGCGCCCGTTCTGGGTGCCGTGGGGCACCTTGAGGAGCACGCGGCCCTTGAGGGTGGAGACGGGAATCTCGCTCCCGAGCAGGGCCTCGCGCAGGGTGATGGGCACCTCACGCTCCAGGTCGTCGGCGCGGCGCGTGAAGACCGAGTGGGGCTTGAGCTTGGTGACCACGACGAGGTCGCGCCCGCCCGGTCCCTTCCCGGTCAGCTTGATCCGGCTGCCGGTCCCCGCGCCGCGCGGGATGGTCACCTCCAGCCTGCGGCCGTCGAGCTCCACGATCCGGCTCGTCCCGTGGAAGGACTCCTCCAGCGAGATCTCGGCGGTCACCTCGATCGGCGGCTGGGCCGCGGCGCCATGGATGCGCGATCGAGCTCCCGCCGTCCCGCCGGCTGCGGAGGCGGACCCGCCGCCGGACATGCCCATTCGGGCGAGCAGCTCGTCGATCGACTCGCCACCGGACGCCCCGGCGAACCGCTCGGGCTCGCCGGAGGCGGCGCCTTCATCGCCGAACATCATGTGGAAGAAGTCGGAGAAGGCGGCGCCACCCCCCGTGCCCCCTGCGGACCGGAACTCGAACCGGACGCCGCCGCGCCCCGTGGTGCCGCCCGCGCCACCGCCACCGGCCCGAAAGCCGCCGAAGCCCGAGAACGGGCTGCCGGGCCCGAACGGGTCTCGCCCGCCGCCGGGCGCGCCGGCGCCGGCGCGCGAGTAGGCCTCCCAGTCCGCTCCGAACTGGTCGTACTTGGCTCGCTTGCCCGCGTCGGAGAGGACCGCGTTGGCCTCGTTGATCGCCTTGAACCGGCGCTCGGCCGCCTTGTCCCCCGGGTGCTTGTCCGGATGGGACTCGCGGGCAAGCTTGCGGAAGGCCTTCTTGATGTCGGCCGGGGTCGCGGTCCTCGGCACGCCGAGGGTCTTGTAATAGTCCTGGAACTCCGGGGTGGCCATAGGCGCGGGTCGCGTCTACACGACCACGGTCGGCTGGTCGGGCGGGAAGTTCGGACGTCGGATCGGCGCCTCGGGCGCCGGCTCGCGCCCGGCGTCGGTCTCGCTGATCGTGGTCTTGGGCGTCGCCGGCAGCGGCTTCGGCCGGCGACGCAGGGCTGTCTCCAGGACCTGGTCCATGGAGTCCACGAGCACGATCTTGATCTGCTTGCGGATCTCCTCGGGGATGTCCCGGAGGTCCTTCTCGTTCTTGCGGGGAACGACGGCGAGCCGCGCCCCGGAGAGGTGCGCCGCCAGGATCTTGCTCTTGAGGCCGCCGATCGGCAGGACCCGCCCGCGGAGGGTGATCTCACCGGTCATCACGAGGTCGCGCCGGACGGGAATGCCCGTGTAGGCGGAGACCATCGCGGTGGCCATCGTGATCCCGGCGGACGGGCCGTCCTTGGGCGTGGCGCCGGCCGGCACGTGGATGTGCAGGGTCTGCTTCTCGAACGTGTCGCGGCTGATGCCCAGCTGCGCGGCGTGGGTCCGGATCCAGGAGAGGCCGGCGCGAGCGGACTCGCGCATGACCTCGCCCAGCTGGCCGGTGAGGATGAAGTCCTCCTTGCCGTCCATCCGGGTGACCTCGATCGCGACGACGTCGCCACCGACCTCGGTGACCACCAGGCCCGTTGCCGAGCCCACCTGGTCTTCCGGCTCCAGCTCGCCGTACTCGAACCGCGGCGGCCCCAGGTACTGGAGCAGGCGCTTGACGTCGATGACCGTCTTGGCCTTGCGGCCCTCGGCCACGGTGCGCGCGACCTTGCGCATGATGTTCGCGATCTCACGCTCCAGGTTGCGAACGCCGGCCTCGTGGGTATAGGCCTGCACGAGCTCCGTCATGGCCTCGTCGGTGAACTGGATGTGCTTCGGCTTGAGGCCGTGGTTCTCCATCTGCTTGGGGATGAGGAACCGCTTGCCGATCTCCACCTTCTCGCGCTGGGTGTAGCCCGGGACCTGGATGATCTCCATCCGGTCGCGGAGCGCCATCGGGATGGGGTCGATGAGGTTGCCGGTGGCGACGAACAGCACCTTGCTGAGGTCGAACGGCACCTCGAGGTAGTTGTCCTGGAAGCTGTTGTTCTGCTCGGGGTCCAGGACCTCGAGGAGCGCGGACGACGGGTCGCCCCGGAAGTCCATGCCCACCTTGTCGATCTCGTCGAGCATGAACACGGGGTTGTTGGTCCCGGCCGTCTTGACGTTCTGGATGATCCGGCCCGGCAGCGCGCCGATGTAGGTCCGGCGGTGACCGCGGATCTCGGCCTCGTCATGGATGCCGCCGAGGCTCATGCGCACGAACTTGCGGCCCATGGCGCGGGCGATGCTCTTGCCCAGTGACGTCTTGCCGACGCCGGGCGGGCCGACGAGGGCGAGGATGGGGCTGCGGATCTTCTCCGCGAGGGCGCGGACCGCGAGGTACTCGAGGATGCGCTCCTTGACCTTCTCGAGGCCGTAGTGGTCCTCGTCCAGGATCTTGGCCGCCTCCTTGATGTCGTGCAGGTCCTCCGTGGACACGTTCCACGGCAGCCCCACGAGCCAGTCCACGTAGGTGCGGATCACGCCGACCTCCGGCGAGGCGGACGGGATCCGGCTCATGCGGTCGACTTCCTTGAGCGCGCGGGCCTTGACCTCGTCCGGCATGCCGGCGGCCTCGATCTTGTCGCGCAGCTCGTTGACGTCCGCCTGCTGCGGGTCCTCCTCACCCAGCTCGCGCTGGATGGCCTTCATCTGCTCGCGGAGGATGTACTCCCGCTGGGTCTTGTCCATCTCCGACTTGACTTCGGACTGGATGCGGCCCTTGAGCTCGTGGACCTCGATCTGGTGGGCGAGGAACGCGGACGCGATCTTCAGGCGCTCGGCGACGTCGATCGTCTCCAGCAGCTCCTGGCGCTGCTCGGTGGTCATGTCCGGCGAGTACGCCGTCATGTCCGCGAGGAGGCCGGGCTCGGAGATGTTGCGGGCGGCCACGGCGGCCTCCGGCGGGACCGGTGCGCCGGCCTGGACGTACTGCTCCACCTGGGCCTGGACGGAGCGCATGAGCGCCTGGACCTCGACGTCCTTCGACGGCTGCTCCGCGAGCTCCTCGATGCGGGCGCGGATGAACGGCTCGGTCTTCGCGAAGCCGTGCAGCCGCATCCGGGCCTGGCCCTGGATGATCGCGCGCACGGTCCCGTCCTGGAGCTGGACGACCTGGGCGATCTTGGCGATCGTGCCGATGGCGTACAGCTGGCCGGGCTCGGTGATGTCCTCATGGTCCGCCTGGCGCTGGGTGACCAGCGCGATGCGGCCGCCCTCGGCCACGGCGGCGTTGAGCGCGGCGACGCTCTTGTCCCGGCCTACCTGGAGCGGGACGATCATCTCGGGGAAGATCACGGTCTCCCGAAGCGCGACGAGCGGCAGTTCGGTGATGGTGATCGTGCGCTCGTCGTCCGTCTTGGACGTTCGCTTCGGCATCAGGTTCTCCTAGTGGTTGGTGCGCGGGATCAGGGCTTGGCGGCCGAGGCGGCCGCGGCCCGTTCGCCGGCCGCGACGCGCGAGGCGTCCCGGTCGGTTTCGGCTTCGCTGTACAGGCGCTCCAGGATCCGCGTCCCGAGGCGTTCCTCGAGCTCGAACAGGATGCGCACGCCGGCGAGGTTGACGCCCAGGTTCTGGGTCAGGTGGCGGATCCACATGACCCGGCGAACGTCGTTCTCCGAGTACAGGCGGATGTTGGTCGGCGTTCGCGCCGGGCAGATGAGGCCCTCTTCCTCGTAGATCCGCAGGGTCCGCGGATGCACGCTGACGATGCTCGCCGCCACGCTGATCACGTAGACGGGTCGCTCCGGGTCTCGATCTGGCCGGCGGAACGTCATCCTGGTGGGGGTACCGGGCTCAGGCCTTGAGCTCGGCCGGCTTGTCGCTGGTTCGCTCGGCATTGCCGTCGCTCACGGGCGAGATCTTGATCTGCCGAGGCTTGACCTGCTCGGCCTTGGGGATCTCGAGCCGGAGGATTCCGTGCTCGAACGTCGCCCTGGCCTTGTCGGCCTCGAGGCCGGTCGGGAGGGTCACCGAGCGGCTGAAGTTGCCGCGCCGGATCTCCTGGAGGACGTATGCACCCTCCTCGGCGGTCCGCTCGCTCGCGGTCTTGCCGCTGATGGTCACGGTCCCGTTCTCGACGGTGATGTCCACGTCCTCGGGCTTGATGCCCGGGAGCGCGGCCTCGATCGTCAGCATGTTGGCATCGGTCGTCACGTCGAGCGGCAGGGCGGGCCCATCCGGGCCACCCGACAGCCAGCGGAGCGGCCGGTAGTCGTCATCGAAGAGGCGGTCCATCGCCTGTCGAAGAGTGAGCATCTCCCCGAAGGGCGAAGGACGGCGCACGATCGTCATGGTTCGCACACCTCCTGGTCCTGTCAGCGTCCGGCATCTCCGCCGGACATGCCTGAATCCTAGAAACCTATCAACGTTGTTGTCAAGACTCCAGCGCATTGCGATTTCTGCATGCTTGTGCACCGCCGTGCCGCTTGACGGATGCCGTGGTGTACGCGACTGTATCGACCGACGATATAGCCTCCGCGCGCCGAGTCGTGGCATTCGTCACGCTCGCCCAGGTACGCCTCACCGTCGTCGAGGGCGCGGGTCTAGACGGGGGCAGGCTGCACGAGGATCCCGCCGGGGCCGCCGTCACGGTCGCCCTTGCCGCGGATCGGACCAGGTTCGAGAAGTTTCTGCTGGAGCGCCTCCGCCTCGGGGCGCCTCGAACCAGGCCGTTCACGGAGGTCGGCAGCGTGACCGTGACCGGCGGACCGGCGCCTGCGCGGCGATCCTGGACCCGGCGCCGCCGCCAGCCGGCATGATTCGGATCCGCGCCACCAATACCGGAGCCGAGCCACTCAACGTGGTGGTCTTCGAGCTGGCGAAGCTCACCTGGGCGGAGCTGCAGGCCGCCGTGGCGGTGTTCGACCCGGCCGCGCCGCCCAACGTCACCGTCCTCGCCTCCCTGGAGCTGCCCGCGGGTGGCTTGAGCACCGGCTACGGCACCTCGCCGGCAGGAACGCTGGGCGTCGCCTGCGCCACGGGCTCCTTCGATGCGCCCGCGATCACCCTCGCGGGGCCGTTCCCGGTCGGAGGCTAGACGGAGGAATCCTCGAGCTGCGTGCCGATCAGCTGCTCGTGGAGCGCGACCTCGCAGTCCGCCTTGCCGATGGCGATCACCTTGTCGCCCTCGCGCAGGACGGTGTCGGAGCGGAGCGGCGTCGCGACGCCATCTCGCACGACCGCGAAGAGCGAGCAGCCCTCCGGGATCTGCAGCTCGCCGGGCGACCTGCCCACCGCGGGTGAGTCCGCCTGGAGCTGCGCCTCGATGATCTCGAGCTCGTTCTCGAGCGCCGCGAGGTGGAGGAGCTCGTGGACGGGGATGTCCTGCTCGATGGACCCGAGGACCATCCGCGTGGGGCTGATGATCTCGTCCACGCCGAGGTGGCGGAAGAGCTCCTCGTTCTTGGGATTGTTGACCCGCGCGATGGTCCGCGGCACGTCGAAGTGGTGCTTCGCCATCTGGCAGATGACGAGGTTGTCCTCGTCGTCGCCGGTCACGGCGGCCACGATGTCGGCCCGGTTCGAGCCCGCCTGGCCCAGGTACTTCCCCTCGCAGCCGTCCTGGGCGACCACGATGGAGCCGAGCTCGTCGACGATCTGCGCGGCGCGTGCCCTGTCCTTCTCCATGAGGACGACCTCGTGGCCGCTCTCGATCAGCTCCTTGGTGAGGTAATAGCCCACCTTCCCGCCACCGACCACCAGCACGAACATGGCTCAGGCCTCCGCGTGAACGTGCGGGACGGGCGCGATGACAGACGGCATGCCCGTGTCGCCCTGGCCCAGGAAGGCGAGGATGGCGTCCATCAGCATCGTGGTCCGGCAGACGGTCGCGATGCCCAGCTCCGCGTAGGCGGCCGCTCTGACGGGATCGTTGATCTTGGCCAGGACCTTGCCGACCGCCAGCTTCTCGACTGCGACCTGCGCGGCCATGACGTTCCGGTTGTCGCCCTCGGTCAGCGCGAGGAAGACGTCGGCGCCCTCCGCACCCGCCCGGCGCAGGACGTCCTCGTCCGTGCCGTCGCCCCTGAGTGCCTGCCCCTTGAACTCGCCCGACAGGCGGTCGAACGCCCGGGTCGCGAGGTCGAGGATGACGACCTCGTGCCCTCCGGCGTCGAAGGCCTCGGCCAGCGCCGCGCCAACGCGGCCGCACCCGACGATGACGAACTTCACCGTAGCTCCTTCCCGTCCACGGTGGCGGCCACCATCTGGGGGACCTCCGCCGGGATCGGCTCACGGACCACCCACACCTCACAGGGTGCGTGCTTCAGGACGTAGGGAATGGTGCGGCCGATGGCGAACTCGCCACCAAATCGCTTGCGATATGGCAACCCGACCACCAGCAGGTCCGCCGAGCGCTCGGTCGCCTCGTCGACGAGCGCCGCGCCGACGTCACGGGCCTGCAGGAGCACCGGCTCCAGACGGGCCTTGAGCGTCTCGGCCGTGAGCTCCGCGTGGTCCAGGATCTGCTGGGCTCCCTCCGACCGTGCGGCAACCTCCGCGTCGAGGGGCATGGACCAGCCGACCTCCACGACGTGCACCCCGACCAGCTCGCCGTGCGAGGCTCGGCCGAGGTCTGCCGCGAGGTGGACGATGCGGTCGTCGCAGCTGCCTCCGGCGAGCGCGAGGATGGCGCGCCGGAAGGCGCTCTGATGGGGATCGGACACCTTGGGTTGGGCTGCCTCGCGGTGGTGGGTTTCCGGCGTCGCGTGCGTCACGCCGCACCGGCCACGATACCACCGGCACGCTCAGAGACCGAGGGGCAGCCGCGCACTCAGTGACGCCGGCAGGCCGGCGGCGCGCATCGCGGCCTGCACCGCCGCCACGTCGTACGCCACCCGGCGCCAGCTCACGACGCCGGCCTCCGGGTCGACGATGGCGTACGAGGCGTCCGGGTCGCCGTCGCGCGGCTGGCCCACGCTGCCCGGGTTGACGAGTGCACGCCGGCCCCCCAGCTCCAGGTGCGACCCGCGCGCCGCACGGACGAGCTCCACGCGGCCGCCAGCCTCCACCCAGGCGACCGGGACGTGGGTGTGGCCGTGGAGGCAGACGGGCGCGGTCAGGAGCGCGAGGTTCTCGAGCGCGACGCCGGACGAGGTCACGTACTCCCAGATCGGCTTGCGCGGACTGCCGTGGACGAGCTCGAAGCCGTTGAGGGTGCTGCGCTCCGGCAGCTCGCCGAGCCACGTCGCGGTCGCCGAGCCGATCGTGGCGCGAGTCCATTCCATGGCCCGTCGGGCGTCCGGGTTGAACCAGTCGATCTCCGAGCCGCCGCACGCCGCGGCGTCGTGATTGCCTCGAACGCCGACCGCGCCGATCGATTGCAGGCGCTCGACCACGCCATCCGGGTCCGGACCGTAGCCCACCACGTCGCCGAGGTGCCAGACGGCGTCCACGTCGCCTGCGTCCGCGATGACCGCATCCAGGGCCGGGAGGTTGGCGTGGATGTCCGACAGGACGGCGATCCGCATTGGGAGGTCAGCCTAGCAGGGGGTCTGACGCGCGTCGGAGGCGGCGTCCGGGCCTCCGCCCGGGCTCCCAGCTGGGATCCACGGGCACCCGAAAGGCCGCCTCCGGCGTCGTCGTTCGTCGCAGCAGGGGCTGCGGTCTGACGCGGTTCGATCGGTTTCGTGGTCGGGTTTCCCCGGACCCCTTCCGAAGCGCGCTCCCCGGTGATTCCCGGCGCGGAAGCAGGATGTTGGCGGGGCAGCTAGGGAGCGTCAACCGGCTTGTCCACCGATGTCGGCGACGGCCCGAAGAACGTGGATAACTCGGGCCGGCGGGCGCTCCGCCGTGGATGCCGGTCAGGGGCGCGTCGCGCTCCGCAATGGCCGGCCCAGGGTTCGTCGCACGACGTCGACGACCTCATCCACATAGCGGTCGGCGTCGCCGTTGGCGGCGGCGGTCCGGACGCAGCCCTGGACGTGGTCCTCGAGGACGAGGACGGCCAGCGAGTCGACGGCCGCCCGCAAGGCGCTCGTCTGCTGGAGGATGTCCACGCAGTATTCCTCGCGCTCGATCATCCGCGTGATCCCGCGGACCTGGCCCTCGATGCGGGCAAGCCGGCGGACGAGCTGCGCCTTGTCGCGCGTGTAGCTGTGGCGGAAGTGGTCCGCCGCGTCGGCGTGGTGGGGGTTCTGGGCGTCCGGGGTGGTCATGGCTCGATGATACCCCCAGGGGGTATCCGGGACAAGCACGGCGATCCGGCGGCCGACCGGCTACACTCACCTCGGATGGATCCGCTGGACCACCTCCGCGCGCTCCCGGACGGGCCCCGTTGCCACGTCTGCGAGGAGCGCGTCCCCGCTGCACGCGTGAAGCTCCTCGCCTGGCGCGACGACCTCGCGTTCCTCCAGCTGGACTGCCCGGCCTGTCTCAGCACCACCATCGGCTTTGTCCTGGGCGGTCGCGGCGAAGGGCCAGTGGAGACGCGCCGCGCTGCGCCCATCAGCACGGACGATGTCCTCGACATGCACCAGCTCCTTGCCACCTGGCGCGGCGACCTGGCCGGGCTCCTCGCGAAGGATGCCCGCAGCCGCGCCGAATCGAGCCGGTGACCGGCGGCAGCCAAGAGGCGACAGGAACGCCTCAGTTCACCGGGAGCTGGAGCGACCACGCGTCCGCCAGGGTCCCGGCCCCCGGGCCGGAACTCCTTGCATCCGAGCCGGCCCCGCCGGAGCCAGGCACCATCGACGGCACGCGATTCGCGCACGCGAGCGAAGCCGAGATGGCCCGGATCCTGGACTTCTACGCCGTCCGCTGGGAGTACGAGCCGACCACCTTCCCCATCCTCTGGAACCTGGACGGAGAGGTCATCGAGAGCTTCGCGCCGGATTTCTACCTGCCCGAGCTGGAGCTCTTCCTGGAGATGACGACGCTCAAGCAGCGGCTCGTGCGCAAGAAGAACCGCAAGCTGCGTCGGATGCGCGAGCTGTACCCGGACATCCGGATCAAGCTGTTCTACGCCCGCGACTTCCGGGCGATGATGCTCAAGTACGGGCGCCTCGCGCTCGCGGAGGCCCTCTCGGGGACGCCGGGCCAGATGGTGCCGGAGCGGGCGGTCATCGCCGCGATCGACGTCACGCCGGAGCTTCCGGAGCCGGCGGTCCACGAGGACCCGCAGTCGAGGCCCGAGCCGCAGATCGCGCCGGACGCAGCGCTCGCGTCGCCCCGGACGCGCAGCCGCCGCCGCCGGCGCCGCACGCAGACGGCGATCCAGGCCGGGGCTGAGCAGGAGACCGGCGCATGAGGGCAGTGACGGACCAGCAGGCGGACATCGGCGAGGTGCTCCTGACCGAGGAGCAGATCCAGCTGCGGGTCACCGAGCTCGGCGCGGCGATCTCGAACGACCTCGCCGGCCGCCAGCTCACGCTCGTGAGCGTCTTGAAGGGGTCGCTGCCGTTCATGGCGGACCTGATGCGGGCGATCTCGCTGCCGCTGCGCATCGACCTCATGGAGGTCTCCTCCTACGGCGGCGCGACCACCGAATCGTCCGGCCTCGTGCGGATCCTCAAGGACCTCTCGTCCAGCATCGAGGGCGAGGACGTCCTGATCGTCGAGGACATCATCGACACCGGCCTCACGCTGAACTACCTCGTCCGCTACCTGCGCGGCAAGAAGCCGGCGTCGCTTCGCATCTGCACACTGCTGGACAAGCCGGCGCGGCGCCTGGTGGAGATCGACGTGGACTACACGGGGTTCACCATCCCGGACCAGTTCGTGGTCGGCTACGGGCTGGACTACGGCGAGCTGTACCGCAACCTGCGGTTCGTGGGCGTGCTCAAGCCCGAGGTCTACAGCGAAGGGTGACCGGGCTGGTTCGCACATGACGATGCATCGGCGTCCCGCCGGACGGTCGCGCCGGCTGGCCGCGATCGGCGCGGCCCTCACCCTCGTCGGCTGCTTCCTGCCGTGGTGGTCGCGTGGCGGTGGACTGGGGCTGCCCCAGCTGAGCGGCACCGCGTTCGAGAGCACGGGCATCGTCGTCTTCGCCGCGGCCATCGCGACGCTTGCGCTCGTGACGTTGCCGTATGCCTCCGAGCGACCGGTCTCGGCCGATAGATGGACCAGCTACGCGCTGATCACCGCGGCGGGCTGGATCGGCTTCGCCTACCGGATCGTGGAGCTGGCCACGCAGCGAGCCTTCAGCTTCGCGGAGCCGGCCGACATCGTCACGAAGGTCCCGGGCCTGTGGCTGGCCGGCATTGGCCTGGTGATCCTGACCCGCGCCGCGTACGAGATGCGCCAGGAGCCACGCCTGCGCTGACGGGCCCGGTCAGGGGCCCGCGGGCACCTCCTCGGAGGGGGCGGGCGCTGGTGGCAGGATCTGGATCTCCGCGGCGAACCAGGCGGTCCGTCCCGCCCCTCCGTCGATCCAGCGGAACACGACCCGGCTCGTGGTCCACGACCCCGGTACGGGCGCCGGCAGCAGGGGAATGCAGACGGTCGGCTCGGGGCAGCGCGTGAGCGGCAGGTACAGCGCGGCGATCGGGGTCGTCCCATCAGCCGGCCGGACCTGGCGAAGCGCGAGCTCGGTCGCGACGCCGCCCGTCACGGACCAGGCGGACACGGTCACGGGTCCGACCGGCACGTCCGGGCCGTAGCTGGGAGCGCACCAGCCCAGCCCGGTCAGCTCCACCGCGACGATCGGCACGGACGGGATCGATGGATCCGTCGGGCCGCCCGCGGTCTGGATCGGCTCGATCGCCCGCCAGACGCGGACGTCCTGCGTCGGCCAGCGCTCGAGCGTCGCGACGCGCCAGGCGCCGGTCCCGAGGCAGATCGGCGCGGCGAGCCCGTCCGCGGAGCGATCCTCCGTCGGCGCCGGAGTGACGACGGCCGCCACCGAGGTGACGGGCCGCGGCGCGGGCGTCGTCCGCGGGCTGCCGGTGCCCCACGGCTTCAGGATCGCGAGGCCCACGAGCGCCGCGACCGTCCACACCGCAGCTGCCATGGACGGGTCGCCGGATCGCGGCTGGACCCGGATCGTGCGTGGATCCGGCGCGGGCGTCTCCGGGTCCGGAGGTGGTTGGCGCTCCCGTTGCGAACGCGTCATCGGCTCGCCTCGAAGGCCGCCGGAGGTGCCTGGCTAGTCCTCGCCCAGGTACGCCTTGCGGACCGTCTCGTTCTGGCGCAGGGAGTCCGCCGAGCCCGAGAGGACGACCTCGCCGGTTTGCAGGACGTAGCCCCGGTGCGCGATCGACAGCGCCTGGAGGGCGTTCTGCTCGACGAGCAGCACCGTGGTGCCCTGGCTGTTGATCTCCTTGATCGTCTCGAAGACCTGCGCCACGAGGATCGGCGCCAGGCCAAGCGACGGCTCGTCGAGCAGGAGCATGCGCGGCTCCGACATCAGGGCGCGGCCGATGGCCAGCATCTGCTGTTCGCCACCGGACAGCGTCCCGCCCAGCTGTCGCTCACGCTCCTTGAGGCGCGGGAACAGCGCGAACACGCGCTCGATGTCCGGAGCGATGTTGGCCTTCGGGCGGCTGAAGGCGCCCATCTGGAGGTTCTCCAGGACGGTGAGCCGGCTGAAGATGCGCCGGCCCTCCGGAGCGTGCCCGATCCCGCGCTCCACGAGGACGTGGGGCGCGACCTTGGTGATGTCCTCGCCCTCGAACTTCACGTGGCCGGCCCGCGCGTGGAGCAGGCCGCTGATGGTCTTGAGCGTGGTGGTCTTGCCGGCGCCGTTGGCGCCGATGAGCGTCACGACCTCACCCTTCGCGACGTGCAGGGTCACGCCCTGGAGGGCATGGATCTGCCCGTAGTAGGTGTGGACGTTCTCGACGACGAGCATCGGCTCGGCTGCCATGGCGGTCATGCCGGCGGGGTCCCGAGGTATGCCTCGATGACCTTGGGATTCCGACGGACCTCGTCCGGCGTGCCCTCGGCGATGCGCTCGCCGTGGTCGAGGACGGTGACGCGATCGCTGATGCCCATGACCACCCGCATGTCGTGCTCAATGAGGAGGACCGTCAGCCCGAGCTCGCTGCGCAGCCGCCCGATCAGGACCGTGAGCTCGGCCGTCTCGCGTGGGTTCATGCCCGCGGTCGGCTCGTCGAGCAGGAGCAGCGCAGGATCGGACGCGAGCGCGCGGGCGATCTCCAGGCGACGCTGGTCGCCATAGGGCAGGTTCTTGGCCACGACGCCGCCCCGGCCCTTGAGGCCCACGAGGGTCAGCAGCTCGTTCGCCCGAACGCGTGACGTCTTCTCCTCGCGTCGGTCACGCGGCGTGGAGAGCAGCGCGTCGATCCAGGTCGTCTTGAGCCGACTGTGCATGCCGACGAGGACGTTGTCCATCGCCGTCATGTTCGCGAACAGGCGGATGTTCTGGAACGTGCGCCCAAGCCCGGCGACGACCATGTCGTTCGGCCGGGCGCTGCGGAAGATCCCGAAGCGGAACATGAACCGCTGGTAGGCGGGCGGGCGCGACACGCCGATCACCATGGAGGCGAGGAGCGCGAGGATCGTCGCCGTGAGGCCGAGGGCCAGGACCGTCTGGTTCTTGGTGCCCGACTCGGCGACCGCGAGCGTGATCGCGCCGAGGACCGCGGGCGGAAGGAGCCAGGCGATGGGCTCCATCCAGGCACGCCGCGCCTTCGCGATCATGTCCCTGCCGCGGAACTCGATGGAGCCGGCGCTGGGGTCGTAGATGCCGGCGATGATGTTGAAGAACGTGGTCTTCCCCGCCCCGTTCGGGCCGATCAGGCTCACGATGGAGCCCTCGGGGATCGTGAAGTCGATGTCGTGCACGGCGACCAGGCCGCCGAAGCGCTTCGTGACGTTCTTGGCGTGGAGGACGTCGGTCATCGGGAGGCCGCCGGGTCGCCCATGTCCTCGTCGTTGCCGGGCGTGTCACCCAGCGCCCCGAGGAGCTCGGGGTCGTCCGGGCCCAGCTCCTCTGCCGCGTGCAGCTCCGCGCGCCGCACCTGGCTCGGGAAGAGGCCCTCCGGGCGCTTCAGCATCATGATCACGAGGGCGATGCCGAAGAGCAGGTACTGGTACTCGACGAAGTTCACCTTGGCGATGTCCACGTGCAGCGGCCCGATGTCGAAGACGGGCAGCAGCCCGGCCTTCTGGAGCGTCTCGGCGATGCCGCTCAGCTGTTTCAGGACCACCGCCTGGATCATGAACACGATGAAGCCGCCGGCGGCGACGCCCCAGATGTTGCCCATCCCGCCGACGATGATCATGGCGAGCACGGTGAACGAGACCGCGAACAGGAACTGGTCCGGCGACACGATGGTCAGCTTGGATGCGTTGAACACGCCGGCGAAGCCCGACGTCGTCGCGCCGAGCGCGAACGCCAGCAGCTTGGTCACGACCGTGTTGATGCCGTTGGCCGCCGCCGCCAGCTCGTCCTCACGGATCGCCATCCACGCCCGGCCGATCCGGGAATCGTGGAGCCGGTACAGCAGCATCATCGCGACGGTCACGATCACGATCATCACGATCATGTAGTTGAACGAGGTCAGCGGGCTGAACTCGCCGAAGAACGGCAGCGCCTCCGGCCGGTAGATGCCGCCGATGCCGTTCGTGCCGTTGGTGTAAGGGTCGCTGTTGACGAACACGATCGGCACGATCTCGCCGAAGCCCAGCGTCATGATCGCCAGGTAATCGCCTCGCAGCCGAAGCGTCGGCGCGCCGAGGGCGATGCCGAAGACCGCCGCCACCGCCGCGCCGACGACGAGCATCGGGAAGAACGGCAGGTCCTGCCCGGAGAACGGCGAGTTGCTGTACGCGTAGGTGTACGCGCCGATCGCGAAGAACGCGGCGTAGCCCAGGTCCAGCAGGCCCGCGAGGCCGACGACAACGTTGAGGCCCATCGCGAGCAGGACGTACACGCCCGCGTTCGCGAAGGCGTCGTACCAGGGGTTGGCGGACTGGATGAGGTTCAGCGGCGGGATGCGCGGGAGCACGATGAGCAGCGCGCCCGCGATCGCCATCGTCCACAGGATCGTGATCGAGCGGTGGTGGTGGGCGTAGTTGCGCATGCGCTCCCGGATCGCGCGCCAGCCGGTGGGCTTGGGCGGTCGCACGGCGGCCTTCGCGGCGGTCATGCCCGGTCTCCGAGCTGCTGGCCCAGGATGCCCGTGGGTCGGAAGATCAGCACGAACGTCAGGATCAGGAAGACGAGGAACTCCGACCAGCGCGAGTAGCCCAGCGCGGACGCGAGGTTCTCCGTGAAGCCGATGAAGAACCCGCCCAGGGCCGCGCCGTTGATGTTGCCGATGCCGCCGAGCACGGCCGAGGTGAACGCCTTCAGGCCGGCGTTGAAGCCGAGGTCCTGGCGGACGAACCCGAACCGCAGGCCCCACACGACGCCCGCCGCGCCCGCGAGCGCGCCACCGAGCAGGAAGGTGAGGGCGATCGTCTGGTTGAGGTCCACGCCCATCAGCGAGGCGGCCTGCTGATCCTGCGCCGTGGCACGCATAGCGCGACCGAGCCGCGTGCGGTTCACGAACGTGTTCAGCGCCAGCATCAGGCCGACGGCGAGGACGAAGATGAAGATCGAGAGGACGGAGATCTTGGCGTCGCCGATCGGGATCTGCCAGTTGAGCGGGAAGACCTGGGGCGCGGCCCGGTCGCCCGACCCGACGACCACGAGCGCGACGTTCTGCAGGATGAAGGACACGCCGACCGCGGTGATGAGCGGGGCGAGTCTTGAGCCGCCACGGAACGGGCGGTAGAAGATCCGCTCGATCGTCAGGTTGAGGAGGCCCGTTGCGGGCATGACGAGCAGCAGCGCGACGGTCAGGACGAGGATCAGGAACGGAATGTTCGTGATGTCCGCCCCGGGGATCTGGCCGAAGATGCCGGCGGTCACGAGGATGGACAGGAACGCACCCACCATGAACACGTCGCCGTGGGCGAAGTTGATCAGCTCGATGATCCCGTAGACCATCGTGTAGCCCAAGGCGATCAGGGCGTAGATCGCGCCGATGGACAGCGCGTTGATCGTCTGCTGGATGGCGACACCGAAGGCGTGATCCCCGGTCAGCGCCTTGGACCCCGTGAGCCAGGACTGCTGCAGGGCCACGAACAGGACGATGTCGTAGAGGACGATCGCGATCACCGCGAACGCGACGATGCGCGCGGCACGGTTGAGGGGGCTTCGTCGCGCGACCGCGACCGTGGTCACTGCATTCCCCGGGATGGTCCGGTGACGTTCCGTCTTGGGGTCATGTCCTACCTGACGAATCGGCCTGATGGAACGTTCGACTGGGTGGAATGAGCGGCGCGCCCCGCGCCGGGGCCTGAACCTACGGGTGATGCGATGAGGCCGGGGACCTCGCGGTCCCCGGCCTCAGGCTATCGGTGACTACTTGCTCGCGTAGTCGACCTGGGTCTCGAACTTCCAGTCCTTCGCCGTAGCGTCGAACGAGTAGATCGAGACGATCTTCTGGCTGGTGTCACCGTCAGCGTTGAAGGTGATCTTGCCCTGGATCGTGGTGTACGTGCGGCTGGTGTCGGTGACCGCGACGCGCATGGCCTCGCGGAGCGCCTTCAGATCAGCCGGGTTCGTTGCGCCGGCTCGGCCGAGCGCATCGAGGAAGACCTGGGCACAAGCGTAGCCCTGGGCCGCGTAGCCCGTGGCTGCCGTCTTGTACTCGGCAAGGTAGTCGGCATCGAACTTGGCCTTGCCGTCGAAGGTGCCGATACCCGCCAGCGTGCTGTACGAGTTGGCGGCCTTGTCGCCGGCCAGGTTGAGGAACGAGTCCTTGGTGGTGGCGGAGCCGTCGTTGATGCCGTCGGGCCCAACGTACGGGACCTTGCCCAGGCCGGCCTGCGCGGCCGCGAGCAGGATGCGGGCGCCGCCGGTGGCAGTGACGCCGCCGAAGTAGATCGCCTGCGGGTTGCCCGAAGCGGCGGCCGTCATGATCGTGACGTAGTCCTGGGTGGTCTTCGGGGCGCCGTCACGCTTGGTGACGGTACCGCCGCGGGCCTTGAAGTCCTTCTCGAACGCATCGGCGACGCCCTTCCCGAAGGTCTCGGTGTCGTCGATGATGTAGACGGAGGTCTTCTTCAGCGTGTCGTAGATGTACTGCGACGCGGCCGGACCCTGGACGTCGTCCGTGGTGACGACGCGGATGTAGTTGTTGGCCTTCTTCCGGAGCTGCGCCGCGGGCGCGCCCTTGGTCAGGTCCGGGTTGGTGTTGGCCGGCGAGCACTGGGACAGGCCGCCCTCGTTGGAGATCGGGATCTGCGCCTTGGCCACGCTCGAGTTGAGTGGGCCGATGACGCCGATGACCTTCTCTTCCGCGACGATCTGGCTCATGTTGTTCGCGCCGGTCTGCGCGTCGTGCGCGCCGTTGAGCGCGTCGTCCTTGATCACCGACTGCGGGATCTCGATCGTGTAGCCGCCAGCTTTACCGCCAGCCTGCTTCACCGCGAGCTTGATGCCGTTGATGATCGGGTCCGATGCGGCCTTCTCACTGCCCTGCTGGGGCAGCTCGATGGCGAAGTACACGGTGCCCTTCGAGGCCCCGCCGGTTGCGGCCGGCGTGTTCGAACATGCAGAGAACGCCACCGCGGCGCCCGCTGCAAACACACCGAGTTTTCTGAGCTTCATCCAGTCTCCTCCTCGAAATCGATCGCCCGATGCCGGGTCGATCCCGGTCGTTCCAAACTGCGATCGTCCGCGAGCCGGTCCTCCGACCCGGCTTCGCTGCCCGGCTCCGTGAGTCCTGTCGAGGTGCCTCGACCGGGGGTCGAGACTCGGCAGGGACGCGGAACGGTGCACACGACGACCGCAGATCGCAAGGCGGCTCCGAACGGCGCGCAGGTGGCCGCCGAAGCGATGACGTATGATAGGGCTCGGCGCACCGATTGCAAGGCCGGTCGTTCGCCACCCGGGATGATCTCAGGCGCAGCACATGCGTCGCTCCCGTGCGGCAGGCGAACCCGGCGGTCTGGTCGGCCCCGGTCGCGACGACCTTGATCGATTTGGCGCCTCCGACTACGAAGGAGCACCCCGGCGCGTGGAGTACAGGGTCCGAGCGGCCCAGATCACCGACATCGAGGCACTCGTCGCCCTCAGCGGCGAACGCCTGGGTGACGGCGTGTCCGGCTCGCTCGGCGCCGCGGACCTCCTCCGCCAGCTGGTCTTCCTGCCGCACGCGACCGTGCTCGTCGCCGAGCGACGACGCACCATCGTTGGTGGTGCCGTGCTTGCGATCCGACCGTCGGTTCGCGCAGGCGGCTACGTCGGAACCATCGACCTGCTCGTCGTCGACCCGGCGAGCGAACCGGACGCCGTGAGCGACAGCCTCATCGAGGAGTGCCTCAGATCGGCGGCCAACAAGGGATGTGCGTCGGTCGAGGCGCCGCAGCCGGACGATCCGGCAGAACACGCGCGCTGGGAGCGCCAGGGGTTCACAGACGGACAGCCGGTCCTCCGGCGCGTCGTGGATCCCGCAGGGCGCCGGCGCTGAATCGGACGCGCGCCGCCGTGCGGCAAGCGTCGAAAGGAATAGGAGACAGGGTGGGCAAGAACGTCGCCGTCTTCGTGGACGTGGCGAACATCTTCTACGCGGCCAAGGCGGCCGGGGTGGACATCGACTACGTCACGCTGCTGAAGGCGGGGAGCGCGGGTCGCGACCTCGTGCGTGCATACGCATACACGGGGCTGGATCCGGACAACGAGAACCAGCGGAACTTCCACGACTTCCTTCGCCGGAGCGGCTACAAGGTCGTGAGCAAGGACATCCGCAAGTACGGCGATGGCAAGGTCAAGGCGAACCTGGACATCGAGCTCGTCGTCGACATGATGAAGACCGCCCGGAACCTCGACGTCGCGATCGTCGTCTCCGGCGACGGCGACTTCGCCCCGGCCATCCGCGCCGTCCAGGAGATGGGCGTCCGCGTGGAGGTTGTGAGCTTCCGCGGCAACACGTCGTCCGACCTCATCGACGTCGCGGACCTGTTCACGGACATCGTCCAGATCGCCAAGGTGGAGAAGGGCTCGTCCCGCTCCGGTCGCCGCGTCGCCGCGGACGACGACCTGTCGATGACCGAGGTGCCGGACAAGCTGACCGAGGGCACTGGTGATCGGAGCCGTGGTCGGGGCCGAACCCGGCGTGTCGCCGGGGTGCCCGTTGCGGCAGCCCCCGCGCCTCGCAGTCGGTCCCGCGTGGCGGCGGTCGCCACCGAGGGCGGCGAGATGCCCGTCATCGTGGCACTGCCGGGTGAGAAGCTGTCGCGCGCCCGGGTGGCGGCGACGAGCGTCGATCTCGAGGTGCCCGGTCCCGATGCGGCTGCCGAGCTGGAGCCGGAGCCCGGTGAGGCGCTGCCCGTCGACGCCGGCGAGGACATGAGCGAGGAGGGCCGCCGCCGGCGCCGCCGACGCGGTGGTCGCGGACGCGGTCGCTCCCGCGGTCGCGAGGACGGTCCGTTCGCCGATGCGCCCGGCAGCCCGGTGCGTGAGCCGGGAGTCGCGGCCGGAGCGAACCTCGACGACGCTCCCGATGTGGACGAGATGCCGGCGCCCGCGCGCCGGGCCGCGTCCGCCTTCGGGTCGGTCTGGGATTCCCAGATCGGGATCCCGTCCGCCCGGCGCACCGCGCCCGCGATCGACGAGGACGAGGACTTCGACGAGCCGGCCGTGCCCGAGTACCTGATCGCGGAGCGCCGTCAGCGTGACGGCAACCGCGGCGGGGTTCGCGGCGGAGCCGGCCGGGGCCGGGGCGGTGCCTACGCGGCAGCCCTGGACCGCGAGCGGTTCGGTGGTGGGCGTGGCAGCACGCGGTCGGGCTTCAATCAGCCCGCTCCGGGCAACCGCGAGCCGAACTTCAATCGGTCCGAACCCATCGAGCGTGGCAATCGAGTCGACCGGCAGCCATTCCGGCCCGCCGTGCGCCCCGCACCCCGGCCGTCCGGTGACGAGCCGTGGAGCGAGGTCCCGCCGGAGATCGAGGCGATGCTGCGCGCGCAGCTCGGCTCGCGACCTGCGGCGGGACCCCGGCGTGAGCCGGCACAGGCCGTCGCGAGCGAGTCGCTCGCGACGCCGGTCGAGGCAGCTCCAGCTCCGACCGCGAGCCGTCGCGGCCGGAGGCCGGCAGCCGCTGCCGCAGCCGTCTCGGAGGCAACGGCCCCCGCGTCCGGCGAGGCCGAGGCTCCGGTGAAGGCCCGCCGCGCACCAGCGCGACGGACCGCTGCCGCGGCGCCCGAGGTCACCGAGGCCGCGAAGGCCGAGGCGGCTCCCGCGGCCAGGCGCGCGAAGGCGCCGGCGAAGGCCGCGTCGACGACCGCGAGTCGGACGACGACGAGCCGGACCCGAGCCAGGGCCGCGGCGCCGGCCGACGCCGACGCGGCGCCGGCTGCCGAGGCACCCAAGCGCCGCGCCACGCGCAAGAAGGCCGATCCCGCCGACTGAGGCGGGCGACCGGGTTCATCGTGGCCGGAGACCGGTTCCGCACCCGCGGCCAGCCGGCCGCGGTGGACGCGGTCACGGCAATGCTGGCGGGCGGGATGCCGCACGCCATCCTCCTTGCCGGCCCTTCCGGGGTCGGCAAGGGCACGCTCGCCGAGGACATCGCGGCGGGGCTCCTGTGCCGTGCCGAGGACCGGTCCGTCCGGCCGTGCCGCGAGTGCCGGGGCTGTCGTGCGCTGGAGCATGGCAATCACCCGGATCTCCATCGGCTGGGGCCAGCAGGCGCCGGGCTCGTCATCCCGATCGGCGGGCGTGACGAGCGGGGAGTGCGTGACCTCGTTCGCGACCTGGCCCTGCTGCCCGTCGAGGGCGGCGCCCGCGTCGCGATCGTGACCGCCGCCGACCGGATGACCGAGGACGCCCAGTCGGCGTTCCTCAAGACCCTCGAGGAGCCACCCGCGAACACGGTCCTCATCCTCACCGCCTCGGACGAGGAGCGGCTGCTGCCCACGATCCGCTCGCGGACGAGCCGGATCCGCCTCGGACAGGTGGCGCGCCCGGACGTGGAGCAGATCCTCGTGGACGCCGGGCTCGTGGACGCGCCGATGGCGGCGCGCCTCGCGCGGCTGTCCGCGGGCCGTCCGGGCGACGCCGTGTCGCTCGCCCGGGTGCCGGAGTCGCTGGCCATCCGGGGCGAGGTGGGCCGGACGCTCATCGATCTCGCGGGTGCGACGCGTGCCGACCGGTTGCGGATCGGCCGGGACCTGCTGGCGCGCGCGGGCGAGCTGACCGCCGCCGTGCGTCGCGCCGCCGACGCCGGCACGTCCGGGTCCGTGGCCGGGACCCGCCCGGGGCGCGGGCGGAAAGCCGCGGCGCCGCCCGCCGCGGATCCGGACGCGGGGCCAGCGGTTGCACGCGTGCCGGCCGCCGAGCGCCGGGCGGCCGCGCTGACCCTTGTCGCGATCTGGCGCGACGTGGCGCGCGACCTCGCCCTCGTGTCCCTCGACGAGCACGCGGCGGTTCGGCAGATGGACCTCCTCGACGATCTCGAGGCGGCTACCGGTCGCCTGTCGCCGGCGTTCGCGGCCGCGCAGCTGCGACGGCTCGATGTCGCCGGCGAGCGACTGGAGGGTAACGTCAGCCCGGAGCTGGTCATCGACGCGCTCGCGCTCGGGTGGGCGGCGTGACGGGGCGTGCGCGCCTGGAGGCGCTCGTGCACGGCCGGGTGCAGGGCGTCGGGTTCCGGTACTTCACCTTGCGGGTGGCGAGCCGCCTCGGCCTCGCGGGCTGGGTCGCCAACGATCCGTCCGGGCGCGTGCGCGTGGTCGCGGAGGGTGATCACGGCGCCCTGGAGGAGCTGCTCGCAGCCCTGCGCAGCGGGCCACCCGGCGCGTTCGTTGACCGTGTCGACGAGACCTGGCCGCCTCCCACGGGCACGCTCCTCGCGTTCGAGGTGCGGTCCGGCTGGCATGGCGGCGACTGACTAGTACATCCGTCCGGTGTCGGTCGGGGGCCACACGCCGCATCCTTTTTCTCCCTTGAGCGAGCTGCCCGTCGCCGAAGTCCTGCCCGGCCTGTATCGGGCCGTGCTCGACGTGGTTGCCGACCTGGAGTCGCGCAACCGGCGAGCCGAGGCCGCCGCGATCCGGAGCGAGGCGACCCGCGTCTACTCGCGGGCCTGGACAGCCGATGCGGCCAAGCGCCTCCGCGCGCTGCGGACCCGCGCGGACCGATACGTGGAGACTCCGGCGCGCACGCGGTACGAGGCCGTCATCGAGACGCTCGGCCGTCCAGCGGACCTGCGCCCGGCCGACCTGGAACGCCGGACCGCCTGATCCCGGCGCGGGCTAGGCTTTCCGCGTGGACGGAATCACCGGCGTCGATGCTCGGCCGTTCGAGGGCATCGGCAACGGCTACCTGACCGACTACCGCGTCCGGTTCGACGAAGGGGGCCCGAACGGCCAGGCGCGGACCTCCACGCTCCTCCGCTACGCCCAGGACATCGCCTGGCGTCACTCGGAGGATCTCGGCTTCGACCGCGATTGGTACCGGGCTCGCGGCGTGGGCTGGGTGGTCCGTGGCGTGGAGCTGGAGCTCCATGGCCCCATCCCGATCGGCCAGACACTGCGCCTGACCACGGCCGTGGTGGGCCACCGACGCATCTGGGCGCGGCGGCGGGGCGAATGCCGGCTCGTGGACGGGCGCCTTGCCGCGCGGGTGACCACGGACTGGGTGCTGCTCGACGGCCGCAACCGGATCTTGCGCATCCCGGACGACTTCGGCGTGGTCTTCGTCAATCCAGAGGTGAAGGGCGAGATCCTGCGCGTTCCTCCGCCCGACGGAGCGCCGGCTCAGTCGCTCACGCTCTCGGTGCGACCGCGCGACCTGGACCCGCTGGACCACGTCAACAACGCGGTCTACGTGGACTGGCTGGAGGAGGCCCTCGAGGCCGCGGGCTGGCGGCCCGATCCTCCCGGCGCGAACGAGGCCGCCGGAAGCGAGACCTGGCGCCTGGAGTACCTCGCGTCCGCGGGTCGTGGCGACGAGGTCGTCGTGGACCTCCACGGCGACGCCGCCGCATGGCGGGCGCGGATCCGGCGCGCGGACGCGCTGGAGCTCATGCGCGCATCCGCCACCCGGGGGTGACAGCCGCCGCCCGGCGGAGGATCATCCGGTCGTGAGCCCCTCGCTCGTCGAGACGTACCAGGCCAGGACGCCGCGGTCGGCGGCGATGTTCGAGCGGGCGGCCGCCTCGCTGCCGGGCGGGTCCACGCGGACGACGATCTACAGCGCGCCGTACCCGCCGTACATGGTTCGGGGCGCGGGCCTCCGAACGTGGGACGTCGACGGCAATGAGTACCGCGACTTCCTCGGCAACTACACGTCCCTGATCCTGGGCCACGCCCATCCAGAGGTGGTCGCGGCCGTAGAGGCCCAGGTCCGGCGAGGCTCGGCGTTCGCGGCGCCCACGGAGGCGGAGATCGAGCTGGCCGAGGTGATCCGCGCCCGAATGCCCTCGATCGAGCGGATCCGGTTCACGAACTCCGGCACCGAGGCGACGATGTTCGCGCTCCGGGCGGCGCGCGCCTTCACCGGCCGGTCGCTCCTTGCGAAGTTCGAGCTCGCGTACCACGGCACCCACGACATCGCCGTGGCATGGACGCCCGGCGTCCCGAAGGCGACCGGCGACCTGGTGCTGGAGCTGCCATGGGGCGATCCGGAGGGCGTGGAGCGGGTCCTCGCCGGCCGCGAGCGCGACCTCGCCGCGATCATCATCGAGCCGGTCCAGGGCGCCGGCGGCGTTCGTGTCGCGACCCCGGAGTTCCTGCGCTTCCTCCGCGAGCTGACCACCCGCATCGGGGCGCTGCTGATCTTCGACGAGGTGATCGCGTTCCGGATCGGGCCGAACGGGGCCCAGGGCCGCCTCGGCGGTGTCCGGCCCGATCTGACGACCCTCGGCAAGATCATCGGCGGCGGCTATCCGTCCGGCGCGTTCGGCGGTCGCGAGGACGTCATGGCCCAGTTCGACGCCCGGCGGGCCGGCGCGCTGGTCCACGGCGGCACCTTCAACGGCAACCCCGTCTCGGCGGCCGCCGGCCTCGCGACGCTGCGCCACTTGACGCCCGCGCGGTACGCGGAGCTGGAGCGCCTCGGCGACCGGCTGCGCACCTCGCTGGGGGATGGGATGGCCCGCGCGGGCCTGGATGCGCGCGTCGGCGGGATCGCGTCGATCTTCCAGGTCTTCCCGGGCACCAGCCTCGTCCCGCCCGACGGGATGAGCCCACAGGCGGCGCTGTTCATCGGCCTGCTGCTCGACGGCTTCCACCTCGCCCCGCGAGGGATGGGCGCACTGTCCACGCCTGGGACGGACGCGGACGTCGACGAGCTGGCCGCCGCGGTCCTCGCGCGACTCTCGGCGATGCGGGCGGTGGCCGCGGGCTAGCTGCTAGCCCGCACCGTCAGCCGCCGCGCCGGCCCTCGCGTCGGCGTGAGCGCCGCGATTGCCGTTCGCTCAGGGTGCTGGTCATCGGTCCTCCAGCTCATAGACGCCCACGGTGTCGGGGACGAGTCCGAGACGCACCGCGATCGCTGCGATCTCCGCTCGGCCGTTCGCTCCCAGCTTCGACTTGATGTTCGACACGTGCACGCTGGCCGTCTTCTCGCTCATGAACAGGTCGCTGGCGATCTCCCGGTTCGTGCGCCCGGTGGTGAGGCGCTCCAGGACGTCCTGCTCGCGCCGCGTCAGCCGGAACGGGATCGCACGGCCGCCGGGCGCAGCGCCGGAGGCTCCGTCGGACGCCACCGGCCGGCTCGCGAGGTCGAGTCGTGACCGCACGGCCAGCCGTTCGACATCCCGCTGGAGGGGGAGCGCTCCGAGATCGCGTGCGATCCGGTGCGCCTCCACCGCGGCGGCGTTCGCGGCAACCCGTGACCCCCGTGACAGCAGGAGCGCCTCGGCCTGGCGGAATCGGCTGTAGGCGGCATCGTGGGGGTGCTGGAGATCGCTGGCCGCGGCCGCCGCGGCGGCCCACCCGGCCGCGCTGGAGCGGCCATCGAGCCGGCTCAGCTCCGCCTTGCCCAGCGCCGCGTCGAGGGCCAGGTGCGGGTCGCCCCCATCGGGCAAGGCGCGCACGAGGTGCGCGTGACGATCGAGCCGCTGGTCGAACTCGCGCCCGATCCCGAGCGCGTGGTTCAGGCCCGCCCGGTCGCCGAGTGGTCGAGCCACCTCGGCGAGGTCAGCCGCAGCTCGAATCGCCAGGCGGTAGCACACCCGCATGTGGACGTCGCGCTCCGGCTCCGCCGAGCGGGCCATGCTCTCTCTCACCGAGTCGATGGCGTCGGACGGTTGCCCGCGCGCGATCGATAGCAGGGCGATGCTCGAGTAGAGGTCGGTCCAGCCATACGCGGTTGCCGTGAACGCCTTGCACATCAGGAGCACGGTCTCGAGGTGCTCAGCGGCCGAGTCCAACCTGCCGCGCCCGAGGTCGAGAAGCGCCTGGGCGCCGTGTGCCAGGACGCCGTGCGATCCCACAGGATCTCGCTCGAGGGCGCCCGAGATCCAGTCGTCCGCCTCCGGCCAGCGACCGAGGAGGAAGGCCGACACGCCCCTGATCGCTCGCAGGGCGCTCCCGTATCCCTCTGCCCCCCAGCGGCCGCTCTCGGCGATCCCCTCGTCGGCGACGCGACAGGCCTCGTCCAGGTCTCCCGCCCAGTGAAGTGCCAGCGCGAGCTCGATGGAGATCTCGGCTGCCCCGGTGAAATCCCCGACGGAGCGCGCCAGCGTCAGTGCTTCCCGCAGCGTGCGAACTCCCGAGTCGGCTTCGCCAACCGCCGTGGCGTTCCGGCCGATGCAGCCCAGGGCGCGGATCTCGGCCGCGGCCGAGCCGACTGATCGGGCGGTCGACAGGGCCTCCTGGGCGATCCGATTCGACTCGCCGAAATGGCATTTCAGCCCGAGCGCCTGGGCAAGCACGCCGAGCACCTGGGCGCGGGCGACCGACGGAGGGTTGGCCGGCAGGCGGTCCAGCGCTCGAAGCGCCACCGGCTGCGCCGCGTCGGGATTGCCCGAGCCGAGGTGATAGACGGCAAGCCGCTCGAGCAACGTCCCGGTGCGCATCGGGTCGGGCTCGTCGACGGCTTCGGCGTCGAGCGCCGCCTGCACCAGCTCGATGGCGCGGCGGTATGCCCCGGCCAGGGCGGCCGCCTCGGCCGTGCGCAGGGTCAGGTCATGGTGCGTCAGGCCTTCGACGGTCTCGGTGCCGGTGGGCCACAGGGTCAGGGCGAGATGGTAGTGCGCGAATGCGTTGCCGAAGGCGAACATCCGCTCCGCCGCCCAGCCGGCGCGCAGCAAGGCCGGCAGGGCCTGGCGCGCATCGCGCGCCTCGTACCAGTGATGTGCCAGCTCGGAGGCCACCGCCGCATCGACGTCGGAGCCGGCATGAACCGCTCCCAGCGCAGCGGCCACCGCGGCATGGAGCGCCAGCCGCTCGCCTGGCAGAAGCTCCTCGTAGACCGCCTCGCGAACCAGGCCGTGGCGGAACTGCATGACCTCATCGTGCCCAGCCAGCAGCAGGTAGCGATCGATTGCTTCTCGCAGCGGCCCACCCATCTCGGCCGGCTCCATCCGGGTGACGATCGCAAGGACGTCGTGTCGTGCGGATTGCCCCGCCACGGCGATCACGCGCAGCAGGCTTCGCGCAGGGGGCGAGAGGCTGCCGACTCGGGCCAGCAGCGTCTCTCGCAGCGTCAGCCCAAGCCGCTGCCCTCCCCGCTGCTCAGCGTCGAGGAGCTCCTCGGTGAAGAACGCGTTGCCCCCGCCGCGCTCGTGGAGGCGGGCGACGAGGGAGCGGTCGGGACGGCTGCCGAGGATGCCCGCCAGCTGGTCATGGACCTCGCCGGGCGTGAACGGGGCGAGCTCGATGCGCTCCACCTGTCCACTGCGCCCCAGCTCGGCGAGCAGGGTAAGGAACGGATGGCGCTCGTTCAGCTCGTCCGTGCGATAGGTTCCGATCAGCACCACGCGACCGTGCGTGAGGTTTCGTACCAGGAACCGCAGCATGTCGCGGGTCGATCGATCCGACCAATGCAGGTCCTCGAGCGCGATGACGGTGACGACGTCTTCGGCGATGCGCTCGATCAGCCCGAGCACCTGGAGGTAGAGCGTGGACTGGGTGGAGGACGTCGGCGTGCCGGCGACGGGCTCCGCGTGGCCGCCGGCTTCGAGGTCGGGGATCAGCTGCTGGACGGCAGATCGAGCCGGCCCGACGATTCGGCTGAACTCCTCGGGAGGCAGAGCCTTCAGCCACGGGCGAAGCGCAGCGACGAGTGGGTCATACGGGCGCGCACCATCGCCGAGGTCGACACAGGCACCGGAGAGGAAGCGCAGGCCGGGAGACTCGGCGCCCGCTCGGAGCTCCGCGAGCAGTCGTGTCTTGCCGACGCCGGCCTCGCCCCCGATGATGACCGTGCCGACCGACCCAGCCCGTGCGGCTTCCAACACGGCCTGCAGCCGGAGAAGCTCCTCGCGGCGTCCGATGAACACGGGGCTGGAGATTCGACCGGTCACCGAACGATTATCAGGCCCGTCGCGAGTGAAGCTCCAGCCCCGGCAGGCTGGCCTAAGGCCCTTCTCGGCCGCAAACTAAGGAGCGCCCCATTGCACCGGATCGCCGCGGGGCCATACCCTCCGGGAAATGCCGAAGGGACGGACGAGCCTGTGACGGATGCATCGAGCGCCCCGGCACCGGACGTTCGCATGGACCTTGTCGGGCAGGCCTGTTCGACCTTGACCCCGATCATCGCCTCCCGAATGCGCCAGCTCAGTACCGGCCAGGTCCTGGAGGTCATCTCCGACGACCCGACGGCGCGAAGCGGCTTGGCTTCCTGGTCGAGACTCACCGGCAATCCCATCGTGGCCATCGTCGAGGACGGTCCGGGGCGGACCCGATACTACCTGCGTCGGAAGTAGGCCTGGAGGACAGATCGATGCCCCGATTCATGGCGCAGGCCACGCGCGGACGCGAGGATCCTGAGCGTGCGACGCTGCCGTTCATCGTGGCGAACGTCGCCGCGTCCGCGGATCAGGAGGCGATCGTGCTGCTCACGATCGAGGGCGTGTGGCTGGCGACGCACGGCTACGCGGATGACATCCACCACGAGGGCATGCCGCCGCTCCGGGAGGTCATTGCGTCGCTGCTGGAGGGCGGCGGCCAGATCTGGGCCTGCGGCGCGTGCACGAAGCCTCGTGGCATCACCGACGAACACCTGATCAACGGCGCGCGAATCATCTCTGCGGCCGACGTCGTTGCCGAGCTCGCCACCGGGACCCCGCTCTACACCTGCTGACCCGCCCGACGGGGGAGAAATTTGAGGAAACTTCGGCCGGTCGACTAAGGACTGCGCCGATGCGGTCGGACCCCACCTCGGCCCACCTTCTCCGTGACCGGCGGGGCAGTGCCCGCCACAAGCAGGGAGAAGCAGCATGACTCAGGAGTCGTCGGGCCCGGTCGGCGGGCCCCGCCTGCGACCGCGGCGTGCAATGGCGCCCACGGTCGGTTCGATCACTCGGTCAAGCCTGCGGGGGCGGTTCGACATCCACCGCACCAGCCTTGTCCGGGGTCTCGTCCTCGCCCTGGTGGCCGTGATGACCTCGATCGGGATCGCCGCGGCGACGTCCGGGTCGGGGGCAACGCCGACCACCTTCAGCCGCGGAACCCTCGAAGCCGGGGTGAAGGTCAACACGCCTGACCTGAAGCTGTCGGTTCGCGACGACATCGACGTCGTGACCCAGACCATCACGATCACTCCCGGTGGACACACCGGCTGGCACAGCCACCCGGGTCCGGTCTTCGTCACCATCGCCGCCGGGACCATGACCTTCTACGACGCCGCGGATCCCAGCTGCACGCCGATCACCTACGCGGCCGGTGCCACCTTCGTCGACCGGGGCGTCGACAGCATCCACATCGCCCGCAACGAGGGGACGAGCAACCTGGTGATCTACGCCACGTACCTCGTTCCGGTGGGCGCCGCCGTCCGGACGGACGAGGTCGATCCCGGGACCTGCCCAGCCTGACCCGGCCTCCGCCCCGGAGATCGCCGGGGAGCTCGGTCGGGCGTCAGCTCACGCAGCGCAACCGCCGCCGGCACCAGCCGGCGGCGGTTCGATTCGGCGGCGCATCCCTGCTCTGGCAGTCACGTGCCGCGGCGTGGTCCACATGCCCCGGAGCTCGAGGCTGGAGCAGCCGGCCTCGCCCGCTGAGGAGCGCCGGCGCCGCACCAGGACGCGAGCCATGCCGTTCCGAATGCCTCATGGGTAACCGACAGCTCTTACGGCTGCCTCAGGCGACTCTCAAGGGATGCTCAGGTACATCCGGCAGGCTTGAGGCAGCTTGGAGTGGCGTCCCGCCCGCGGATCGCGGAGCGCGACACTCCCGTCGAGGTACGGACATGGCAACCCTGTCGGTCGCGGTCGTGGGAGCCGGGCCGGCCGGTGCCACCGCAGCGCGGCTGCTGGCCGGCCAGGGGGCGCACGTGTCGCTCCTCGAGGCACGGCGCCTGCCCCGCCGCAAGCTCTGCGGCGGGGGGCTGACGCCCAAAGCCCAGCGACTTGTCCCGCCGGAGGCGCTGGCGACGGTCGAACGGCGCATCCACCGGCTCGAGCTCCGCGGCGGGCGCTTCCCGGCCCTCCGGCTCGACGAGCCCGCGGCCGAGATCGCGATGGTCGAACGCGACCGGTTCGACTTCACCCTCGCCGAGGCCGCCGCGCGGGCCGGGGCCGACGTCCGCGACGCCGAGCGAGTGGAGACGATCGCCGAGGACGCCGACGGCGTCACGCTCACGACTCGTCGGGGGCGGGTCCGCGTCGACGCCGTGGTCGCCGCCGACGGTGACCCGAGCGGGATCGCCCGCCGGGTCGGGCTCGGTGGGCGCGCTGCCCACCACGCCTTCGCGCTCGAGGTGGACCTGCCCCTGGTCGCCGGCCTGCCCGCTGACACGGCCGAGCTCTCGTTCGCCGTCCCCGGCGGCTACGCCTGGTGCTTCCCGAAGGGTGACCACGCCAACGTCGGCGCTGGTAGCTACCGTGAGACCGACCCGGCGGCGCTGCGGGCTGCGCTCCTCCGGTTCGCCCGGGACGTCGGGCTCGATGCACGCAACGGCAGGATCGCCGGCCACTGGATCCCGCAGGGCCTGCGCCGGGACCCGCTCGCTTCGCGGCGCGTCCTCCTCGCCGGCGATGCCGCCGCGACGGCAGATCCGCTGTTCGGCGAGGGAATCGCCTACGCGCTCGTGTCCGGCATCGCCGCCGCCCAGGCGATCGGCGAGTGGGCCGCCGGCCGAGCGCGCGACCTGCGGCCGTACGACGCTCGACTGCGCAAGCTCCTCGGCCCGGCCCTCCGGTCGCTCGGGTTCGCGGCGCTCGCAGCCGCGCCGTCGATGACGGTCGCGATGGCGGCTATCGGGGCCAGCAGATGGGTCCGCGAGACGGCCGTCGACGCGATCGCCGGTCGGCGGCTGCCATTCGCCATCGACGGCCGCTGCGAGCTCGCCTGCGCCTGCGACCTCGGACACGGCTGGCCTGCGGCGGGCCCTTGCACGGTCGCCTGCCAGCATCGTCCGCGCGGCGGCGACACCGGCGCCTGCCACGCGGCTCGTGCGCCCCTCGCCACGATCATGACCTCGCAGACGAGCGGGCCGGCCCCTTCGATGCCGTGGAGCGCGCGTCAGTGACCGCCATGCGCGGCGCGATGCGCGGACATCATGCCCGTTCGGCCGCCATCGGACTGGCGCCCCGGCGAGGGGACCGGGCGCGGAATGCCCTGACGCTGGCCGTCTCGAAGCCGGTCACGGAGCTTTCCGAGGCGCTCGCCATCCTGGCGGCCCGCCTGCACGAGGCGGCCGCCGAGCGTCGGTCGGCCCCGGTGGGCAGCCAGCGGTGGCGCTGCGCCGAGGAACGCGTCGCCTACGTGAGCGAGCTGTATCTGCGGCTCCAGCGACGGATGGAGGTCCCCACCGAGATCTGGAGCCTCGGCGACGGCGCCCAGGTTCGGCCCAAGTGCCACGATGAGCCCGATCGTGGCCACAGACGCGACCGAACGGAGAAGGGCCCAAGGCTGGCCTACGGCGCTGGCCGCGCGATCCGTGCCGAGCCGACGATCCCCTCCTCGTAGGCCGTAAGCAGGTCGAACAGCTCGGTCGCCGCGTACTGGCGGTCGTACGTCCCCGAGCTCAGCTGGCGAATGACACCAGCCTCGGCCAGCGCCTTGAGCGCGACGAGCGTTTGCTGCTGGCTGACTCCGATCGCCGCCCGGGCGGTTGGCGCCGAGAGCACGGGCAGCGCCGGCAGAAGCGCGATGAGTTTGCTGGCCGCGGACCCGGCCCTTGGGCGGCCCGCGCGCTCGCGCCACGTCGCCTGCTGCGCCGCCACCTGGTCCGCGAGGTCGATCGACATCAGGGCCGCGCGGGCGGTTGCCGTCGCGAACGAGCCGATCCAGTCGGCAACGCGCCCTTCCCGGAACGCCACCAACCCCTCGACGTAGGCGGTGGGTCGGGCCGCCAGGACGATGCTCACCGGCGGGACGAACCGATCGGCGACGCCGCGCCGGCGCAGCACGACGTGCACGAGGGCCCGGCCGACACGGCCGTTGCCGTCGATGAAGGGATGGATGGTCTCGAACTGCGCGTGGGCGACCGCCGCCTGGGGCACCGCCGGCAGGTCGTCCCGCGCCAGGAACTCGACCAGATCCTCGAGCAGCGGCACGACGAGGTCCTCGGGCGGCGGCACGAACGCCGCATCGGACGGGTTCCCGAGCCGGCCGCCGATCCAGTTCTGCTCCTCGCGCACCCGGCCGGGCCGCGTCCGCTCGTCGCCTGCCATGAGCACCGCATGGATCGCCAGCAGGTCCTCCACGGTCACCGGCTCGGTGCGATCTCCGATCGCGATCGCCTCCTCCATCGCGGACACGTTTGCTGCGACGATCCGAGCGCCGCCCCGAGACGCCCGAGGGTCGATGAGCGCCCGGGCGAGGTTGAGCGACGAGACGGCGTAGCCCTCGATCCGGGACGATGCCACCGCCTCCGACCGCAGGAGCAGGGGGCCGATGGCCTCGAGGCCGCCCACGGAGGCGCGATCGTTGAGCGCCCGGATCGCCGCCTCAGCATCCGCTGAGAGGTCGGCAACCTCGAATGGGACGACCGGGCTGAGCGCCGCGATGTCGCTCGGAACGAATGCCTGGTACCGGAACGAGGCACGCGCGCGGCGTCCGCCCACGGCGCCCGGTTCTCCCTCCCACGTCCGCTCGACGGTCTTCGGCACGTCGCCTCCGGCTGTAACCCTTCAAACTCACGCGGGGAATGAATGGATAGGATGAGCCTGCTCTGACAACCCTTCAATGTCAACCGACGATCCCGAATGAGGGTCTGCCGCGCGACACGCACGGCAGCTCCCGCGGGCCTGGGGGCGTGAGAACCTGGGTCGACTCGGTCGGGGTGCTGGGACCGCGCCTAGCTCGTGCGCGTTAGCGTCGCGTAGACGAACCGCTGCTCCGTGCCGCCGGGCGTTGTGTGGGTATGCCGCTCAGTGGCGCCCAGGCGGAACGACGGTCCCAGGGCATCCGCGAGCTCGCCAGCGTCATAGCGGCAGACCGGCAGCCCGCTGCATCGCTCGGGCCCGTCCGGGGCGAAGGTGGCGATGATCAGCGTCCCCCCGGGGACCACGGTCGCCTGGGCAAGGCGGACGTACGCCGCCCGCTCCTCCGGCTGGACCAAGAAGTGGAAGACAGCGCGGTCATGCCAGACGTCGAACGGGCCCACATCGCCAACGTTCGTCACGTCGCCGACGATCCATTCGACTTGAGTCGCCCGATCGCCGAGACGCCGCCTCGAGACCTCGAGTCCGGCCTCCGAGACGTCGAGCACGGCGACGCGCGCAAGGTCGAGGTCCAGCAGGTGGTCCACCAGGGACGAGGCCCCGCCACCAACGTCGATCACGCTGCGAGCGCCAGCGCGGACCGCCGCCGCGACCAGGTGCCGGGACACAACCGGGTCTGGCTCGTACCAGCCGACCTCATCGGTCCGCCGCGTTAAGTAGACGTTCTGCCAATAGGCTCCGCTCTCCACGGTCCCAGCATATTGGCCAACAACCCGTCAACCGCAGCACGGTGGTCGTGCACGCCGACATCGACAGCGTGAGCCGGCGCACCGACCCCTGGCCGCCGGCCACCCGCGAGCAGCGGGCCAAGCGGGTCATCGGCCGGGCGAATGCGATCCTGCGGCCCCCCGATCGTCACCGTGAAGGCGGGCGACACCCTCTCCCGAGATCGCCTCGTCTCACGGGCTGACCCTGCTCGCTCTTCGCGTGTTCGCCGAGAACGGGAAGGACCGCGCCAGACCCGGGCTCATTCACCCGGGCGCCCTCGTCCGCGTGCAGTGACGAGAAGACCGATGGACAGCGAGCCGGGCACGATCTGGGGCCGCGAGCCGCATGGTCAACGGCGTCCGGAGTCGGCCCTGTCGAGCTGGGCGACTCCAGCCTCGTGGCGGTCTCGGTGACAGCGGCCACGGGCGATCATTGGGGGCGGTCGGCTAGCTGTAGTCCCCCAAGACGTTGGTGACGGTCAGGCGGCCAACTTGACCACCAACCGCTGCCGAGGCGTCTGACCGCCGAGCCCGAGATGCGGGCGCTCGTCGTTGTAGTAGCGGACGAAGCGGTGCAGGGCAACCTCGCGTTC
>JACPOS010000011.1 GCA_016191395.1 Chloroflexota bacterium
CGCCCGCGCGGTGTCCGTCGAGCGTTGGGGTGACAATGCATCCGAGGAGCCCTCCCAGGTCGGTTGGTGGTCAGCACACGCAACCTACTCGGTGACGGGCTCCTCAGCTGTCACCAACGTCTTGGGAGAACAGAGCTAGGCCGGGCAACCCGCCCTACGCGGCCACGACCTGATTTCGACCGCCGTGCTTGGCCATGGCCAGCGCCACGTCGGCACGCTCGAGAAGCTGGCTGCCCTCCACCTCCCAAGCCTCCAGGGTCGCGCAGCCGGCTGAGACCGTGGTGCGAACGGGCTCGCCCCCAGCGGTCTGTGTCCGGAGCTTGGCGAAGGCGGTCCGGACATCCTCCGCGATCTGCATCGCGTCCTCGCGGCTCGCGTTCTCCAGGATGACCACGAACTCCTCGCCGCCGTACCGGGCGACGAGATCGCTGGCGCGGGCGCGCGCGTGAAGTGTGTCGGCGAACAGGCGCAGCACCCGGTCCCCCACCTGGTGGCCGTACCGCTTGTTCACCTGGCCGAAATGGTCGAGGTCGAACAGGATCGCGGAGCGCAGCTGGCGCCGCTCCGCCGGCACGCGGCGGCGGACGGCGTCCTCGCGCTCCAGCTCCGCGTCGAAGTGGCGGCGGTTGCGAAGGCCCGTGAGCGGATCCGTGATCGCCGCGTCCTGTGTCCTCTGGTGAAGGCGCGCGTTCGCGAGGGCGAGCCCCACCTTGCCGGCCAGGAGGCCGGCAACCTCGCGTTCCTGCGCCGTGAACCTGCGACCGAGGTCGCCTCGAAGCCACGTGACCACCCCGACCACCTGGTCCCCGATCACCATCGGCGCCGCCATCGCGGCGAGCGTGTCGGGCAGGTGCACGCCCGCGACGGCCTTCGGGAATTTGCCCCGTTCGAGCCGGTCGATCACCACCACGGTGCGCGAGGTCATCGCCTGCCCGCTGACCCCCTCGCCCGGGTTGACCGACTTGCCGACCACCGCGTGGTCGCCGCCCGCGATCGCATTGATCACGTACTCCCCCGAGGCATCGTCACGGTTGACCAGCACCACGGAATCCGCGGGGATCACGGTCGCGGCACCGCTCGCGACCTCGTCGTCCATGGTCGCCGGGTCCAGGCTGGAGCCGAGCGAGGTCGCAAAGGTCGTGAGCCGGTCCAGCAGCGCGGCGCGCTCGGTGAGCTTCTGCCGCTCTCGACCCAGGGCGAGCGCCGCCGCAAGGCGGTCGCCGACGATCTGCATGATCCCGAAGTCGTCCTCGTCGAGCCGGTGATCACCGCTTGTCTCCACGTTGAGGACGCCGAACAGCTCCCCGTCCGTCTCCAGCGGAATGCCGATCTCGCTGACCACGTCCGGATCCGCGGACAGGAACGCCGGGTCCTTGCGGGCATCCGGGAGGAAGACCGGCCGCCGCGTTCGCACGAGGCGCCCGACCACCCCCTGGTCCACGGCGATGGTCTCGATCGGGAATCGGTAGTTGCGATGCGCTCCCAGGCGCAGCACGGATCCATCCCAGAGGTACACGGATGGGTAGCGGTAGCCGAACGTCCCCTCGAGCACGCCCATCACCCGGTCGAGTGTCGTCTGCGTCGGCCCCTCGCGCGCGAGGAGGCTGCCGACGGACTCGACCGCGGCCAGCTCGCGAGCCCGCCGGTGTGCGCGCAGGTTTGCGCGCCGCAACCGGTCGCCGGACCGCTCCAGGTTGGCGACGACGCGACGGCTGCCGTACCCGACGGCGAGCGCCGCCATCGCGACGGCGAAGACCGATTGCCGCGCGGCTACGTCGAGACCGGGAAGCGCCAGCGGCACGAGCATCAGGGCGAGACCGGCAACCGCGACGAGGATGCCGCCGCGCCCGCCGCTCGCTGCCGCGAGGGCGACGACGGGAATGGCGAGGGCACTGAGCGGCCACGTTCCGCTCGGGTCAACCCACACGTTCGCCATGGCGATGAACGCCAGGCACAGGGCCAGGCGGGCGGTGGTCAGCCAGTGCGGTGTGGATCGGAGGGTCGTCAGCCAGAGCTGGGCGCCGACGAAGACGATGGGTGCAAACAGACCCATCGGCCGATGCGGGCTCTCGGCGATGCCCTCGACGACGAAGATCGGGATCGCGATCGCGATCGCGAGGAGGAGCTGGGTGTCGCCGCGAACCCGGATCCCGAGGCGCGTCGACATCCAGCCGAACGCGTCTGGTCCGCCGGATGATGCCGGCGGCTCCATCGATCCGGGTTGGGCTGCGGTTGGCGTTCGGACGGGGTCCAACGGTGCTTTCGGTGCTCAGGGCGCGGCTGGGCCCGGCCAGGACGGCTGGGCATGCGGATGCTCCATTCGTGGTGCACCGAGCCACCATCCCCCGTCGGTACCACGGCCCCCGGTCGTCAGTTCCCCGGGATCGTCAACGGGAGGGATTGGAGCGGGCGGCGGGATTCGAACCCGCGACAGCGTGCTTGGAAGGCACGAACTCTAGCCACTGAGTTACGCCCGCTTAGGCGGACTGCCTCGACCGACGTTCGAACGTCCGCAGGCGATGACAGTTCACGCAGACGATATCGCACTTGGCCGCCTCGGCCAGGATCCGCTCGATGCTCGCCCGTCCGATCATGCGCGTCACGCCACTGACCTTTGAGGACGGATCACGGTGGTCGAAATCCATCGCACATTGCGAGAATCTGCCGCCGCAGTCGGTGCAAGGGACCGAGCGCAACCGCTCAAGCAGGTCGGCGTGGTATCGCCAGCGCCAACGTTTGTCGACGGTCTGCGGCAACTCGGAGGGGAGGCGCGCCTCGAGTCGGACTCTGTGCTGGCGCCGGGTCCGCAGCCGGTGGCAGTTCGCGCAGACGACGTCGCACTTTGCTGTCTCGACAAGCAGCTGCTCTCGGCTCTTCAGGGCTGCTGCGGCGGCGGAGAGCCTGAACGACTTCTCGCTCGGGTCCCGATGGTCGAAGTCCATCTTGTGCGGCGCGAAGCGCCCGCCGCAATCGGCACATGGCACGTCACGAAGCTCGCGCAGGAAGGCCGTCGTGGCAGCCTGGCGCCGCGTCACCCGCTCGATCTCGCGCGCGCGGTTGGCCGCGTAGTAGGCGACGTTGTTGGCCCGCTGATCCCGTTCGGCGCGCATGCGCCAGTTTAGAACATCCGTTCGATCAAATAAAGGCTCTGAGCAGAGCTGCGCAGTACGCCAGTACCGCAGCCGTTTGCCTTGGATGCCGCACCATTTGCGTGATGGATCGAACGAGAGCGCTCGCGCTCGCGCTGGCTGCAGGGATGTTCACGTTCGGCTTCGCGCCGGCTGACACGGGCTACCGCCCGGACCCGACCCCGATCCTGCCGGACCTCGCGGTCCTCGCACCGTTCGACTTCACGATCGAGGTGAAGCAGGACAGGCGCCTGCTGCGCTTCTCGACGGTGCTCGTGAACGTCGGTCCGGGACCGTTCCAGCTGTTCGGCTTCGATCCGGACGGCGTGACCGGCATGGGCGAGAGCCTCCAGGTCCGGCAGCAGATCCTCCAGTCGGACGGGACGTTTCGCACGATCCCGACGACGGCGACGATGGTCTGGGCCGCCGACGGGCACGACCACTTTCACATCGCCGACCTGCAGCGAATCCAGCTCCAGAACCTGCAGTCGGAGGCGCTTCGTGCGTCCGCCAAGACCGGCTTCTGCTTCCTCGACAGCTACGTCTTCCGGTCGAAGGAGCCGTCGTACTTCGACAAGGCGAGGTTCGTCTGCAACGTCGCCCCGGACCGGACGGTGCCGATGGGCATCTCCGTCCAGTGGGGCGACGTCTACCGGCGGACGATCGCCTTCCAGTGGATCGACATCACTGGCCTGCCGGATGGGGACTACCTGATCGAGATCCTCGCGGACCCGCCGACCGACACCGGCGGCCAGCTCCAGGAGGCGGACGAGACCAACAATCGCGGCTGGGCCACCATCCGCCTGCGCGGCTCCAGGGTGCAGGTGCTCTCGAGCAGTCCGAGCCCGTAGCCGAAACGACGTACGCCGGGGTGGGCGATGCGGGGTACGATGCCGGTTCGATGACCGTCGTATCACCGCCCCGCAGCTGTCCGCGGTGCGAGGCCACGGTGGCGCCGGACGCCAAGTTCTGCGCCAACTGCGGCCAGGCGCTCACGCAGGCGTCCAGCAGCGACACCGCGACCCACTCGCGGCTGACCGCGACCGCGCCGGAGCCGCTCATCGCCAAGATGCTCGCCGCGAAGCTCACCGGCGAACTCAAGCCGGTCACCGCCCTGTTCGCGGATGTCGTCGGCTCCACCACGCTCGCCGAGCAGATGGACCCCGAGGACTGGACCGCGATGATCAACGAGGCGTTCGACCTGATGTCGCGCGCCGTGTTCCGCTACGAGGGGACCATCGCCCAGCTCCAGGGCGATGCGATGCTCGCGTTCTTCGGCGCGCCGGTCGCCCACGAGGACGACCCGGAGCGCGCGATCTTCGCCGCCCTCGAGATGCTGGAGTCCACGGCGGAGTACGCCCGCCAGCTGAAGTCCAGCCACGGCATCGACTTCCGGATCCGGGCCGGGATCAACAGTGGCCCGGTCATGGTCGGCAACGTCGGGTCGGACCTGCGCTACGAGTACACGGCCCTCGGTGACGCGGTGAACGTGGCGGCACGGATGCAGACGGCCGCCGAGCCGTCCACGATCGTGGTCACGGAGATGACCCGCCGCCTGACCGGCGACACCTTCGACCTTGCAGACCTTGGCGAGATCCAGGTCAAGGGCAAGGCGGAGCCCATCCACGCGTATCGCGTCCTCGGCCGGAAGGCTGCCCCGGCGCGTCGCCGCGGCCTCGAATCGGTCGGGCTGGACAGCCCGATGGTGGGGCGTGAGACCGCGCTTCGGCAGCTCTCGTCGCTCCTCGGCGTCGTGCGATCCGGGAAGGGCCGGGCGGCGTTCGTCGTCGGCGAGCCGGGCATCGGCAAGAGCCGCCTGCTCGCGGAGCTCAAGCGGATCGCCCTCGCGCCAGACGCGCCGATGACGTGGGTCGAGGGTCGCTGCGTATCCTATGGGCGGAACCTCCCGTACCACCTCCTGATCGACCTGGTTCGGTCCATCCTCGGCATCTCGTTCGCCGTGCCGGAGGCGGAGGCGCGAGCGATGCTGGATCGCGCCATCGAGCGGCTGCTCGGCGCTGACGCCGCCGAGGTCGCCGACACCGCGCCGTTGCTGGCCCACCTGCTCGGGCTGCCGGTGCGCCCGGATGAAGCGGCGCGAACGGCCGTGGAGCCTTCGGTCATGCAGGCGCGCTACGTCGCGGCGACCCATCGCGTGCTCCGGAGCCTCGCGGCGGAGCGCCCCGTCGTGATCGTCTGCGAGGACATTCATTGGGCGGACCCGGCATCGATCGCCGTCGCGACCCAGGTGATGCCCCTCGCCTCGCAGCTGCCGATCCTGTTCGTGGCGGCGCTGCGGCGAGAGACGGATTCCGCCGGCTGGGCGCTGCTTCAGCAGGCGCGGGCGCTGTTCGGTGTCGACCTGACCGAGGTGGAGCTGGAGCCGCTGAGCACGGCAGACAGCCGGACGCTGGTCGCGAACCTGTTGGAGGTGGAGTCGCTGCCGGATCGCGTCCGGGACCTGATCATGGCCCGGGCGGAGGGGAACCCGTTCTTCGTAGAGGAGGTCGTGCGGATGCTGATCGAGCGGGGCGTGATCGTCGCCCAGGGCGACCGCTGGGTCGCCACGAGCGAGGTCGGCGGAGTGGAGATCCCCGAGAGCCTGCACGGCCTCCTGCTCGCCCGAATCGACCAGCTGCCCGAGGCGGCCAAGCGCAGCCTCCGCATCGCCGCCGTGATCGGCCGGCAGTTTCCGGAGCGAGTGCTGGAGCGAGTCATCCTCGAGGGCATGACATGACGGCAGACACCCAGTTGGACACGCTGGAGGCCAAGGGCCTCATCAAGGAGGTGCTCGCGCAGCCCGAGCACGAGTACCTGTTCCGCCACGCGCTCGTCCAGGATGCGGCGTACGGCTCGCTGCTGAAGCAGGAGCGGCGCGAGCTCCACGGCAGGGTCGGCGAAGCGCTGGAGGCGCTCTACCCGGAGCGAACCGGCGAGCTCGCGCCGGTGCTCGCCATGCACTTCGAGCAGGCCGGTGATGCGGAGAAGGCGACGACGTACTTCATCGCCGCCGGGGAGCACGCCCTCGGGCAGAACGCGATCCAGGAGGCATTCGGCGCGTTCGATCATGCCGCGACGCTCATGGACCGGGCATCGATGGACGCGTCCGCCAACGAACCGGCAGACCCGACGGAGGCGCGGGACCGCCAGCGCCGTCGGATCGAGGTGGAGCTGGGCCGAGCCCAGGCCGGCTACAGCTTCATGGCTGCGGACGACGCGTTCGCCAAGCTGGAGGCGATCGTCCCCGCCGCGGAGGCGCTCGGCGAGCCCGCCCTGATCACCCGCGTCCACACGTTCATCGCGCTCGGCCGGATCCAGGCGGGCGAATCCGCAGCCTCACCGCTCGTCAAACGGTCGCTCGATCGCCTCACGGAGATCGGCGACGCCGTCGGCGATCCGTCGATCCGGGCGTTGCCGATGGCCCTCGTGGGCATGGGCCAGGTCTTCTCCGGGCCGCTGGCGGACGGCGTCCGCGCACTGGAGGAGGCCGTGCCCCTGCTCGGCGACCGCATCGACTCCATCGGAGCCGCGTTCGCGCGCGGCGCCCTCGGGATCGGCTACGCGACGCAGGGCGAGTTCGCGAAGGCGGACGAGGCGGTCCGGCACGCGATCGAGACCGCCGCAAACGGGGATCTCATCGCGCAGCTGGACGCGCTGATCGCCGACTCCATGGTTCGCTCGGCCCGCGGCGACCTGGAGGGCGCGGTGCCGCTCGCGCAGCAATGCGTGGACCGCGCCGAGGAGACGGGGGCGTCCGCCTGCATCCTGGCGAGCTCCTGGATCCTGGGCGACGCATTCCACCGGCAGGGCCGCTTCGCGGAGGCCCGCGACGCGCTCAAGCGCGGCAGTGACGTCTCCGTGGTGGTCGATCGAATGGTCTGGCGGCCCACCCTCCAGGCATGGCTGCGGAGCAGCGCGCAGGCGCTCGGCGACGCGGCCGAGGGCGACGCGGACGAGGCGCTGGCGACGGCGCGATCCATCGGGAACCAGCTCGGTGAGGCGGGCATCCTCGGGAAGCGGGGGGAATCCGCGGCTGCCCGAGGCGAGTTCGACTCGGCCGTGACGGACTTCGCGGGCTCCGCGGCGATCTTCGAGGCCCAGGGGGCGCGACCGGCTCTCGCCCGGGTGCTTCGTGGCTGGGGCGAGGCCCTTCGCGCCGCCGGTCGCATGGACGAGGCAACCCCCATCCTCCAGCGATCACTCGCGCTGTTCGAGACGCTCGATCTCAAGACGGAAGCCGCCGCCGTGCGCGCGGTGCTGACCCTCGGCGGGCTGAAGCTCGCGTACGAGTGATCAGAGGGTGACGGAGCCGCGCTCCTCCTGAGCCGCCGACACGAGTGACGCCTCGATCGCGTCCGCCAGGCGCTGGCCAGACGGCGAGCCGACCAGCGGGGTGATCCGGTTGGTTCCCGCGATCGCGATCCAGTCCGGCTCCATGCCCGAGGCGGAAAGCACCACCGGGACGTCCGGGTGCAGGTGCCGCAGACCCTCGATCAGCGCCTGCACTCCCTCTGGCTCGCCCGTCGCCCACGCGTCGTAGACGAGCACGTCCGCCCAGGCCGCGAGCTCGCACGGCTGGTGGGAAAGGATCGGGCACGAGGCCCCGATCGGGCCGAGGCACTCCTTGACCTCATAGCCCCGGCGCCGGAGGGAGTCCACCTCCTGGTCCGCCAGGTCGATGTCGTGATTGACGACGAGGACGCGAGTCATGGCACACCTCGAATGCGCGTTGGCACAGGCCTAGTGCGACCTGCCGCGAATGGGTAGTGCCATCGGTCACCCCGCTCGGTGACCAAACCGTGGCTTCGAAGGCGTCAGCCCTTGCGTTCGAGAATCGGCTTCGCCAGGTCAGGTCGATCCACCACGAACGCGAACATCGCCCGATCGCCCCACCGCCCGAGGAACAGGTGGCCGTGGATGTTCACGCCCGCGTCCGCCAGGGCGCGCGCGATCCGCGCCATCCCGCCCGGCCTGTCGTCCACCTCGGCGATGATCGACTCGCCCTCGACGTACGTGTAACCACCCTCGTCGAGGATCTGCTTCGTGGTCTCGTCGTCTGCCGTGGTCATGATCACGTGGCCGCTGTTGCCGAGGCCGCCGCCGCCGATCGCCCGGAGGTCCACGCCTCGCGCGGCCAGCTCCTCGGCGAGGACCGCCATCGCGCCCGGGGTGTTCTTCAGCTGGACGACGAACTGGTTGGCCATCGGGATCCTCCTCGGCCGGACCGGCCGGCAGCGCTGATCCTAGCCCGAGTGGCGGCCGTCTTGGCTAGAGTGACGCAGTGACGAGCGACACGGCGCCTGCGCCGGCCCGCCCCGCGAAGCGGGCGCGGCTCACTGCGACTGCTGCAGACCTGCCGGTGGCCGTCGCCACGGCGCTGGCGAATCCGGCTCCCGCCGAGCACGGTTGGGTCGATGCGGCGGGCTTTCGCTGGGCGACCCAATCATGGGGCGACCCGGGCGATCCGCCGGTCCTGCTGATCCACGGCGTCACCTCGAACGCGGACACGTGGTGGCGCGTCGGCCCGGCGCTCGCGGCAGCGGGGTACCGGATCGTCGCGCTGGAGCTCCCCGGACATGGCCGGACCCATCCGTGGAGCGGGCAACATCGATTTGCCGACATCGCCGCCGAGGTCATCGACTTCGTTCGGGCGGCCGGGCTCGACCGGCCCAACCTGGCCGTCGTCGGGCACTCGCTGGGTGGCATGATCACGGCGCACCTGTCGATCGCCGGCCTCCGGCCCCGGGTGCTCGTGCTGCTCGACCCGCCGACAATGACCGTCGCGGAGTTCGAGGTCTACGTCCAGGACCCGAGCGAGCGCCTGTACGCGAGCGTGGACGAGGCAACGGCCGCTGTCCGGCAGGCGAATCCCGGCTGGTCGGACGGTGACGTGGCCGCCAAGGCAAGCGGCCTCACCCAGTTCGATCCGGACGCGGTGCTCGCGGTGTTGCTCAAGAACGGCGACTGGGATTCCGGGCTCGCCGCGCTCAGGGACAAGCGGGCCGCGGGCCTGCCCGTCTGGTTCATCCGCGGTGAAGTGGAGGCCGGCTGCCTCGTCCCGGACTTCGCCGTGCCGGCGATCGAGGCGCAGCTGGGCGCGGACCACGTGATCACGATCCGCGACGCGCCGCACTCTCCGCAGCGGACACACCCCGAGGCGACACTCGTCGCACTCCTGCGCGCCCTCGGCCCGTCAGCGACGCAGCGGCAGTCGACCCGGGGCCTCCGTCCGTCGCCCAGACCGACCGGTTTCGGCGGGTAACGGCACAGTCCGTCGCCAAGGGCGACGGGATCGACCTCGCCGGAGCAACTGGCGTCCCGATCGGCCTCAGAATCGCCACGTTTCGTCGTCCACACCGACCGATCTGCCTGGAGGCCGTCGAAATCAGTCGCCCAGAACGACGGCAGCTCCGTGCCGATCTGAGGATCCGGGGCGCCCTCAGTGAGCGTTGGCGAGCACCGTCTCCACCGTGCATGCGTTTCCCTGGAAGGCGACGCGGAGCGTCACCGTCGCTGCACCGGCGGTGTCGACATGCGTCGAGCAGGCTGCGACGAATGGGTCCTCCTCGCGGGTGCGCGGCGTGCCGCCTGGGACAGGGACCAATTCGATCGCGTCCGAGCCGTACCAGAGACGAAAGCTGACCGTCCAGTCCCCGGGAGGAAGCGTCGCCGGCACGTCGCCCCAGATGCCCGTCGACGCCACTGGCCCGTTGGGCCCATGTGCCGGCTCGGGGCCAGGTGACGGCACGCCTTGGTCCCAGGCGAAGTTGCCACGGTGGTCATAGCCGCCAGGGCCCTCGACCCGAATCCCGTAGTTGCAGGACATGTACCACTGCACCTTGCACGGCCCGAGACCCGTAGCCGAGAGCGCCAACGCGGTTGGCCGTTGTGTCGGGCCCGGCGGCGGGACTTCCGTCGCGCAGCCAGCGACGACGAGCAAGATCGCCGCCAGAAGCTTCAAGCCCGGCAGTGTCACGCGCCGCGGGACGGCGCATCGACGAGGATCCTGAGCCTTCCATCAGGGCCGCGGCGATGGATGACGACGTACTTCCCGCGACCGTCATCGTTGATCAGGTAGCCGATATCGACCACGAGGTCGCCGCTCGCGAAGGTCTGCGCCGTTTCGAACTTCGTCGAGACCGGACCGTCCGCGAGCCACTCTCGAACGAACGTCTCGACCGCAGGTCGACCCTGCATGACGGGCTGGCCGTTCAGCAGGAGCCAGGCGTCGTCGGCGTATAGCCCGAACAGGGTCTCGGCGTCCTGCTCCATCAACGCTCGCTCGAACGTGTCATTGAAGGCACGGACCTCGTCTTCGATTGCCATCTCGCCCTCGGTAAAGGTGATGTCAGGCGCCGGATTGGCGGAGCGCGATCGCTCGCTGATACGCGGCCAAGTAGTCCGGGGCAGACGCGGTACGCCAGTCGAAGTCGACGGCCATGCCGCGATGGAGGAGGGCCTCCCATGCCGGGCCCCGGGCCGTGAACCGGGTCAGGAAGCGCGCGCAGGCGTCCACCAGGGCGGCTGCCGTGGCCGACTCGAAGGCAAAGCCCGTGCCCGTCGCCGGGTGTGCGTCCACGTCGATCACCGTGTCGCGGAGGCCGCCGGTGGCGTGGACGATCGGCGGCGTGCCGTAGCGCAGGCCGACCATCTGGCCCGTCCCGCACGGCTCGAACCGGGACGGCATGAGGACCCCGTCCGCGCCCGCGTACAGGCGCCGGGCGAGGTCGCGGTCAAAGCGCTCCATGAGCGCGATCCGGCCGGCGCCGGCCGCGGACTCCGCCACCGCTCGCAGCGGCGCGACGACCTCGTAGTTGCCGGTGCCGAGGACGGCGAGCCGGAGACCCAGGTCCAGGAGGGCCGGCGCCGCCTCGGCGAGCAGGTCGAAGCCCTTCTGGCGATCGAGTCGCCCGACCATCGCCAGCACCGGCCGAGCATCGGTCGGGTCGAGGCCGATCTCCTCCAGCAGCGCCGTTCGGCAGGCGGCCTTGCCGGACCGATCGGCGCGCGAATACGGGGCCGCGAGCGCGGGATCGGTTGCGGGATCCCAAAGATCGGTGTCCAGGCCGTTGAGGATCCCGAAGAACCGGTCGCCGCGAGCACGCAGCGCCGGGTCCAGGCCCATGCCCATGTCCGGCCCGAGCGCCTCCGCCGCGAAGCCGGGGCTCACCGTGTTCACCAGCTCGGCGCCCTGGATGCCGGCGAGCAGCAGGTCGATCCCGTCCGCCTTGCCGATCGCGCCGAGCCCGAGCTCCGGCACGCGGGCGACGGGCGTCCAGCCGTGGTAGGCGAGGTTGTGGACGGTGAGGATGAAGGCCGCCCGCCCGATCGCGGGATCGGCGCCGAGCGCGCCTTCTCGGTGGAGCAGAGCGGGCACCGCGTGCCAGTCATGGATGTGGATGACGTCCGGTGGCCGGTCCCCATGCCGGAGGTGCTCCAGTGCTGCCCGGCACAGCAGCCCGAAGCGCCACGCGTTATCGGGATGATCGGTCGTGGGCGTGCCGTACATGCCCTCGCGATCGAAGGCCGCCGGGTAGTCGACGAGGTGCAGCCTGTAGCCGTGGGTCTCGGCGATCAGCAGCTGGAGGTCGAGTGTCCGACCCGCGGCGAGCGGGTCCGGAATCGACAGTGCGACGGCCCTGGCGCCATCGGGGACCGGCACGCTCCGGTAGCGGGGAATGAACACGTCGACGAGCCCGTCCAGCCCGTCCAGCCCGTCGAGCTCCGCGCCGGCGGCCTGCGACCCACCGACCTGGCCGAGTGCCCGGGCGAGCGCATCCACCACGTCGCCGAGCCCGCCGGTCTTGGCCCACGGCTCGCACTCTGCCGCGATGAACGCCACGCGCATGCCCACCCCGCGAGTATGCCGCGGGCGCGATCTTGGGACCGGGGCGGGGTCATCTCGTTTCTCGCCGATTTGATGACATTTGTTGCATCACTCGCGACGGTGTTCGACTTGGACGCGATGCGAACCTGCCCCCGCGGCGATGCCCGCAAGCGTGGTGATGCAGCGAATCTCATCATTCTGGCCAGATGGGAATGACGGCCCGGTCCAGCCGCCATCACTGCGCTCGGTGCTAAACCGGTTTACGACATCGTCGATCCCCCGATATCATCGGCCGGATGGAGCCCACCGTCCGCATTCCCTCGGCGACGCCGAGCCACGTTCGCGTCCCGCCGGAGCTGGAGGGTCTGCGGCGCCTCGCCTACAACCTGTACTGGACCTGGCACCCCAAGGCGCGTGGCCTGTTCGCCCGGATCAGCAGCGCCGGCTGGGCGCGCAGCCACAGCCCCATGCCCATCCTCACCGGCATGGTCGACTGGGCCGGCCTCCTGGACAACCCGGACTTCATGGCGGAGGCGTACCGGGTCATCGGCGACTTCGACCGGTACATGGCCAACGGTGCGGACCACTGGTTCCACCGCAGGCACGCCCGTGAGCTGAAGGGGCCCATCGCCTACTTCTGCGCGGAGTACGGCCTGCACGAGACGCTCGGCATCTACTCGGGCGGCCTGGGCGTGCTCGCGGGCGACCACATGAAGGCCGCGAGCGACATGGCGCTCCCGCTCGTCGGCGTGGGGCTGCTGTACCGCAACGGGTACTTCCGCCAGACGATCGATGCCGACGGCCACCAGGAGCATCGCTACCCCGACTACGACCTGAGCCGGCTGCCGATCACCCGCGCGCTGGGCCGGGAGGGCGATCCGCTGACGGTCACCGTCGAGCTGCCCGGGCGTGACGTCAAGGTGGACGTCTGGCTCGTCCAGGTCGGCCGCGTGCCGGTCCTCCTCCTGGACACGGACAACCCGGTCAACGACCCCGCAGACCGCCCGATCACGAACATCCTGTACGTGCGAGGGCGCGAGATGCGGCTGCACCAGGAGCTGATCCTCGGCGTCGGCGGCGTGCGGGCACTTCGGGCATTGGGCATCGATCCCGCGGCCTGGCACCTCAACGAGGGCCACTCCGCCTTCCTCCTCGCGGAGCGGGCACGGGAGCTCGTCGCCGACGGCGCCTCGTTGGACGATGCGTTCGCCAATGTGTCGCGCAACAGCGTGTTCACGATCCACACGCCGGTCTCAGCGGGCAACGAGCGCTTCGACACCGGCCTGGTCCGGCAGATCGCCGGCCCGCTCCTTGACGGCGACGGCCGCGCGAACACCGGCGGCGTGCCGGTGGAGCGGGTGCTCGAGATCGGGCGCGGTGCGGACGGCGACCCCAACCAGTTCGACATGACGGCGTTCAGCCTGCGCCTCACGAACGGTGCGAACGGGGTCAGCCGGCTCCACGCACACACCGCCAACGGGACGTGGCAGGGCATCGCGCCCCACGGGATCCTCCCGATCACGAATGGTGTCCATCCGCCCACGTGGGCCGGCGGCCCGGTGCGCGAGCTCTTCGAGCGCTATCTCGACGCAGACCTCGACGACCTTGACGCGTCGACCAGCGCGACCCGCTGGTGGGAGCGCATCGACCGAATCCCGGCGACCGAGCTGTGGGAGGCACACGTTCGCCAGAAGCGCGAGCTCGCGGTCTTCGCACGCGGCCGGCTGCGGACGCAGTTCGCCCGGCACGGCGAGGCGCCGCGGACGCTGCAGGACCTCGGCGAGGCCTTGGATCCCAAGGTCCTGACCATCGGCTTCGCGCGCCGGTTCGCGACCTACAAGCGCGCCGGGATGATCTTCACCGACACCGGGCGGCTCGCGCGCCTGCTGTCCAACGCGGACCGGCCGGTCCAGCTCGTCTTCGCCGGCAAGGCCCACCCCGCGGACCGTCCGGGCCAGGCCGTGATCCAGGAGATCTTCGGTCGGACGCGATCGCCGGAGTTCCGCGGCAAGGTCTTCATCCTCGAGGACTACGACATGCGCGAGGCGCGCTTCCTCGTCGCCGGCGTCGACGTCTGGCTGAACAACCCCCGGCGCCCCCTCGAGGCGTCCGGCACGTCCGGCATGAAGGCCGCGATGAACGGCGTCGTGAACCTGAGCGTCCTCGACGGCTGGTGGGACGAGGGCTACACGGGCGACAACGGATGGGCCATCGGTGGTCGCGAGCCACTGACCGATGAGCCTGCCCAGGACTGGGCCGATGCGATGGATCTCTACCGGATCCTGGAGTCAGAGACCGTGCCGGACTTCTACGACCGCGACGGCGGCGGGGTGCCGGGTCGCTGGGTGGAGCGCATGCGACGCTCCATTGCGACGGCCCTGTGGCAGTTCTCGACGACACGGATGCTCCACGAGTACACCGAGCAGCTGTACCTGCCGGCTGCGGGAATCGAGGTCGACCGGACCGTCGAAGCGCACCCGTCATGACCCGGCGGATCTCGCTCGCGGTCACGCTTCACAACCATCAGCCGATCGGCAACTTCGGCTGGGTCTTCGCGGACGTCTTCGAGCAGGCGTACCAGCCCATGGTCGAGGCGCTCGGGCGCCATCCGCGCGTCCGGGTCGGGCTCCACTACACGGGTCCCCTCCTCGAGTGGCTGCGCGCCGAGCGGCCCGCGTTCATCGCCGACCTCCGGGCCCTGGTGGATCGCGGCCAGGTGGAGATCCTCGGCGGCGGCCTGTACGAGCCCGTGCTCGCGTCGCTGCCCGAACGGGATCGCGTCGCGCAGCTGCGCCGGATGGCGGATGCGGTCCAGGATGCGTTCGGGCATCGGCCGCGCGGTGCATGGCTCGCGGAGCGCGTGTGGGAGCCGGACCTGCCGACGTCGCTCGCGGAGGCCGGCTATGGCTGGACGATCGTGGACGATTCGCACTTCCGTGCCGCCGCCGTCCCCGAGGACCAGATGTGGGGGCCGTACACCACGGAGGACCAGGGCCGGCTGATCAACGTGTTCGGGACGGAGCAGGGCCTGCGCTACCGCATCCCGTTCCAGGAGGTGGACGCGGTCATCGACTACCTGCGCGAGCACGCCACCGAGGGCGGCGAGCGCGTGGGGACAATGGGCGACGACGGCGAGAAGTTCGGGGCGTGGCCCACCACGTGGGAGCACTGCTGGGGCGAGGGTCGCTGGGTGGAGCGATTCTTCGAGGCGATCGAGGCGAACGCCGACTGGCTGACCACCGTCCGTCCGAGCGACTGGCTGGCATCGAACCCGCCGATCGGCCGCGTGTACATCCCCACCGGCTCGTACGCCGAGATGGGCGAGTGGGCGCTGCCGCCGGTGGAGTCACGCGCCTTCGCGGCGGCGCTGCATCACGCGCGCGACACCGGTGCACCGGAGGCTCGCTGGCTGCGTGGCGCGTTCTGGCGCAACTTCCAGGTCAAGTACCGCGAGATCAACGACCTGCACAAGCAGATGCTCCGTGTCTCGAGCGCCGTCGAGGCGATGGCGCCGGGCCGCGCCCGCGAGCAGGCCCTGGACCACCTGTATCGCGGCCAGTCCAACGACTGCTACTGGCACGGCCTGTTCGGCGGCATCTACATCGCGCACATGCGCGCCGCGACGCTGTCCCACCTCATCGCCGCGGAGGACCTCGCGGACGCAGCGGCAGGCACGCTCGCGCGGAGTGAGGTCCGCGACCTGGACCTCGACGGGCGCGACGAGCTCTATCTCGCCAACGCGGGGCAGACCGTCGCGATCGACCTCGACGAGGGGGCCGGGATCGATTCGTGGGATCTCCGGGCCGCGCGACACGCCCTCGCCGCCGTGCTTCGGCGCCGGCCGGAGGCCTACCACGAGACGCTCCGCGAGCACGAGGCGCAGCTGGCGAAGGCGGCGGCCGGTGCAGCGGCCCGGACGCCTGCCGCTGCATCAGGCTCCGGATCCGGCGCCTCGTCCATCCACGACCGCGTCCAGCTGAAGGAGGCCGGCCTCGGGGCGTACCTCGTCTATGACGACTACGAGCGCCGATCAGGCCTCGTGCGGATCCTCGCGGCCGACGCGACCGCAGGGTCGTGGGGCGCCGGTGGGCGAGACGAGCTCGGCGACCTCGCGACCGGGCCATTCCGGCTCGTTCACTGCGGGCCGGACGAGGTGGTCGTTGCCCGCGACGGCTCGGCCGAGGTCGGCGGCACGGCGTTCCCCATCTCTGTCGAGACCCGGATCCGGCTCGGAGGCGGGCGCAGCGACCCGATCCTCGCGTGGTCGACCACCGTCCAGAACCACGGCGACGCCACGCTCGACGCGCGGATCGGTGTGGAATGGGCAATCACCATGCTCGGCGGCGGCGGCAATCCCGACGCCTGGTGGGAGATCGCCGGCCAGCGAACGCACCATGACGCCGCGGGTGTCGCCTCGGGCGTCGACCGCGTGGCGCAGGGCAACGGCTGGCTGGCGACGGAGGTCGATTCCGCGATCAGCCCGGCCGCAGATGCCTGGCACGCCCCCATCGAAACGGTCTCCAACTCCGAGGCCGGCTTCGAGCGCGTCTACCAGGGCAGCGCGCTGCTCCTGTCGTGGCCCGTGACGCTGAAGCCCGGAGCAACCTTCACGGCGAGCGTACGGCACCACGCATCGGTCTCAGTCGACCGCGCCGCGGAAGAGGCGGAGGCAGTCGCCAAGTAGGTCGGGGCGCGTTGCGGTTGCGCTCGACGGCCTTTTCTGTCAACCAGTAACGGGTGTGGTGCTATCAAACACGACGCGCGCTCGGGGCCTCCAACGTACCGCCTCCTGCTCGGATTTCGTCCCGGCTTGAGCTTGGCTCGGGACGAATTGATCGCCGGCGAGCGTCGTGGCCGCCCCGTTCGCGCCGATTTCGTTGGATACCACGACCCGGGTTACTGAGTGACCAGAAACCAGGGTCTGCGCATGGCCGAGACGGAGCTACGCGCCGGGCAGGAACCGGCCCTGGAATCCATCAGCCCGCGGCCTGCGCGCCACGGGCTGACGGGGGAGGGAGAAGTCGAAGCTGGGTCTAGGTGTACAGGCCGGGCGCCGGTGCGCGGGGATCCTCGTAGTCCGGACGGGAGTCAACCCCGTGCGTCTGGGCGAGGATGTCGAACACGGCGATTGCGACGAACACCGCCAGGAAGATGACGATGCCACTCACGTTTGACCGACCTTTCGTGGGACGCGTTTGGTATAGTTCACTAGGCCAAGTCGAAGATTACTTGGACTAGCCGACTATGTCAACTGGTGCCATGGACCCCGTACTGCCCCCATCTGCCGCGGAGCGCGGCCTCGACGTCGAGCGTGATTCGGACGTCCCCATCTCCACGCAGATCTACTGGCAGCTCGCCTACCAGATCGAGTCCGGTCGGCTCCAGCCGGGCGAGCGGCTCGCCCCCGTCCGCGAGCTCGGCGCGGCCCTGCGCGTCAACCCGAACACGATCCGCGCGGTCTATCGGCGCCTCGCCGACAACAGCTACGTCATGAGTCGCCACGGCGCCGGCACGGTCGTGTCGGATCGGAACGCGCGACGCCGTCGTCCGGAGGCGCTCGGCGGCATCGTGTCCGAGCTGCTTCGCCGCGCGGCCCAGGCCGGATTCACGCCCGACGAGGTCGCCGCGGCTGCCTATGCCGCCGCCTCCGAGCGCAAGCGCCCCAGCCGCGAGGTGCGCGTCCTGTTCGCGGAGTGCACGACCGCCGATGCGGGCTACGACGCCGAGCGCCTGAACCGCGAGTTCGCCGGCCTGATCGAGGCCGAGGGCACGCTCCTCGACGAGATCCCCGACCGGCTGGAGCGATTCCACTACGACGTGATCGCGACGACGACCTTTCACGCAGATGAGGCCCAGGCCTTCGCCGGGGGCAGGGTTCCGGTCGTCGCGATGCTCGTCGGGCCTGGCTACGTGGAGCTGGTCCACGAGATCGCTGCCCTCGAGGAGGGCAAGCGGGTCGGCGTTGTCTGTGCATCCGATCGAGGCGCGGAGAACATCCGTGAGACCCTCTCGATTGCCGGCAACAGCGGCGTCGAGCTGCTGTCGGCGACGGTCGGCGACAAGGAGCGGCTCGCGCTCATCGACCGAACGGCGGACCTGATCCTGATGTCGCGCGAGGCCATCGCGGAGGGCCTGGACAAGCAGGTCCATCGTCCGGAGCGTGTCCGGCACTGGTCGTACGAGTTCGACCCCGCCGGGCTCGAGATCCTCCGCCGCGCGATCGAGCACGTCGTGGCCGCCCGCCCCGAACCCGTCCGGGTCTGACATCCTTCGCCCGATGCGGGCGATCCCCCTGGCGCGCGCGGCGCGACGACGGCACGGCCTGGAACCCATCGTTGGACGGGACGGGACCCTCGATGCTGCCGACGCTGGCGCCGCACGACGGATCGCGGCTCGCCTGACCGTCGCCCGCGGCAAGGCCGGCCAGGCGGCCGTCAGTGCCGGCGAGGTCGCAGCGCTCGCCGCCATGGACGCGGTCCTCCACCGACTGATCGACACGGAGCGTGCCGCCGGTCGCGCGGACCTTGGCGCCGCGGTCATCGCGGTCGACTCGGCGCTCGGGGACGAGGCCCTCGCGGAGGTCGGGAAGGCGTGGCGGGCGCAGTTCCAGGACGGCGGCAGCCGGGCGACGGCGACCGCGGCGGTGATCGCCCGGCCCGGTCCCGAGCTCATTGCCGAGGTGCTGGTCCTCGCGGCGCTGAACGAGGATCCGGCCGCGACGGACGTCCGCGAGCTCGTGGACGACCAGCCACTGCGCGACCAGACGCCGTACGAGGCCGTCGTGAGCGCGACCGAGCGCGAGCTCGGCGGCCGGGGCGAGCCGGAACCCGCCGCATCCCGCGGCCGCGCGCGATCGACCACGAGGTCGCCGCGGGCACCCAGGGCGGCCGCGGACGGCGGTGCCGCGCAGCCGGACCTGCCCCTGCCGGCACGGCTTCGCGAGCCCATGCGCCGCGCTCCGGGCTCCCTCGCCGCACAGCTGCGCTGGGTCCGCGAGCACTGGTCCGCGCTCGTCGAGGGCGACCCGGCCCTCGCCCGCAGGATCGACCTCGCGCTCGACGTGCTCGCGGAGGAAGCGCGGGCGTTGGAGCTGCGCGGCGCGGGCGCGCATTTCGGTGGCCCCGTCGCGGTCGAGGTGCCGGACTACCGCGGGCTCGAATCGGACGCGGTGTCGTTCTCAGCCGACACCGAATGGATGCCCAGGGTCGTGCTCATGGCCAAGTCCGTGTACGTCTGGCTCGAGCAGCTGGCGAAGACCCACGGCAGGCCCGTGGCGACCCTCGCCGACGTGCCGGACGAGGCCCTCGACCGCCTCGCCGCCATCGGCGTCACGGGGCTGTGGCTGATCGGCCTCTGGCAGCGCAGCCGCGCGTCGGCGGAGATCAAGCGGCGGCGCGGCGACCACGATGCCGTCGCCTCCGCGTACGCGATCGACGACTATCAGATCGCCGACGACCTGGGCGGCGAGCCCGCCTTCGAGCAGCTGCGCGGACGCGCCTGGGTGCGCGGCATCCGCCTCGCGGCGGACATGGTGCCGAACCACATGGGCATCGACTCGCGCTGGGTCGTGGAGCATCCGGATCGCTTCCTGTCCGTCCAGGAGCCGCCGTTCCCCGCCTACACGTTCGCGGGCCCGGACCTCTCCGGCGACGAGCGGGCGGAGATCACGCTCGAGGACCACTACTGGGACAACAGCGACGCGGCCGTCGTCTTCCGCCGCCGCGACCACGCGAGCGGCGAGCAGCGGTTCATCTACCACGGCAACGACGGGACGTCGTTCCCGTGGAACGACACGGCGCAGCTGGACTACCTCAACCCGGACGTCCGCGAGGCCGTGATCCGGACGATCCTGGACGTTGCGCGCCGCTCCCCGATCATCCGCTTCGACGCGGCGATGGTGCTGACGCGCAAGCACGTGCGCCGGCTCTGGTACCCGGAGCCCGGCAGCGGCGGGGCGATCCCATCGCGTGCGGAGCATGCGCTCCCGACCGCGGAGTTCAACCGGCGGATGCCCGCGGAGTTCTGGCGCGAGGTGGTGGACCGAGTCGCCGCGGAGACGCCGGGGACGCTCCTCCTCGCGGAAGCGTTTTGGCTGCTCGAGGGGTACTTCGTGCGAACCCTCGGCATGCACCGCGTCTACAACTCCGCGTTCATGCACATGCTCCGCGACGAGGACAACGCGGGCTATCGCAAGGTGATGCGGGACACGCTGGAGTTCGACCCGGGCGTGCTCGGGCGGTTCGTCAACTTCCTGACCAACCCGGACGAGAAGCCCGCGGCGGACCAGCTGGGAACCGGCGACAAGGCGTTCTCCGCCGCGACGCTGCTCGCGACGCTGCCGGGCCTGCCGATGCTGGGCCACGGCCAGGTGGAGGGCTGGCGCGAGCGGTACGGCCACGAGTTCCGACGGGCCCGCTGGGACGAGCCGGTGGACCAGGCACATGCGGACCACTTCGAGCGGACCATCGTGCCGCTCCTCCGGCGCCGCGCCGCGTTCTCCGGCACCGACCGGTTCCACCTGTACGACGCGCTCGACGATGGCGGGGGCGTGGTCGAGGACGTCTACGCCTTCTCGAACGGGACCGGCGCCGATCGCACCCTCGTGCTGGTCCATCACCGGCACGCCGAGACGACCGTGCGCATCGACCACGCCATGGCCGCCGCGCCGCCCGGTGGTGGCCCGGGCCGCACGAGCATCCGTCTCGCCGCCGCGCTCGAGCTTCATGGGCCGGGCGCGCCCGCCGACGATGTCGTCCTTCGGCTGTTCGACCCGCGCTCGGGCTGGGAGGTGCGACGCACCGCCGGCGAGCTCCGGCGCGAGGGTCTCCGCGTCACCCTTGGGCCCTACGAGGCGCGCGTCCTGTCGGTGGAGCTCGATGCGCCGGCTCCCCCGCCGCCGAACGTGGAGGTCGCGCCGATCGTCGTCGCGCCCGGCACCACGAGGCGTCGCAAGGCGCCGGCGCCGAAGCCAACGCCCCCGCCGAAGCGGCGACCAGCCACCAAACCAAGGCGGCGACCGGTCGCCGGCTAGGCGCCGTTCCGCATGCGGAGCACGTTCAGCGGTGCGATCGGGCGACTGAAGCCCTTGAGCTGGATCTCGCCGACCGGCTCCACGTCCACGATCCCCTCGACGTCCGCGTACGAGCGGGGGCTGAGCAGGATCTGGTTCGCTTGCGCGGCGGACGAGAGGCGCGCGGCGGTGATCACCGCGAAGCCGACCATCCCGTAGTCGTAGCGGCCCTCGAAGCCGATGCGTCCCAGCGTCGCGTAGCCCGTCGCGATGCCGATCCCGAAGCCCAGCGTGTGGCCACGCTTCGCCCATTCCGCGGACATCTCCGCGAAGCGGTCGCGCATCGCGATGGACATCCGCACCGATCGCTCGACGTGGTCCTCCTGCAGGACCGGGTCGTTGAAGAACACCATCATCCCGTCGCCCGCGAAGTGCTCCAGCGTGCCACCGTGCTCCATGATCAGCTCGCCCATCGCCTTGTGGTACTCGCGGAGGATGCCGAGCACCTCCTCGGGCTCGGCGGCCTCGCTGAACGAGGTGAAGCCGCGGAGGTCGGCGAACAGCGACGTCGCGATCCGGCGGTGACCCGCGAGGAGCTGCACGCCTTCCGGGCTGGAGACCAGCGCGGCGACCTGGGGCGAAAGGAACCGGCTGAGCTCGTCCTTCTGGTGCTCGATCGTGCGCAGCAGCTCCGCCTGGCGCTCGGCAGACTCGATCTCCAGGTCGTGCAGCCGCTTGCCCGCGAGCGAGGCGCGAATCCGTGCGCCCAGGATCATCGGGTCGAATGGCTTGGGCAGGTAGTCGGTCGCCCCCAGCTCGATGCAGCGAATCACGCTGCCCAGCTCCTCGATGCCGGTGATCATGATCACCGGCAGGTGGCGCAGCGCCTCGTCGTGCTTGATCGCGGCGAGCGTCTCGTAGCCGTCCATCACGGGCATCACGATGTCCAGCAGGACGACCGCGACGTCCGAGCCCTCCGCGCGCAACACCTCCAGCGCGGCCCGACCGTTCGCGGCCTCGCGCGCGTCGATGTCCAGGGTCTGGAGGAGGCGTGCGAGAAGCTTCCGGTTGACGGGGCTGTCGTCGACGATCAGCGCGACCGCGCGTGCGGGCGTCACCCGGTGAGCCCCGCCGCCGCGAGCGCCTCCAGGGTCTCCGTCCAGGTTGCCTGCGCGGCCGCAACGTCTCCGGCGAGCCCCTCCGTGCGACCGTCCCGGCCGGCTTCCTCCAGGCCGCGGCAGATCGCCGAGAGCCGCATCGCACCCATCGTCGCGCTGGCCGACTTCAGCGTGTGGGCCGGTCGGACCATCGCCGCGGGGTCTGCGGCGGCGGCTGCGGCGGTCATCGCGTCGAGGTAGCCGGCGGCCTCGCCGACATACGCCTCCACCAGCTCGCGGACAAAGTCCTCGTCGTCGCCGGTGGATTCGCGCAGCTCCGCGATCACCCCGTGATCGAGGATCGGTGCCTCGTCTGCGGTCATGCGCCCGCTCCCGCCGTGCCCGCGATCGGTGCTTTCGCCAGGGCCTCCGCGAGCTCCGGCGGCCGGATCGGCTTGCTGACGTAGTCGTTCATGCCCGCGGCGATGCACAGGTCGCGATCACCCGCCATCGCGTTGGCGGTCATCGCCACGATGTGGACGGGCCGGTCCGGCCAGCGCGCGCGGATCTGCCTGGTGGCACCGAGGCCGTCGAGCTCCGGCATCTGCACGTCCATGAGCACGACGTCGAACTCCTTTGCCTCCAGGGCGGCGATCGCCTCCAGCCCGTTCTCGGCGATGTCGGTGGTGTAGCCCATGTTGGCGAGCAGGCGGACGGCGAGCTTGCGGTTCACGGCGTTGTCCTCTGCCAGCAGGATGCGCAGCGGGTGGCGCTCGGCAAGCCCCGGATCCACCGCCGGCCGCTCGGGCGCGCGCTGGGCACTCTCGTCCCTTGCCCCTGCGAGCGACAGCACGTTGACCAGCGTGTCGTGCAGCGCCGAGGGCTTCACGGGCTTCGTGAGCACGGCATCGAGTGCCGGGTGGCCGCGCTCGCGCACGTTGATCGACGAGACCAGCACCAGCTTCGGCTGGAACGCCTGCTCCACGCCTCGGATCGCCTCCGCGAGCGCCAGCCCATCCATCTCGGGCATCAGCAGGTCCAGGAGCACGACGTCGAACCGCTCGCCGCCCTTGATCCACGCCAGTGCCTCAACCGGCGATGCGGTATCGCGGGTCCTGATGGACCAGCGCGTGAGCTGCGCGGCGAGGATCCGCCGGTTCGTCGCGTTGTCGTCCACGATGAGGGCGTTCCGCCCCGTGATCTCCACGAGGTCACGATCCCGGCGCTCGGGCACGGCGGACGCCTCGGCGGCATCGAGGTGCACGGTGAGGTGGAACGTCGCGCCCTCGCCCGGAACCCCGGAGCTCTCCGCGGTCAGGTTGCCGTCCATCGCCTCAGCGAGGCGCCGGCTGATGGCAAGGCCCAGCCCCGTGCCGCCGAACCGTCGGGAGATCGTCGAGTCCGCCTGGGTGAACGACTGGAAGAGCCGGCCGATCCGGTCCGCGGGGATGCCGATGCCGGTGTCGCGGACGTCGACGCCGATCTCCCACCGGGCCCCCCGGTCGCCCTTCCGGCCCGAAACGGCGATCGGGGTGCTGCGGACGGAGGCCACCACCTCGCCGGAGTCGGTGAACTTCACCGCGTTCGACAGCATGTTGAGCACGATCTGGCGGAGGCGGCCCTGGTCGCCCGCGACGGCGACCGGCAGGTCGCCCGCCACCTCGTAGGCGAGCTCGATGCCCTTTTTCGCCGCCGTCGGCGCGATGAGGTCCAGCGCGCCCTCCAGGCACGAGGACAGGACGAACGGTTCGTTCGCCAGGTCCACCTTGCCGGCCTCGATCTTCGAGAAGTCGAGGATGTCGTTGATGATCGTGAGGAGCGCGTCGCCCGACGTGCGGATCGTGTCCGCGAAGTCGCGCTGCTCCTCGTCCAGCTTCGTCTCGAGCAGTAGCCCGCTCATGCCGATGATCGCGTTCATCGGGGTCCGGATCTCGTGGCTCATCGCCGCGAGGAAGGCGCTCTTCGCCTGGTTGGCGTCGTCTGCAGACGCGCGCGCGGAATCCGCGTCTGCAAAGAGGCGGGCGTTGTCGATGGCGATCGTCGCCTGCTGCGACAGGCCCACGAGGAAGTCGAGGTCTGCCTGCGTGAAGGCCGGAGCCTCGCCTGCCCGCCAGACGGCCATCATGCCGGACAGGCCCTGGCGGCCCAGGAGCGGCGCCACCATCAACCGCTCCTCCGTGTCCTCGTCGTCAGCGCCCGGAATGCTCACGCTTCGCGGGTCGCGCAGGACATCGTTGACGACCTCCGACCGTCGCGCGGCGGCGGCGGAGCCGATGATCCCCTCGCCGAGGATGATCTCGTCTGCCTGGAGCTCCGCGGCGTTCGCGCCGACCACGGCGATCGCGCGGAACTTCTGTCCGTCGGGCTCGGCGAGGAAGACGCCGCTCGTGCCGGCCTCGAGCAGGGCCTGCGCGCGCTCGGCGATCCGTCCGAGCAGGCCCTCGAGATCCAGCGTGGCCGAGATCTCCCGGCCGACCTCGGCGAGGGCGGCCATCTCACGGGCCCGGCGCTGCGCCTCGCGGTAGAGCTGGGCATTGCGGATCGCCGTGCCGACGTTCGAGGCGATGGTCGACAGGACCCGCGCGTCCGCGTCGCCGAACCGACCGGCCTCGTCGATGCTCTGGACGCTGACCGCGCCGATCGCGTCGTCGCCCACCATGATCGGTACGCCCAGGTACGACTTGACCGCCGTCCCGACGCCCTGCCGGTCCATCTCCTCGAACTGCTCCGCCTTGTTCAGGAGGAGCGGCTGCTTCGAGGCCAGGATCCTTGACGTCAAGCCCTGCCCAAGCTGCATGGGCGAACGAGGTGCCGGCTTGCCGCGCTCCGTCCGGAATGGGAAGTCGATCGTGTTCGTTGCCGGGTCCAGCAGCGCGACGTACACGATGTCAGCGCGGAACGTCGTCTCGAGCTGCTCGCCGGTGAGCTGGATGAGCCGGTCAAGGTCCAACTGGGAGGCGGCCGCCTGGCCGACCTCGTTGACGATGGCCAGCTCGCTGGCCCGCTGACGCGTCTCGCCGACCAGGCGGGCGTTCTCGAGCGCGACGCTCAGGCTCGCGGCGAGGGTGGTGAGCAACCGCACGTCACTGTCGCTGAACGCGTTCGCGCGGTCGATGTTCTTCAGCGAGATGTGGCCGCGAACCTCCGTGCCGACGACGAGCGGCGCATAGAGGACCGACTTCGCCGGCTCGCCGCTCAGGACCGGCTGCTTTTCGACGCGCTCCTGCTGCCACGCCTCGACATCGTTGATCAGCACCGGGCCACGCGTCTCGAGCACGAGTCGCTGCATTGGGCCGATCGGGCCCGACACGTCGTAGTACCGGACGCCCTTCTCGAGCAGATAGGGGTCATGCAGGGTGCCGGTCGCGATGTCGTACAGGCAGATGTTCACGACCTGTGCGTCGAAGATCTCGGCGATCTTGTCGCCCACGAGGTCATACATCGCCTGCATGTCCAGCTCGGCGGCGAGGCCCTGCTGGACGCTGTTGATGATCGCCAGCTCGGCGGCGCGCTCGTTGCTCTCGGCGAGGAGCCGCTTCGTCTCGTCGAACAGCCGGAAGTTCTCCAGCGCGACGCTGAGGCTGCCGGCGAGCGTGGCCAGGAGCCGCACGTCGCCGTCGCTGAAGGCATCCTCGCGCTCCAGGTTCTCGATGAGGACGATCCCCGTGACGCTGCCGCCGCTGATCATCGGCATGAACAGGGCGGACTTCGCCAGCTCCCCCGCCACGATCGCGGGCTGGCCTGCCTCCGCAGCCCGGGCCGACAGGTCGCGGTTGATGAGCACCGAGGCCTTCGTGTCGACGACCTGCTTGCGGAACCCGATCAGCGCCATCGGCTCGTCGGACAGTCGTATGCCGCGCTCCACCGTGTACTCGAAGTGCACGAGCCCCGTCGAGGCGTCGTAGCTCTCGATGTCGACGCCGTGAACATCGAAGATCGCCCCGATCTTCTCGCCGACGAGGTCGTACATCGCCTGCCGGTCCAGCCGCTCGGCTAGGCCCTGCTGGACGCCGTTGATGATCGCCAGCTCGGCGGCGCGTTCGGTGCTGTCCTTCAGGAGGCGCTTCGTCTCCTCGAACAGGCGGACGTTGTCGAGCGCGACGCTGAGGCTCGCGGCGAGCGTGGTCAGCAGCCGGATGTCGCTGTCAGCGAACGCCTCGGAGTTGTCGATGTTCTGGAGCGAGATAACCCCGGTCCCGACACCGCCCGTCTTGAGCGGAACGAACAGCGCGCTCTTGGGTTGCTCGCCGACCAGGACGACCGGATTGCCGTATGCGGGGGCGATGACGTTCATGTCGCCGGCCAGGTTCAACGGCTCGCCGCTCTCGAGGACGTGCTTCCGGAAGCCCATGACCGCGAACGTGGCAGCGGGCAGCCGCCGGCCAAGCTCGATCGCGTAGACGACGTGCAACATGCCTGCGTCTCGGTCGACGATGGAGATATCGACCGTATCCGCCTTGAAGATCTCGAGGATCTTGTCGCCGACGAGGTCGTACATCGCCTGCATGTCGAGCCGCGCCGCAAGCCCTTCCTGGACGCTGGTGATGATCGCCAGCTCCGCGGCGCGCTCGTTCGTCTCCACGAGCAGGCGCTTCGTCTCGTCGAAGAGGCGGACGTTCTCCAGCGCGACGCTCAGGCTGCCGGCGAACGTGGTCAGCAGGCGAACGTCTCCATCGGTGAACGCGTCCTCGCGATCCAGGTTCTGGAGCGAGATCACGCCGGTCACCTCGCCGCCGCTCAGGAGCGGGACGAAGAGGGACGCCTTGGAGGCCTCGCCCTGGATGGCGGGGGCCTGGCCGGCCTCGATCGCGAGGCGCGACGCGTCGCGGTTGACGAGGAGCGGCTCCTTCGTCTCGAACACGATCCTTCGGAGACCGATGATGCCCATCGGCTCGTCCGGAAAGCGCACGCCGCGTTCGATCGTGTACGGGAAGTTCAGGACGGCCGCTTCACGGTCAAGGATGCCGATGTCCACGACCTGGGCGTCGAAGATCTCCTGGATCTTGTCGCCCACGAGGTCGTACATGGACTGCATGTCCAGCTCGCCGGCGAGGCCCTGCTGGACGCTGTTGATGATCGCCAGCTCAGCGGCGCGCTCGTTCGTCTCGGCCAGCAGGTTGTTCGTCTGCTCGAAGAGCCGGGCGTTCTCCAGGGCCACGCCCATGTTCGTGACGATCGTGGAGACCAGGCGCTCGTCGGCCTCGCTGAAGGCGTTCTCCGCAATCGCGGAGAATGCGACCACGCCGATTGGCTCGTCACCGGACATGATCGGGATGCCGAGCCACGACGCCCCGACGGTCCCGACGACGTCCTCGGCAAACGTACCGATGACCGCGCCGTGGACCGCCTGCTCCTCGAATGTCCCCAGCCGGAGCGTCTTGCCGGTTCGCAGGACCTGGCTCGTCAAGCCCTTGCCGAACGGGATCGGATCGCCGTGGACCCGCCGACCCTGGTCCAGCTCGAACGGGAAGGAGATCTGCTTCGCGACGCGGTCGAACATCGCGATGAAGATGTCCTTGGAATTGAGCATCGCCGCCATGCGCTCGCCGATCAGGTCCACGATCGCCTGGAAGTCGAGCTGCTTGGCGAGCGCCTCGCCGACCTCGTTGATGACCGCCAGCTCGGCGCTGCGCTGCTCCGTCTCGGCGAGGAGCCGCTTCGTCTCGTCGAACAGCCGGGCATTCTCGAGGGCGACGCCCGTGCTCGACGCGAGCGTGCTCAGGAACCGCTGATCCGCCTCGGAATATGCGTAGCTCCTGGTGCTCTCGAGGGCGATGACGCCCAGGACGCGTTCGCCGGTCAGGATCGGCACGCCGAGCCAGGAACCGGCGGGGACGGCGTCCTCGATGACGTCGTGCGAAGCGAACTCCTCGGGGTTGTGCAGGAGGAGCGGCTGGCGCGTCCGGATGACCTCGGAGGTCAGGCCCGGCCCGAGCTGCATCGGTGGCGTGCTATCCGGCTTGCCTTCGGCGATGGCGAATGGCCAGGACACCTCGTTCGCCTCGGCGTCGTACGTCGCCACGAACATGTCGCGCGACTCGAACGTCTCGCTGACCCGCGTGCCGACGAGCTCGATGATCGACTGGTAGTCGAGCTGCTTCGCGAGCGCCGACCCAATCTCGTTGACGAGCGCCAGCTCGGCGTTCCGCTGCCGGATCTCGCCTGCACCGCGGGTCCGCTCGAGCGCATCGGCGATGTGCTGGGCGACGAAGATCAGGAGGCGCTCGTCCTCCTCGTCGTAGGTGATGCCCTCGACGTAGCTCTGGACGGCGAGGACGCCGACGCTGCGGCCCTCGCTGACGAGCGGCACGCCGAGGTAGTCAACGGAGAGCTCGCCGACCGCATTGAACTCGCCGGCCGCGACGAGCCCCTCCAGGATCGCCCGCGTCGCGTGGAACGGGCGGCCGGTGCGCAGGATGTAGCCGGTGGATCCACTGGCCGTCCCTTCTCCGAGCGGCTCCCAGACCCGCGGATCCGGCCATACCGTGTCGACCGAGTCTGCGTAGAACGCGAAGTTGATCTGCTTGCGCTCGTCGTCATACAGCGCGATGTAGACGTTCTCCGCGTACAGGAGCGTCCCGAGGATCCGGTGGATCCCCCGGTAGAACTCGTCCATGTCCTGCGCGCTGCCGGCAAGCTCGGCGATCTCGAACAGGGCCGTCTGCGTCTTGGCGGCGCTGGACTGGCGCTGGAGCTGGCGCTCGAGCGCGGCGATCCGCGACTCGAGGGCCGTCGTGCTCGGGGGCCTGGCGTCGTTCGTGGTGATTCGGGTGCCTCCATCAACACGGGCCCCGCGCTCGCCGTGGGGATCGAGGATAGCGAGCGGCGCGGGGACGCACGGTCGTCCCGCGCTACGATCGGCCGATGCAGGATGGACGCTGGGTGAAGCCGGTCACGCTCAAGGGGCGCATCGTGCGCCTGGAGCCGCTGTCGCTCGACCACCTGGACGACCTGGCGCGCGTCGCCTTCGAGGGCAACCTGTGGCGCTGGACGGTCGTCCAGCCCACCGACGTCGACGGACTACGCGCGTGGATCGAGGCGGCGGTCGCGGCGGCCGAAGCCGGTGCGGAGCTGCCGTTCGCGACCATCGACCAGGCGTCGGGCAGGGCCGTCGGCAGCACGCGTTTCATGTCCATCGTGCCCGAGCACAAGCGCCTCGAGATCGGCTGGACGTGGGTTGCCCTCGCGCATCAGCGAACCGGCGCCAACCGCGAGGCGAAGCTCCTCCAGATGACCCACGCGTTCGAGACGCTCGGCGCGAACCGGGTGGAGTTCAAGACCGATTCGCTCAACGAGAAGGCGAACCCCGGCCTGCTCGGCATCGGCGCGACGTACGAGGGAACGTTCCGGAACCACATGGTCATGCCGGGCGGCCGGCTCCGCCACTCGACCTACTACAGCGTGATCGCCGACGAGTGGCAGGACGTGAAGGCCAGGCTCGAGGAGAAGCTCGCGCGGCCCTGATGACCTTCCGCCCGCGACGGGGCCGTGCCATCATCGAACCGCCGGGCTGAACCCGGCCATTCGAGGGGAGATGACGTGATCGATCTGCTGGTCAAGATCCTCATCAACATGGTCGGCGTATACGTCGCGGTCCTGGTCGTCCCCCAGATCGCCTTTCCCGCGGCGGACGACCTGCTGAAGCTCCAGGGCAACTGGTGGCACGTGGTCGTCGTCGCCGTGATCCTGGCCCTGATCAACAGCTACCTGAAGCCGATCCTCAAGGCGCTGTCGTTCCCGATCACGCTGCTGACGATGGGCCTGTTCGCGTTCGTCCTGAACGCGGTGCTCCTGCTGCTCGTTGCGTTCCTCGCCGACATGATCAACATCAAGTTCACGATCGGAGGCTTCCCGCCGGGCTTCACCGCCGACTCGTTCATCGGCGCGCTCCTCGGCTCCATCGTGATCAGCCTCGTGTCCATCGTCCTGGGCATGCTGGATCGGGGTCGCCGCATCGTCACCTGATCGCGGGCACGCGGCCGCGCCCGCTAGACTTCGGCACATGGGTGCCGTTGACACGATGGAAACGTTCTTCGAGCTGCTGAACGAGGGTGATCGCCCGGGAGCCGTCGCGCTCTTCGACGAGAAGGTGGAGATGCGCATCCACGTTGGCGACAACGCCCGGACGCTGCGCGGCGTGGAGCAGGTGGGTGGTTGGTTCCTGCGCGCCGAGCCGGGCCTGAAGATGATCCCCGGCGACGTTCGCGACCTCGGGATCACCTACCAGGCGGACGTCCTGAGCGTTCGACCCGGCGCGCCGAGCCAGCACCTGGACGCATCGTTCCGCGTCGAGGCCGGCAAGATCACCAGCATCAACCTGGCGCCGCGCTAGGAGCTCCTGGCGCCGGGTCAGGACCTCCGGCGACGCGCGGGCTCAGCTCGCGCCGGGGATCACGGTCGCTGCGGGGAGCTCCGTGGCGAGCGGCACCGGGATGATCAGCTGGTCGCCGATCTGCAGCTTGTCCGGGTTGGGCAGCGTCTCGGCGTTGGCCGCGATCAGGTCGGCGAGCGCGATGCCGTAGCGACCGGCGATCCCGGAGAGCGTGTCTCCCGCCTTGACGACGTAGAGGACGGGCGTCGGCTTGGGAACGGCCGTCGGGTTGAAGCTCGGACGAAGCGTCTGGACCGGCACCGTGGGGCTCGGCGAGCCGCCCGCGGACGGATTGCCGAAGCCCAGCAGGCCCGGCAGCGCGAACAGGACGGCCGCGGCCAGCGCGATGGCGACGATGGCGACGAGGATCGGCGGCACGGACAGCTCCGGCAGGCGCCGGGAGCGCAGGGTCGGGTAGGCCTCCAGCGGCCTTGCGCGCTCCCACTCCGGGGCGGGACCGGGCGCGCCCGCGGCACGCGCAGCCACCGGGCCGGCGGTATCGCGCTCGCGTCGCCGGACGGGGCGAGGCGGCATATCGGCCAACGGCGCGGCATCGTCGTCCCAGCCCGGAGCCCTGTAGCTCGGCGCGGACGGCTCCGGACGCGCGGCGAACGGCCCGGCCGGGCGTGGTGACGTGCTCGGCGACGGCACGAAGTCCTCATCGGCGCCTTCGTCGGGCTCGGGAATCCCGCCCGGCAGCGCGTCCGCGGGATCGGAGGCCACCCGGTCCGCGTAGCTCCCGGACAGTCCGCGGCCACGGCTCGGGATGTCGACGAGGCCCTCGTCGTCTCCGCCGCCTCGGGCGCCGGCATCTGCGTCGTCGTCAGCCCAGATGGGGTCGGTGGGGTTGCCGCGATCCTTGCGCGAGAGCCACGGCGGCGGCGCCGCCCAGTTCCGTGGCGGGTTGCGCTGCGACGCCGCGGCCGCGGCGGCATCCGTCTCGAGCGCCCTGGCCGCATCGGCGCGAGTGCGGGCGGCTTCCCGCTTCGCCCAGTCCTGGAACGTGGGGCACACCGGGAAGGCGGACGACAGGCAGTACGCCTCCTGGTGGGCGAGCGCCCGGGGGGCCGGCTGCGTCTCGGCGTAGCAGCGGTGCCGGTGGTCCGGGCTCGTCGCGCGCTCGTCGCGATCGTCCGCGAACGCGACGAAGGGACAGGCAGGGGCGCCGTCGGCGATGGGGAGCCCTCGCTCAGTCATCGGTGGCGATGATACGCGCGGAGGGGGACCTGAAGCCGTGCGGCCGGCAGCCGCGCCGCGCGGAGCCGCGTCTCAGGCCACGGGATCCTGCGAAGCCCGACGGACGCCACGCAGCCGCCGAGCGACGTCGGGCACCTCCGCGTACGCCCGCATCACCTCGGGCAGCCCGCGCTTGAGCCAGTCGTCCAGGCGCCAGCACAGGATCGGCGCGATCGCCGCGAGGTATACGTACGAGCCGAAGTAGCCACCGAACTGGGCAACGAGGAAGACGACGGTCCCGACGACGATCACGCCATCAGCCGAGCGGAAGCGACGCCCGAACACGACGGCAATGGCACCGCTGAGGAAGTAGCGCGCTGTCTCGAGGACGCGGCCGGCCCCGGGGGCAATGCCGTCGACGATCGCGCCGAGGCTCCAGTACGCCTGTCGCAGGTGCGTCTCCTGGGCCATCGCAAGGCTGCGCAGGTAGGAGGCCGGGCCCCACACGAAGAGGACCGGCGACCAGGCCACCAACGATGCGGCCGCGAACGCCACGAGCGCCGGCAGCCCCGCCCAGATGACCAGCGGCGGAAGCCAGGCAATGGCGTACGGCTTGAACGCCACGGCGGCCGCCAGCACTACGGCGCCGAGGACGGGACGCTTCTGCGCGAGCACGAGGGCCCCGAGGATGAGGAGGCCGGCACTGGTGTCATTGGATCCGTCCATGGTCGCGAGGACGATCGGGGGCGCGAGGGCGAACACGGCGAGGCCGAGCGGCCGCCCCTTGCCGGCGCGAATCGCGAAGAGCACGAGCAGCAGGGCGGAGACGCCGAACTCCATCAGCGTCGGATCCTGGAGCGAGGGCAGGTACCAGAGGAGGGCGAGTGGCCCGTACGGGAAGGCTGCGCCCGGCGGCCTTGAGGCGCCGTACGCGATCCCGTAGGGGTCGCCGCCGTACTGGACCGTCAGGATCGCTACCTTCGTCACGGCGGAGACATCGGACCCGTTGACGTGCAGCATCGCCGCACGGAGCACGAGCCCACAGCCCACGAGGACCACGACGGGCAGCCAGCGCAGCTGCCAGCGCGCCGCCGCGACCAGGGTCAGCGCGAGGACGCCCGCCACGGTGATCGCCGTCCTGTCGGGCCAGTTCGGCTGGATGGCAAGAACGAGGGCGACGCCGAGGGCCAGCAGCCACCCGGCGCTCAGGCCGCGCGGCGGGATGGGGAGCAACCGCAGGGGCCGGCGGAGCCGCGTCATCGATGGAACCTCGGTCGTTTGACAGTCCGGAGGCGCGTCTCGACACTCCGGAGCAACGACCCGTGTGGTTCGCTACGAGCGAGCGGCCCAGGAAAACGTAAAGGAGCCCACATGAACATCGAACGTTCGATCCTCCGATTCCTGCAGCCGCGGACCGTGGTCCGCGCGCATTGCGATCTCCCCTGTGGCGTGTACGACCCGGAGCAGGCTCGGATCGAGGCGGAGTCGTGCTACAGGATCGTGGAGAAGTACGCGGCGAATGACGACACCGCGTACCGGACGCGTGCCATTCACATAAAGGAAGAGCGCGCCGACCTGGTGAAGCACCACCTCGACGTGCTCTGGCACGACTACTTCAAGCCCGAGCACCTCGAGAAGGTGCCGAACCTCCACGACCTCTTCTGGCGAGCCAACAAGCAGGTCTCGAAGGTGAAGGCCTCCACTGACCTCGCGGATGCAAAGCAGCTCCTCGCCCTCATCGACGAGGTCGACGCGGCGTGGAAGGCGACCGGCGGCCTCGAGAAGACGCGCATGGCCGGCCGACCGGGCTGATCTCGTCGTTCACGGCGCCCGCCCTCGTGCCGCGCGGACCCTGGCGAGTTGCGGTGACGGAGGCGTCGATGCTGCCCGCCATCTGGCCTGGTGACTGGCTGGTCGTGAACCCGCGCGTCTCCGCGTGGCCTCGGCCGGGTGCGGTCGTCGTGTTCCACGAGCCGATATCGGACGCGCTCGCGATCAAGCGCGTCGCCGCGAGCCCGGGTGAGCGCGTCCGCTTCGCGGATGGCTACCTGACGCTCGCCGACGACGAGGCCTGGCTCACGGCCGACGCCTCGGAGGCCGAGGCCGCGGCGGCTGGCTTCGGGCCGCCGATCGACTCGACGCGCTTCGGTCCGGTGGCCCTGGACCGGCTCGTTGGACGCGTGCTGTTCCGGTACGGGCCGCTGCGCCGCTTCGGGCGGATCGCGGCGCGCGCGGTGCGATCGTGATGGCCGAGGAGCGGGCCTTGCCCGGTGCGCCGGATCCGTGGGCCGGGAGCGAGAAGCCGTCGCGGCGGGACGGGCCGCCATTCCACATGACGGAGATGATCAAAGCCGAGCCGGGCCTCGCGGCACGCCTGCTCGCGCGCCTCGCCGACCCGGCCGGGCCTGCGGCGCGCCTGGCCGCCGCCGTGCGTGCCGCCGCCGAGGCGGGTCGGCCCACGCTCGTGACCGGCTGCGGCACGAGCGAGCACGGGGCCCTGGCGGCCATGGAGATCCTTCGAGAGGCCCTGCGCACGGCCGGCCTCCCGTGGCGGCTGGGCCACCCGGGCTGCCCCGTGGCCGTGCAGGCGTTCGAGGGCTCGCTCGAGGATTGGCTCGGCGGCGAGGGCGGCCTCGTGATCGGCGTCAGTCACGAGGGCGGAACGTGGGCGACGAACCGGGCGCTGGAGCAGGGCCGCCGGTCCGGCGCGACGACGGCGCTCATCACGGTCTCGGATCGGTCGCCGGGTGCCGCGCTCGCCGACATCGTCGTGACGACCGATGAGCAGGACCAGAGCTGGTGCCACACCGTGGGCTACCTGTCGCCGATCCTCGCAGCAACGGCCGTCGGCGGCCACATTGCAGGTGCGCCGGCCAGCGGCGCCGCCGCGCGCGAGATGCTCGCAGCGGGCCTGACACCGAGCGCCGTCAAGGGCACCGAGCGCCTCGCCGACGCCTTCTCGGGTGCAAGCCAGCTGATCGTCGTCGCCTCTGGCGTAGACCGGACCGCGGCGCGCGAGCTGGTCCTCAAGGTGGAGGAGGGCACGCACCTGCCCGCCGTGATGCGCGACCTGGAGACGATGCTCCACGGCCATCTCGCCGGGGTCGACGCGACCACCGGGTTCGTCCTGATCCTGACCGATACCGCGCAGGCCGAGGCGCGCGCGGCACGGGCGGCAGGCGTCCTTCGCGCCGTGACCGCGCTCGGGATCCAGGCCGGCGCCATCCTCGCGTCCGCACACGACACAGCGATCTCATCACGTCTCACGCCGGCCGGCCGCCTCGTGGTCCCCGCCGCGCCGGACCTTCCGCCGACGGCGGCATCGTTGATCGGCTCGGCGGTGCCGCTCCAGCTGCTCGCCGAGCGCCTCGCCCGGGCACGCGGCGTGGACCCCGACCCCATCCGCCGAGACGACCCCGCCTACCTCGCGGCCGCCGAGGCCGCGGGCTGATCGTCAGGCTGCTGGCTGAACGGCTGAACTGCGTCGGTATCTGGCACTGCGTCGGTATCTGGCACTGCGTCGGTATCTGGTTTCGGCTGATTCTGATGACCTTTGTTGCATCAAGGGTCGTCGGACGCGGGTTCGCAACGTCGAGCCGTCCCGCCTCTCGCCGCTGATGCAGCGAATGTCATCAAATCGGCGGGAAACGGGATCGCACTGAAGATCGAGGGCGCCCAGCGGCACGCACTCGCAACACCACGCACCCGCTATACCTTGCCGATCAGCTCCGCGGCCATGAGGTCGATCATCTCGCCGTCCCAGGGCAGGAGGTCCTGGAGCATGATCCGCTCGATCCCGGCGTCGGCATACCGCCGCACCATCGCGCGCGCCTCGTTCGGCGTGCCGAGGATCCACCGACTCCGGCGCTTGTCGAGCCACGCGCGGGCGTCACCGGACTCCCCGAGGGCCCTGAGGAGATCCCCAGCGCGCCTGTCGACCTCGGCGGTGTCCGCGCCAACCAGCACGCCGACCATCGCCGAGCGGGTGAGCGACTTCGGGTCACGGCCGGCCGCGACGCAGGCTGCATCGAGCTGCGCCTCCTTCTCGCGGGCGACCTCGGGGGTCGATGACGAGAGGTTGAACTCGTCCGAGTACCGCGCCGCGAGCCTGAAGCCGCGTGGCGAGCCCTCGCTGCCGGTGATGATCCGCGGCCGCGCACGCCCGTTCGCGCCGATCGGGCGGCCGGGCGACTGCGCGGGACCCGGGACGAGCTTGCCGCCCCTGACGACCACCCGGTGCCCGTCGAAACTCCAGCCCTCGGGCTCCTCCCACAGGCCGCGGAGCAGCGCGAGCTGATCCTCCATGAGATCGGCCCGCTCGGCGATGTCGGGAAATGGGAGGCCCAGCGGCCAGTGGTCAGACTCGTTCCAGCCCGCACCGACGCCCACCTCGATGCGGCCGCCGCTCATCTGGTCCACCGTCGTGACGAGCTTCACGAAGTTGCCGGAGTGCCGGAAGGTCACCGGGCTCACGAGCGTGCCCAGCCGGATCGTGGACGTCTCGCGCGCCAGGCCGGCGAGGATCGCCCACGCGTCGGTCGTCGGTTGGCTCGAGCTGCCGGGGAAGGATGCGTAGTGATCGCTCCGGAACATCGCCTCGAAGCCGCCCGCCTCTGCGCGCCGCGCGATCGACAGCTGGTCCTCGTACGACAGGCCCTGCTGGGCCTCGATCATCAGTGCGAACCGCACCGGATCCCTCCTCGCCGCGGCATGAACAGTTGACGTTGACGAAATCATTCACGTCAGTACAATGCTTCATCTGATGCGAAGTATCACGAAGCCAACCGACGAGATCTCCGACGTCGACGCCATCCTGACAGAAGTCGGTGGCTGGGTCGGAGAGCTCCGCTGTGCCTCGATGGGCCGGCTCGTCCAGGGCCACGTGAGCATGAGCCAGATGCACGTCCTGTGGCTGCTCCAGCACCACGGCGAGGTCCCCATGAGCCGGCTTGCCGAGCTCCTCGGCGTCTCGCTGTCGAACGCCACGGGCATCATCGATCGGATGGAGGAGCACGGCTTCATCGAGCGCGTTCGAGTGCCCGACGATCGTCGCGTGGTCCTCGTTCGCCCGGCCGCGGCCGGCCTCCGCGCCCTCTCGGAGACCGAGTCCACGAAGCGGGACCGGATGCGCGCCGTCCTCGGCCACATCCCTGCCGCGGAGCGGCCTACCGTCCTCGCCGCGCTCCGCACCCTGCGCCGCGCCCTCTCGACCGAGCTGGAGTCCAGCCCGGTCCACCAGCACCACTTCGCCGACCAGGCGAGCTGATCCTCAAGCCAGCGTCCGCCGGCCACCCACCAGGCCAGAAGCCCCCAGCAGCCGCGAAGGAAGACCCATGGAATCGTTCCCAGGAGAAGGCATTCAGGAGCCATCGGTCACCGAGGACCCAGCGCTCGGCTTGAGCCCACGGGCCAAGCTCGAGATCCTGGGCGCGGTGCTCCTCGGGCTGCTGCTCGGCGCGCTCGACCAGACCATCGTCGGCGTGGCGCTGCCCACCATCGTCACCGACCTCGGCGGCCAGTCCCTGTACGTCTGGACCGTCACCATCTACCTGCTGACCAGCACCGTCACGGTACCGTTCTATGGCAAGCTGTCCGACCTGTACGGCCGAAAGCCATTGCTGATGCTCGGCATCGGCGTGTTCCTGCTCGGCTCGGCCCTGTCCGGCCTGTCGCAGGACATCTACCAGCTGATCCTGTTCCGTGGCCTGCAGGGCCTCGGAGCCGGTGCGCTGTTCCCGATCTCGCTCGCGGTCATCGGCGACCTCTACTCGCCGGCAGAACGCGGCAAGTACCAGGGCCTGTTCGGCGCGGTGTTCGGCCTCAGCTCCATCGTGGGGCCCCTCGCCGGCGGCTGGATCACCCAGCACATCAGTTGGCACTGGATCTTCTACATCAACCTTCCGGTCGGCGCGATCGCGCTGTTCGTCATCTGGCGCCTTCTGCCGAACATCCGGCGGGCCGGCTCGGCCCGGAACCTGGACTACCTCGGGGGCGCGGTGTTCACCGTCGCCATCACGACGTTCCTCATCGGGCTCACCAACAAGCAGTTCGGCCCGTGGACCGATCCCTGGGTCGGGGGCCTGATCGCCTTCGGCGCCGTCCTGTTCGCCATCTTCCTGCTCATCGAGACGCGGGCGAAGGAGCCAATCGTTCCGCTGGACCTGTGGCGGAGCCGGACGTACGCGTCCAGCATCACATCGACGTTCCTCGTCAGCTTCGGGTTCTTCGGCGCGATCATCTTCCTGCCGCAGTGGTTCCAGTTCGTGAAGGGCGTCAGCCCCACGGACTCAGGGCTGCAGTCGCTGGCCCTCTTGGCCGGCCTCATCGTCAGCTCCATCGGCGCGGGCCAGATCGTGGCCCGGACCGGCAAGTACAAGGCCGTGATCCTCGCCGGCCTCGCGGTCATGGCCGTCGGCCTGTTCCTGATGTCCGGCCTCCGGGCGAACACGGACCTGCCGGTCCTGTGGTCGTGGATGTTCATCACCGGCCTGGGCATCGGGCCCACCCTGTCGGTCTTCACGATCGTCGTCCAGAACGCCGTCCCGTTCGCGAAGCTCGGCGTGGCGACGTCCAACCTCACGTTCTTCCGGCAGATCGGCGGGTCCATCGGGCTCGCATTGCTGGGCACCGCATTCGGCCAGCGCCTCACCGATGAGCTGCCCGGCCAGCTTGTCGCGGCCGGCGTGCCGCAGCAGTTCGTGAGCCAGTTCGGTGGCGCCGGTGGCAACGCCGAGTCGTTCATCGTCGTGGGCAAGGACCTGGGCGCCTCGATCCTCGCGGGCGTGCCGGCGCAGTTCCGCGGGCTCGTTGAGCCACTCATCCCGAACATCGTCAACGGCATCTACCAGGCGTACTCGATCTCCGTCGCGTCGGTCTTCCAGATCGGCGTGATCACGACCGTGGCCGCGCTCCTGGTTGCCTTCGTGATGCGCGAGCTGCCCCTTCGAACCGGCGCGGGTCAAAGCCAGAGCGCGGCGCGTGACCCCAAGGTCGAGGGCCAGCCGGCGGGAGCGGTCTAGGATCGGGGTCGTGACAACGACCCCGATCGTCGCTCCCATCCCTCGCGGCCTGACGGCGATCGGCGCCACGGGCGCGGCGTTCCTGCCTGCGCTCGCGGTCGCCGAGCTGCCGCCGGGCGCGATGCGCCGGGTCACGTTCGACGATCTCGACGTCCTGCTCGCGCACACCTCGAACGGCATCGCGGCGATCGACGATCGCTGCCCGCACATGTCGGCGCCGCTGTCCATCGGCCGGCTGGACGGGTGCATCGTTGATTGCCCGCTGCACAGCGGCCAGTTCGACCTCGCGTCCGGCGAGCCCACGCGGATGCCCACGACGGGTGGGCTGGACGCGGACGGGTTCTACCACCCGGTATGGGCCCCGGAGGGGCGCGAGCCGAAACCGGACCCGCCCGGCCTCAAGGCCGAGGCACGACGGTTCACCCGCGTTCGCAGGCTGCGCTACTACCCCGTGCGGATCACCGGCGACGACATCGAGGTCGCGGTCCCGCGCGCCTGACGTCGGCGCTCCCGCGGCCTAGCCGATCGAGGGATCCGGGGCCGGCTCGATCCTGCGGCGCCCCGCCGCCCGGATGATGTCGATGACCTCCCTGGGGTCGTCGGTGACCTGGATGAGGTCGATGTCGCCGGGCGAGATCATCCCCTGGTCCACGAGCGTCGCCCGGATCCAGTCCACGAAGCCGCCGAAGAACTCCGTTCCGACAAGGACCACCGGGAAGTGCTCGATCTTGCCGGTCTGGATGAGGGTCAGCGCCTCGAACAGCTCGTCCATCGTCCCGTAGCCACCGGGCATGATCACGAAGCCGTCGGCGTACTTGACGAACATCGTCTTGCGCGCGAAGAAGTACCGGAACTCCACGCCCAGGTCCACGTAGGCGTTGAGGCCCTGCTCCTGCGGCAGCTCGATGTTGCAGCCGACGGACAGGCCGCCCCCCTCCTGGCAGCCGCGATTCGCCGCCTCCATGACCCCCGGCCCGCCGCCGGTGATCACGGCGTAGCCCTCCAGGGCGAGGAGGCGCCCGATCTCGCGCGCCTTGTCGTAGGCGACGTCGCCTTCCTTGACCCGCGCCGAGCCGAAGACGGTGATCGCGCGGCCAAGCTGCGCCAGGGCGTCGAAGCCCTCCACGAACTCGGCGAGGATCCGAAGCGCCCGCCACGTGTCCGTATCCAGGAAGGCCGGCCGAGCGCTGCGCCGGAGGAGCTTCTTGTCCTCCGTCATGGTCGGGTTGCCGGGCATCTTGGAGTCGATGTCCTTGCTCATCACGAGCCGCCCGGACCGGCGGTGCTCGCCGATCGGCTCGCCGCTGCCGTCCGGTGCTTCGGCGCGACTGCCGTCCGGGTCTCGACCCTGCATCGTTCCCTCCTCGGGGGCGCTGGAGCGCCTGTCGGCGCATCCTACGACGATGAGCGATCGAACCCGCACCATCGTTGCCGCCGTCGTCGCATTCGTCGGCTTCGTGTGGATGCTCCAGGGCCTCGGCGTGCCGATCGGCGGCGGGTTCATGGTCGGCAACACGTTCTGGATCTGGGCCGGCGCGGCCGTCGTGATTCTTGCCGGGCTCTACGGCGCCTGGCCGCGTCTCCGCCGGCGCTAGCCCCGGGATCCCGTCTGCATGAGGGATTTCCAGCTGGCCTCGTCGCGGCCGGCGGCGTAGCCGTTGTCGACTCGAACGAGCGGGAGCTTGAGCAATCGCTGGTCGCGGAGCAGGCGGTCGGCGAGGTCGGCGTCGGGCATCGAAAGGTAGGCCAGGCCGGCGTCGCGCCACGCCTTGCCTTCGGTGTCCGCGAGCGTGCGGGCACCGAGGCGCTCCACGAAGCGGCGGAGCTCGCCGGGTGCGATCGGCTTCCGATGGATATCCACGAAGTGGACCTCCAGCCGGCGCTCCTTGAAGAACCGGAGCGCGGCTCTCGTCGCCTGCGAATCCGGCGTGCCGAAGACCTGGACGAGCGGGCCCGACGGCGCGCCCGAGGCAGGGTTCATGCCGGCTCCAACCGGAAGATCGGGATGTGGTGGCGGGCGTTGCGGCGGTACAGGCGGTAGCCCGGGTACGCGGCCGCGGCCAGCTCGAAGGCGACCTCGTACTCGTCGCCCGCCAGCTCGCGCGCAACGATCGCCGTCGACCGCGTGCGGATCCGCATCGTCGCCCGCGGCTCCGCAAGGAGGTTGTGTGCCCAGTCCGGCACCCGCCCGGAGCCACCGCGGGACGCGATGACGATCCAGTCGCCGCCGGACGGGAACGCGAAGAGCGCGACAGTTCGCGGCTGCCCGCTGGTTCGACCGGTCGCCGTGAGGAGGATCGAGTCCGAGCTGAGCACCCGACCCATGATCGATCGGCCACCGGTGACGCGATACAGGAACGGGTGCAGCGCTCGATCGAACCGGGTCGTGGAGAACCGGCCGATCAAGCGATAGGCGAGGTCCGGCAGCGCCATCACGGGAAGCCTACCGGGCGCCGGACCCGCTTCGCATCGCTACCATCGACCACAGGAGGTGGCGCGCGATGATGGTCTGGTTCACGGTCCAGCTCGAGGACAAGCCGGGCTCGCTGGCAAGGGTCGCCGCGGCCCTCGGCGCCGCGGGCGTCAACATCACCGGGATCGTCGGCGTCGCCGAGGACACCGACGGGGCGCTCATGCTCACGACCTCCGATGCCGACCGGACGCGCGCCGCGTTCGGGCAGCTGGGCCTCCCGTTCGAGGAGCACGGCGGTGACATGCCCGGCATGGAAGGCATGACCATCGCCGACATGCGCGGCCGGTAGCCCGACTCCCCTCCCCGCCCCTCCCCGAACTCGCCATGCGCATCGCCACCTGGAACGTCAACTCCATGAAGGCACGGCTCGAGAAGATCGAGTGGTGGCTGGAGCGCGCCGCGCCGGACGTCCTGTTGATGCAGGAGACGAAGCTCTCCGACGCCGACGCGCCGCTGATGACCTTCCAGATGGCCGGCTACCAGCTGGTCCACCACGGCGAGGGCCGCTGGAACGGCGTCGCGATCGCCGTCCGCGATGGCATCGCGATCGACGAGCCCGTCACGAACTTCGGCGACGGGCGGGTCCGGGACAGCGGGGCGGGCGCGACCGTCTCGCTGGAGGAGGAGGACTTCGACCCGTCCGACGAGGCGCGAATGCTCGCCGTTCGGGTGCGCGAGCCAGGCGCCGATCCCGTCCGGGTCGTGAGCCTGTACGCACCCAACGGGCGGGTCGTCGGCTCGGCGTTCTACGAGGGCAAGCTCCGCTGGTTTGCCCGGGCGCGCCGCTGGCTGGACGCGATGCGCGACCCCGGCGAGAGCCTGGTCATCGGCGGCGACCTCAACATCGCCCCCGCTGACATCGACGTCTGGGATGCCCGTGCCGTTCACGGCGGCACGCATGTGTCCGAACCGGAACGTGCGGCGTTCCGGAACCTGCTCGACTGGGGCCTGCACGACACCTTCCGCGATCGCCATCCGGACGCCCGCGGCCGGTTCACCTGGTGGGACTACCGCGCCGGCAACTTCCACAAGAACTTCGGCATGCGCATCGACCATCTGCTGGCCACGGGGGCGGTCGCGAGTCGCGTCGTTGCGGTCGAGATCGACCGCGAGGCGCGCAAGGGCAAGCCGATCCCCTCGGATCACGCGCCGCTCGTGCTGGACCTCGACGCAGCGGGTCGCCCGTTCGACCCGGGCTGGTCCGATGCAGAGGCGCGGATCGTCGCTCGAGGTGGCCTCCGGCCGGGCTGAGATCCGGTTCGCGCAAGCGGGCGTATCGTGCGTTAGCGACCCGGACGGGCGCGCACGTGGAGGTCTGGCACATGCTCGGGACAGGAACTCGATTCGAATCGTCCGTTGGCCGCGCCGGGCGGCGCGCGGGCACCTTCCTCGCCGTCGCGATCGTGGTCGCGGCGTGCTCGAACGCCGGGGCGTCCACGGCCCCCACAACGGCGGCGAACCCCACGACCGCTCCCGCGACGGCTGCGGCGACGACGGCCGCGGCGACGGGTGCCCCGTCCACCCAGGCAGCCGCAGCGCCGGTCAAGCTGGAGCTGCGGACCGACGCCAAGTACGGCTCGGTCGTGGTCGGCAAGGGCGGCCTGTCCCTGTACGTGTTCACCAAGGACAAGGGCGACGGGACGAGCGCCTGCTACGGCAACTGCGCCGGCCGCTGGCCGCCGCTCACGGTCGCCAGCGCGAGTGACGTCATCCCGGGGAGCGGCGTCAGCGGCGGCCTCGGCACGATCACCCGGACGGACGGCGCCCTCCAGGTCACGCTTGGCGGTGCCCCTCTGTACTACTTCGCGGGGGACACGGCTGCGGGCGACACCAAGGGCCAGGGCCTCAACAGCGTGTGGTACCTCGCCTCACCATCGGGGACACCTGCGAATGGCGCCACTCCGGGAGCGACTCCCGGTGCCTCGAAGTGCACGGGACCAACCTGTTATTGAACGAGCTGGACGACGCGCGGCTCGTCGGGCGCATCGCGTCCGGTGATGAGGCCGCGTTCGTGATCGCGTACGACCGCCACGCGAGCTACCTGTTCGGGTCGCTCGTCCGCTTCCTCGGCGACCGCAGCGTCGCCGAGGAGGTGGTCCAGGATGCGTTCGTGACGCTCTGGCGACGGGCATCCCAGTTCGATGCCCGGAGCGGCTCGCTGCTCACCTGGCTGCTCTCGATCGCGCGCCACCGCGCGATCGACCGGCTTCGTGCGGAGGGCCGGCGACCACTCCGGGACGCAGCCTCGCTCGACGCCGTCGTCGCCGGGGATGCCGCGTCGGCAGCGGCGTTACGCCCGGACGTGCCGCCGGAGCTCGTCGCGGGCGCAACGACCGATCCGGGCACGGTCGCGCAGCGGCGCTGGATCCAGGCGGTGGTTCGGACGGGCATCGCGGAGCTGCCGGAGCATGAGCGCGAGGTCATCGTCCTTGGCTACTCGCAGGACCTCTCGCAGGCCCAGATCGCCGCTCGTCTCGAGTGGCCGATCGGAACGGTGAAGTCCCGCACCCGGCGTGCCCTGGCCCAGCTGCGGGTCCATCTCGCGGGCATTGCCGAGACGGCTGACGAGGTGGACGCCCTCGTGGCGCGCGAGGCATTCCGATGACGGCCATGGACCACGCAGCCGCCCACGAGCGCATCGAGGACCTCGTCCTGGAGCCGGCGCGGCTTGCCGCGCTCGCCGGGTCCACCGACCCGGCGGATGTCGCGCTCCGCGAGCACGTCGCCGGCTGTGCGGTCTGCGGGGCAGACCTCGAAGGCTGGCAGGGCCTCCAGCGCCGGCTGGCCGTCGCGCTGCCGGGTTCCGTCGATGCCGCAACCGCTGTCGTTGAGCCGATCGGGGTGCCGCCCTCGTTGCGGGCAGCGGTCGTCGCCGCGGTCCGCGACGCCGATCGCGCTCCCGCGTCCACGTCCATCGTCCAGGCTCGCCGGCGCCCGCCTATCGTCGGCTGGCTCGCCGTGGCGGCGGCGATCGTCGTGCTCGCAGGTTCCGTCGCGATCACCATCGACCAGATCGGCCAGCGTGGCGCAGCGGAGGCACGGGCCGCAGGCCTGTCGAATGCGATCGCCGCGGTGGATCGTGTGCTCGTCGCACCCGAGCACCGGGTCGTCGGGCTCAAGGACGGCGCGGGTGCCGCCGGCGGCACGATCTCGTGGTCCGGGCAGGATCTTGTCGTGCTCACGACCGCGCTCGAACCGCCACCGACCGGCCAGCGCTACCTGTGCTGGCTCGTGGAGGGCGACGGCAGCGCATCGCTGATCGGCCAGATGTACTTCGCGGGGCGGACCGCGTACTGGGTCGGCTCGCTGGACGAGTGGGCGACGTTCCGGATCGGGCCGAACACCCGCTTCGTCGTCACGCTGCCGCAGCCGGGCGTCACCCGCTTCTCCGGCCCGGTGTACCTCTCCGCCGACCTGGGGGCTGATCGCCCCTAGGCTGAACAGTCTCCAAGATCTCCCGACACCCGGGAGCGCGACCGCCAGGTAACAAGCGGCGCCGCCACCCCATGCTTGTCGTGTTCGAAGCGATGAGCAGGAGGCGCGGCGCCGTGACCGATGATGACCTGATCTTCAAGTTCAGGCTGGCGTTGTTCGCCGAGGCCGGGCGGCTCGGCAACGTGCGGGCGGCATGCCGGGTGTTCGGCGTCCATCCGTCGACCTTCTACCGCTGGCGAGGGCCGGTCCTGCGCTCGGGCCTCGAGATGCTCCGGCCGAGGGAGCGCCGACCACCCCGGATGCCGAACCAGGCGAGCGTGCTCGTCGAGCAGCGCGTGGTCGCCTTTGTGAGCGGGCATGAAAGCTGCAGAGAGTTGAGCACGAAAAGTGCAGAGGCCCTCGGGGTGACCCGAGGGCTCCTTGTTTGGACCGACAAACGCGAGGTCCCCCCTGTCAGGCTCGGGCTGCTGAGCTTCGAACCGA
>JACPOS010000003.1 GCA_016191395.1 Chloroflexota bacterium
AAGCACCAAACCAGAGGCCATCCGCGCCCTCCGTCGCCACCTGAGCGATGAGGTCTTCCGACGAATGCACCACGACAACGCCGCCAGGATTGCCGCCCGAACGGCCCTGCCGGTCGCCGCTTGACATAGGAGCATCACATGACAACCGAAGCCGCGACCCGCCCTTCCGTCCCGGAGCACCTGGAGCATCGCATCCCGACGCCCGACGGGCGGATCCTCGCCGTCGCGGAGTGGGGCAACCCGCACGGCATTCCGCTGTTCGCCCTGCACGGGACGCCCGGCGGCCGGATCTCGTACTGGGAGGATCCCACGATCTACGCGCGGCACGGGGTCCGTCGCCTGACCTATGACCGGCCGGGCTACGGCGACTCCACCCGCAATCGTGGCCGCACCGTCGCGGACGGGGCATCCGACGTCGTGGCGATCGCCGCGGCGCTGGGCATCGGGGAGTTCGCCGTGACCGGCGGCTCCGGGGGCGGGCCGCACGCGCTCGCCGTCGCGGCGCTGCTCGGCGACCGCGTCCTTCGCTGCATGGCCGACGTGTCAATCGCGCCGTACGGCGCGCCCGGCCTCGACTTCCTCGCCGGCATGAATGCGGGCAATGTCGCCGAGTTCAGCGCGGCGCTCGCCGGCGAGCACGTCCTGCGCAGCCTGCTGGAGCGAGAGCGGGCCACCACCCTCCAGCGGCTCGCCGACGGAAACGCCAACTTCTTCGGCGACGACTACGAGATGGGCGAGGCGGATCGAGCCCAGATGGCCAAGCACCTCGAGAGAGTCGTCCACCACCTCACCGACTGCCTCCGGCCCGGGGTCGATGGCTGGATCGACGACGACATCGCGTTCACGAAGCCCTGGGGTTTCGACGTCGAGTCGATCCGCGTGCCGATGTACATCACCTACGGCCGTGCAGACAACCTGGTGCCCGCAGCGCATGGGGACTGGCTCGCCGCCCATATCCCGGGTGCCGAGGTCCACGTCACCGAGGTCGGCCACATGGGCGACGATTCGGTCGTCGAGACCGAGATGGCCTGGCTCGCCGGGCGCCCCTGAGGCGGCCCAGTCAATTCGGCGTCGTTGCAAGGGCCTCCAGAACGGGCGCGAACGCTCGGAGGCCGACGATGGAGTTGGGGCGCAGCTGGACCTGGACGTGGGCGATGCCGAGGGCGTCGTAGCGTCGGAGGTGCGCGACGACAGCGGCCGGGTCGAAGCCGTCGCCGGTCTCCACCAGCGTCTCGGCCGACCTTGCGAGCGTATGCGGATCGCGCCCGGCTACCGCACATGCCGCGTCGACCGCGGCCAGCAGCGGGACGAGGTCGTCCGGCGAGCGCATGCCCGCATTCCACTCGTCGGCAAGCTCGGCCGTCAGTCGGAGCATTCGCGGTCCCGCTGCGCCCACCATCACGGGGAGCCCGGCAGGCCGCGGACCTCTGGGCTCGAGGCGGGCGCCACGGGCTGACTCGAGGAGCCCCTCGTGCTCCGCTCGCCCGGTGCGCAGCATCGAGGTAATGATCCGCAGCCCGTCCTCGAACCGGTCGAACCGCCGCTCGAAGGGAAGCCCGAACGCCCGGAACTCCGGCTCGTTCCAGCCGGCGCCCAGGCCCAGGATGACCCGCCCGCCGGAGACCTCGTCGAGCGTCTCCGCCATCTTGGCGAGCAGCGCCGGATTGCGGAACGGGATCGCCGTCACGTACGTGCCGAGCCGGACGCGCGCCGTCGATGCCGCCAGCGCGCTGAGGAGCGTCCACGACTCCCACGCTCCGCTCCACTCCCCGTTCGGATCCCCGAACCCGACGTGGTCGGAGATCCAGATCGCATCGAAGCCGAGCCCCTCGGCGGTGGTCGCCATCTCCAGGATGTCCGCCCAGCGCGGCGTCCCGCCGGCCATGGAGCCCTCGACGTACGGGAGGTTCAGGCCGAGCGTGGGGATCGTGGCGTTACGCCCCGTCCTCGATCTCGAAGGAGGCGAGGACCAGCAGGAACGCGGCCATCGGCCGGGCAAGAAGCACGAGCAGGAGCACCTCGAACGGCGCGAAGGTGCCCGCGATGAGCACGGCGGCGACGCTCCCAATGATCAGCAGATCGGACCCGCCCGCGATGATTACCCACCCGGTTCTCGACCCGACCTCAAGCGGGTGCCGGCGGTCCCGCCGGATCAGCACCCCGACGTGGATGCCGGTCGCGACCAGGATGACCACGGCGGCGATGCGGAGCGCATCGGCCGCGGTCGCCGCGAGAGCCATCAGCGGGAACACCGACAGCGCGAACAGAACGTTCGCGAAAGCGAACTCGACGATCTCGCGAAGCCGGTAGAGGTCGATCCTGCGGAAGTCCACGCCGCGCCGCAGCCCCGCGACGAGGCCGGCCAGACCGGCAAGGCTTCCGCTGATGCCGGCAATCGCGAACAGGAATGGCGCTTCCGGGGGCATGCCTCAGGGTATCCGGGCGGTCGACCCTCGGGTCAAGCCATTGAGGCCACCGCGCCGTGTCGAACGGGACGGCCCCTTGACCCGCGGTCCCGCCGCGCCGCAGCCTTCTCGGGTGAGCCAGCCGACGAACCGTGTCGTCCGCATCCGTCCCGCCCTGCCGCGTGACGCGGCGGCAATGACTGGTGCCCACGCCCGCTCCTGGCGCGCAACCTACGCGGGGCTGCTCCCCGATTCCATGATCGACGACGTCGTTGCGGCGCGAGGGGCGCGGACTGCGCGCTGGCGAGCCCTGCTCGCCGATCCAGAGCGGCGCGGCGGCTCGTTCGTCGCCGTGATCGATCGGCGAGTGGTCGGATTCGTGTTCTGGGGTCCCGACGAGGAATCGGAGGTCGGCCCAGCGACGGCCTTGGTGCACGCGATCTACCTGGACCCCGACGTGATCGGCTCGGGGATCGGTCGTTCGCTGTTCGAGGCAGCCGTTGACGACATGGTCGCCCACGGGTTCGCCGCGGCCGTCCTGTGGGTGCTCGACTCGAACGAGCGTGCGCGACGGTTCTACGAGGCGGCCGGCTGGCTCCCCGATGGCGCCGTCAAGACCGAACGCCGTCCCGGCGGCGACCGCCACGAAGTCCGGTACGCACGGAAGCTCGGTCGCGATTAGGCCTGTTCGCGGCTCACGAGCCGGACTCGAGCCTCGCGAGCGCCGCCAGCACCTCGCTCACGACCCGGTCGATCGGTGCCGCTAAGGCATCGACGCGGATCGTGGCCGATTCGGTGAGCATCGGGTTGTAACCCGAGCCGCCGCTCCCCTGGTGGCGCCGCATGTCGGTCCGGACGAGCACGACCGGCTTCTTCCGGTACGCGTAGCCGACCTCCCAGCACGTGCCCGAGTCGGGGTCGGCGCCGTCCATGATCGCGACGAGGCCGTCGGCCCAGTCGATCCCGGCGACGTCGGTCGCGAAGATGCCCGGAGCATCCTTGCCCGGCTCCTGCTCCTGTGGCAGGAAGACCTCGTGCCCAGCTCCCCGCAGCGCGGCCGCGAAGGTGGCATTCCAGTCACGCTCGGCGGCGCTGAAGAGCGGCCCGGCGAAGTAGATCCGCATCGCCGCAGTATCGCCGTCGCGCGACCCGGTCGTCGTCCGGGCAGACCTGGCGCCAAGCGCACCGCGTCCCGCTACTGAACGCGAGGTCGGGCGTCGTCGAGTGCCGCCTTCATCGCGGGGATGACGGTGGACCCGTAGGCCTCCAGCTGCGCCTCCTCGTCGCCACTCATGAGATAGAGGTTGAACTGATCGACGCCCGCCGTGCTGAGCTCCATGAGCCGTCGGACGTGCTCCTCGGGGGGCCCGACCATGGCGAACCGATCGACGACATCGTCCGGTACGAGCGCCGCGCCCGTCGCACCGAACTCGTCGCCGCTGCGAACCTCCTGGCCCACCCCGTCGCGGATGTAGCCCGGCGCTCGTTCCGGCGATGGATCTGAGCGACACGTGCCGGTTCGAGGCCGGCCGTGGCGATGGCTGCGGTTCGCAGATCCGTCCGCTCGAGTTGAGCCCCGTTCGTAGAACACAGAGACGGCGAGATGTGGTCCATCTGTGACCTCCCCGAATTTGGTACGACCACCCTGGCCCTCCTCGGTGTCGCGTGGATTGCCGGGCCGTTGCCACGGAATTGCAACGCACGCGTGCAAGCCTTCTGAAGGTGGGGTAGTTCCCTCTCACTGGAGGGTCCAATGCAACGTTCCCGCGCCCGACGAGGCCCGGTCGTGGCTGTCCTCGGTTCGATACTCGGGCTCGCGCTCGGCGCGACACCGGGGTTCGGCGCTGATTCGGGCGGCGTCGATGCCCAGGTCACCGTGTCGCCGGCTGCGGCCTGCATCGAGCTGTCGACCGCTTCGGTCAACTTCGGCACACTCGCCCTGGGCGCCGAGAACCAGGCAGGTGCACCCGGCATCACCATCACCAACTGCGGCGACGCCGACGCGTCCCTGATGGCCTCCGGCTCGAACGCGACCGGGCAGGCCGCGTCATGGAGCCTCGTCGACTCCGCGGCCACATGCGCCGATACGCTCGGCACGGACAACTACCACCTGGCGCTCGCCGACACGCTCGGTGCGCCGATCGCGACCCTCTCGACCGAGAACAAGGCCGTCGGCACGCTCACCGCGGCCGGCTCGCTCGACCAGGTGGCCCGGATCTCGACCGCATGCCCCGGCAGCTCCGGCGCCGGCAAGGTCATGAGCATGTCCATCAACTACGTCGCCACCACGATCGTCGCCCCGCCGATCGTCCTCGAGCCGCTCACCGCGGATCAGGCGACCGCGGATTCCGCCGCGGCCTACCTCCTTCCGTCGTCGCGCAACGTCGACGTCGCGGCCAATTGTGCTTCCAATCCGACCGTTGCCTGCGCCGGTGGAGTCCCAGGCAATCCGCCGCCGCAGGTTCAGGTCCAGGCGACGAACGTCGTCACCACGCAGGTCCCCGGCACGACGACCTGGAACGGCAGCGCGACGTTGCAGGCGGCCACGCTCCAGTCTATCCCAATGACGTACAACGGCATCAGCTGCACCGTCACGGTAGACAGCGCGACGTCCGGCTCCCCGACGCTTTCGGGCACGTACCAGGAATCGTTCCTGAGCTACCCGACCCCGGGCGGCCAGCCGAACTACGTCGCGATCGGCAGCGTGAGCATCACGGGGCTCGACAGCGGTGACGTGCAGATCGGCGGCGGGTTCAGCTGCAGCCTGGCGAGCACGCTCGTCACGTTCATCATCCCGCAGCTTGAAAACCAGATCTCGGCCTACATCGAGGGCAACCTGTGCGGCGATCCTGGCCCGGCGGTGTGGATGGCCTGCCCGGCGCTCCCTTAGCGCGGGCGGTCGCGCACAATCGTCCGGTGAAGCGACCTCGCAGCGAACTGGCGATCCTCCTCGGACTCGGTGCCGCGCTCCTTGTGAGCGCGGCACCGGTGTTCGCCGGGAAGGCCGTCTCGATCGACGTCGGCACGATCGCCGTGCGCGAGCTGCTCGCGCCCGGCGGCGAGTACCGATTGCCGACGTTCGGTGTTCGCAACCCGGGCACCGAGCCCACGTCGTACGTCGTTGCCGTTTCCTATGTCGACGGCCAAGACAAGCTCCGGCCGCCGGCATCGTGGTTTACGTTCACGCCATCGTCGTTCAGCCTCGAGAGCGGGGCGGCGAGGCCGGTCGACGCGCGGCTTACCATCCCGACCGACGCCGAATCGGGTGACTACGAGGCACTGATCGGCCCGCAGATCGTCAGCGACGGCACCGGCGCATCGGTCGGCGCGGGAGCCGCAGCCCGGCTGAGCTTCACGGTCGAGCCGTCGAGCGCGCTCGACGCATTGCTTCGCAAGCTCTCCCGGTTCATCGCCGAAAACCCGTGGGTGCTGGTCGTCGGGGCTCTGGCGCTCCTGCTCCTCATAATGTGGTTCCTGCGTCGGCGGTTCTCGATCTCGATCGCTCGACGGCCGTCATGAGCCGCCGACGGCGCCTCGCCATCCCGGGGCCCCTCGTGGTCCTCACGGCGCTGCTGCTCGCGACTGCGACTGCGGGTTCCGTGAACGCGGAGTCGGCCTCGATCACGGCGTCCGTCCAGGTCGCCTCAGTCGTCGTGTCGGTCTCGCTCACCGTCTCGAGCGGATCGATCCGGATCGGGGATACGGCCAAGGCGGTGGCCACCGTTGCGAACGTAGGCACCGCGCGGGCGACGAAGGTCCTCGTGTCGCTGCGGGTCGATGCGGCCGGGCTGCGAGTCAAGGGCTCGGATCCGGTCACGATCACCCGGCTCCAGCCGGGCCGCTCGAAATCGGTGACGTGGAGCGTCTGCGGGCTCCAGCCCGGCACCTACGTGCTGCTCGCTCGGGCTATTGTCGACGGTGGATCGGTCGACAGCCCCGCGGTCCTGGTGTCGGTCATCGGCCAGCGCAAGAAGACCTGCTAGCCAGGATTCCAGAACGGTCCGGTCAGCCCGGAGCGCGCAACGATCCCATGATTCAGCCTCCAGGTCCGCGGCCGCCAGTCGGGTGTCGACGCCGAGCGCGGCGCCGATGCCGAAGGCGGCCCACGCGCAGCTCGCGAGCCATTGCCCACCCGGCCGCGTCGTAGCGGAAGTCGCTCGGCGACGTGCAACGGGCGGCTGCGCGCTCGCGGCGGATGAACACCTCCGGCCCGGCCTCGATCTTGATCGCCTGGTCACTCGAGTACCCACGTGATCCAAGCTTGCCGCGAGGTCTGAGGACCGGTCTGGGGCATCGGCCCAACCCTCTATCGGTCAATCGACAGATATGGAGCGTCGGACCTCGTAGCCATCCTCCCATCACGCCCTTCACCCGACACCGGGTGCGCTGGCAACAATGGAGGAATGTCGTGAACGATTCGAGGAATTCAGTTGCGCGCGCGAGGCATCGCGGCCTTCCCGGCGATCGCAGCCTTGATGACGCTGCTGCTGGCCCTCGCCACGCCCGTCGGCGCCGTGGCGACCGACACCATGATCGACTACGGCAGCAACAAGCACCTCTTCGCCCAGAGCTGGCAGGACGAGCCCGCCTCGTACCGGGTCTTCCCAACCGTGTGGCGCCGGGGCGCCGGGATCCGCTCCGACTTGCATGTGCGCATGGCCCCCCGGACAAGCGCGAGGACCTATCAGCCAGCCCCGCCGGGCACGGGTGAGGCGCTCGGGGGCATCAGTCTATCCCCGGCGGGCCCGATCGTGACGCCCGACCCGATGTCGCGGAGGTCTTCCTGTCCCCTCTCGAGGGCTTCGGCCACCGACCCTTCCATGCCGCCTTCGATCCAGCTCGACATCACCGCATCAACGGCCATGACGCAGGCCCCGACGAGAATCCGAGCACGAAGGCGCTCACTGGGCACCGCCGATGTTCCAAGGAGGCCCTCGACCAGGAGGTCGCGGGACACCTCGACGAGCAACCACGAGCGGGCCATGAGCTCGGGCTCGAAATGCGACAACCGATGGACGACGAGGTTGTCAGCGGGCCCGACGTGCCTGAAAGCCCGACGCTGAAGCTCCGCCATGACACGAAATACAAGGGCGATGTCGTCCTCGCCAGGAAGGCGATGGGCCATCGCCTCAAGCGCCCACGCCCGGTCAAGGCGGCGAGGATCCAGGACGACGTCCTCTTTTGTCGGAAAGTACCGGAAGAACGTCCGGCGGCTGATGCCGGCCGCCGCCGCAATCTCTTCAACCGATACATCGCGAAACGGCCGGTCGGCGAAGAGCTTGAGGGCGGCGTCGACGACTGCCTGCTTCGCTCGAGCCTGCTTCTCATGACGACGTGGCATCGCCCCAGTCTAGCCCCGACGTTGGCACTTGATGTCAAATGGCACTCAGTGCCACAATCGAGACGCTTTGGCGCTTCCGAGAACAAGAGGGAGGTCCGCAATGCGCGTCCAGGCCGAGGTCGTCATCCACGCCTCGCCGGCCGAGGTCTTCGCCTATGTAACGCAGCCGGAGAAGGGCCCGGAGTGGCAGGAAGGCGCCGTGTGGACGGCGCGGCGGGATCCCGGCCCGATCCGCCTCGGGTCGTGGATGGATCACGAGGGCCGATGGCTCGGCCTCAAAGTCCGCTCGAGCGGCTTCGTGGATGCCTGGGAGCCCGATCGGCTGTACGGGTACACGGGGAAGACAGCTTTCGGGCGCATGACGATGCGCTACGAGCTCGACAGGGTCCCGGAGGGCACAAGGGTAACACTTTCGAACGAGGCGCCCCTGCCGCTGCTCATGCGTCCGCTCATTGGCGTCTTTCGACGCAACGTCCAGGGAATGTTCGATCGTGACGTCGTCCGCCTGCGTGATCGGGTCGAGGCCGCCGGTCACCGTTGACCCCATGTGCCACATCGGCCCCGACTTGACCGGCACAAGCGACGACTGTCCAGTCGGGCGGTTCTTCGAAGCCATTGCTAGAGCGCCCCCGGACGGACTCGAACCGCCGACGCCAGCCTTAGGACGGCTGCGCTCTGTCCACTGAGCTACGGGGGCGCGGACCTGATCGTACCCGACGGCGTGTACGATGCCGGGCGTGCCTCCCCTCCCCGATCTGATCCTGTATGCGCGCCCCGGATGCCACCTGTGCGAGGAGGCGCGCGAGGCGGTGAGGCTGGTCGTCGATGACCGCCGTGCGCGGGGGCTCGCGGTCCCGGAGGTCGTGGAACGCAACATCGAGGACGACGACGAGCTGCATCGTCGATACCTGGAGCGCATCCCGGTGATCGAGATCGGCAGCCAGTGGGTGGAGCTCATCGTCACGGTGGGCAAGGTGCGGCGACTGCTGAACGAGACCCTCGGTGATGGGTCCGCGCCCGCCGGTCTCGGCGCCGCCGAGCCGCGCGCCTGATGACGCTCACGGTCGCGCTCGCGCTCGGCGCCGGCCTGCTCAGCTTCCTCTCCCCGTGCGTCCTCCCGCTCGTGCCCGCGTACATCGGCCAGCTGTCCGCCGTCGCGGTGGTTGGTCGGTCCGAAGGTCAGCGGTCACGCTGGCTCGAGGTCCGCCACGCCCTCGCCTATGTCGTCGGGTTCGGTGCCGTCTTCACCGTCCTCGGGATCACGGCGACGTACGCCGCAGGCCCGCTGTTCGACTACCTCCCGATCCTGCGGCAGGTCGGTGGCGTGCTGCTCATCGTGCTCGGCTTGAATCTCGCGGGCGTGCTGCGAATCCCGGCCCTGGGCCGCACCTGACGGCCGCTGGAGGCCGGGGCGGCCAACTCGGTGGCAGCCTCCACCGGCACCATGGCGCTCGCGGCCCCGCCCCGCCCCGCCGGCCGTGCCGAGATGGGAGCGCGGTTCGGCGATCGACTCGGTGGGCGCCTCGTCGGGACTCGCGGGGGCTGGCTGGCCTCGTTCGGGCTCGGTGCGATCTTCGCGATCGGCTGGACGCCGTGCGTCGGCGTGATCCTCGGCGGGATCCTCACGCTCGCCGCCACGAGCAGCTCCGCGGTCGAGGGCGCGATCCTCCTCGTCGCGTATACGGCCGGCCTCGGGATCCCATTCGTGGCCATCGCTCTCGCGTACGACAGGGCACCGCGGCTGCTCACTCCCCTGCTCCGACGCGGCAGGCTGGTCTCGGCGATCGGCGGCGCGCTGGTCGTGGCGATCGGCGTCGCCATGCTCTTCAACTGGCTCGCGCTCCTGCCGCAGTTCGTGCCGTTCAACACCAGGATCTGAGCGCCGCGTGAGTGAACCTACCCTGCCGCCCCCCGGCGACGCCGTGGCGTCGGCCCGTTCAGCCTGCGCCAGGTCACGTTCGCGATCCTGTCGATGATGGGGCCCGGTGCAGACGTCACCGGCGCGATCTTCCACGCCTACAAGGTGTTTGCGCTGCCGACCCAGTTCTTCATCGACACCAACGGCGTGATCGTGCAGGTCGTCAACGGCCCGCTCGATGAGGCCCGCGCCGCTCAGCTCATCGAGTCGATCCTGCCGCCCCGTGAGTCGCCCAGCGCCGTCCCGGCCTGCTCCTGGCTCGAGCGCAGCTCCGTCAGCACGGCATCGACCGTCTCGACAAGCCGGTCCGCATCCCCCCCGGAGAACACCATCGGCGGCTTGATCTTGATCACGTTGTGATCCGGGCCGTCCGTGCTGAGCAGAACGCCACGCGCGGCAGCACGATTCACGAGCTCGCTCGCGAGCGCGGCGTGGGGATCGCGGGTGGCGCGATCGCGGACGAGCTCGAAGCCCACGAACAACCCGACCCCTCGGACGTCGCCGATCGACACGTGATCGGCCTGGAGCTCGCGCAGTCCGCCGAGCAGTCGCGCCCCGGTCACGCGAGCGTGCTCCTGAAGACCCTCGTCGGCGATGACACCGAGCACCGCGAGCCCGATCGCCGCCGACACTGGATTTCCACCGAACGTGTTGAAGTACTCCATTCCGTTCGCGAACGCATCGGCGATCGCCCGGGTGGTGACGACCGCGCCCAGGGGATGCCCGTTCCCGATCGGCTTGCCCATGGTGACGATGTCCGGCCGGGCGCCCTGCGCCCCGAATGCCCACATGTCGGCCCCGACGCGACCGAAGCCCACCTGGACCTCGTCGGCGATCGGTACTGCGCCGTGCGCACGACCCGCGTCGAAGAGCCCGGCGAGCCAGCCCGGCGGTGGGACGATCTGGCCCGCCACGCTCGGGATCGCCTCCGCGATGACCGCACCGGCGGCGTGGCCGGCGGCGGCGCGTTCGTCGAGGACCGCACGTGATTCGCTGAGGTAGGCCTCCGCGACGCCGGCGCCGGCGCCCCGATGCCTGCCGCGATACGGATCCGGCAGCGGCACCACCTGGACGTCGTCGCGGCGGCCCGCGCCGCCCGGCCCGTTGAACTTGTACGGGCTGATCTCGACCAGGCGCTGCGTGTTGCCGTGGTAGGCAACGTCGACCGTGGCCACGTCCGGGCGCCCAGTGGCGGTCCGGGCAAGCCGCAACGCCAGCTCGTTCGCCTCCGAGCCGGAGTTGGTGAAGTACGCCACCTCGAGGTGCCCCGGCAGCAGCGCGGTCAGTCGCTCGGCGTAGGCCACGACCGTCTCGTGCAGGTAGCGCGTGTTCGTGTTCAGCAGCCGCATCTGGGCGATCCCGGCTTCGACCACCCGTGGATGGGCGTGCCCCACGTGGGCGACGTTGTTGACGCAGTCGAGATACTGCCGCCCGTCCGCGTCGTACAGGTACGCCCCTTCGCCCCGCACGATGTGCAGCGGCTCCCGGTAGCTCAGCGACAGCGATGGTCCGAGCAGCCGCCGACGCCGGGTCAGCAGGCTGCCGCCCGGCTGGATCGACGTCACCGCGGCACCGCCGTTTCGAGCGCCGCCAGCAGCTCCCACGCCGGGCGCTCGGAGATCGTCAGGTACGGATCGCCGGGTGCAAGGCGCGACTGGTGCGCGCTCAGCGCGACGCTCGTGCACAGCCGCAGGGCAACGAGGTCGAGGACCACCGTCGCTTCAAGGGGCAGGAGCGGGAGCTCGCGTTCGAATCCGCGCTGGACGGCCGCGATGACTCCGATCGGGTCGGGCGCGTCCAGGGCGGCGTAGGCGGCAGCGACCGCGAGCTCGTTGACCGTGATCGAGTGGATCGCGTCGCCGAGATCCAGCAGCCCGCTGATGGACTGGCCGCCGTCGGCGACGAGGACGTTGTTGTCGTTCGCGTCGTTGTGGATGACGCCGTGGCGGAGCGACGGCAACGCGTGTGCCAATCCCCCGAGCCGAACCCGCCAGCGCGCGAGCAGCGCCGCCCGCTCGTCGTTCACGATCGCCGACGCATGACTCGCGACAACCTCCAGCCCCCGCTGGGCATCCCATTGGAACTCGCGATGTGCCGCCGGATGATCGAACCGGGCGAGGGCACGTGCCGAGCGACCCATGGTTGCGCCGAGGTCCTCGAGGAGCGCCGCCGACCGCGTCGCCGGCGGCACGTCGGCAAGCGGCCGTCCAGGCAGCCACCGCAGCAGTCGCGCGAGCAGCGGCCTGCTGTTCGGCAGCAGCGACCAGCGGACGATCAATGCCCCGGCGAGCGACGGGATCGGTTCCTGGCACGGAACGCCCGCCTCGGCGAGGACCGCCATCGCGGCGTGCTGCATCTCGAGGAACGCGGCATCCTCGGCAAGGTTGGAGATCTTCAGGACGAAGGCGGCCCGCCCTCCGACACGCACGGCGAAGTTCCGATCGCGCTCACTCGGAAGCGGGCTGAGGTCACCGCTGATACCCCAGGCATCGTCGAGGAATCGTGTCGCCTGCTCGATGTCGAGCGACGGCCGCGTCAGCACGGCCCCAACGAGGTCTGTCACGGTTCACAGCGTAGCCAACGAGCATCCGGGCCACCATGGTCGCTGCCTGCGCCCGACGAGCCAGTACGTCTCGGTCACACCCTTGCCCTTCAGGTCCACCATCCCGCGCCGCTCGACGACGAACCCGCTCTCCAGCCGCCGGGCGAGGTCGGCGGAGACGTGGATCCGGCCCGCTTCCGAGGTGCTCTCCAGGCGGCTCGCGGTGTTCACCGTGTCGCCCCACACGGCGTAGGCGAACTTCGAGGTGCCCACGACGCCGGCGATGATCGGGCCGGCGTGGATCCCGATTCGGACCTGCCACCCGCCGGCCGCCCCGCGCTCGATCGCGAACGCCTGCATGCGCAAAGCCGCCTCCGCGATCGCCGTCTCGCCCGCCTCCAGGCGATCGATGATCCGCTGGGGGAGGACGTTCAGCAGCAGCCGCTGCAACCTGGCCTTCTCCACCTCCAGGTCGCGCAGCAATCGCAAGAGCAGCGTGGAGTTGGAGTCCTGGAACTCCTCCAGCTGCCGGATGTCCGACCCGCGAAGACGGTCTCCAGCGCCTCGTCGAGATCGATGTCGTCGCTGTGGCCGACCGCCATACGGAACATGCCTGCGACTGTAGCGCTGCGCCGCCTCAGACGGGCTCGAACCGATAGCGGTCGCGATCGGGCGTCAGGCGGCCGATCGGCGTCACCGGCTCGTGGCTGAGCGCGATGAGCCAGTCGTCGGCGGCAGCGCGCGCGAACAGCTCGCCCTTGACCTCCACGGAATCGAGCGGGAAGTCGTCGAACGAGGTTACCCAGCGCGGGTTCGCGCTCCACGGGCGCATGCCGAGGTCGCCGAAGAACGCGAGCGTCCGGTTCGTCCCGCGCACCACGATCGCCTGGTGGCCCTTCGAGTGGCCGCCCGTCCGGATCACGGACACGCCTGGCAGCAGCTCCGTCTCACCGTCGACGGCGTCCTCGCTCCCCCACTCGTGGACGAGGCGCAGCTCCGGCTGGTCGTACGAGGCGACGATGCGGCTGTTGTCGTCGAGCGCGATCTCCCACTCGGCGCGCTGCGCAACGATCCGAGCTCGCGGGAACGCCTTCGACCCGTCCGCCCGAAGCAGGCCGCCGGCGTGGTCGAAGTGGAGGTGGCTCATGGCCACGAGGTCGACCGTCGCAGGGTCGAAGCCGGCGACCTCCATGGCCGCGACCACGGGCCTGCCCTCGTAGCGGCGCATCTCGCGAACCTTGTCCGTGACGCGCTCGCCGATGCCCGTCTCGATCAGGACGCGCCCCGCCGGCGTCTCCACGAACAGGCAGTTGAGCGCCTGGAGCAGCCGATGCTCATGGTCGATCTCGTCGGTGACGAGTCGATCCCACAGGATCCGCGGCACCGGCCCGAACAACGCGCCGGCGTCGCTGCGGAACGTGCCCGCCTGGATCAGGGAGACGCGGGTCCCGCCTCCGAGGTCGCCCGACCAGTCGACCGCGTCGTTGGCCGCCATCGGCGGCTACGTGCCCTTGGTGAAGTCGCGGTGGAAGGCGGAGGCGGTCGGCTCGGACTGGCCCTGGTACTTGGAGCCCAGCTCCTTGCTGCCGTACGGCCGGTCGACCGCGCTGGTCATCCGGAAGTAGCTGATCTGCCCGATCTTCATCCCGAAGTACAGGGCGATCGGCAGGTTCGCCACGTTCGACAGCTCCAGGGTCAGGTTGCCCTTCCAGCCCGGGTCCACGTATCCCGCGGTCGAGTGAATCAGCAGGCCGAGGCGGCCAAGCGAGCTGTTATGCGTTGGGATGAACGACCGTGACACCAGGAAGACGCCCCGTGGCGATGCGACCTCGATGCAGCGGACCGGGACGGATTCGACCTCACGCACACTCGTGATCGCACGGAACCGGTGGAAATGCGCGCTCGCAACCTTCTGGCGCGCCAGCTTTCGCCTGACTCGGAAGACCGGTCGATCGGGAGTGAACTTGACTCGGAACTTCCCCCCGTGGTCGATTCCGTTCAACACGGCCCGACCGTATGACTTGACGGGCCTGAAACCAAGGCTTGCCGCGAGCTCAACCACGGCATCCGCCAGATCTTCGTTGATGCTGGTGAACTCGCATCTCCCGGCCACGTCATCGGCGAAGCCATCTGTGTCCATCAAGCCTTGAAGGAGCGCGAGTCGCTGTGACGGACCGGCCTCAAGATATTGCTCGGGAACGTACTTCCCGCCGAGGAGGCCGAGATTTCGCAACCGGCTCGACAACGATCCGTTTCGCTCGAACCGGCCGTTGCCACCGTTTCTTGTACGGCCAACGCCGCCGATCCGGTACAGGTTCGGTGCGTAGCCAACCGGCCGGACGGTGAATCCGTCGCCGCTGATCTGCTCGAGGACTTCTTCGTCGTACGAGGTAATTTCCGCCTTGGTGGTCGTGCCATCAACGAGCCACGCGCCGAGGGTATACGGCTCGATCGGCAGATCGGCACAAGAGGGGTATTGAACTGGTCCTGCGAGCGGGACGTGGTGATTCCACTCCTCGCCAACCTGAAGGGTCCGGGAGATCTCGTCCGTCGTGCGAATCTGAATCCTTGCTCGGCCGTAGCGCCGCCCGTTCTTATCAATCGTGACCCATTGATGGTCTGCGTCCGCGATTACGTGCGCGCCATCGGAGAACAGCACCTCGCGGCACGGGCGATTGATCATGGGTGGAGTCACAGCAACGATGGCGGTCGGCGCTCCGGCCTCGTCGAACACAAGATCGCCCGGTTCGAGCTCGCCCATGGTGCGCCAGCCTTGAGGTGTAGGCACAGGGGTGTCGAGCGCCAGGGCCTTTCCCTCGAGCCTCGCCACGAGGTCGTTCGGGAGCTCCGTCCATTCGAGCGTCTGGCCGAGGACGAACTCGCCCGGGTGGAGGATGAACGGCTCGTCGTCCGCGATCGTGAGGAGCTCCGTGAGGTCCGGCTGCTTCTGGCGCACGTCGATATACGGGTAGCGGTTGTTCCGGAAGACACGGAAGCTACGGTCAAGGTGGAGGTCCACCGACGACGGCTGGAGGTCCTGCGGATCGTACGGGCGGATGACGATCTCGCCCGTCTCGATGGCGGCGCGGATGTCGCGATCGGAGAGGACACTCATCGGCGGAATCATCGCACGCGGCTACCCGGTCCGGCATGTCCGAGCGCGACGAGCTCCTGCACCGAACCGCCGAGCTCGCCGGGGACTTCCTGGACCGGCTGCCGAGCAGACCGGTCAGCCAGCGCGTTGACCTGGGCGCGCTTCGAGCGGCGCTCGGTGGTCCGTTGCCGGCCGGCCCTGGCGACCCGCGGGCGGTGATCGAGGTGGTCGCGCGAGACGCCGAGCCCGGCCTCGTCGGCACCGCCGGGCCGCGGTATTTCGGCTTCGTGATCGGTGGCGGGGTGCCCGCCGCCCTGGCCGCGGACTGGCTCGCGAGCGCCTGGGACCAGAACGCTGCGATGTACATCGAGACCACCGGCGGCGAGCGCGATCCCTACAACTGGGTCGCGGAATCCTCCCGGCGGGCGCGCGGATTCCCGATCTACGCGGCGTTGCGGTCGCTGGGGCGGTCAGGGCTCGCGGACATGATCGACCACTGCTGCACGCTGGCGCGCCGGATGGCGGATCGGCTTCGTGCCGCAAAGGACGTGGCGATCCTCAACGACGTCGTCCTCAACCAGGTCCTGGTGCGATTCTCGCCTCCGGGCGGCGCCGACGCGGCCGCCACGGACGACTTCACTCGCAAGGTGATTGCCGCGGTCCAACGCCGAACGGCTCCAGGCGCTGCCGGCGTGGGTCGACTACTACAACGTCGATCGAACCCACACCGCTCTCGGTGGCATCACCCCGCAGGCCGCGCTGGTGAACAACCTGCGTGGGAATCACAGCTAGTGCGCGGGCTTGGTGCCCTTCTGCTCCCAGAGCGAGTCGACCTCGCGCTTGAGGTCCTCGAGGTCCTCGAAGCTCTGGTATACGCTCGCAAACCGGACGTAGGCGATCTGGTCCAGCATCTTGAGCTTGGCCATCGCGAGCTGGCCGACCTTGGATGACGGCACCTCGGTGATGCCTTCGCTCCGGAGCTGCGCCTCGATCTGATCGGCCGCGGCCTCGGCGGCGCCGTCCGGCACCGGCCGGCGGGTCAGCGCCTTGCGGAGGCCGTTTGCGAGCTTGTCGCGATCGAATTCCTGGCGGGTGCCGTCGCGCTTGACGACGAGGAGGCGCGCAGCCTCCACTCGCTCGTAGGTGGTGAATCGGGTGCTGCACGCGGCGCACTCGCGACGACGACGGATGGTCGCGGAGTCGTCGAGGTCTCGCGAATCGACCACCCGGGTGTCTCGCTCACCGCAGACCGGACATCGCACCGGTACTCGGACCTCCTCGCACCACTACGGGTTGTGGTACAGCGAGACTATACCACTAGATGTGGGCGCGATCTCAGGCGCCGGAAGGCAAGGCCCGGTCAGGCGACGACGACGGCCTCCCGCTGCACGGAGCTGAGGGCGCGCGCGAGCCGTGCCCGGGCCTCGGCGGCCACGGTCCGCAGCAGCGGCGAATCGGCGATCTGCATGGCCTCCACTGGGTCGATCGCCTCGACGACCGTCCCCGTGCCTTCCGCCCGAAGCACGACGTTGCACGGCAGAAGCGTGCCGACTGACGGGTCGATGTCGAGCGCCCGATGCGCGAGGTCCGGATTGCAGGCACCAAGGATCAGGTACGGCGCGGTGTCCAGTCCGAGCTTGTTCTTCATCACGGCTGCCACGTCGATCTCCGTGATCACGCCGAAGCCCTCGGCCAGCAGCGCCGCCTCCACCATTGGGCGGACCTCGGCGGGCGTGCCCCCGATCCGCTTGCCGAACGTATAGGTCGTCTTCATGCGCTCAGGCTCGCACCGGGACTGGGGCAACGCGAGTGCCATCGGTCACCAGGAACCATTCCGCCGGACTCAGCGCCGGGATCGAAGCTCCGCGAGCAGGGCCTTCCCGACCTCGAACAGGTCCCCGACGATGACGAGGTCCGCGAACTCCGCGATGGGCGCGTCGGGGTCGCGGTTCACGCCGATGATCGTGCCCGCGGTCTGCATGCCGACCTTGTGCTGGATCGCGCCGGAGATGCCGAGCGCGAGGTACAGCTGCGGCTTCACGATCTTGCCGGTCTGGCCGATCTGCTGCGCGTACGGGATCCAGCCGGAGTCCACCGCGGCGCGCGTGGCCCCGACCGCGCCGCCGAGCTCCGCCGCGATCTCGCGGACCAGCGCGAAGCCGTCCTCGCCGCCGACGCCTCGGCCACCGGCCACGATGATCCGCGCCTCCTCGATCGGCAGCGCGGCGGCGGCCTCCTCGATGCGCTCCATGACCTTGACCACCGGCAGCCCGGCACCCTGGTCCGCGTCGCGCGTCTCCACGACGCCCGCCGAGCCCGCGGCCTCTGCGGTCACGACGTTCGGGCGGACGGTCACGATCCCCCACTCCCCGTCGACGAACGTCGAGCTGGTGATCAGCTTACCGCCGAAGACGCTCATCTCGACCGATGGGCCGCCGTCCCACGCGACGGCGGTTGCATTGACCAGCACCGGGCGCTCGAGCAGCGCCGACAGCGTCCCCGCGACATCGCGGCCGTCGGGGCCGGCGCCGGTCAGGACAGCACCGACGGATCCGGAGGCGAGAATCGCCGCTGCCTGTTGCGCAGCCGCCTGTGCCCACGTGTGCCCCGTGACGTCCGGCACCGCAACCGCGACGACCCGCGCGACGTAGCCCGCAAGCTCCTTCGCGGCGGCGGTCGGGTCCGCCGCGACGACGATCCCGGCGGCCGACGATCCGGCGGCCTCCGCCAGCGTGCGGGCGAGCGTCGCCACCTCCGTGGAGCTCTTCGCGAGCGTGCCGTCCGCGTTCGTCTCCGCGACGACCCAGATCGGGCCCGTGGGAGCGGCCATCAGATCAGCCTCCGCGAGGCGAGCAGGTCGGCGATGGCCTTCGCGCCTTCCTCGGGCGTGCCGCGAACGACCTGCGTGGCGCCGCGCGCCGGGGGCTTCGTTGTGCCCGTGACCTTCGTGCGCGCCGCCGCGCCCCCAAAAGCCGCCGCGTCCAGCCCCAGGTCGGCGAGCGACTTCGTCACGACCTCCTTGGAGCGTGCGGCCATGATTCCCTTGAGCGACGGGTAGCGGGGCTCGCCGAGCAGCTGCGTCCCGACGATCAGCGCCGGCATCGGCGCCTCCAGCACGTCGAACCCCGTCGGGCTGATCCGGCGCACGCGCACGGTTCCCGCGTCGGCGTTCGGTTCGATCTTCGCGGCGGACGAGAGCAAGGGCAGCTTCAGCAGCGTCGCGATCCCCGCGCCGACGACGCCACCCACGCCGTCGGACGTGTCGAAGCCCGCGAGGACGAGGTCGTACTCCAACGTGCGCAGGGCCGCGGCGAGCACCTGGACGGTGGACCAGCCGTCGGCACCGGCGAGAGCGGGATCAGTCACGAGCACCCCTCGATGTGCGCCCATCGCGAGGCCCTTGCGCATCGTCTCGACCCCGGTCGGCGGCGCCATGGACAGGAGCGTCACCTCGGCGCCCATCGAGTCGGCGAGCTTGAGCGCGGCCTCGAGCGTGTACTCGTCGTTGCCGTTGATGACCGCAGGCGACGCCGCGCGATCCAGCCGGCCATCTGGACCCAGGCGTTCCGCGGCCGCGGCCGGATCGGGGACGGGCTTGGTGAGGACGACGATCCGCAGGGCCATCAGTCGGCCTTGCCGAGCAGGGCCCGGGCGATCACGAGGCGCTGGATCTGCTGGGTGCCCTCGTAGATCTGGGTGATCTTCGCGTCGCGCATCATCCGTTCGACCGGGTAGTCATCGGTGTAACCGTAGCCGCCCAGCACCTGCACCGCATCGGTGGTGACGGCCATCGCCGTATCACCGGCGATGAGCTTCGCCGCCGACGCCCAGCGGGCCGCGTCGGGCGTGCCCGCGTCGATCTCGGCGCACGCCTTGTACAGCAGCTGGCGGGCCGCCTCCGTCCGAGCGTCCATGTCGGCGAGCATGCCCTGGACCATCTGGAACTCGCCGATCCGCTTGCCGAACTGCTTGCGTTCCCGGGCATAGGCCACCGCGGCATCGAGCGCTCCCTGGGCAATCCCGACGGCCTGGGCGGCCACGCCAGGACGGGAGTGCTCGAAGGTCTTCATCGCGAGGTCCCAGCCCTGGCCCTCGTCGCCGATCCGGTTGGCCTCGGGCACGAGGACGCCGTCGAACGTGAGCTCGGCGGTGGGGCTGCCGCGGATGCCGAGCTTGTGCTCCAGCCGGGACACCTTGAAGCCGTCCGTCGGCACCTCGACGGCGAACGCAGAGATGCGCTCGTGGCGCGGGGCGTCCGGGCTGGTGACCGCAAACACGGTGATCAGCCCAGCGACGCTGCCGTTGGTGATGAACCGCTTCGTGCCCGAGAGGTGATAGCCGTCGCCCTCGCGGACGGCACGGGTCCGGAGCGCCGCGGCGTCCGAGCCGGCCTCGGGCTCGGTCAGGGCGAACGCCGCGAGCGTCTCGCCGGAGGCAAGCTTCGGGAAGAGGCGCGCCTTCTGCTCGTCCGTCCCGGCGAGGAGCAGGGCCTGCGAGCCGAGGTCGTGGACCGTCAGGATCAGGCTGGACGTCGCACACGCTCGAGCGATCTGTTCGATCGCGACGGCGACCGTCAGCAGGTTCGCGCCCAGCCCGCCGTGCTCCGGAGGGAATGGCAGCGCAAGCACGTCCTGGGCGGCGAGCAGCTGGCGGATGTCCTCGGGAAACTCCCCGGTCCGGTCGATCTCCGCCGCGCGCGGAGCGATCTTCTCGTCCGCGAGCTGCCGGATCGTGTCCCGCAGGAGCACTTGCTCCTCGGTGAGGCGGTAGGCCGTCGGTGCGTCGCTCACGACGGGATCGTAGCGGCCCGAGGGGCAGGCGGTTCAGCAGGTCCCGGGGCCCTCGGCGGCCCTGTTCGGACAGCCCGACGGCGGGGTAGCTTGAGGGTGGCAGGTTGCGTCCTGGCGTCCCTCGGAGGCTGAGATGTCAGAGATCGCATACAGGCGCCCACCGACCGCGATCGCGATCGCCGCGTCGATCGTCCTCATCGTCGCGAGCTGCGGCCCCGGGGCGAGCCCGGCGCCGAGCCCATCCACCACGGCCAGCCGGACCACACCGCCCGCCACTCCACCACCGACACCGACACCGACACCGACACCGGCTGCCCTGGAACCGATCACCCCGACATCGGGCAAAGCCCTCGTCCGACTCGAGATGGGCGCGTCCGAGACCGGCTCAACGCTCGCCCTCGTCCTGTATGACGATGGATCCCTCGTGGACCTCGCGACGTGGCCGCCGTCGGTCAGGTCCCTCACCGAGGCTGGACGCGATCTCGTCGTCGGCCGCGTGCGCGACACCGGGAGCTTCACCAAGAGTCACACGATCCCCGCGCAGCCGGTCGCCCACGGGTTCGGGCTCTTCGCGGTGACTCTCGTCGTCGATGGAGCGCCCGTCACCGTTCGAGGCACCAACATCACCTGTGATTCGGACGCTCCGCCCGTCGACTGCAAGGACGACCCGGAGACACGCGTCATGCTCGCCCTCGTCGACGCGCTCGTCGATGTCACAACCTGGCTCCCGCCGAGCGCGTTCCGGGACGGCCACACGGGGCGGCACCCATATCTCGCCGCGAAGGCCCGCGTCACGAGCGAGCGGATCGCGCTGCGGCCCGACGACTGGACCAACCCCGAGCAGTCACTCAGCCTCGTGAACTGGCCGCTCGAGACCGTGCCGAGCGATCTCGGCCAGCCGGTCCAGCTCGCGAGTCAGCCGGACCGAACGCCTCGCTGCGGGCTGATCGACGGCACCCGGGAGCGCGCCGTCCGTGCGGCGCTTGCGCGACTGGGTTCGCAGAGTCTCGAGAATGACCCCTGGACCACCATCTGGGACATCTGGTCGGACGGGCCCGCGCTGCTTCGCCTGACCCTTCGTCCGTACCTGCCCGACGAGGCCGCCAGCTGCGAAGAGTCCACCCTCCCGGCGGCTCCGACCCTCGACGGCGCACCGAGGCCCACCCTCGCGGGGGTGCTCGCAGCGAGCGAGGGCGGAATCGGGCCCGTGCAGCCTGCCTCCGACCTGTACGTGAGCATCCATCGGACGGCAGATGCAGGCGTGGTCGCCCAGGTGTCCTACTACGCCGACGGCACGGTCCTGTTCCGTGACCCCTCGCCGCCCGCGGTCGGCCTGGGTGCGCTTCGGCTGACGCCCTCAGGTCTCTCCCAGCTGCGCCAAGCGCTGGACGACTCAGGCCTCCTCACGGCGGACTACGACGAGCCAATCCCGGAAGGCGCCGCGTACGACCACATGACCACGATCATCACCCCGGACGTGGTCCTGAACGCCTCCGACCGTGGGCGCGTGGCCAAGGCGACGGCCATCGCGAGGCTCGGGGCGAAGCTCGTCGACCCGGCATCGTGGCTACCGAGAACCGCGTGGACGACAGACCCGAGCCGCCTGCTGCCGTTCCGGCCCGTGTCGCTCAAGTACGCGGTCGAGCCGACCACCGTTTCGAACGACCTGGTGCTCACGCCCGTCACCGCGGTCGACTGGCCGGCCGGCTCCTCGCCGGCAGTCCGACTTGCGAACATGACGACCCAGGACGCGATCGCCCTCATCGCTGCGATCGAGACGACTGGGGCGCCACGCTCAGGCGGGCCGACCTCGGTCGAGTACCTTCTGGCCACTGACGTGCCTGGCAACGCCCTGAGGGTCCGGGTCTGGGTCGAGCTCAACGAGTGGGGCCGCTGAAGGAGTCATCGTGACGCGCGGCGCCGGCTCTGCCCGGCACCCCACGCGAGATCAGGTGTGGAGGCGCGTGAGGGCTGCCGCGGCCCAGGCATCGGCGTCGTCCTCGAGCTCCTTCGTGGAGCTCTCATCGGCTCGGTACAGCCCGGCCTTGATCTGCCAGAGGTGGCGGAGCTCGTGCAGCGGCGTGTCCCGGAGGCATGCCGATCGATTGAGGAGGATCACCGGCCGGGCCGGCGTCCATCCCGAGTCGGCTGAGTAGCGTACGAACGGCGGCACGTTGCCGGCCTTCGGGACGCCGTCGCCCGGCACGAAGACCTCGCGCGCAGCCGCGACCTGCCCAGCCGGCAGCTCTCGCTCGTCGGCGAACCACCGGATCTCCGGTACGGCCCCCAGGTTCACGTCCGGGAGCGCGCGGCGCAGGACGTCGTTCGCCATGGCCACCGTCGCAGGCTCGACCTCGTCCTCCCCGACGAGCGCGTACCTGAGCACGGCTGCCCCTTACTGGAGAACGGGCAGGGCGCGCGAGCCGGGCTGCGTGGGAGCGAGCGACTCGGCGAGGAGCTCGGAGATGTCGATGGCGCGGACCGTGCCGCCCGTGCCCGACTGGGCCGCCTCCAGGCCGTCCTTCATCATCGTCATGCAGAACGGGCACTCGGTGGCCACGGTGGAGGCGCCGGTGGCGAGCGCCTGGGAGGTCCGCGACTCGTTGATCCGCGTCCCGCGCGTCTCCTCCATCCACATGCGGCCGCCGCCGGCGCCACAGCAGAACGTGTTCTTGCCGCGGTTGTCCATCTCGCGCAGCTCCAGGCCGGCGATGGACCCGAGCACCTCGCGCGGCTCGTCCACGATCCCGTTGTAGCGGGTGAGGTAGCACGAGTCGTGCAGCGTCACCGAGCGACCCGTGCCGGGCGCGGCGCCGGTCGCGTCGGCGTCGATGACCCGCAGGCGCCCGTTCGCGAGCAGCTCGCGCAGGAACGCCGCGTGATGGATCACGCGGAAGTTGCCGCCCAGCTGCGGGTACTCGTTGCCGATCGAGTTGAAGCAGTGCGGACACGCCGTCACGATCGTCTTCTCGCCCATGCGGTAGCGGTTGAGCGTCTCGATGTTGCCCGTGGCGAGCATCTGGTAGACGTAGTCGTTGCCCATGCGCCGGGCCGGATCGCCCGTGCACGACTCCTCCTGGCCCAGGACGGCGAAGTTGATGCCGGCGGCATCGAGGCAGGTCGCGAAGGCCCGCGCCACCTTGCGGTTGCGCTCGTCGAACGCGGCCGCGCAGCCGACCCAGTACAGGACGTCCAGGCTGCCGAGCTCGCCGCGCGCCGCGACGTCCGCGACGAGGGGGACCTCGAACGGCAGGCCCCGCGTCCAGTCGAGGCGCGATGTCGGCGGCTGGCCCCACGGGTTGCCGACGCCCTCCATGTTCCGGAAGGCGCTGTTGAGCTCCGTCGGGAAGCGCGAGTCCTCGAGCACCAGGTTGCGTCGCAGGCCGACGATCTTGTCGACGTGCTCGATGAGCACCGGGCATGCCTCGACGCACGCGCCGCAGGTCACGCAGTCCCACACGGCGTCGTACGGGATGGCGTTGTCGACGATCGGCGAAAGCATCGCCTTCGGGTCGATGACGTCGGTCAGCCCGAACGATGCCGCGGACGGCGAGTTCGGGATCAGCGGGAGGCCGTGCTCCGCCTCCACGGACATCTCCCGGATGCCCATGATGAATTGCTTGGGATTGAGCGGCTTGCCCGTGTTCCACGCCGGGCAGGCCTGCTGGCAACGGCCGCACTCCGTGCAGGTGAAGCCGTCGAGGAGGTCGTTCCAGCCGAGGTCGGCGAGCGTGCGCAGCCCGAAGGTCGCGTCCTCTGCCTCCAGGTCCATCGCCGGCAGCTCACCGCGCGGCTCGAGCTTGCGGAAGTAGATGTTGAAGAAGCTGGTCGCGATGTGGAGGTGCTTGCTCCCGGGCAGGTAGACCAGGAACGTCGCGACGATGAGCTTGTGGAGCCACCAGAAGACCGAGAACCCCAGCTCCAGGGTGGACTGGCTGAGGCCGGCCAGCGGCCTGGCGAGGATCGTCGCGATGAACGCCCCCGGCTGGTCGCCGTAGCGGGCGATCTCGAAGACCTGGGCCAGGAACTCCGCGGCGACCAGCGTTCCGATCATGCCGATGATGAACAGCGCGTCGAGGTTGTAGGTCAGGCGCGCCGGCCTCGAGATGAGCCGCCGCTCGAAGGCCCACAGGATGAACACCACCACCGTGATCGCGACGACGTTCTGCATCGCGAGGACGAGGGCCCACAGGAGCCCGTCGAACGGCGCGCTCAGCACCGCCTGGATCACGCCGCCGGTGACCACGTTGGCGGTCCCGATCGTGAGCAGGATGAAGCCCCAGAAGATGCCGAGGTGGAGGATCGCGGCGCGCGCGTCCTTGAACATCTTGGTCTGGATGAACGCGTACTGGATCAGGCCGGTGATGCGCGCGGGGATGTTCTCGAATGGGCTGGGGCCGGAAGCGCGCGCCGCCGCGAACACGCGCAGGTGACGCGCCATGGCGAGCGCGAACACGACGGCCGCACCCCAGAACACGACGAACACGAGCGGATACAGCGGGACGTGCTCGAAGATGGAGTTCATCGCCGAATCTCGCTCACGTGGCCGGGAGCGCCGGATCCGGCAGGTCCGGACGGGCTGCCGTGCCAGCCCCGACCGCGTCATGGTCGAAGGGGCCGTCGAGCGTCTCGAGGGCGTGGCGGAGCGTGGGCTCCAGCGCGCCGATGCACTCCAGCGCGGCCCTGGGGCTGCCGGGCACGTTGACGATCAACGTCCGGCCGAGCACGCCGACCACGCCGCGAGCGAGGTCCGCCATGGGCGTGCGGGCGCGCCCGCTCGCGCGGATCGCCTCCGCGAGCCCGGGCACCTCGTAGTCGATCACCGCGAGCGTCGCCTGGGGGGTGACGTCGCGCGGCGTGAGGCCTGTCCCGCCGGTCGAGACGACGAGCGCGTGATCGCGCGCACCCGAGCGCAGGCCCGCCTCGATCGCCGGCCGGTCATCAGGGACGGCCGCGCGGTCGACGCTGAAGCCGAGGCCCGTCAGCCACGCCGCAACGGCCTTGCCCGCTTCATCCTGGCGCGCGCCCGCGGCGACGCTGTCGCTGACGGTGATCACGAGGGCTGGCGTTCCCTCCGCAACGGTTGCGTGGTCGTCATGCGCCACCGGCTCAGCCCTTCTTGCGGATCCGGCCGGCGACGCGCTCGCCGGGGCGCCGGGGGCGAGGCGCGAACGGCGCCGGCCCCGCTGCGGGACCCGGGCCCTCGGGGCGCCGCCAGTCGCCGCTCTGGCCACCGGACTTCGAGACGAGCTGGATCGAGCGGATCTCCACACCTCGTTCCACGCCCTTGACCATGTCGTAGACGGTCAGTGCCGCGACGGACGCGGCGGTGAGCGCCTCCATCTCCACGCCGGTGGGCCCAACGGTCGCGGCCTCCGCTCGAATGCGGAGCCCGCCCGCGGCGCGATCCGGCGTCACGCTTACGACGAGATCCGTCAAGGCGAGCGGGTGACACAGCGGGATGAGCTCGGACGTGCGCTTGCCGCCCATGACGCCGGCGAGCTCGGCGGTGGACAGCACGTCGCCCTTTGCCGATCGACCGTCGATGACGAGGCTGAGGGTCTCGGGACCCAGCGCCACGAATGCCTCCGCGACGGCGCGACGGGCGGTCGGCGGCTTTGCGCTGACGTCGACCATGCGCGGGCGGCCACTTCGATCGATGTGGGTCAGGCGGCGGCGCTCGACGCGCGGGACGGGTCCGGGTGGGCGGTCCATGTGAAGCGCAATCCTACGGCGCGTCGAGCCACCAGAGTTCGACGGGATCGCCGGCCCTGTGCGTCTCGACCGATTCGGGGACGACCGCGAGGGCGTCCGCGGCAGCCAGGGCGGACAGGACGTGGCTCCCCTGCCCCGCCGGCCCGCTCGACAGGTGGACGCGAACCCGGCCGTCGGCCTGGCGGGATGGGGCACCGTCGTTGTCACGCTCCGCGGTGACGCGCAGGAAGGCCCGACGACCGGGCGCGGTGCGGACTTCCTCGAGCAGCACGGCCCGGTCGACGGCGCGGAACAGGTCGCGCCGCCCGGCGAGGGCCCGGAGCGCAGGCCGGACGAACAGCTCGAAGGTCACGAAGCTGGAGACGGGGTTGCCCGGCAGGCCGAACAGCAGTGCGCGGCCACCAGCCGGCCGGGGGGCCGTCCCGAACGCGAATGGCTTGCCGGGCTGGACGGCGACCCGCCACAGGCCGATCTCCCCGACTGCCTCGAATGCGAGCTTGACCACGTCGTACGGCCCGACCGAGACGCCTCCCGCCACGACGATCGCGTCGGCGCCGCGGTCGAGGGCGACGCGCAGGCGCGCAACCACCGCGTCGAGGTCATCGCTGGCAATGCCGAGGTCGATCGGCTCGGCGTCCGACGCGGCGACGAGGGCGCGCAGACCGGGCCCGTTCGCGTCGGGGATCCCCGCCGGCCCGAGCTCGGCACCGGCGGGCCGCACCTCGTTGCCGGTCGCCAGGACCCCGACGAGCGGTCGACGGCGCACGCGCAGGGTCGCGCTCCCGGCGCCGGCGGCGAGCGCCACCGCGGCCGGGGAGAGCGCGGTTCCGGAGGCGAGAATCGTCGCTCCCTGGGTCAGGTCCGTGCCTCGGCGCCGGACGTGGGCGCCCGCGGTGACGGCGGCGTGCACCAGGATCGCGGCGGGCAGTGGCCCAACGGCGTCGCGTCCGCGGGCCCCGATTGCGCCGGCCGCGTCGATGGGCGTCGTCTGCTCCACCTGGACCACCGCATCGGCACCCGGCGGGATCGGCGCACCGGTCGCGATGCGAATCGCGCTCCCGTGGCGCACCTGGTGCTCGGACATCCCGCCGGCGGGCACCTCGCCGATCACGGAAAGCCGCACGGGCACGGCCCCAGCTGCCCCCGCCACGTCCGTGGCCAGGATCGCGTAGCCATCCATCGCCGAGTTGTCCCAGGGCGGCAGCGTTACGGCGGCGACGACGTCGCGCGAGAGCACGCGACCGAGCGCGGCGTCGACCGCCACGACCTCCTCCTCGAGCGGCTCCCCGATCGCTGCGAGGACCGCGTTGCGCGCCTCCTCGACGGAGTGGAGGCGCTCGCCTCCGTGCCCGTCGCTCACGGCGTGGGCGGCGTCGGATCCTGTGGAACCGGTTCCTTCGCCTGCTCCGACCGCTCGTGGACGAACCGCCCGATGCCGCGCTTGGTCAGGACGCCGAGAAGGTGGCCCTCCTCCATGACCGGGAGGCCGTCGATGCCGGCCTTGTAGATCCGCTCGAGCGCCTGTCGGAGCGGCTCCGTCGGCGCGAGGAACGTGAGCTTCGGCGGCTTCGCCATGACGTCGGCAACACGGGTATTGGGCCACTCGGAGCGGCGGATGCGCCGGATCTGGGCGATCCCGATGATGCCCACGATCGATGCGCCCTCCACGACCGGTACGGCGGTCATCGGAGATTCGCCGTCGAGCAGCTGCGCGGCGAACGTGTCGACGGTCAGGCCGGGATGGACCGTGGCCGGCGCGTCCTCCATCGCATCGCGGACGACGTGCGTGCCGACGAGGTCGTCGAGGCGGATCCGATCGCGAACCGAGTTCGATGACAGGATGAAGAACCAGCCCGTCAGGGCGATGAACGCACCCGTCATGTCGCCCTGCGAGACGAGGAACACCGCCCCGATGCCGATCACCACGAGGCCGGTGAACCGCCCGCTCCGCCACGCGGCGCGCCAGCCGGACCGCTCCGAGCCGGATCGTCGCCAGGCGAGGTCGCGGACGATCCGACCGCCGTCGAGCGGATAGGCCGGCACGAGGTTCACGAGCCCGAGCACCAGGTTCAGGAAGACCAGGACCGCAAGGACGCCGGCCGCGGCCGTGAACTCGTTGGTCGCAGCGACGAGGCCCGCCATCGCGGCGAAGCACAGCGCGCCGATCGCAAGGCTCGCCAGCGGACCCGAGGCGGCGATCGCGGCGTCGTCACCCGGGTCCGGCGAGGAGGGATCCATCGGCGTCGCGCCACCGAAGAACGACACGGCGATCGATTTCACGTCGATCCCCCGCCGACGCGCCACGACGGCATGCGCGAGGTCGTGCGACACCGAGCTGATGAAGAACCCGAACGCCACGATCCCGCCGAGCAGCCACGCCACGGCGTCCTCGAGGGACGGATCCACCGCGTTGAGCTGCCCGACCGCGATGAACGCGACCATCGAGAGCACGAACGCCCAGCCCAGCTGCACGCGGATCTCGATGCCGAAGATGCGCGCGATCGGGATGCCCAGCGGCGATCTCATGCTGCCGCCACCGCGACGCCGGACGCGCGTCGCCTCGCCAGCCACCACGTGCTGAGCGACGCAATCAGCACCACGATGCCGACCGCGATGGAGATCTCCGACCAGAACTGCTCCGGGAAGAGTTGCACGAGGCGGTCCGTCGCGGGATCGAACGTGTAGGTGCCGGCGCTGAAGAACAGGCGGTGGAACACCTCGAACGCCGCGTCGAACGCGAACACGGCGAATACGCCCGCGACGATGATGAAGATGGCGAGGGCGCGAGCGCCGCCCGCGACGGACTGCCATGCGGCGGCCCTCGCCTCCGTGCCCCTCGCGCGCCGGAATCCCACCGTCAGGACCGCAACGCCCGCGAGCACCAGGATCCAGAACCCCGTGAACACGCTACGGACGTCGCGCATGTGCGCCCGCTCGGGTCCGCTGAGGACGTCCTGGGCCTCCGGGTTCAGCATCTGGACGCCGAAATCGCCTCGCCACAGCACCAGATCAGCGAGCAGGGAATCGGTGACGAAGTCCAACCCATGGGCGTCGAACCCGGTCCGATCCTGAACGCCGGTTCGGTCCTGCTCGAAGCGCACGACCGCGGGCGTGAGGAAGGGCGCGATGGACCCGCCGAGGAGCACCAGCGCCGTGGCCCCCGCCATCAGCCACCCGCCCGCTATTCCGCGAGCGTGTGTGCCTGGTCCCACCAGCCCTCGATCGTCAGGTCGCTCGGTCGGTCCATCTTGAGCTCGTCCGCGCCACGGGCGAGGCGGGTGCCGAACGTCGGGAGGTCCACTTCGAGGATGTCCTTCAGCCCCTCGAAGCCGCTCTGGCTGAGCAGCCGATGCTCGGCCGGCCCGAAGCCGGCGAGGTTGAGCATCTGCGCCTCGTCGCGCCACATGAGGACGTCGTTGGTGCTCGCGCCGACCTGGTCGGCGAGGTTCTGGCGCCGCGTCACGGTCTCGGTCACCTCCAGGAGGAGGCCCGTCGTGAAGATGCCCTGGCGCTGCAGGCGACCGTGATAGATCGGCTCGATTCGGATCAGCTCGTCGATAGGCGGCACGCCCGGATGATAGAGCCCCGAGCGCGATGCGCCCGAGGGACGGCGCAGCGCGTCACTGGCGCGTCATGGTTGTCGGCGACCCTCGGGCGACCGATGATGCTGTTCATGACCGCGCCCGACGCCCCGATCCTCGTCGTCGATGACGATCCCAAGATCGTGGCGCTCGTGCGCACGTACCTGGAGCGCGAGCGGTATCCCGTGATCACCGCCGCCGACGGACCCGGCGCGCTGCGGGCGATCGAGCGGGATTCGCCGCGGCTCGTGGTCCTGGACCTGATGTTGCCCGGCCTCGACGGGCTGTCCGTGATCCGGCGAGCGCGGGCCCTCGGCGAGACGCCGATCCTCGTGCTGTCCGCGCGCGGCTCCACCGGCGACCGGATCCTGGGCCTGAGCGAGGGCGCGGACGACTACCTGGCGAAGCCGTTCTCCCCGGCCGAGCTGGTGGTCCGCGTTCGCACGATCCTCCGGCGCACGGAGCGGCCGCTCGGCGACGCGCTCGCGCCCGACGAGCAGCTCGTGTGCGGCGACCTGATCGTGGACGCGGGCCGGCACGAGGCGACCATCGCCGGCCGCCCGATCGCCCTCAGCGCGCTGGAGCTCCGGCTCCTCGCGACGCTCCTCGACGCGGACGGCCGTGCGCTCACGCGCGACCAGCTGCTGGACGGCATCCACGGCACGGGCGAGGGCGACGTCCTGGACCGCGCGATCGACGTGTACGTCAAGCGCCTGCGCGAGAAGCTCGACGACGACGCGAGCGTGCCTCGCTACGTCGCGACGGTCCGCGGCGTTGGCTATCGCGCGGCCGGGCGGGTGGAGCGCCGGCGGTCGAGCCGGCCGGCATGAAACTACCGATGCGCCCGGATGGGATCGCCACGCGGATCGTGATCGCGTCGCTCGCGGTCGTCGCCGTGGTCCTGCTCGTGCTTGCATTCGGGGTGATGCAGGTCGGCGCGAAGGCCTTCGCGGACCTGATGGCCGCCGCGGGTGAGTCCGCCGAGCACGCCGGCGAGATGTTCACCACCAGCGTCACGGGCGTGTTCATCGTGGCGGCGCTGGTCGCGGCAGCGGTGGCACTCCTGCTCGGCTCGATGCTCGCGCGGCGGATCGCGCGGCCCATCGAGCGCCTCGCGGACGCGGCCCAGCGCACCGCCGAGGGCGACCTTCGCGCGACGGCCCCGGTCGAGGGCCCCGCCGAGGTCCGCGCCCTCGCGAACGCGTTCAACGTGATGGTGGACCGGCTTGCCGAGCAGGACGCCGTGCGGCGCGAGTTCGTGGTCAACGCCTCGCACGAGCTGCGAACCCCGCTCACGAACCTGCAGGGCTACCTGGAGGCACTCCGCGACGGCGTCCTCCCGCCCGATCCGGCGACGTTCGACTCGCTCCGCGAGGAGGTGGACCGGCTCACGCGCCTCGCCTCATCCCTGGACCTCCTCGCCGGCGCCGACGACGAACGACCGATGCCGGAGGACCTGGACCTCGGGGCGCTCGTCCGGTCGAGCCTGGAGCTCACCGGGCCGTCATTCGCGCGCCGGTCGATCGGGGTGTCCTCCTCCATCGCGCCAGGGATCGTCGTCCACGCCCGTTCGGACGAGCTGGCCCAGGTGATCTCGAACCTGCTCCAGAACGCGATCCGGTACACGCCGGCGGGCGGCAGCGTTCGCGCCGAGGTTGCGCGCGAGGACGGCCACGCGATGGTCCGCGTCGCGAACAGCGGCTCCGAGATCCCCGCCGAGGACCTGCCGCGGGTGTGGGAGCGGTTCTTCCGGGTCGAGCGCTCCCGCGACCGAGCCTCCGGTGGGGCCGGCATCGGCCTCGCGATCGTCAAGCGCCTCGTGGACGAGGCCGGCGGCCGTGTGGGCGCCGCTTCGGAGGCGGGCACCACAACGTTCTGGTTCTCGCTCCCGACCTGACCGATCCATGCAGCCTCCGCCGGCGCGCTGCAACGTTCCGGCAATCCGGTGACGCGCAGGCTTTCCCCGCGGCACATCCGCCGCGCAGACCGAAGGGAGATCCGCATGCCGGGCAAGGGAAGCTCCACGGGCCACGGTGGCCAGGGTCGTCGCAACAACGCTGAGCGCAACGTGCGTGGGCGAAGCGAGTCCAGCCCCGGGCACCTGAAGCGCGAGGCGGGCGAGCAGAGCGCGCGCGACTTCGCGCCCGGCCGCTCCGGGAAGCCGGGGCGCGGCACGGTCCTCCCCGAGGGCGCGCCGGAGGATATGGGCGAGGACTAGCCCAGGGCTCTCGCGAGCCGGCCCCGGACCCTAGATCCGGCTCAGCAGCTCCGCCTTCTTCGCCTCGTACTCCTCCGTCGTGATCGCGCCGCTGTCGCGCAGCTGCGCCAGGCGCGCCACGACCGAGATCGGATCGTCCTGGGTGTCCGGTCCGACCGGACGGGCATTGCGGCTCGCCGCCGCGACGAGCTCGTCGTGCCGCTGCTGCTCCACCGCCGGGCTCGGCAGCACGGACACGATGACGGCCGCAAGGATCGGCGAGAGCAGCACGCCGATGAAGAACCAGCCCACGGGGCTGCGGCCCTTGCCGATTGCGATCACGGCGGGGATCAGGGCGAAGACGATCCAGAGGATCAGGATTGGCATGTCAGGCGCGAACGTACAGCACGACCTGCCAGACCAGCGAGCGATCCACCTCGCGGCGGGTGAACCCGGCGCCCGTGAGGATCCTGTCGATGTCCGCGGTCGCATGCAGGTGCCATCGGGTCGGGTCACGCGTGACCCAGCTCCAGACGTCCATCACCCGAGCCGCGAGGCGGTTCCACCAGGTCTCACGCGGGTAGACGAGCCCGACCATCCGCCTGGCGCGATCCGAGACGCGGGAGAGCAGCCCGGGCAGATCCGGATCGCAGCACACCACGCGATCGAGGGTCACGACGTCCGCCGATTCGATCTCGTCGGCGATGGCTTCGAACAGGCCCAGCCGCGCATCGACGCGGTCGGCGTAGCCGCGCCGCCCGGCTTCCGCGCGGGCAACGTCCACGTACGCCTCCGTCGCATCGACCGAGGTGGCGCGCGCCGCGCCCGCGTCGAGCAGTGCGAGCTGGATCGCACCGACACCGGCACCGATGTCGATGATCGTTGAACCGTCGATGCCCTCCGCCACGATCGCCTTGATCAGGGCCTGGGTCGTCCCATCGGGACCGCGCTCGCGATAGCGCCTGAGGTCCGCCTCGGCCTCGCGGGTCGAGAAGGTGTTGGGACAGCCGCAGGAACAGGGCGCGTCGTCCGGCATGTCGCCAAGTATGCCGACCGCGCCGCCGACGTTGGGCCGAACGTCCCTAGCCGAGGTTTCGTGCGGCCGGGAGACTGACCGTGGCGTCCCGTGCCTGGGAGTTGGCCATGATCAGACTCGACGACGTCGTCCTGCTGGGTCCCGGATCCGAGTGGTTCTGGACGTTCGTCCAGGCCATCGCGCTCACGATCACGTTCGTCGCCATCTACCGGCAGCTGCGGTCGGCCCGCTCCGCCGCCGAGTTCGAGCAGGTTCGCGAGATCGAGGCGGAGTTCTACTCCGCTCGCCTCACCCGCGCTCGGTTGTCGCTGTACGAACAGCTTCGTGGCCGCAAGCCGGAGGAGGGCCTCCCCGCCGGCGCCATCGACGTCCTGTGCTGGTACGACAACCTGGGCTACCTCGTGGCCGCCGGCCACCTGAGCGCGGACTGGTTCCACGCCTCCTGGGGCGCATCCATCCAGAACGAGTGGTGGCTGCTGGAGCCATACCGCGCCTGCGACCGGATCGCCGACGAGGATCCGGACTACGGCAAGTCCTTCGAGCGCCTGGCGCACCGGATGCACCAGCTGGACCTGCAGCGGCGGCAGCCGGCCGTGGTCCACGAGGATGCCGAGCGGCCGGCCTGGATCGAGCGGTACGCGCGGTTGCTCCACGCCCGCCTCGCATTCATCGAGGCGCCGGCTCCCGCCTGATCTCTCGGCGCCACGCGATCTCGCCATCGAGATCTCGCCAGTCGGCGCGAGGCCGGCGTGCCTTGCGACGCGGCCTGACGCGACGTTGTCCGGATCGGCCGCGATCGAGGACCGTCGCCTGCGCTGGTCGGATCCCCACCTCGAGCCGCGCCTACGACCACCCCTGTTGATATCTGGCCATCCGTGCTGTCAAGGGGCGGGTCACACGGCGAAGGTGCGCCACCCACCGCTGTCAGTGGATCGATAATGCGCTCCGACGGCCGCAGACATCGAGGAGGCGCATGGACGGCGATCCGGCCATCGAGATGCTCGGCCGGCCGCTTCGACTCGCCGTAATCGGCGGCGGCCCAGGCAGCTTTATCGGGGCAATGCATCGGACTGCCGCCCGCATAGACGGTCGGTACCAGCTCGTCGCCGGGGTGGTCTCGACCGACCCGCAGCGTTCGCAAGCGGCAGCGATCGCCATGGGGATCGATCCCTCGAGGGCCTACACGGACGCGATCGCGATGCTCGATGCCGAGAGCCGGCGCGACGACGGCGCCGAGGTCGTCGCGATCATGACCCCGAACGACAGCCATCACCGGTACGCCATCTCGGCGCTCGACCGGGGCTTCGACGTCATCTGCGACAAGCCGATGACCAACACACTCGACGAGGCCTTGGCCATCGTTCGGAAGGTGGCCGCGACCGGACTGGTCTTCTGCCTCACGCACAACTACACCGGGTACCCCCTCGTGCGCCAGGCCCGCGCGATGGTCGAAGAGGGTGAGCTCGGTTCGATCAGGCTCGTGCAGGTGGAGTACGTCCAGGGTGGCAAGGCCAACGAGACCGACCCGGATCCAGTGCAGGACCTGCCCTGGCGCTACGATCCGGTGCGCGGCGGACCATCCCTCGTAATGGGCGATATCGGCACCCACGCGCACAACCTGGTCCGCTTCGTCGCGGGACTGGAGGTCTCCGAGGTCGCGGCGGAGATCGGGCACGTCGTCCCGCGTCGGCTCGTGGATGACTACGGCGCGGCCATGCTGCGCTTCGACAACGGCGCTCGCGGGACCTTCTGGGTCACCCAGACGGCGGCGGGGATCGAGAACGGCCTCCGGATCCGTGTATCCGGCACGAAGGGCAGCCTGGAGTGGGACCAGGAGCGTCCGACCCGACTCCGATTCAGCCCGCTCGACGGACCCGCACGCGTCTACACGCCGAATGGCCCCGGGACGCTGCCGGCATCAGCCCGGGCTTGCCGGATCGTCGCCGGGCACCCAGAGGGTTTTCACGAGGCGTTCGCCAACCTCTACTCCGACGCGGCAGAGGCGATCGCCGCGCGACGCTCGGGAGGGACGCCGGATCCCCTCGCGCTCCAGTTCCCAAACGAGCGCGACGGAGCGATTGGCGTGAAGTTCGTGGAGGCGACGGTGGCGTCAAGCCGTGCCGGCGGGGCATGGGTGGACGCCAGCTTGTCGTTCGAAGAGACGACCTGAAATCGGAGAATTGGTCGGGGCGAGAGGATTTGAACCTCCGACCACCAGTCCCCCAGACTGGTGCGCTACCAGGCTGCGCCACGCCCCGACGCAGCCGGAAGTCTACCCCCGGTGCTCAGACTCGGGGCGCGACTGCCCGCAAACCGGTTACGCCGGCCGGAACCCGGCGAGCTCGTCCTTCGATTCGCGGGCGAGAAGGTCGATCAGGCAGCGCTGCACGCTCTTGCCCTCGAACAGCGCGTTGTGGACCTCCTGGGCGATCGGCATCTCGACGCCGTGGCGGGCAGCGAGCGCGAGGGCCGCGTCGACGGTGTAGGCGCCTTCGGCGACCCCGGGGAGGTACTGCTCGATGTCCGCCCACGGCCGGTTGTTCGCGAGCTCCTCGCCGAGCCGGTGGTTCCGCGAGAGCTTGGAGCCGCAGGTCGCGATCACGTCCCCGAGCCCCGCGAGGCCGGCGAAGGTCAGCGGATTGGCGCCCATGGCGATGCCGAGCCGGGTCATCTCGGCGAGACCGCGCGTCATGAGCCCGGCCTTGCCGTTGTTGCCGAAGCCAAGACCATCGGCGGCACCCGCCGCGATCGCGACGATGTTCTTCAGGGCGCCACACAGCTCCACGCCGAGCATGTCCGGGTTCGTGTACAGCCGGAACTCGCGCCGGCTGAGCCGCGCGGCGACACGCTCGGCCACGGCCGGGTCCGTAGCCGCGACGACGGCTGACGCCGGCAGCTTGCGGGCGATCTCCTGGGCGAGATTCGGGCCGGACAACGCGGCGATCCGGGCGGCATCGACGCCGCCCGCCTCGGCGATGACCTCGCTCATCCGGTACAGCGTCACGGACTCGATGCCCTTGACCACGGACAGCACGTCCGCGGTCGGGGCGATGTGGCGCCCGACGCGACCCATCATCTCGCGGAGGTGTGCCGACGGGACGGCGATGATCACGAGGTCCGCCGCGAGGCCGAGCATCGCCGGATCGGCGGTGACGTGGATGTTCGGTGGCAGCACCATGCCCGACAGGCGCTTCTCGTTGAGCCGCGTCTTCACGATGTGCTCGGCGGTCGCCGCGGAGTGGCTGAGGAGGATGACCGGCTCGTTCCGAGCGACGATGAGCGCGAGCGTCGTGCCCCACGCCCCCGTGCCGACCACGGCAACCCGCGCCGGGTCGGTGTCGATGGACTCGGTCGTGATCATCCTCGGCGGGTTGCGCGGGCCGTCTTGGCGCCGCTGGGCCGGCCCTTGCCGCTCGGGCGTGCGTCGGATCCCCGCTCCGGCGCTCGGCCGATGGCCTTGCCGCCCTTGCGACCGCCCGGGGTGCTGCGGCGCGGCAGTCGGACGGTCGCCCGCTCGCGGAACACGAGCCGGATGGGAGTGCCAAGGAAGCCGAACACGTCGCGCAGCCGGTTCTCGAGGTAGCGCCGGTAGCTGAAGTGGACCGAGCCCGCCTCGCGGGCAAAGAACACGAACGTGGGCGGCGCGACCGCGACCTGCGTCGCGTAGAACAGCTTCGGGCGCTTGCCCTTCACGGCGGGCGGCTCCTGGCGCGCCGTGGCGTCGCCGACGATCCGGTTCAGCTCGCCGGTCGAGACGCGGCGGCGGCGCTCTGCCCAGACATCCACCGCGAGCTCCAGGATGCGCGGGACGCGGAGGCCGGTCTTCGCGGAGATGCTCACGATCGGCGCGAAGTCGAGGAACGGCGCCTCGTGGCGGATCCACTCGACGTACTGGTCGAATGTCGTGCCGGTCTTCTCCTCCACCGCGTCCCACTTGTTGACCGCGATGACCAGTCCCCTGCCCTCATCCACCACGAAGCCGGCGATGTGCATGTCCTGCGCGGTGAGGCCGTCGACGGCATCAATGAGCAGCACTGCGACGTCCGCACGGGAGATGGCACGGAACGAGCGGAGCGTGGAGAACTTGTCCGCGTCCGCGCCGCCCGCGACGCGGCCGCGGCGCCGGATGCCGGCCGTGTCGATGAGGACGATCTCGGTTCGACCCCAGGGCAGCCGCGTGTCGATCGCGTCGCGAGTGGTGCCCGGGATGTCCGAGACGATCATCCGCTCCTGCCCCAGGAGGGCGTTGAGCAGGCTCGACTTGCCGACGTTGGGCCGCCCGACGAGGGCGATTGCCGGGGGCTCGTCATCGGACTCGGCCGCGATCATCGCGTCCCACTTGCGTGCCGATTCGTCGGTGATGTCGTCCGCGTCCGCGCCGTCCTCGGCGTCCTCGTCGCCTGCGTCGCCCTCGCCGGCGATCACCGGCTCCAGCCTGCCGGATTCCACCTCGCGGGAGAAGGCGTCCGCCTCCTCGAGGCGCTGCTTGCGGGCGAGCTCCTGGTCCGATTCGGGCGGGAGCGCGAGGACGACCTCGTCGAGGAGATCCGCGACGCCGCGACCGTGGACGGCGGCGATCGGGAAGGTGTGCTCCCAGCCCAGGGCGTAGAACTCCGCCGCCTCCAGCTCGCGCTTCGGGTTGTCGCTCTTGTTGACCGCGACGAGGACGGGCGCATTGGCGCGCCGCAGGATCGCGGCGGCCTCCTCGTCAGCCGGCGTCAGCCCCGTGATCGCCTCGACCACGAACAGGATCACGTCCGCCTCCGCGATCGCGAGCCGGGCCTGGTCCTGGACCCGGGCCTCGATCGGATCGCGCGGGTCCACCTCCAGGCCACCCGTGTCCACGAGCATGAACCGCCGGCCGTTCCAGTCCGCGAGCCCGTACATGCGGTCGCGCGTGGTCCGCGCACGATCCTCCACGATCGCCGCCCGCGAGCCGACGATGCGGTTGAAGAGCGTGGACTTGCCCACGTTGGGCCTGCCCACGATCGCCACGATGGGCACGAGGCCCGCGGATGCCACGGGCGCCTCAGCCCGCGGCCGAGAGCGTGGAGGGTAGCGAGGTGGTACGGCCGGCCGGTGTCGCGGCGAGGGCGAACGCGGCGTCGGCGAGAGCGGTTGCGTTGCTGCTTGCGGCGGGCGTGCCTGCGATCTCCAGGATGCGCTCGGCGACCGCGTGCAGGTCCTCGATCGGGGTGGACGTGCCGCCGGTGACCCCGACGATCCGGGCGCCATCGAACGCGGTCGCGTCGGTGAGGTCGCGAACGGACTCGATCTGGATCGCGCGCGTGCCCACGATGCCGCACAGGCGCGTGAGCTCCTTCGTGTTCGCCGACGATCGACCGCCCACGACCACCATCAGGTCCACCTCGCGCGCCGTCTCGAGTGTGTCCTCCTGGCGACGGATCGTCACCGGGCAGACGGTGTTGACGATCTTGAGCTCGTGGCTGCGCGCGACCATGAACGCGGCGAGCTTCTCGAACTTCCACGGCGGCTGGGTGGACTGGCTGATCAGGGCCATCTTCTTGCGCCGCGGGACCTGCTCCCAGTCCTCTTCCTCGTCGACGACGATCGCGTTCGGCGCGAAGCCCAGGAGCCCGACGACCTCCGGGTGCTTGGGCGTCCCGAGGAGCACGATCGTGTACCCCTCCTCGACGAGCCGCACGATCTCCTTCTGCTCCTGGATGACCCAGGTGCAGGTGCCGTCGATGACCTCGAGGCCGCGTTCGGCGGCGCGCTCCATCACGTCCGGCCGGACGCCGTGCGCGCGGATGACGACGGCCGCCCCATGGTCGACGTCGTCGAGCGTGTCGACGGTCTCGATGCCGAGCGACTGGAGATCCCGGATCACGCCCTCGTTGTGCACGACCTGGCCGAGCGTGTGCGTCACCTTCCCGGCGGCGCTGGCCTCCTTGGCCTTGTCGATTGCCTCGCGGACGCCGTAGCAGAACCCGGTTCGCTTCGCGATCCGGATCTCCGCGACGGTCCCGTTTCCTGCTGCCACGACGAGAGAAGTATCCCACGGGTCAAGCTCCCAACCCGCCGCCTCGCGAACGCAACAAAACTGCAACATCCTCAGTGCAACGTACCTCGCCATCCGGAGCATGGGGCTGCCGCCCAAAGCAGGGAGGTTCAAGATGTATCGACGCACGATCGGCTTCGCGACGCTACTGATCACGTTGAGCGCCATCGCCGCGGGTCCGGCGCTCGCGACCGCAGGATCACTGGGTCGAGGCGATCTGCAGGCCGTGCGCGCCGCCGTGGCGATGTACAACACGTATCGCAATGCGCGCGCTGCCGGCTACAGCGCGGCCGACGAGCCCTGCGTCTCGTCGCCCGCGGGCACGATGGGCTACCACGCCGTGAATCAGCAGCTCGCCGGCTCGGGATCAAACGACCCCCTCCGGCCGCCGATCCTGCTCTACGCTCCGCGCGACGGTGGTGGACTCAAGCTCGTGGGCGTGGAGTACTGGCACATCGCTATCGCCAACACGGGATCAGGTGCAGCGCCATGGTTCGGCCCGACGCCTCCGCCGCTCGGCTTCCTCACGCCGACGCCAAGTCTTTTCGGGCAGCCGTTCAACGACCCGATGCCGGGCCACAACCCGCAGATGCCCTGGCACTTCGACCTGCACGCCTGGGTCATGGCGCAGAACCCCGCCGGCGTGTTCGCGATCTTCAATCCCGCGATTTCCTGCTGACCAGCGGGGCGCGGACACGATATTCCTCGCGCCGATCCAAAAGGACACGGCGCGGCATGACCAGCCGAGCGGCCCCGCTGGCCTGGACGCGGCGCAAGCGGGGCATCTTGCCGGCGTCGCCCGTTGCGATGGCCGGATCGAGTTCGGCCGTTTCGCGACATGGCTTCCTGACGAGGTCTCGCGCATCTGAGGCAGGCCCACTGGCCAGAGAACGACGACGCGGCAACGACAACGCGGCAGCCCCTCACGCTCCCTTCGCATCGGTCGATCTACTCGACATTCGCGGAGATCGAAAGGCCAGTGAACATTCCGGCAACGGGGCAGGTGGCCAGGATCGAGAAGATGGCCGATTCGCTCATGGCGATGCATGCCTACTGCGGCATCCCCTGGCCCGCGTCGTGACGACGTTGGTCAAGACCGCCGACGCGACCCTCGCCAGGGCGTTCCGCAAGCAATCAGCCATTTCCGAATTCGCGACTCCGGTGTGACAGGGTCGCTGCCCGTGGTGTCGGTGCCGGCGGCGGCGACGGCCGGGGGCGGCCTTCGCCGGCGACCTGGGCGCGCTCCGGACGGAGGCCAGCGCGCTTTCCCGACAAGGACGCCCGCCGCTACCGTCTCAGCTGCCGTGCGATTGCAGCCGTTCGGCTGGCACGCCCTCCCTGCTGAGCGGCGGGTCCGCTGCGTAGACGCCGCGCTGGCGCGGCGGCAGCAGCTCGGCGATCCGGGTCATGACCAGGCGCGTTGCGGCCTCGGTGGCCTGCCGGCCCTTCGCCGGAGCACGCAGCTTCGCCAGCTCGTCGGGCACGGAGAAGGGCGTCCCGTAGCGCACCGTCACGCGCTTCCCGAAGCGCGGGAGGAGCCTGCCGCGCGGCCACAGGATGTCGCTGTCGATGACGGCGACCGGGAGCACCAGCGCGCCGCTCCTGAGCGCGAGCATGCCCACGCCCTCGCGAACCTGCTGCAGCCCGCCGTCGCGACTTCGCGTCCCCTCCGGGAACACCGCCAGCACCTGTCCCGCCTCCAGGATGCGCATCGCGGTCCGGAACGCCTCCAGGTCCGCGGCGTCACGATCCACTGGGTGGATGCCGGCGATTCGGAAAGCCCAGCCGGTGAGCCAGAACTCCACGAGCTCTCGCTTACCCAGCCAGTTCAACGGCCGCCCGAGCACCTGGTTCAGGAATGCGCCGATCAGCACCGGGTCGGCGCTCGACGCGTGGTTCGCGGCCATGATCATCGGACCCGACTTCGGCAGTGAGGCGAGGTCGCCCTCCACACGGAACCTGACGATCGCCCGAACGATCCAGCGCAGGACGAGGGTCCCGAGCTTGGTGAGCCACCAGTTGTGCGTGGCGATGGGCGTCGGGCGGATCGGCCGGCGTTGTGCTCGCGGCGGACCGGACGTTCGAAGCCGCCTCGGCTCGGCGGTCGGCTCGGCGGCCTCATGCCCTGGCGGCGGCACGGCAGCGGCGAGTGCCGGCCCGGTGCCGGAGGCTCGCGCGGCCGTCACGACACGCTCGGCCTCGGCCTCGGCCTCGGCCTTCCGGATGGCTTCGACGACCTGGCGAACGGTGTCGTCCAGCTGGTTGCCGTCCGTCCGGATCACGAAGGCGTTCTCGGCGGCGCGCAGTGGTGCGATCGGCCGGCTGGAGTCCAGCTCGTCGCGGCGCTTCAGCTCGGCAACGATCTCGCCGGCCTCGTCGGAGGCAGGATCGATGCCCCGCTCCAGCACCCGCCGCCTGGCCCGTTCCTCGACCGATGCATCGAGGAACAGCTTCAGATCGGCATCGGGCAGGACGATCGTCCCGATGTCGCGGCCGGCCATCACGATGCGACCCTGGCTCGCAAGCCGGCGCTGGCGGGTGAGCAGCGCGAGCCGAAGCTCGGCGATCCCGGAGATCGCGGAGACCGCGATGTCCACCTGCGGTCCACGGACCGCCTCCGTCCGATCGACGCCATCGACCGCGACCCGGGCCAGGCGCCCGTTGCCGTTATCGACCAGGTCGATCTCGTCGACGAGCGCGACGAGGGCGCCCGCGTCGTTGGCCATGATCCCGCGATCGAGCGCAAGCCAGGTCACCGCCCGGTAGAGCAGCCCCGTATCGCAGAAACGGTACCCGAGCTCCCGTGCCGCAGCCGCGCCGACGCTGCTCTTGCCGGATGACGCGGGCCCGTCCAACGCGACGACCAGTCCATGCGCCGCCCCGGTCGAAGCCGTTTCCTGCATCGCGGGGAGAATAGCCGCGCGGCCCGCCTATGCATGGCAAGGCGTCGGCCCACGAGGTTCCCGGTGCCCCGGCTGATGCTCGGCCTCCGATGGTGCCAACCAGGAGACCACCCGCCGTCGTGCCTCCGAGGTCTTGAAGGCTGCATGCGACCGACAATGCGGGACCGAGTCCTTCGCACCCTGGGGACGACCGCGCTCGCGGTCAGCCTTCTCGGCCACGCGCCGGCGCGTCCGGTTGCGGCCACATGGCCCACCTACTGCAACCCCAGCGAATACGCCTGCTCCGACTTGAGCGTCGTCCTCTTCGGCGACGGTCGTATGCACGCGTACGACGACCAGGGCGAGCTCGACTGCTATTGGAACGGCGGCGCCGGGACCACGACCTGCACTGGGCACTACTACTGGATCGCCCAGATGTACCCGAACGGCCAGCTGCCCGTGAACGTCACCATCGCCCCGACCGTCGATACGTGGGCCTGTCTCGGGGCGGATGGGCCACCATGCAATGCCATCGGCGCGCCGCTGGTGACGCCGCATCTGTTGAGCAATCTGGAGGTTGCGTCGACGGGCTATTCGGCCCACCTCGCGTCCTCGATCACGACCACCGTGTCGAACCCGGGCCCGGGCTCCGGCAAGGTCACCTCCAGCCCCTCGGGGCTCAACTGCGCCATCACGAGCGGCGCCACGTCCGGGACCTGCCAGGCGACGTCGTATTCCAAGACCACGCTCCAGATGGCGTACATCGGCACGCCGGCCGACGGCAACGACGTCTGCGTGGTCTCTGGCCAGAACTGCGGGGCCGTCGGCGAGGTCAAGACCAATGTCGTCAACTACGCCTCCTCGGGAACCGGCGGCACGAGCATCCAGTTCGGCGTCGGCCACCCGATCCTCACGGGCGCCGCGAGCGGCCAGGGCAGCGTCGTCAGCTCGCCGCCAGGAATCAGCTGCCCGAGCACCTGCAGCACGTATTTCGCCCCGACCTCCAACGTGACGCTCCACGCGGCCGCGAAGTCAGGCCAGGTGTTCCAGGGCTGGACCGGTGCCTTCGCGGGCTATGGCTCGACCTGCAACCTCACGCTCGGCACGACTGACGTGAGCACGGTCGCGGTCTTCTCTGCACCGGCGACGCCTGCACCGACGGGGCAGCCCACGATTCGTCCGACCGGCCCCCCCGGCACGCCCTCCGCATCACACCCAGCCCCGTCTTCCCAGCCAAGGAGCAATCCGCTGGCCACGCCGGCTCCCAGGGCCACGACCGCCGCGGGCTCCACGCCGGTCTCGAGCACCACCGCCGACTCGAGCGCAGGCGCCGACTTGCCGGGTGCGACCGGCCCGATCGAGCCTGGCGGCTCGAGCAGGAGCGATGACGCCTCGACCGGTGGCGTACCCGCGTCCTCCACCGTGGCAACTCGACCCGCCGCGAACCCAGCGGCTTCCGGGCCGGACATGACGATCCTGATCCTGATTGGGGTGATCGTTGCCCTAGCGCTTGGCCTCGGCCTCGGGTTGGGGCTCGGGCTGAGTCGTCGCCGCACTGGCCGAGGCACACCTTCCTCCTGACCCGGGGCGGCTCCCTGTCTGCCACAGGCTTGCAGGCGGCCGTTGATACGTCCCGAATACGCGCCGGTGCCGGCGCCACGGGGGAGTCCATGCACGTCGGCCCAGCTCGTTTGCGCCAGGTTCGTGTCGCTTGCGGCGACGGCGGTCGTCGCCATCGCTGCGTGCGGCGGCGACGCTGCGGCAACAGCCGGACGAGGCAGCTCGGGAGGTGCGGGCCCGACGTCGGGGCGGGATCAGGAAGCTGCCGAAGGCGATCCGGGCCGTGCACGCGCATTGCGGGATTCCCTGGCCGGCTTTCTGACCCTGGCCCATCGCCGCTACGCTGTCCGGTACGCCCGCGGTAGCCATCGACCGACGGGCTCGCGGTGGAGGGTTCGTGGAGTCACGGGCGTCGTCGATCGAGATCCGCCTGCTCGGCGCGATCGAGCTGGCGGTCGACGGCATCGAGGTACCTCTCGGCGGGCCGCGCCAACGAGCGCTCCTCGCATTGCTCGCGCTGCCTCCCGGCCAGGTCGTCGCGGCCGACGCGCTCGTCGAGGAGATCTGGGCCGGTGAGCCGACCGACGGCGCGGACACGACGCTCAGAAGCTACGTCTCGCGTCTTCGCCGGTCGCTCGGCGAGGCGGCGAGCGTCGGGCGAACGGACCGCGGCTACATCCTCCGGGCGCCGCACCATGCCGTGGATGCGCTCGAGTTCGAGCGGCTGGCCCGCGACGGCGCCGATCTCCTCCGGCGCGGCGCCAATCGCCGTGCGCGCGACCAGCTCCTGGCTGCGCTGGCGCTGTGGCGCGGGCGCCCATTCGGTGAGGTCGGCGGCGAAGGCGCACTCGCGACGGCGGCAGGGCGGCTCGACGAGCGGCGGCTCCTGGCGCTCGAGCAGCGCCTCGAGGCCGACCTCGCGCTGGGGCGTGCGGCAGAGCTCGTGGACGAGCTCGAGGTGCTCGTTCGGCAGCACCCGTTCCGCGAGCGCCTCTGGCACGAGTTGATGCTCGCCCTCTATCGCGCCGGCCGCCAGGCAGACGCCCTCGCCGCCTACCACCGCGCGCGCAGAGCCCTCGATGAGCACCTCGGGATCGAGCCCGGTGAGGAGCTACAGGCGCTCGAACGCGGAATACTCCAGCAGGACGTGCCGGGTCCCGCCGTGGGGGATGGCCGCGCTCCCCTGCCCCTCCCGGTCAGCAGCTTCGTCGGCCGCGAGGACGAGCTCGCGGCGCTGGCGCCGCGGCTTCGCGCAGATCGCCTGCTGACGCTCACGGGGGTGGGCGGCGTCGGCAAGACGCGCCTGGCCGTGGAGCTCGCCCGGCGTGGCGCCGCGGAGTTCGACGCCGCTGTCTTCGTCGACCTCTCGCCACTCGCGGATCCGACGCTCGTCGCCGGCGAGATCGCAAGGGCCCTCGGCGTCCGCGAGCACGGCGACCGGAACGTCGCCGAGCTCCTGGCGGCGCACGTCAGGTCCATCGACCTGCTCCTGGTTCTGGACAACTGCGAGCACGTCCGGGAGGCCGCCGGCGCGGCCGTCGAGGGGCTCCTGCTCGCGGGCCCTGATGTCCACGTGCTCGCGACGAGCCGATCGCCGCTCGGCGTCCCCGGGGAGGTCGAGTTCGCCGTGCAGCCGCTCGCGGTTGGGTCGGACGCCGTGACGCTGCTGCTTGCGCGTGCGCGGGCCGCGCGACCCTCGCTCGGCGACGATGAGCCGACGCGCGCGACCGCAGCCCGGATCTGCAACGACCTCGAAGGTCTGCCGCTCGCGATCGAGCTTGCCGCCGCCCGGGCCCGATCGCTCTCCCTCGGGGACATCGCCGCCCGGCTCAGCGATCGGTTCCGGTTCCTCGTGTCGTGGCGTCGGCTGTCCACGGCTCGGCACAGGACCCTCCGCGAGGCAATGGACTGGAGCTACGAGCTGCTTGGAGCCGATGAGCAGGCGCTGCTCGCGGCCCTGTCGGTCTTCGCCGGCGGTTTCGGCTTCCCGGCGGTCCTCGCAGTGGGCGCTTCGAGGGACGAGGACGTGGCGCTGCAGCATCTCGATGGGCTCGTGGAGGCCTCGCTTGTCATCGCGGAGGACGGACCGGGCGAGACCCGGTACCGCTTGCTCGAGACCGTTCGCCAATACGCAGCACAGCGGCTCGATACTGGTGGCGAACGCACGGAGGTCCGTACGCGGCATGCCGACTGGTGCCTGGAGCTCGCCGAGGCGGCGGCGCCCGAGCTCACGGGGGAGCGCCAGAATTCATGGTTCACCCGGCTCGAAGCCGAGCAGGACAACCTGCGCGCCGGAGCGGCATTCCTTGCAGAAATCGAGAGCTGGGACAAGCACTTGCGACTCGGCGTCGCGCTGACCCGCTTCTGGTACGTCCGCGGCCATCTGGCCGAGGGCCGGTGGCACCTTGAGCGCTCGCTGGACTCGGGGCAGGTGACGGACCCGGCACTCCGTCGGCGTGCGCTGACGGCTGCAGCCTCGCTTGCGCTCCTCCAGGGCGAGTATGCGGCGGCCACTGCCTTCGCAGAGGCGGGCCTCGATGCGGCCCGCGCCACCGGCGAGCAGCGCCTCGTCGCCAATGCGCTGAGCAACCTTGGTGCGATCGTCCTTGCCGGTGGAGATGCGGATCGAGCGGGGCCGCTGCTGGACGACGCCGTCGCAGTTGCCCGAGCCGCCGGCGACCAGCGGATCCTCGCGCTGGCGGTGAACAATCGCGGAGATTACGCGCTGACGCGCGGCGACTTCGACACGGCGCGCCCGCTCTTCGAGGAGAGCCTGGAGCTGCTCCGGGCCCGTGGCGATACCGCCAACATCGCCCGAGCCCTGTTCAACCTGGGCGCGAGCGAGCTGGAGGCTGGCCGACATGATGTCGCGGGGATCGCCTTCCGCGAAGGACTCGCACTCGCCCGCGACGCCGGCGATCGCGAGGACCTGGCCTGGAACCTCGAGGGCCTGGCAGCACTCGCGGCCGCCCGCCTCATGGGCGAGCGCGCCGCCGTCCTCCTGGGAGCGGCGGATGCGCAGCTTGCCGCGATGGGCGCCGATTACAAGCCATACGAGCGGTCACTCCGCGAGCGCACGGCAGGCGCAGTGTCCGCCCTGCTCGGCGAGGCGCCGATGAAGGAGGCGATCGCGCGCGGTGCCACGATCCCGCTCGCGGATGCGGTGACGCTAGGGTTGACGTCGGACGGCTGATGTAACGCTCGCGAGTGCCTACGCGACCTCGCGCTTGATCGTCGTCGAGGCGAGGATCACGAAGAACACCGCGATCCCGGCGAGCACCAGGAGGTCCGTCTGGACCACCCGGCTGGACAGGTCGGCGCCCTTGAGCATCACCTCGCGCAGGCCCTCGATCGCGTAGGTCAGCGGCAGCCCGTGGGCGATGACGTTGAGCGCGTCCGGCAGCTGCGCAACGGGGAAGAGCAGGCCGCCGAGCAGACCCTGGGGCACGATCACGAGCGGAATGAACTGGATGACCTGGAGCTCGGTCCGCGCAAACGTCGACAGGAAGATGCCGAGGTTCACCGCGCCGATCGACAGCAGCAGCGCGATCACGAAGGCGAGGATCGGCGAGCCCGCCGAATCGACGCCCAGGCCGATCGAGAATGCGGGAATCGGCCCGATGGCAGGAACCGCGATCGAGTTCAGGATGAAGACCGTGAGGAACACGATCTGGATCGTGGCGAACATCCCGAAGCCCAGGCTGTAGCCGAGGACGATCTCGCCGCGCGACACGGGGGTCCCGAGCAGCCGCTCGAGGGTGCCGCCGATCCGCTCGCGCAGGAAGCTGATCCCGGTCAGCAGGAAGACGAAGAAATAGCCGAAGAAGCCCAGGAAGATCGGGGCGAGCACGTCCACCTGGTCGGCATCCGGAGTGAGGTAGACGGTCTCGCGGGCGATCTTCGGGATCACGGGGGTGGCCGCACCCGGCGGCGCGAGCTCCGCGGCGAGCGTCGCCATCACGGATTGGAGCTTCCCGAACGCGGCCGCATCGGCAGCCGGCTCCGTGCCCTTCGTGATCACAGTGAACGTCGGTCGCGTGCCGGCGAGGACATCGGACGGCAGCGACGCCGGGATGACGATCGCGATGTCGCCGTTGTCCAGCCGGAGCTGCTCCTTCGCCGCGTCCTCCGAGTCCGTGTGCGAGATCACCTCGACGCCGTCCGGCGCGCCGATGGTCGCCGTGGTGAGGGCATCGACGATCCGCTGGCCCGGGGCACCCGCCTCGTTGACCATCACGACCTGGACCGTGGCGTCCTTCGTGTCACGGAGCACCCAGCCGAGGAGCGCCGTGACGACGAGCGGCACGACGAACATCAGGCCCAGCGTTCGCTCGTCGCGTCGGAAGCCCTGCGCGATGCGGCGCGCGATGGCGAGGATGCGACTCCCGCTCATGCGACCGCCTCATTGCCGTCGAGTGGACGGCCCTCGGCATCGAGCCCGGACAGCTTCAGGAACGCCGTCTCCAGGTTGTCCGTCCCGGCATTCGCGCGGAGCTCCGCGCCCGTCCCGCGCCCGATCACCTTGCCGCTGCGGACGAAGATCAGCTCGTCACACCGATCTGCCTCGTCCATGACATGGCTCGCGACGAGGATCGTCGTCCCGGCCGCGGCAAGTCGCCGGAAATGGGTCCAGAACTGGACGCGGAGCGCGGGATCCACGCCCACCGTCGGCTCGTCGAGGAAGAGCACCTTCGGGTCGTGCACGAGCGTGCAGGCGAGTGAGAGCCGGCGCCGCATGCCGCCGGACAGCTCCAGGGCGGGCGCGCCCTTGCGGCCGGAGAGCTCCACGAGGTCCAGCACGCGATCGATCGCGGACCTGTCCGCGTGGCCCTCGAGGCGCGCGAAGAACGACAGGTTCTCGCCGACCGAGAGCTCCGGGTAGATCGCCTCGGCCTGGGGCATGTAGCCGATCTGCCCGAGCGCCTGGCGCGAGGGCATCCTGGTGCCCAGGATCCGTGCCTCGCCGGCGGTCGCGTGGGCGAGGCCGGTCAGGAGGCGGATGAGCGTGGTCTTGCCCGAGCCGTTTGGCCCGAGCAGGCCGTAGATGCGACCAGGCTCGAGTGCGAGGTCGATCCCGTCCACCGCGTGAATCTCGCCGAACTGCTTGCGCAGTCCGACCGCCTCGACGGCGTGGACTGGAGCGGAGCCCGACATCGCCGCGGTCATGCCGTGAGCCCGGCGAGCGACGCCGCCACCAGCTGGTCGACGGCCGCCTCGGGGTCCATGGGCAGGCCGATGATGCGCTCCACGACGGGCCGTGTCATCAGGTGGAAGAAGATCGGGCCGACGAAGGCCTGGAGCGCGAGGATGGGGTGCATCGGGCGGATCCGGCCGGCCGCGATCTGGCGCGAGATGTACTCCGTCAGGGCACCGAGCGTCGCCTCGAACAGCGGGCGCATGCCCTCGATCGCCGGCCCGGAGCCCGAGGTGATCTCGTGGAAGATCGCCCGCATCAGGCCCAGTCGCTCTCCGGCGACGCCCACGACGGCCCGCCCGATTAGCGGGAACACCACGTCCGGCGGGTCGTCGCGGTGCTGCGCGAGGATCGAGCGGATGGCCTCGAACGGCGAGTACGCCTCGAGGAGCCGCTGCAGGAGCGCCGCCTTTCCGGGCACGATCCGATACAGGGTCCCGCGCGACACGCCCGCCGCGGCGGCGAGCGCCTCCATGGACAGCTGGTCCAGTGACTCGCGGACGAGCATGTCCTTGGCCGCGGCCAGAATCCTGGCCTCCGCGGCCGGCTGCGGCTCCAGCGCCACGCTCCTGAGCAGCGAACCGCGCGAGCCGAAATGCCGGTAGAACGTTGCCCGTGAGACGCCCGCGCGACCGGCAATCACCGCGACCGGTGCGGCCGGGTCCTCGGCGAGCACCTCCCGCGCGGCGGACATCACCTGGCGCCGGATGGTCGGGTCCACGGCGATCGCTGCCACGCTCGTGAACCTAGGTGGGACTCAGTGTCCCGTCAAGTCTCACGGTGTCGCGAAGTCGGCGGGCGCCCGCGCCCCGGCCGCTGCGGCTCGCCGTGGCTCTTCCGGCCGCCTGGCGCCGCGGCTTCCGAGGGCTTTGGGGCAGGCGTTCGCGGGCCCTGCGGCCGGCCCTTGTGTGGCTTCACGGTGGTCGGTCGCTTGGGTGACGCGGCGCGAGGGCCGCCTTCCGCCCACGCTCGCCCACGGCCGCTGATGCTCCCACTGGCATCGCCGGTGAGACGTCGATTCTCCGAGGAGCTCGCGAGGCCGGCCATCGCCTTGATCTCCGGCGCCTTGAGGTTGCGCGACCGGCCGGAGTGGAGGTCGCCGAGCCGGACGATCCCGATCCGGACTCGCACGAGCCGCAGGATCGGCGCATCCACGGCGCCGAACATCCGGCGGAGCTGCCGCTTCCAGCCCTGCGCCAACGTCGCCCGATACCAGACCAGGCTCGGATCCGGCGACGGGTCGATGGCCCCGGCAAGCGTCCGGTTCTCGACGGAGGTCGTCGCGCGCAGCGGCACGGACAGCCGCGCCATCCCCTCCTCCACGCGGATGCCGGCGTTCAGCCTGCCCACCTGGTCCGGTGAGAGCGGCTGCGCGACCGCGACGGCGTACTCCCGCTCCACCCCGAACCGGGGATGCAGGACCCGCTCGGCCCACTCGCCGTCGTTCGTGAGCAGCAGCAGGCCCTCGGAATCCAGATCCAGGCGCCCCACCGGGTACAGGCGCGTGCCGTCCGGCACCAGCGCGGTCGGGATGAGGTCAAGGACCGTCGTTGCGGCGTGCCGGTCCTTGGTGGTCGACGTGACCCCCGCCGGCTTGTGGAGCGCCACGTAGGCGCGCACCGTCCCGAAGCCGACGGGGGCCCCGTTGACCTCGATGATCGACGTCAGGGGGTCGACCTTCTGTCCCACGACCGCCACGACGCCGTCGATGCGAACCCGGCCCGTGGCGACCAGCACCTCGGCCTGGCGTCGCGATGCCACGCCTGCGGCCGCGAGCACCTTCTGGATGCGCTCCTCAGGCATCGTCGGCACCGTCGTCGAGCGGCAGGAGGAGCGTGCCGCCCTCCTCGGAGAGCCGGGCCGCGACGTCCGCATCGAGCGGCGGGAGGTCGTCCAGGCTCTGGAGGCCGAACCGCTCCAGGAACTCGAAGGCGGTGCCGTACAGGATGGGCCGGCCCGGCGCGTTCGACCGCCCGAGCTCCACCACCAGCCGGCGGTGCAGCAGGCTGCGGATGGTGTGGTCGGAGTCCACGCCGCGGACCCGCTCCACGGCCGCGCGCGTGACCGGCTGGCGATAGGCCACGATCGCGAGCGTCTCGAGGCCCGCGGGCGACAGCCGAATCGCGTCCGCGCCAACGTACCGCGCGACCACGGCGCCTGCCTCCGGGGCGGTTGCCAGCTCCACGCGGTCGCCGACTGCGATCAGGCGGATGCCGCGACCCCGGAGCGAGACCTCGAGGTCGCCGAGGCGTTCGTCCACCGTCGCCGCGTCGACACCCGCGATCGCCCCGATCTCGCGCCGCGACAGCGGGCGCTCGGCGACGAACAGCAGCGCCTCGAGGCTCGCCTCGCTCAGCTCGCCCGGCGCGGGGCGTTCAGTCGGTGCGTCGGAGGGCGCCGCGGCGACGCGCTCCGTCATGGATTCCGTCACGCGAACGAATCCAGGGACTCGTCGATCGGCGCGTCCTCAACGTCGGGCGCGACGCCGGCCGCGGCGCGCTCTGCTGCGGTGGTCCTCCGAGCGGTGATCGGCCCGAACGGCTCCTTCTGCTCCACGACGACCTCGCGCCGCTTCATCAGCTCCAGCATCGCCAGGAAGGTGACCGCGATCACGACCCGATCGTGGACGCCGCGCAGGAGGTCCTGGAGGACAACGGTGGAGGCGCCGCGAAGCGCGAGCCGGATGATCGCCGCACGCTGCGTGAGGGTGATGGAGCGCGGCACCACCTCGGGTGGCGGCTCCGGATCCGGCAGGACCTGGACGAGCGAATCCAGGGCGCGGATGAGAAGCGCCGGGTCGATTGGCGGGGTCGACGGCGCGGTCGCGGCGCCGGCAAGTCCCGCGGCCAGCGCGGCCGCCGGCTCGCGCTTGAAGAGGCCCAGGCGAGCTTCGGCGCCGGACTGGAGCGCCGCGCCCGCGTCGCGGAACGCGCGATACAGGAGCAGCCGCGCGCGTAGCTCGGCCTCCGGATCGGTGCCCTCGTCCTCGAGCTCGACGGCGCTACCGGCCTGCGGGCGCGGCAGCATCGCGCGGCTCTTGATCAGGATCAGCTGGCTCGCGACCGCGACGAACGAGCTGATGCTGCTCATCCGATCGTGCTCGATGGACGCGAGCGCCTCGAGATAGGCCTCGGCGACGGCGCCGAGCGGCACCGTCAGCACGTCCAGCCGGCGCGCCTCGATCAGCGAGAGCAGCAGCCCGAGCGGCCCTTCCCACTCGGCGATGGCGACGTGCGTCGCCCAGTCCTGGCCGCGACCGGGCTCGATGCGGACGACCGGGCCGGATGCGGCCGACGCGGCTGCGCCCTCGAGGGTGTCGAGCGGCCGGATCGTCTCGACCACGTCAGCTGGCCTCGTCCGCAAGGCGCAGGCGCTCCCCGGCCTCGGGGTCGCGTGGGTCGTCCTGCCAGCGGATCAGCTCAACCGTGCGCGGCGCGCAGCCCGCCGCCTCTGCGATCCGCGCCGACGTCTCCGCGTGGTCGCGCAGGCGGACCAGCGAACGGCGCATCGGCGGGAACCAGCCGACCGAGGCGGCGACCCAGGTGATGTGCGCCTGTCCGAGGGAGTGGACGATCCGCGGCAGCAGGCCGACGTGGCCCTTGCCTGCGTCATGCAGCAGCCCGGCGAGCAGCACCTCGGGGTCCCGCGTGCCACCCAGCCGGAGCGCATCGACCACGTCCAGGCCATGGCGCTGGTCGGCGACGTGCATCTCCGCGAACACGGCCAGCTGGGCCGGGGTCAGCCACGCTGCGACGGCGTGCCGCTCGCGCTCCGAGACCCGTGCGAAGAGATGCCGCTTCGTCTGCCGGATCTTCGCCAGCCACCACGCGGTGGACCCCGGTCTCACCCGCCGACCAGCAGTCGCTCGAGCGGGAACAGGAGCTCGTTGAAGACCAAGCCGATGATGGTCTGGCCGCCGATGATCGGCAGGAACATCGCGCCGATGAGGATGAGGAAGCCGTACTGCTCCAGCACCGGCCGGACCTGCCAGACCGTCCGCGGGTTGAGGAAGGCGAACAGCACCTTCGACCCGTCGAGCGGCGGGATCGGGATCAGGTTGAACACCATCAGCACGAGGTTGATCCTCACAAAGAACTCCAGGAACGAGCTCACGAGCCCGGCGTCCATGTGCGTCGCGTTGATGTACCGGAGCGGCAGCGCGCCGGCGATCGCGAGGACGAGGTTGGAGATGGGGCCGGCGGCGGACACGATCGCCTCGCCCCAGCGCCCGCCCTGCAGGTTCCTCGGGTTGTACGGCGTCGGCTTGGCCCAGCCGAACCCGATGGTCGTGAGCAGCACGGTGACGGCCAGGAGCAGCCCGCCCATCTGGTCGAAATGGGCGCGTGGGTCCAGCGTCAGGCGACCCATGAGCTTCGCCGTGCCGTCACCAAGGCGGTAGGCGGCGAGCGCGTGGGCGAACTCGTGGATCGGGAAGGCGATGCCCAGCATCACCACGACGACGAGCGCGCGGATGATCAGGGTCTGGGGATCGAGCGGGCCGAACATCAGAGTCGCTCGAGCAGGTCGGCCTTCTTCGCCTCGTACTCCTCTGGGGTGATGGCGCCGCGGTCGCGGAGGTCCGCGAGGTCGCCCAGGGCCTTGGTGATCTCGTCCGAGCTCATCTCGCGCGGTGCCGGCTCCGCCGGGGCCGCGGGCGTGGCCGGTGCCGGGGCGGGCATCGGCGTCGCGGGAACCATCTCCGGCATCTGGGCGGGCGCGCGAAGCGGTGGCGCCGGGATCTGGAAGGACTCCTGCTCCAGCTTGTGCTTCTCGTCGAGCATCGTCTTCTTGAAGGTCTGCGCCTCCGAGAGCATCCGGTAGCGGTCGACCGACTGCTCGTTCGCGGTCAGGATGTCCAGGTCGCCGTAGCCGAGCATCCTGCCGAGGACGCTCTGCTCCAGGACCGCGTCGTTGATCTTCTCGAGCGAGCTGTCGGCGGAGCGCTTCTTGAGCACGCCCTCCACCTTCATGACCCGCCGGTTCGTGATCACGTAGTCCTGGGCGTACCAGCTGACATAGATCTGGGTCAGCCAGGTGAGCCCGATCACGAGGAGGGCAAGGCCCAGCCAGCCGAACAGGTCGCGGATCCCCCCGGCCTTCAGCTGCAGGGTGAGGATCACGAGGACCAGCGACGCGACGAAGATCGCCCAGGCGACGCGGCCCTCGATGATCGTCGCAAGGACGTGCTGACGACCGCGCAGGGCGACGCGCTCGCCGTCTGCCAGGAGCCTGTCCGCGTAGCGTGCCACCCGTGTTCCTCCCCTAGGCCCGTGGATGCGCCCGAGCATAGACCTCGCGAATGCGCTCGCCCGTCACGTGGGTATAGAGCTGCGTGGTGCTGATGCTCGCATGTCCGAGCAATTCCTGAACGATGCGCAGGTCAGCGCCGCCTTCGAGCAGGTGCGTCGCGAAGGAATGTCGCAGCGTGTGCGGGCTGACCCGCCCCGAGAGGCCCGCAGCGGCCGCCGCCCGCTTCACCATCGCCCACGCCTGCTGGCGCGCGAGGCGCCGACCGCTCCTGCCGAGCAGCAGCGGCCCGCCGCGCACGGGCTCCACGTGATGCGCGGCCAGGAGCGCGGGGCGCGGGCCGTCCAGCCACGCGCGAATCGCATCGAGCGCGACCTCGCCGACCGGCACGAGCCGCTCGCGGTCCCCCTTGCCGATCACGCGCACGAACGCCCCGTCCATGGAGATGTCCTCGAGATCCAGGTTGAGCGCCTCCGAGATGCGCAGGCCTGACGCGTACAGCAGCTCCAGGAGCGCCCGCTCCATCAGGGCGTCCTCGGCAGGCGCAGCGAGCAGCCGCTCCACCTCGGCCTGGGTCAGGGTCTCGGGGAGGAGGCGCGACATCCTCGGCAGGTCCAGGTGCGACGCGACGTCGATGCCGATGAGCCCCTCGCCGAACGCGAAGCGGTAGAAGCCCTTGATCGCGGCAGCGCGCCGCCGGAGGCTCGTCGGTGCGAGACCCGGATCCAGGCGGCGCCCGCGCCGGGTGCGGGCGGCGAGGTAGCGGACGGCGGCATCCGGGCCATCCGCCCAATCGCGGGCGGTGCCGCGGGCGTCGGAGAAGTCGGCGAGATCGCCGCGGTACGCGCGAATCGTCGCCGGGGCGAGCCCGCGCTCCACGGCGAGGAAGGTCAGGTAGGCGTCGACCGCACGATGGAGGCTGCGGGGCGAGGCGGCGGCCACGGCTGCGTGCCCCGGCGCGGTCAGACCGGGACGACCGGCCGGCCGCGCCACGCCTCTGCGGCATCGAGCAGCTCACGCGCCGAGGCGAGCGCGGTGGACGCGAGCGGCCCGACCGGCGCGTCCGCAACGAGGTCCCGCGGCTCGGCCGCTTCGAGGTCGATCGGCTCGGCATCGTCGTCGACCGCGGGCCCAGGTCCCACAGCGACCAGCCCGCCCTTCGTGACGAGCCCGTCGCCCGCGCTTCCCGCACTCCCCGCGGGTCCCGGGACCGCCGTGGCGGCACCGCCGAGCATCGCCGCGAGCTCCACGATCCGTCCCTCGCGATCCAGCCGCTCCACCTCCGTGATCGTCCTGCCGTCGCGCTCGCGCTTCGCGATCCGGAAGTGGGCGTCCGCGTGTGCCGCAATCTGGGGCAGGTGAGTGACGACCAGGACCTGGTGGTTGCGCGCGAGTGCCCACAGGCTTCGTCCGACCGGATCGGCCGTTCGGCCGCCGATCCCGGCGTCCACCTCGTCGAACACGAGCGTCGGCGTGTTGTCCGCTGCCGCGAGGACCTGCTTGATCGCGAGCGCGACGCGCGAGAGCTCACCGCCCGAGGCGATCTTGCCGAGCGGGCGCGCCGGCTCACCCGGATTGGGCGCGAACCGGAACACCACCTCGTCCGCGCCGGATGCATCGAAGGCGATCGCGTCTCCGTCCAGCTCCACGGCGGGCTCCGTGGGCCCGGCTGCGCGTCGGCCCACGTCCACCCGGAACGCGCCTGCCCGGAACCCGAGGCTGTGCAGCGCCTCGTCTGCCGCCGCGCCGAGCCGCTCGGCGGCGGCCCTGCGCCGGACCGAGAGGGCGGACGCGGCGAAGGCGACCTCCGCGAGCAACCGCGCGTCGTCCGCCTCGCGCCGGTGCCGCTCGCCGGCGAGCCCCTCCAGCCGCTCCATCTCCGCGGCGGCGCGCTCGCCGTGGGCGATGACGGCAGCCTCGTCCTCCCCGTAGCGACGCTCGAGCGAGAAGATCAGCGAGAGGCGCTCCTCCGCTGCCAGTACCGCGCGGGCGTCGTGGTCCACGCCCTCGGCGAGCCGCCGGACCTCCTGCGCCGCGTCCTCCAGCTCCGCCTCGAGGCCGGCGAGGCGGACGGCGACCTCCTCGAAGCGCGGATCGATGCGGGCGAGCGAGCGCGCCTCGCGGACGCCGCCGGCGAGGGCATCACGCGCCCCGCTCCCCTCTCCGTCCAACGCCGCGCGGATCGCCTCCGCGCCGCGCGTGATCGCCTCGCCGTGGCGAGCGAGCTCCTGGCGATCGCGCAGCTCGGCCGCCTCACCCTCGCGAAGGCGGGCGCCGGCAATCTCGTCGACCTCGTGCCGAAGGAGCTCCAGCCGCCGCTCCACCTCGCGCGGCTCGAGCGCGAGACCGGCGAGGGCCGCGCGATTCTCGCTCCAGCGCTCCACGGCCCGGGCCATCTCGGTGCGCGGCTCCGCGTGGTCGCCGAACGCGTCCAGGAGCTCGCGCTGCCAGCGCTCGTCGAGCAGGCGGGACTGCTCGTGCTGGCCGTGGATCTCGACGAGGGACCCTACCGTCTCCGCGAGTCGCGCTGCCGTGACCGCCTGGTCGTCGATGCGCGCCGTGGAGCGGCCACCGGCGCCGACCTCGCGGGCGGCGATGAGCGGCTCGGGCAGGCGATCGAACAGCGCCTCCACGCGCGCGGCATCGGCCCCGTGGCGCACGAGCGTCGTGTCCGCACGTGCGCCGAGCGCAAGCCCCAGCGCATCGATGAGCAGGCTCTTGCCCGCACCGGTCTCGCCCGTCAGCACGTTGAGGCCGGGCTCCAGATCCAGGCGCAGGCGCTCGATGAGCGCGAGATCCCGGACGTTGAGCTCCAGGAGCCGCCCGATCATGACGGCAGGAGCTCCACCTTCTGGCGGAACAGGTCCCAGAACGGCAGCGAGCCCTCCGGCTCCACGAGCCGCACAGGGCGCTCGATCGCGCGCACCTCGACGACGTCGCCGACCACGAGCGGGATGTCCTCGCGCCCGTCCACCGAGACGAGCGCCTCGTGCGCGTCCACGATCCGGCAGCGCACGACCGCCTCGGCGCCGACGACCACCGACCGGATGGTGGTCAGGTAGCCGGCGATCGGGGTCACGACGAGGTTGCGCGCGGTCGGGCCAAGGATCGGGCCGCCGGCGGAGAACGAGTAGCCGGTGGAGCCGGTCGGCGAGGAGACGACGAGGCCGTCCGCCACGAACGACGCCAGGTGGCTGGAGTCGATGCTCGTATCGAGCCGGACGACCCGCGCCAGCGAGCCGCGCGCGATCACGATGTCGTTGAGGGCCACGATCCGGTCGCCACCGATGGGGCTGCCGCCGCGGAGGATCTGGCCTTCGAGGGCCATCCGCGGCTCGATCGCGTAGCGGCCCTCGGCGAGCAGCTCCAGCACCCGTTCGAGGGCCGACGCCTCCACCTTCGACAGGAAGCCGACCTTGCCCACGTTGATGCCCAGGAGCGGCACGTCGTCCTCGATGACCGCTCGCGCCGCGCGCAGGAACGTGCCGTCGCCCCCGAGGACCACGAGGACATCAGAGCTGGGAAGCTCTCGATGCAGGGCGTCTCGATCGGCGGCCTGCGCCGCCCAGTGGTCCAGCCCGTGCTCGACGGCCCAGCCCACGGCCCGGTCGCGCAGGTCGACCGCCGGGTCGCTGGTCGGGTTGAAGGCGAATCCGATCCGGCGGACTGCCGTGCCGCCCTCGGCCATCAGGCAGCCCTCGGCACGCGCAGGTGGAGCAGGAACTCGCGGTTCCCCTCCGGCCCCAGGATCGGCGACGCGATGCTGCCCAGCTGCTCCAGACCGATCGCCGCAGCGGCATCGCCGATCTCGCGCAGGACACGCTCGTGCACCGCAGGGTCCCGCACGACGCCGCCCTTCGTCTCTGCGCGGCCCGCCTCGAACTGCGGCTTGACGAGCGGGATCAGGTCGCCGCCCTCCGGTCCGAATGTCGAGGCGATGGGCCCCAGGACGAGCCGGAGCGAGATGAAGGCCACGTCCACGCTCGCGAGCGAGACCGGCTCCGGGAGGCTCGCGACGGTGAGGTTCCGCGCGTTCATGCGCTCCATGTTGATCACTCGCGAATCTCGCCGGAGTGCCTCCGCGAGCTGGCCGCGCCCGACGTCCACCGCGTACACCCGAGTCGCACCCCGCTGGAGCAGCACGTCCGTGAAGCCGCCGGTGGACGCGCCGGCGTCCAGGCACACTCGACCCGCCGGGTCCACGCCGAACGCATCGAGCGCGGCGGCGAGCTTGTGGCCGCCCCGGCTCACGTATGGCTCCGGAGCGGCAACCTCGATCGAGACGTCGGGATCCACGAGATCCCCCGGCTTCCGATCGAATCTCGCTCCATCGCCGGCACCAACGCGCACCTTGCCGCCGAGAAGCAGGGCCTGGGCACGGGAGCGCGATTCGGCAAGGCCTCGGTCCGCGATGAGCTGATCGAGCCGAACCCGGGACACGCGCACGCCGGTCACCACCGCATGGTGGCACACGCCGCTTCGCCGAGGCTTACCCCGCGAGCGCCTCGCCTGGTGCCATCGGCGACCGCGCCTGGGCCCAGTCGTCCCTGCGTGGGGGTCAAACGGCGCGGGCGGCCTCGCGCGGGCGTGGATGCGAGGGCTCCAGGGCGAGGGTCGCGACCGCCTCGCGGACCTGCTCGGCAAGCCCCGGCGCGTCGAGTCGGAGCATCCGTCGCAGGTCGACGACGCTGCCGTGATCGACAAACCGGTCGGCCGGGATGCCAACGATGCGGACGCTCGTGTCCCGGAGGGCCTCGTCGGTCTGCCTGGCATCCTCGATCGTCTCGAGGACGCCACTGCCGAACCCGCCCGTGACGACGCTCTCCTCGAACGTCACGACGAGCCGCTTGCCACGCGCCTGGTCGAGGATCAGCTGCCGGTCGAGGGGCTTCGCGAACCGCGCATTGACCACGCCGATGGACCAGCCGTCCTTCGCGAGCATGTCCGCGACCTCGGCGGCGCGAGCTACGATCGGGCCGAAGCCGACGAACAGGATGTCGTTGCCTTCCCGCAGGACCTCCGCCTGGCCGACCTTGATCTCGCGCGGCGTGACCTCGGGCAGCCCGAAGCCCGGGTCGCGCGGGTAGTGCAGCGCGAACGGGTGGTCCTGCGCGAACGCGGTGCGGACGAGCGAACGCAGCTCCTGCTCGTCCTTGGGACTCGCGACGACGAGGTACGGCAGCTGCCGCTGCGCCGGGATCGTGAACATGCCCTGGTGGGAGGTGCCGTCCTCGCCCACGAGCCCGGCACGGTCCACGGCCAGCAGGACGGGCAGGTCGTTCTGGCACACGTCGTGCACGGTCTGGTCGAATGCGCGCTGGAGGAACGTGGAGTACAGCGCCACGACCGGCCGCATGCCGGCGATCGCGAGGCCGCTCGCCATCGTGACGGCGTGCTGCTCGGCGATGCCCACGTCCTGGAACCGGTCCGGGAACGCGGCCTGGAACTTCGACAGGCCGGTGCCGGTGGGCATGCCCGCGGTGATCGCCACGATCCGGTCGTCGTCCTTCGCCAGCTCGATCAGCTCGGATACGAACACCGACGTATAGCTGGGGGCCTTCTTGCCGGCGCTCGGGGGCGTGGGCGGCGACAGCGCGTCGCCGTTGGAGCCGGCGCCGTGGTGGCTGCCCGGGCGGATGTCCTTCGATGCGGCGACCGTCGCGGGGACCTCCATCGGCGGCAGTGCCGCGCCGTGGAACGAGACCTGGTCTGCCTCGGCCGGCTTGTAGCCGCGGCCCTTCTGCGTGCGCACGTGGACGATGGTCGGGCCCTTGAGCTCGAACACGCGCGAGAACGTCTGCAGGAGCGCGTGGATGTCGTGCCCGGGCACCACGCCGATGTACGTGATCCCGAGATCCTCGAACAGCTGGCCGGGGCTCGCGAGGTTCACGACGGACCGCCGCAGCCGCTGGCTCCACATCACCGCGCTCGGGCCGATCACCGGGATCGCGCCCATTACCCGGTCCCACGCGGACTTCGAGGTCTGCCACGCGCCGCTGAGCTTGATCTTCGACAGGTAGGTCGAGAACGCGCCGACCGTTGCGCTGATGGACATCTCGTTGTCGTTGAGCACGATCAGCATCGGCGTCTGGCGATGGCCGATGTCGTTCAGTGCCTCGAGGCTCAGGCCCGTCATGAGCGCCGCGTCGCCGACGACCACCGCGATGCGCTCGGTGCCGTGGCGGATGTCGCGCGCGGCGGCAAGGCCCTCGGCGATCGACAGCCCTGTTCCGGCGTGGCCGCCGTCGAACACGTCGTGCTCGCTTTCGCTGCGGCGCGGGAAGCCCCCCAGGCCGTCGATCTGGCGGAGGGTCCCGAACCGCTCCAGGCGGCCCGTGAGCAGCTTGTGGGCATACGCCTGGTGCCCCGTGTCCCAGACGATCCTGTCGCGCGGCGAGTCGAGGAGCCGATGGAGCGCGATCGCGATCTCCACGACGCCCAGGCTGGAGCCGAGGTGGCCGCCGGTCTTCGCGACCGTCGTGATGATGGTCTCGCGGATCTCGACGGCGAGCTCCACGAGCTCCGCCTCGGAGAGGCGCCGCAGGTCGGCGGGCCCGGCCAGCCGGGACAGGATCGGGGTGGACACGAGGCGGATGCGCTCCTGGTTCGAGGGGCCCACGGACGTCGGAACCCCTGTGACGCGCGAATGCCGCGGAGTGTAGTCCGGCCCGGAATTGCGCGGTTATGTGATACCACGGCCGCGCACGTTTCGCCCGCGGACCCGCGGACCGCGGCCATGCTCGAGAGTCAAGGAATCCGCGCCGGGAAGCGCCGTGCTCACTCCCTTCTCCGCGCTCGGCGGGCCACCATCGCGCGTCATGTCTGGCAGTCAACATGTCGAGCCGAGAATCCGAATCAGGTGCGTCCGATGACGCTACGACTCGACTTGTTGACCCTCAGTCATCAGATCGTCGGTTAGCCGTGCCCGGCAATCTCCGGCGGCGCCCGGAGCCGCGCTAACCACGGAAATCTTGACTGCCAGACATCGCCGCCCCGGGCCGGCGCCGCCCCACCCGCGACTACTGCCCGGTGCCGACGTTCCGGAACGCGTTCCAGTCCGGGATCGGCCGGCTCAGCAGCCAGCTCCCCACGACGGCGACAAATGGGAGGACCAGCACCGCAGCGGCAACCTCAAGCACCGGCACGGCGAAGAGCTGGTTTAAGCTCGCGAGGAGTCCCCACGCCGGCAATAGACCGGCTGGGACTGCGAGGATCCCGGCGAGGAGTGCGAGCGTGGCGGCCCTCGACGCCACGAGGCGGCGGCGCAATCGAGGGTCCGCGCCCAGCGCGAGCAACGTCCGCTGCTCGGGTCGCGACTCTGCCTCCCCGAGTGCGATCGCGACGCCCGTCACGCTCACGGCAAAGAGCAGCGCAAGCACGATGAGCAGGATCCGGAACGACGCGTCGGCACGTTGCGGGCCCAGCGACGCGTCCACGAACGTGTCCAGGGTGCGGCCTGCGACCACGGCCGCGGCGTCGACGTCCGCCTGCGTCACCGTGTGGTCAAGACGGACGATGAACTGCTGGGCGTCGCTCTGCTCGAGGCCCAGCTGCGTCGCGACGGCCTGCGAGATCAGGGCACCGGGCAGGACCCCAGCGGTGACGCCGGTCGTGATCACCGTCGCCGGGAGGTGGACGCGGCGCTCGGCGGTGCCGTCCCCGACGTTGTTCGAGAACACGAAGTCGACGCTGTCGAGCGTTATCGGTTCGGGCCAGAGCACGACGACCTTGCCTGCTGCCAGCGGGGCCGCCGCATCTGCCGCGTTTGCGATCGACAGGAGCTCCGGCGTCGCCACCATGATGTTGTCGACCGTCGGGACGATGTTGTGCTCGTTGCCCCAGCGCACCGGGGAACCCGCAGCGTCCCGCGCGTCTGGAACCTCGAGATTGAAGAACTCCGGCGTCTGCGCGGCGAGGTAGGACGTTCCCGATCCGCCGACGGCGCCGGGGCCGGCAGCGAGCTCCCGGCCGACCTGATCGGCACCGGCCCCCCGAACCACGAGCTCATCCGCGTACAGGTAGGGCCGCCAGTCCTTCGCGTTGTCGGCATCCTTGCTCGCAAAGGCCGTTCCGAGCGTGATCGTCGCGGCAAGGCTGGCGAGAACCGCCGTGACGATCGGGCTGTTCCGCGACCTGGCGCGGGCCGTGTCCCGGAACGCGATCCTGCTCGCGAGCGGCAGTCGAACGGCGAGGCCGTCGAGTCGCTCGAGCAGCCACGGCGCGGACGCGCCGAACCCCAGGGTGCCGAGCACCGCACCAACCACGACCAGCATCTCGCGCACGCCGGAGACACCGTCGATCCGAAGGTTCGCCCCCAGCAGGGTCAGCCCGATCGAGATCCCGACGACGACGAGGCCGATTCGCAGCGTACGGCGCGCGGGGACCTCGGGCGGTCGCCGTCCCGACAGCGAGAGGAGCACCGGGACGCGCGCGGCCGTCCTGGCGGGGACGATCGCCGCGATGACCGCCGCGACAAAGCCGATCAATGCCGGACCAATCACGCCGGCGGAGTCGACGATGATCGATGGGTTCCGGCGCTGGGTGAGCCCATCGAGGAACGGCGAGGTGCCGAACGAGAAGAGGAGTCCGGCGGCCACGCCCACGGCGCAGGCGATCAGGCCAAGGATCATCGCTTCGGCGAGGACCGTGCCTCCGAGCTGCCTCGGCGTCGCGCCGCTGGCCGCCAGCAGCCCCAGCTCGCGCTGCCGCCGTCGAATGCTCACGGCGAAGGCCGCCGACGCGACGAGGGCTGCCTCGACGAGTGCGAGCGTCCCGAGCACCAGGATCGTGGGGCTCATGTCGCCCCCAACCATGTTGATCCCGCCGCCATGTCGAGACTGGAGCGCGAACTGCTGGACGTTCGTCGTCGGGTCGTAGGTCGCGGCGACGAAGGCATCGGGGTCGGCTCCGGGCGGCAATCCCACGAGCCAGCTCGCGAACTCCGGGTCGCCCTGGTTCACGGCACGAGGATCGAAGAGCACGATCCGATCGTTGAGCCGGAGCCCGTCCTCGACGAGCCCCACGACCGTGACGGGGGCTGCGTCGTCGATCGTCAGCTGCCCACCGATCGTGACGCCGGCGATCCTCGCGACCTCGGCCGAGATCGCTGCCTCGCGCTCGCCCTTCGGCGTTCGACCCCCGACCAGGGTGAGCATCGACTGGCCGAGCCCATCGAGATCGATGCCGCGAATCGTGACGGAAGGCCGTGCGCCTGCGATCAGGAGCTGGCCATCCGACCAGAAGGTCGGCTCGATATTGCTGCCGTCGGGCAGGAATGAGCGGAGCTTGCCCTCGGAGACGCCCTGGGCGAGGAGGTCGGCCCGACCGAACAACGCCGCCTCTTGCCTTGCCTGGGAAGGCTCGGTCGTGCGCAGGATCGCGATCCCCGCGACCATCGCCGCAACGGGCAGCGCCACGAGCGCGACCACGAGGAGACTTCGGCCGCGATGGCGGGCGATGTTGCGCCAAGCGACTCGCGTGAGTGCGCGGACGCTCGATTTCGTCATGCGACCCCTGCGAGCTCGGGATGCGGGGCTGGGTTGGCCTCGTCGACGACACGGCCGTCGCGCAGGAAGACCACGCGATCCGCCCAGGCGGCGTGCGCGGCGTCGTGGGTCACGAGGATCGCGGTTCCCCCGCCGTCGCAGTGGGCACGCAGGAGGCGCATGACCGATTCGCCGGTCATCGAGTCGAGCGCCCCTGTGGGCTCGTCGGCGAGCAGGATCTGGCGGCCACCAACGAGCGCGCGGGCGATCGCGACCCGCTGCTGCTCGCCGCCGGAGAGGTCGTCCGGAAACCGGTCCGCGAGTGCCGCCAGGCCCACCGATGCGAGCGCCGCGTCGGCGCCGGCGCGAGCCTCGCTGATCGGGCGCCCGTCCAGCTCCAGCGGGATGGCCACGTTCTCGCGGGCAGTCAGGCCAGCGAGCAGGTTCAGGTCCTGGAAGACGTAGCCAACCGTCCGACGGCGCAGGATGGCCAGGTCCTTCGGCTTCAGCGTGCCGACGTCCTGCCCGGCAACGGTGACGCGTCCGGCGCTCGCCTTGTCGAGGCCGCCGACGAGCGAGAGGAGCGTCGTCTTCCCGGATCCGCTCGGGCCCATCACGGCGAGGAGCTCGCCCGCGGCCACCGTCATGCTCGTAGGGTGGAGCGCCGTGACCTGGGTGTGCCCGGTGCCGAACCAGCGCGCCGCGCCGTCAAGCTCGATGAGATTCGTCATCGGTCGGTCCCCTTCAGGCTGTGGATTCGGGCTTCGCAGGCATCGAGCCACCGGACTTCGGCCTCGGTTCGGAAGATGAGGGCGTCGAGCGGGATCAGGAACGACAGATCGCGCTCGGGGTCGGCCTGCGCCTTGCGGCGGGTGTAGGCCTGGAGCTGCTCGATCGAGGCGCGACGCTGGCGCTGGAGGAGCGCCGTGACGTCAATGTCGCCGGCCGCGACCGCGAGGAGGACCTTGATCGTCAGCTCGTCGCGGGCAGGCGCCTCGGCGACGACCGGGTTGTCGAACCAGCCCGCAAGCTCGATTCGACCCGCGGGCGTGATTCGGTACTCCCGTCGGTCATCCTCGCCGCCGGCCGCCTCGACCAGGCCGTCGCGCTCGAGGCGCTGGATCGTCGTGTAGACCTGCCCGATGTTCAGGAGCCACGAGCCGCCCGTGCGCCGCTCGAAGGCGGTCTTCAGGTTGTAGCCGTGGCGAGGCGCCTCGTCGAGCAGCGCCAGCAAGCCAAAGCGAACGGACAAGTCGGCCTCCCTCGGATGTCGAGGGGAGGATACATACTCGGTATGTATTTCGCAAGATGGGGCTACCGAGGCGATCCCCGTCGGGATAATGCCTGGAAACCACACGGAGGTTCCTGATGCAGACCCGCTCGTTCCCCTCGACCCCCGATGCCCGTTCCCCTGCCGGAGCCGAGATCCGCTACCTGATCGAAGGCCAGACCGGCAACATGATCCACTCCACGGTCCCGCCCGGTCAGGTGAATCGGGGCGACGGTCCATGCCACCGTGAGCGAGTTCTGGCATGTCCTCTCCGGCGAGGGTCGGATCTGGCGACGGGACGGCACCGGCGAGGAGACGACCGTTCTACGGGGAGGCATCACGATCGACATTCCCGTCGGGACCGCGTTCCAGTACCGCTGCGACGGTGCCGAACCGCTCCGGTTCCTGTGCATCTCGATGCCGCCCTGGCCGGGCGATTCGGAAGCGACGCACATCGAGGGACCGTGGACGCCAACCGCTCCGCGAGCGTGACGTCAGTCGGTGTCGCGGGCGGTGTCCGGTGAGACGTCGATCGCCTCGAGGGCGCCCCCGGCGCGGGTGACGAGCTGCTGCACCTTGAGCTCCGCCTCCGCGAGGAGCTTGGCGCAGCGTTCGTGCAGGGCGACGCCGCGCTCGTACAGGGCGATGGAGCGTTCGAGGGGCTGGCCGCCCGCCTCAAGCTCGGCGACGGTCTTCTGGAGGGCGGCGAGGGCGTCGTCGAAGGAGAGCGAGTCGATCGGTGCGTCGGCGCCGTTCGCGCGGTCAGGCTGGTCGGTCACCGGGCTCCTCTTCGGTCGAATCGGGGCGGTTCAGCAGGCGGGACATCCGTGGTGCAAGGATCACGATACCGAACCAGATGCCGCCGACGGTCCCGACCACGGCGATGACCAGGATGATGAGGACGTCTGTCACTGCGGCGGCTCGTCCGCCGTGGCCGGGAACTCACCCCGAGCGACGCGGATTCGGAGGCGAGATCCGCCGCTCACCTCCGCCGGGTCGCGGACGATCGCGTCGTCGGGGGCCCGGCGCACGATGCCGTAGCCGCGCTCCAGCGTCGCCTGTGGTCCCAGCACGGCGAGGGCGGCGCCGGCCTCCGCGAGTGCCGCGCGGCGAACGCCCAGCAGCCTCGAGGCGAGATTCGGCAATGCCGTCGCGAGCCGGTCCTCGGTCACCGCCGCACTCGCGAGCCGTACCCGGAGCGCCCGCGTCGCGCGATCCAGCAGGTCGCCAGCGAGCTGTCGCGACGCAGCCAGTCGCGCAGCGGGATGCAGGCGCTCCAGCACGCGCCGCTCCGCGTCGAGCTCGCGCGAGGCACCGACGACGGCCCGCGCTCCCGCGACCCGCATCCGCTCCGCCCCGCGAGCGAGCGCTGACGCGAACTCCGCCCGATCCGGCACGACCAACTCAGCGGCCGCGGTCGGCGTGGCGGCACGCACGTCCGCGGCGAAGTCCGTGAGCGTGACGTCCACCTCGTGCCCGACCCCGCTCACGAGCGGGAGCGTGTGGGCCACCACCGCGCGCACGACGTACTCGTCGTTGAACGACCACAGGTCCTCCATCGAGCCGCCGCCCCGGGCGAGGATCGTCAGCACCGGCGCCTCACTCGCCCGCCCCTCCTCCGCGAGCGCGGCGGCGTACCGCTCCACGCGCCGCAGCGCCTTCACGATCGACTCCGGTGCGCCCTCGCCCTGCACCTGGCACGCGACGAGCAGCACGCGCGCCAGCGGCCAGCGGCGGGCGAAGACGTGACACACGTCCTTCCACGCGGCACCCGTCGGCGACGATACGACGGCAATGACCCGCGGCCGTGATGGGAGGGCCCGCTTGCGCTCCGTCGCGAACAACCCCTCGGCCGCGAGCTTCGCCTTCAGCTGCTCGAACCGGATCGCGAGGTCCCCCACCCCGCTCGGCTGGATCGAGTCGATGTACAGCTGCAGGGCACCCTGCGCCTCGTACACGTCCACCCGCCCGTGGGCGACGACGCGCAGGCCGGTCTGGGGCTGGAACGGCGATCGAACGCGGTCGTCGCGGAACCACACGCACTGGAGCTGCGCCCGCTCGTCCTTCAGCGTGAAATAGGCGTGGCCCGCGCTGGAGATCGTGACCCGCCCGACCTCGCCCTCCACCCACAGGTCACGTAGCTGCTCGTCCGCGCGAACCGTGGCCGCGATCGCTCGCGCCGCCTCCGTGACCCCGAGGATTCGAATGCCCGCACGCGGGCCGATTTCGGTCTCCATCGCTCCGTATCCTAGGTTCGTGACCGACTTCGCGACGCTCCAGCAGAAGCTCGGGCCGGCACTCGCGGCAAACAGGCAGGGCTCCACGATCGATCACGTCGTGATCGCGCTGCCGTCGTACAGCGTGAGCGAATCGCTCATGTCGCACTACGGCGACCGGATCGCCGCGCTGGAGCACCGCTACCTCAACGCGCTCCTGATGACGGGCCGCATCGAGTCGGTCGAGATCGTGTACGTGTCGACCCGCTCACCCCTACCCGAGCTCGTCCGCTACTACCTCGACCTCCTGCCCGAGGCGGTCCGCGAGTCCGCCGCGACGCGCATCCGGCTCGTGGAGGTACCGGAGGACGGCACGAGCCGATCCGTCGCGGCGCGCATGGCAGACCGGCCAGACCTCGTCGAGGCGCTGCGCGAGCACATCGGCGCTCGCCCTGCCTTGATCGAGCCGTGGAACGTCACCGAGCACGAGGTGAATCTCGCGCTCGCACTCGGCGTTCCGGTCAACGGCACGGCGCCGGAGCTGCGGCCGATCGCGTTCAAGAGCGCGGGCCGGCGCCTGTTCGGGGCTGCGGGCGTTCCGGTACCGCTCGGGCGGGAGGACGTGCGCACGACCGACGATGTCGTCGATGCGATCAACTGGATCGGCCGGCAGCGACCACTGCTCGGCGGCGTCGTGATCAAGCACGACGACAGCGGCGCGGGCGACGGGAACGTCGTCCTGGACCTGCGACTGATGCACCACGCGGACGACCCCGATGCCTGGCTTCGTTCCCGCATCGCGGACCTGCCCGAGTGGTATCGCAACGACCTGCTGCTCGGTGGCGTCGTCGAGGAGCGCATCGCCGGCACGCGGTTCAGCAGCCCCAGCGCTCAGGTGGACATTCGCCCGACCGGCGAGATCGTCGTGCTCGCCACGCACGAGCAGGTCCTCGGCGGCGAGGGCGGCCAGGTCTACCTGGGCTGCCGCTTCCCGGCCGACCCGGCGTACGCCGCGCGCCTCGCGGAGCACGCCGCGAAGATCGGCGCCGAGCTCGCTGCCAAGGGCGCGCTCGGCCGGTTCAGCGTGGACTTCGTGGCCGCGGTGCCGCCGGGCGAGACCGAGTGGCAGGTCTACGCGATCGAGGTCAACCTCCGGAAGGGCGGCACGACCCACCCGTACGCGGCGCTGCGGAACCTCGTCCAGGGCAGGTACGACACCGCAACCGGGCAGTGGATCGGGAACGACGGCGACATGCGCGCGTACACCTCGAGCGACAACCTGGTGCACGAGTCATGGCTGGGCCTCGACCCGCTCGACGTGGTCGACTGGGTCGCCCGCGACGGCCTGCAGTTCGATCCGGTGACCCGGGTCGGAACGGTGCTGCACATGCTGTCCGGCCTCGCGATCGACGGCCGCTTCGGGGTCACCGCCATCACGCGGACGCCAGCCGAGGCCGACGACCTGTACGAGCGCGTACGAGGGACCGTGCAGCGCCTGGCCGATCGCCGCGCGACCGACCGCGAGCCGAGCGCAGCCTGGCCGCAGGCCGCCTCCGAGGGCTAGAGCCGGGTCTGGTACTCGCCCGTCCGCGTGTCGACACGGATCGTGTCGCCTTCCTGGACGAAGAGCGGCACCTGCACGACGAGGCCGGTCTCGGTCGTCGCTGGCTTTCGGGCCCCCTGGGCCGTGTCGCCGGCGAAGCCGGGCTCGGTCGTCTCCACCTTGAGGTCGACGGTCACGGGCAACTCCACGCCGATGGTCTCGCCCTGGTAGCTCGTTCGGTCGAGGGTCATCCCGTCCTTGAGGTACTTCGTGGAGTCGCCCAGCTGCTCGCCGCGGAGCATGAACTGGTCGTACGTGTCCGTGTCCATGAAGTGGTAGTCGTCGTCGTCGCGGTACAGGAACTGGACTGGGCGCTGCTCCATCTGGGCGCGAGGCCACTTGGTGCCGGCCTGGAACGAGCGCTCGACCGTCTGCCCGCGGCGGACGTTGCGGAGCGTGATCCGCACCTGCGCCGAGCCACGGCCCATCTTGATGTGGTGGTAGTCGAGGATCTGCCAGAGCTCGTTGTCGAGCTCGATGGTCACGCCCTTGCGCAACTCGCCGGTGCTGATCATGTGCTGGGCTCCGTCAGGTGCTGGCGCCGGCGGCGCCCGGGTGCGGGGCGCGCGTGCGCGGCGGGTTGGTTCGAGATTGGGTCCGGCGATTGTAGACGACGCGGGTTCGGTGGCCGGATGCTGAGGCTCCGTCTGGCAGGTCCAGGCACGCCGCCGATTCCGATGTCTTTCCCGTGATGCCAGTGGGAGCATCACGCGGCGAGTGTGCGTTGCCGCAATCACTCCCCTGCCCTTGATTACCCCACAGGCATCACCAGGAAGGGGAGGAATCCTTGCGAAGATCGAACCTGGCGGCTAGGTGACCGACTTGTCGTCGCCGTCATGCAGGCCGCGCATGCGGACCAGGAACTCCGCCTGCTCGATCTCGTTGATGCCTGGCACGGCGTGACCGACGGTGACAGCCTCAGATGCCGACGACCACCTCGTCGCGCGGGAAGTTGGTGATGCGCTCGACCAGCCCCGCCTCGACGTCCACGATCACGAGGTCCTCGATCCGGACGCCGACCTCGCCCTCCATGTAGATGCCGGGCTCCACGGAGAAGACCGTGCGGTCCGGGAGCGGGACGTCGGCGCTCCGCCGGCCGAGCCCCGGCAGCTCGTGGGTCGCGAGACCGATCCCGTGGCCCAGGCCATGGCCGTAGGCCGGGAAGCGGCCGTCCCCCGTGATGAGATCGCGCGCCATGTGATCGAAGGACGGGCCGGCGGGCAGCGCGATGCCGCGCTGGGCGGACGAGACCGCCTCCCCGAGGGCGTCGAACACGATGTCCTGCGACGCCGCCACCATCCGGTACACCTCGAGGTCCCGCTCCCGTGGCTCGCCGACGAACAGCGTCCGGGTCATGTCGCTGCGGTAGCCCTCCACCTGGGCGCCGAAGTCGAACAGGAGCACCTCGCCGGACTTGACCGGGCGCAGTCCCGGGGCGCCGTGCGGCAGCGCCGCCTCCGCACCGGATAGACAGGCGACGTCGAAGGCGAGCCGGTCCGCACCGCCCGTACGGATCCGCCACTCCAGGTCCAGCGCGAGGTCCTTCTCCGTCACCCCCTGACGGATGGACGGAAGGAGTGCCGCCAGCGCCCGGTCCGAGATCGCGCACGCGGCCGCGACCCGCTCCAGCTCCGACGGCTCCTTGTGTTGTCGGTCCGCCTCCACCCAGCCCTCGACCGGGATCAGCTCGATGCCGGGCGTCGCCGCCCGGAGCCGCTCCCAGGTGAGGTGCGGGATCGTCATCGCCTCCACCGCCACGCGGCTGACGCCGCTCTTGGCGACCAGCCCGGGCCACTCGTCGACGAGCTGGAGCTCGATCTCGTACAGCGTCGCGTCCGGGCACTCGCGCTGGACCGCGATCGTATACCGGCTGTCGGCGAGGACCCACACATCCTCCAGGCCCACCATGAACTTGCCCGAATCCCCGGAGCCCGCGACCTCCGACTCGTCGAACGGCAGGCCCGTCAGGTAGCGCATGTGCTCCCAGCGCAGGCCGAAGTAGCCGTCCACGCCCTCCTGGATCATCCGCTTGCGCAGGCGCCCCAGCCGCTCCGGGCGCGCCGCCCGGTCCGCCTCCGCCCAGCGAGTCCGATCCGCCGCCGTGGGCGGCGCGGCGTAATCCGCGGGGTGCGGCCAGTTCGCGGGCGTGATCCGGGCGAGGTTGCTCACCTACAGGTAGCCGTACTTGCGGAGGTTCGCGTTGTGCTCGGCGAGCGTCTTGGCGAATGCGTGGGTCTTCGTGTCCGGGATGGCCACGAAGTACAGGTAGCCGTCGGCCTGGTCCGGGGCCAGCGCGGCATCGATCGACGCCAGGCTCGGCGTGGAGATGGGCCCAGGGATCAGGCCGCCGACCTGGTAGGTCTGGTAGCCCTGCACTGCCTTGTCCACCTTCACGCCGGCGAGTGGGCCGGCCGGAACCTTCCAGAAGAAGTATGTCTTCCACTCCGGCAACGGCAGCTTGGCGAGCGCCATCGTGTCCGTTGCGTAAATGACGGTTGGATCCGCGTTGAGGATCTTCGCGGCGCCACGGAGCCCATCAAGGCGGTTCTGAAACACGCCGGCGATCAGCGCCCGTTCGCTGTCGACCGCCGCCTCCTGGTCGACGATCGAGGCGAGCGTGACGATCTGGTAGAAGGTCATGCCGCGGGATTCCGGGACGTTCATGCGGTCCCCGACTTTCTCCAGGAAGCGATCGAGCAGGCGGCGGATGAGGGCCTCGGCGTCGGTGACGGGCGTCGTGCCGCCATCGGTCTCCGTGACCACCTGGTAGGTGTCCGGGTAGAGGAAGCCTTCCAGGCTGGCGCCCTTGGGCAGGATGGCTGTGAGCCACGGGTAGTCGGCGAGCAGCGCGTCGGTCGGCTGCTTTGCCAGGTCGTAGAACGCCTGTGGGTCGATGCCCGTGTTCAGCGTCTCCAGGAGGGCGGTCATCTGCTCGATCCGGAGGCCTTCACGGAACGTGATGTCGAGGGTTTTCACCACTACTCGCGCCTTCACCAGTGCCTGGGCGACCTCCGCCGGCGTCATGTTGCCGCGCAGGAGGAAGTTGCCCGACGACAGGTCCTTGTTCAGCTCGGCCTCGAGAGCGACGTACAGGAAGGCCCGCTCGCTCGCCACGAAGCCCCCGCTCAAGAGGCGGGGCGCGAGCGTGAAGATCGTGTCTCCGGGGTTGACGACGAAGGTCCTGGGGGCGGCGTCAGTACCTGCCGGCACCGTGATTTTGTCGCCGAGATCCTCGCGGACGAAGTCGCCGACGAACGGGAACCTGGTGATGGAGCTGGGGTTGCTCCACGCCCACCCGACGACGCCGGCCCGGACGAGCGGCCGCAGCGCCGTGAGCAGGACCACGAGGACCAGCGCCGCGAGCACCCCGGCGAACAGCAGGAAGCGGACGAAGCCCGGCAGCCTGAAGCCCCCACCGTTGCCGTTGCGGTTTCCGTTGCGGCGTCGAGGCGAGCCCGGTGGGTTGCCCCGACCATCCGACGCCCGCCAGGACGGCATCTCCGGCTCGCGCGGCGGGCGGCCAGTGCGGACCGTCATGGGTTCACGCGCCCGCCGTCACGTCGTGCGTCGAGCTCATCCTGGAGGATGATCGCCGCGGCCTCTCGATCCACGCGCTCACGATAGCGGTCCCGCTGCGTGGGCGACGGTGGGCCGCCGGACCGGCCGCGCGGCATCGGTCCGAGACGGGATACGGCAAGGTGGCTGGACAGCCGCTCGTCGCGCATGGTCAGCGGCAGCCCCAGCCGGTCCGCGACGGCCCTCGCCCACGTGCTTGCGGCCTCGGCCATCCGGCCATGCCCGCCGCCGGCCTCGAGCGGCAGCCCCACGATCAGCTCACCGATCCCCTGCTCCATCACGAATCTCGCCAACGTCCGGGCGTCGTCCGCCGGTGTCAGCGAACGCGCTCGGTTGATCGTCGCAAGGGGCCGCGCGGAGAACCCGCCGGGTTCCGCGACGGCGAGGCCGATGCGCCGCTCGCCGAGGTCGATGCCGAGCAGGTTGCCGCCCGTCACGGCGTTGCGGACGGCCGTGGGTCGCCGATGCTGAAGGTGATCCGGTCGGGGTTCGTCGGGACGGTCGTCACCCAGGCCGGGGAGAGCGTGATCTCGACGTCGCCGTAGTCGTCCAGCCTGGAGCGCGCCTCCGCGAGCGCGAGACCGCGGATCGACGCCGCCAGGGCCGCCTTGTCCACGTCGCGAACCTGCTCGCCGGAGATCGTGACCGGGTAGGTCACGACGTCGCCGATCGCCGTCGGCGTGCCGATCTTCGGTGTGGTCGCGGCCTTGACGAGGGTCCAGCCAGGCTTGACCTTCGCCTCCAGGCGGGACTCGGCGATGGCCCCGATCGGGGTCGGGTCAACGCCGAGCGCGGAGCCCTGCGAGGTGGCAGTAAGGTCGAACTGCGTCGCCTCGGTGCCCACGAGCGTCGCCGGGTCCACGGCGTACTGGACCTCGCCCACGGTGGCCGTCTCGGGGAACATCGTGACGCCGGCCGGGATTCCCGTGCCGGCGGCCAGCTGCCCATCGAGCTGGGTCGCGAGGGCGGCCTCGATCGCGACCTTCGCGGCCGTCACATCCTGTGCGCTGACCTCCACCGCCTGGCGCTGCTCGCCGCCGGTGGTTGCCTGCTCGTTCGTGACCTGGAGCAGGCGCTTGTTCTTGCCCTTCGGGATGACCGTGATCGTGTTGTTGTTGACGTTGCCGCCAGGCCCGGCGACCACCGCCTCGATGCCGACCGTGCTGGTGGACGGCACGATCGTGAATGGGAACTGGATCGCTGCGTTTGGCAGGGTCACGGTCGCGAGCGTGGAGAACTCGACGCCCGACGGCGTCTTGACGATCGAGCCGGCCGCGATCTCCACGGCGCCGCCCGTATCGAAGTTGGAGAACGTCACGTTGCCGGTCGCCTTGGTCTGGACGTTCTTGGTCCCGGTGGCCGTGAACGTGCTGGTCGCCTGGAGGCTGAACGGCACGCGCAGCGCCGGGATCACCAGCCCGGCCGGGTCGGCTGCCGTCACGTCCGTGCGCGCCTCGACCGTGAGCTGGAGGGGCCCGATCGCCTCCGAGCGAGGGTACAGCACGATCGTCGCCGACGGCAGCACCTCGACCGCGACGTAGCCGCCGATCAGCACGAGCGCGAGCACGCTCACCGCCAGGGCGAGCGCGGCACGCGGGCGCATCGGGGGCCGCGGCGGTCCCACGATGGGCACGCGCGGGGAGCTCCGGCGCGGGAGGGCGAGGACTCGCGTTTGCGTGTCCTCGGCATCGTCCAGCTCAGGTGTGGGCGGTGCGGCGGCGTCGCTGATGTCGGCTCCTGCGCCGATGGCGGGGACGCGCCCCTCGAACGCGGCCACGGATGGGTGCACCGGCAGGCCCGCGGCCTGGGCGAGGGCCCGCGCGGACGCATCGGCACAGATGATCTCGATGGCCTTGCCGCGCTCGGTCGCCTCGCGGGCGAGGAGCCGGAAGTTGATCCGCGACGTCGCAAGACGCGAGCCGTACGGCAGCACCAGCGCGACTCGATTCGCGCTTGCCGCGCGGATGCGGGCTGCCGCCGAGGTGATCTCGTCGTCGACGTCGAGGTAGACGATCGAGAGCGGCGTCGAGGTCTCGTCGGCCATCAGAGCCTCATCGCCTTGATCACGCGGCGGAGGGACGCGTCGAGCGCGTTCTGCGACCACCCGAGCTCGATCGCCTGGTACGCGAGCCCCATCGGCGTCACGTCCTGCTGGTCCTCGAGGAGTCGCGTCTCGTCGCGCACGGTCTCGATCTGCTCGGGCGAGAGGATCGTCACCTCCGGCGGGCGCGAGAACGGCAGCTGCGCGGCGAACGCCGGATCGGCGAGGGCCTCGCTGATCTCCGGCAGGCGCGAGCCGCCGCCGCACAGGTAGATCCGGCCCGGCAGGAGATCGCCAGCCGCCAGCTCCTCCATCACCAGCTCCACGCCCGCCGCCCAGACCGCGACGTCGTCGCCGACGATCTCGCGGACCGCAGCGTCCCGGTCGCCCGCGATGCCGCGGGCGTAGTCCACCTTGAGCGCCTCCGCGCGCGGGAACGGCAGCTCCAGTCGGTCCGCGATGGACTTCGTGAACGCCCGACCGCCCAGGGCGAACATGCGCGTGCCCTCGATGCCGCCCTGACGGACGAGCGCGACGTCGGTCGTGCCGCCGCCCACGTCCACGAACAGCGCGCCGCCCTGTCGGACCTGCTCGCTGTCGAGGACGCGCGCCACCGCGTACGGCTCCGCCACGACCGCGACCAGCTCCAGGTCCAGCTTCGCGGCCACGGTCTGGAGGGCGCCAAGGTGGACCAGCGGCGCGAACGCGTCGAAGATCGCGATGCGGACGTTGCGGCCCTGGAAGCCGATCGGGTTCGTCACGGCGTAGCCGTCGATCCACGCACCGACGACCGCCGCATGCACGAGCCGCACGTCGACGCTCTGGAGCCCCGTCTCCCACGTCACGGATCGTTCGGCCTCGCGCATCGCCTGGCGCTGGACGCCCTCGATGAGCTTGCCGAGCTCCGCCTCGGTGATCGGCGCGTCGGCCTTGACCCGCTGCTGGTCGTGGACGGTGGTGAAGCCCTTGACCAGCTCGCCCGCGATGCCGATGACCACCTGCTCCGGCCGGAAGCCGGCCATCTCCTCGGCTTCCTGGAGCGCGACGGCGCAGTTGTCGACCACAGCGGAGATGTCCGCGACGGTGCCCGACTGCATGTGCGCCAGCCCCTGCCGCTTCCGCCCAACGCCACGGACGATGCCTTTCCCGCCTTCGATCTCGAACACGAGGGCCTTGGCGAACTCCGTCCCCACGTCGAGCGCCGTGCATGCGGTCAGCGCGTCGGGCGCCGCGTCGCGGGTCCAGAGCCGGCGGAGGGCGGTCATTTGTTGAGGGCCGCCGCCGCGACCAGGGCGACGCCGAGCCAGCCGAGGAAGATCGTGGAGGCGACCAGCAGCAAGAGCCCGCCGACGATCGACAGCGGGTGGCGCTGGTTGCCCCGCCAGAAGCCGTAGCCGATGGCCACGTAGCCGGCGCCCGCCGCGACCGCGAGGATCGCCATGACATCCGGCACACCGGAGAGCCGCCCGGTGATGCCGATCAGGACGTACCAGGCACCCACCACCGCGCCGAACCCGAGGGTCCACGGGAGCAGCTGCTCGTAGGTCCGGATGCGCGCCACGAGCAGACCCTGCGCCACGCCCGCCCCGACCACGCCCAAGACCCCGATCACCGCGACGGCGAGCGCAACCCCTGGCGCCAGATAGGGCTCCGTGAACGTCGCGAAGAATGCGAGGACCGGGATCATGGCAAGCATCAGCACGATCGAGGCGACGTCGTTCAGCGTGCCCCACGGCTGGCCCTTGGCGAAGAACAGGCCGAGGAGCACCGCCCCCACGACCGTGGCCGCGGCCGCGACGAGTGCCGACGGACCGGCCAGCGCGGACAATCCTGCGAGCGACCCGATGATCATGCGCGGCGGCTGACGGCCTCGCGCGTGGCGACCTGGACGGCGTCGAGCGCCGCCGCCACGCCCTCGCGCTTCGTGCCGCGCCCCTGTGCCATCTCCGGCCGGCCGCCGCCCTTCCCATCGATGGCCCCGACCGCGACCTTCACGAGCTCGCCGGCGGACACGCCCATGCCGATGGCAGTCTCGTCCGCGGTCACGAAGAGCTGCGGCTCGTCCCCATCGAGCGCGACCGCGATCACGTTCGCGCCCAACGCGGACCGCAGGTCCTTGGCATACGCCTTCATCGCGTCCGCGGTCCCGAACGGCGCGGCGAGCGTGACGAGCGACACGCCATCGAACGACTGGACCGTGTCGCGCAGGTCGCCGGGCTTCGGCAGGCCGCTGCTGCCGCCGCCCTCCTTGAGCTTTCGCCGCGCCTCGCGCAACTCGCCCTGGAGCGCGGCGATCCGGTCCGGCACGGCCTCGATGGTGGTGGCACCGACGGCGTCCGCGGCGCGGTCCAGGACGTCGAGGCGGCCACGGAGGTGCGAATCGGCATTGGCGCCCGTCAGGGCCTCGATGCGCCGGACGCCGGAGCCGGTGCTCCGCTCGCCGGTGATCACGAAGCTGCCGATCTGGCCCGAGGCGCGGCAGTGCGTGCCGCCGCACAGCTCGAAGCTGTAGTCCTGGACCCGGATCGTCCGGACGGTCTCGCCGTACTTCTCGTCGAAGAACGCGTCGGCGCCCCGCTCGATCGCGGTGGCCATCGGCAGGAGCTCCACGGTGACCGGGCGATCGTCGCGCACGATCCGCCGGACCTCGTCCTCGATCGCCCGCTTCTCGTCGTCTGTCAAGGCTCGGTCGAACGGGAAGTCGAAGCGCAGGTACTCAGGCGCCACGAGCGAGCCCGCCTGCTTCGCGCGCTCGCTCACGACGTTGCGGAGCGCGCGGTGGAGCAGGTGCGTGCCCGTGTGATTGCGCATCGTGGCGGCGCGCCGCTCCGGATCCACGACGGCGCGCACCGTGTCACCGATCGCGAGCTTCCCGCGCAGCGTGCCGCGGTGGACGATGAGGCCGCCGGCCTGCGTGCCCGCCACTCGCTGCGTGTCGGCCACCTCGAACGCCGGGCTCCCGCCGTCGCCGGCGTCGCCGCCGAGGTGGAGCGTGCCGCGATCGCCGATCTGGCCGCCGCCCTCCGGGTAGAACGGCGTGCGATCGAGCACGATCTCGGCGACAGCCCCGGCCTCCGTGCGGAGCTCCTCGTCGCCCTTCGCCTCGAGATCCTGGTACTCGATGCCGTCGCGCAGGATCGCGACGACCCTGGCCTCCGCGGTCGTCGTGTCGTAGCCGAGGAACGCCGTGTCGCCGACTCGGCCTCGAAGTGATTCGTACATCGCGGCCTGCTCCACCGCGCGCGACTTGCCCGCCTTCGTGCCCGAGCGGCTGCGCTCGCGCTGCTCGGCGAGGGCCGAATCGAAGCCTTCGCGATCGACGCGCACGCCGTACTCCGCCGCGAGCTCGACGGTCAGGTCGATCGGAAAGCCGAAGGTGTCGTGGAGCCTGAACGCCACCGTGCCGGGCAGCTCGGGCGCATCGGCCGGCAGGTCGTCGGCCTTCAGCCCGACCCGGCGGTCGTTCGAGGTGAGCGGGATCAGCGCCTCCTCGAGCAGGTCCGTGCCGGCGTCCAGCGTTCGCGCGAACTGCACCTCCTCGCGCGTGATCCCGCCGAGGATGGCGGCCTCGTTCTCGCGCAGGTGGCCGTAGAAGTCGCCCATCGTCGCGATCACGACCTTCGCCGCTTCCGCGAGGAACGGCTCCTTGCGGCCCAGCAGCCGGCCGTGCCGGACCGCGCGACGGACGATCCGCCGGCAGACGTAGCCGCGGCCCTCGTTCGAGGGCAGCACGCCGTCCGCGAGGAGGAACGTGATCGCGCGGGAGTGGTCCGCGATCACCTGGTAGCTGAAGCGCTCGGCCTCGAAGCTGTCCGGGTCGTGCCCGAACAGCTCGCGCATCCGCTCGTGGATCGCGGTGAACAGGTCCGTGTCGTAGTTGGAGCCTACCTGCTGGACGACGCTCGTCACGCGCTCCAGGCCCATGCCCGTGTCGATGCCCGGGGCCGGCAGCGGTGTCAGCGATCGATCCGGATGGAGCTCGAACTCCATGAACACGAGGTTCCAGATCTCCAGCCAGCGCGGGCAGTTCTCCGAGTGGTCCGGGACGCAGAAGTCGCCCTCGCTGTACTGCGCTCCCCGGTCGTAGTGGATCTCGCTGCACGGCCCGCATGGCCCGGTGTCGGCCATCCGCCACCAGTTCTTCTCGTCGCCGTTGGGGAAGTCGCCCCAGCGCACCAGCCGCTCGGGCGGCAGGCCGATCTCGTCCTTCCATACGGCGTGGGCGAAGTCGTCCGTGGTGTACACGGTCGCCGCGAGTCGCTCGCCGGGGATGCCGAGGTCCTTCGTGAGGAACTCCCAGCCCCAGTGGATGGCCTCGCGCTTGAAGTAGTCGCCGAAGCTCCAGTTGCCGAGCATCTCGAAGAACGTCTGGTGGCGCGTGGACCGCCCAACCTCCTCGAAGTCGTTGTGCTTGCCGGCGACCCGCAGGCAGCGCTGGAAGTTCACGGCGCGGGTGTAGCTGCGCTTCTCGACGCCCGTCAGCGCGTCCTTGAAGGGCACCATCCCGCTGTTGACGAAGAGGAGGGTGTCGTCGCCCGCCGGGACGAGGCTGGAGCTGGGCACGATCGCATGGCCGCGTTCCGCGAAGTAGTCGAGGAAGCGGGCGCGAATGTCGGCAGCGGAGCGCCACGCGATCCGCGGATCGCGCTCCGGAACGAGGCTTGGCATCGCCCGAATGGTAGCGGAGGGGCTCGCGGCCTCAGCGGCGAAGGCGTCTCCACAGCGTGGAGCCGGCGATCGCGGAGCCCACGAGTGCTCCGAGCGCGAGCCCTCGGTGGAAGCTCACGGCGGTCAGGAAGCGCGCGATTCGGTCGATCACGAGGGCGGGGCCTCCGGTTCGGGTTCCTTCGTTCCAGATGGCGCCGGGACGGACCCGCGCCTCAACGTCGTGGAGATGGTGGCCGTGCCGGCCGCGCGGCTGCGTTCCGGCACGAGGATCGCGAGGATCGCGACGAGGCCGATCGCCAGCCAGGCGACCACGGACGCGGAGATCAGGTGGAAGTCACCGACCCGAAGCGGGTCGATGGACATCCGGGCGCCCACGGTGTCACCGGCCCATGCGCCCAGCACCGCGGCCACGATCAGGAGCGGCAGGCGCGCGCCGGCACGGCCACGGATGAACACGTACGCGGAGACATGGAAGAGCCCCACGATCACGGCGAGGACGAGCGCGGGCCCGATCATGCGGCGCGACTCGTCACGACGCCCGCGTGCTCACGCGACGGCGCCGGCGGGTGCGATCCGGCCACCGCCGAGGCATCGATCGCCGTCGTAGAACACGGCGGCCTGCCCGGGAGCCGCAGCCCAGACCGGCGTATCCGTCTCGACGATCCAGCGCGCGTCGGCACGGGAGCGAGATTCGCGATGGACCGTCGCCGGCACGAGCGACCCGCGATGCCGGATGCGCACCTCCGCACGAAACCCGTCCCCGTCGACGCTTGTAGCCGGCGCCTCGCCCGCCACGAACCGGACGTCGTCGAGCTCGATCGTGGTCGTCTCGAGGTCCTCGCGCCGCGCCAGCGTGATCGTGTTCGAGCGCGGGTCCACGCGCGAGACGTAGCGCGGCTCGCCGAGCGAGACGCCGAGGCCCTGCCGCTGGCCGACCGTATAGCCGGCGGCGCCGGCGTGCTCGCCCACTCGTTCACCGTCACCGTCGACGACCGGCCCGGGCTCGGGCGCCCACCCGGCGCGGGAACGCAGCGCGCCGCGGACGTCGCCGTCCGGGATGAAGCAGATGCCCTGGCTCTCCGGCTTCTCGGCCGTCGCAAGGCCCAGGTCTCGGGCGACGTCGCGCACCTGCGGCTTCGTCAGCTCGCCGAGCGGGAACAGGGCGTGGGCAAGCTGCTCCTGGCGCAGGCCGTACAGGAAATACGTCTGGTCCTTGTCCTCGTCTCGCGCCCGCAGCATCGAGGCGCGCCCGTCCGGGCCATCGGCGCGGCGGGCGTAGTGGCCCGTGGCGACCGCGTCGCATTCGTACAGGTGGCGCGCCCGCCCGAGCAGTGCACCGAACTTGACCTTCGTGTTGCAGTCGGTGCAGGGGCTTGGCGTCTGGCCGTCGAGGTACGCCCCGAGGAACGGCGCGAGCACGCCGGCGTCGAACTCGCGCTCCAGGTTCATCACGTAGAACGGGATCCCAAGCTGGCCCGCGACCCGCCGCGCGTCCTCAGCGGCATCCAGCGAGCAGCAGCTCTTCCTGAACTCCGAGACGCTGTCCGCCACGTCGTGCAGGCGCATCCAGACGCCGACGACGTCGTGGCCCTGCTCGGTCAGGAGCGCGGCCGCGACCGATGAATCCACCCCGCCCGACATCGCAACGAGCGTACGCATCACGACGCCACGGCCTGGCCGAGCGGGTCGGCGGCGATCACCGCGGCCCCGACGCGAGATTCGGCAAGGATCCTCGGCACGATCTCGATCGCGGCGTCGATCTCCGCCTCGGTCGTCGAGCGGCCAAGCGATAGGCGCAGCGAGCCGCGCGCCTCGTCGTCCGGGTAGCCCATCGCGGTGAGGACGTGCGACGGCTCGGTCGAGCCGGTGGTGCAGGCAGAGCCCACCGAGCCGGCGATGCCCGCCAGGTCCAGCTTGACGACGATCGCGGCGCCATCCGCATCGCCCACCACGACCGACAGCACGTTCGGCAGCCGGTCGCGCGGGTGTCCCGTGAGCTCCACGCCGTCTCCGGCCAGCACGGCCGCGCGAAGCCGGTCGCGCAGCTTCCGGACCCGCTTCACGGTCGCGTCGCGCTCGGCGACGGCGAGCTCGAATGCCACGCCCATCCCGACGGCGCCCGCCACGTCCTCCGTGCCGGCCCTGCGGAACCGCTCCTGGTTGCCGCCCTGCAGCTGGGCGAGGATGTGGGTGCCCTTCTTGAGATACAGCGCACCGACGCCCTTCGGGCCGTCCAGCTTGTGGCCCGCGAGCGCGAGCATGTCGGCGCCGAGCTCCTCGACGTCGATCGGCAGCCAGGCCGCGCCGGCGACGGCGTCGACAAGGAACAGGCAGCCCTTCGGCCCCTTCTCGCGGACGACCTTGCCGATCGCGGCAACCGGCTGGATCGTCCCCACCTCGTTGTTCGCGAGCTGGATCGCGACGACCGTGGTCCGCTCGGTGATGGCGGCCGCCACGTGGTCGGGATCCACGCGTCCGTATCGATCGACGGGCAGCTCCGCGATCTCGAACCCGAACTTCTCGAGGTGCTGCAGCGCGTGCAGGACCGCGTGGTGCTCCACCGCGCTCGTGACGATCCGATGCCCGCGGCCCTTGCCCGCCCAGGCGGCACCCTTCAGCGCGAGGTTGATCGCCTCCGTCCCGCCGCTGGTGAGCACGATCTCACGCGGGCCGGCCCCGATTGCGCGGGCAATCCGCTCGTGCGCCTCGTCGAGCGCGGCGCGCGCCCGTCGTCCGTACGAATGCGGCGACGACGGGTTCCCGAATTCGCCACCGAGGTAGGGCAGCATGGCCTCGAGGGCCTCCTGCCGAAGCGGCGTCGTGGCGGCGTGATCCAGGTAGATCGACACGCGCCCGATTGTAGGCGTGGCCCCGCGGCATTCGGTCGCACCGACACTCGACTGGCGGGTCGAGCACAGCACCGGTCGGATCCGGTGGACCCGGTTGACGCGGTTGACCGGTTGACCCGGTCGCGATGCAGCGCCCGACGACGGATCTCGACGTCCGCCTTCATCAGATGTGCATTCCGAACGACCGCGGGCCCTGCTTTGGTCACGATCCGTCGTCAGACGACGTTTCCGAGCGGCCGATGGCTCGCGCGTGGCCGGGGGCTTCGTCCGGCGAAGGATCGTGACCGATTCGGTTGGCTCGGTGCACGCGGGTGGTCTGGAACGTGCATCCAATGAAGACGGTCCCGGTCACGGTCTGCTCGAGAGCGAGCATGGGCTCAAAGCAGGACGACTGCGCTACCACCGGGGTTGACGCCTGCCGCAAGGAGCTCCAATGCGCGCCGACCGGGAACCGGGAACTGGGCGTCGAGCGACGGTGCGACCGATCGAAGCGTGATGCGGTTGTGCCGCGTGTCTGCGACCAGCAGGATCACGTGCTCAATGTGCCCATCGCGCTGCTTGAGGGTGAGGCGACGCTCTAGCGCCTGGAGGTCGCCCAGTCGCGTCTCGGCTTCGACGGGCGTTCGCCACGCGGCGTTCGCGATCATGGCGTCCCACGCGCGCAGGTCGGGTGGACCGGTGACCGGGATCTCCGGTCGCCAAGAAAGCATCGGATGCAGGCGAAGCCGAAGGCGTTCGAGCAGAGCAAGATGCGCGCGATCACGAAGCGGCCGGCCGGTTGGGAACGCGCGCACGGAAAGCTCCAGGCCTGCAGACGCAAGCAACTCCGCAGCCTGGACGATGGTCAGTCCAGGTGCCAGACCGCGCGCCACCCTGCCGACCTGGACCCCCGAAAGGCCAACGTCGCGCCCGACGGCCGCATACGACAGGCCCTGATCGGCAATGGCATTGGCAAGCTCACGGCCCACGTTCGCGACGGCGGCCCGACCACGGGCTGCGGCAACCTCGATCGCGCGTCGACGGGCGGGCATGGGCGAAGTCTGCTGCGCGGGACTTACCTGGCGATCACCGCAGGCTCTCGCGGGACCGTTCGCCCGGATCCCAATCGTTCCAGCCACCGCGGCATCTCGAGACCCACGGCAAAGCGTGAGAGCCACGAGGTCGCCACGATCGCCACGACGATCCCGATCAGGGCCCCGGACAGCGGCTGCGAGCGGAAGCCGAAGATGCCGGCGCCCCACCCGACGACGACCCAGTGGGTGAAGTAGATCGCGATGACGCGGCCGCTCCAGCCGTACAGGAAGTCGAACGCGCGGTTCGCCCGAACGCGCCGGACCGCCAGGTCGCAGGCGAACAGCCACAGGAGCACCAGGCCCGTGATCGATACGAAATACGATGGCGGCATGCGCCAGTAGGTGTTCACGTCGAACACGGGCGGGTTCACGACGAACAGCCCGATGCCGGCCATGCACAGCGCGACCCCGATAAGCGCTCCCCATCGGAACACGCGGGTCCGGTCGGTCGCCCGAGCCATGATCGAGCCGAACACCCCGCCCACGAGCGGGAACGCAATCCAGGGCACGACCGCGTAGTACACGTTCGGCGCGCCGCCGAGGATCGGCGTCAGCGGCCCATCGAGCAACGGCGTGCCGAATTCGAGCCCGCGGAGGAACGGTCCTGCAAGCACGATCCCGGCCGCGAGGCCAAGCCACACCCAGCCGGGCCGAGCGGCCATCCGGAGCGCCGCGATCGCGATCAGCGACAGGCCGGCCATGTGGTGGACGTCGACCGTCGTCGCGAGCCAGGGCAGGGTGAACGGCGCGATCTGCTCGGGGGTCACCACGCCGGTCGTCAGCCCGAGGTAGGCGGGGATGACGCCGCGCAGGAAGTTGAGCAGGTAGCCGAGCCACAGCAGCCACAGGCCGCGCACGGCGAGCCACCTGAATGACGTCCGCGACGAGAACGCGAGCGAGGCGCCCATCAGGAACATGAAGACCGGGGCCGCAGTCGGGCCGCCGAGGAGGCTGATGACCTGGCCGACCGGCGAGGTCCATGTGTCCGGCGCGCCCCAGTGCCAGAGCACGTGCACGCCGATCATGAACAGGACCGCCAGCCCCCGGGCCAGGTCGAACGCGCGGACCCGCTCGCGCGTGGTGGCGCCGGTGATTGCGTCGGACGCCTGCATCCGGGCGATTGTAGGGAGCGGCCGGTCGACCTCGGCGGGGGTCAGGTGCGGTCCGCGACGACCTCGCGCTCGAAGGCCTTGCCACGCTCGCGCTCCCGCTCATGCTTGGGAAGCAGGCGCTTGCGGAGCCGGATGGACTGGGGTGTGACCTCGACGAGCTCGTCCTCGGCGATGAACTCCAGGGCCGCCTCCAGGGTGAGCGGGCGAGGCGGCGTGAGGCGGAGCGCCTCGTCGTGAGCGTGGGTCCGGATGTTGGTGAGCTTCTTCTCCTTGGCCGGGTTCACGTCCATGTCGCCCGAGCGGCTGTTCTCGCCGACGATCATGCCCTCGTAGACCTCCACCCCTGCGCCGATGAACAGCTCGGCGCGCTCCTGCAGGTTGAAGAGGCCGTACGCGTTGGACGTGCCCGTACGGTCGCTGACCAGGACGCCCGCAGTCCGGTGCGTCACCTCGCCGGCCCACGGCCCATAGCCCTCGCCGATCTGGTGCAGCAGCGCCGTGCCTCGCGTCTCGGTGAGCAGCTGGCCGCGATAGCCGATCAGCCCACGGACGGGCAGGACGTATTCGAGACGGACGCGGCCGTCGGCGTCGGTGGACATCTGCTCGAGGCGGCCCTTCCGGCCCGAGAGCGCCGCCTGGACCTCACCGATGTAATCCGGCGGGATGTCAACGGTGATCCGCTCGTACGGCTCCTGGAGGCCGTCGCGGGTCTCGCGCAGGATCACCTCCGGGCGCGAGGCGGTCAGCTCGTAGCCCTCGCGCCGCATCTGCTCGATGAGGACGGCCAGCTGGAGCTCGCCGCGTCCACGGACCTCGAACGTGTCGCCCGTGCTCGTGGGGTAGACCTCGATGGAGACGTTGCCCAGGATCTCGCGATCCAGCCGCGCTTTGATCTGGCGCGAGGTCACGTACTTCCCCTCCCGCCCGGATAGCGGCGAGGTGTTGACGCCGAACGTCATGCGCAGCGTCGGCGCGTCGACGTCGAGGCGCGGCAGGGGGCGCGGATCGCCCGGCTCGGTGATCGTGTCGCCGATCGTCACGTCCGGCAGCCCGGCGACCGAGACGATGTCGCCCGGTCCGGCCTCGTCGATGTCCACGCGGTCGATGCCGTGCGCGGTCTGCAGGGCCGTCACGGAGCCGGAGATCGTGACCGTCCGGCCCGGCTCCACGCTCCCGGCCGTGTCGTCCGCCTCCTCACGCACGACGGTAACGCGCTGGCCCATGCGGATCGTGCCGTTCCGGATGCGCCCTACCGCCATGCGGCCCACGTACTCGTTTGCCGAGAGGTTCGTCACGAGAAGCTGCAGCGGGTGGCCGGGCACGTGGCGAGGCGGCGGCGTGACCTCGATGAGCTTGTCGAACAAGGGTCGCAGGTCCGTACCCGGGACCGCCGGGTCGTTCGTCGCCGTGCCGGCCTTCGCGTTGGTGTACAGGACCGGGAAGTCGATCTGGTCGTCGTCGGCGCCAAGGTCGATGAACAGCTCGTAGACGGCGTCGAGGACCTCCGCGGCCCGCGCGTCGCCACGATCGATCTTGTTGATCGCCACAACGACGGGCAGGCGACGCGCCATCGCCTTCTGGAGCACGTAGCGGGTCTGCGGCAGCGGGCCTTCCGCCGCATCCACGAGCAGCAGGACGCTGTCCACCATCAGGAGCGATCGCTCCACCTCACCGCCGAAGTCGGCGTGGCCGGGGGTGTCAACGATGTTCAGCCGGACGCCGTCATAGTCGACCGTCGTCTGCTTGGCGAGGATCGTGATCCCCTTCTCCCGCTCCAGGTCGCCTGAATCCAGCACGCGATCCACCAGCGCCTCGTTCGCGCGGAACGCACCCGTCTGGCGGAGCATCGCGTCGACGAGCGTGGTCTTGCCGTGGTCCACGTGGGCCACGATGGCGAGATTCCGGAGGTGGTCGCGCACCTCGGTCGGGGGCGCGGCGGGCAGAGCGGGACGGGCGAGATCTGTCATGCGAACGCCGATTGTCCCACGGAGCGGCCCGAATCGACCCGCTGCTAGCATCGGGGCGTGACCGTCGCCGCCGTGATCCTCGCCGCGAGCCCCGAGTCGGCGCTCGCCGACGTCGAGGGACAGAGCCGCGTGCGCCGCATCTCGGACTCCGCCTGGTCGGGAGGGGCGCTGCCGATCGTCGTCGTGTCGTTCGATCCGGACGGGGCGGTCGCGGCGTCGCTCGCCGGCGCATCGGTGACGCTCGCCGAGCCGCTGCCCAGGCACGAGGGACCGCCGGCCCGGCAGATGGCCCGCGGCATTGACGTCGCCGCGTCGCTCGTGAACGACCTGAGCGCGGCCCTGATCTGGCCGGCGCGCATGGTCTGGGTGAGCCCGGAGACCGTCACGTCCCTCATCGAAGCGCACGGCGTTGACCGCTCCACGCTGCTCCGGCCCGCATATCAGGGCGAGGCTGGGTGGCCCGTGCTCCTGCCACGGGAGCGAGCGGCGATTCTCACCTCCGTGGCGCCCGACCGGATGCCCGACCAGATCCTCGACGACCTCGTGGCCGCCGGCGTCCATACCCGCGACGTGGAGCTCGGGGACCCGGGGGTGACCCACGACGCCGGCGTGCCGCGCGAGAAGCTCCCGGCCTATCTCGGGCCGAGCGAGCCCGCGGCACACCACCAGCACGACTGGGGCGCCGCGCTCGCCGACGAATCCGAGGAGGCCCCGATCGAGGGGCCGGCCCTCGCACCATACGAGCAGGCCGCGACCGAATAGGGCGCCAGGGAGCGGGCCGGCGCGCCGCCCTCTGCCCGCCTACCAGGAGCAGGTGACGGTCGCTGCGTCCTTTCGCCAGAGGCCGAGGTGGATGTACGACGCCGTGATCTTCACGGAGCTGCGCCCGGCGGGTGCCTCCCTCGGCCGCACCAGCTGCAGCTCGATGTGCCCCGGCGCGAACTTCTGCTCGCCGAGCTCGATCGCCCACCGGAAGGAGCCCTCGGATTCCTTCCCGATCGCCGTGGCCATGTCCGTGCTGGGGTAGCCCGCGAGGCCGGAGTAGACGCCGGAGGCGGAGCCGGGGATCGTGTCGATCAGGTAGAGCGGACGGCCCTGGGGGTCGGCGCCGGTCCAGCCGAGCACCACGATGTCGGCGCCATTGGGCAGCAGCGCCGCCGATCGCCAGGACCAGTCGTACCCGAGCGTCATGTGCTGGGGTGGGCCCGCAGCAGGGTCGCCACAGTCCGCGGTGACTGCCGCCGACAGGTCCGGTGGGTGCACGTCCACCAGCCCGCCCCACCCGAACAACTGGGGCCCGAAGACCATCACGGCGGCCAGCGCCGCGGACGTGCCAACGGCAGCTATGCTCCGGGCCTGCTGGCCTGCAATGGGTCGCGCGTTGGCCGGGCCAAGGAATGCCCAGCCGGCGATTGCGACGTCGAACGGGATGCGGATGCGACCGTCCGTGAACCACGCCAGGACCTGGAGCGTCCCCGCCACGGCGATGACGCCGAGCAGCGGCCGCACTGCCGCGATCGCCCACGGTCGGCGCCGATCCAGGCCGAAGGCGCCGGCGAGATAGACGACGGCCAGGAGGCCGCCGGCGGTGTTGAACGTGACGACGAACAGCGTCGACACCTGCGCGACCCCGGGGAACATCGCCAGGACCACGCCGCCGATGTTCATGACCGCCAGGATCTTGAGCCCGATGGAGGCGCGCGCCTCCAGCGACCCCGGGTTGAGGCCCTCGAGCTCGGCGATGCGGCGAGCCCTCGCGAAATCGGACGCAGCCGAATCATCTCCAGACACGGTCGCCCATGCTAGCGACGACGGGCTCGGCGGGCCCTGGACCTCCTCGCAGGGACGGGCGTGCCTACCCTGCCGAGGCCTGGGACGCCCGGCCGGTCGCCTTGTCACGGAGGCGGCCTACGGGCACGGTGGCGATCGCGATCCCGCCGACCACGAGCGCCACGCCGAGCAGCTGCTCGATCGACGGATCCTCCTGCAGCAGGATCCTCGCGAGGATCACCGTCGCGACCGGCTGCGCGAGCAGGATGATCGAGACGAGGGCCGCCGGCAGCCGCGGCAGCGAGATGGAGATGATCAGGTAGCCGATCGACTGCGAGGTGATGCCGAGGAGCGCCAGCCAGCCGTGGCTGGGCCAGGCCGGGATCGGGTCCAGCTCGCCGAGGAGCACGCCGACGACGACCGCCACCACGGCGGTCGCGGCCGTCGAGATCGCGACGGGACCGGCCGGGCGCCGGAGGTCGTGGGAACCGCGCCTGATCACGAGCAGGTATCCCGCGTAGAAGATCGCGGTGAAGAACCCGAGTCCCACGCCGAGCGACGGGTTGACCCCATACGCGCCGGTCCCGACGACGCCCGAGATGAGCACGACGCCCACGAGGACGACGGGCAGCGCGAGGAGGACCGGGCGCGGCGGGCGCTCCTTGAACACGAGCCACGCGATCAGGCCGACGACGATGACCTGGAGGTTCCCGAGCACGGTGGCGAGGCCAGCCCCGACCGCATCCACCGCGTGGTGCCAGGACAGCAGGTCGCCCGCGAAGAACACGCCCGCAACGATCGCGAGCCCAACGGTCCGGCCAGGCATCCCGCCGAAGCGGCGGTTCTCGTACCACCCGACGAGCGCAAGGATTGGCAAGCCGTACAGGCTCCGGAACACGGTGGCGGTGGCCGGGGTAACGTCCGCGAACCTGTAGAAGATCCCCGAGAACGCGATGCACATCGCGCCGATCAGGGCCGCCAGCCGGGGCCGGCGCGCGATCGGCTCCAGCCAGCCCAGCGAGAGCGCGGTGTCGGTCAGGCGCCGGCTCCCGGGCCGCCGCGCTTGACGCCGACGAACTTGAGTCCGAGCTCCGCGTACTGCTCTGGCTCGGGCTCGGAGGGTGCCTCGAGCATGAGGTCGCCGCCCGACTGCGTCTTGGGGAACGCCATGACCTCGCGGATGTTCGTCTGCTTCGAGAACAGGGCCGCCCAGCGGTCGATGCCCAGGGCGATGCCGCCGTGGGGCGGCGCCCCGAACTCGAACGCGTCGAGCATCGCGCCGAACTTCTCGTGCATCGCCGCTTCCGAGTGGCCCTGGAGCGCGAGGCTCTGGACCAGCAGGTCGTGCTTCCAGATGCGCACCGAGCCGCCACCGAGCTCCCAGCCATTGAGCACGATGTCGTACTGCATGGCCCGCGCCTTGCCGGCAGGGTCGCGCGGCGAGGGTCGGTACGGATCCCCGTCCGCGGTGATGAGCAGCGACTCGTCCTCCGGGAGCACGCCGGAGAACGGGTTGTGGGTCGCGTGCCAGCGCTCGTTCTCGGCGTCCCACTCGTACATCGGGAACCGAGTGACCCAGCAGTACGCGAGGACGTTCTCGTCGGCGAGCCCAAGCCTGCCGCCGAGCTCCTGGCGAAGCTTCCCGAGGACGTCGTTCGCGACGGGCGCGGTGTCCGCGACGATCAGCACGAGGTCGCCGGGGTTGGTCGTGAGTCGCTGCAGGAGGTGCTGGGCGCCGTCGTCGCCGAGGAACTTCACGATCGGACCGTGGATCGCGTGGTCCGGACCGATGGACAGGTGCGCGAGACCCTTCGCACCGAGTGCCTTTGCGCGCTCGGTCAGCTCGTCGATCTCGCGGCGGGACGCGCCGCCGAGGCCCGGCACGACAATGCACTTGACCACGCCGCCCGCCGCGATCGTCTCGTCGAACACGCGGAATCCGGACGCGGCGATGCCGCCCTGACCGACGATCCGGGAGCCCAGGTCCTCCAACTCCATCCCGAAGCGGAGGTCCGGCTTGTCCGAGCCGTATCGGTCCATCGCGTCGGCGTAGGTGAGCCGCGGGAACGGCCACTCCTGCAGGGGGCGCTCTGGCACGGTCGCCTTCGAGACCTCCACGATCATCGACTCCACGAAGTCCATGACCGCGGCCTCGTCGACGAAGCTCATCTCGAGGTCCAGCTGGGTGAACTCCGGCTGGCGGTCGCCGCGCAGGTCCTCGTCGCGGAAGCAGCGCGCGATCTGGAAGTAGCGATCCACGCCCGCAACCATCAGCAGCTGCTTGAGCTGCTGCGGGCTCTGCGGGAGCGCATAGACGCTGCCCGGCTGGAGCCGGCTCGGGACCAGGAAGTCGCGGGCGCCCTCCGGCGTCGCCTTGATCAGGTTGGGCGTCTCCACCTCGATGAACCCGGCCCTGTGGTGGGCGTCGCGGATCGCGTGCACCAGTTTCGATCGAAGGAGCAGCCGGCGGGCCATCGCCTCGCGCCGGATGTCGAGGTAGCGGTACTTGAGCCGCAGGGACTCGTCGATCACCGCCTCGGGATCGTTGACGTAGAACGGCGGCGTCTTTGCCTCGTTGAGGATCGTCAGCCCCATCACCTGGAGCTCCACGTCGCCGGTCGCGAGGCGCTTGTTCTCGGTGCCCGCCATCCGCCTGACGACCGTCCCGACGACCGTGACGACGAACTCGCCCCGGACGCGGCCCGCGGTCTCGTGCGCATCGGCGGCGTCCGTCCGATCGATGACCACCTGGGTGATGCCGTGGCGATCGCGGAGGTCCAGGAAGATCAGGCCGCCCTGGTCGCGCCGCCGGTTCACCCAGCCCGCGAGCCGAACGGTGGCGCCGGCGTCCGACGCGCGCAGCTCACCGCACGAATGCGTGCGATACGGTCCCGCGAACTGGTTGGTGACTTGGGACATGGCCCGCGTATGGTAGCGACCGTCGTCGTCGCGCACGGAGGATCGCCATGGGACGCCTGCTCGTCCACATCGCAACCGGACCGGAAAACCCCACCCGCTCGGCGCTCGGGCTGCTCGTCGCGCGCACGGCGCTCGCGGGTGGCCACGAGGTGGACCTGTTCCTTGCCGGCGAGGGCGTTTCGCTGCTGCGCCGGGAGACGCTCGATGCCGGGGTCGGGATCGGGACGGGCTCCATGCGCGAGCACGTCGACGCCCTCGTGTCGGGCGGGGCGCGCCTGTTCGCGTCCGGAATGTCCAGCAAGGCGCGGGGCCTCACGCCGGACGCCATCGGCGGCCTCGCCGTGGAGTTCGCGCCTCCGGACGTGCTCGTCAGGCTCACGTTCGAGGCGGATCGCGTCCTGACCTACTGAACGACACGGCCATGGCCGCCCGCGGCGACGCCCTCCTCATCCGCCGTCGTCGCCCGATCGGCGAACCCGCGGGGGACGCGGCCACGCTCGACGGCACCCGTGGAGCCGGCCGCATCGTGGCGGCTCTCGGCGAGCTCGGCATCGATCTGGGCACCGTCCGCCAACTCATCGTGGAAGCCGGTGCCGATGCGCCCGAGATCGATCGCCTCGATCTCGGGCAGACGTTCGACCTGGTCGTCCTCGGCAGCCATCTGGTGAACCGGCCGGAGGAAGGGGTCGGAGGCGCGCTTCTCGCGGTGGCCCGCCGGCACCTCGCGCCGAACGGTCTGCTCCTCCTGGAGCATCACCCGATCGACTGGGCGGAGACCGCGGCGGAGGTCCGCCCGACACCCGGCGGCGGACGGCTCGGCATGGTCGACGTGCGACGTGACCCGCCGTTCGTGTCCGCGGTCTCGGTCTACGACGTTCGGGGCCGGGTCGTCCGACAGCCGTTCACGGCGCGCGTCCTGACCGAGGCGGAGCTGGTTGCCGCGCTCAAGTCCGTCGGCCTCAAGGTCACCCGCCGGCTGCGCCCGACATGGCTCCTCGCCGTTCGCGCGCAGGGGTGAGCGTCGTCGCCTCAGGACTCCGGCGTCGCCAGGCCGTGGCGATGTGACTTCGTGGCGCGTTCGAGCTCCCGGGCGAGTCCGGTCACGGAGACCGCGCGCTGCGTCCCGGCCTCGAGGTCGCGCAGCTGGACGTGCGCACCGGCGAGGTCATCGCCGAGGATGACCGCGAAATGGGCGCCGTCGCGCGCCGCGGCCTCCAGCTGCTTGCCGAGCTTGCGCTGGCCGAGCTCCGCCCGGACCGGCAGCCCGGCGCCACGCAGCTCCGTGGCGATGCGGAGGCGCGCGACCGTATCCGCGGGATCACTCCCCACGACCACCGCCACGGGCGCGGGCTCCACCGTCGCGGGCACACCCGCTGCCCCGAGCGCGAGCAGCACCCTGTCCAGCCCCAGCCCGAACCCGATCCCGGGCGTCGGGCGGCCGCCGAGCAGCTCCACGAGGCCGTCGTAGCGGCCGCCGCCGCCGATCGCCGACTGCTGGCCGGAAACGCCCGCCGGGTACACCTCGAACGCGGTGCGCGTGTAGTAGTCCAGGCCCCGCACGAGGTGCGGCTCCAGCTGGTAGTCCACGCCGACGGCGTGCAGGTGCGTGCGAACCGCCGCGAAGTGGGCGGCACACGCGTCGCACAGGCGGTCGGTGATCTGGGGAGCGACCGCGTTGAGCGCCACCATGCGCGCGTCCTTCGAATCCAGGAGCCGGAGCGGCGCCCGCTCCAGCCGCGCACGTTCGGCGGGAGGGAGCTCGCCGAGGTGCGCCCGGTAGAAGGCCGTCAGCTCATCGACATATGCCGGCCGGCACGCGCCATCGCCGATCGAGTTCAGGAGGATCGTCACGCCGGGCAGCCCGGCGTCCCGGTAGAAGCGAGCCGCCAGCTCGATGATCTCGGCATCGACGGCCGGCCCAGGATCGCCGATCGCCTCGACGTCGAACTGCCAGAACTGTCGATAGCGCCCGGCCTGCGGGCGGTCGTAGCGGAACATGGAGCCGGTCATCGTGACCTTGACCGGCTGCGGCCAGGTCTGCATCCCGTGCTGGACGTAGGCGCGGACGATGCCCGCGGTGGGCTCCGGGCGAAGGGCCCAGCGCTCGGCGTCCTCGTCGCGTGGCTGGAGGAGGAAGAGCTCCTTCTCCACCACGTCGGTGACCTCGCCGATCCCTCGCTCGAAGACCGCGGACTGCTCGAACAGCGGCGTCTCGATCGGGTGGTAGCCGTAGCGGGCCGCGAGGTCCTGCGCCAGCCGTTCCAGGCGCGCCAGCCCGACCCGCTCGGGCGGCAGGAGATCGCGCGTTCCCCGAGGGGCTCGGAAGGTGGGCATTCGCGAAGTCTATCGAGGCGTGACGACGGATCGAGCGGCAGCCCTACGCCTGCGGTGGAGCATGCACGCCGTGAGTGCCAGGCCGAGTCCCGAGACGAGATCGTCGAGCGCGCCGAGCGGGAACGGGCCGCCGTCGATCGCAGCCGCCACCGCCGCGAGCCCTCAGCCGAGGTCCCGCTGGACCGAGAACACGTCCTTGAGCTGCTCGATGCGCGACAGCACCCGCGAGAGCTGGCTCACCGATGCGACCTGCAGCGTCGCCCGGACGATGGCGGTATGGTCCGGTCCCACGGACACGTCGGCGGCGAGGATGTTGACCTTCGCCTCGGCGACCACCTGCGTGATGTCGCTGAGGAGTCCCGTGCGGTCGTACGCCTCGACCCGGATCGCGATCGGATACGTCTGGGCGGGCGCCGCCTCCCACTCCACCTCGATGAGGCGGCTGACCTCGCGCTCGTTGAGCACGGTCGGGCAGGAGCGAAGGTGGACCGTCACGCCCTTGCCGCGGGTGATGAAGCCCTCGATCGGATCGCCGGGGATCGGGTGGCAGCACTTCGCGAAGCGGACGAGTAGGTCCCCCACCCCCTTGACCCGGACCCCGCCGGCGCGTGCCGGCTGGACCGGCGGCGCGACCGTCGGCAGCGCGGACTGCGCGTCGTCGACGACACCGAGGCGCATGACCACGGACTGGGCGCTCACGGCGCCGTACCCGACGGCCGCGTAGAAGTCGTCGATGCTCTCGTAGTTCAGTTGGCGCGCGACCTCCATGAGCTTGTCCTGCCCGATCGCCGCGGTCGAGGTCCGGGCGAGCCGTCGGAGCTCGCGATCCAGCGACTCGCGGCCATGGACGATGTTCTCGTCCCGCTCCTGGCGCTTGAACCATTGCCGGATCTTCTCGCGGGCATGCTGGGTGCGGACGACGTTCAGCCAGTCGCGCGAGGGGCCGTGGCCGGCGCGCGTGGTGACGACCTCCACGATGTCGCCGTTCTTGAGCTTGTAGTCCAGCGGGACGAGGCGGTTGTTGACCTTCGCGCCGATCGTCTTGTGGCCAACATCCGTATGGATGCGATAGGCGAAGTCGAGCGGCGTGGCGCCCGCAGGCAGGTCCTTGATGTCGCCCTTCGGGGTGAAGACGAAGACCTGGTCCTGGAAGATGTCGAGCTTCACGCCCTCCACGAACTCGGTGGCGTCGGAGACGTCGCGCTGCCAGTCCATGAGCTGGCGCAGCCAGGCGAGCTTGGCGTCGTACTCGCGATCCGACTTGGAGCCTTCCTTGTACCGCCAGTGCGCGGCAATTCCCACCTCGCTGACCTGGTGCATCGCGTGCGTCCGGATCTGGATCTCGAGGGGCTTGCCGTCCATCGCGATGACCGCGGTATGGAGCGACTGGTAGAGGTTGTTCTTGGGGACGGCGATGTAGTCATCGAACTGGCCCGGGATCGGGCGCCAGAGGGCGTGCACGATGCCGAGGGCCGCGTAGCAGTCCCGCACCTCGTCGACCAGGAGCCGGATGGCGTACACGTCGTAGATCTCGGCGAACTCCGCCGACTTGCGCTGCATCTTCTTGAAGATGCTGTAGATGTGCTTGGGGCGGCCCTGCAGGTCGGCATCGATGCCGGCCGCGGCGAGGCGCGGCTTGAGCTCCTCGATCGCGCGCTCGATGTACGACTCGCGGCCCTTGCGCCGGGTGTCCAGGAGCTTGGCCAGCTCGCGGAAGCGCCCGGGCTCGATGACCTTGAACGCGAGGTCCTCCAGCTCCCACTTGATCTGCCAGATCCCGAGCCGCTCCGCGAGCGGGGCGTAGATCTCCAGGGTCTGGCGCGCGATCCGGAGCTGCTTCTCCGGCGGGAGCGCGGCGATGGTGCGCATGTTGTGGAGCCGGTCCGCGAGCTTGATGAGCACGACGCGGATGTCGTCCGCCATCGCCAGGAACATCTTCCGGATGTTCTCGGCCTGCTGCTGCTCGTGGCTGAGCGTGGAGAACTTGCTCAGCTTGGTGACGCCGTCGACGAGCTGTGCCACCTCGCTGCCGAAGCGCTCCTCCACGTCCGACAGCGCGTACTCGGTGTCCTCCGGGACGTCGTGCAGGAGCTCCGCCTGCACGGCGACAAGGTCGATCCCGAGGCCGGCGAGGATCTGCGCGGCGGCGATCGGGTGCGTGACGAACGGCTCGCCCGACGCCCGGCGTGCATCGCCGTGCGCCTCGATCGCGAACTCGACCGCGCGACGAACGTCGGTGACGTCAGCGTCGGGATCGTGCTTGAGGATCGATGCGATGAGCTGCTCGCCCATCGCCTGCGGCGTGTCGGCCTTCCGTGGACGGGCAATCGTCGGGGCGGTCGTGCGGGACCGGGTCGTGGCCGGCGGTGGGGCCTCAACGCCGTTCGACGCGCGCCGTGAAGCCTTCCGCGCCGGGCGCGCGGCCGGGAGTGTCTCGGCGGGCCGCTCGGCCCGCGCTCGCGGGGCCACCATCGTCCGCGAAGTCTAGCGTGCGACTCGCGGGGAGCGTGGACGCGGGCGATCCTCAATGAACGGGGAAGACGATCTCCGTGATCGGCGGACCCGGTTCGTCCGGCCCCGTGAGGTAGCACTCCCAGGGGACGTCCGCGGACGTCAGGTCGTGCTCGTCCAGCCAGCCACGGACACGGGCCCAGGCCGTTCCGAGCTCTTCGTACGGGCCGGCGTGGGTCGCGACGACCGCGCGCCCGGCGGGAAGGCTGGCGAGGTAGACGCGCCCTGTCGCCTGCACCTTCCCGGCGAACGGGAACCCGACCTCCGCGTCGATCTCCTCGCCGACCGAGCGATAGCGAGCGAACGGCGGACCCGCGAACGCTGCGCCGGATTCCTCGATCGCACGCGATGTCAGCTGGAACGCCTCGCCGATCATGGCCGGCAGGTCGGCGACCGGACCCCGCACGCGGACCACCGCGGTTTGTTGCTCCGCTCTCGTCACGATCTCTGGAGACAGGACCGGCCGAGACGCGGTCATCTCGGGCATCTCGCACCTCCTCGACCGTGAGCGTGGCCCGCGGGGCCGGGTTCGACAAGGCGCGTTTGGACCGGCCGGGCGGTCCTAGTGGTCCGAGGCGACCGCGGGATTCTGGACGTGGCGTCCCAGGAGGGAGGTCGCGACGTCCCGATCGGACCAGGGCTCCGGACCGTTGGGGCCGACATTCCAGGTCTCGTGGCCTTTGCCCGCCAGCAGGACGATGTCGCCCGGCTGGGCGCGACTGAAGGCCTCCGCGATTGCCTCGCGCCGGTCGCCGATCACGAGCAGGTCCTCGCCGCGGCGCTTGCCGGCCGCCTCGGCGCCCGCGGCGATCGCCTCGAAGATCGACGCTGAGTCCTCGTTGCGGGAGTCGTCCTCCGTGACGATCACGAGGCTGCTGCGTCGTGCGGCTGCCTCGCCCATGAGCGGCCGCTTGCCCATGTCGCGCTCTCCCGACGCACCGAACACGCTGATCACCCCGCGCCCCTTCGCCGCGAGAGGCTGGAGCTCGCGCAGGACCGCGTCGAGCGACGCGGAGGTGTGCGCGAAGTCCACGACGACCATGAACGGCTGCCCGACATCGACGCGCTCCATGCGGCCGGGCACCCCCTCGATCGCCTCGAGCGCGCTCGACACCGAGTCGAGGTCCAGGGCCCAGCCATGCGCCAGGCCCAGCACCGCCATCGCGTTGTGGGCGTTGAACCGGCCGGGGAGCCGCAGGTCCAGCTGCCGCGTCTCGCCGCCCACCAGCACCTTCAGCCGGGACCTCGAGACCTTGGACTTCACGCTGAGGAGGCGGATGTCCGCCTCGAGGCGGGTCCCGTACGTGATCGGGAGTGCCTTCGCGCCACGGGTCGCATCGATGAAGGCGTTCGCATGTGGATCGTCCGCGTTGATGACCCCGATTCCCGGGTGCCCGCCCTTCGCGTCCTGCGGCAGGCGCTCGAACAGGCTGAGCTTCGCCCACTTGTAGGCATCGAACGTGCCGTGGAAGTCCAGGTGCTCGTGCGAGAGGTTCGTGAAGATCGCCGCGTCGTAGTCCACGCTGGCCACGCGATCCGCGGCGAGCCCGTGCGAGCTGGTCTCGATCACCACTGCCTGCTCCCCGGCACCCACCATCTCGCGCAGGATCCGCTGGAGGTCGAGGGCGCCCGGCGTGGTGTTCGGCTCCTCGTTGCGGACCAGGCGCCCGCCGACGCGGATCCCCACCGTCCCGATCAATCCCGTCGCGAGTCCCGCCCCGGTGAGGCCCGCCGCGGCCATGAACGAGGTCGTGGTCTTGCCGTTGGTCCCGGTGACGCCCACGGTCAGGAGCTCGCGGCTCGGGTCGCCGTACCACCACGCCGCCGCGGAGGCGAGACTCGCCGCTCCCCGATCGACGACGAGCTGCGGGACCGGCAGGTCGGCGACGGGCACCTCCACGACGACCGCCACCGCGCCCCGCTCGATCGCCTGCCGGACGAACGAATGGCCGTCGACGCGCAATCCCTTGACGGCCACGAAGAGGTTGCCCGGGTGGACCGCGCGGGAATCATCGGCGATCCCGGTGAGCTCCATGCCGGCCGGGTCGAACGACCAGATCCGCTCCAGCAGCCGGCCCTCGTTGCCGAATCGATCCACCAGCTCGGTCAGCGAGCGCATGCTCGTCATGCCGCCTCCGAGGGCGCCCCGACGCCCGGTCCACCCGCCCCGCCGCGTCCGAGCCGACGCAGGCGGCCGATCGTGGCCCGCGCCTGCACGGCGGCCTCGAAGATCCGCGCGCCGAGCGGGTCGACGACCAGGTCCCAGGCCCCCACGTACTGGACCTCGCGGCCGCCCCAGCCCGCCTTGAAGTACGTGATGCCCTCGTTGGGCAGGCCCCACAGGTCGTAGACGGTGTAGCCGGCCGCCTTCGCGCGCCGGAATGCCTCCCAGTTCACCAGGTACTTGGCGTTCCGCTTTCGGCCTTCCTCGGTCGTCCCGCCGTACAGCGCCACGATCCGATGCCCCCAGCCCACCAGGAACGTGCCGGAAACGACCTCGCCCTCGGGCGTCTCGGCCAGGAGGAGCATCGCCTGTCCGGACGGCGCGTAGGCGTCCCACAGGTCCCGGAAGAACCCGACCGTGCGGAATGGCAGGCCCACGCGGTCCATGGTCCCGGCGAGGGTTCGGTGGAAGTCCGCGAGGCGCTCGGGGCCGGCGGAGATCACGGCGGAGCCATCGTCCTGTGCCCTGTGCAGCGACTGGCGCGTCTTCTTGCGGAGGTCGGCCAGCAGCTCGTCCTCGGTCCGCGTGAGGTCCACGAGCCTGGTCGCGCGCGGCTGGATGTCGGGCGCCGGCTGCCAGCCGAGCTGGCGCATGGTCGCGGCGACCAGGCCGTCGGAATCCTCGACCTCGGGGTCCATTCGGAGATGCGCGATGCCCAGTCCACGGGCAGCACTCTTCGCAGCTTCCGTGAAGACGCAGAGCGCGGCGGCGTCCAGGGGTCCGCTCGCGACCGGCCCGCGGGCCGCGTAGCCGAAGCCCCTCGGGAGCGGGCGTGGGTGGCGAACCAGGACCTGTGCCCCAACGGGACCCGCTCCGGTGTCGACCACGATCCGCGCCGCGCGCCAGCCGTTGGGCCGCTTCACGGCGGCCCAGGGCGTGGCCTGGAGGAAGCTCGGTGCCGGCGATGCGGCGACGAAGCGGTTCCAGGCACCGTCGTCCGTTCGGAGGAGTCCGGCGGTTGGTGCGTCCATTGGCTCGGTCATCGTCGCACCCGCCGCGCAACCGCGGCGAGGACACGTCCCGCGGCATACCGCCACGGGCGCGCGACCCACTCGTGGTTGCCGGATTGCTCCACCCACTTGCCGCCGAACGCCTCCTTGAAGGCGAGCAGGCCGTGCATCTCCTCGCCGGGCACGGGCTTGCGGCGCGCGGCGGGCGTGTCCACGCCACCGAGGTCCATCTCCCTGCGACCCTCGCGCATCGCGATCTGCATCCCCCGCCAGATCAGCAGCCGCACGGCGCCCGGGAACTCGTCCCGAAGCTCGAACACGTCCGCCGCGTAGCCGTACGTCAGCCGCTCGCCATGCCGATGGAAGAGCGCGCCGGCGAGCATCCGGCCATCGGGGGCCCGCACCTCGAGGTAGATCGCGAGCCCCGCCGTGATGGCGTGCATCGACCAGTCCAGGAACGTGTTGACGTTGTACAGGAGGCCCCGGAACCCGCGCCGGTCCGCGGTGACCTCGAGCGCGACGTAGAAGCCGCGGAGCGCCGCCTCGAGCCCGGCCGGCTGGAGGGCACCGTCCGGGATCTCGAAGCCGTCATTGGTGGCCTCGCTCGCCCGGGCGTCGAAGCGCAGGACACGGACATCCTGGCGCTCCGCGCGGCGGATGAGGTTGCGTGACGTCTGGCCGATGAGCGCGAGCTGCGCCGCCTCGTCCGTCCCCAACGGCACGCCCACCCGGTGCCGGGCGACCTGGATCTCCTCGATCTGGCGGAAGCCGCGCGCCGCGAGGAATGCCGGATACTCCGACTCCGCGAGGACCTCCGAATCGGCGGAGACGACGTCGATCCGGTGGGCCGCCAGCCAGTCCGCGGCGGCCCGGAGCCGATCGGCGGTTCGCTCCGCCGGCTCCCCCGCCGACACCGGCCCGCGCGGGATGTACGCCCCGCCGCCGCCGATCCACGGCCACGGACGCGAGATGGCGAGCGCGCGGAACCCGTCGTCGAAGGCGAGGAAGTGCGGCCGCCAGCCGTGGCGGCTCCGGTACTCGCCGTACTCACGCGACTGGAAGACGTCGCCGCCGGGGACGTCGACGGTATGGGCGTCCCAATCGGCGAGCTCGTCCGCCGTGGCTTCGTGAACTGTCCACGCCCCCCGCGACGTCCCCACTCAGCCCGCCCCCGACCGACGTCGCACGACCCCGAGGAGGATCGCCAGCATCGACCGCAGCTCCGGGATGCGGAGGACGAGCGCCACCGCGATGTAGGCGAGACCGGCCAGCACGGACGCGAGCGTCGCCTCCCCGAGGATCACGAGCTTGTCCGGGTCCGCCGGGTCGACGCCGCCCAGCACCTGCACGGTGACGAGGGCAACGGCTGCGGCGATGACCGCGGCCACGAGCGACCGCGCGCCGACGCTCACGATGCCCACGAGATCCAGTCCCGCCTCGCGTCGACGGAGCAGCACCAGCAGCGCGAGTGCCTCGCACCACGCTGCGATCGCGATCGCGAGGCCCAGGGCCGGCAGCCCGAGGCGGCCCACGAGCACGACGCCGAGCAGCGTGTTGATGACCACCGCCAGGATCGCCGTCGCGACCGGCGTCTTCGTGTCCTGCTTGGCGTAGAACGCCCTGGCGAGCACGCCGATGAGGGCATGGCCAGCGAGACCCAGCAGGAATGGCAGGAGCGTGTCCGCGGTCAGCTGGACCGCGGCCGCGTCGAACCGGCCGTACCCCAGGAGCAGCTGGACGACCTGCAGTCGCAGCGCGACCCCGATCGCGGCGATTGGAAGCATGACGAACAGCAGGATCCGCAACGAGCGCGCGATCAGCTCGAGGTAGTTGTCCGTGCGGCCCACCGCGAGCTCGCGCGACAGGGACGGGAAGATCACGATGCCCAGCGGGATCCCGATCACGCCCATCGGGATCTGGTACAGGGCGAACGCGATCGTGAACGCCGACACCCCCCCCAGCCCGACCCCGGTCGCGAGCGACGTCATGACGACCATCGTGATCTGGCTCGCGCTCAACCCCAGGACGCGCGGGCCCATCAGCACCAGCAGCCTGCGCGCCTGGTCGTCCGACAGGTCGATCTTCGGGCTGAAATGGAAGCCGGCGCGCCAGAGCGGCGGCAGCTGAACCGCCAGCAGCCCGAAGGAGCCCGCGACGACGCCCACTGCGAGACCGGTTATGCCCATGCTGTCGCTCAGGAACACCGCGGCGCCGATGATCGCGAGGTTGTAGACGATGGGCGCCATGGCGGAGGCGGCGAACCGTCGATCCGCGTTGAGCGCGCTCGTCGCGATTGCCCCGAGCGCCAGCAGGATCGGCGACGCGAGCATGATCCTCGTGAGATCGACGGTCGTCGCGAGCACAGGCGGCGGGAACCCCGGCGTGATCGCCTGCACGAGCTCCGGTGCCCACACGAACGCGGCAAGGGCGAGCAGGAGCAGGCCCACCAGCATCAGGTTCGTGAGGGTGGAGACGACGCGCCAGGCCCGCGCGGATTCACCGGTCGCGAGCAGGCTGCTCACGATCGGGACCACTGCCGAGGCGACCGCACCGGCCGCGACGAGCTGGAAGATCAGGTCCGGGATGCGGAACGCCGCGAAGAACGCATCGAGGTCCGGCCCGGCGCCGAACGTCGTGCCGACGACGACGACCCGAACGTAGCCCAGCACGCGGGCGACAAGGTACGCCCCCGAGACGACCAGGCCGGCTCTTGCGAGGGCCATCGCGGTGGTCCGCGGCGGGAGCTCCTCGTCGCCGGTACCAGGCGCCTCGAACGCGTCCGCCTGGCTCATCGCGGGTCCCCTGCCGCGCCGGATCCCGTGCCGGCGCCGGCCCGCGCGCGCGGGTGGGCGTCGACGTAGGCGGCACGGAGGCGGGCGGCGGACACGTGGGTATAGACCTGCGTCGTGGCCAGGCTCTCATGTCCGAGGAGCTCCTGGACCACGCGCAGGTCGGCGCCGCCGTCCAGGAGGTGCGTCGCGAACGAGTGGCGAAGGGTGTGCGGCGACACGCCCTCGGGGAGGCCGGCGACCCGGCACAGCCGGTCGATGCGGTAGCGGAGCCCGCGCACGCCGAGCGGTCCGCCGTCGTGGTTCAGGAAGATCGCGTCGGGCTCAGGACCCGGGTCGCGACGGCGCGCGGCGAGCGCAGGCCGCGCCTCGTCGAGGTACGCCTCGATCGCCGCGATCGCCGGACGTCCGAGGAGGCCGATCCGCTCCTTGCGGCCCTTGCCGAGCACGCGAACCTCGCCGCGGCGCAGGTCCAGGTTGGACAGCTCGGCGGCCGCAAGCTCGCTGATCCGGAGGCCGGCGGCGTAGGCCACCTCCACGAGCGCCCTGTCGCGGATCGCGATGGCCTCGGCGACCGGCGAGGGGCTGTGTCGGTCACCCCCGTCCTCGTCGACCGCCGCGAGGAGTCGCTCGATCTGGTCCACCTCGAGCACACGCGGCAGGCGTCGCGGCAGGCGCGGCGTCGCGATGGAGCCCCATGGGTCCCCCGCCGCGAGGCCGGCGCGCGCGGCAAACCGGTGGAATGACCTGATGGCGGCGAGTCGCTGGCTCACGGAGCTGCGTGCCCCCGAGCCGACGAGCTTCGCGAGGTACGCGCGGAGGTCGGTCCGCGCCGGCGTACGCCAGTCGGCGCCGCGCTCCCCCAGCCATTCCAGGTATGCGCCGACTGCCGTCGCGTAGGAGCGAAGCGTGTGCTCGGAGGCGTCGCGCGCCCGGAGGCTCAGGAGAAACCGGTCCAGCGGGGTTCCCACGTGCGGAGGCTACCCCGCCCGCCGGGAAGGGATCAGGTCCGCGCCGCCGTCCGCGGCGCGCGTCCGCCTCGTCGCGGTCCGCGAGGGCCACTCGACGAGCGCCCGCCGCTCGCTCGACCCCCGGCGGGCCGGCCGCCGGTGCGCCGCGCAGGCGCGAGTGCCGCCGGGTCCGGCGGCCCGCCGGGCAACCGCAGCCCGACCGGCGAACCCTCCGTCGGCACCTCGATCGCGGCTCCGCACTTCAGGCACAGGAACGCGTCGCCCTTCTTCGCGACCGGCCCGTCGTCCGGATCGTGGAACGCGCCGATCGGCTCGTGGTTCGTCGTGTAGTCGCACTTGGGGTAGTTGGAGCACCCCCAGAAGACGTTGCCGGTCCTGCGGGCGCGACGTGCCGTCAGCTTGCCGTCGGCGTTCTTGGGGCAGACGACGTCGAACGGGAGCGGCGGAGGCGGCTCCGGGCCCTCGCGCTTGATGTAGCCACAGTCTGGATATCGATCGCACCCCACGAACGGCCCGAAGCGCCCGCGCTTGCCCACCAGCGTGCCGATGTTGCACTCGGGGCAGGTCTCGCCCTCGCCCGCCTGCGGCGGCGCCTCGTCGCCCGGGAGCGGCCGCGTCTCCTTGTGGTCCGGGTACGTGGAGCAGGCGAGGAACTGGCCGTTCCGTCCGAGCCGGATGATCATCGGGTGACCCAGCGAGCAGACCTCGTCGGTCTCGATGACCGCGCGGCGGGTCGTCCTCCGCTTCTCCTCGATGAGCGCCTGGAGCGGCGTGAAGAAGTCCTTGAGCAGGGGCTGCCATTCGCGCGTGCCGTTGGCGACCTCGTCGAGGTCCGCCTCCATGCGCGCGGTGAACGTCAGGTCCACGTAGTCCCCGAAATGCTCCACGAGGTAGTCCGTGGTCAGGCCGCCGATCAGCTCCGGCCGTAGGCGCCGCTCCTCCACCCGGACGTAGCCGCGGTCCACGATCGTCGAGATGGTCGCCGCGTACGTGGACGGCCGGCCGATGCCGTGCTCCTCCAGCGCCTTGATGAGCGAGGCCTCGGTGAAGCGCGGCGGGGGCTCGGTGAAGTGCTGAGTGGTGGTGATGTCGGCCACGGTAGTCTCGTCGCCGACCGCGAGCGGGGGCAGGCGGCCATCGCTCTCGTCGTCGGCGGTCTCGGTCTCGTCTCGGCCCTCCGTGTAGACGCGAGAGAAGCCGTCGAACAGCGTTCGGGTGGCGGACGCCCGGAGCTCGTACGGCCCTGCGACCAGCTCGGCGGTCGTCGTCTCGAGCTCCTTGGCCTCCATCTGGCTGGCCAGGGCGCGCTGCCAGATGAGCCGGTACAGCCGCAGCTCTTCCGGCTTGAGGAACTTCGCGAGCGAGTCCGGGTCACGCCGGAACGAGGTGGGCCGGATGGACTCGTGGGCCTCCTGGGCGCCCTTCGTCTTCGTCTTGTAGACCCGGCCCTTGGGCATCGTGTACGGCTCGCCGTAGCGCTCGCGGATCACGTCGCGCGCCTCGCCCATGGCGACGCCCGCGATCGCGGTGGAGTCCGTGCGCATGTAGGTGATCAGGCCCACGTGGCCGTCGGGCGTCTCGGCGCCCTCGTACAGGCGCTGGGCGATGGACATCGTCCGCTTCGGGCTGAAGCTGAGCTTGCGGCTCGCCTCCTGCTGGAGCGTGGAGGTCGTGAACGGCGGCGCGGGGCTGCGCTTCTGCTTCTTCGTCCCGATCGAGGTCACGCGCGGATGCAGCGCCCGCAGCGTCTCCGCGTGGTGCTCCGCCGAGGTGCCGTTGCCGACGTCGATGGGCGCGCCGTCGATCTGGACGAGCTCCGCCTCGAACGTCTCGCCGGCCTTCGTGGCGAGCAGCGCCCGGAGCGTCCAGTACTCCCGCGCGACGAAGGCGTCGATCTCGCGCTCGCGCTCCACCACCAGGCGGACGGCGACGGACTGCACGCGCCCGGCCGACAGGCCGGAGCGGACCTTCTTCGAGAGCAGGGGGCTCAGGGTGTAGCCCACGAGCCGGTCCACGATGCGGCGGGCCTGCTGCGCGTCGACGAGGTTCGTGTCGATGTCGCGCGGATGCGCGAAGGCATCCTTGATCGCGCTCTGGGTGATCTCCGAGAAGGTGACCCGGCGCGTCTTGCCGATGGGCACGTGCGCTGCCTCGGTCACGTGCCACGCGATCGCCTCGCCCTCGCGGTCGAGGTCCGTGGCGAGGTAGACGGTCGTGGCGCTCTTGGCGGCCTTCTCGATCGCGTCGACCTGCTTGCGGCGATCCTCGGAGATCACGTACTCAGGGGCGAAGCCGTGCTCCACGTCCACGCCGAACTTGCCCTTGCCGGGGTTCTCCGGCAGGTCGCGGACGTGTCCGTATGACGCAAGGACACGGTAGTCGTCGCCGAGATAGCGCTCGATCGTCCGTGCCTTGGCGGGCGACTCGACGATCACGAGGTGCTTCGGCATCGCGGCGGAGTATACGCACGGGTGCCTTATTTCCCGGTTACCCGCGAATTCGCCGGCCTACGCCTCGCGCACGCGACGGAGGAAGTCCTCGTCGATCTCCAGGTCCTCCGGCTCCGCAGCTGCCGACGACGGGACCGGCGAGAGCTGCTCTCCGTCCTCACCGAGTCGCAGCACCTCGACGAAGCGGATCGCCGACATGGGGAACACGAAGGTGGAGCTCACGAAGTCGATGAACACCGGCTTCTTGCCGTCCACCGTGTGCGGATTCGTGCACACGATCGCGATGTCCTGCGGCGTCGGCTCCTCGAGGAGGTCGACGACGAGCGGCTGATCGTTCATCAGGTGGAGGATGGCCCGGTTCACGGCCGGACCATACCAGTCGTCTCCCGTCCCGCGGACCCGCTGTTGGTCCTAGTCGGGATGGGTCTGGTGGGGTCCCGGGCCTCACGCTGCGGCCGGGTTGGCGGCAGCGGGGTCCGTGGTCGCCAGCGGGCCCGCTGGTTCGTACCGCCCGTGCACCGCTCGGACGAGTCCGAGCGCCTCCAGGCGCGTTACTGCCCCGAGCACCGCGCCGACGCTGAGGCGTGTGAGGGCCACGACCTCGTCGACCGTCACCGCGCCGTGGACGAGCGCCTCGGCAACCGCCAGCTCGGCGGGGCTGCGGCCACTGAGCATCGCTGCCGCCGACGGTGGCCGGACGCGCGACCTGATCACGACGCCATCGGGCTCGCTCGACTGCGGAACCAGGCCCGGGAGGCCGGCGGCGGCGCTGAGGCCGAGGTCGTCGAGGAGCTGCGGGATCCCGGACACGATCCGGGCCAGGTCCGGCCAGTCGCGGAGGAACCCGTTGCAGCCCGCGGAGGATGGAGCGTCGATGGAGCCAGGCACGATGAAGCATTCGCGGCCCTGCTCGAGCGCCCACGAGGCCGTGACCAGCGCGCCGCTCCGGGCGCCGGCCTCCACGACGATCGCCGCGTCCGAAGACCCGCTGATCAGCCGATTGCGCTGGGGGAACGTGCCCTTGCTCGGCTCGGTCGATGGCGCGTACTCGGAGACGACGGCGCCGCCCGAGTCCACGATCGCGTCCGCCAGCCGATCGTGTGCCCGTGGGAAGAGACGCGCGTGGCCGCCGCCGATGAATGCGACGGTCGCGCCGCCCTCGCTGACGACCGCCGCGTGGGCAGCTCCATCGATGCCGATCGCAAGGCCCGAGACGACCGTCGCACCCGCACGGACCAGGCCTGCTGCGATCCGGCTCGCGATCCGGCGCCCGCCGGGACTCGGATGGCGCGTTCCCACCACCGCGATGACGTGCTCGCTCGCAAGGGACTCGAGGCTGCCGCGCACGAACAACGCGGGCGGCGGGACCTCGATCGCGAGCAGGCGCCGCGGGTACTCGCGGTCGCCCGGGACGACGACCTTGAGCTCGAGCTGCTTGACCTCTCGGACGATGGCGGCAGCCCGCGCGTCCACTTCAGCGATCGCCCTCGCAACTGTCGACGGCATGGCCTGGGCCTGGCCGTCGGGCGCCCGGCTCGCTTCGATGAGCCCGGTCACTGCACCGTGCGATCGAGCAAACGCCAGGACCGCCGATGGCGAGCCCAGCATCTCGACGAGCCGCCCCAGGGTCAGCGGTCCAAGGCCGGTCACCGAGAGCAGGACCGCCAGCGCCTCGCGGTCGCCGTCTCCCAGCCCCTGGCCCAGGGTCGCCGCACCGGGCAACGCGGCGCCAGAACCGTCCGGACCCCAGGCACCCACGCCGATCATCGTCAGACCGCCAGCGCCACCGGCGGATTGCTCGACGGCGGGCGCCACCGGGCGGCTTCCTCCAGGTGCTCGATCTCGACGGAGTCCGAACCGGCAAGATCCGCAACGGTCCTGGCGACCCGAAGCAGGCGTTCCGTTCCGCGCCCACTGAGGTGCTCCGAATCGGCGAGATCGGAAAGTCGCCGGCTCGTCACGGACTCGAGGTGCGCAATGGCACGCAACGCTCGGCCGCTGACGCGCGAGTTCAGCCGGTTTCCCGGTCTGCCGAGTTGTCTGGCCCGCGCCGCCGCGATCCTTGCGGCGACCGCCGATGACGGCTCCGGATCCGGACCGCCGACCAGCGTCGCGGCCTTCATGCGGGCGAGCGTGACCCAGATGTCGATCCGGTCGCGGAGCGGCCCCGAGATCCTGCCGACATAGCGCTCCGGCACGCCCTGGGCGCACTGGCATCGACCCTCGTCCCCGTAGTGACCGCATGGACACGGGTTCGTCGCCGCGACCAGCTGGAACCGTGCCGGCAGCGTGGCCGAGCCCGAGGCCCGGGCGATGGACACGCGGCCATCCTCGAGCGGCTGGCGGAGCGCCTCGAGCACATCCCGCGAGAACTCGGCCAGCTCGTCCAGGAAGAGGACGCCGCCGTCCGCGCGCGTGACCTCGCCGGGCACCGGCCCGCGGCCGCCACCCACGATCGCCGCATACGAGCTGGTGTGGTGCGGGCTCCGGAACGGCGGCGTCCGGACCAGGGCGTGCAGCGGACCCTCCCCGGAGACGGAGGCCACGATCGTTGCCGCGAGCGCCTGCTCGCCCGAGAGCTGCGGCAGGAGCGCTGGGATCGTCCGGGCGAGCATCGTCTTGCCAGTGCCGGGTGGCCCGATCATCAGGAACCCGTGACCGCCCGCGAGCGCCACCTCCAGCGCGCGTCGTGCCTCCATCTGTCCGCGGACCTCCGACAGGTCCGGGATCGGGGCCGGGTCGGCGAGGATTGGCCCCGCAGGTGCCGTGGATGCGGATCCACCGAGGGCAAGCTCCACCCGTGCTGGCGGCGTGGGTGCGGCGCGGTGGCGGAGGCGCAGGGCCTCGACGGCATCGGTCACCGTGTCGGCCGGCACGACCTCCAGGCCGCCGACGAGCCGCGCCTCGTCGGCACCATCTGCCGGGACGATCACGCGTCGCACGCCGCGGCGCGCGAGTGCGGCGACCATCGGGAGCAGCCCGGGCACCGGCCGGATCTCACCTCCGAGCGAGACCTCCCCGATCAGCGCCGCCCTCCCGGCTCGGGCCGTGAACTGCTCCGAACCGATGAGGATCCCGATCGCGATCGCCAGATCCGCTCCCGAGCCCGTCTTGGGCACGTCGGCAGGGGCAAGGTTCACCGTGATGCGCCGCGGCGGATGCATGAAGCCGGAATTCCGCAGCGCACCCCGGACCCGCTCGCGGGCCTCCCGGATGGATGCGTCGCCGAGCCCGACGATTGTGAACCCGGGCAATCCCGGCGCGACGTCCACCTCGACGCGGATGACCCGCCCATCGAGGGCGACGAGCGTGGCGGAGAGCAGGGTCGCGAGCACGCCGCCACCCTACGAGGCAGCGCTTATCTGCGGCTCACCTCGCGGTGGTGAGCGGCCCCGTGTGGCTACCGGCCTCGGCCCGCTCCGATGCGCGGTGCCGGCACGCCGGCCACAGCCGCGACCTGGGGCGCGAACGACGCGTCGATCGCGTGCGCGAGCTCCACGATCTCGCGGCTCAGTGGCGCGTCCGGCTTGGAGTAGCTGAACGGCGAGCCGGTGTTCTGCGCGGAGATCGCGACGCGGTATTCGTTCGTGATCTTGGTCTCGAACTCGCGCTTGAGCGCGCTCTCCGCGGCGCCGACGCTGATGCCCGTGAACGCGTTGGAGCGGTTGAGCGCGAGCTTCAGGCGCTTGGGGTCGAAGCCGGTCTTGCGCAGCGCCTCCAGCACGAGCCGCACGTTCTTGAGGCAGGACAGGTCCGCGGTCATGACGATGTGGACCTCGTCCGCGTGGTCGAGGATGGACAGGACGAGGTCGCCCAGGCGCTTGTCGGTGTCCACGATCACGTAGTCGTACATCGACCGGAGCATCAGGAGGACGCTCGCGAGGTTCTCCGGCGTGATGAGGTCTGCCTCCTCCGGGGAGGTCGGGGCGAGGAGCAGGTCCACGCCGGAGTCGTGCTTGACCAGCACGGACTTCAGCAGCTCCGCGTCCACCTGCGGCGCGTTCATCAAGTCGGTGACGCTCTTGCGATCGTTGCCGAGATCCAGGAACACGCGGTGGTCGCCGAACTGGAGCACCGCGTCGACGAGGGCGACCTTGCGGTCCAGCTCCGTGTGCAGCGCGATCGCGGTGTTGATCGCGATGGTCGTCGCGCCCACGCCGCCCTTGGCGCCGTAGAACGCGATCATCTTGCCGAGGGGCGGGCGGGCGCGGGTGGCGCCACCCTCCTGCGGCCCGAAGCGCGACAGCAGCCCGCGCATGCGCGCCAGCAGCTCCGCCTGGTGGAACGGCTTGACGAGGTAGTCGTCCGCACCGGCACGGAGACCGCGGACCTTCTGCTCCACCTCCTTCTCGGAGGTGAGCATGATGATCGGGACGTGGTTCTTGCCGCCCTCGTCGGCCCGGATCCGCTCGGCGACCGCGTAGCCGTCGAGCTTGGGCAGGCTGACGTCGAGCAGGATCAGGCCGGGCGACTCCGAGCTCCAGAGCTTGAGCGCCTCCTGCCCATCGCCCGCGACAGACACGGTGTAGCCGGCCTGCTTGAGCGTGTACTGCAGGAGGCGCTGGACGTTCGCCTCGTCGTCGACGACCAGGATCTTGGTCATGCCCTACCCCCGAACTACTTGGCCGTCCCCGGCCCCATGGCCTTGCCCACGAACCCCGAGATGGGCCCGAGAAGCTCGGTGAACTCCGTTGGAATGACGAACTTGGTTGACGGGCTCGCACCCAGCGCCTTCAGCGCCTCGAGGTACTGCAGCGCCATCGTCTTCTCGTCGATGTCCTTGGCCGCCCCGAAGATCCGGCTGAGCGCCTGGCTGAAGCCCTCGGCGCGGAGGATCGCGGCCTGCCGCTCGCCCTCCGCCTTCAGGATCTCCGACTGCTTCTGGCCCTCGGCGTTGTTGATCGCTGCCTGCCGGTTGCCCTCGGACTCGGTGATGACGGCGCGCCGTGTCCGCTCGGCGGAGAGCTGCCGGTTCATCGCGTCCTGGACGTCGCGCGGCGGGGTGATCTCGCGGATCTCGACGGTCGTCACCTTGCCGCCCCAGCGCTCGGTGACCTCGTCCAGCTTCACGCGCAGGACCTCGTTGATCTGCTCGCGCTTGGACAGCACCTCGTCGAGGAGGATGTCGCCGATGACGGCGCGCAGGGTCGTCGTCGCGACGCCCTGGAGGGCGCCCGGGAAGTTGGCGACGTTCACGACGCTCTTGAGCGGATCGGCGATCCGCCAGTAGATGAGAAAGTCGACATTGATCGGTGCGTTGTCCCTGGTGATGGTGGTCTGGCTGGGGACCTCGATGAACTGCTCGCGGGTATCAACCTTGACCGGCCGATCGATGATCGGGATCAGGAAGTTGATGCCCGGGCTCCTGACCATGGATTCATCGGTCTTCCCGAGGCGGAACACCACCATCCGCTCGTACTGCTGGACCACGCGGATGGACAGGTAGATGACGACCAGGACGAAGACGACGGCGATGCCGCCGACCGACAGCAGGACTGCGAGCTCCACCTTTACCTCCGATCCGCGCCGCGCGGGCGATGCCGCGCGATCACGTGCCCTTCGATTCTGACGCGTCCGGCTCAACGGTGAGCGTCAATCCCTCAACCTTCACGACGCGAACGTGCGTGCCGCGCTCCAGCGGGCTCCCGCTGGCGCTGCGAGCGCTCCACTCCTCGCCCGCCGCGAGGATCGAGCCAAGTGGATGGATCGGCGAGCGCACCTCGCCGACGGCCCCGACCGCGATGTTGCCGCCCCCGCCCAGCGCCCCGAGCCCGATCCGCCGGGATCGAATGACGCCGAAGACGATGAGCGCGAGGAACAGGCCCGCAGTGGCGCTGATGACGACGATCGTGGGCAGCGCGACGCGGACGAGCGGCTCGAACGGGTCGGCCGGCCCCGTGAACAGGGCAGACGCCCCCAGCGCAAAGGACACGATGCCCCCGAATCCAAGGAGGCCGTGGCTGGTCACGGTCACCTCCAGCCCGAACAGGACGAGCCCGAACACGATCAGCAGCAGGCCGCCCACGTTCAGCGGCAGCGTGCCGAGGCCGATCAACCCAAGGAGGACCATCAGCGCCCCGAGGATGCCGGTCACGAAGTTGGGGCTGTACAGCTCCACCAGGAGGCCGGCCGAGCCGGTGGTGAAGAGCAGCAGGGCGATCGTGGGGTCAGCGAGCAGGCGGAAGATACCGAGGAACGGGTTGATGCCCTGCTCGGTGATCGCTGCCCCAGCCAGCGCCAGGGTCACCGGCTGACCGGCGACCTGGACGGTCTTGCCGTCGGCGAACGCGATCACGTCGGCCAGCGTGGTGGCGATCCCATCCACGGCACCGACGGCCACGGCCTCATCGGCCGGAGAGGACTTCGCGTCCCGCACCGTGGAGATGGCCCATTCCACGTTGCGATGGCGGGCGTTCGCGATGGACGTGATCTTGGCGATCGCGTCGTTCCTGACCTTCTCGCCGAGCGTGCCGGGAATGTCCGTTCCGTCGCCGCTGATCGGCGACGCCGCGCCGATGCTGGTGCCCGGGGCCATCAGTGCGATGTTCGCCGACAGCGTGATGAACGTGCCGGCGCTCGCCGCGAACCCGCCGGCCGGCGCCACCCACACGATCACCGGGACCTTTGCCTCGAGGATCGTACCGACGATCGCGTTGGTCGAGAGCAGGTCGCCGCCCGGCGTGTCCAGCTTGATCACGACCGCGGCGACGCGGCGGCTCTCCGCCTGGGCGATGGAGTCGGCGAGGTACTTCGCCATCGTGGAGTCCACGATGCCGGTCGTCGGCAGGACGACCACCTCGGGACCCGCGCCGCGAGCGCCGCTCGCGAGCAGCAGCCAGCCGAGCGCCATGACCATCAACGAGATCCGCGGCAGTCGGGGCCGTCCCGCACGGGACATGGTGTGCACCACCTCAGCGCTGAGTATCGCACCGCTGGCCGCGAACGCAGTCCGGGCGCGGGTCAGGCGGGCACGGCCTCGATGTGGGCGAACACCAGCGCGCTCCAGGTCTCCATCCGGTCCACGACCGCACCGACCTCCGCCGGATCGGCGAACGCGCCGGTCAGCTTGTCCGTCTCACGGATCGCGACGGCACGGCCGCCCGCGTCCGCGACGTACACCGCACCGACGTGGACGCTGCCGACCTCGGTCGTGTCGTCGTTCAGCAGCCCGATGAGCCGGAAATCCGGTTCGAAGGCGGCGACGAGCTCCTCGCGCCACTCACGCCGCAGCCCGCCGGCGAGGTCTCCGTCGCCCGGGTTGAGGTGCCCGCCGACGCCGATGCTCCAGCGATCGTGCAGCCGGGCGTCCCCGCCTGCCTGGGTGCGGCGCATGAGGAAGTACCGCGGGCCGTCGCGGAGCACGAGATACGGGATGACCTGCTTCCAGCTCCGGTCGATCTCCACTTCGGTCCGGGGCCGGAACTGCCCGTCCCGCGCGACCAGCGCCTCGAACGCGTCGAGGCGATCGGCCGTGACCCCGTGCCAGCCCGGATCGGCCATCAGGGTGCCCCGGGGAACCACCAGGACGAGCTCGCCCGCGCTCACGGTCGCGGCTCCCGCTCCAGCTCGGCGCGGGCAGACTCCAGGCGGCCACGCAGGCGCCGCACGCTCCCCTCGTCCGGCTCGACGGGACGGTCCTCCGCGATCATCGCGTCCAGCTCGGCGAGCCAGCCGTCGATCGCGTCGCGGTAGGCCCGCAGGTGGCCCGCGATGGGCCGCGCGTTGGTCGCGATGATGTCCGCCCCCATGACCGTGTCGCCGCGGGCCAGGCGCGTCATGTCGCGCCAGCCGCCGGCACCGAGCGGGCGCGCGGCACCCCAGTCGGCTTCGTCCGAGGTGACCGCCTCGACGAGTGCCGCGGAGGCGATGAGCGGCAGGTGGCTGATCGCCGCGACAGCGAGGTCGTGATCGATGGCCGTCATCCGGACCGGGCGCGCGCCCGTCGCCGTCGCGAGTGCCTCCACGCGGTCGCGATGGCCCGCGTCCGTCCCGTCGGCGGCGACGATCACCCACGGTCGATCGACGAACAGGTCGGCCGAGGCAGCGCCGACCCCGGTCGTCTCGCGGCCGCCCATCGGGTGCCCGCCCACGAACGGGATGCCGAGGTCCTCGGCCGTCGCGACGATCAGGCCCTTCGTGCTCGCGACGTCGGTGATCGTCGCGCCGTTCGCCACCGCGGCGCGAAGCGGGCCGGCGAGGTCGCGAAGCTCCTGGAGGATCGAACGGGGCGGTCCCGCGAGGACGACCAGCCCGGCGCCCTCGATCGCCGCGGCAGCGCTCACGCCGACCTCGTCGACGAGGCCCCGTCGGAGGCCCTCGTGCGGCCCCGTGCCACGCGGCGTCCAGGCCACGACGCGGGCCGTGCAGCCGGCCTCGCGGAGCGCCAGCGCGATGGAACCCGCGATCAGCCCGAACCCGAGAAACGAGATGCGACCCGGGAGCGCGGCGGCCGCGGCGGCCCGCACCGTCTCCCCCATCTCAGAACGCGGCGTTGTCATCCCGCCGCCGCTGGCTCTTGCGACGCTGTGATGTCCGGCGCTCGAAGCTGCCCGGCGGTCCCGGGACGTCGGGGCGGTTCTTCCGCCGCTCGCCCTTGCGCCGGTTTGCGACCCGCCGCTCGCCGAACAGCATGCCGCCGCAGCGAGGGCAGCGACGCTCCTCTGCGAAGAGGCTGTCGAGCGATGCGGCCGTGTACACGACACGCCCGCAGATTCGGCATGCAAGGGTCGGCATGGGGCCTGGACGCGCCTCCCGGTAGGGATTCCGATCGTAGCAGCGGGTCAGGCTCCGAGGATTGCCTCGTGCAGCGGTTCGTACCGGGCCGGCCCTCCACCCAGGACGCTCCGGAAGAGCACGACCCGGTCCACCTTGAATCGGACGTCCAGCCCGTCCGCCGCGCTCTCGAGCGCGCGTGCCGCGACGGGGCCCAGCCGAAGGCCGTCCGTTCGCGCGATGGTGAGATGCGGCGTGAACGGACGGGTGTCGAGCACGAGCCCGCATTCCCCTGCCGCGGCGGTCAGGCCGTCGGCGAGACCCGCCAATCGATCGGCGCCCGCCGCAACACCGACCCACAGGCTGCGCGGCCGCTCCAGGCTCGGGAACGCGCCGCCTCGGCTCAGGGCCACCTCGAACGGCTCTGCGGTCGCGGCGAGCGCGTCGGCGCCAGCGATGAGCGGCCTGCGCATCTCGTCCGGCGTAGGCCCGAGGAAGCGCAGCGTCAAGTGGAGCCCATCCACGCGGACCCAGCGGATGCGCGCGTGCCCATCGCCGACGGACGCCTGGACCCGCGCGATGAGCTCGCTGATGTGCGCCTGCGCCTGGACCGGGACCGGGACGGCGAAGAACAGGCGCATGGTGCCCGGCGGATCCACCGGCGCCACCCACCGGTCATTCCACCGCCGGCGCTCGGTCACCGGCCCCCGGCCTGCTCGGCATGCCAGGCATCGCGGTCGTGCCGCAGGATCTCCAGCGCACGTTTCCCGTCGCGCCAGCCGATCACGTCCACCGTCTTGTCCTCGAGCAGCTTGTACGTGTTGAAGAAGTGCTCGATCTCGACCAGGCGGTGCGGCCGCATCTGCTCCAGCCGCTCGATGTGCGCCTGGTTGGGGTCGCCCTCGGCAACGCACAGCACCTTGTAGTCCGCGCCCTTCTCGTCGCGCATCTCCAGCACGCCGACCGGGCGGGCCCAGACGTGACAGCCCGTGAATGTCGGCTCGTCGATGATCAGGAGCGCGTCCGTGTGGTCACCGTCGTCGGCCCGCGTCCCTTCGATGAACCCGTAGTCGAAGTTGTAGAAGACCGCGGACGACAGCACGCGATCCAGGCGGAAGACGCCGGCGTGCTCGTCGAACTCGTACTTGTTCCGGCTGCCGCGCGGGATCTCGACGACGATCTCCACTCGGTCCGGGAACGCGCGAACCGGGCTCATCGCGCGCGTGGGGCGAGCATGCCAGCGAGCCGGCGGTCGAGCAGATCGTGCTCGGCCCACCAGCGAATGGCGTCGGCGAGCGTCTCGCGCAGGGGCAGGAACTCCATCCCGAGATCGCGGGTCGCCCGTGTGGTGTCCACCTCGGCCGCATTGTCCAGCAGCCAGTCGATGGACCCGCGGTCGGGCAGCTGGCTGAGCCGCCCGCCGAAGAGGTCGTTGAGGCGCGCGGCGCGCCGAACACCGGACGCCGAAATGAACCGCCGCCGCGGCCGCAGGCCGGTGAGCTCGTCGACGAGCTTCGCGACGTCGCGGTGCCGCACGACGCCCGAGGTCAGCACGAAATGGCTGCCGACGGGCGCGTCCAGCGCGAGCACGATGGCCTCGGCCACGTCGCGAACATCCACCCAGGGGGCCCGCGTGTCCACCGCGGTCCCGCCGGTCAGCAGCACGGTGACCATGCCGCTGCTCGTGCCCATCGCGGTGTCCTCCGGCCCGATCACGATCCCCGGATGGAGGGTCACGCGCGGCAGCCCGGCGGCCTCGAGCTCGCGACCCACCCGCTCCGACTCCACCTTGCTGCGCAGGTACGGATCCGTCCAGCCCCGGCTCCGCTCCGACGCGAGCGGGGTGTCCTCGTTGACCGGCGAGTGCCCGAGCTCGAATACGGAGAGCGAGCTGATGTCGACGACCTTCGAGACCTTCGCGTCGAGCGACGCCTGGAGGATCGTGCGCGCCAGCGCGGCGTTGTTGGCCATCGCGGGGCCGGCGGCCCGGTCATAGCGGTACGTCGCCGCGGCCTGGACGAGGGCATCCATGCCCTCGAGCGCGCGATCGATGACCGGCCGCTCCTGCGCGTCGCCGGTGTGGACCTCGACCCCCAGGCGATCGAACAGCGAGCCGCTGGGCCAGGCATCGCGCGACACGATCCGCACGGCGTGCCCCGCCTGCACGAGCGCCCGCACCGTCGCCCGCCCGACGAACCCCGCTCCCCCCGTGACCAGGACCCGCATCATTGCCTCGCTCTCGCTAGCGAGGCTTGGCTGAGAGCCCGAGCATTGAAAGCCCCCGAACCTTGGAGGCAGTCCCGACGACAGTCAAAACTGCCCCGGTAAAGACTCCCCAGTCAACCAGGAACCAAAGAAGCGACAGATGACCGATCGGCAAGGCGTCCTCGAGAAGGCTAGGTAACGCCTTTTCTTCAAACCATACGGACAGTCCGGAGTCGCCCTCAGCCAACTGCAGGCCAAAAGCAAAATAGTGAGGCCACCCCCGCAGCTCGATAAGCGCCTCCGTTCCGGGGGCGCGATCGGCCGTCACGACCAGCAACGTGAGCAGTGTGAGGCCCAAGCTCGTGATCAGCACTCCTGCGGTCAAGCGCAACCGCCTAACCTGAAACATCGCTACTCCGAGAGTGCTCCGGCTGACTTGGCAGACCAATAGAAGTCCTGCGTCCCGGCGGGATCCACGAGCCACACATGCGGGTCCATAGCCAAGTCCTGAAGACCTGCGACGTTCCCCCACCCGGCGGCGTGGACGACCAGCAAACCAGGCTGCTCGGCGCGGACTTGGTCGAGTTGCCAGACTGGGGTGCCGCCATGCTCAAAGCTGTCGAGTAGCTCCCACTCGACGTAGATTCCGACGAATTCGTGGGCCGCGAGCAACGCCAGCGCCTCGTCAGGCAGCATGCCGCTTCGGAATGTGATTCGCGCCATCGAGGACCGATCAACTGGTAGCGCTCTCAGGGCGCTCGCCCTTGAGCCTCTGTAAGCTTCCAAGCCAGCCTTGTCCTTCTGCGGTTGGACTGGCTTCTCAACATCAATGAGATCTGCAGGGACCTCGACGGTCTGCGGCGTAGCGACAGCGGGCCCTAGGGCGTTCTTCATCGACGGGATCGGGAGTGGTCGCCCGTCATCAAACGAAGCCGGGAAGGTCGGCAGCGCTTCTTTGCTGAGGTACGATGCAGCAAGAAGTCCGACACCTCCAGCCAGCACCAACAGCACAACGCCTGCAACGGTGGCGGCGAACAACCGCGACTTCATCGCCTTATCCTCGAGCTTGACCGTTGCCTCAAAGGGTCGTCAATGTCTGAGTCATGTATTCCCAGTATTCGTCCGTCGGTAATGGATGGAGGCCTTGAAGTTGCGAATTCGTCTTGACCCAGACCTGCTGACCCCGGTTGAACAGGCGTAGAAACTGAACTTGGAGATAGTACTGGTTGGCATACGAGAAATGGGGTTTTTGACCAGTGACGATGGCGAAGTAGTTGCGGATCTGGTCGCTGCCGGTCTCGAACTGGGCTTCCTCATTTCCTCCATCACGCACCTCTTCGACGTCGCTCGTCCTGAGGCCCGGGATGTTGCTGGACCACGTCAAGAAGTAGCAGTAGTTCTCTCGCTTTACGCAGAAGTCCCAGCCGTCCTTATCCTGCGGCGATCCTTGTCCGGCGCCGCCGGGGCGATCCTCCCGCCGGAACTCAATCGTCCAGTTCACCGATGAAGCCATATTCGCCCAAGCCTTGAGCCGGTTGAGGCGGGTGCTCCCATTCGTCTGTGAGGTGTAGTACGAGTTGTTCCACCACCACAGCATCTGCCGCACGGTCACGTACTGACCGTCACTGGACTGGGTGAATGTCGGGCGCGTAACGCCATTTGGACCCCAATCTGCGACGGTCGGGTCGCCTGGCTGGTCGAGGTAGGAATGGACGCCAATCCAGCCGACGGCATCGTCGTCGTATACATACGCTGAGCCGTTCCAGTAGTAGAGGTAAACGCCAAGGGCTTCCTCCACCACCGGCGTGGTTAAGGCGGGTGATTGCCAGGCGTAGGTCTGGCCCCCCGCAACAGACTGCGACGTTGTGCTAAGCCAACGCGAATCGTTTGCCGACCATAGGCCGATCTTAAACGTCTGCGAACTCTTGGCGTAAACCTCTACCCAGACCTGCATCTGGCGGCTCGTAGACGCGTAGTTCTGGGCGAACGCGGGGTCTTCCCATGGACTCCAAGAACTCGATGAGCTCCATCGCCACCGCACTTCGACGTCTTTGAGATACCCCTTGACCTCGGCGGCCGCAGCGGGTTGAGCGTGGCCAGCGTAATAGGGCACCAACACCATGAGGCCCAGCAGAACGGAGATCAGTCGACGAGACACCGTCGCTCCTCGTTGCTCTCCGAACCCCTTGGATAGGCGCTCGTAGTAAGGAACGCTCCGGTCGAGTCGCCGGCGCCCGAGCCGGACCACGTATCGCCGACGTTGAGCGGCGCCGACCAACCCACACGCCCGTCGCCGGTCACCGACAATCGCTGATCAGTCATTGTAGAGCCGCTCTTCGATGAGCTTTTCCTGTACCGGGCGACCCGTAGGATCGAAGCACGAGAAGTCGAAATGCTTGTGGAACTCCGTGTCCACGTTGTCCGCGCCGCTCCGGTTCTTCTCGATGGACACCACGACCCAGTCGCGGAAGCGCTGCGCCTGATACGGGTTGAACTCGATGTTGACCTTGGCGACGATCTGGTACTTCTCGTTGAGGATCAGGATGATGTCGGCCTCGTAGTTGATGGCCGACGAGCCGCGCAGGTGGTGATTGCGGAGGCGCGCGGCCTTGAGGCCCTCCTTGTCCGCCGCGACGATCGCGATCGTCGGGACCTTCTCCGTGAGCGAGATGTCCTTCAGCCCGTTCACGACGTAGGTGACCTTCTCGGACTCGCTGGGCGGCTCCGGGAACTGGGGCACCTTCTGCATGTAGTCGATGATCAGGAGCATCCGCTGCTCGCCCGACTGGGCGCGGTGCTTGCGGATGAGCTCGCGGATGTTCTCGACCGTGCTCGCGGTCTGCGAGCCGCGGAGCAGGTACAGGTTCCCGCCGTAGCGCCCGATGCGATCGATCGCCGGCTTGAGCCGGGGGTTGGTCGCGAGGTCTGCCGGTCCATCGCCGGTCGTCGCCCAGCTGCGAACGACCTCCGACCGGACGTCGGTGATCTTGATGGCGCCCGTCGACGGCTTGGTGTTGGGCAGGTGCGGCAGCGCGGATTCCATGGCGATGAGGCGGTTGAGCATGTCCGCGTCGTCGTGCTCGAAGTTGACGTACAGCACGTAGGCCTGGCCGGACGCGGCGACGTTGCGCGCCATCTGGAGCGCCATCGTGGTCTTGCCCGTGCCCTGCGCGCCGCCGATGAGCATGAGCTCACCGGGACGGATCCCCCCGCCGAGCATGCGGTCGAGCGGAGCCAGGCCCAGCGGAATGGGCTCATAGTCGGCGAGCTCGCCGGAGGCAACCTTGCCTCGGACGTCGTTCAGGACGTCGATCGCGGTCCGCGGCACCATGGAGCCAGCGCCCGTCTCCAGGCTCCAGGGCGCGTCGGCTGGCGCGGCCGGCGCTCCGGATTTGGCGTTCACGCGGTCGTGCCTCCCATCCGAGCTTCGAGCGGTGACATCGTGCCCAGGTCATCCCACAGCCGGGTGATCGTGCGAATTCCGGTCTCGTAGTTCAAGAGGACCATCGTCTCGTTCGGGGCATGCGCGTTGTCATCCGGATTCGTGAAGCCAAGCATGACCACGGGCAGCCCAAGGAGCGTCTCGAACATCGGGGCGACCGGGATGCTGCCGCCGGAGCGGATGAACACCGGGTCCTGGCCGAACGTGGCCTTGAGCGCGCGCGCGGCTGCCTTGGAGACGGGGTTGTTGATGTCCGTTCGGAGCGGCTTCGCGGTCCCCAGGTTCTGCACCTCCACGGTCACGCCCTTTGGCGCGACGGAGAGGACGTAGTCCCGGAACGCGATGAACAGCTTCTCTCCGTCCTGGTCGGGCACGAGCCGGCAGCTCACCTTGGCGTGGGCGTGCGCCGGGATGATCGTCTTGGAGCCCTCGCCGGTGAAGCCGCCCCAGATCCCGTTGACGTCGAGCGTGGGCCGGATGGCGCTGCATTCGAGCAGCGTGAACCCCGGCTCACCCGGGACGAGCGCCGGCACGCCGACGATCTCCTGGTAGGCCGCCTCGTCAAACGGGAGGCAGCTGATCTCGAACCGCTCCTGGCGGGTCGGCGGAATGACGTCGTCGTAGAAGCCGGGGACGCGGACGGTGCCGTCGTTCGCCTTCAGCTCGGTGATGATCCGTGCCAGCGCGTTGGCAGGGTTCTGGACGGCGCCGCCGAAGCTTCCCGAGTGGAGGTCGATCGGCGCACCGGTGACGTCGATCTGCGTGTACAGCATCCCGCGCAGCGAGGTCGTGATCGCCGGGATGTTGCCCTCGAAGAAGCCGGTGTCGCTGATGACCACGGCATCGGCGCCCAGGCGGTCCCGGTTATCGGTCAGCCAGCCCGGCAGGTGCGCCGAGGTCGACTCCTCCTCGCCCTCGAAGACGTATCGGAGGTTCAACGGCAGGGTCCCGCGGGTCGCGAGCATCGCCTCGGCCGCCTTGAGGTGCATGTGCAGCTGGCCCTTGTCGTCCGCCGAGCCACGGCCGACCATCCGCCCGTCCTTCACGAACGGGTCGAACGGTGCCGTCTCCCACAGCTCGATGGGGTCCACCGGCTGCACGTCATAGTGGCAGTAGACGAGGATCGTCGGGGCGTCCGGCGCGTGCAGGTAGTCGCCGTACACGATCGGGTGGCCGGCGGTCAGCGCGACCTCCGCGTGCTCCAGCCCGATCCGGGTCATCTCGTCCGCGATCCAGCGCGCCGCACGATGCATGTCCGGGGCCTGCTCGGACAAGGCCGAGATGGACGGGATGCGCAGCAGCTCGAGATACGACTCGAGCCGCTGGTCCCTGGTCGTGTCGAGATACGCCTCGACGCCGGCATCAACGGTGATCACGTCAGCGATGGTAGCCGCCGCCTGTGCGGCCGGTGCCTACGCGGGATTGGGTGCAGGGGAGGACTTGGCCTTCGGAGCCTTGACGGCGGGCGTGGGAGCCGCGGGCTCACCGCCCTCGGGCCGATGACGCCGCGGCGGGAGACCGTGGAGGTCCTCCTTCGGTGGCAGGTCCGAGAACAGCGACTCGAACCCGTCGCGATCGACCGTCTCCTCCGCGATCAGCTTCGCGGCGAGTGCGTCCAGGCGGTCGCGGTGGGTCTCGAGGACCTGGCTCGCCCGCTCGTACGCCCGGTCGACGATCGCCCGGACCTCCTCGTCGATCGTCTTGGCGATCTCGTCGGAGTAGTTGCGCTGCTCGCCGATCTCACGGCCGAGGAAGACCAGCTCGTCGCGCTTCCCGAAGGACAGCGGGCCGAGGCGATCGCTCATGCCGAACTCGGTGACCATGCGCCGGGCGAGGTCCGTCGCCTTCTCGATGTCGTTGCTGGAGCCGGTGGTCGTGTCGTTGAACACCATCCGCTCGGAGACGTTGCCGCCGAGCAGGCCGGCGATCTTGTCCTCGAACTCCGACTTCGACTGGAGGTAGCGGTCCTCCGTGGGCAGGGCCATCGTGTAGCCGAGGGCCATGCCACGGCTGATGATCGTGACCTTCTGGACCGGGTCGCACTTGGGGAGCACCCGCTGCACGACGGCGTGACCACCCTCGTGGTACGCGATGATCAGCTTCTCGGCATCAGAGATGACCCGGCTCTTGCGCTCGGGACCGGCGACGATCCGCTCGAGGGCCTCCTCGAAGTCCGTCATCGTGATGACCTTGCGGTTGCGGCGGGCGGCGAGGATCGCGCCCTCGTTCATGAGGTTCGCGAGGTCCGCGCCGGAGAAGCCGGGCGACTGGCGGGCGATGTCCTCGATGGAGATCGCCTTGTCGAGGGGCTTGCCCTTGGAGTGGACCTTCAGGATCGCCATGCGGCCCTTCATGTCCGGGCGGTCCAGGATCACCTGGCGGTCGAACCGGCCCGGGCGCAGGAGCGCCGGGTCCAGGACGTCCGGCCGGTTGGTGGCCGCGACGACGATCACGTTGGTGTTCGTGTCGAAGCCGTCCATCTCGACGAGGATCTGGTTGAGGGTCTGCTCGCGCTCGTCGTGGCTGCCGCCGAGGCCGGCGCCGCGCTGGCGGCCGACCGCGTCGATCTCGTCAACGAACACGATGCACGGGCTGTTCCGCTTGGCCTGGTCGAACAGGTCGCGGACGCGGCTGGCGCCGACGCCCACGAACATCTCGACGAACTCCGAGCCGGAGATGCTGAAGAACGGCACGCCGGCCTCGCCGGCGACGGCGCGCGCGAGGAGCGTCTTGCCGGTGCCCGGAGGGCCCACGAGGAGCACGCCGCGCGGGATGCGCGCGCCGAGGGTGTTGAACTTCTCGGGGAACTTCAGGAACTCCACGACCTCCTGGAGCTCCGTCTTGGCCTCGTCCACGCCGGCGACGTCGTTGAACGTCACGACCTGCTTGTTGCCGAGGAACATGCGGGCGCGGCTCTTGCCGAACGAGAGGGCCTGGTTATTGGTGCCCTGGGCCTGCCGCATCATGAAGTAGATGAACCCGCCGATGATGATCAGCGGCAGCAATCCGGTGAGCACCAGACCGATCCACGAGTTGTCCGGCGCGGGCTTGGGTTCGAAGGTTGGTGGATCCACCTTCCCGGTCTCGGCGGCGGTCGCGATGTCCTGGGACACCTGCGTGAGCACGTTCGGGAGCGTGACGGTGTAGGCCGGCTCGGCGGCGCTCGCGCCCTGCTCCTTGGTGAAGACGCTGAGCGTCTCACCCTGCTGGACGACCTTGGCGATGGTGCCCGCCTTCACGTCCTCGAGGAACGACTGAGGGCCGGAGTAGGCCATCGTCTTGGCCTGGGTGGATGAGCCGAGCCACGTGTACAGCAGGGCCGAGACACCCATGACGAGCACGAGCATCAGCAGGCCGTTGCGCATGAACCTGGGATTCAAGGAAGGAAGCCTCCGAAGCGATCGGGCCACCGACGATGCGGCAACCCCTGCACGAGTATAACGACGGTCCCTCGGGAGCCCTCTATGGCCCGTTCGGGTGTCGCAAGGTGGCAGACGGCCGGGGGCATTCGTGCGTTTCGGACGTTGCGGAAACGCTACAGACGGGGACGTCTGGTAGCTGGGACAGGATTCGAACCTGTGACCTAGCGATTATGAGCCGCTTGCTCTACCACTGAGCTACCCAGCCACGGGCCGGGAATTCTAGCGTCTCGCCGCCGAACCGATCGTCAGACCACGCTCCGCATCCGGCCGGTCTCCACCTCGTACACGAGCCCCTGCACGGGGACGCGCAGGAGGACCGGATGCCTGCGCAGGATCTCGACCTGGGCGCGAACGGTGGACTCGAGGTCGGCGAAGCTGCCGAACCGCATCGCCGTCGAGGCGCCGGTCGATTGCTCGATCCTCGCCCGCAGGTCGGCCTCGTCGGCCTCCTGGAGCCCGCACCGGGTATGCCCGATCACGACGATCGCGCGCGTGCCCAGGAGCTGCTGGCTGACCGCGAGCGAGCGAACAGCGTCGTCTGTCGCGAGGCCCGCCGCGTTGCGGATCACGTGGGCGTCGCCGATCTCGATGCCGAGGGCGCCGGCGAGGTCGATGCGCGCATCCATGCACGTGAGGATCGCGAGGCCGGTGCGCGGCGCCGCGGTGAGGAGCGACCGATCGAACGCCTCGACGTAGCGCTCGTTGTGGGCGATCAGGCGATCGAACGGCGGGTCGCTTGGCATCGGCGAGGTCGAGGATAGAGCGCGCGGTGGTGGACGATGGCTACCGGCCGGCGCCGAAGAGGACCTCCAGCCACGCGTCGAGCGGGCTCCGCGGCCGAGGGACCGCCCCGAGTCGAACCGACGCGGAGCCCGGGGCATCCGCCGCGAGTGGCGGGGCGCCCGCTGCGAGGGCGAACGGGATCTCGTGCGGGCCGCCGAGGCCGAACGCGCGACCGGCCAGGCGGATGAAGCGAACGTCCTGCACGTGCCCGAGGTCGCGCTCAAGCCGGGCGACCTCGTCGCGCAGGGCGGCATTCGTCGTTCGAAGCTCGACGGCGCGACTCGACGCTGCCGTTGCCTCGCTCACCTGGCGGGCGAAGCTCAGGATCAGGACACCCGCGAGGAGGACGCCCGCCGCGGTGACGACGCGCCGGCGCGAGAGGCTCGGCATGGGCAGGCTGGCGGGATCGAGTGCTGGCTCCTGGCGGGCCACGGGACTGGCTGCCTGCGGGGTGACGGGACGCGGCATCGCGTACGCAGGTCGTGCCGGCTTCGCGGCGTCGGGAGCAGCCGTGGCCCGGCGCTGGGGCGTGCTCCGCAGGAACGACGGGATCGCGGACAGGTCGTCTTGTTCAGGCATGCCGCCCGAGCGTAGCTACGCGGTCGCAGGCGTGTCAACCGGTTCGTTGTGCGGTCCGGTGCGGTCCGGTGCAGTCCGGTTGTGACAGCCGAGATGGCACATCAGCGCGCGACCCTGCGTGTAGACTCCCGGAAATCGAACGGACGTTCTATCGGAGGCTCGCGTGCGCACCTACGCCCCCGCCGGCACGGAGTCCGTGCTGGACCGGCTGCTCGAGGAGCCGTCACTCGCTGCTGCCGTGCAGCATCACGCCCACCTGCCCGCCCGCGAGGCGATCACGGCGCCGTTCCCGTCGTGGCTGGATGCCCGGATCGTGCGCGGCCTGGAGGATCGGGGAATCACGTCGCTGTACAGCCACCAGGCAGAGGCCGTGGAGGCGGTGCACGCGGGCGACGACGTGGTCGTGGTCACCCCCACCGCCTCCGGCAAGACCCTCTGCTACGCGCTGCCGGTGCTCCAGGCGCTGGCGGAGGATCCGTCCGCGCGCGCGTTGTTCCTGTTCCCGACCAAGGCGCTCGGGCAGGACCAGGTGGCGGAGTTCTCCGGTCTCGCCCGTGCGAGCTCGCTGCAGGTGGCTGCGGCCACCTACGACGGGGACACGCCCGCGCCGATCCGGTCGGCGATCCGGACCGCCGGCCAGGTCGTGGTCACGAACCCGGACATGCTCCACTCGGCGATCCTCCCCCACCACACCAAGTGGTTCCAGCTCTTCGAGCAGGTCAAGGTGATCGTGATCGACGAGCTGCACATCTACCGTGGCGTGTTCGGGAGCCACGTCGCAAACGTCCTCCGGCGCCTCCTCCGGCTGTGCCATCACTACGGCTCCAACCCGATCATCGTCTGTTCCTCCGCCACGATCGGCAACCCCGCGGAGCTCGCCGCCCAGCTGACCGGGCGCACGCCGCGGCTGATCGATCGCAACGGCGCACCCTCAGGCGCCCGGCACGTGCTGCTCGTGGATCCGCCGCTGCTGGACCAGGCGACCGGGGCGCGTGGCTCCGCGTTGACGCACGTGCAGCGGTGGGCGCTCCCGTTCCTGCGCGCAGGCCGCCAGACGATCGTGTTCGGCAGGGCGCGAGTGGCGGTGGAGATCATCCTCACCGGGCTGCGCGAGGCGCTCCGCGAGGACCGGGGTCCTCGCTCGCGGATTCGCGGCTACCGCGGCGGCTACCTGCCCACGGAACGTCGGGCGATCGAGCGCGGGCTTCGCGACGGCGAGATCCTCGGCGTGGTCTCCACGAACGCGCTGGAGCTCGGCGTGGACATCGGTGCGCTGGATGTCTCCATCCTCGCCGGCTACCCGGGCTCGGTCGCGGGCACCTGGCAGCAGCTCGGCCGGGCGGGTCGGCGCCAGGAGGTGAGCGTCGGCATCCTCGTCGCGTCGGGCTCGCCGGTGGACCAATACGTCATCCACCACCCGGAGTTCCTACTCGAGGGCACCCCGGAGGAGGCCCGGATCGACCCGGACAACCTCCACGTGCTGCTCGCCCACCTCCGATGCGCCACGTTCGAGCGGCCGTTCGAGCCGGGCGACGTCTTCGGGCCCGGCCCCGTCGATGACCTCCTCGCGTTCATCGGCGAATCCGGTCACGTCCGGCAGGCAGGCGATGGACGCTGGTACTGGAGCTCGGAGAACTTCCCGGCATCGGAGGTCAGCCTCCGGACCGCGGCCCCGGAGAACGTCGTGATCATCGACACCACGCCGGATCGGCCGCGCGTGATCGGCGAGGTGGACCTCTTCTCAGCGCAGGTCCTCGTCCACACCCAGGCCATCTACCTGCATGAGAGCACGCAGTTCCACGTCGACAAGCTGGACTGGGGCGAGCGCAAGGCCTACGTCCGGCGGGTGGACGTGGACTACTACACGTACGCGAACCGCGCGGTGACGCTCAAGCCGCTGGACGTCTTCGCCACGGAGCCCGCGACCGGCGGCCGTCGGATCCACGGCGAGGTGATGGTCGCCAGCCTCGTCACGCTGTTCAAGAAGCTCAAGTTCGGCACGGACGAGAACGTCGGCTGGGGTCCCATCGACCTGCCGGAGCTGGAGCTCCAGACCACCGCCTACTGGCTGACTGCCGAGGACGCGTCCGTCGGGTGGCGCAAGGACGACCTGGACGTCGCCCTGCTCGGGGCCGGTCGCGCGATCCAGGCGGTCGCGGCCGTACTCCTCATGTGCGACCCGCGCGACCTCGGTCTTGTCACGCAGGTGCGTTCGCCGCACTCGGATGCACCAACGATCTACCTGTACGAATCGGTGCCCGGCGGGATCGGCCTGTCCGAGCGCCTGTTCAAGCGCCACGACGAGCTGGTCGTGGGTGCGCGCGCGCTGATCGAGGCGTGCGGATGCGAGAGCGGCTGTCCGGCCTGCACCGGCCCGCGCCTAGATCCCGCGGTCGACGGCAAGGCGCTCGCGCTTCGATTGCTGGCCGGGATGCTCCCAGCCGCGGGCGGCGGCGGCGCGGAGCCGGCAACGCACGCACGGGTCGTCCTGGGGGCGAGCGCGTGACGGTCGTCGGGCTGGAGCGGCGGCTCGCCAACTTCCGGGCGACGCGGCCGGCTGCCGAGGACGGCGGCGGGCCGGAGCGCGCACGGGCGTCGAGCATCGGGGCGGAGCGGCTCGCCGTCGCGGTGGGCGGCGAGCTCGTGCGGTCGCCGCTTGGCTCGTACGTCGTCGTCGAATCACCGACCACGATTCTGCCGGTGGATCGCGGACGCCTCGCCACGCTCCCCGGACAGCCGCCGGCGGACGCTCCCCTCCTCTGCCTGGATACGGAGACGACGGGCCTTGCAACCGCGGCAGGCACGCTCGCGTTCCTCGTGGGCCTCGGCTGGTGGGAGGGAAGCCTCTTCCGCCAGGTCCAGCTGCTCCTGCCGGACCATGCGGATGAGCCGGCCCTGCTCGCAGAGCTCGCGTCCCGCATCCCTCGCGGCGGGTGGCTCGTGTCCTACAACGGCAAGGGATTCGACTGGCCCCTGCTCGTCGCGCGATTCCGCATGGCCGGCGCCAACCCGCCGCTGCACGCCGGCCACCTGGATCTCCTGCCGATGGTGCGCCGCGTCTTTCGCCACCGGATGACCGACGCCCGCCTCGCATCCGTGGAGTCGGAGCTCCTCGGGCTGCGTCGCCATGGGGACATTCCCGGCTGGGAGATCCCCGGGCGCTACCTCGACTACCTGCGATTCGGAGAGCCGGGTCCGCTGGTCGACGTGGTACGCCACAACGACGAGGACGTCCGCTCGCTCGCGCGGCTGCTCGTCCACGTGGATCGCGGCTACGCCGACGAGGAGCGCTGGCACGAGGCACCGCCGGGCGATCTCGCGGGCCTCGCCCGCGCATTCGCAGGTGAGCGCCGGCATGAGGAGGCACTGCGCTGCCTCGATGCGGCGCTCGCGGCGGCGGCGCCGGTCGCGGGCGCTCCCGTGCCGCGGGACTACGAAGAGCCGCCGCCGGAGCGGGCGCGACTCGCGGCCCGGGAATCCAGGCCGGACGACGATCCCTGGTGGTCGCCGCGGCGCCCGCCGGACTTCGGCGGCCGGCCGGGCAGGTACGCGTCCGTGGCCGCGTGGGATGCCGCCGAGTCGAGCCGGCACGACGCACCGTGGACCGAAACGCGGATGCTGGCCGACAAGGCGAGGCTCCTGCGTCGCCTCGGGCGGTACGAGGAATCCGAGTCGGCGTGGGTCGCGCTCGCGGCCGGCCGGGGCACGATCGGGACGCTCGCCTGGATCGAGGTCGCGAAGCTCCGCGAGCACCGCCTCGGGAACCTCGCGGGCGCGGTCGAGGCAGCGACGACCGCGCTCCGGCTGGCCGAGCGTCAGGCCTGGCTCGGGCGCCCGCTGGTTAGGCTGGAGACGGCCCTCGGGCGCCGTCTGGCGAGGCTTGGTTCGCGGGTCATCCGCGCTCGGACCGCCGCGAGATCCGGGACGCCGGCGAGTCCGGGCGCCTCGACGGCAAGCGAGGCCGCGGCCGCGGCGAACCGCGTCGCGATACCGGTCGAGCGTTGGAGCCGCGCTGCGAGCAGCGCGGCGAGGAACACGTCGCCGGCGCCGGTCGGGTCGACGGTGCCGTCAGAGGGGATCGCGGGGTAGCGCCGAGCACGCTCGGGGCGTCCATCCGCTCGGTTCCGCAGCACGAGGCCGCCAGCCTCCCCTTCGGTGAGCACGAGCGTCGCGGATGGACCGAGGAACGCGGCGAGCGCGCTGGCGGTCGTGCCCGTTGCGAAGTCGTCGCGACTCGCGCCGACGAGCGAGGCCGCAGCGAGCAGCGGTCCATGCGCCGGGGGGACCCGATCGACGTCGGCGCCCGCTCTGAGCTCACGCAGCAGGCCCTGCCAGCCAAGCGCGACGACCGGCGCCTGGAGGGTCGCCCAGTCCGAATGGAGCTCGCCGGCGACCGGCGCAAGGAAGACGGCACCGAGGTCGTCGCCCCAGTGGGACGGAAGCCCTTCCATCGCCACGAGGTCACTGGCGGCGAGGGACCGCTGGCGGCGGACCGTGGGTGACTCGGTGTTCTCGAAGACGGGCCCCGAGCGCAGCGGCACCAGGTGGACCTCGACGCCCGCGGCGCGGAGGTGGTCGAGCTCCATGGCGTCCGCCGCCTCGGGGTCGACCCCGATCGCCGCCCGGACCCGGAGTCCGAGGCGGGCGAGGGTCAGCCCGCCGTAGGTGACCGCGCCGCCCAATCGCCAGCCCCGCGGGTCGCCGAGGACGACGTCGCGCGAGGCGGCACCGGCGACCAGGACGAGGGGTCGATCGATCGTCATGGCGTATCCTGCGGGCCCATTCCCACGAACTTCGGAGTCACCGGTTGTATTTCTACGAGCTGCACGAGGGCGACGAGGAGATCTTCACGGACCTGCTCCTGGAGCATGACGAGCTGATCGAGCCGGAGGACTTCTTCGAGCTGGTCCAGGTGGTCCGCGAGAAGGTCCAGGACACGCACGAGGAAGATACGCTCATCGAGGCGATCGCCATCGAGCTCGAGCGCGAGCACGGCTTCACGTTCATCTCCGACGGGCGCCTGAGTGCCTCGGTCCACGTGTCGCCGATCGACAAGGAGAACCGGCTCATCGCGTCCGATGACCAGTACATGGAATCGCCCGAGTACCGATCCATGCTGGCGGCCTTCGACCCGGAGAATGACCCGAACGAGAACTAGCCGCGAGGGCGTCGCGCGCTAGCGGCTGAAGAGGATCTCCATCACGTCACCGTCCGCGACGCGATAGGTCCTGCCCTCGGAGCGGAGCCGGCCGGCCTTGCGCGCCTCGGCCGTGGAGCCCAGGGCCACGAGATCGTCGTAGCCGACCGTCTCGGCGCGGATGAAGCCCTTCGCGAGATCGGTATGGATCGCGCCCGCGGCATCGACCGCCGACGATCCCGACGGAATCGGCCAGGCGCGGACCTCGTCCGGGCCCGCGGTGAGGAACGAGATGAGCCCCAGGAGCCGATAGGAGATGCGGATCACGCGCTCGAGCCCGGACTCCGCGATGCCAAGCTCCTCCATGAAGGTCGCCGCGTCCTCGGCATCCAGCTCGCCGAGCTCCATCTCGATCCTTGCCGAGAGATGGTCGACCATCGCGTGCCGGTGGGGGTACTTGGTCGTGATCCGGGCGACGAGCTCGCCGGCAGTCGCGAGATCCTTCTCGCCGACGTTGAGGAGGACGAGCACGGGCTTCTCCGTCAGGAAGCGGAAGCCTCGGACCGCCTTGGCCTCGTCGTCGGCCATGCCCGAGTCGCGGATCGGCCTGCCAGCCTCCAGGTCCGTCTTCAGCCGGCGGAGGATGACCTCCTCGCGCTCGTTGGATTCCCGCTCCGCCGGCGTGCCGTGGCGGCCGCTGGAGCCGAGCCGCTCCAGCCGGCGATCCACCATCGCGAGGTCGGCGAGGATGAACTCCAGGTCCAGCTGCTCCAGATCGCGCGCGGGGTCAACGGAGCCCGACGGGTGCGGGAGCGACGGATCGTCGAACGCGCGGACGACGTGGAGCAGCGCGTCCGACTCCCGGAGCCGCGCGAGGTGCTCGGCGGGCAGCTCCTCGGTGCCGACGTGGCCCTCGGAGGACGCCGGCGGCGCCGGAAGGTCCACGTAGGTGACGTCCGCGTGGACGACCTTCTTCGGCTTGAAGATCTCCGCGAGCCGGTCCAGCCGCGCGTCGGGCACCTTGACGACGCCGACGTTGAGGGTGAGCGCGCCGAACCCGCCCGTCTGGGCGTGGCCGCGCGTGAGGGTGTTGAAGACAGTGGTCTTGCCGCTCCCGGCAAGCCCGACGATCGCGATCTGCACCTGCGGCTAGTAGCCGGCCGCGGGGTCGACGACGTTGCGCAGGGGCTCGCCGCGTGAGAAGCGCACCAGGTTGTCACAGAACAGGTCGATGCTCCGATCCAGGACTCGCGCGGAGGACCACGCGGTGTGCGGGGTGAGGATCACGTTGGACAGCTCCCAGTAGGGGGAGCTCTGCGGGAGCGGCTCGTCGCGGAAGGTGTCCAGCGCCGCGCCGCCGATGCGATTCTCGCGCAGCGCGCGGATGAGCGCCTTGTCGTCGATCAGGCGACCGCGCGCGACGTTGATCAGCCAGGCGTCGCGCTTCATCGCCGCGACCGCGGCTTCGTCGATCATGCCCTCCGTCTCGGGCGTCAGGGGCGCGGCGAGCACCACGACATCCGACTCCCCGAGCAGCTCGTGCAGGCGATCCGGCCCGACGAGCCGGTCGAGGCGCGGCTCGAACGGGAAGACGTCGCCATCATCGGTACCCGGGTCACGCGTGGGCCGCGCGTCGCCCATGTCCGGCCGGCGGCGCATCGCGATGACGCGTGAGCCGAACGCGGAGGCGAGGCTCGCCACCGACCGGCCGAGCGAGCCGTAGCCCACGATCCCGACGGTGAGCTCGCGGAGCTCGCGCCCCTCCAGCGGCTGCCACGTCCGCTCGTGCTGGAGCTCAAGCAGCTCGGGCAGGTGCCGGCTGACCGCGAGGATCATGAGCAGGACGTGCTCGGCGATGGGGCGGGAGAACACGCCGCGGGCGTTCGTGACCAGCACGTCACGTGCGAGGGCGGCGGGCGTCAGCGCCCGCTCGACACCGGACGTCGCGGAGTGGACCCAGGTCAGGTGCGGCGCGCGGACGAGCAGGCGATCGAACGCCTCGGCGACGAGCCAGCCGCGCAGGAGCACCTCGACGTCGTCGACCGGCCCGTCCGCGAGGCCCTCGACCGACAGGTTGACGATGCGCGAGCCGGGCGCGGCGGCCTGAATGCGCTCCAGGTCCTGCGCGCGGATGCGGGCCGACAGGATGGGGCTCACCGCGATCGCGAGCGGCACGCCGTTCGGTCCGCGGCCCGGTCCGGCGGTCAGGCGCATCGAAGCCCCCGCGGGCGGTGGGTCACGCCAGCACCCGCTTGATCCATAGCTGCGGATCGGCGATCTCGTCGGAGGACGGCAGCGATTCGGGGCCGTCCCAAATTCGCGCCAGCGCAGGCCGGCCACGTGCCTCCGCGACGGCGCGAACGAACCGCTCGCCCTTCGCGTACTGCTCCAGCTTGAGGTCCATGCCGGTGAGGCGGAGGACCGCGCGCTCGAACCCGGTCCGGCGCTGGCGGCGCTCGTGGAACCGGGACGAGATCTCCTCGACGCCCTCCACGAGTCCGCGGCCCACCTCGTCCATGACGTAGTCGCTGAAGCCCTCGAGCAGGCTCATCACCGCCTGCGTCTCGCGGAAGAGGCGCTTCTGCTCCTCGCCCATGAGCGTCTCCATCCAGTGCTCCCCGCCGGAATCGCCGCGCAGCGCACGGCCGATCGCCCGAAGGGTGTCACGCCCGAGGCTGGTCGCGCTTCCGCTGAACAGGCTGAGCTGGCGCTCCAGGCGCTCGGCCAGGTATGGCCGGAGCCACGGATGCGCCTCGAACTCGAAGGCATGGGTCGTCTCGTGGAGCGCGATCCATGTCCGGAACGGCGCGACCGGGATGCCGAGCGCGTGCGCGGTACCGCGGATGTTCTCCTCGACGAACAGCAGCCGGCCGTCCTCTGCCTCCGCGGACAGCATCGCGAGGTCGTACTGGCCCAGGACGCGGGTGCCCATGAACCCCAGCAGGTAGCCCAGCTGCTGGCTGGTGACCCAGCGATTGGCCAGGGCCATCGTGGCGCGGGTGATGCCGCCGCCCTCGGGAACCACCTGGTCCAGCAGGTCCTGTTCCATCCGCGAGATGAGCGCTCGGAAGGTGCCCACGTTGGCGCGGACCCAGCCCGCACGATCGACGACCGACGCGCGCTCCACGACACCGGGCAGCGCCGTTCCGAGCGCCTCGCCGAGTCGCGGGACCACGCGCGCCATGGCCTCGCGGTAGGCGCCCTCCGCCGCCTTCAGCTCCAGCGCGGACAGGCCACCGGGCGCCCGCTCCGCGCGCCGGATCGCGATCCGCTCGACGGCACCCCAGTCCACCAGCCCGCGCCGCGCGACGCGCTCCGCGCGCCGGCCGAGGACCGTCGCGGCCGCGCCGATCGCCGAGCCCAGGATGAACCCGGCCTGCCACCGCCGGTCCGCTCGCCAGCCACGGGACCGCCAGCTGCGCCGCGCGGAGCGGCTCTCGCTTCGCGGCTCGCTCACGCGGCCCCCGCCAGCTCCACGCCGGCCACGTCCGGGAACGCCTCGCCGAACATGCGCTCGGCGATGGACCGGAACTGGTCAACGTCGCCGGTCGTGAGCTGGGTGTGGCTCGCTGACCCGGAAGGCGCCTGGAGCCCGTTGATCGACAGCAGCTCCGCGAGCGCGGACGCGGTCGCCGCGGCGGAATCGACGATCGCGATCCCCTCCCCGGCCACGGCGCCGATGGCGTCGCGGAGCAACGGGTAGTGCGTACAGCCGAGGAGCAGCGTGTCCACGCGCGCCGATGCCGGAAGCGGGAAGACGAACTCGCCGCTCGCGTCGCGCAGGCCGAGCAGCGGCGCCAGCGCCTCGCGCACGCTCGCCTCCACCTCGGCGCCCGCCAGCAGGCCGGCCTCGACCATGGGCACGAATGTCGGCGTGGCGTGCTCGTAGACCTCCACGGCTGGGTTCTCGTCCTTGATCGCCTCGAAGTAGGCGTGCGAACGGATCGTGGCGGGCGTGCCGATGACCCCGACGCGCCGGTTCCGTGTCGCGAGCGCCGCGGACGTCGCGCCGGGCCGGATCACGCCCAGGATCGGCAGGTCGTACCGGCGTCGCAGGTCGCCGAGGGCGATCGCGGTGGAGGTGTTGCACGCGACGACGACCGCCTTCACGTCGCGTTCGACGAGGACGTCGATCGACTCGGTCGAAAAGGCGCGGACCTCCTCGTCCGGGCGCACTCCGTACGGGGCGCGCGCGTTGTCGCCGAAATAGATCGTCGATTCGTCGGGCGTCCGGCGGAGGATCTCGCGCAGGACGGTCAGCCCGCCGACGCCGGAATCGAACACCCCGATGGGTCGTGTGTCAGTCACCCGATGGATGCTACGCCGATGTCGCGGATCGCCTATCTGGCCCCGGCCAGCGCGGGCTTGCGCCCGGCACCTGCGAGCGACCGACCGAACAGCGATTGCGCGAGATCGAGCACGTCGCGACTGACGCCGGCGCCGGGGTCGGAGGTGACGAACGGCGCGCCCTGGTTGCTGGCCGGCCCGACGACCTGGCCGTCCGAGCGGATCTTGTACTCCGGCTCGCGGCCCAGCGCGACGCGCAGGTCGTTGGGATCGATGCCGGCCGACGAATCGGCGCGATTCACGAGGTACTGGACCTTGCTCGGCGGGTAGCCGATCTTCTGGAACGTCTCCGCCATCGCGATCGTGTTCCGGATCGTCGTGGCGTCATACGTGACGATCTCCAGGATCGTGTCCGCCTGGTCCAGCAGCGCGAGCGTCAGCTCGTCCAGGCCCACGCCCGTGTCGACGATCACGAGGTCGTACAGCCGGCGCATGAGCGAGAGGGTCTTCTCGACGTCGCGGATCAGGACCATCTCGGCCATCTCGATTCTCGGCGGCGCGAGCAGGACGTCCACGTCCGCCGGTCCACGCCAGAGCACGTCGGCGAGATCCGACTCGGAGATGCGGTCCGTGGGCAGGTCCAGCATGGACGGGGCGTCGCGCGGCGCCTTGAGCAGTCCCCGCAGGTCACCGAACTGGATGCTGCCGTCCACGAGTGCCGTTCGCATGCCGAGTCCGGACGCCGCGACGCCGAGGTTGAAGGCGATCGTGGACTTGCCGACGCCGCCCTTTGGCGCGAACACCACGACGAGGCGGCTGGGGCCCTTCTCGGTGGCGGCCGAGGCGGTCTTGTGGACGTTGGCGATCCGGGTGATCAGGTCGTAGCCGTTGAACGGCATGGACAGGACCTCGTCGATGCCCTTGTCGGGATCGACGGTCACCGGGTTCTGGGGCACGGTCAGGACGATCACCGGCACGCCGGTCTTGGCATCGTGGAGCTGCTTGACCAGCTGCATCCCGCGGACGCGGCCCTGGAGCAGGGCGTCCACCACGACCACGTCGGGGCGGTGCTCGCCGATGCGCGTCGCGACCACGGTGCCGTCCGAGACGATGTCGACAAGGCGCACCTGACTCTGGGCGTTCAGAAGCCCTCGGACGTACTGCGCGACCTGGGGTACGTCCTCGACGAGGAGCAGGCGAATCTGATCGGCCGATGCCATCCCCGGAACGGTACCACGGGGACGGGCCCGTTCCGGACCCCGTCAGGCGGACGGGGGTTTGCGAGCCAAAAGTACCGCCCGATCGCTCCCCGGGTGCATCGGCCCCAGCTCGTGGTCGCCCGCGAGTCGCTCCACCTGGAGGCCCGCATCAGCCGCGTAGCCGACCAGCTCGTCAGCCGTGAGCATCCGCAGCGCGTCCTGGCGGGTCCACCGGATGGGCGCCGTGCCGGGAGCGCCCTCCTCGAACGTCGTAATGAGGGTGACGATCCGGCTCGTGGGGTCGAACCACGCCGCGCTGGACTTGGTGACCTCGAAGCCGCTCTCCGGATCGGTCCGCAGCCAGTCCAGCGACAGGCGGCCGTCGAATGCGGTGAGGTCCGCGGGCACCGGCAGCCACACGTCCACGACGGCGAGGCCGCCGGGGGCGAGGAGGCGGGCCATGCTCCGGAGCGCGGCGCGCTGGAGATCGGGCGTCGTGAGGATGAGGATGGAGTTCAGGGCGAGGATCGCGAGCTGGTACGGCCCGCCGCCCACGACCTGCGCGTTGTCGGCGGCCTGCGTCATATCGGCCTGGACCATCTCCACGCGAGCGGCCGCGGCAACCCGGAGGGTCGCCAGGCGCGCCCGGCCGCGAGCCATCATCGCCTCGTCGATGTCGACGCCCACGACGCGGTAGCCCGCTTCCGCCAGGGGCCCGGCGATCCGGCACGAGCCGATCGCGAGCTCCAGGATCGGGCCGCCGGTGCGCTTCGCCAGCGCCTCGTACAGCTCGACGTCGCCCGGGTCGACGGAGAGGTCGAGGTCGTACAGCCGCGCGATCGCGTCGGCTGCTGCGCTCATCGCCTGGCCGCGGCGACGGCTCGCTCGAACCGGACCGGACGACCGGCGCGGCGCTTCACCGCGAGGGCGGAGATCGCCTCCAGCGCAACGCGGTTCGCGATCATCGCCGTCGATTCCGCCCAGTCGTACGGGGGCGAGACCTCGACGATGTCCATGCCGGCGAGCTCAACCGCGCCGACGATCTGGCGCACGGCCCGGAGCAGTTCGCGGGGGAGCATCCCGCCCGGCTCCGGCGTCCCGGTCCCCGGCGCCGAGCCGGGATCGACGACGTCGATGTCAACGGACAGGTAGATCGCATCCGGACCATCGAGCGCCTCGGCGATGGCGTCCCTGATGACGGCCTCCGAGCCACGCTCCTCGATCTCGGTCATCAGGTGCCAGCGCATGCCGTGCACGCGCATCCACTCGAGGACCGGCACGGGCGGCCAGTAGCCGCGCAGCCCGACCTGGACGAAGTTCCGTCCAAGGACGGCGCCCGATTCGATGAGCCGACGCATCGGCGTCCCGTGGCTCGCCAGCTGCCCGAACGAGTCCGGTGCGGTGTCCGCGTGTGCGTCGAAATGGACGATCCCGATGCTGCCCGGGCGGCGGACCTCGGCGATCGCACTGGCGCTGGGCCAGGTGATGGAGTGGTCGCCGCCAAGCACGATCGGGATCGCGCCGGCGGCCGCGACCTCGTGCACCTTGCGGTAGATCATTGCGTGGCCGCGCTCCCAGTAGGCGGGCACGATGTTCGCGTCGCCCGCATCGACGACGGTCAGCTCCTCGAACGGGCGCACGTCGAGCTGGAGGGAGTTGAGGCTCCCGGACTGGGCCTGCGCCTCGCGGATCGCGCGTGGCCCGAAGCGGGCGCCCGGGCGGTGCGTAACCATGTCGTCGAACGGGGCCCCGACGATGGCGACGTCAACACGGCGCGCCTGGAGCTCGGCCGCATCCGTCACCCAGGGCAGGTTGGCGAAGGTGGTGGGACCGACGTAGCTGGGCAGGTCCAGGTCGCCGTACACCTCGAACTCGCGATCCCAGCCCCATTCCGTGCCGTACCGGCCAGCCGCGCCGTGGACGTGCCCGGCGGACGGGTGGCTGCCCGCCTCCGCATGTGGATGGCCAAGCGGATCAGGCTCGGGCCCGCGACCGGGCTCCAGGCCGCGGCCGCGCCGTGGCGACGGCTTCGGGGATGGGTGTTCGCCCGGCGACGCGTGACCGTTCGTGGAATGACGGGGCGGACGCTTGCTCACGTCGATCCTTCGGACCGGGCCGCGGAGGGGTGCGGAACCAGTCGCGTTCTACGCCGCCGGTTCGGATCCACCGTCCAGCGGGGCGCCAGGCGCGCATCCTACCACCCCGGGAATCAGCCCCGGTTCGTGCTCCCGGCGGTCAGCGTCACCTCGGCGACGAATGCGAGGGCGATCAGGAAGAGCCCGATCTGCGGCTGGAAGACGCCGTTCAGGCGCATCACGACGAACACCGCGACGAGCACCCCGACCCACGCACCGCGGCGGATCGCCTTCAGCCAGTCGCCTCGGTAGGCGATCCGCCGTTGCCGCGCGAATCCGGCGAGCCAGAACAGCGGCATGACGTTCACACCGATCGCGGTGCCAAGCGCCGCCGCGCCAAGGAAGCCCGCCATAGCGCTCGAGAACGGGTCGACCAGGAAACCGATCGCGCCGACCACGATCCATGCCACGCCGGCGGCCGCGAACAGTCCCAGGCTCAGCCGTCGGTCCCGCGCCTCCATCGGGCGCGAGTCTAGGTGTCCGCAAGGCCGACGAGTGCGTCGAGCTCCGAGAGCTCGTCGATCTCGAGGTCGGCGCGGACCGGTATCTGGCCCTCGCCTCCGTCGCCGCGTTCAGACGTCGGCAGTGGCGTGTCCCCCTGGCGGCCCCGGACGTACGCCGTTCGCCAGCCCGACCGGCTCGCGCCGACGACGTCCGCGGCCCAGTCGTCACCCACGTGGAGGATGTCCGCACCCGCGGCCCCGATGGCTTCCTCGGCCGCCCGGAAGATCGCCGGGTGCGGCTTGATCAACCCGACCCGCTGTGACACCACGATCGATCGCAGGTACGGCAGCCAGCCCTGTGCCTCGGCGAACCGGTCGATCGTGACCGCGAGCGGCCAGTTCGAGAGGATCGCCAGCGCGAACCCGCGGCCCGCGAGTCGCCGCAGGGTCGACGTCGCGTCGGCGACCGGCGCCATGCGGCCGACGAACGCGGCGCTGTAGAGATCGACCACCGCCGCTACCTCGTCCGGCCCAACGAGGGCGGCCGCCGCCGGATCGTCCCAGCGCTCACCCGCGAGCGGCGGGTCCATGCCCCGGAGGCGTGCGAGGACGCGGACGGCCCGCTGGTTGATGTCCGTCTCCCGGAACTGCGGGACCTCCTCGCGGAACTGGCGGTCGCGCTCCTCCGCCCAGACCGGGGCGAATTCGGTGCCCGCATGCACGATGCCGCGCCGGACCAGGCCACTCGCAGTCGTGCCGACAACGTCGCGCAGGCCCGCCCGGTCCACGAGCACGAGCGTGTTTCCGAAGTCCAGGGTGATCGCCCGGACCAGGACGCGGTCCGTCACGTCGGGAGGCTCACCGGGCGGCACTCGACGGACAGATGTCCCGGAACGGGCAGTAGGTGCAGGCAAGGACGCTCGGCTTTGGCGTGTAGTCCCGCGCCCGGATGCCCGCCGCCGCGGTCGCGATCTTCGCGCGTGCCTTCTCGAGGCGCGCGGGCTCCACCTCGGCACGCCCGACCAGGCCGGAGTCCAGGAAATGCAGCTGCACGGCGTCCGGCAGGCGGCCGCTCATGGCCTCGTATGCCATCGCGTAGATCTGGAGCTGGAGCGAATCGCGCGCCCGCTGCTTCGCGACGGCCGGATCTCGCACGTCGCTGGACTTGTAGTCCGTGATCGTGACGTCCTCGGGCCCGAGGAGCTCCAGCGTCGGCTCGATCACGTCCGCCCGGAGAACGGACGGCACGCCCTGCGGCGCCTCGGCACCGGTGATCTCTGCCGACGGCGCGGCGACGGGCACGATGTCCACCCGGTCGAAGCGGCCGCGCACGCGGTCGCCGCCGAGCGCGAACGCGAACTCCCGCTCCACCCATGCCGGGACGACCGCGCCGGGCTGGAGCTGCGATTCCCGGAACCTGCGCAGCGACGCCCTGCCAGCCTCGAGACGCGCCGTCTCATGCTCGCGCGAGACGAAGCCCTCGTTGGACCACGCGGCGTCGAAGACCGCGAGGAGCTCCACCTCGGTGAGCGGCTTGCCGCGTGACTGCGATCGGTGGAACTCCTGGACCGCCTGGTGGAGCGCGGCGCCGTAGATCATCGAGTGATGGGGGGTAGTGGGCACGCGGACGACCTGTGCGTACTTGTATCGGAGCGGGCACGTCAGGTAATCGTCGATCGCGGAGTGGCTGAGCGTCAGCGGGCCCTCGATCGGGAGGCGGTCCGCTTCGGGCGTGTCGCCCGGCGGCTCGGCGGCCGCGATTCGCGCCAGCGGGCCCGCGGCGTGGGTGGATGACGGGAGTGCGTCTTCGCTGAACCCCGCCGTCGGCAGGTCCAGTGCCTCGACCACGAACGGGGAGACACGTCGGGCGCGCCCGCCCGCCGACTCGCCGGCATGGCTCAGGATCAGCTCGTCACGAGCACGCGTCATCGCGACGTAGAACAGGCGCCGCTCTTCCTGGAGGTGCCCGTCGCCCTTCGGCAGGACCTCGTCGACGAGCTCGATCGGGAGCGCGAGCGCCTCCCGGCGCGAGCGGGCGGGAAAGCGGTCGGCGACGACGCCCGGCAGGAAGACGACCGGGAACTCAAGGCCCTTTGCCTTGTGCACGGTCATGACGTGCACCGCATCCACGTCCGGGTCCGGGTCGGCCGTCGGCGGGTCGTCGCCCGCCTCGATGAGCGTGGCCAGGTGGCGCGCGAGGAAGACGGCGCGATCGTCAGCCAGGAGCGCCGACTGGGTGCGGATGATGTCGAAGAACCGCCCGATATTGGCGAGCTGCTCCTCCGCGGCGACCGTCGTGGCGCCGGCGAGCTCGGCGAGCCAGCCGGTGTCGCGCAGGAACGCATACAGCACCTCGCCCGCGGGCCGCCGCTGGGCGAGATCCCGGTAGCGCCGCAGGTCAGCCGTGAGCTTCGCCAGCGCCGAGCGTCCCCGCGGCGAGATCCGCAGCAGTCCGGGCTCGTCCTCCAGCTCCTCAAGGACCTCGAACAGGCTGCGGTGACGGCGTCTGGCCGAGCCGGCCACATCCGCCAGGTCTCCTGCCGGGATCGCGTACCGATCCGAGGCGGCGATGGCGTAGACGTCGACACTCGACGCGGTATCGGCGACCGCGCGCAGCAGTGCGAGCAGGAGGCGCACCTCCGGCCGCGCGTACAACCCGGACGTGCCCGAGAACCGCCAGGGCAGGGCAAGCGTGTTCAGTGACCGCAGCACCGCGTCTGCGTCCGCGTTCGCTCGCACCAGCACGGCGTGGTCCCGCGGGCGTCCGCCGGCGTCCACGCGGCGACGGATCTCCGCCGCGATCCAGTCGGCTTCCTCGCCCGCGGTCGTGAAGCCGTGATGGCGGATCGGCGGCGCTGCCCGATTGACCCGCTCCGGCACGAGGCGCTTGGAGATCCCGACCTTCACCTCGAGCCGGTCCGGGTCGTTGAACCGGATGAGCCGGTGCGCGCCATCGAGGATCGGCGCGAGCGAGCGGTAGTTCCGGCGCAGGACGACGGTTCGGGCGCCGCGGTAGCGCTCGCGGAACTCCAGAATGTTGCTGATCGCCGCGCCGCGGAATCGGTAGATGGACTGGTCGTCGTCGCCCACCGCGGTCACGTTGCGGTGCCGCTCCGCGAGGAGCGCCACCAGCTCCGACTGGGCGCGGTTCGTGTCCTGGAACTCATCCACGAGGATGTACCGGTAGCGGGCCTGGAGCGACTCGCGCGCCGCGGCCGAATCACGCAGCAGCTGGAGCGCCAGCGCGACCTGATCGCCGAAGTCGATGGCGCCATGCTCGCGGAGCATCGTCGTGTAACGCCCATAGGCTCCGGCCAGCTCGCCCTGCCGGCGCGCCAGCTCGGCGGCTGCCGCGGCGGCGTCGCGATCCACCTCGCCGGCGTCGGCGCCGGAAGCCGCCGCAACCAGCTCGGCGGCGCGCGTCGCCAGGTGCTGGGCGTGGGCTCCATATGCCTCGGGGGATACGTCCTCGTCCCGGCAGCGCGCGAAGAGCGAGGCGAGGGCGCCCAGGAATCGCGTGGGGTCCCCAAGCGGCCGATACTCAAGCAGGTCCAGGTCGAACAGGCGCTCCCGGAGGAACACGACGACTTCCGGCCGCGACAGGACGCGGACGTCCGGGGCGAGTCCGAGCTCGAACGCGAACTCCCGGATCAGGCGGTCACCGAAGGCGTGGAACGTGGAGATCGCAGTGTCCGCGTAGCCATACGGCACCAGCTGGTCCACCCGGAGCTGCATCCCCTCCGCGGCCTTGTCCGTGAAGGTCAGCGCGAGGATCTCCGAGGGCCGTGCCCGGCGCGTGGCGATCAGCCACGCGATGCGACGCGTGATCACCTGCGTCTTGCCCGTGCCAGCCCCGGCGACGACCAGCAATGGCCCGTCACCGTGGGTCACGGCCCGCCGCTGCTCGACGTTCAGCCCGTCCAGCAGCGCGTCGACGCCACTCGGTGCGGTCCCTGGCACGCCGTCGAGGCCTGGATCCGCCGCCGGCTCGAATCCGTGCCAGACCGGGATCTGTTCGAGGGGGCGGATGCGGCGGCGACTGCGCGTCCGGATCATCTGGTCCGGAGCCGGTGGCGTTGGGGGCATGAGGGAAGGATCGGGGTCGGTCGTGACAGCTCTGCTGACACGCCCTCCACTCCCCCGTCCATCGTCAGCCGGTGGCCCCCGGCGCCGGCTTCGCGAGCGCCAGCTTGAGCGCGGCCAATTCCTCCTCGGACAGGGCGGTCTCCGACACGCCGGTCGCGATGGCCTTTGCGTACAGCCGGGTGCCGTTTCGCGAGTGAAGGCTGCTCACGACGAACCCGTCGCCGCGCCCGTCGAGCAGCGCAAGGGCGAAGCTCTGGTTGCCGCCGGTGTCCTCGAACGGGTTGTACCGGACGAGCCCGACGCGCCCGAACGACCCCTTGAGATCCTTCTCGATCACAGCCGTTCGAGCGCCCATGGCCTCCACATCCCGAACTACCTGCCGCACTCGCTCGAGATGGCTCCCCAGCACCGCTTCGAGCGACTGGTCATCGCTGCCGCGCGTGATGCTCTCGAGACGGCGGGTGAGGCGCCCGGTACGTCGGATCAGCCCGACGACGGCGAGCACCAGGGCGAGGACGACGACGAGCAGCCCGCCGACGATCGGGCCGATGTTGGCCGAGACGAGTGTGTCGAGATCGATCGGACATCCTCCTGGGCGGGTGCGTCGAGTCTAGCGTCAGCCGATTGCCGGCGGCACACCCGGGCCCTGCCGGACCCGGTGCTATCCTTCCGCCCGCCATGGCCAAACGAACCCGATACGGCAACAAGCCGAGCGCCAGACCGGCCGCCAAGCGTCCCGGCATGCCCAGTGCGAAACCGGCTGCGCCGGCCGCGGGCTCGGTCCGCGGGTCGAGCCGCGCGGCAGAGGTGATCGTCGCCCACGACCATGATCACGACCACGGCGACATGCCGCTTCGGAGCGGCGCCGCGTTGACCGAGGAGGAGCTCAAGCGAGCCGCGGAACTCGAGGCCGAGGTCACCGCCCGCGAGCGCGCCGCCATCGCCGAGTCGCTCCGCCGCCGCTCCGGCGCGCAGGCCGGCGCGCACCACCGTGCCGGCGACGTCAACGCGCCGCTCTCGGTCCGGATGTCACACGAGTACGCCTACGTTGTCCGCGACGTGAAGCGCATCGCGCTCACCGCCGGCCTCATGGTCGCGATCCTCGCGATCCTGGACATCCTCGTGAACGTGCTCGGAGTGATCACGCTCTAGCATCCGATCGTGGACGAGGCACTCGCCCGGCTCGACATACGTGTCCCGGATTCCGCGCTTGCGCGGCAGGCACGCGAGCGGATCGGGGACGTCGCCGCGCCGTTCCTCGTGAACCACTCGGTCCGGGTCCACGCCTGGGCGGTCGAGCTGGCACGGCACGACCGCCTCCAATTCGATCCCGAGATCCTGTATGTGTCCGCGATGCTCCATGACATAGGCCTGGTTCCGGCCTACGACCTTGGCGGCTGCTACGAGGTCGACGGCGCGATCGCCGCGGAGCGGCTCGCGGGCGAGGCCGGGGAGCCGAAGGCGCGTGCTCGAGCGATCTACGACGCGATCGCGCTGCACGATGACGACACCCTGCCGCCCGAGGCCGCGTCCGAGGTCGTCCTGCTCTGGGATTCGGCCGGCACCGACGTGACCGGCCACCGCTTGGCCGACGTTCGACCGGCGATCGTTCCCGGATTGCTCGCCGCATATCCACGGGTTGATTTCAAGCGGGAGTTCACCGCCCTGCTCATCGACCAGGCGTCGCGCAAGCCGACCTGCCCGGCCGCGGTGATGATCGCCGAGGGCATCCTCGAGGAGATCGCGCAGGCGCCATTCGATGGCTAGCCGCGGCGTGCGCCGCGCAATCCGAGGACGTAGTACTGCATCCCCGATCGGGCATCGAACGGGCGGCCGTCCTCGCCGAACTTGTGCTCGATCTCGAAGCCGTTGTACCAGAGGAGCGCATCGAGCTCCTGTGGGAAGTAGATGCGCATCGTCAGCGTCCCGTCCGGCTGGTTCGGGACGTCGCCCACCCGCCTGAACAGCCGGTGATGCTTGATCTGCGTGGCGGCGTCGTACCAGGAGCGGTGGGTCATCGAGACATGTTCACCCGAAGCGGGGTCCGTGTAGCCACCGAAATCCTGCTCCTCCTCCGGCGGCCGCATCAGCAGCGCCATGCTGGGAACGAAGACGTTGAGCGCGAAACGACCTTCGGGATGGAGATGGCGCGCGACCGCCGCGAGGCACGCCTCCAGGTCTTCGCGGGTCAGCAGGTGGCAGATGGAATTGGAGGGCAGCAGGATCAGCCTGAAGCGGCGGTTCAGATCGAAGGCGCGCACATCGCCCCGCACCCACGTGATGTCAACCCCGGCGGCTTCGCTCTTGCGCGCAGCCTCGAGCAGCATCGGCTCCGCCAGCTCCACGCCGGTCACATCGTGGCCCGCCCGGGCCAACGGGATCGCGATGAAGCCGGTGCCGGACATGAGCTCCAGGACCGGGTCGCCACACGCCTGGGCCAGCTCCAGCCAGAAGGCCGTCCCCGCGGAGCTCCCCGGGTACAGGAGGTCGTAGACCCTGCCGCTGCGATAGATCGAGGAGACGACACCGGTGGAGTCGCTCATTCGTAGCCGACCTCGTCTTCCAGGACCTGGACCCGCCACCGCCACGAGCCTAGCGGCCCACGCTTCCGGCTAGGATCATCCCGTGCCATCCCGCCGCGTTCCGGGCGCTCGCCCGGAAGCCCTGTTCCAGCCACCACCGGAGCGGCAGCCACTCGCAGCGCGGATGCGACCGCGGACGTTCGAGGAGTTCGTGGGCCAGGGGCACCTGGTCGGCGACCAAGGTCCCCTCCGGCGGTCCGTCTCGCGTGGGCACCTCACGTCGCTGCTGCTCTGGGGTCCGCCCGGGACGGGCAAGACCACCTTGGCGCGCATCCTTGCCGAAGCCATCGGGGCGGAGTTCATGACGATCTCCGCCGTCATGTCCGGGGTCGCCGAGGTGCGCGCCGCGCTGGCGGCTGCCCAGGAGCTCCTGACCCTGAACGGCAAGCGCACCGTCCTGTTCATCGACGAGATCCATCGGTTCAACAAGGCCCAGCAGGACGCGCTCCTCCCCCACGTCGAAGACGGGACCGTCACGCTTATCGGCGCGACGACCGAGAACCCCTACTTCGAGGTCAACTCGGCGCTGCTGTCGCGGCTTCGTGTCTGGCGCCTGGAACCCCTGACGGACGAGGACATCGGCCGCGTCGTTCGGCGCGGTATCGAGGACCCCGAGCGCGGTCTCGCGGGCTCCCTCGGACCCGAGGGCGGCGTCGCACTTGCCGACGAACCCTTCGAGCACCTCGTGTCCATCTCGGGCGGGGATGCGCGCGTGGCACTCAACGTCCTGGAGGGCGCGGTCGCACTTGCGGAGGACAACGGCGAGCGCGACGAGGCGGGTCGGGTCGCGCCCACGCTCGCCGACATCGAGTCCGCGGCACAGCAGCGGATCCTCGCCTACGACCGGGCGGGCGACGGCCACTACGACACCGTGTCGGCGTTCATCAAGAGCCTGCGCGGCAACGACGCGGACGCCGCCCTGTACTGGCTCGCCGCGATGATCGCGGCCGGCGAGGATCCCAAGTTCATCGCCCGCCGGCTGATCATCTCGGCCTCCGAGGACGTCGGCAACGCCGACCCGCGCGCGCTGTCGGTCGCCGTCGCCGCCGCGGACGCGCTCGAGTGGATCGGGCTGCCGGAGGCGCAGTACGCGCTGGCCCAGGCCACGACGTACATCGCCACCGCCCCCAAGTCGAACCGGTCGGGAGCCGCGTACTTTGCCGCGGCCGGCGACGTGGAGACGAGCGGCTCGCTCCCGGTGCCGCTGCACCTCCGGACGGCGGCGAACCCTCGGCTCAAGCACCACGGGATCGGCGTCGGGTACCGCTACCCGCACGACTTCGAGGGCGCGGATGTGGACCAGCGCTACCTGCCGGAGGAGCTCGACGGCCGGCGCTACTACCTGCCGACGGACCAGGGCTACGAGTCCACGATCGCCGAGCGCATGGCCCGCCGGGCCGCGGCACGGACGACGGCGCGCGAGACGGGTCGAACGCCCCGCAATCCGATCCCCGGCCCCGAATCGAAGGGCGGGATGGGCGGCGGGATCCTCAAGCGGCGCGAGGAAAGCCGGAAGAAGCTCGCGGAGACCGAGAAGCGCGACGCGAGAGACTGAGCGTCGCGCTCAGGGCGGCCCATCGGGGTCGAACGGCTCGCCCCGCTGCGCGGCGAGCCACCTCGGGACGTACACGGCGGCACCAAAGCCGACCAGCAGCACGAACACGACGATCACGAGCAGCACCGGGAGCGAGATGCCGCCGCCACCCGTCGGCGCCGGGGACGCCGTCGCGGTCGGCGTCGGGGTCGGCTTGCCTGACGGCGCGAGCGACGATGCCGCGGAGGGGCTCGGCGAGACCGACGGAGACGGCTGGCTCGATGGCGAAGGCTCGGGGCTCGCGGTCGGCTCCGGGGTCGCGGTTGGCTCGGGGGTCGGGGTCGTGACAGGCGTGGGCGTCGGGACCGGCGGGACCGCGGTCACCGTGAGTGAGACCAGGCGGATGGGGCTGAAGCTCAGTCCGTCGGACGCCTTGTACGAGAAGGCGTCGAGCCCGGTATAGCCGGTCGTCGGCGTGTAGCTGAACGAGCCGTCGGCGGCGAGGACCACCACGCCGTGCGCCGCGTTCGTCACCTTGACCGCGGTGAGCGGGTCGCCGTCGACATCGCTGTCGTTGATGAGGACGCCGGGAACGCCGACGAAGAGCGTCCGGTCCTTGAGCACGATGAAGCTGTCCGCGGCGGCCGTTGGTGCGTCGTTGACCGGTGCGACGGTGATCGTCACCTTTGCAGCCCGGCCGTCTGCCGGCCCGGAGCATTGCTGGTCGCCTGCCACCCGGATGGAGTAGGCGAACGAGGTCTGGCCGTTGAAGTTCGACGACGGCGTGTAGGTGAACGATCCGTCCCGATTCATCGTGACGGCACCCGCGAGACCCGCATCGTTCACGCTCGCTACGCAGGTATCCGGGCCCGGGTTGTCGTTCGCGAGGACGCCGGGCGCGGTTACGTTCAGCACCATGTCCTCGGTAGCGAGGTAGGTGTCATCGGCGGCTACGGTCGGCGGGCTGGTCGGAGGGTCCGTCGGCGGGTCCGTGGCAGCCATGGCGAGTCGCGCAGATCCGGGCCCAAGCAGGAGGGCCACCGCGAGGACGATGCCGCGCCGCATGACCAGCCCTACCACCAACACCCCCAGCTCGATCGGCCAACGGTTACCGGTCCGGGAGCATATCGACGCGACGGGACGGCCGTCGAGATGACGAAAGGCCGGGTCGTCTCGCCATTCGCACCGGAGTCACGTTGTGCTTCGTGGCGCCGCCGGCGCGGGCGTGCGACCATCCACGCGTCGCCCAAGCACCGTGGAGGCCGCCCCGTTGACTCGCTCGGAGCCAAACCTGCGCATCCCCGGCCCCACCACGCTCCCTCCGAGCGTTCGCGAGGCCGGCGGGCGCCAGATGATCAACCACCGCGGTTCCGAGTTCAAGGAGCTGCTCGGCCGGCTGCAGGTCGGGATGAAGCCGTATTTCGGCACGACGAGCGACATCGCGATCCTGTCCTGCGCGGGCACCGGCGGCCTCGAGGCGGCGATCGTCAACACGCTGTCGCCGGGTGACAGGGTCCTCGCGGTGTCCATCGGCGCGTTCGGCGACCGGTTCGCCAAGATCGCCGAGGCGTACGGCGCGAACGTGGAGCGAATGTCGGCCGAGTGGGGCTGGGCCGCGGCGCCGGACGAGGTTCGCGAACGGCTCTCGGGCGGTGACGTACAGGCGGTCCTCCTGACCCACAACGAGACGTCCACGGGGGTGATGAACCCGATCCCGGAGATCGCGGCGGCGATTCGTGCGACCGCGCCCGACGCGCTCATCCTGGTGGATACGGTGTCGTCGCTCGGCGCCGTGCCGTTCGACATGGACGGCTGGGGCATCGACGTCGTCGCCACCGCGTCGCAGAAGGCGTGGATGGCCGCACCGGGCCTGGCGATGGTCGCCGCGTCGGCGCGCGGGTGGGCGGCGATGGAGACCGCGAAGATGCCGCGCTTCTATCTCGACCTGCGCCGGCATCGAAACGCGATGGTGGACGGCGAGACGCCGTGGACACCGGCGATCGCGGTGGCCTTCCAGGTCGACGAGGGCCTTCGGCTGATGAACGAGGAGGGCCAGGCCGGCGTGTTCGCGCGGCACGTCGCATGCGCCGCGGCGACGCAGGCGGGACTCCAGGCGCTCGGCTTCGACCTGTACGCCGACGCAAGCCATCGATCCAGGACCGTGACCGCCGCGCACATCCCGGAGGGCCTCGACTGGAAGGCGTTCAACGCCGATCTGAAGCGAGAGGGCCTCGTCGTGGCCGGCGGACAGGCACGCCTTGCGGGCAAGGTCTTCCGCGTCGGCCACCTGGGCTCCGTGTCGGTGGACGAGATCGTCGATGCGATCGAGACCCTCGAGGCAGTCTCCATGAAACGGGGGCGCCCGGTTGAACCTGGAGCGGCAGGGTCCGCTGCGAGGCGGGCGGCGGCGGAGGCCGCGCTCCAGCCCGCTTGACCGACACGCCCGGGGCGCCGATGCGGATCCTCGTCGCCGAGACGATCGCGGCGGAGGGCATTGCGGCACTCCGCGAGCACCACGAGGTCGATGTCCGGACCGGCCTGTCGGCGGAGGACCTGCGCTCGATCGTCGGCGCGTACGACGCGCTCGTCGTCCGCAGCCAGGTCGCGGTCGATGCGGCGCTGATCGGCGCGGGCTCGCGGCTCCAGGTGATCGGCCGCGCAGGAGTCGGCGTCGACAACGTGGATCTGGACGCCGCCACGCGGGCGGGCATCACGGTCGTCAACGCGCCGACCGGGAACACCATCGCCGCCGCGGAGCACACGATCGCGCTCCTGCTCGCGCTGGCGCGGCATGTCGCGGCCGCCGACGCCTCGGTCCGCCGAGGCGAATGGACGCGCGGGCCGCTCCAGGGCGTCCAGCTGCGCGGCCGGACGCTGGGCATCGTGGGGCTCGGGAAGATCGGGATGGCCGTGGCCGAGCGGGCCCGCGGCCTCGGCATGACGCTGGTCGGGAGCGACCCGTATGTCACCGCGGAGCAGGCGGCTCTCCGCGGCGTGGAGCTCGTGTCGTTCGACGCCCTCCTGGAGCGGGCCGACGCCATCACGGTGCACGTTCCGCTGACGCGCTCCACCACCGCCCTGCTGGACGCGGGGGCGCTGGCGCGTGTGAAGCCCGGCGCGTTCGTGCTCAACGTCGCACGTGGTGGGATCGTGGACGAGGCCGCGCTGGCCGCGGCGCTGCGCGAGGGCAGGCTGGGCGGCGCCGGGATCGACGTCTTCGAGCACGAGCCACCGACGGGCTCGCCGCTCCTCGACGCGCCGAACACGGTCCTCACGCCGCACCTCGGTGCGTCCACCGCGGAGGCGCAGGTGGCGGTTGCCGAGGAGATCGCGGAGCAGGTCCTCGACGTGCTCGAGGGCCGGGCTGCCCGCTACGCGGTCAACGCTCCCCTCCTCTCGGCGGAGGCCGAGCAGACCATCGGCCCGTACCTGCCGCTCGCCGAGACGCTCGGCCGGTTCCTCGCCCAGTTCGCCCGGTCCGGCGTCGGGACGTTCACCGTTGAGCTGGCGGGCGAGCTCGCCGGGACGGAATCGGCGCCGCTGACCGCCGCCGCGCTCCGGGGGCTCCTGGAGACCGGGACGACCGAGCGGGTCAACCTCGTCAACGCCGCGATCCTCGCCAAGGCGCGCGGCATCACGGTCGTGGAGCGCAAGACGACCGATGCCGCGGGCTTCCCCGCCGCGATCACGGTGTCCGGCACCGTTCGGGGCGGTCACGTGACTGTGGGCGGGACGCTGGCCGGCGGCGAGATGCGACTCGTGCGCCTGAACGACTACCGGCTGGACATGGCCGCCGAGAGCCTGATGCTGATCACCCGGCATCGCGACCGACCGGGCACCATCGGCCGCATCGGCCAGCTGCTGGGCGCCGCAGACGTGAACATCAGCGCGATGCACCTCGCCCGCTCGGCGCCGCGCACCGATGCGCTGATGATCCTGTCCGTGGATGACGACGTTCCGCCGTCACTGGAAGCCTCGATCCGCGCCGACGAGGGCGTCCACGACCTGTGGATCATTCGGCTCGGCCCGCACACGTGAGCGACGCGCCGGTCCTCATCCCGCCCGGGCTGAACGCCTCCCTGGCGTTCGTGCGCCACGGCGAGTCGGAGTGGGTCGCGAAGGGGCTCTTCCAGGGCCAGGGCGACTCGCCCCTTACGGATCTGGGGCGCCGACAGGCACTCCTGACGGCGCGCAGGATCGGGCGACGGGCCCGCCGCCCGATGCTCCCGCTCCCCACCGCCGCCCCACACGCGATCGTCCACTCCCCGCTCGCCCGCGCGACGGAGACCGCGACCCTCATCGGACGCGCCGTGAGCACGGGCCGCGGCGAGGATGCCGTGCCGGCACCGGTACCGCTGCACCCGGAACCCGGCCTGCTCGAGATCGGGCAGGGCGAGTGGGAGGGCCTGCCGGGCACGGAGATCGTGCAGCGCTGGGGCCCTCTGCTGGAGGATTGGCGCCGCGATCCCCTCGCCGCGTGGGCACCGGGTGGCGAAGCGCTCCCCCAGGTGGATGACCGGGTGCGGGTGGCGCTGCGCGCGCTGCTGGCGGACCTCGCAACGATCGCACCGGCCACCGAAGGCCCGCGCTCGCAGGTCCTCGGCTACGCGGACCTCCCGCACGAGGAGCCGTGGTCCATCGTCGTGGGCCATGACGGGGTGTTCAAGGTGGCGCTGCTCGCCCTGCTGGACCTGCCGCTGGCCCGCTTCTGGACGCTGCCCTTCGCGCTGTGCGGCATCACCGTGATCGAGATCCGCAACGGGCGGCCGCGGCTGCGGCTGCACAACGCGACGGACCACCTCGCCGACCTCCAGACGGCCGACGCGCGTGCACGCGACGACGCGCGGCGCAGGTCCGGGGCGCTGTAGCCGGAGTCTTCAGCCGCGCCTCGGGCGCCGCCGGAACCCGCGTCGCACGATCACTCCGAGCAGCGCAAGGCGGAGCCGCTGGTACGCGGCCGCGATGCTCCGGAGGCGATCCGTGCCGAGGTCGCGGTTGCCGTACGCCACCTCCACCTTGGCGCGGGCGATCGTGGTGAGCTCCACACGGGCGGCGGGCACCGCGTCGCCAAGCGAGCCCGCGTACTCATAGACGGTCTGCGACGGCCGCGGACCCAGCCCGAATCGAGCGGCCAGTCGAGCGACGGAGCCCCACGCCTGGTCCGGATGCATGGGCTTGCGCGGCGTCCGGCGGAGCGCGGCGATGATCAGGGCGCCGACGCCCACGACGAGGATGATGCCGATGGCGATGAACGGCCCGATACCGGTGCCCGGCGTCGTCGTTGTGCCGCCGCCGGCTCCGGCCGTCGCGGAGGGCTTGGCGGTGGGCTTGAACGTGGAGCCCGACCCGGTGGGCTTGGGCGTGCCCGGGATCGGCGAGCCACTCGGAATCACCTGCGGGTCGCCGATGTTGCCGCCAGTGGGATCGAACTCGATCCAGCCGATCTCGGGGAAGTACACCTCCACCCAGTAGTGCGCGAGCCACGCCCCGACCTGCTCCACGCCGGTCACTGGATCGCGGTCACCCGGGAGGAAGCCGTAGGCGATACGCGCCGGGACGCTGGACGCACGCAGGAGGACGACCATGGTGCTCGCGTAGTAGTCGCAGTATCCGACCTTGATGATTGCGAAGCACTCAACCGTGGATACATCCTTGCAGCGCGCGTTGCGCTCGCTCCGGACGTCCTCCTTGTATTTGAAGTGGTCGTCGCTGTTGAGGTACGCCTGCATCGTGCGCGCGAGGTCGTACGGGTTGGCCGCGTCCGCGTACGGCGGGACGACCACCTGCGCGCGGATCTCCGTGAGGAGCGCGTCGGCCTTGTCACCGATCGCGCCCTTGGGTAGCTGGAGGTAGAGGTCCCTGATCTCCTGCGGATAGTCCGTGCCCGCCGCTCGCAGGACGGGCTCCGTGATCCCGCCCTCCTTCACGGGGATCAGGGCGGTCACCCTGTAGGCCCTCAGCGAGTCGTTCGACTCCACGGTCGTGAACCAGCCATCGGTGCCGAGCACCCGCGTGTTCGCGGACCGGTCAACCGAGACGATCATGTTCGGCGAGAGCACGGTCGGACCGGTGAACGCGTCCGGCCGGACTTCGAACGTCAGCGGGCGTCGGAGCGTGTCGGTGGCCTTGTCGCCGTTCACGTCGCCGGCGAGCAGTGGAGCGTCGGCGGTGGTGGATTCGGTACGGGTGGGGCCCCAGTTCCAGCCGAAGGTCGTGTATTCCGAGAACGTGCCCGCCCGCCACTTGAACTTCTGCTTCTCGTTCGCCGGGAACTGGGCGCGGAACGCGATCCTGTTGCTGGGCAGCCACTGTCCGGTCGTGACGGCCTTGTCGCCGAAGGTCACCGCGCCAAGGCCGCGGAAGTCGCCGCCGGGCGGCGCGAAGCGCTGGAGCCATTGCGTCAGCGACTGCACGGATCTCGGGAAGTCCGCCCACAGGCCCTGCAGCGGCGCCGACGAGGCCGTTGCCGTGAGCAGGATCGCACCAAGCACTGCGCCGGTGACGAACATCGCGCCGCCGGTCAGGTAAAGCTGGCTGACCGCCGCCGGGTCGCCGATCTTCCGTCTCGCCCACGTGACCTCCTCCTCGAACACGTGCGTCCGGATGAGGAGCAGCAGTGCGGCCGTGCTGAACACGATGAGCAGCACAAGCTGGCTTTCCTCGCGGCTCGTGAGCGCCATGTTCGTGAGCAGCACCAGGCCGAGGACCACGACCGCGTCGAGGGGCCGACGGTGGCCGAAGACCGTGAACCCGGTGAGCATCCCGGCGCCCCAGATCAGCGTCCCGAAGACCAGGTGGTAGTGGGCGATCTCGGTGGTGAACGGGCGGCCCTCGACCACGAGGTCTGTCCAGACGTTGCGCATCAGGTCGAGCGCCGCGGTCATCCGCAGCGCCAGGCTGTGCGGGTCCCACCCCACCGCGTGGCCGATCACGATGCCGCCGACGATCAGCGGCAGGGCGATGCCCGCGAACAGTGCGCCAACGGCGTGCGTCCGCCAGCGGCCCCAGCCCACCTTCGCGCCGCCGATGCCGAAGGCCAGCCCAACAAGGCCCACCCACGGAAGGAAGCCCGCGTCGCCCACGCTCCCGGTCCAGCCGGCGTCGAGGAGGGAGGCGGCCACCGCGACGACCATCACCGCGGATGCGATCAGGCTCAGCCAGCCCTCGACGGGGCGCATCGGAATGCTGGTGACCAGCTCGCCAAGCGTGCGCCCGGTGGAGGTGGAGGCAGGGGCGGCCTGTGCGGTCACGAGGCGAGCGCCTTGGCGAGTGGCGTCGTCGGCCCCACCGGGTAGACGGCGATGTCGAACTCCGCGAGCGCATGCCGCAGCGCACGCCACTGCTGCGCGGTGGGCGTCCCATCGGTGGCCTTCTGGCCGGCGGGTCGGGGCGCCGGCGCCTCGGCGGACGTGCCGGCGCGCTCACCGGCGAGCTCCTGCTCGTGGCGCTCGAACGCGGGAATGTCCAGCGAGATCACCACGCACGCGACGCCGCGGGAGCGCAGCGTCGAGAGCGGCTTCACCCACTCCCGGCTGAGCGACGCGGTGATCACGATCGCGGTCATTCCACGGCGAATGCGTGCCAGGCTGCCGACAAGCGCCTCCGAGAGCGGTATCGCGCCGTCGCCCTCGACGGCCGCCAGCAGCTGCATCACCTTCAGGTGCTGGCGCCCGCCGCGGTCCGGCTGCAGCTGCGCGAGGCGGTGGGCGTTCACCGTCATGCCCACCGCGCGGTTCTCGACGAGGGCCTTGTCCGCGACGGCAGCGGCGGCGCGGACGGCGACCTCGACCGTCGATTCGTCGCCGGTGCCACGCTGCACGCTGCGCTCAAGGTCCAGCATGACCCACGCATCGGCCGTCTGCTCCAGGTCGAACTCCTTGACCTGGATGTCGCCGTGGCGCGCCGTGGACTTCCAGTGGATCCGGTTGAACGCGTCACCCGGCGCCCAGGGCCGGACGGTCGTCGCCAGCGGCGTGGACTGGAGCGTCCGCTCGCGCATCGCGTGGCTGCCGTCGAGGTTGGATGCCGGCAGGCGCCAGAGCGGCACCGGCTCCAGGCGCGGGTACACGGTCACGTTGATCCCGGAGCCAACCGATGCCGACGACTCGAAGAACCCGAACGGGTCGCCCGTGCGGATCTGGAGCGGCTCGATGCGGAAGTGGCCCCGCCGGGTCAGCGGCGTCCGGATGAGCCACGACCGCTCGGTCCGGCCACCGAGGGCGATCGCGCGGCCGGGCAGACCGGCCGGGAGCGAGGTCGGGTTGTGGATCTCCAGCCACGGCTTGGCGATGCGGCTGGTGTTCCGGAGCGTGTACGTCACCCGGATGCGATCACCGACGTGGCCGGACAGCTGGTTCACGGCGTAGCCGGCCTCGAGGTCCGCGAGGCCCAACCGCGTCAGCAGGTACGAGCCACCCACGACGAGGACGCCGAGGTACACGAGGTAGAACAGGAATGGCTCGCCCGTCGAGAACGCGGCGAACACGAGGATCGCCGCGAGGATCAGCAGCTGCAGGCGTCTGAACATGCCGTTCCTGTCCGAGCTTTCCGGATCTCCCCTGGCCTCGTCTCGCTCAGCTCTCGGCGCTGTGCGATCGGACGGACGGCTTGGAGGGGTTCAGGCCGGCGACGGCATGCTCCTTGATCGCGCCGACCGAAGTGGACTCCAGCAGCTCGCGGACGACCTGCGCCGGCTGGACGTCGTGGATTGATGACGAAGTCTTGATGATCAGTCGGTGGGCCAGCGCGGCCTCCGCGAGGGCCTTCACGTCATCCGGAATCACGTAGTCCCGGCCCAGCAGCCCGGCGAGGGCCTGGCCCGCGCGATACAGCGCGATGGAGCCGCGCGGCGAGGCGCCGAGGTAGATGTCGCCGTGGTCGCGGGTGCCGTTGACAAGGCGGACGATGTAGTCGGCGACCGTCGGATCCACGTAGATCTCGCGGACGGCCTTCTGCATCTCCTTGAGCTCGTCGACGGAGCAGACGACCTCCAGCTCGTCGATCGGGTGGCTCCTCTTCTGCTCGTCGAGGATCACGACCTCCTCGACCGGCTGGGGGTACCCGAGCTTGATCCGGAGCATGAACCGGTCGAGCTGCGCTTCGGGCAGGGCGAACGTGCCCTCGTACTCGATTGGGTTCTGGGTGGCGATCACGAGGAACGGGTCCGGCATCATGTAGGTCGTCCCGTCGACCGTCGCCTGGCGCTCCTCCATGCACTCCAGCAGTGCGGACTGCGTCTTGGGCGTGGCGCGATTGATCTCGTCCGCGAGCACGACCTGGGCCATGATCGGGCCCGGCCGGAACTCGAACTCCTGGGTCTTCTGGTTGTAGATCGAGAGGCCGGTGACGTCCGAGGGCAGCAGGTCGGGCGTGAACTGGATTCGCCGGAACGAGCAGCCGAGGCTCTTGGCAATGGCCTTCGCGAGGACGGTCTTGCCGGTGCCCGGGACGTCCTCGATCAGGACATGGCCCCGGCACAGCAGCGCGACGAGGGCGAAGCGGACTTCGTTGTGCTTGCCCACGATCACGCGCTCGACGTTGGCGAGGACGCGATCGCCCGTCTCCTGGATCTTCGTCATCTGGCTCCCCATAGCGGCCGGCGTGATGTCACGGGATGGTACGACGCGAGTGCCGGAACGGTTCCCGAAAGTTTTCGATTTCGATCGATCAACCGCGGCGTACGGACGTTGCCGCCGCCCACAGGGTCATCAATGCACCGATGCCTGCCATCGCACCCAGGAAGATCTCCCCGCCGGCGAGTGCCGCGAGCGAGATCGCCCCGAACAGGCCCACCACCACGACCGCGATCGCAGCCAGGCCGATGCGCTCGATCAGCGGCCGCTGATCGGCGCGCCGGGCACCGTGGCCCGGCGGCACATCCGGTTCCGCGGTCACCCGTTGCTCCAGTCGCGCCAGGCGCGGAGCAGGTCACCCGCGATCGGCGATGCCTTCACCGATCCGCCGCCGGAGTTCTCCACAAGCACCGCGATCGCCACCTGCGGATCCTCGTACGGTGCGAACCCGATGAACCATGAGTGCGGCGACACGCCAGGTCCCAGCTCCGCCGTGCCGGACTTGCCCGCCACGGTCAGTCCCTTCACGGCGGCGCCGGCCGTGTACGCGCGGCCGAGGTCGCCATTGACCGCGAGGCGCATGGCGGAGGCGATCTCCGCGGCGATGCCCGGCGCAACGGCCCGATCCATCGTGGTCGGCTGGATCGTGGTCGTGCCGCCCTTGCCCGTCGCCTCGAGCACCAGGTGCGGCTGCATCAGCTCCCCGTCGTTCGCGATCGTCGCGGCGACGAGCGCCATCTGGAGCGGCGTGACGAGGGTCTCCGCCTGGCCGTAGCCCGCGTTCGCGAGCTCCACGCGGTCGGTGAACCCGCCACCGAACGAGCCGCCGCCGTTGGTGACCTGCGACGTGGCGGTCGGCAGGTCGAACGGGAGCGGACTGCCGAAGCCGAGGCGGCCCGCCCAGTCGGCGAGGGGCGCGCCGCCGGTCCGGACGGCCGTCTCGGCGAAATAGATGTTGCAGGACACCTCGATCGCCTCCTGGAAGTCGAGCGCCCTGGAGCCGGTGGCGGCGTGGTGGCCGTCGCGAACGCGGAAGCCGTCGACGAGCCACCCGGACTTCTCGGCGGCGGGCTGGTCCGCGTAGGTCGTGCCCGGGTTGATCGCCCCGCTCCCGAGGGCCGCGATCGCGGTAACGATCTTGAACACCGACCCGGGCACGTACAGGCCCGCCGTGGCGCGTGGCAGCAGCGGTTGGCGATCGTCCGCTCTCAGCTTATCGAAGGTCTTCGCGGCGGTCGCGGGATCCGCCACGGCGGAGGGGTCGAAGGTCGGGGTCGAGACGAGCGCGAGCACCTCGCCGGTCCGCGGATCCAGCATCACCACCGCGCCGCGGTTCTTGCCCAGTGCCGCCATCGCTGCCTGCTGCAGCTTGAGGACCAGCGTCGTCTTCAGCGACTGCGGATCGGACGGCTCCGCCCGAAACTTGCGGGTGAGCTCGCGCAGCGGGTCCGTGGAGATGACTCCGCTCAGCTGCGCGTTCCAGGCGCTCTCCAGGCCGGTGGTCCCGTACTGGCGCGATGCGTAGCCGATCACCGGGGCGAGCGCCGAAGACGCGTAGACCCGATACGGCTCGCCGTTCTTGTCGCGCTTGTTCCATGCCAGGCGCACGCCGTCGCGGTCGAAGATCTCCCCGCGAAGGACATTGCGCGCCGCGGCGATCACGGCGGCGTCGTCACCGGCGCTGCTCAGGTTTGCCGATTCGATGACCTGCCAGTAGCCGGCGCCGAGGGCGAGCCCACCGAACAGGAACGCCAGCAGGAGCGCCACGCGACCGAGCGCGGTCCCGATACCCACGCGCCGGCCCGACCATGACGGTGCGGAGCCCGAGACGGGGTAGGCGTGTGAGGGCACGCGCGGCGTTGGTGCGGGCTCTCCCGCCCGGTCGCGAGCTGGCCGGTTCGGGGGCTCGGTTGAGGGCTCCGGAGCCGTGTCCGGAGCCGGCTCCCGTGGCGCCTCGCTGCCCGGTCCGGCCATCAGGCCGCCCCTCGATCCAGCATCCGCCGGATCCGCCCGAGTCGCCGCGGCGGCGGCAGTGGATCCCGCGTCCGTTCCGAGAGCGCGATCAGCAGGCCCACGATCACCGCGTTCGCGAGCAGCGAGGAGCCGCCATAGCTCACGAAGGGCAGCGTGATGCCGGTCAGCGGGATCAGCTTCAGGTTGCCGCCGGCGATGATGAACGCCTGGACCCCGATGACCAGCGACAGGCCCGCGGCGAGGATCGCGCGGAACTCGTCCTGTGCCGCCGATGCGATCCGCAGCCCGCGCTCAACGAGCACGAGGTACAGCCCGAGGATCGCGAGGATTCCCACGAGCCCAAGCTCCTCGCCGAGCGCGGCAAACGGAAAGTCCGTGTGCAGCGCCGGGATCGGCGGCCGGCCGGCGATCGTCGGCAGCCCACCGCCGAGCCCCGTCCCGATCAGCCCACCGCGCGCGAACGCATGGAGCGCCTGGACCACCTGGTAGCCGGCGCCGTTCGGATCGGCGAAGGGATCCAGCCAGATGTCGATGCGGGTGCGGACGTGGCCGAAGAGGAAGTACAGCGCGGCCGCCCCCACGACGAACGCGCCGAGGCCCAGCACGACGTACCCCACGCGCGCGGTGGACACGTACAGCAGCAGCAGGAACACGGCGAAGAACAGCAGGGCCGCACCGAGGTCCCGCTGCACGATCACGATGCCAAGGGCGATCGTCCACATGGCGACCATCGGCGCCAGGTACGGCAGCGGCGGCAGCCGGAGCGGGCCGATCCGCGTGGACTCCTCCACGAGCAGGCGACGGTTCTCGGAGAGGTAGCCCGCGAGGAAGACGACGAGGATCACCTTCAGCAGCTCTGACGGCTGGCCGCTGAACGGGCCGATCGTCAGCGACAGCCGCGCGCCGTTCACATCGCGGCCGAACAGGAAGGTCATGAGCAGCAGCCCGACCCCGACCGCCGCCCACGTGTACTTGTAGCGGCGCAGCCACACGTCATTGCGCACCGCGATCGCAAGTCCGGCGATGATCGCCAGGCCGATCACCAGCCACACCAGCTGCGTGCTCGCGAGCCCACCCAGGCGCCCGGCGAGGTCCTGGGGGAGACGCTCCATGAGGAGCAGCCCGATCCCGCCGAGCATGCCCACCGTGGGGAGGAGGATCTGGTCAGTGCGCCGCCCGGCGATGACCAGGGCCAGGTGCACGGCGAAGAGCGCCCCGAGGTACACGACGATGAAGGCGGGATCCGCCGGCCCCAGGAGATTCACGGAAGCGGGGTCGCCGTCGAGCTGGGCGGCCTTGAGGCGCTCCGTGGCCCCAAGCGACAGGCTGCCGATGAACAGCCCGATCGCGACCAGTGACAGGAGGCCAAGCTCGCGACCCCGGACGCGCGGCGTGATCCGGAACCGGCGCGCCTCGCGCCCGACCGCGCGCTGGCCGCTCGCCGCTGCCGTCACGTTCGTGCGCGCTCCAGCCGAAGTCGGGCCTGCCCGATCTGGATCTCGTCACCGAACGCGATCGGGGCCAGCCCGTCGACCTGGCTGCCGTTCACGAACGTCCCATTCGTGGAGCCAAGGTCCTCCACGTACCAGGCGCGGCCGCGATAGGTCAGGGCGGCGTGGCTTGCCGACACGAACTCGTCGTCGAGGACGATCGCGTTGTTCACGTCGCGGCCGAGCGACGTGATGGCATCGAGGGCGAACACGGATCCGGCCGCCGGCTCGCCGCTCGGCGACGCGACGACGACCAGCCTGCCCAGCTCGCGCACCGGCTCCCTGGCGGCGGATCGCAGGTCCCTGATCAGCGCCCGCACCACCATCCACAGGAACGCGTAGAGGATCGCGAGGAACAGCAGCCGGAGCACCCAGATCGCGAGGACGGCGGCATCCATGGCGGTTGGCGCTAGGAGCGCGCGCCGGTCCCGGCCGCGGCGGCCTCGACGACGAGGCTCGTATCGCCGATCTGGATCCGGTCACCGGCGCCCAGCACCATCTCGGTGACCCGGTGGCCGTTGACGCGCGTCCCGTTCGTTGAGCCAAGGTCGGTCAGCACGAGCACGCCGTCGCGGGCATGCAGTCGCGCATGGCGGCGCGAGGCGCGCGAATCCTTCAGCACGAGCTCGCACTCGGGCGCTCGGCCGATCCGGATCGGCGGCCCGGACATGGCGATCCGTCGTGCGGCGCGCCCGGGCTCGCGAACCTCGATCACGACCTGCGGGGCGCGCACCACGGGCACCTCGAACACGCGGGTGCCGCTGTCCGCGTGCGCGTCGCTCACGGTGGGGTCCGAAGGTGGCGAGACGGCGGCGTGGACGTCCACCTCGCCGGGACGGAGCGCGGGGTCCGGCTGGAGCGTGACACGCGGCCGGTCCCGGAGTGCGTAGCCGTGGGCGCGCGCGAACGACAGTACCCCGGACGCGAGCTCGCTGGCCAGCTCCTCGGCGGGAAGCAGGGCGGCAAGGTCCGTCGGGTGCAGGTGGACGGTGAACGCATCCGGGACGAGGCCGCGCGTGCCGCCCGCGTCGCGGCCGGCCTCCATCGCCCGCTCGATGCGCCGCAGCACCTGGATCGGCTGCAGCCGCGTTCGGAACAGGCGCGCACTGGGGCGTTCGACGAGGCGCTCGATGAAGCGCTCCACGCGTGACATGGCCCGCACGCGAGGGAGCCTACCAGAGGCCTCCGATCGGCCCCCGACCCATGCCAACGGTACCCCTGTCACGTTCCGGGGGTACGAGCGGCGTCGATGGGCGACTTCGATCGGCCGGTATCATCTCGGTGGGCCCTGCCGGAGGCGGCGGGTCCGGACCCACGGGGAGTCGATGACCGAGATCCTGACGGAATCATTCTGCGAACGGTGCGGCACGCGCTACACGTTCGAGCCGGTGGAGAGCCGGCGCAAGCCGCTGTCCGCCATCGGCACGCTCGGACGCGGCATTCGCCATTTCGTCAGCGATCCGGGGTCGTCCCTCGACGAGGCGTTCGCAGTCGCGCGCTCGGAGAACGAGCAGCGCTCCACCGCCACCGCGCTGGAGGCGTTCCACCGGACCTTCAACTTCTGCCTCTCCTGCCGCCAGTACACCTGCGCCGACTGCTGGAACGCAGTCGAGGGCCGGTGCCTGAGCTGCGCACCCGTGCCGGGCGCGCCCGCCCCCGCGACCCGCGTGGACACTGCAGTTGCCCTGCCGCCGATGGACCTCGCACCCGCGCCCGCCCCGATGCACGACCACGGGGAGCACGCCCACGAGGTGGATGGCGCCGCCAAGGCCGAGGTCTCTGCGCCGGAAGCCGACTCCGAGGCAGCTGGACAGGCGGAAGCAGACGCGGCCGCGATCGCCGAGGCGGATGCTCGGACTGCCGCACAGGCGGCTGCCGAGGAGGTGGAGGCTGCCAAGGAGGCGGAGGCTGCCGCTGCGGCCGACGCGCAGGCACTCGCCGACGCGCAGGCACTCGCGGAGACCGAGGCTCGCGAGGCGGCTGAGGCGGCCGTCCAGGCCCAGGCCCAGGCCCAGGCCCGTGCCGCTGCCGAGGCAGAAGCAGAGGCCGAGGCTCGTGCGGCCGCGGAAGCCGCCGAAGCCGAGGCACGAGCGGCGGCCGAGGCGAAGGCTCGCGCCGAAGCGCAGGCCCAGGCAGAGGCGGTCGCCGCCGCTCTTGCGGCGGCCGAAGCCGCCGCCGTGGCGGCGATGGAGGCGGCCGAGGCGAAGGCCGCGGCCGAGTCGGCGGCACGTGACCAAGCCGAGGCCGAGGCGAGGGCGGAAGCCGAGGCGCGAGAGGCCGCCGCCGCGCAGGCTGCGCTCGTGTTCGAGCCGGGTCTCAACCTCGACGAGCAGATCGCGGAGTTCGAGCGCCGGCAGGCAGCCGGGTCACTCGCTCCGGCAGCGGTCGACGCGGAGCCGGTCGTCATGGCAGCCGAGCCTGAGCCCGAGGCTGCGGAACCTGCGCCTGAGGCTGCGGAACCTGCGCCTGAGGTCGCACAGGAGGCTGCGGCGATCGTCGACGAGCCGGCAGTTGCGGCCGCCGAGCCGGAGCCGGTCATGGCCGCGCCGGAGCCGGTCCTCGGGGAGCAAGCTGCGCCCGCGTTCGAGCCCATCCCGACGGCGATCGGCACGCCGATCCCGGCCTCCGCGGGACCCGTGACCTGGCCGGAGCCCGAGCTCGCCGTTGCTGAGTACGAGCCGCACTGGCCGGACCTCCCGGTCCCGCAGGGGGCCACCGCGCCCCAGCACGGGGCCGGGCTGCCGGCTGCCGAGGCAGCTCCCCTGCCCGCCCCCGCGCGCGCATGCCCGTCGTGCGGGCTGTCACTGTCGGCGAGCGCGCGGTTCTGCCGCCGGTGCGGCACCCCGCAGCAGGTGGACGCCTCGAGCTGAGGCGCCGGGTCAGGCCAGGTCGGACCGGGCCCCGGACGGGGTCTGGCGGGACGCCCGGTCGCGGACCCAGGCAGCGCCGAAGAGCAGCGCCTGGAATGACAGGCCAAGCCACAGCAGCGCAGCGAAGGCCGTGGCCAGCGTGCCGATGAACGCCGCCGCGCCGATCAGCCTCGGGGCCAGGAACACGAACAGGCTGGCCAGGACCGTCAGCGCGAGGCCCGCGGCGATCCCGGGCACCACCACCGCACGCCACGGCGGCGATGGGATCGGCACGATCCGGTAGACGAGCATCGTGAGGCCGATGGTCGCGATGATCGGCAGCAGCCCGAGGGCGATCGCCAGAACGTCGCTGATCACTCGCAGCTCGCCCGAGCGGACCCCGGCGTCGACGATGGCGAGCAGCCCGGACAGCAGCGTGCTCAGGACGAGGACGCCGATCAGGAGCACGACCGCGGCAAGCGCGGTGAGGTTGCTCAGGACGAGCCCGCGTCGTCGATCGCCACCCATCGCGCGTGCGATCGCGTCCTCGAACGCCACGACGAACCGGCTCGTGCCCCAGACCAAGATGACCGCACCCACGATCGACACGGGCGCGGCGGACCGCGCCGCCTCCGCGAGCACCGCCTCGATCAGGTCGTGGAGCGGCGGCAGGACGCCGACGACGACGTCGACCGCCTTTGCCTGCTCGGCCGGGTCGGCGAAGACGAGGCCGATGACGCCGGCGATCAGGAGCAGGCCCGGCACGATGGCGAAGAGCGCCGCATAGGCGAGACCGCCGGCGAGGAGCCCACCGCCGGCCGCGTTGTAGCGGTCGAGGACGCGGAGACCGGCCGCGATCGCAGGGTGCCGGAGAACGTCATCCGCGCGCCGGCGCAGCCCCGCACGCCAATCGGGGGCCGGCGATTCGCTCAGTCCCGAAGATCCTCGAACAGGCCCGGCTGGAGGTCCGAGGCGCGCACTCGCCGTGGCGCCGCGATCAGTGCCTTGATCTCGCCGCGGCGCACGAAGCGGCGGCCGCCCAGCTTGATGCTCTGGACCTTGCCGGCGCGCGCCCAGCCGCCGATGGTGGCCGGTCTGAACCGGACGTTTGCCGCCGACAGGATGGCGGCCGCCTCCTCCAGGCTGATCCAGTCGGTCGCGGCGGGGGGCATCGTCAGTCCTCGCTGCTCTTCGCGGAATCGGTCGAGCCCTTCGATGGCTCGGAAACGGAGCTCGACGGGGCCGGCCCGCCCTCGGCCGACTTGCCCTCGGACGAGCCGCGATCGCTGGTTGACGAGGCGGCGCTCGCCTTCGTCCGGGCGCTGCTGGTCGACGATCGGTCCTTCTTCGCCCAGCCGGACCCCTTGAAATGCACGGTCGGGGTGGACAGGGCCTTCCTCATCGTGCCCTCGGCGCCGCACGCCGGGCAGAACCTGGGGCCCTCGTCATGGATGCCGTGGATCACCTCCGTGAGGTGCCGGCAGTTGGAGCAGAGGTAGTCGTAGATGGGCACCGGGCGGTCCGCGTCAGGCGTGCAGCATGCGCATGCCGCACTTGGGGCAGTACACGGCGCGTGGGTGCACGAGCGGATAGCCGCAGTGCTGGCAGGTCACGCTGGCGCCGCCGGGGGCGGCCCCGGGCCGCTCGGCCGCGGTGAACCCGAGCGAGGCGCCGCTCTCGAGGATGCTGCCGAGCAGGAGGCCCAGCAGCCGCGTCGCGATCCGATCCGTGTCGCCGCGGGCGCCCCGACCGCCCCAGCCGACGATGGCGCGCACGATCAGGTCGCCGGTCGCCTCGTCCCAGTGCGCGGCGACGCCGCCCACGATCGACGCGTACTCCGGATAGCCGCCCGTGTCGACGGTCCCGTCGAGCAGCGCGCAGGCGAAGGTGTCGCATGCCGGGTCGATCGCATCGAGCGACTCAAGGACCCAGAGGGCGTGCCGCGTGATCGGCAGGAGGTCGCCGTGGGCACGCAGCCACTCGGTCGCCTCAGCGGTCCGGATGATGTTCGGGGATGCGGAGGCGAGCGTGGTCGCGCGCGGCTCGACGACCTCAACGGTCGTCTTGGCGATCCCGGCCAGCATGCCGGACAGGGCCGCGAGCAGGTTCGGGCCACCCTGGAGCCGGACCCCGTTGCTCGTCTTCGCCCCGAAGTTCAGTCGAAGCTGGTGGTCCTCGGCGACCGCCTCCTCCGGCACGGCCGGCGGCGGCTCAGGGGCGACGACAGGCTGCCCCTTGGGTGCCCCACCCTTGCGTCGCAGGAATTCGAGCGGCACGCGTCTCTCCCCGATCCACCACGGTGCGAGTGCTCAATCGTAGGCGATGAGCGCCTCGAGCGGCGCGAGGATCACGGGCTCCGCGAGCAGGTCGCCCGGCTTGCGGCGGTGCGTCGTGAGCGAGATTCGCCACGGACCGCCACGGGCCGGCTCGGGCAGCCGGATGGCGGCGGGCCGCGATGCGAAGTTGAGGGCGACGAACACCGATCGATCGGCGTCCCGGCGCCGGTACGCGAGGACGTCCGCGTCACCAACGTTCGCGGCCTCCTGCGATCCGCGCTGCAGCGCCTGCGACTCGCGCCGCACCCGCAGCAGCTGCCGGTAGAGCGAGAGCACCGACTCCGGGTCGCGGGCCTGGCGAGCCACGTTGCGGAACTCCAGGTCCGGCGGCAGCGGCAGCCAGGGCTGTCCGTTCGTGAAGCCACCGTCGCGCCCCGACTGCCACGGCATCGGTCCTCGCGCCTGATCCCGATTCCATGCCGGCGCGTCCGCGCTGGATCGCCTCGCCTGCGGATCGAAGGCCTCGGAATTGGGGATGGCCAGGGCGCGCAGCGCGATCTCCTCGCCGTAGTACAGGAACGGCGTGCCACGCTGCGTGAGCAGGAACGCCGCGGCGATCTTCGCGCGCGCGTCGCCGACGCTCGCATCCGCTCCCGGGTCGTCGTACCGGCCCGCGTGGCGCGGCTGGTCGTGATTCGACAGGACGTTGGTGGGCCAGACTTCCGGGCCGAATGACGCGTCGCGCTTCCTGATTGCCTCGGCGAACGCCGCCGCGCTCCACGGCAGCCCGAGCAGCGCGAAGTCGAAGATCAGGTGGCCCGGGGCCGCGTAGCTGGCCGCCTCGGCGGCCGTCCCGTCGAAGAGCTCGCCCACGGTCATGCGCCCGGGTCGCTCATCCACGACCGCGCGCAGCTCGGCGAGCGCCCCGACGAGCTCCGGCCGATTGCGGTCGAACAGGTGGACCTGGCTCCCCCACCCGCCTCCTGCGCCGGGTCGCACCGGATTCGAGCGCAGCGCGGCGTCCTTGAAGAATGTGTTGAACACGTCGAGCCGGAAGCCGTCGACGCCGCGCGCCAGCCACGTCCGGACGACGTCCTTGATCGCGGCCCGGACCGCGGGATTTCGCCAATTGAGATCAGGCTGCTGCGGCAGGAACGTGTGCAGATAGAACTGGCCACGGGTCTCGTCCCAGGTCCAGGCCGGGCCGCCGAAGAAGCCGCGCCAGTTGTTCGGGCGGCGCCGGCGCGCGGTTGGCGTCTGCCCCGGCGAATCGCGCCAGATGTACCAGTCAGCGAACGGCCCGTCGCGGCCGGTCCGCGACGCCCGGAACCACGGATGCCGATGGCTGCTGTGGTTCAGGACGAGGTCCAGGATGACCTTGATGCCGCGTGCGTGGCACGCCGCGACGAGCCGCTCGAAGTCGGCGAGGGTGCCGAAGCGCGGGTCGACGCCGGTGTAGTCGGCGACGTCGTAGCCGAAGTCGAAGTCCGGCGACGGGTAGATGGGTGACAGCCAGATCGCGTCGACCCCGAGCGATTCGGATGCGCCGCCGAGGTGGTCGAGGTGCGCGACGATTCCGGCGAGATCGCCGACCCCGTCCCCGTTCGAGTCCGCGAAGCTCCGGGGATAGATCTGGTAGACCACCCCGGTCCGCCACCAATCGGCCGCGGCTGCCACGGCTACGCGCCCAGGCGGGCCCGAAGGCGGTCGACGGTCGCCGCGAGCTCCGCCGCGCGCGCCCTGGCACCCTCGACGATCGCGGCGGGAGCCTTCGAGACGAACGCCTCGTTCGCGAGGCGTTCACGGGCGGCCGCGAAGAACCGCTCGGCCTCCGCGAGCTCCGCCTGCAGTCGCGTCCGATCCCCCGACGCGCCCTCCGCGTTCACGCTCGCAACGATCGTCGCCTCGTAGTCGCCGGCCGGGAGCATGACCTCGATCGCACCTGCCGGGCGCGGGAGATCGTCGCGCCGACGATGCAGCGTCAGCGGTCGCGCGCGCCCCAGCCGCTCCAGCGCGGGCGCGACGGACTGGAACACCTCGAATGCGTCACCCGGGACGGAAAGGTGCGTCTCCAGCCAGGCCGAGGGCGGCACCTCGGCGGCCGCGCGCGCGTTGCGGATCGCGACCACGAGCTCGATGAGCTCCTCCATCGTGGCCTCCAGCGCGGCATCGCGCGGCGCTGCCTGTGGCCAGCGAGCGACGATGAGCAGCTCGGGGTCGTCCTTCGCGCGCGGCAGCACGGCCCACAGCGCCTCGGTCACGAACGGCATGACCGGGTGCAGCAGTCGGAGGTAGGTATCGAGCGCGTCCACCAGCGTCCACCAGGTCGCCTCGCGGTCCTCCGCCGGGAGCGACGCGTCGCCGAGCCGGACCTTGGCCAGCTCCAGGCCCCAGTCGCAGAGCTCGCTCCAGATCGCCTCGTACAGGACCCGCGCCACCTCGCCGAAGTTGTCGTCGGCGAATGCCTTGTCCACCGCGGCGACGGTCGCGGCGGCCCGCGACAGGATCCAGCGCTCCGCGGGACCCAGGCGGGACGGGTCGGGCGTCTCGCGCCGCATGGCTTGTTCCGCATCGATCGACGCGGGGCGTGCGCCGGCGACGAAGCGCGTTGCGTTCCACAGCTTGTTCGCGAAGTTGCGGGCGTCCTCCAGCTTCTCGCTCCGGAACTTCTGGTCGTTGCCGGGCGACGTCCCGTTCAGCAGCGCGAACCGGAGTGCGTCGGCGCCCGCGGTGTCGATCGCCTCGAGCGGGTCCACGACGTTGCCCTTCGTCTTGGACATCCGCTTGCCGTACGGGTCCTTCACGAGGCCGTGCAGGTACACCTTGCGGAACGGGGCGGCGTCGGTCAGGTGGAGGCCCAGCATCATCATCCGGGCGACCCAGAAGAAGATGATGTCGTAGCCCGTCTCCATGACCGCGCCCGGGTAGTAGCGGCGGAGGTCGTCGGTCGAATCCGGCCAGCCCAGGGTCGAGAACGGCCACAGGCCGGAGCTGTACCACGTGTCGAAGATGTCCGGGTCCTGGGTGAGCTCGGCGGCGGGCCGGCCGCACACCTCGCAGGAGGACGGCCCGGCGACCTCGGACGACACCGTCGTGTGACCGTCCGGGCAGTACCACGCCGGGATCCGGTGGCCCCACCACAGCTGCCGGCTCACGTTCCAGTCATGGAGGTTGGTCAGCCAGCCCTCCCAGACCTTCTCGAAGCGCACGGGCACGATCACGGTCTCGCCGCTGCGCGTGGCCCGCAGCGCGGACTCGGCGAGGGGCGCGGTCCGGATGAACCACTGCGTCTTGAGCCTCGGCTCGATGACGTCGTTCGAGCGCTGGCAGCGCCCGATCAGCATCTCGTGCGGCTGTTCACCCTCGAGATCGCCGCGTGCCTGGAGGTCGGCCACGATGCGCGTGCGCGCCTCGTACCGGTCCAGGCCCTCGTACCCGTCGCCCGCGTCGTTGATCGTCGCGTCGTCGGCGAGCACGGTGATCATCGGGAGGTCGTGCCGCCGGCCGGTCTCGTAGTCGTCACGGTCGTGGGCGGGCGTGATCTTCACCGCCCCGGTGCCGAACGCGCGATCCACGACGTCGTCCGCGATGATCGGGACGTCGCGCTCCACGAACGGGATCCGGACCTTTCGCCCCACGAGCGCGCGGTAGCGATCGTCGTCCGGATGGACGGCGACCGCGGTGTCGCCGAGGATCGTCTCCGGCCGCGTCGTCGCCACGGCGATCCAGGCGGCGGGATCCGGCTCGCCGGTCGCCTCGTCGATCAGGTGGTACCGAAGCGTCCACAGCGTGCCCGTCTCGGCGGTCGGGATGACCTCGAGGTCGGAGACGCTGGTCCGGCAACCCGGGCACCAGTTGATCAGGGCCTCGGTTCGATAGGCCAGGCCGTCGTCGTAGAGGCGCTTGAAGCTCACGCGCACAGCGCGCGCGGAGCCCTCGTCCATCGTGAATCGGAGCCGGCTCCAGTCGAGGCTCGCCCCGATCCGCCGCTGCTGGCCGAGCATGACCTCGCGGGTGGTGTTGATGAACTGCCACATCCGCTCGAGGTACCGCTCGCGCCCGAGCGACTCCCGTGATTCGCCCTCGGCGGCGATCAGCTTGTCGAGCACGTACTGCGCTGCGATGGAGGCGTGGTCCAGGCCCGGCAGCCACAGCGTGGGATGCCCCTGCATCCGGGCGTGGCGGATCATCGCGTCCTCCAGCGTGGAGGTCAGCGCGTGACCCAGGTGCAGCGCGCCCGTGATGTTGGGCGGCGGCTGGATGATCACGAACGGCTCCAGGTCGGGGTTCGCGCGCGAGCCGGCGCCGTCCGGTGCGAAGACGTCCGCGGCCAGCCAGCGGTCGTAGATCGCCCCTTCCACGTCCGCCGGCACGTAGGCCTTCGACAGCTCGCTCACCAGGACCTCCCGAGAATCAGAACGACCCGCTCGTCCAGCGGACGAACGGGGTCGTGGTACCACCTGCTGGTTCGGCGCCGGGGTCCGAGTCGCTCATCGCGCCGAACCTGATCCGAAGCCCTCGTGGCGCGCTATCGGGCGCCGGCCGCATGGCTCGCGAGTGACGTTCACGTCCCGTGGCCCGCGCGGCTTCCACCATCCCGCGCTCGCTCGTGGGCCCGTTCGGACGCTACTCCTCTCGGTCCTCGCCGTGAGTGCCGGAGTGTACCAGCGGCATCGCCGGCCGCGGTGCTCGGCGCCATATTCGCCCGGGACATCCTGGGCGGCTGATTGGGACCGAACCGCGGGCGAGGTCCGCGGGGTGGCCTATGCAACCTGGGCGATCTCCTCCCGGGCGAGGAGCCAACCAACGCCCAGCGCAAGGAGCCCCAGCACCAGCACGACGACGCCGCCCTGGCCGAGCAGGATCACCCCGCCCGCGAGCGCGACGGTCGCGAGCACAGGCTCGACCCGATGGCTCGCGACCTCCCGGCCTGCCTGGACTGCTCCGGCCAGGCTGAACAGCGCGGCCAGCAGTGAGCCCACCAGCAGGAGGCCCTGTCCTCCCGGCGCGGCATTGAGCAGGATCGATCCTGCAAGGGTGAGGATCGCGGCGTCCCAGACCAGGAGCGGCGATGCGCGCCGCCAGATGCCCCAGACCACGACCCCGACCACGCCCGCAGCCGCGATCCCGAATGCGATGAGCCCCAGGCCGCCGCCGAGGCACAGGTCGCCGCCGCCGCCGCAAGGATCCGCGATGAACGACAGCCCGAACAGGCTCAGGATGATCGCAAGCGCGAGATGCAGGCCGACGAACAGCGTCGGCATGGACTACGCGGTTGCGCCCTGGGCTGCGAGCCAGTCCTGGTAGTTCGTCTCGTCGACGCCCTTGTCGACCTCGGTCTTGGTGAGCAGGAGCGGGAGCCGACCGGACCGGATCGTCTCCTCGGTGATGATGCATTTGCGCACGTCGGCGCGCTCCGGGATGTCGTACATGACCTCCAGGAGCGCCTCCTCGACGATGGAGCGCAGCGCGCGTGCGCCCGTCTTTCGGTCCAGCGCGACGTCCGCGGCTGCCTGCAGGGCGCCCGGCGTGAAGACGAGCTCCACCTTGTCCAGCGAGAGGAACTTCTGGAACTGGCGCGCGATCGCGTTCTTGGGCTCGGTCAGCACCCGGACCAGGTCTGCGGCGGTCAGCGCGGTGAGCGTGACGATCACCGGCAGGCGGCCGACGAACTCCGGGATGAGCCCGAACTTCAGGAGATCCTCCGGCATCAGCTTCTCGAGGATCCTGCCCCGCTCCACGGGACTTGCGACGGACTCCGACCCGAACCCGATCGTCCGCTTGCCGACCCGCTCCTCGACGATCTTCTCGAGGCCGTCGAAGGCGCCGCCGCAGATGAACAGCACGTTCGTGGTGTCGATCTGGATGAAGTCCTGGTGAGGATGCTTGCGGCCGCCCTGGGGCGGGACGTTCGCGACGGTGCCCTCGAGGATCTTCAGGAGTGCCTGCTGGACGCCCTCGCCCGAAACATCGCGGGTGATCGAAGGGTTGTCAGCCTTGCGCGCGATCTTGTCGATCTCGTCGATGTAGATGATCCCGCGCTGGGCACGGGCGACGTCGAAGTCCGCGGCCTGGATCAGCCGAAGCAGGATGTTCTCCACGTCCTCGCCGACGTAGCCCGCCTCGGTCAGCGACGTGGCGTCCGCGATGCAGAACGGCACGTCGAGGACGCGAGCGAGGGTCTGGGCGAGCAGCGTCTTGCCGGACCCGGTGGGCCCCACCAGCAGCACGTTCGACTTCTGGAGCTCCACCTCGTCCACCGCGTGGCCGGCGTTGACGCGCTTGTAGTGGTTGTAGACCGCGACCGACAGGACCTTCTTGGCCTTGTCCTGGCTGATCACGTACTGGTCGAGCGCGAAGCTGATCTGGCGCGGGTTCGGGAGCTTGGCGGCAGCCGGCTTGGACTTCGGCTGGTCCAGCATCTCCTCTTCGATGATTTCCTGGCAGAGGTTGATGCACTCGTCGCAGATGTAGACGCCCTGGCCGGCGATGAGCTTGCGGACCTGCTCCTGGCTCTTGCCACAGAACGAGCAGCGATACGGGACCTTCGCGCCCTTGCTGCCGCTCGTCGTGCTCACCGCGTCCCCTTGCCTGCCGGCCGACGCCCCGTCCGGCGCGAGGCCGGACTCAGGACTTCGACTTCTTCTCCGCCTGCTGGACCGGCGTCGGGGCTTCCGCTTCCGACGGCTCCGTCACGCTGGAGCCCTCGCCGCCGGCAAGGCCGGCATCGTGGGCCGCAGCGATCAGCGACGATCCTGCGAGGCTGTAGACCGCATCGATGATGCCATAGTCCTTGGCCTCATCGGGGCTCATGAACCGGTCGCGCTCCGTGTCCTGGATGATCTTCTCGATCGGCTGGCCTGTGTGTCGCGCGAGAATCTGGTGGTTCAGGGCAACGAGCGTCTCCCACTCCTTCATCTGGATGATCGCGTCGACGGGTGCGCCGCGGAACCCGCCGGAGCCCTGGTGGATCATGATCCGGCTGTTCGGCAGGCCGTAGCGCTTGCCTCGAGCGCCGGCTGCGAGCAGCACCGACGCCATCGACGCCGCCTGCCCGATGCAGATCGTGCTGACCGGTGCGCGCAGGTACTGCATCGTGTCGTAGATCGCCAGCCCCGCGGTGACGACGCCGCCCGGCGAGTTGATGTACAGGCTGATGTCCTTCTCCGGGTCCTCGGACTCCAGGAACAGGAGCTGGGCGATGATCAGGTTCGCGAGATGATCCTCGATCACGTCGCCCAGAAAGATGATCCGCTCCTTCAGCAGCCGCGAGTAGATGTCGTACGCGCGCTCGCCGCGGCTGGAGGACTCGATGACCATGGGCACGAGCATGTGGGCGATCTCCTGTTCGGGCGGCTCAGCCGGCGCTGCCGGCGGGGGTGAGGAGGGCTGATTCGGGCTCGTCGTCGCCCTGCTCCGACATGGCACCTGGCTCGTCGTCCTCGAGGTGCGGCAGCGGCGGGTGCTCGGGGTGGGCGGCGAGCCATTCGTCGACGAGCTTCTCCACGAGGCGGCTGCGCCGGAGCGTGCTGCGGATGAAGCTGCGGCCCCGATCCGATTCGAAGTAGGCCATCGTCTTCCGGTCGCTGCCGTAACGCTCGCGGGCGCGGGCGACCTCTGCGTCGACGTCCCGGTCCGCGATCTCCAGGCCTTCCGCCTCGGCAACCTTGGAGAGCACGAGCAGCACCTTCACCCGCTTCTCGGCGCGGGGCTTGAAGTCCGCGTGCAGGTCTGACTCGGTCTTGCCGGTCACCTTCCGGTAGGAGGCCTCGTCGATCCCCTGGCGGGCCAGGGAGCCGCGCAGCTCGTCGTGCATGATCTCGACCTCCTGGTCGACCAGCACGTCCGGCAGCTCCACGGTGGCGTTCGCGGTCGCGTACTCGATGATCCTGTCGGCGAACTCGTGGCGCGCCTTGTCGAGCGCGTTGCGCTCCAGGCGCGCCTTGATCTCGACCTTCAGCGCCTTGAGGTCGTCGAAGCTGCCGAGGGAGCGCGCGAAGTCATCGTCCTCGGCCGGCAGGATCTTCTCGCGCAGCTCGCGGAGCTCCACCTCGAACCGGGCGGGCTTGCCCGCGAGCTCCGCCTCGGGATAGTCGTCGGGAAAGGAGATGTCGAAGGCCGTCTTCTCGCCCGGCCGCAGGCCCACGACGTGCGCCTCGAAGCCCGGGATCAGGCGCTCCTCGCCGAGGATCAGCGGCATCCGTTCCGCGCTCCCGCCCTCGAACGGCACGCCGTCGCGGGTGCCGGTGTAGCCGATGACCGCGTAGTCGCCGTTCCGGGCGCCCCGATCCTCGACGGGCGCGAGCGTGGCGTTCTGGTCCCGGAGCTCCTCGATGACCTTCGCGACCTTGGCGTCGTCGATGTGCTCGATCTCCGGCTTGAAGTTGAAGTTCCGGTAATCGCCGAGGACGACCTCCGGGCGGACCTGCACCACCGCAGTGAAGATGACCGGCTTGCCCTCCACGCCCTGCTCGACGTTCACCTCCGCCTGGGTCAGCGGCAGGATGTCCTGCTCCACGAGCGCGTCCCGGTAGGCCTTCTGGACGAGATGGTCCATCGCCTCCTCGAGGACGGTGTCGGCGCCGACGGCCCGCTCCACGACGGCGCGCGGCGCCTTGCCCGGGCGGAAGCCGTGGATCTTGGTCCGCTGCGAGAGGTGCCGGACGGCCTCGCTGATGGCCGCGTCCAGCCGCTCCGGCGGCACTTCGACGCGGACGTTGAGGGAGCTCCTGGGTGCGGGGGTCACCGTGACGTTCATCACGGCGAAGTATAGGTGCGAGGCCCGATCCGGCAGTCGGATCAAACGTTCGGGCTCGTGGGCGAGGAGGGGGTCGAACCCTCACGTCCCTTGCGGGACACCGGCTCCTAAGGCCGGCGCGTCTGCCATTCCGCCACTCGCCCCCGCGGAGAATACCGCCCGTGCGTCGGGCGACCGGGCGTCAGCGAGCCTTGGAGTCCGATCCCGCGGGCGGTGTGGCGCCGTTCGAGCCGCTTGCCCCGTTGGCACCGTCGTTCGAGGCGGCGCGGGCGCGCTCGCGGGCGCGCCGGATGCCGTCGCTGAACGATGGGCCGTCCGGGTCAAGGGCCCGCTCGGCGAGCTGTTGGCCGAGACGCTTGATCACGGGTCCGAACGCGCCGCCGAGGAGCACGGACGCGGTCGCGCCGAGGTCCCGCTGCTTCCGCTGCGGCGCCTTCTCCTCCAGGTAGCTCGCGAACTCGCGCTCGAGCGTGCCGCGGACCTTGTCGCCATCCGGCCCGAGCTTCTTGAGGGTCTTCTCGACCGCCGGCGGGAGCATGGACTTCGGAAGCTCGGCGCCCGGGCCGAAGATCGCCCTGCGCACGCCCTTGACGACGCGCTTGGGGCCGCCGAGCAGCAGGAACGCCGCACCGCCCGCCGCCCCGAGCACCTTCGCGGGCTCGCGTCGGAGGCGTGCCGGGATGTCGATGGCCGCGCGCCCGGCTGCCTCCAGCCGGACGAGCTCCTCGTCGAGTCCCGCCCGCGCGGCTAGGACTTCGGAACGAGCGGCGTCCGTGCGCGCACCCATTCGATCGTCTCCTTCGTGAGGTCGATGGTCTGTTGGGGGATGAACTTCTTCGCGATGGCATCGCCGTCGATGCCGGTCCGGGCGACGTCCCGGCCGGCGAGGACGGGCCAGGCGATCAGGAACACCAGCACGCCGATCGCCGCACCCACCGTGCCCGGGATGCTGATGACCGTCAGGAGCCCCACGAACACGCCGATGACCGCCCAGACGAGGAGCCTGCCCCAGGCATGGCCGAAGCCGCTGCGGATCCCCGTCACGAAGCCGAGCATGCCCAGCACCCCGGCCGAGACGCCGATCGCGAGGAGCACCGTTCGGGTGTTCGGGTCGTAGGCGGCCGCGATCGAATCGCCGACCGATGTCCAGCCGCGGTGCGTGAGATCGAGCGCCATGACGATGCCGACCACCACACCTGCGACCAGCGCGATGCCGAGCGAGGTCCCGATCCGCCGGCCGTCGACGTCCAGGGCCAGCAGCAGGGCCATCGCCGCGACGTCGATGAGCAGCACCACGCCGAGCAGGACGCCCCAGCCGATGGAGCCGAACAGCCACTCGCCGAGGAACAGCAGGCCACCGATGAACAGCAGGAGTCCGACCATCAGCACCGCGCCGAGGGCGATCGCGCCGAGCGCGACCATCCGCTTGACTTCGCCGACGATCTCGCCCATCTCGGTCTTCGCGAGGTCGATGTGCGCGCGCACGAGGCGCCGCCCGGCCTCGATCGTCGCGCCGAATTGGGCGCGCAGGCCCGGCGGCCGGCCGGTTGCCGGCTCGCTGGAGGGTGGCGAGGCTCCTGGGCTCATCGTCGAGCCGTCGTCGTCCACGGGACCTCCGGGGCTTGTTGGGACCCGATCATGGTACCAGCGCGACCTCGCACGGCCGATCGAGAAGGGCCCCGCGGCATCGCGGGAGCGTCGCGTCCCCTACCCTCGCGACGATGGATCCGGTGCGCACCGCCGAGCTGCTGTCGATCGGGACGGAGCTGACCGTGGGCGAGACCCGGGACACCAACGCGGGCGACCTTGCGCGCGACCTCACGAACCGAGGCGTCGTCGTCGGCCGGATCAGTGCGCTCCCGGACGACCTCGAGGCGGTGACCGCCGCCTTCGCCGAGGCGCTGGGGCGAGCGGAGCTGGTCGTCTCGACCGGTGGCCTGGGCCCCACGCCGGACGACCTGACGCGCGAGGCCATCGCCGCCCTCACGGGCGAGATGCCGACGGTCGATCCCGAGCTGGAGGTGTGGCTGCGCGACCTGTTCGAGCGGCGCTCCCTCCCCTTCCCCGAGACGAACCGAAAGCAGGCGTGGCTGATCCCGTCCGCCACCGCGATCCCGAACGAGAACGGCACGGCGCCCGGCTGGTACGTGGAGCGCCCGGACGGCCGGATCGTCGTGGCGCTGCCGGGGCCGCCGCGCGAGATGCGGCCGATGTGGGACGGGTGGGTCCTGCCGCGCCTGGCGGAGCGCGGCCTTGGGCGACCGATCACCTCGGTGACCCTGCGCCTGACGGGAATCGGCGAATCCGCGATCGCCGCGCGACTCGGCAGCCTGCTGGACGCGGGATCGCGCCCGATGGTCGCAACGTACGCGCGGGCGGACGCCGTCGACATCCGGATCTGGGCGCACGACGAGACGGCGGAGCCCGGATCGGCCAGCGGGACAGGCTCTGCAGCCGAGGGTGTCGCCGCGGTGGAGCGCCGAATCGTCGACATGCTCGGCGATCACGTCTGGGCGCGCGGCGAGACCTCCTGGCCCGCCGCGCTCGCCGCCGCGCTCGATGCCAGGGGGTGGCGGCTCGCGGCGGTGGAGGTGGGCCTTCGCGGGGCGTTGCTCGCGCTCCTCGGCGAAGGACTGGCGGACCGCCTCGCATTCGGGGAGACGCTCGTGGCCCGCCCCGAGCCGCACGACGGCCACCGGGTGACGCTGGAGCACCTTGCCGCGCGGGTTCGCGAGCTTGGCCCCGCAGAGGTCGGGATCGCCGTGGAGGCGCGGGAGCGCGGCGGCGACACGGCCGTGACCGTCGCCGTGGTCACGCCCGATGGCACGCACCGCGAAACGCGCGTCGTGTTCCTGGGCGGCTCGCTGGGCCGTGGCCGCGCGGCGATCGCTGCCGCCGCGATCCTCCTCGCCAGGCTCCGGTGATCCGAGCCGCCGTGCGACGGCGCGCGACCCGACCCGCTACCGTGGCGCGTGCACATTCCCCGGAGGACAGATGCGCCTGACGATCCTGGGCACCGGGACCGCGCGACCGGTCGGCGACACGCCGCAGTCGGGCGTGCTCGTCGAGGCCGGCGAGACGAAGGTCCTGTTCGACATCGGCAGCGGCGTCGCGTCCCAGGTCGAGGCGCGGATGAACGCCGCGGACCTCGCGGGCCTCCTCGTCGGGCACTTCCACGCGGACCACTGGATCGACATCGGGCCGCTGCGCTACCGGTTTCCGTGGGCCGAGCCCGCGCCCCGGCCGCTCCCGGTGTTCCTGCCGCCCGGCGGGCGCGAGAAGCTCAACCACCTCGCCGCGGCGATCAACGAGCGGCCCGGCTTCTTCGAGCCCGCGTTCGCGATCACCGAGTACGAGACGGACATGCGCATCGAGATCGGCGGGTTCGTGATCGTGCCCCATGCCGTCGGGCATTACGTGCCCGCGTGGTCCATGGACATCACCGGTCCGGACGGCGAGCGGGTCGTCTACGCCGGCGACATGGGCCCCTCGGAGATGGTCGTCGACCTCGCGCGCGGCGCGGAGCTGCTGATCCTCGAGGCGACGCTGGAGAACGGCGCGTTCGATGACGCGCGTCGCGGCCACCTGGACACGGGCGAGGCGATCGATCACGTGCGGCGCGCGGGTGTCCCGCAGGGCCTCCTCGTCCACTACCACTCAGAGCGACGAGCTGCCATCGCGGCGCAGTGCGCCGCGTCGGGCGTGCCGGTCCAGCCGGCGGTGACGGGGATGGAGGTCGAGGTGGAGCGGGGCCGCGTCCGGATCGCCGGCCGGCCTGCCGGTTACGAGACGGTCAGGACCGGCTGACTCGCGGCCGCGGCCGCCCGAACGCTCATCCGCGCCGCCACCGTGCGGGCGATGCTCGTCAGCGCGAGCGCCGCGGGACCGGGCTCACGCTGGGCGACGGCCGGCACGCCGACGTCGCCACCCTGGCGGACCGTGATGTCGAGCGGGATCCCGCCCAGGTACTCCAGCTGGTGGTCCTTCGCGAACCGTTCGCCGCCACCGCGCCCGAAGATCTCGGTCGCCTCGCCGCAGTGCGGGCAGACGAACGCGGTCATGTTCTCGACCAGGCCCAGGACCGGGACGCTCATCCGCTTGAACATCGCCAATGCCTTCTCGACGTCGAGGAGCGAGACCTCCTGCGGCGTCGTCACGAGCACGGCGCCCGAGACGGGCACGGCCTGCGCGAGCGTGAGCTGGGCGTCGGAGGTGCCCGGCGGCAGGTCGATGACGAGGTAGTCCAGGTCGCCCCAATCCACGTCACGCAGGAACTGGGTGATCGCGCCGCCCACGAGCGGCCCGCGCCAGATGATCGGCTGGCCGGCCGGCACGAAGAACTGGATGGAGATCGCCTTCACCCCATGCCGCACGAGCGGCGTGATCTTGTTGTCCTCGGTCTTGCCCGGCTGGCCCTCGAGGCCGAGCATCAGCGGCACGTTGGGGCCGGTGATATCGGCGTCCAGCAGTCCGACGGACGCGCCGTCGCGGGCGAGGGCGACCGCGAGATTCACCGCGACCGTGCTCTTCCCGACGCCGCCCTTGCCGGACGCGACCGCGATGACGTTCTTGACGCCCGGCAGCAGCTGCTCCGCGACGCGTGGCGTGGCGCGCCGGACGCTCGCGCCCCAGGTGAGGTCCACGGACTCCACGCCGATCGGGTCCAGCGCCGCGTGCACGCGCGACTCGATCTCGTCCTTGAGCGGGCAGGCCGGCGTCGTCAGCTCGATCTGGAAGGCGACCCTGGCGCCGTCGATCCTGAGGTCCCGGATCATGTTCCGGCTCACGAGATCGCCCCCGAGCTCGGGCTCCTGGACGTGCCGGAGCGCATCCATGACGGCTGTCTCGGTGATCTGCAGCATGCGCGGGGTGCCTCTGGGGTTCTGACGTGCCTGGCGTCGATATCCTAGCGGCGGAGTTCGATCTCCGCCGGGCATCGGATTTCGCAGCGCGAGGCGGACTTGTGTGCGAATCTCGCATTCGCGCGCGCGCCCGCCACGCAGGATTCCGTGGTTTGACACCCTTGCTCGGCGGTGCCTATCCTCCCGCCACGGGTCGGGACCGCCACGCGGTCGGAGGACCACCCCGAAGAGGAGAGCCCCGCTCGGTTGGCTGACGTCGCAGTCCGGCTGGTCCAGCTCACCAAGCGCTTCGGCGGCGACGCCGTCGGGCGCCGCGCCGCGAAATACGTCCCGGGGGCGAACGCCGATGAGGGCTTCCTCGCCGTCGATCACATCGACCTCGAGGTCCGCGACGGCGAGTTCTTCAGCCTCCTCGGGCCCAGCGGCTGCGGCAAGACGACCACCCTGCGGATGGTCGGCGGATTCGAGCAGCCCACGGACGGACGGATCGAGCTCCAGGGCGAGGACGTCACCTGGCTGCCGGCCTACCAGCGCAACGTCAACACCGTCTTCCAGAACTACGCGCTGTTCCCCCACCTCACGATCTACGAGAACGTGGCGTTCGGGCTGCGACGCAAGAAGGTCGCCGATGCCGACGTCAGGAAGCGCGTCACCGAGATGCTGGAGCTCGTGGAGCTGCCCGGGTACGAGCGCCGCAAGCCCGCCCAGATCTCCGGCGGCCAGGCGCAGCGTGTCGCGCTCGCCCGTGCCCTCGTCAATCGCCCCGCCGTGCTCCTCCTCGACGAGCCGCTTGGCGCCCTTGACCTGAAGCTGCGCAAGCAGATGCAGGTGGAGCTGAAGCGCATCCAGCAGGAGGTCGGGATCACGTTCGTGTACGTGACCCACGACCAGGAAGAGGCGATGACGATGTCCGATCGCATCGCCGTCATGCACAAGGGCAGGTACGAGCAGCTCGGTGATCCCGAGGCGCTGTACGAGCGGCCGAAGACCAGGTTCGTCGCCGGGTTCCTCGGCGTCAGCAACCTGCTGTCGGTGGACTCCGACGGAACGTCCGGGGACTTCGCGGCGTTCAAGCTCGGCGACGGCACGGCCTGCCGTGTCCCGTCCGCGCTCGTCGCGGGCCGCAAGGGCAAGATCGCGCTGGGCGTGCGGCCCGAGAAGATCCGCCTCACAGAGCCCGGCAAGGACATCCCTGACAGCTTCAACCGGCTCACCGGGACGATCGCGCACGCCTCGTATCTCGGCGTGAGCACCCAGTACATCGTTGCCCTGCCGGACGGCCACCGCGTGACCGTCTTCGAGCAGAACGTCGCGCGCGCCACGAAGGCCGAGCTCTGGGCGACCGGCGAGGCGGTCGTCCTGTCGTGGCAGCCAGACCACAGCTTCATCGTCGAGGAGGCCGGCGACAACGTCGACGCCCCCGGAATCGACGCCCTCGAGGCCGTCGGCGTCCAGTGATCTCCGAAGGAGGACCCAGCATGTCGGACCAGCCCCTGCTCGACCGCCCGGTCACCCGGCGCGCGGTGCTCGTCGGCGGAAGCCTCGCGGGATTCTCGGCGTTCCTGGCCGCCTGCGGCACCCAGGGGACCGCTTCCAGCCCCACGCCGGGCCAGACCGCCACCGCCCCGCCGGCCGGTACGCCAGCCGCGACGAGCGCGCCGCCCACGACACCGCCCGTCCGGGCGACCTATTCGACGGAGCTCAACTGGGCGAACTGGTGCTGCTACCTGGATGTCGACCCGGCCGACAAGACCAAATGGAAGACCCTCGAAGACTTCAAGAAGAAGTACGGAACGACCGTCAACTACAAGGAGGTCATCGACGCGAACGAGGGCTTCGTCGCGACGATCGCGAACCAGATCGTCGCGGGTCAGGACCCGGGCTGGGACATCATCACCGTCACGGACTGGATGGTCGCCCGCCTCATCCGGCTCGGCTGGCTCGAGAAGTTCGAGACCGCGAACATGCCCAACTTCGTTGCCAACGTGCGCGACGTGTACAAGGCCCAGACCTGGGACGCGGCAATGGCCTACCACGCGCCGTGGCAGACGGGCATGACCGGGATCGGTGCCGACACGACCAAGACGGGCGAGATCACGAGCGTGAAGTCGCTCTTCGAGGACGACCCGCGCTGGCACGGCAAGGTGGAGTTCCTGACCGAGATGCGCGACGCGATCGGCCTGTCCATGCTCGCCCTGGGGCTGGATCCCCGCACGCCGACCAGGGACGGGGCCGACAAGGCCGTCGCGCTCATGAAGAGGGCGCAGGCGGCCAAGACGGTCCGGGACGTCAAGGGCAACGCGTACACGGAGGACCTCGCGGCTGGCGTCGCGGTCCTCGTCATGGCCTGGTCCGGCGACATCGTGGGGCTCCAGGCGGAGGCGCCGAACCTCAAGTTCATCTTCCCGACCGAGGGCGTGATGTTCTGGACGGACAACGTCTGCATCCCGAAGGGTGCCGTCCACAAGGGCACCGCCGAGCTGCTGATCGATTATTGCTACGTGCCCGAGAACGCGGCGCAGATCGAGGCCGGCGTCGCGTACGTCACGCCCGTCAAGGGCGTGCAGGAGATCTTCGCCGCGTCCGCTGACAACAAGGCGCTCGCCACCGATCCGCTGCGCTTCCCGCCGGCAGGGCTGGAGCCCAAGCTCGTCCCGTTCGGGATCCTCAGCGACGAGGACGAGACGTACTTCAACGAGCAGTTCGCAACCGTGATCGGCGACTAGGCGCACCTGGACCGGTCGGGAGGGCGAGCGGTGGGCGGCTGGCTGTATCGGCGCCGGCGGTTCATCCCGTACCTGCTGCTGGTCCCCGGCTTGGTGTGGCTCATCGTCTTCTTCGCCTATCCGCTGACCCAGGTCTTCCTGGCGTCGTTCTGGAGCGGCTCGGTCCAGCAGGGCTACAGCTTCTCAATTTCGAACTGGACGAACTATCCGGACGCCATCACCCCGGTCCTGCCCCACATCGGGCGGTCGCTCCTGTACTCGTTCGCCGCGACGGTCCTGACGCTCCTCATCGCCTACCCGCTTGCCTACACGATCGCGATGCGCGGCGGCAGGTTCAAGAACCTGCTGCTGTTCCTCGTCGTGGCGCCGTTCTTCACGAGCTTCCTGCTCCGCACGTTGAGCTGGAAGATCATCCTTGGGGATGACGGCGTGGTGTTCGGGCCGCTCAAGGGCCTGGGGCTCCTGCCGGAGGACTTCCGCGTCCTCGCGACCCCCATGGCCGTCGTCGCGGGCCTCACCTACAACTTCCTGCCGTTCATGACCCTGCCGATCTACGTCGCCCTCGAGAAGATCGATTTCCGGCTGGTGGAGGCCGCGCGTGACCTCTACGCCGGCCCATGGCGCCGAAGCGGGGCCATCGTCGGGGCGCTCGTCGGCGGTGTCCTCGCGGCCCTTCTTGCGATGGCGTTCGACTGGTCGATCCCGATCACCGCGGTGCTCGCGGCCTCGTTCGGCGCGTTCGTCGGGAGCGTGTTCGTCTCGGAGGCGTTCGTCCGGATCACGTTCCCGCTGTCGCTGCCGGGGGTGTTCGCCGGCTCCCTGCTGACGTTCATACCGGCCATGGGCGACTACGTGAACGCGGAGTTCCTGGGCAACCCCGACACCCGAATGCTGGGCAACGTGATCCAGAACCGATTCCTGACCCAGAACAACTTCCCCGAGGCGTCCGCGCTGAGCTTCACGCTCATGGCCGGCATCCTGGTCGTGGTGGTCATCTACACGAAGCTGCTCGGCACCGAGCAGCTGACGAACAGCCGCATCTGATGACCGCCGAGGCAGCGCCGATGAACCGGCCGCGCGTGGGCCTGCTCACGAGCATCAAGCGGCTCGCCGACCGCTACCTGCTCATGACGTACACGAGCCTGGCGGTGATCTACCTGCTGCTGCCGGTGGCGGTCATCATCCTGTTCAGCTTCAACGACCCGATCGGGCGGCGGAACTTCGTCTGGCAACGGTTCTCGCTCGACGCGTGGCTCAACCCGCTTGGCGTGCCCGGGCTGGGCGAATCCGTCTGGCTCAGTCTCGTGATCGCCTTCGTGTCAACGCTGTTCGCCACGATGATCGGCACGCTGATGGCCCTCGCCCTGGTCCGGTACGAGTTCCGCGGCAAGAGCCTGACCAACTCGCTGATCTTCCTGCCGATGGCGACGCCGGAGATCGTCATGGGCGCCTCCCTGCTGACGCTCTTCGTGTCGATCGGCAATCCGCCGTTCTTCCCGCTCAACATCGTCACGATCCTGATCGCCCACATCCTGTTCAACATCAGCTACGTGGTCGTCACCGTCCGCGCACGGCTCGTCGGATTCCCGCGCCACCTGGAGGAGGCGGCGATGGACCTCGGCGCCAACGAATGGGTGACGTTCTGGCGGGTGACCTTCCCGCTGATCCTGCCCGGCATCGTGGCTGCGGCGCTGCTCGCCTTCAGCCTGTCCATCGACGACTTCGTGATCACGAACTTCAGCGCCGGCCAGACGCAGACGTTCCCGATGTTCATCTACGCCCAGGCTCGCGTGGGCGTTCCCGTCCAGGTCTACGTGATCGGGTCGATCATCTTCCTGGTCGCGGTGATCTCCGTGGGGCTCACGACGCTCGCGGGACGGCGGCAGTCCAGCGGCTGATCACGTGGCGCCGGGATCCCGGAGCAGCGCCAGCACCTCGTCGTGCAGCCGGCCGTTGGTGGCGATGACCGTGGAGCCGCGGATGGTGCGGTTGCCAGCGATGTCCGTGGCGCGACCGCCGGCCTCCTCGACCAGCAGGAACGGGGCCGCCGCGTCCCAGGGCTTGATCTCGACTTCCATCATCGCCTCCGCCGCCCCCTCCGCGACGAGCGTGTAGCTCCAGAAGTCGCCGAACCCGCGCTCGCGCCACGCGCGGCCCAGGACGGCCCGCAACCCGGGCAGCAGCCCTGTGCGCGCGATCTCCGATTCGCTCGTCAGCAGCACCTGGGCCTCGCCGAGCGACTCGATCTGCGAGACGGAGAGACGGCGGGGCGCCGCGCCCCCGATCGTCGACATCGCCCACGCGCCGCCGCCGCGCCACGCGGCCCAGCGGGTCCGCAGGCCCGGCGCGGAGATCACCGCCGCCTGGAGCTCCCCGTCCCGCTCCACCGCGAGCAGCGTCCCGAAGACCGGCACGCCACGCATGTAGTTGTGGGTTCCGTCGATGGGATCGATGTACCACCGGGTCGCCGCGCCGGCGTCCTCCTCGCCGAACTCCTCGCCGACGACGCCGTGCTTCGGGAAGGCGGCCGCGATCTTGTCGCGGAGCCGCTCCTCGATGGCGGTGTCGGCAACCGTCACGAACGACCGATCCGGCTTCCGCTGGACGTCGAGATCGCGGCGAAAGTGCTTCATCGCGATCGCGTCGGTCTCCAGGCACCAGGCGAGCGCGGCGTCGATCCACCCGCGAAGCTCCGCCTCCGGGCCGCGCCTGAGGGCGGCGCTCCAGGCCGGTCCGAACGGAATGGCCTTCACGATCCGAGCCGCCCGTTCACGAGCGGATCCGCGTTCCTTCCGGATCCCACAGCGGCTCGCGGGCGATCTCGAAGCCGATCCACTCGCCGAACACCTCCACCTCGCCGCGCGTGCCGATGGCCGACTGGTCGGGCGGTAGGTACGCGTAGGCGATCGAGCGCTCCACGGCGAAGCCGTACCCGCCCGATGTGACCCGACCCACGATGACGCCGTGGACCCGAACGGGCTCGTTGCCGAGGGCGACCGAGCGCGGATCCTCCAGCACCAGGCAGCGGAGCCGCTTGCGCGGGCCGGTCTGGCGGGCGGCCTCGAGAGCCTCCCGGCCATTGAAGTCGACGCCCTTGTCCAGCTTGACCGCGAACCCCAGGCCTGCCTCGTACGGCGTCTCCTCGGGTGTGATGTCGCTGGACCAGACGCGGTAGCCCTTCTCCAGGCGGAGCGCGTCGATGGCGCGGTAGCCGCCGGCGACCAGGCCGTGCGGCCGGCCGGCGTCCCAGATCGTCTTCCACAGGGCACGACCATACTCGCACGGGCAGTACAGCTCCCAGCCCAGCTCGCCGACGTAGGTCACGCGCAGCGCGAGGACCGGCACGTCGCCGAGCGTGATCTCGCGTGACGTGAGGTACGGGAAGGCGTCGTTCGAGAGGTCGTCCTTCGTCAGCGGCTGGAGGATCTCGCGCGCCCTGGGGCCCCAGATCCCGAGGCATGCCCGCGCTGACGTGACGTCGCGCACGCGCGCGTCGGCTCCGGGGCTGGCCGCGGCGCCGCCGTCCGCGGCGAGGTGCTTCCGGATCCAGCCCAGGTCGTGGTTGCCGAACGCGGTGCCCGTCACGATCAGGAACCGGTCCGATGCGAGTCGGGTGACGGTGAAGTCGCACTCGATGCCGCCACGGCGGTTGAGCATCTGCGTGTACGTGATCGAGCCGACCTCCCGATCGACGTCGTTCGCGCAGAGCCGCTGCAGGAATCCGAGGGCGCCGTGGCCCTCGATCTCGATCTTGGCGAAGCTCGACTCGTCGAACAGGGCGGCCGTCTGGCGCGTCGCGAGCGCCTCCGCCCCGATCGCCGGAGACCAGTGCTGTCCAGCCCAGCCGCGCGGCCTGAGCGCCTCCAGGGCTTCCCGAGTGGAGACGCCGCCACCCGCCTCGTTGGGAGTGAACCAGTTCGGGCGCTCCCACATGGACTTCTCGCCGAAGACCGCCCCCTCGGCCGCGACATCCTCGTATGCCGGCGAGAGACGGAGGGGCCGACCCGCGAGTCGCTCCTCGTGCGGGTAGTGGATGTCGTAGTAGGTGGCGTAGTTCTCGTAGGTGCGCGCCAGGGTCAGCTGTTGCGAGCGGTACTGGCCACCGAACCGGCGGATGTCCATCTTCCACAGGTCCAGCTCCGGCTCCCCCTCGGCGATCCAGTGGGCCATCTGCCGGCCAATGCCGCCCGTGCCCGCGATCCCGTGGGCGCAGAACCCGGCGGCGACGAAGAACCCGCGGACCTCGCTCTCGCCGAGGATGAACTCGTTGTCCGGCGTGAATGCCTCCGGGCCGTTGATCATCCGAGTGACGCCGGCGTGCTCGATTGCCGGGACGCGGCTGATCGCGCCCTCCATGATCGACTGGAACCGCGGCCAGTCTGGCTCCAGCAGGCGGTGGTTGAAGTCCGCGGGAACGCCGTCGAGCGACCACGGCTGCGGGTCGCGCTCGTAGCCGCCCATGCACAGGCCGCCGACCTCCTCGCGGAAGTAGCACAGGCGATCCGGGTCGCGCATCGTGGGGAGGCTCGGGACGGCGCCCTCGATGGCCTCGGTGAACAGGTACTGGTGTGCCATCGGGATGATCGGCACGGTGACGCCGGCGAGTCGGCCGATCTCCGGCGCGAACATGCCGCCTGCGTTCACGACGACGTCCGCCTCGATGGTGGATCGCTCGCCGCGCTTCGTTTCCACCTCCACACCGCGGACGCGGCCCCGCTCAACGGTGATGCCGACGACCCGCGTGTGCTGCCGGATGGTGGCGCCACGTGAGCGCGCACCCGCCGCGAGCGCCTGCGCCAGCCCGGACGGGTCCAGCCAGCCGTCGGTCGGCAGCCAGACGGCGCCGAGGACGCCGTCGAGCGTCATGAGCGGGAACTTGGCCTGCGCCTCCTCCGCAGAGATCAGCTCGAGGGGTAGCCCGAACGTCTTCGCCCAGCCCGCCTGCCGCCGCAGCTCCTCGTAGCGCTCCTTGGTGGAGGCCAGCCGCAGCGAACCAACCTCGTGCCACGACACGTCCACGCCGGTCTCGGCGGTCAGGCGCCGGTACAGGCCTGCGCCGTACATCATCATCCGCGTCAGGGTCGTGCTCGACCGCAACTGGCCGACCAGGCCCGCGGAGTGGAACGTGGAGCCGGACGTGAGCTCCGCGCGGTCCAGGAGCACGACGTCGTTCCAGCCGAGCTCGGTCAGGTGGTACGCGATCGACGTCCCGCCGACGCCACCGCCGATGATGACTGCCCGCGCGTGTTCGGTCATGGTCTGGAGCGTACCTGCTCGAACGGTGGCCCTGCCGGGCGGTAGGCTCCGCTGAGTGTCACCCTGTCGTGGTCCGGCGGCTTGGCTCATAGGCTCGGTGCCCACCCGACGGGGTGTGGCGATCATGGGATCTGCCGGTCGTCGGACATGGATCGGACCGACCGGTGTGACTTCATAGGAGCGTGGCTTCG
>JACPOS010000007.1 GCA_016191395.1 Chloroflexota bacterium
GGAAGCACCAAACCAGAGGCCATCCGCGCCCTCCGTCGCCACCTGAGCGATGAGGTCTTCCGACGAATGCACCACGACAACGCCGCCAGGATTGCCGCCCGAACGGCCCTGCCGGTCGCCGCTTGACATAGGAGCATCCCATGTCGATCGATCGCATCTTCGTCGCGGGCGCGGGGCTCATGGGCCATGGGATCGGCCAGGTGCATGCGGCGATCGGGAAGCAGGTGACCCTGTACGAGCCCGACATCGCTCGCGCGCAGGCCGGTCGCGATCGGATCTCGGGCAATCTCGACCGCGCGATCGCCAAGGGCAAGCTGACCGCGGATGAGGGAGCGGCGATTCTCGCTCGCGTGGCGACGACGGACAGCCTCGACGGCGTGAGCTCGGCGGACCTCGTGATCGAGGCCGTGTTCGAGGACCTCGAGGTCAAACGCGACCTGTGGGCGAGGCTCGACGAGCGTGCGCCGGCGACCACGATCTTCGCGTCGAACACGAGCTCCATCTCCATCGACCGCCTCGCGGAGGCCGTCGGGCACGAGCGGCGCGAGCGGTTCGTGGGCATGCACTTTTTCAGCCCCGTGCCGGTCATGCCGCTCGTCGAGCTGATCCGCGGCTCGGCGACGACCGACGCGACGGAGGCCGCCATCCGCGGGCTGACCGAGGCGCTGGGCAAGAAGCTCATCGTGTCCGCGGACCGGCCGGGCTTCATCGTGAACCGCATCCTCATGCCGATGCTCGCGGAGGCGATGCGGATCCTTGAGGAGGGCAGCGCCACCGCCGACGACATCGACACCGGGGCGAAGGTCGGGCTGAACCATCCGATGGGGCCGCTCGAGCTCGCGGACTTCATCGGGCTCGACGTCTGCCTCAACGTCATGCAGGTCCTGCACGACGGCATCGGCGAGGAGCACTACCCGCCGCCGAAGATCCTGGTGGACCTGGTCGCGGCCGGCCACCTCGGCCAGAAGACGGGCCGCGGCTTCCACACCTACCCGCGAGCCTGACGCTCGTGGCTGGCGCGCGTGGCTGAGACGGGCGCCCTCGGCGGGCCCGGCGGGCTCACCGCCGAGGAGCGGCTCCTCCGGGACACCGCGCGCGAGTTCGCGCAGCGCGAAGTCGCACCGACCGCGATCGAGCGTGACGAGCAGGAGCGGTTCGACCGGTCGATCTTCACGGGAATGGGTCAGCTCGGGCTGACGGGCGCGCCGCTGCCGGAATCGGTGGGCGGCGGCGGGTTCAGCTACCTCGGCTGGGCGCTGGTGATGGAGGAGATCGGGGCGGCCGACATGGCGAGCGCCGTCACGCTCTCAGTGCACCTGCTCTCGCAGTTCCCGGTCCTGAACTACGGCACCCCCGAGCAGACGGCGCGCTGGCTGCCGCCGATGATCGCCGGCGAGGCGCTCGGCGCGTTCTGCCTCACGGAGCCCAGCGGCGGCAGCGACGCGGCCGCGCTTCGGACGCGCGCCACGCCGGTCGACGGCGCGGACGGGGTCGCCGCGTACCGGCTCGAGGGCACCAAGATCTGGATCTCGAACGCGCCGGAGGCGGATCGCTACCTCGTGTTCGCGACGGTCGACCCGTCGAAGGGTCCCAAGGGCATCACCGCGTTCCTGGTGGAGAAGGGGACGCCCGGGTTCCGGTTCGGAGCGCACGAGAAGAAGATGGGCATCCGGTCGTGCCCGGCCACGGAGCTGATCTTCGACGGGGCCCTCGTGCCTGCGGCGAACCGGCTGGGCGAGGAGGGCGGGGGATACCGAATCGCGCTCTCGAGCCTGGCGGAGGGCAGGATCTCGATCGGGGCGGGGTGCGTCGGGATCGCGCGGTCCGCGCTGGAGCAGTCAGCGGCGTACCTCCAGCAACGGAAGGCGTTCGGGGCCCCGCTGTCGGAGCTGCAGGGCCTGAAGTTCATGCTCGCGGAGATGGCGCGCGACGTCGCCGCCGCGAGGGCCCTCGTCCACGAGGCCGCGCGCGCCAAGGACCGCGGCGAGCCGATCGGCGAGCTGTCGTCGATCGCGAAATGGACCGCCAGCGACACCGCGATGAAGGTCGCGACGGACGCCGTGCAGCTCTTCGGCGGGAGCGGCTACTCCCGCGAGACGGGCATCGAGCGCCTGATGCGCGACGCGAAGGGCGCCCAGATCTACGAGGGCACGAACCAGATCCATCGCCTGATCGTCGCCGACGCGGTGCTCAGCCGCGCGAGGGTCTAGCGGCGCCACGCTTTCCTGCCATCCGGTCCGGAGCGCAACCTTAGACTCGGTTTGGAGCCATGGGGTCTGCCGGACTGGCAGGGAGTGCTGGTTCGGCCTGAACGACCCGGCGCCCGGCCGCACGATGCGTCGGCCGCACTCGCCTGGTCGGCCGGACTGTCGACATAAGCCCGTCAAGGTGACTGTTCGGCAGGAAGGACAATGCCATCAGGGGACCGTCCGGCCGACGCAGCCACCTGGAGACATGACGGCCGTCGGTCGGCAGGGCCGCCCGGATCACTCCCTGGTGGTCTGCGAGGCGTCGGTGGTTCGTCCTGCTGTCCGCGAGCAGGAGCCAGCCTGCGATCAAGACCGGGTTCCAGCCGCGGTCGCTTGCCACCCGCGGGGCGACGCGGACCTTGCGATGGAATGTTCCGAGCGTCTCCGAGATGTCGACGAGCTCAGTCTTGAGCTCGATCACCAGCAACGTCGATGTCGCGGCGTGCCAGCACAGCACGTCGATGATCCCTCGCTCGCCGTAGATCGCGAAGGACACCTCGGGCGCAATGTCCCAGCCACCCAAGCTCCGCAGCCATCGCGCAACGGCCTCGTGCAGGGCGGCATGGCGAGCGTTCACGATCCGATCCAGCTCGCCGCCCCTCCAGCGGAGCGAGTAGTCGGCCCACGCGTCCAACGCGAGTGCCACGGCGTGGATCGAACGCATGGGAACGGTGTCCGCGAGCCCTCGTTCGATCCTGGAGACGACGGTCGCCGAGGTCCCCGCCCGGGATGCCACGTCGGCCTGCGTGCGGTTGGATCGGATCCGAAGCATCCGGAGCGCATTCCCGAGCCGGTGGGCGTCCACGTCGAGAGCATGCCGATGTCTGCTTACCTGCCGATCACCCCGCCGCGTGGGCTTTGCCACGAGGCGTTGTAGATTGGGTGGGTGACTCCTCCAAATCCCGGGCCGAACGGCCATGTCTACATCGTCAGCGCGGCGCGCACGCCGATCGGCAAGTTCGGCGGGGCGCTGTCGAACACGCCGGCAGTCGAGCTCGGGGGAGTGGCGATTCGCGCCGCCGTGGCGCGCGCCGGCCTGCCCGAAGGAACCCCGATCGACGAGGTCCTGATGGGCCAGGTGCTCCAGGCGGGCGTCGGCCAGGCGCCGGCGCGAAAGGCCGCGCTGCTCGCGGGCCTGCCGGACACGACCTCCGCTACCACGATCAACCGCGTCTGCGGCTCCGGCCTCAAGTCGATCATGCTCGCCGCCGCGGAGATCAAGGCGGGCGACGCCGAGGTCGCCGTCGCGGGCGGCATGGAGAACATGAACCTCGCGCCGTTCTTGATCCCGAAGGCGAGATTCGGGTATCGACTCGGGAACGCGACGCTCCTCGACGCCGCGATCCAGGACGGCCTGTGGTGCACGATCGAGGACTGCCACATGGGCACCCACGCGGAGCGGGTCGCGATCAAGGACCACGTCTCCCGCGAGGACCAGGACGCATTCTCGCTGGAGAGCCACATCCGGGCCATCGCCGCGATCGACTCCGGTCGCTTCGCCGACGAGATGGCGCCCGTCACCCTCACCGACGCCAAGGGTCGCGAGACCGTCATCGACACCGACGAGGGCCCCCGGCGCGACACCTCCGCCGAGGCGCTTGCGCGCCTGAAGCCTGTCTTCGCACTGCCGACCGGCGAGGATCGAGGCTCCGCGACCGAGGGCACCGTCACCGCCGGCAACGCGCCGGGCATCACCGACGGTGCCGCCGCGACCGTTGTCGCGAGCGAGCGCGCGGTGGAGCGCCTCGGCCTGAAGCCGCTCGCGCGGATCGTGGGCTACGCGCAGGCCGAGATCGCCCCGAAATGGCTGTTCCTCGCGCCGGTCAAGGGCGTGACCAAGCTCCTCCAGCAGCTGGACATGACGATCGGCGACTTCGACCTCATTGAGATCAACGAGGCGTTCGCCGCGCAGACCCTTGCCGACGGCCGCGAGCTCGGGTTCGACTGGTCGAAGGTCAACGTGAACGGTGGCGCGATCGCGCTCGGCCACCCGATCGGGGCGAGCGGGGCGCGGATCGTGGCGACGCTGCTCCACGAGCTGCGCCGCCGCCAGGGCCGCTACGGCCTCGCGACCCTGTGCCTCGGCGGTGGCGGCTCCGTCGCGGCCGCCTTCGAGCGGGTCTAAGGGGCATCAGCCACCCGCGAGGTTCGGCCTTCGTGCCAGATCGCGCACAGGCCTCGGCTCGCGGTTGATCGCCACGTCGTCCGTCCGACGAAGGAACGACCCGTTCGACCGCCCATATCGCCGTCTGGACGACGGTCGTCCGTTGTCTGCGCGAGCCATGCGACAGGCAACGCTGGAGACGGCGAATCGCAAGGGTTCAGCCTGCGACAGGGGCCTTTGGTTCGTCGTTTGTGCGATGTGAGCGACAAGGGCGGCAGTTTGGGCCGGTCACTGTCGGCGCGTCGGTACACTTCGCGCTCGTGAGAGCGTCCCGATGAAGGTCGCGGTGTTCGGTGCAGGGGCGGTCGGCGGGTACCTCGGCGCGTGCCTGGCGCGAGGCGGCGCGGACGTCACATTCATCGCCCGTGGCGCACACCTCGAGGCGATGCGCGAGCACGGGCTCACGCTCGTGACCCCGGAGGGCGAGCGCTCCAACGTCGCCGTCCACGCAACGGATGACCCCGCACAGATCGGTCCGGTCGACATCGTGCTGTTCCTCGTGAAGTCGTACGACACGGAGGCGGCCGCGCCACGACTCGCCGCGCTGATCGGCGATGGGACAGGCGTGATCTCGCTCCAGAACGGCATCGACAACGAGCCGAAGATCGCGGCTGCGGTGGGCGCGGAGCACGTCCTCGGTGGCGCGGCGTACATCCTCGCCGCGATCGAGGCACCGGGCGTCGTGCGGAGCGGGCACGCAAGGATCGTCGTCGGCGAGCTCGAGCCCGGACCACCGAGCGACCGCGTGACCCGCTTCGTCGAGGCCGCGAACGCGGGCGGCGGAATCGACGCCCTCGCCGGCACGGACGTCCGCGTCACGAAGTGGGAGAAGTACGTCCTGCTGGTGGCGTTCTCGGCGGTGACCGCCGCGTCGCAGCTCACGGTCGGCGACATCCGCGGCTCGGAGGCGGCATCCGCGATGATGCGGGCGATCATGGTCGAGGCGTGGTCGGTGGGTCGGGCGCTGGGCATCCCGCTGGCGGACGACCTGGTCGATCGACAGCACGCGCTCGTGCTCCGGCAGAAGGACGACGAGGGCAGCTCGCTCCGCCACGACCTCCTCACGGGCCATCGCATGGAGCTCGAGGCCCTGCAGGGAACGCTGATGCGCCTCGGGCGCGAGACGGGCATCGAGACACCATGGACGGACGCGGCCTACGCGATCCTGCAGCCATGGGCCATTCGGAACGCGCGCGGAGCGTGACCGACCGAATGCGCCCGTTCGCGGTCGAGCCGCGCCGCGAACGCCCCGACGGGCCGCCGCCGAGCTACGGCGTGCCGCCCGAGGGCGGTCTGTTCATCGAGTGGCCAACCGTGACGGAGCGACTCACGACTGCCGAGGCGTACTGGCTCGGCACGGTCACGCCGGGCGGCCGGCCCCACGTCGTCCCGGTCTGGGGGATCCTGTTCGAGGGCGACCTCTTCCTGGAGACGGGTTCGCCGGCCACCGCCAAGAACCGGAACCTCGTCGCCAACCGGAATGTCGTCGTCCACCTGGATGGCATCAACGACGTACTCATCGTCCGAGGCACGGCCGAGCGGATCCCCGCCGACGAGGCATTCCGTGAGCGACTCGTGGCAGCGATGAAGCGCAAGTACGGTGGCAACTACCCGGACAACGAGCCGGAGCCCGAACGCTGGGACAAGGGCAGCGCCTGGCGGATCAACCCGGAATCCGTGCTCGCCTGGCGGGAGATGCCGACCGCGACGCGCTGGCGGTTCGACAGCCAAGCGGAGATCTGACGCAGACAATCGCCGCTGACACGGCCGATCGGCCTGCCTATGCTCTCGCCATGACAGACACCTTCCAGATGTTCATCGCGGGCGAGTGGGTCGATTCCGTGAGCGGCCAGACCTTCGATAGCCTGAACCCGGCTGATCGACGGGACGTCGTGGGCCGGTTCCAGGCGGGCACGAACGCGGATGCCGGCATGGCCATCCGTGCCGCCGAGATGGCGCTCCCGCGCTGGAAGGCCACGCCCGCGCCGAAGCGGGGCGAGATCCTCTATGCCTTCGCCGAGCTGATGCGCGATAACAAGGAGCGCCTGTCGCGGGCGATGAGCCGTGAGATGGGCAAGGTCCTCGCGGAGGCCCGCGGCGACGTCCAGGAAGGCATCGACATCGCCTACCTGATGGCCGGCGAGGGCCGCCGGATGTTCGGCGACACGGTCCCGTCCGAGCTGCCCGACAAGTGGGCGATGAGCATCCGCTCCCCGATCGGGATCGTGGGGATCATCACGCCCTGGAACTTCCCGGTCGCGATTCCGTGCTGGAAGATGATGCCGGCGCTCGTCGCGGGGAACACGGTCGTGTTCAAGCCGGCGAGCGACACGCCGCACTGCGCAACCCTCGTCGTGGAGCTCATGGAGCAGGCCGGGTTCCCGCCCGGCGTCGTGAACCTCGTGACCGGCAGCGGCGCCGAGGTCGGCAACGCGATCGTCGACTCGCCCGACGTCAAGGTCATCTCGTTCACCGGGCACACCTCGACCGGCAAGTCGATCTCCGAGCGGGCGGCGAAGCGTCTCAAGCGCGTCTCCCTCGAGCTCGGCGGCAAGAACGCTGTCGTGGTGATGCGCGACGCCGACCTGGACCTCGCGACGGACGGCATCCTGTGGTCCGCGTTCGGCACCACCGGCCAGCGCTGCACGGCCTGCTCCCGCGTGATCGTGGAGAAGCGGGTCGTCGAGCCGCTGCTCGAGAAGCTCGAGGCGCGAGCGAAGAAGCTGCGCCTGGGCTCGGGCCTCGACGAGAAGGTCGACGTCGGCCCCCTCATCAACCCGGCGGCGCTCGACAAGGTCGGCTCGTACATCGACATCGGACGTACCGAGGGCGAGCTCGTCCTGGGCGGCACGCCCGCGACCGACGGTGACCTCCAGTACGGCAACTTCTTCTCGCCGACGATCTTCTCCGGCGTCATGCCGATGGACCGGATCGCGCAGGAGGAGATCTTCGGCCCGGTGCTGTCGGTGATCCCGGTCGATGACTACGACAGCGCCGTGACCGCGCTCAACCAGACCCGCTACGGGCTCTCATCGGCCATCTTCACGCGCGACGCCAACACGGCATTCCGGGCGATGCGTGACTTCGAGACGGGCATCGTCTACGTCAACGCCGGCACGACCGGCGCCGAGACGCACCTCCCGTTCGGCGGCTGGAAGGAGACCGGCAACGGCCACCGCGAGGCCGGCCACGCAGCCCTCGACTCGTTCACCGAGTGGAAGTCGATCTACGTCGACTTCAGCGGCCGCCTCCAGCGCGCCCAGATCGACAACCAGGAACAGCTCTAGGACGGTCCGAGCGGCGGCGCAGGAGCGCGGCGTCGCTGACTGATCCGCCGGCTCGTGGTCGTCAGCCCTCGACGCCCGCAAACACGGAACACACCTGCCGGACGGAGACAGCGCTCAGGACCTCGCGTGCTGGCACGTGATCGCCGTGCGCCACCGCCCCCGACCGCCACCGAGAGTTGCATCGAGCGCTGCCGCTCCTCCTGCAGGCGCTCGGCGGGATGGGCTGAATCAGGCCGCGACCAAGGCCTACGATGCCGAGCATGCCGGGTGAAGTGCTGCTGATCGGGATCGCCCAGATCGCCGTCGTGATGGCCGGGTTCACGGCGGTGACGTCCGCCCTGACGCCGCCGGGCGGCGCATGGAGTCCGGACATGCGGATCCGGCAGCGAGCCATCGTCTCGACGAGCTTCAACGTGGTGTTCGAGAGCCTGCTTCCGGTCATCGCGTTCGCGTGGTTCGGCGACGCTCGCACGGCGCTGGTCCTGTCGAGCGGCGCCGTTGCCGCCTATGCCGTCTGGGTGGTCCTGGCGCGCGCCCGCCAGTTCCTCAGGACCTCGGCCTTTCAAACGCGAAGCGGCAAGCTGCTGTTCGTCCTCGGACCGCTCGCGTGCCTGCTGTTCGCGGCGAACGCGATCGTGTTCGCGTCGGTCGCCGTGTTTGCGCTCGCACTCTGCGTCCAGCTGTCGGTCGCGGTGCTCAGCTTCTATACGGTGGTGGCGGCAGCGTCGAGCTGATCGCCCGGCGCGACCGGACTTCGATACCGGGTCGGCGGGCGGACTCCTGGTTCAGTTCGGGCGATCGGCAACTGCGGCTAGGCTGCCCGGATGAAGACACGACTCATCGTTCCGCTCCTCGCGCTCGCCCTCGTCGCCGCGTGCGGTGGCGCCGGCCCAACCACCAAACCGGGCGGCACCGGAGGCTCGGCGGCGACCGCCAAGCCGGGAGCCAAGGTCGACTGCGCCGCGATCAAGACCGCGGCGGTGCAGCTCCTCGCCGTGCAGTTCCTCGCGCAGCTGAAGACGCCGGACACCGTCGCGTCGATCAAGGCCAAAACCATCGGCAACCTGGACCTCGACGCGTTCCTCGCCGGGATGCAGACGCTCCACGCGATCGACGCGTCCCCGACGGTCCTCGGCGACCCCAAGGCGGCGATCGACTTCTACGTCAAGGCCGCGAAGGCGGCGCAGGTCCTGTTCGCCACCGACCCGATGACCCAGGCCGCCATCGACACGTACAACCAGAACGTCGGGACGGTCGCCGATTTCCTGGGGCACCAGGCGGCGATCTCCGCCGCGATGGGAGAAGCCGGCTGCTGAGCTGACCAGGCGACCCCAGCCTGCGTGTTAGTGGTGGTGCGTTGGATCGGAGCGCTCGGCTGATCCAGCTTCGGCTGACACAGCGTCGCTGATCGTGGTGGCGTCCATACGACGAAACGAGGTGCCTCGGAGCGTCAGGGAGCGATGGCCCTCGAGGTTCTCGAGCGACGATTGGCCGGCTGAGCGGTCAATTGACGAAGAACGGGGCTTGGGGCGGCCTTCGAGGGCGGCAGTCGGGCCGTTCGTTCGTCGAATGGACGCGGTCGCGACCAGATGCGGCAGGACGATGCCGCGTGCGCGCGTGCGCTTCCGTTTGGTCGGCGGCTGAACCGGCGCGGCGGAGTTCGTCGCTAGACTCTGCCGTTCATGACCGAGCCGCGCCCGACCAGGGCCCCACTCACCGTTCGAATTGCCACGTGGAGCGCGCGCCATCGGTGGCTCGTGTTCGTGCTGTGGTTCGCGGGGACCATCGGCGTCCTCGTGGCCAGCATCAGTGCCGGCGGCATTCGGACGATCGACGTCAACGAGGATCCCAACGGCCCGCGCCTGGAGTCCGAGGTCGCCTACGAGGTCCTCGGCGCGGGCGAGCCCATCGCGCCCGCGGAGCGAATGGTTGTCGTCATGTCGGGGGCGCCGGGCGCCGCGCTGGATCCCGCCTTCCAGGCGAATGTCCACCAGCTCGTGACCGAGCTGACGGCAGCCAAGGCCACGGTCGATGGCGCTGAGCAAGCGACCTTCGATAGCGTCATCGACCCGTTCTCGCTTCCGCCCGCGCAGGCGGCGGGCGTGATCTCGCCGGACGGCTCCACCGTGCAGGTCGTCGGCAACATCCCGGGTGAGCGCGCCATCGTCGAGCAGAAGCTGGTTCCCGTGCCCGCGATCGTGGATGCCGCTCGCGCCCGGGCGCCGCAGGTGCAGCTCCACATCGTCAGCAGCACGTTCCTGAACCGCGACTTCAACGAGCTGATCGCGAGCGAGCTGGACGGGTCGCTCAAGCTCACGATCCCGCTGACCTTCGTGATCCTGCTGATCGCGTTCGGGGCGATCGTGGCGGCGCTCGTGCCGCTCGTGCTCGCGACGACCTCGCTCGCCGCCGGCTATGGCCTGCTCGGCCTGTACAGCCAGGCCGTGGGGCCCGTGAGCGCGAACGCGGCGCAGCTGCTGATCCTGATGGGCCTCGCGGTCGCGGTGGACTACTCCCTGTTCATGGTCACGCGCTTCCGATCAGAGCGGCAGCGTGGCTCGACCGTCCATCAGGCGATCGAGACGTCCAGCAGCACCGCGGGTCGCGCGGTCTTCTTCTCCGGGATCGCGGTCGTGATCTCGCTCGGGGGCCTGCTCACGCTCGGGATCAGCCTGTTCACCTCGATGGCCGTGGGCACGATGGGCGTCGTCGCCGTGTCCGTGATCGGCAGCCTGACGTTCCTCCCCGCGACGATGGCGATCGTCGGCGACCGGGTGAACATGGGCCGGCCTGCGACGTGGGTGCCGCGCATGGGTCGGGCCATTGGTCCGGCGCCCGTTCGGGCTCGGGCCCAGGCGACGCTCGATGCCCTCGAGCGACGGAAACAGCAACCGCCCGGCACCGGCTTCTGGGCCAGGCTCGTCAACGCCGTCATGTCGCGCCCCGTGCGGCTGACCATCCTGTCCGGGGCGTTCCTCCTCGCGGTGGCGGCGCCCGCCCTCCTCTTGCGCACCGGCACGACGGACATCGCCGGCCTGCCGTCGACGATCGACGGTATCGCCGGTATCAAGCTCATCAACGAGAAGTTCCCGTTCGGCCAGGACATCCGCATGGACATCGTCGTGACGGACCCGAACAGGCCGGAGGTCGCGACGGCGATCCAGACCCTGATCACGCGCGTGGACGCGCTCGAGGGGATGGGCACCGGCAAGCTCGTTCGAACCGCGGAGGACGGTCATGCCGCATTGATCTCGTTCCCGATGACCGGCAATCGGAACGACGAGGCGAATCGTCAGATCGTCCAGCAGGTTCGTGGCGACATCGTGCACGCGCTGTTCGCACAGCCACGCCTCGCGACTGTGCAGTCGGGCCTCGCGCAGGCCGACGTCTATGTCTCCGGCCAGACGGCGCGGACGATGGACATCGTGGGGATCTACTCGAACGCGACGCCGCGGATCTTCGGGTTCGTGCTGGGGCTGTCGTTCCTGCTGATGCTGCTGGCATTCCGCTCGATCGTGATCCCGATCAAGGCGATCCTGCTGAACCTGCTCTCAACCGCCGCCGCGTTCGGCGTGCTGGTGCTCGTGTTCCGCGAGGGCTGGTTCGCGGATGCGCTGGGCATCACGCCGGGCGGCGTGATCGAGAGCTGGGTGCCGATCTTCATCTTCACGATCCTGTTCGGGCTGTCGATGGACTACCACCTGTTCATCCTCACGCGCATCAAGGAGGCGCGCGACCGCGGCCTGGACTCGCGCGCTGCGGTGGCGCGCGGGATCTCCGTGACGTCGGGGACGATCACCAGCGCGGCCTCGATCATGGTCGTCGTCTTCGCCGTCTTCGTGACGTTCAAGTTCGTGTTCATCCAGCAGCTGGGCCTGGGGCTGGCGGTCGCGGTGTTCATCGACGCGACGCTGATCCGGAGCGTGCTGCTGCCGGCCACGATGACGCTCCTCGGCGACTGGAACTGGTGGCTCCCGCGGTGGCTCAACTGGCTGCCGCACGTGACGATCGAGGCGGCGAGCGCGGAGCCGGAGGCCTGATCGATGCCTGACCGAAGCTTCGTCATCCGCCCGGCGACGCCGGAAGACGACGGCGCGTTGGCAGCCTTGGAGTACGAGAGCGCGATCCACCACGCGACAATCGATCCGGATCGGTGGCGTGCGATGTCCGTGAGCGCCATCGCCGAATCGCGACGGTTCTGGCAGGAGCGCGAGCCGCGGGACGTGGCGCTCGTCGCGGACGCGGATGGGCGCGTCGTCGGCATGGTGGAGCTGTGGTTGCGCCGGCCCAAGGATCCGAACAACGCCCGGGTCCCGCGGGTCGAGGCGCACCTGGGCATCAGTGTCGCGTCCGCGGCGCGTGGGCAGGGCGTCGGAACGGCGCTGATGCTCGCGGCCGAGGAGTGGGCGCGGGCGCACGGTGCCGATCGGATGGACCTGGGCGTGGACGCGGCGAACGAGGGGGCCAAGCGCCTGTACGAGCGTCTCGGCTACGAGGTCCACGGTCACCGGATGGACAAGGTCATCGAGCCGGCCCCGGGGACTGCCGTCGTTCAGGGCGGGGCCGCGAAGCAGGGCGAATCCGTGCCGACCCTGCACGGCGCGCGCGTCACGCTTCGACCGCTCCGTGCAGATGATCGAACAGCGCTCGTCGCGGTCCTGTCCGACCCGACGGTCGCCGAGTGGTGGGATTCGCGCGGCGCGGAGGTGAGCGCGGCGGAGCTGCTCGCCGATGACCCGACCGTCACCGTCTTCGCGATCGAGGTCGACGGCGAGCTCGCAGGCAGCATCCAGTACTCGGAGGAGCTGGAGCCCGACTACCGCCACGCAGGCATCGACATCTTCATGAGCTCCGGCTTCCAGGGACGCGGGATCGGCACGGACGCGGTCCGCACGATGGCCCGCTACTTGCTCGAGGTGCGCGGCCACCACCGCCTGACGATCGATCCGGCGGCCGCCAACGCGCGCGCCATCCACGTCTACGCGAAGGTGGGCTTCAGGCCGGTCGGCGTGATGCGCAGGTACGAGCGCGGCCAGGACGGCACGTTCCACGACGGCCTGCTGATGGACATGCTGGCCGGCGAGCTGCGATAGCCCGTGGGCCGATCCGGCCGGACTTGGGGTATCCTCCGCGCTCGCGGGCCTGTAGCTCAATGGCAGAGCAGCTGACTCTTAATCAGCGGGTTGAAGGTTCAAGTCCTTCCAGGCTCACCACCTCCCTTCACCACATCGGCGCCGGGGGTCCCGCATGAATCACACGATGCGGCGCGGTCGACCCGCACTCCTCATCCTGGTTGGCGTCGTGTTCGCTGCGTGCTCGACGCCGGGCGTCGACCTCTCGGCAACCACGGCCCCCGCCCCGAAAGTGACGCCGACCCCGGCGCCGACGGCGGTGCCGCTCCTGATCCAGAAGGTCAGCGTGACGGAGTCGGTCGCGGCCGGTGACGCAGCGAAGGTCGTGATCACGACCGCCGACGCCGCCGAGTGCACGATCAAGGTCACGTATGACAGCGGCCCGAGCCAGGCCTCCGGCCTCGAAGCTCAGACCGCGGACGCCGCGGGGAAGGTCACCTGGAGCTGGACCGTGGGCCGGACCACCAAGGCGGGCACGTGGCCGATCGAGATCGCGTGCTTCAAGGGCGAGCGCGCCGGCACCCTGAAGCTGACCTTCGCGGTTCGCTAGCTCTTCTTCGGGCCCCCGCCGTTCCCGTTGCCGTTGCCATGGCCGCTGCCGGGTCGGCCAGCGCCACCGGCCGTGCCCGGAGTAGCGGTCGGCATCGGTGCGAACGTCGCGAACGGCGCGAACGTCCCGGCGCCGGCGAGGTCGCCCGGGCCAGCCGGCGGGCTGTCGCGGAACGCGAGGACGGCCGCAAGCCCGAGGACTGCGAGCACGCCCACGACGACCGGGCCCGCCACGCGGGTTCCGCTTGACGATCGCGCCGGTCGCTGCGGCAGCGCCGGTCCCCCCGATCGCGTCGACAGGGCGGCCGGCAATCGCTGCGGTCGGCTCACCGGGACCGGTACGGGCGCGACCGGCTCGTCGATGGGCTCGTCGACCGGCTCACGCAGGTCGTCGAGCGCGTAGACCTGCGTGTCGTCGAGATTCGTCGCCGTGCCGAGGTTGCCGCTGGCAACGCCGGTCACGGGCGTCATTGGTTCCTGCATCCCCCATGCATACGCGTTCGAGGGCTCTCGCCGGTCGGCACGCTCATGCGTGAGGGGTACAACGGCGTTGCAGTCTCCGGCGGTCGCGCCTGCTACCCTTCGGACGTCCTTGACGGCCGGTCCTGTGAGGCCGGCGAACCGGTTCCGTGAGGCCGGAAAGGAGTGCTCGATGGCCGCGTTCCGCAGCGCCGCGCCCTCAGCCGCTCCGATTCCCCTCGTTCCCCCGTCGCCGCGTGCGAGCGCGATCGTTGACCCCCGCATCGGCGACCTCGGCCCCGCGCTGCTCGCCCTGGAGGACGGGACCGTCTTCGACGGCGTCGCGTTCGGCGCGCCGGTTGCCGGCGGCGGCGATCTCGTCGTGAACACCAGCCAGACCGGCTACCAGGAGGTCTGCACCGACCCCTCGTACGCGGGCCAGGTGGTGGTGATGACGTACCCGCTCATCGGCAACTACGGCCGCCTGCTCGCCGACGACCAGTCCACGCGGCCGTGGCTTCGAGGGCTGATCGTCGCCAACGCGACCGCCGCGGTGCTCGAGGACGCGCGCCAGCTCGCCCGCCTGCTTCGTGACAACGCGATCCCGGCGATCGCGGGCGTCGACACGCGAGCCCTCGCGCGGCACCTGCGCGCGAACGGGAGCCTTCGCGGAGTGATCCTGGAGCCGGGCGCGATGAGCCGCGAAGCGGCCGCCGCGCGGGCCCGGGCCGTCCCGCGCTGGGAGGACCAGGACTTCGTCGCCGAGGTGTCTCCGGCCGCCCTGACCGAGATCGGGGCGGGCGAGGACGGACCGCTCGTCGCGATCGTGGACTACGGCCTGAAGGCCAACATCGTCCGCAGCCTGCGGCGGCGCGGCGTGCGGGTGCGGATCCTGCCGCACACGGCCAGCCCGGACGAGGTGCTCGCGAGCGATGTCGCGGGCGTCGTGCTCTCGCCCGGCCCGGGCGACCCGGCGCGCCTCGCCGGTCCTGTCGCGCTGGCCAGGGCCGCCATCGCTGATGGCCGGCCGCTGCTCGGGATCTGCCTTGGGCACCAGATCGTGGGCAGGGCGGCGGGTGCAGAGACGAGGCGCCTGCGGTTCGGGCATCACGGCGCGAACCACCCCGTCCGCGACGTCGACACCGGGTTCGTCCAGGTGACGGCGCAGAACCACGAGGTCCAGGTCGTCGGCGAGACACTGCCAAGCGCCAGCGGCTTCCACGTCAGCCAGGTCAACCTGAACGACGGGTCGGTCGAGGGCCTGCGCCATCACGAGCTCCCGATCGAGACCGTGCAGTACCACCCGGAGGGCGCCCCAGGCCCGCTCGATGCCCTCGCCGTGTTCGACCGCTTCGTGGCCGCGCTCGCAGGCCGGCTCGTGAGCCTGTGAAGCGGGTGGCGGTGATCGGGGCGGGCGGCGCCGGAAAGTCGATGTTCGCGCGCGAGCTCGGCGAGCGGACGGCCCTGCCGGTCATCCACCTGGATCGGCTGTACTGGAAGCCCGGCTGGGTTCCGATGCCCGAGGACGAGTGGCAGGCCGTCCACGCCGAGCTCCTGGAGCCGGATCACTGGATCATCGACGGCAACTACGGCTCCACGATGGAGGCGCGGATCGCGGCCGCCGACACCGTGGTCTTCCTGGACCTGCCGAGGCTCGTCAACCTCCAGGGTGCGCTCCAGCGCCAATGGCGCCATCGCCGAGGCGGGAGGCCGGACGTGGCGCCCGGGCTGCGAGAACGCATGGATCTCAACTTCCTGTGGTGGATCTTCCGCTACCCGGACACTAGGCGGCCGGGCGTCCTTGCGCGCCTGGCGAAGGTGCCGCCGACGACGCAGGTGATCCGCGTCCGGAGCCGCCGGGAGGCGCGCGAGACGCTGGACCGCCTCGCGCCGGCCGGGGGCGCAGGCTGATGGGCGGGAAGCCGGCCTCGGTGCTGATCATTGGGTCGGGCCCGGTGGTCATCGGCCAGGCCGCCGAGTTCGACTACGCCGGCACGCAGGCGTGTCGCGCGCTCCGTGCGGAGGGCGTGCGGACGATCCTCGTCAACAGCAACCCGGCGACGATCATGACCGACCCCGAGGTCGCCGACGCGATCTACCTCGAACCGCTGACCGTGCCCGCTATCGAGGCCGTCATCGCCCGCGAGCGGCCGGAGGGCCTCCTCGCCGGCCTCGGCGGGCAGACGGCGCTCAACCTCGCGATGGACCTGTCGAAGGCTGGCGTGCTGGAACGCTGGAACGTCAAGCTGCTCGGGACGCCGCTGGAGGCGATCCGGATGGCCGAGGACCGCGAGGCCTTCCGCGACCTCCTGGACCGGATCGGGCAGCCGTATGCGCCGTCGGCGATCGTCGAGGGGCTCACGCCGGAGGCGCGCGAGCAGTCGTCGGACGCCGCCCTCGCGGACATCGGACTGCCCGCGATCATCCGGCCGGCATTCACGCTCGGCGGCACCGGCGGCGGCATCGTCGAGACCGAGGTCGCATACCGCGAGCGGATCCGCGCCGGCCTGCGCGCCAGCCCCATCGGCCAGGTCATGGTGGAGCGCTGCCTCGTCGGCTGGCAGGAGATCGAGTACGAGGTCATGCGCGACGCGGATGACACGTGCATCGCCGTGTGCTCGATGGAGAACGTGGACCCGCTGGGCGTCCATACCGGCGACTCGATCGTCGTCGCGCCGGTCCAGACGCTGCCGGACGCCGTGCACCAGCGGCTTCGAAGCGCGGCGCTCGCGATCATCCGCGCCCTGGGCGTCGAGGGCGGCTGCAACGTTCAGTTCGCGCTCTCTCCGGACTCCACGGAGTACGCGGTCATCGAGGTCAACCCGCGCGTGTCGCGATCGTCGGCGCTCGCGTCCAAAGCGACGGGCTACCCGATCGCTCGCGTCGCCGCGCAGATCGCGATCGGGCGGCGGCTCGCGGAGATTCCGAACGTGATCACGGGGACCACGGTCGCGGCGTTCGAGCCGGCACTCGACTACGTCGTCGTCAAGCTGCCGCGCTTCCCCTTCGACAAGTTCCCCGGCGCCGATCGAACCCTCGGCAGCCAGATGAAGGCCACCGGGGAGGTGATGGCGATCGACAGGACCTTCGGGGCCGCGCTCAACAAGGCGCTCCGCGGGCTGGAGCAAGCGGGCGCCGGCCCGCTCGCCGAGGATGCCGCCTGGGCGCCCACCCTCGACTACCTCGCCTCGGTCCTGGGTGGTGACCCGGACGACGACGCACCCATCCACTACCTCGACGAGGCCGGGGAGGCGTGCGAGTCCACGCGGTTCGCCCAGCGCTCCGCGGCGCCGATCGTGCTCAGGCAGTTCCTCGTGCCCTCCGACTCGCGCCTCTGGCGCGTGCTCGCGCTCCTGCGCCGCGGCGTCCCGGAGGAGGCGATCCAGCGCGCGACGGGGATCGCCTCGTGGTTCCTCGGAGAGATGGGACGCAACGTCGGTCTCGAAGGCGAGATCCGGGACATGGGCTCGCAGCTCATCGACACTGGCGACGCAGCGGCAGCGTCGCTGCTTGCGACCGCGAAGCGCTTCGGGTTCGGCGATGGGGACATCGCGAATCTCGCCTCCGTGCCGCTCGTCGCGGTGCGCGAGGCGAGGCGGACCCTGGGCCTCCGGCCGGGCTACGCGATGGTGGACACGTGCGCGGCGGAGTTCGCCGCGGAGACGCCGTACTTCTACGCGACCTACGCAGCGTCGAGCTCGGCTCCGGAAGCGCCACCGGTTGGGCGCCCTGCGGCACTCGTGATCGGGAGTGGGCCGGTCCGGATCGGACAGGGGATCGAGTTCGACTACTGCGCGGTGAAGGCCGCCGCGACCCTCCGCGACGCGGGATGGTCGGCGGTCATGGTCAACTCGAACCCGGAGACAGTGTCGACGGACTTCGACGCCTCGACGCGCCTGTACTTCGAGCCGCTGGATGCGGAGAGCGTGCTGAGCCTGCTCGATGCCGAGCGCGCCGAACCCGGCATCGCCCCCGAGCTGATGCCCGCGATGGTCGCGTTCGGCGGCCAGACGCCGCTCAACCTCGCCGGGCCGCTCGCCGCCGCGGGCGTTGACCTCCTCGGGTCGGACCTGGAGGCCATCGACCAGGCGGAGGAGCGGACTCGGTTCTCCGCCCTGCTGGACCGGCTGGGCGTCCCGCAGCCCGAGGGCGGCCACGCCCGGTCCATCGAGGAGGCGCTGACCCTCGCGGAGCGCATCGGCTACCCGGTGATCGTCCGCCCATCCTTCGTGATCGGCGGGCTCGCGATCGACTTCTGCTACTCGCCCGAGGACCTGGTGCGCCAGCTGGCGCTCGCGACCGTCGTCGATCCCGACCGGCCGGTCCGCATCGACCGCTACCTGGAGGGCATCGAGGTCGACGTCGACGCCATCTCCGACGGCGAGCGCGTGCTGATCCCCGGGCTCCTCGAGCACGTGGAACGCGCGGGCGTCCACTCGGGCGACTCGGTGGGGCTGTTCCCGCCGCAGTCGGTGAGCGAGGCCGACCAAGGGCTGATCGTGGCGACGATGGAGCGCGTCGTCCTGGCGCTCGGCGCGCGCGGCCTCGTGAATGCGCAGTTCATCGTGCGCGAGGACGGCGTGTACCTGATCGAGGTCAACCCACGCGCGTCGCGCACCGTGCCCTTCATGTCGAAGGTGACGGGTGTGCCCATGGTCGAGCTGGCGGTCCGAATCGCGCTCGGCTCGACCCTGCCCGAGCTCGGCTGGGACGGAGGGCTGCTCCCGCCGCCGCCGTTCGTCGCGGTCAAGGCGCCGGCATTCTCGACGACGAAGCTGCGCGGCGTGGACCCGTCGGTCGGGCCGTCCATGCAGTCGACCGGCGAGGTCATCGGGATCCACGAGGACGCGCGGGTCGCGCTCGCGAAGGCGCTCCGCGGCGCGGGCCTGCTGCCCGCTCCGGTGCCGCCTGCCGAGTCCTTCGCGGCCGCCACCGAGCCACCCGCCCAGCCGTTGGCGCTCCTGTCGATCGCCGACCGCGACAAGCCGCAGCTCGTGCGCCTCGCGCGCGCCCTCGAGCTCGCCGGCTACCGGCTGGCGGCAACGCCAGGCACCCGCACCGCGTTGCGCGCGGCAGGCATCGCGGCCGCTCCGGTGGCGAAGCTCGGCGCCGAACCGGACACGGCGCTGGGTGAGGTCGCGCTGCTCGATCTCATCCGCGGCGGCCTGATGCGTCTCGTCGTGAACACGCCGACACCGCGATCCGGCCCGGTTCGCGACGCAGCCGAGATTCGGCATACGGCGATCTCGGAGGGCGTGCCCTGCCTGACAGCCATCGAGACCGCCATCGCCGCGGCGGAGGCGCTCGATCCCGCGATGGCGAGCCGCGTCGCCCACGTCCGGTCGATCACCGAGTGGCTGGGCGTCGCGCCCGTCGCTGCCCGCATGGTTGTCCCTTCGGACCTTCTTCCGGCGCAGGCGCGTTCCTAGCATCCTGGGTGCCTGCACCACGCCGGGAGGAATTCATTCTGGCCAGCGCACGCGCTCAGCGCCTCCGTGCCGCACCGACGCGCCCATCGTCGGCGAGCCGATCGAGCAGCCGCTCGGTGCCGTCGCGCTGGTACGGCCACGGCTCCGCACCACAGCGCGACGGCGCGGCGCCTCTTCAGCAGGAGCCGCAGAACGAGCTCGATGCCGTCCTCGAGTCGGGAACTGACCCGAGGCGCACATCGCGACGCACGACTAGGCTTGAACAGTGACCGTCGATCAATCGATCGGACCGCGCTGCAACATCGGGCCGGACGAGATTGCCCGGCGGCGTCGGTCCGCGGTCACCGGGTCGGTCCTGCTCGCACTCCTCGCCGTGGGCCTGCTCGCGCTGCACGTCCCGCCGCTCGGGCGCCTCCTGCTCTGGCCCGTCGCGACCGGCGTCGCGGTCACGTGGCTGCAGGTCGTTCGCCGGTTCTGCGTCGCGTTCGGTGCCCTTGGCCTGCAGAACTTCGGCCGGCTCGGTGGCCAGGTCGCAGTGGACCCGGCGCTGCGGGCGACAGATCGACGGCAGGCCCTCCGGATGCTCGCGGAAGGCGCGGTCATCGGACTGGCGGCAACCCTCCTGGTGCTCGCCCTCCCCGTCTGACGGCGCTGCGCTAGCATCCGCGGGTGCTCGTCCCCACCGTTGCGTTCTCGGAGACACGGCTGCCCAATGGGCTGCGGCTGATCATCTCCGAGGACCACCTCGCTCCCGTCGCGGCGGTGAACGTCTGGTACAACGTCGGCTCCAAGCACGAGGTCAAGGGCAAGACCGGCTTCGCCCACCTGTTCGAGCACGTGATGTTCCAGGGCTCCGCGCACGTCGGGAAGGCGGAGCACATCGCCCTCGTCCAGGCGGCCGGCGGGACCATGAACGGCACGACCTGGCTGGACCGCACGAACTACTTCGAGACCATGCCCTCGCACCAGCTGGAGCTCGCACTCTGGCTGGAGGCGGACCGGATGGGCACGCTGCTCGACGCACTCAGCCAGGAGAACCTGGACAACCAGCGCGAGGTCGTCAAGAACGAGAAGCGCTGGTCGTACGACAACCGCCCGTACGGCTCGTGGGTGGAGAAGATGCTCGGCTCCGTCTTCCCCGAAGGCCACCCGTACCATCACCCGACGATCGGCTCGATGGCGGATCTGGACGCGGCCTCGATCGAGGACGTGTCGGCGTTCTTCCGCCTTCACTACGCCCCGAACAACGCGGTGATCTCCGTGGTCGGCGACGTGGAGCCCGAGCAGGTCAGGGCGTGGGTGGCGCGCTACTTCGGTGCCATCCCCGCGAATCCGAGCCTGCCGGTCCCGCTCCCGGACATGTCGCTCCCGCCGACGCTCGGGGGCGAGATTCGAACCGTGGTCCCCGACCGCGTTCCCCTGCCGCGGATCCACTGGGGCTTCCGGGGCCCGATCTTCGGCGACCCGCGCCTGGACGCGCTGGACCTCGCGGGCCAGATCCTTGCCGGCGGCAAGGGCTCGCGATTGCATCGCCGCCTCGTGCGCGAGGAGCGCCTGGCGCAGGACGTCGCGCTGTTCTCGATGGGCCTCGTGGCCGGCGCGTCCGTGACGGCCGGCTGGGCGACCGCCCGGCCCGGCGTGGATCTCGTCCAGCTGGAGACCGCGTTCTGGGAGGAGCTGGAGCGGATGGGCCGCGAGCCCGTCTCCGAGGACGAGCTCGCCCGCGCCAAGGCCCTGACCGAGGCGGACGAGCTGGGCGCCCTGCAGCGCGTGGACGAGAAGGCGGACCGACTGTCCATGTACGCGACGCTGTTCAACGACGCGGGCATGGTCAACAGCATCCTGCCCCGCTACCTGTCCACGACCGCGGAGCAGATCCAGGCGGTCTGTCGCGACGTCTTCGTGCCGGACAACCGCATCGTCCTGACCTACGTGCCGGCGGGTGCCGAGGCCGCACCGGGCGCCGAGAACACGGGCACCGCATGAGCGCCGAGCAGCCGGTCGTCGTCGCCGATCGCCCAACGCACGGCGAACCACGCCCGTACCACTTCCCGCGCTTCGAGCGCAACGAGCTCTCGAACGGGCTGGGGCTGATCACCGTGCACCTGCCCGGCCGGGCGCTCCTCGCGGCATCCCTCGTGCTGCCCAGCGGCGCGGTCGACGAGCCCGCCGCACAGGCCGGCGCCACCTCGCTGATGGCCCGCTCGCTCAGCGAGGGCACGAAGCACCACGACGCGATCGGGCTGACCGAGGCGACGGAACGGCTCGGTGCATCGCTCCACGCCGAGGCAGGCTGGGACGGCTTCTCGATCAGCGTGGAGGTGCCCGGCGAGCGGCTCGGCGAGGCACTGGGGCTCGCCGCCGAGATCGCCACGGAGCCGACGTTCCCGTCGGCTGACGTGGATCGCCTCCGTGACGAGCGCATGAACGACCTGCTCCAGGCGAAGGCGGATCCCCGCCGCCGCGCCGACGACGGGTTCGTGAACACCATCTACGCCGCGGGTACGGCGTACGGCCGGCCGTCGGCCGGGACCGAGCAGACCGTGCCCGGCCTGGATGCGGCGGTGCTCGCGGCGCTCCACGCGCGCCGCCTCGATCCCGCGCGAATGACGCTGATCGTCGGCGGCGACCTCGAGGCCGTCGGCGGCGACGTCCGGTCCATCGCCGAATCCCGCTTCGGGGCGTGGGCGCCGAACCCCGCCGCCGAGGCGCCATCGAAGCCCCGCGTGGAGTCCGCCCGCCACGAGCGGATCGTTCGTGTCATCCATCGCGAAGGGTCGGTCCAGACGGAAATCCGGGTAGGCCACGTGGGCGTGCCCCGCCTGATCCCGGACTTCCACGCCGTGTCCGTGATGAGCGCGATCCTCGGTGGCCTGTTCAACTCCCGGCTCAACCGGAAGCTGCGCGAGGAGAAGGGCTACACGTACGGCGCCGGCGCCGGGTTCGACCTTCGTCGTGGCGCCGGACCGTTCGCGGTCCGCGCGGCCGTCAACACCGAGGTCACCGTCCCCGCGATCGTGGACATCCTCGCCGAGCTGGAGCTGATGCGCGCCACGCCGCCGAGCAGCGCCGAGCTCCACGCGGCGCGCGATTACCTCGTTGGCGTGTTCCCGCTCCGGTTCGAGACGCCGCCGCCCGTCGTCGGGGCGATCGCCGGCCTGTACATCCATGGGCTGCCGCTCGATGAGCTGGATCGATATCGCCCGTCCATCGAGGCGGTCACCGCCGCCGACGTCCAGGCCGCCGCCGAGCGGCATATCCACACGGACGAGCTGGCGATCGTGCTCGTCGGCGACGCCGACGCCATCCTGCCTGCGCTCGAAGGCGCGGCCGTCGGTCCCATCACGGTCGAGCGCGAGGAGCTTCCCGGCCAGAGCGCGTGAGCCTGCCCACTCGCCGCATCCTCACCACCTTCCCGGCGCTCGCCTCGCCGGTCTATCGCCGGTTCCTCCTCAGCTCGATGATCGCCACGACCGGCGCGTTCATGCAGCAGACGGTGCAGGGCTGGCTCGTGCTCGTCCTCACCAACTCGCCGGCGCTGCTCGGGCTGGCCGGGGCGATCGCGGGCCTGCCGACATTGTTCCTCGCGGTGTTCGCCGGCGTGCTCGCCGACCGGGTGGATCGGCGACGGCTGCTCGTCGTCACGAACGCCGCCGCGGCGACCTTTGCGCTGACCCTGGCCGTGCTGACGACCACGGGCCTCGTGCAGTACTGGCACGTCCTGGTCTTCGCGTTCCTCGCGGGCCTGGCGTTCACGCTCCAGCAGCCGGCCTCGCAGGCCATCGTCTCGAGCATCGTGGACCGGACCACGATCGGCAGCGCCGTCGCGCTCAACTCTGCCCAGTACAACTTCCTTCGGATCCTGGCCCCGGCACTGGCCGGCCTGTTCATCGCGGCGGGCAGTCTTGCGCTCGGGTTCTGGGTGAACGCGGTGGCGCTTGCAGTCGTTGCCGCGATCATCGCCAGGCTCCCCATTCCCCACCTGCGTTCCGCCGACCGGGTCCAGGCAGCGATCTGGCGCGATCTCCAGGACGGGCTCCGCTACGTCGCGGTGGATCGGGTGCTGTTCATCCTAGTGCTGCTCCCGGCCGTCCCGGCGCTGTTCGTCCTCAACTACCTCACGTTCATCCCGCTGTACGCCAGGGACATCCTCCTCACCGGACCCGCGGGGCTGGGCCTCCTCACGGGTGCGATCGGGGTGGGCGCGCTGATCGGCGCGCTGTCGCTCGCCTCCATGCGGCCGTCGGGCGGGAGCGGCCGGCTCGTCCTGGGCAGCCTCGCGATCGTCGGCATGGCACTCGCCGTGTTCGCGGTCTCTCGGAGCCTGCCCATCTCCATGCTCGCGCTCGCGTTCATCGGCGGCTTCCAGGTCAACTTCTACTCGACGACGAACACGCTCATTCAGGTGCTGGTGCCCGCGCGACTCCGCGGCCGCGTGCTCAGCCTGTACATGCTCACCTCCATCGGGCTCATCCCGATCGCCAACCTCGTCGGCGGCTGGCTCGGCGAGAAGATCGGCGTCGAGATCGTGCTTGCTGCGGGCGGGGTCATGACCCTCGCGATCGTGGTGCTGACCTTCCTCGCGGAGCCGCGCATCGCCCGACTTCGTGCCGCGCACCTCTCGGCCGTCGAGGCAGGCGACTGACGCCGCTCGCCTGCTGAAACCTTTCCCGGTGCGCATGCCTCAAGGAAGCAGCGGACGGTCGAGCGACCGGCCAACAACGGAGAGGGATCAGCCGACGATGTTCACGCGAGCCTTCGAGTCCCTGCGCCCCGTCCTCGTGGCGGTGGTCGCACTCTTCTTCGTCGTCGGGGTCGTCCTCGCCGGCAACAGCATGCTCAGCGCCCGCAACACGTCCGTCCAGACGCCGGGCGGCCAGACCATCGACAACTCGTCCAATGAGACCGCGGAGCCCAACGAGACCGCCGAGCCGGCCGAGACCGCCGAGCCGGCCGAGACCGCCGAGCCGGCCGAGTCGCCCGAGGCGACGGACGCGAACGACCAGGGCGACGACAGCCAGACCGACGAGAGCAACGACGGCCAGGGCGAGGTCAAGGCCACCGACGACCACAGTGGCGACTCCAGCGAGGTCGAGGCGACCGACGACCACAGTGGCGACTCCGGCGGCGACAACAGCGGCCCGAGCGCGACCGATGACCACGGCAGCGACGGCGGCGATGACAGCTCGGGCTCCGGCTCGGGCAGCGACAGCGGCGGCCACGGCTGAGCCGATTGGCCCACCGCGGACGTGACTTCTGCACGGCGATGGGAACCCCCGCGCACTCGGATCATGGCGACGTCGCCGGTCGATCGTTCGGCCGGCGCCTCGCCACGGGGGGATCCCATCGACCGGCACACACCAGCGGACCTGATCGATGACGGCGTCGTCGTCCGCGCGGTGCTCGATGGAGATCGTGATGCGTTTCGAATCATCGTGGACCGGGAGTCGGCTGCGGTCGTCCGCGCCTGCTACCGCGTTCTCGGCGACCTCGCGGAGGCGGAAGACGTCGCCCAGGAAGCCTTCGTGACCGCGTATCGCTCGCTCGCGACGTGGCGCTCCGACGGCCCCTTCGGCGCCTGGCTCTCGCGCATCGCGGTGCGGCTGGCCGTTCGGCAGCTCGGGCGCCGGCGCGCGGTAGCGTGGGTGCACACGATCGACGGCACGACGACCGAGGAATACGTCACGTCGTTGCCGGCGCATTCGCGCACCCAGCCGGAGCAGCTCGCGCTCCACGCCGAACGCGCCGCGGCGACCCGACGCGCCGTCGCCAATCTTGGCGAGCCGTATCGTGAGGTCGTGGCCCTTCGGTTCTTCGGCGAGCACTCCCTGGACGAGATCGCGGCCCTGACCGGCCGTCCCCTCGGGACCGTGAAGACGCACCTTCGGCGCGGGCTCCTCCGCCTGCGCGACCAGATCGATCCCGGGGTCGCGTCGTGAGCGGCCAGCGGCCCTTCGACCCGGCCGAGCTTGGCACCCAGCACCGGGATGAGCTCGATGGCGCCGCGATCGCGGCGGGCCGGCTGGACGCGGCCATCGACCCGGCAACGGTCGCGCCGAGCCCCGACTTCACCAGCCGCGTGATGGCGGCGCTCGTGGACGAGCCCACGCCGTCCTCTGCGGGGTTCCTCGCGCCCGTTCGCCGTCGCGGCTTCCTCACCGGGTTCGGGGCGAGTGTGCAGCAGGCCTGGCGCTCGGTCTTCAGCGGGCGGCCGGTCCTCGTTCGCGCGACGGCGCTCGCCTACGTGCTGGTGGTCGTCCTCGTCGGCACCTCGCTCGCGGGCGTCGCCACGATCGGGCTCGCCGGGGCGCTGGGCAAGCTTGGTCCGGCACCCACCCAGTCCACCTCGCCGCAGGTCCCCGGCCAGACGGCAGCTCCTGATCGGACGGAGCGGGCGTCGGGCGAGTCAGAGCCACCGGGGGTCGACGAATCGAGCGATCCCTCGGAGACCCCGGACGCGAGCGATGATCGAGGCAGCAGCGGGGGACCGGACGCATCCGACGACCACGGTGGCGACACCTCGAGCCCGGGCAGCAGCGACTCCGGCTCGGACGACAACGTCGGGACGCCGCGTCCCAGCAGCACTACCAGCAGCGGCGGCTCGGATGATTCGGGGTCAGGCTCGGGCTCGGGGTCGAGCACGCCAGAGCCGTCCGACACCCCGCGTCCAACCGGCACGCCGAAGCCCTCGGAGACGCCCAACTAGGCGCTGGCCGCGCCGGCCCTCGCCTGCCGGCCCTCGCCCCCGCCGTCTCTTCGGCGCTAACCCTCGTTGGTCGTGGCCACCACGTCCGGGTCGTCCGATCCGGTTGTCGCCAGGGTCTCGGTCCCGGAGCCTGCCGGAAGGTCGGCGTCGAGGCCGTCACCTTCGACCACGCTCGTGCGCGCCTGCGCCTTGAGCATCTCCGCTCGCCGCGCGGTGGTCTCGGCGCCGCCGAGCTTGATGCCCTCCGTCGCCACGCCCAGGATCTGCGAGCGCTGCAGCAGCGCGAACGGGTAGCGCGCCGCGAGCTTGCGGTCGCTGACCCAGCGGACGCGCACCTCGGACATCGGGATGAACTTGGGGTCGCTCGCATCGACGAACGTCATGATCGAGCCGTCGCGCTGGATGAACACGTCGCCGTCGATGATGTGGGAGCGCGTCAGCACCACCAGGCGGTGCTTGACCTTCTCGATGAACACGCCCTGGCCGCTCGCCGCCGCCGGCCGGTCGGTCCCGAGCTGGCCGACGACCGCGATGTCGTCCGGCAGGACACGGAGCTCGGGCATGGTCAGCCGCGTGGCGTCGCCGGTGCGGGTCAGCACGACCACGTCCCTGATCGCGAGATAGCCCTGCACGATGTTGACGAAGTCGGATACGCGCCGGAACCGGCCCAGGTCCACCATCCCGGCGACCCACAGCTCGGTGCCGATGATCTCGATGTACTGCTCGCCGCCGCCCTCATCGTCGCCGTCCGCGAAGGCGGACTGCCCGGTCCCCCAGACGTCGCTCGACCGATCGAAGGTCGGTGGCGAGTCGCCCCATTCGCCCATCGATGCGCACCCCGTCCTCTGCGCCGACCCGTGCAGCCCGGCCGCGTGGCGTCAGTCTGCCGCCACGCCGACGCCCGTGCACGATCCGTTGGTACTAGGCTGCGCCGCATGATCGTGGTCGGGATCCTCGCGCCACCCGCGTCGCCGCGCGCGGCCGATCCGGTCGTGGAGATCGCCAGGCGCGCTGCCGCCACGGGAGCGCGCACGGAGGTCGTCGGCGTCGCGCCGGACGGGGCTCTCGGGGATCGGCAGCTCGTCCAGCTGGCGGCGGCCGGCGTTGGCCACGCGACCGTGACGCGATCCGCGGCACCCGGCGTCGAGCCCGCGGACCTCGAGCTGGCGCTGCGCTACCTGCCCGACGTGCGGGTCATCGCCCTCGTGGCGCCGGCCTCGGCGCTCCTCTCGACCGCCCGGGCCGCCTCGGCCTGGTCAGGCGCGTCGCTCGTTGTCGTCGGCCCACTCGATGCCGATGGGCTCGCCGCCATCGACGCGGCTTCCGTGGCGCCCGCCTCGGACGCGCCGATCCTCCTCGAGCCACCTGCCCATGACCCGGACGGTGCCTTCGCGGGCCTCGTTGCGGCCCTCGCGGTTCGCCTCGACGCCGGCGAGGATCCGGCTCTCGCCTGGCGCTCCACCCTCGCCACCCTCGCGATCGATCCCGCCTAACCCGCCTGGCCCGCGGGCGCCTCGTCGTCGAACAGGCCGAGACGATCCGCGTCGGAGGTGGGCGAACCGCCACCGGCGACCGCCGAGTCCGGGATGCGCTCGATGAGGTCCGGCCCGTCGTTGCGGACGCTGTTGACGCGCCGCGACACCGGATAGATCTCCAGCGCCCCGTCCGGCGAGGGGACGAGCAGGCCCTTCAGCTCGCCCAGCGCGGCGCCCTCCGTTCGCGAAGGGTCCAGCCACCGGTCCCACGATTCCTCGGGGAGCATCACGGGCATCCGGTTGTGGATCGGGGCCATCATCGAGTTCGCCGAGGTGGTCACGATCGTGAACGAGCGGATGACCTCGCCGGTGTCCTCGTCCTTCCAGCCGGCCCATAGGCCCGCGAGGGCGATCGGGCGGCCATCGGGGCGGACGATTGCGTACGGCTGCCGAACCTCGCCCGCGCGCTGCCACTCGTAGTACGCATCGACGGGCACGACGCAGCGGCGCTTCGAGAACGCGTACCGGAAGGCGGGCTGGCGATCGATCGTCTCCGCCCGCGCGTTGAACATCCTGTTGCCTGTCTTCGGCGTGTCCGACCAGTGGGGGATCAGGCCCCAGCGGAACGCGGTGATCGCCCGGGCATCGTCGCGCTGCACGACGACGGCCGCATCGTCGGTCGGGGCGAGGTTGAAGCGGCCCCCGGGGGCGTCGATCCGGTCCTCCGCCTCGAAGATCTCGGCGAGCTCCGAGGTCGGGCGCTGCTGCGTCATCCGTCCACACATGGCATCTCTAGTATCGTCCGACTCGATGACCGAGCCGGGGGACGTCCGCTTCCGCGACCCCGAGCTCGATGCCGCCGTCGCGACCCAGGGCCCGTTGAGCGCCGACATCGCGCGCCGGCTCGTCGACCGCGGCCGGGAGAAGCTGGACGCGGGTGAGCCGGGGCTCGCCACGGTCGACTTCCAGCGCGTCATCGGGCACGAGGACCCTGCGATCACGGGCGCGGCACTGCTGGGGCTCGGCGACGCGATCTACCGCCTCGACGACGAGCCCCAGGCGGGCCAGGCCTGGGAAGCCGTGACGCGCCTCCCCGAGAACCCATCGACCTATCGCGCCTGGCGCAACCTGGCCGGCGTTCGGGTTCGGGCGGGCTCCCTCGGCGCGGCGATCGATGCGTACCGCGAGGCGGACCGCCGCGCCCCCGCGGAGGACAAGCCCGAGATCGCGGCGCGCCTCGGCTGGCTGGCCAAGGAGACCGGCAACGCCGGCGCCGCGAACCGGTACTTCGCTCGCAGCCGCGGCTCCGCCGGAATCGGCGTGACCCACGTCGTGATCGCCATCACGTCGATCGTGTCGTTCATCGCGTTCAGCTCCCCGGATCTCGCGCAGCGGCTGGCGATGATCGCCGCGGCGGTCCGGGACGGCGAGCTGTACCGGCTCGTGTCCGTGACCCTCGTGCACGGTGGGCTGCTGCACCTGGGCCTGAACATGTACGCGCTGTTCATCGTGGGCCCGGTGGTCGAATCCATCTGGGGCCGGCGGATGTTCGTCCTGTTCTACCTGCTCAGCGCGATCGGGGGGTCCACCGGCAGCTTCCTGTTCACGAACGCCAGCGTCGGCGCGTCGGGCGCGATCTTCGGGCTCGTCGGGGTGATCCTGGCCGGGACCCGGGCGCACCATCCGCTGCTCGACCAGCGCGCACGCCAGATCGTGCCCCAGCTCGGGATGTTCGTGATCATCAACCTCGCCTTCGGCTTCCTGACCTCGGTGGGCGGCTTCAGGATCGACAATGCCGCGCACATCGGCGGGCTGCTCACCGGCCTGTGGCTTGGGTTCGTCGTGCCCCCGGGCAAGGTGCCGACACTGCGCTCCGCGTTCCAGCACCTGTCCGGCGCGCCGGCCGTCCGGTCGCCGCTGTTGATCGCGGCGGGGATCGTCGGCCTCGTCGCCGCGCTCGCGACGCTCCTGGCCGTCGGGGGCGCCTCGCTCTAGCGGCCGGTGCCGCCCTGCGTTGGCCAGGGCACCCGCGGGAGGGTGATCCCGACCCGCGCTCCGCCCTCGGCGCGATTCTCGGCGAACGCGATGCCGCCGTGCGCCACCGCAAGCTCCTGGACGATCGCGAGCCCGAGCCCGGACCCGGCACCGGCCCGCGAAGGATCAGCTCGCCAGAAGCGCTCGAAGGCGCGCGCGGCCGTGCCATCGGGGAAGCCGGGGCCGTCGTCGAGCACGGTGAAGCGGATTGCATCGATGTCGCCCGGGAGTCGCGCCGCCGCGGCGGCGATGACCACGGCGGGCGTGCCGGACCGGCCGCTCGTGGCCGCGAGCGCGTTCTCGACGAGGTTGCCGAGCATGCGGTCGAGCGCCAGGCGGTCCGCCGCGATGCCGAGCGATGCGCCCAGCCCATCGACGTCGGTGGTCAGCGACACGCCCGCGGCTGCGGCGCGCGGGCCGAACCGGATCGCCGTCGCGGCGACGAGCTCGCCAGCATCCAGGAGCTCCGGCCGGATCTGCTCATCGCCGGATCGGATCCGCTCCACCGCGCCAACCTCGGCGACGAGGCGCTCCAGTCGTGCCGACTCCTCCTCGATCGCCTTCGCCGCCGCCTCGGCTGCCGGGCCGGTCGCCGTGCCATCGCGGAGCGCCGCAGCAAAGCCGGCGATCACCGTGAGGGGCGTTCGAAGGTCGTGGCGCAGGTTCGCGAGCAGCTCGTCCTCGCGCCGGCGCGTGGCGTCCAGCTCGGCACCCATCGCGTTGAACGTGCCCATGAGCTCGCGGACCTCCTTCGGGCCGCTCTCGGGAAGGGCCTGCGCGCGCCCGGCTGGGATGTCCGCAGTCGCCGCGGCCAGCCGCCGGAGGGGACGGGTCACGCTCCGCGAGAGCGCGATCGCCAACGGCGCCGCGATCAGGAGCACCACGAGGATGACGATCGGGATCGTGCGGCCAAGATCGGCCAGCGCAAGTGCGCCGGACCGGTCCACCGCGAGGAAGGCGATCGCCTTGGGCGTCGCGGCAGCGGCGCGTCGAATGCCGGTGGCCACGTACAGGTAGCGGGTGTCATCGAGCGTCACCGTGCCCTTCACGGTCTCGCCAATCGCGAGGTCGGAGGTGAGAATCGCCGCTCCCGTCGGCGCGCCGCCGATCGGCCGGAGCCGACCGTCCGCGCCGATGAGCATCAGCTCGATGTTCCGGCTCGCGAGCTGGCCGCGCACCTCCTCGAGCGTGCCGCGCAGCTCGCCGGAGCCCACGCTGTCACGGACCTGCGGGATCACGCTCCCGGCGACGTCCTGGAGCCCGCCGAGGGTCGCGTCCTGGTGGAGCCCGCGGAGCGCCACGAAGAGCGCGCCGCCCACAGCGAGCAGGATCGCGAGCGCAAGGATCGCGAACGCACCGACCAGCCGGCCGCCGAGCGAGCGCGGGATCATCCGGGGGCTTCGGCGCCGCTCGTCGGCAGGGGAGCGCGCGCCGGCGGGACCATCCGGTACCCGTACCCGCGCGCCGTCTCGATCTCCGGACCATCGGGCGCCAGGGCCTTCCGGAGCTCGGCGACATGCACGTCCACGGTGCGCGTCTCACCCGGGAAGTCGGTGCCCCACACGTCCTCGAGGAGGGCGTCGCGCGTCAGGACCACGCCGGGATCGCGAGCCAGCGCGACCAGCAGGTCGAACTCGCGGGGTCGAAGCGAGAGCCGCCGCTCCCCGACGTACGCATCTCGCCGGCGCGAGTCCACCCGCAGGCTTCCCACTTCGAACGGCTGTCCGCCCTTGACCGATCCATCCGCGCGCCGCAGCACGGCCTTGACACGCGCAACGAGGGCGCGCGGGTTGAACGGCTTCGTCACATAGTCGTCGGCGCCGAGCTCCAGCCCCACGATCGCATCGACGTCGTCGCCTCGCGCCGTGAGCATGATCACCGGCGTCTCGCCCCGCCGCCGGATCTCCCGGCAGACCTCGAAGCCGTCCTTCTTCGGCAGCATCAGGTCCAGGATCACGAGATCTGGCTGGTGCCGTGCGTGCAGCGCAAGCGCCTGCTCGCCGTCGGCAGCCGTCACGACCGCCCAGCCCTCCTTCTCCAGGTACAGGCGCAGCAGGTCGACGATGTTCCGCTCGTCATCCACGACCAGGATCGATTTCACGGGCGCGAGAATACGCCCGCCTCTGGTCGCCTCGACCGCGCCATGTAAGCGCGGGGTAAGCGCAGGTCGATATGTTCAGCTGGGCTACGAACTCGACGAGGTCAGACCGCTTGCGGGGGCTCGCTCGTCGATCCTGTAGCCGAGCGCGAACAGGTTCGACGAGATCATCCGACAATCGGTCGTGCCTGTTTCCCCACCGAACCGAATCGACAAGTAATGGCTCGTCCCGCCATCGAGCTCGTCGCGTTCGTAGCCGTACTGAACAATCCGGGCCTCGTCGGCGACCCCGGTAGGATCACATCGATGTTTGCGACGCTGCTTGGTGGTCTGCCACTGCCGGACGGACACGATGGAACCCAAGTCGATGACGCCATCGAGGCGGTCGTTCGCGCGCAGGTGCAATCTGGCCTCGAGCCGATTACGGATGGGCGCCTTCGAGACCCGGGATTCGCGGCGTGGAAGGGGAGCGTCGCTGGCTGGCGGTTCGCGGCGAGCCTGACGGACAGGGCGGTGAAGCAGGCGCTGCCGGGGCCGTTCACGCTCGGAAGGCGCGGCGCGGCAGCCGAGCGGGCTGCCCGGACGCTGGCGTTGGCCGATCAGCTGCGCCACGAGGTCGAGGCACTCGCGGCGGCGGGCTGCCCGATGGTGGAGATCGAGGAGGCCGAGGCGCACCTGATCGGCGAGGACGAGGGCGAGCGCGCGCTCTTCCGCGAGGCCCACGCGCGGCTGACGGAGGGCATCGAGGGGACGCACCTGTCGCTGTCGATCGTCGGTGAAGCGGCGTGGAGCGCCGGGGTCGAGACGATCCTCGCCGCCCCCTACGCCAGCCTCGCGGTGGACCTCATTCATGGACCCGACAACTGGAACCTCGTGACGCGGACGCCGGGCGACCGGGGCATCATCGTGGGTGCCCTCGGCAATCGCGAGGCGATCGACGAACCGAAGGAGGTCCTCCTCTGGGCCGCGAACAACGCGGCGTCGACGAAGGGGCGCGGGCTGACGCGCGTGGGGATCGGGTCGGCTGGCTCCTACGCGAATCTCACCTGGGCGGCCGCGCTCCGGAAGATCGAGGCACTTGGGAACGTTGCGAGGCTCGCGGAGCTGCCGCCGGCAGAGCTCGCGAAGCACGTCGACCCGAAGTCGATCAGCGCGAAGTCGGGCGCGATCGGGCGCCCCGCACGGAGGCGGCCGCGCGGCTGAGCAGCGCCATCGGACCGCGCCGTTCGCCCGCGTCGATTGCTAGGCTGGAGGCCATGACGACCTCACGCTTCTGGCACGGATTCGCGGACATGCACGTGGTCAAGGACCGCGAGGTCGTGATCGCGTCCGGCGACGGCGCGACGATCACGGACACGAACGGCAAGACCTACATCGACGCGACCGCCGCTCTGTGGTTCTGCAACGTCGGCTACGGCCGAAAGGAGATCTCCGACGCGGTCGCCGAGCAGCTGACAAGGCTGCACGGCTATTCGTCGTTCGGGGCCTACACCACGGACGCGACGCTGCGCGCGGCGGAGCGGCTGACCTCGCTGTCGCCGATCCCGAATGCCGTCGTCTTCCTGGCATCCGGCGGCTCGGACGCGATCGACACCGCCGGCAAGCTCGCGCGCCGCTACTGGGACGTCGTCGGCAAGCCCAACAAGACCCTGATGGTCTCTCGGGAGCACGCGTATCACGGCATGCACGCGCTGGGCACCTCGCTCGGCGGCATGCCGATCATGCAGGCGGGCTACGGCGGCGAGCCCTTCGTCAACGAGGTCGTCCGCGTGCCCGCGCTGGACGTCGAGGCGACGGCGAAGCTGTTCGAGCAGCGCCGCGATGAGATCGCCCTGTTCGTCGGCGAGCCGGTCATCGGTGCGGGCGGCGTGATCCCGCCGACGGAAACCTACTGGCGCGACATCAGCGCGCTGTGCCGCCAATACGACGTGCTCCTCGTCGCCGACGAGGTGATCACGGGCTTCGGCCGGACGGGCCGGATGTGGGGGACGCAGCGGTACGACATCAAGCCGGACATGATCACCTTCGCCAAGGGCGTCACGTCCGGCTACATGCCCCTCGGCGGCGTGCTCGTCGGCGAGCGGGTCCGTGCGCCGTTCTGGGACGAGCCCATCGCCGGCGCGGTGTTCCGCCACGGCTACACGTACTCGGGGCATTCCGGGGCGGCGGCCGCAGCGATCGCGAACCTCGACATCATCGAACGGGAGCGACTGGTGGAGCGCGTGGCGACGCTGGAACCGATCCTCGATACCGCCGTCCGGCGCCTCCAGGGCGCGCCGATGGTGGGTGAGACCCGCACGGTGGGTCTCACGGCCGCGGTCGCGATCAAGCCCGCGATCCTCGAGAAGGACCCCGCGACGGTCGAGAAGGTGGTCGCCGCATCGCTCCACCACGGCGTCGCGAGCCGCGTCCTGCGCGGCCACGCGGTCCACATCTCTCCGCCGTTCGTGATCACCGAGCAGCAGATCGACGCGATGGTCGATGGCATCGGCAACGCGCTCGAGGACGTGGCCGCGGTCGGGGCGTGGAACTGATCCACCGGCCGGCCAGCGCGGGAACCGCGGCCACGGAAGCGCGTATCGCGATCGACCTCGTCGTCAACGGCGAGCGGGTCGCGCTCGAGGTGGAACCGCGACGGCTCCTGGTGGACGTCCTTCGCGAGGATCTGGACCTGACCGGCACGAAGGTCGGCTGCGACACCTCCTCGTGCGGTACATGCACCGTGCACCTCGACGGTCGAGCCGTGAAGTCGTGCACCGTCCTCGCCGTCCAGGCAGACGGTTCCGCCGTGCGGACCGTGGAGGATCTCGCTCCCGATTCGGAGCATCTCCACCCACTCCAGGCCGCGTTCGTGGAGCACCACGGACTCCAGTGCGGCTTCTGCACCCCGGGCATGCTTATGACCGCCCTGGACCTGCTCGCTCGCGATCCCGACCCGAGCGACGGCGAGATCCGCCACGCGATCCACGGCAACCTGTGCCGCTGCACCGGCTATCAGTCGATCGTGGCATCGATCCAGGAGGGCGCCGCGGTCATGCGCGGCGAGCCACCGCGCACCTGGACGGAGGCCCACGCAGCTCCGCGCTCGACCGCGCCGGCGCCCGATCGATGACCCCCGCGGCTTTCGCCTACTCCCGCGCGGCAACGGTCGATGAGGCCCTCGACCTCATCGCCGCCGGCGACCCTGCCACTCGCGTCCTCGCCGGCGGCCAGAGCCTCATCCCGCTCATGAAGCTCCGGCTGGCGCGCCCGGAGCGCCTCGTGGACGTCGGTCGGATCGGGGAGCTGCGCGGGATTCGCGATCTGAGCGGCGGAGGGCTCGCCGTGGGCGCGCTGACGACCTGGGCCGCGCTCCTCGAGGACCCACGCGTCACTCGGTACGGCGCGCTCGCCGACGTGCTGCCCGTCATCGGCGACGTCCAGGTGCGGAACCGGGGGACGATCGGCGGCAGCCTCGCCCATGCCGATCCGGCGAGCGACATCGCCGCGCCGGCGCTTGCCCTCGAGATGGAGCTGGTCGCGCGCTCCGCGGCGCGCGGCGAGCGAACGATCGCCGCAGCCGACTTCTTCGCCGGCGCGTTCGCCACGGTTCTGGGGCCCGACGAGATGCTGCTCGAGGTCCGGCTCCTCGGCGCAGGCCGCTCGGCTGCCTCCGCCTACGTCGCGCTCCCGCAGCCAGCCTCCGGCTACCCGATCGCAGGTGTCGCCGTCAGCCTGACCGGGACGCCCGGCGGCGCGGCGACGACCGGCTGCGTGATCGGCGTGACCGGGGTGGGGGAGCAGCAGTACCGCGCATATGACGTCGAGCGCTCCGTCGTCGCCGGAACCCCCTTCGCCGACGCGGCGAAGACGATCGCGGCTGGTCAGCGGGTCGCATCGGACATCCACGCCGATCGCGACTACCGCGCCGCGATGGCCGTGGTGATGGCCCGTCGTGCCTTCGACGCGGCAGTGGCTCGGCAGGGCTAGCCGCCAACAACGACGAAGCCCCGGCCGTCGGCCGGGGCTTCGTGCAATGGATCGATAGCCTCAGATCACGGCGCGTCGGCGCGGATCGAGATCACGTCGGACTGGTCGTTCGTCGTCGCGACCGCGAAGAACGTGATCAGGTCGTTGCCGGCGGCCGCCATCCCCTGGTAGTCGCCCAGGAACCAGCCTCGGGCAACCGGTGCGTTCTCCATGTCGAAGGATCCGTAGAGGTGCTGCTCCGACCAGCTGGCGCCGCCATCGTGCGAGTGCGTCAGCCAGACATCGGTGGGAAGACCGGGATCTCCGGTGTTGTTTCGGAAGTCGTAGTACATGACCGCGACTGTGCCGTCGCTCGTCACCTCGACGGTGCCATTGAAGGAGTGGGTGCCGGCGGGGGTCTGGGTCACGTCGATGGGCTTGCTCCACGTCTTGCCGCTGTCGAGCGACTTGGTCAGCTTGACGTGATCGAACCCGGTGGAGATGCCGTCCGCGAACACCATGTAGATCGCGCCGGTGGCGTGATCCACGGCGACGTCCGGGATGTAGTCGCCCGCCCGGATCGTCTCGTTGAGCGAGGTCGGATTCGTGATGTCCGGGTTGGTGAGGAGCTGGGTGCCGAGGGGCGCGATCTTGATCGGGGCGCCCCATGTCTTGCCACCGTTCTTGGAGACGAACGCCGTCCAGAAGTAGGCCTGCGGAGTGGGCTGGATGCGGGATCCCTTGAAGAGCATTGCCCCAACGTCGACGAGCGTGCCGTCCGGCAGGACGACGATCTGGTTGCCTTGTACGTACACGACGGCGTTCGAGATCGTGGTCGGTGTCGACCAGGTCGCGCCGCCGTCGGTCGTCTTCGTGAAGACCGGCTGACCGCCGTAGGCGAAGGAGTGGCCGGCGCCGGCCGGGCTGATGTTCTCGGAGCCCGGCAGAGACCCGACGATCCAGGTGGCATAGGCCTTGCCCGCTCCAGCGACTGGCCGCCAGTCTCCGGTGATGGACTGCTTGTCGTTGAACTTCACGCCGGTGGTGTCGTTGATCAGCTGGACCGGGGACGACCATGTCGCCCCGCCGTCCGTCGACGTCGCCGCTTCGACATCGGACGCGACGAGGGTCGCATTGTCGATGCCGAGCGAGATCTGGTACGCGCGGCCGGCGGAGTCGAAGCTCACCCACGGGTCCGTGGCCCGGGCGTAGTGGCTGCCGCCCTCGCACTTGCTGAAGGCGGCCCAGTTCCGGGTCCAGGTGGCTCCGCCGTCGTTGGAGCGGCTTGCCACGAGTCCACGTGAACCGCCGTCCGTCCAGCGGTCCTGCTGGTACGCACCGATGATGTTGTCGAGGTTCGTGGGATTGACCGCCACGAACGGCTCGACCTCGGTGCCGGTATACGAGCTCGGGGTCGGGTCCGCGTCAGGGTCGCCACCGAAGGTGCACCCTGCAAAAGGACTCGCCCCGCTTGCGGTGATGGCGGGCCCCAGGCTGAAGCCCGCCGAGGCGATGGCGATTGTCGGTGCCCCGAGTGCCACGAGGATGCTACCGACGAGCACGAGGCGGGGAACGCGCATCTCAGCTCCTCCATCTAGCCGCGGGCGAATCACCGTACGCCTGTCGGCCGGGTGGCGCAACCTCCATCGACCGCCCGCCTCGTGTAGAGTCGGCGCTCCATGAACACGACCGTCGCCGATCTCGGCACAACCACGGGCGTCCAGTCCGCGTTTCGCGAGCGCGGCTACATCACCGATGGGTCGCTGGCGACCGCGGTGTTCCTCGCGCTGCAGCTCGGGCGGCCGCTGCTCCTCGAGGGGGAGGCAGGCGTCGGCAAGACGGAGCTGGCGAAGGTGCTCGCGTCCAGCCTCGGGGCGAAGCTCATCCGGCTCCAGTGCTACGAGGGCCTGGACGTCAACACGGCCGTGTACGAGTGGAACTACCCGCGCCAGATGCTGGAGATCCGGCTGCTGGAGGCGCGTGGCGCGATTGCCGAGGCGAGCGCCCACGACATCTTCGGGCCGGAGTTCCTGATCAAGCGCCCGCTGCTCCAGGCGCTGGAATCCACCGACGGCGTCCCGCCGGTCCTGCTCATCGACGAGATCGACCGCGCTGACGAGGAGTTCGAGGCGTACCTCCTTGAGATCCTGTCGGACTTCCAGGTCACGGTCCCCGAGATCGGCACGATCAAGGCCGAGCGGCCGCCGCGGGTGATCCTCACCTCCAATCGGACGCGCGAGGTCCACGACGCGCTGAAGCGCCGCTGCCTCTACCACTGGATCGACTACCCGACCGAGGCCAAGGAGTTCGAGATCGTCCTCGCGCGCGTGCCGAGCGCGCCGGACAGCCTTGCGCACTCGGTCGTCGGCTTCGTGCACCGGCTCCGCGGCGTGGACCTGACGAAGGTGCCGGGCATCGCCGAGACGCTCGACTGGGCGGCGGCCCTGCTGTCCCTCGGTGCCACCGAGCTCACGCCGCAGGTCGTCGACGAGACCCTCGGCGTCGTGCTTAAGTACGAAGAGGACATCCGGCACGTTCGCGGCGCCCGGGTGCGCGAGCTGCTGGCGGAGACGCCGGCGGGTCGCTGACCGATGACCGGCACGGGGCGATGACCGGCTCCGGGGCAACCCGCCAGGTCGACGGGAGGAAGCTGTTCGGGCGCGCCGTCGGGTTCGGACGAGCCCTTCGACGATCCGGTCTGCCCGTGGATCTCGCCGCTGCGATCGATTTCGCGCGCTCGCTGGAGATCGTGGACATCGGCGATCGCGGTCAGGTGCGCGCTGCCGGCGAGGCGATCTTCGTCCGGAGGAAGGACGACATCGAGCCGTACCACGCGGTCTTCGACAGCTATTGGCGCGCGCGGTTCGACCTCGGTGCCGAGGCGCTGCTCGAGGACGGCTGGGAGGAGCTGGTGCCCGACGAGGGTGGCGAGGCCGGCCCACAGCCACCGATGGCCGGTGACGAGCGGGTGGACGCCGGTGAGGATCGGAGCGGCATGCCCTTGCCGGGCGACCACGACGAGGAGGGCGACGAGGGCGATCCGGACGCGCTCTCCATCTCGCCCGATGCCTACAGCAAGCTGGAGGCGCTTCGCCACCGCGAGTTCGACCGGATGACGCCCGCGGAGCTGCGCGACGCCGAGCGACTGGTGGATCTCCTGGTCCCGAAGCTGGAGCGACGGCGCACGCGCCGCTACGAGCTCCACCCGCACGGGCGCCGGATCGCGCCGCGGGCCATGTTCCGGAGCAACCTCGGGACCGGTGGCGAGATCCTGCGCTGGGTCTGGCGGCGACCCGTGAAGCGGCCGCGGCCCCTCGTCGTCATCTGCGACATCTCCGGGTCGATGGAGCGGCACTCCCGCCTCCTGCTCCGGTTCGTGCAGGCGCTCGCGGCGCAGTCGACCGTGAAGACGGAATCGTTCGTGTTCGGGACGCGTCTGACCCGCGTCACGCGCCTGCTGCGCGATCGGAACCGCGACCGCGCGCTCGCCCGCGTTGCAGACTCCGTGACCGACTGGGCGGGCGGCACGCGGATCGGCGAGTCGTTTCACGAGTTCAACGTCAGGTGGGCGCGGCGCACGCTTCGCACGAGCGGCGTGGTGATCGTGGTGTCCGACGGCTGGGACCGGGGCGACCCTGCGCTGGTCGCCGTGGAGGCGGCCCGCCTCCGGCGCAACTGCCACCGGCTCGTCTGGCTGAACCCGCTCGCCGGGACCGCGGGCTACCAGCCACTTGCCGCCGGCATGCGCGCGGCCTTCCCGTACATCGACGACTTCCTCGCCGCGGGCACGGTCGCGAGCCTCGAGCGGCTCGGCGAGGTCCTTGCCGGTGCGCGTGCCGCCGACGTTCGACGTGGCGGCGGGGCCGCCGCGCACGTCGCGCCGGTTCCGCCTGCGCAGCAGCCAGCGTCGGTTGCCGCGCCGCTCACCACGGGCCAGGAGGACCCGAATGCCGCGCCCAGGATCGCCTGACCGCTGATGCGGGAGCTCCTGGGGCAGTACGACGCGTGGCGCGCCGAGGGCCTTGCCGTCGGGCGGGCCGTGGTGATTCGCACCTACGGCTCGGCACCGCGCCAGGAGGGCTCCGTGCTGCTCGTCACCGAGGACGGCCGGATGATCGGATCCGTCAGCGGGGGCTGCGTCGAGGGCGCGGCGGCCGAGGCCGTCGCCGAGGCGCGCCGGTCCGGGCACGCGAGCGTGATTCGCTACGGGATCAGCGACGACCTCGCGTGGTCTGTGGGCCTCGCGTGCGGTGGCACGATCGACGTCCTCGTCCAGCCGGGCGTCCCCGAGGCCGTGCTGGCAGCGGCGCGCGCGCAGTCCGGGCCGGGCGCGGGACTCGGCACGACCGTCGTCACGGACCTGCCGGCCGATACGCCGCCGCCGGCTACCGATCGGCCGGGTGCGTCGATCCCCGCCGGCGCCTCGCTCGATGACCTGCGCGCCGGCGCGCTCGCCGCGGGCCGTTCCCGGACGGTGGAGCTCGCCGACAGGACGGTGTTCATCGAGGCGTTCCCGGTCCGGCCGCGGTTGGTCGTGGTGGGCGCCACGGAGATCGCCCGTTCGCTGGTCGGCCTCGCGGGAGCCCTTGGCTACGAGCGGATCGTCATCGACGCTCGTGCCGCGTTTGCGACGGCCGAGCGCTTTCCCGATGTGGACCGGCTGATCGTCGACTGGCCCGAGGATGCGTTCGCGGCCATCAACCTCGGCCCCAACGACGCCGTCGCGATCCTGTCGCACGACCCCAAGTTCGACGAGCCCGCGATCGCCGAGGCGTTCCGGCGCGGTGCCCGGTACGTCGGCGCGGTCGGATCGCGCAGGACCCAGGCGGATCGGCGCCGGCGCCTGTCCGAGGCGGGCCTCACCGACGACCAGCTCGCGGGCCTGCACGGCCCGATCGGCCTTGACCTCGGCGGTCGCGAGCCGGCCGAGACGGCACTCGCGATCCTCGCCGAGATCGTCGCGGCGCGCCGTGGCGGCTCAGGGACCCCGATGCATGCGCGTGCCGGAGGTAGCTGAGCTGCCGGGGCACACCGTTCGTGCGATCGTGCTCGCCGCCGGCGCGGGCAGCCGCTTCGGTGGGCGCAAGCTCGAGGCGCGTATCGCCGGCAAACCCGTCCTGCAACACGTGCTCGATGCGCTCGCCTCGGCGGGCCTCGACGACCCGATCGTCGTCCTGGCGCCAGACTCCGGTCTCGAACCGCTGATCACGTGGCGCGGTGCGGAGCGCGTGGTCAATCCGGATCCGAGCCGGGGCATGTCCAGCTCGCTGCAGCTCGGCTGGGCGACCGCGCTCGCGGCGGATGCACCCCCCGACGCCGTGCTCATCGTGCTCGGCGACCAGCCGCGCCTCGGGCCGGAGGTGGTCGGTGCGCTGATCGGCACACCGCCGGATCCTGACCGGCCCATCGTCGCGCCGTGGTTCCGCTCGGGCGCCCGCAACCCCGTCCGAATCGAGACGGGGCCTGCCGCGACGACCTTCATCCAGGCGGCGACCGGCGACCGGGGCCTCGGGCCACTGCTCGACGCGAACCCGGATGTCGTCCGATGGATCGATGTCCCCGGCGACAACCCGGGCGTCGATGAGCGCTCCGACCTCGTCGCCGTGATCGAGGCCGACTGGGCGGATCGGGTTCGGCGCAACCGAGAGCAGGTCGAGCGGCTGCGCGAGACGCCGGAGGACGCCGACCATTACGGGCCGGTCGCCGGGCTCTTTCGGGACGACCCACGCCGCACCGGCGACGACATCCTCGAGGCCGTGCTCCGTCACGCACTGCCGGGCGACACGTGGCTGGACGTCGGCGCGGGCGCCGGTCGATATGCGTTCCCGCTCGCGCTGGCGGTCCGCGAGGTCATCGCGGTCGAGCCATCGGTGGCGATGGTGGAGGCGCTCCAGGACGGCGTGCGAGAGCACAAGTGCAACAACGTCCGAGTCGTCGCGGGCCGCTGGCCGGAGGCCACCGCAGCGCTCGTGCCGCTGCCATGCGCCGATGTCTCGTTCATCGCGAATGTCGGCCACGACACGGAGCTGATCGGGCCGTTCCTGTACGGGCTCGATTTCGCGGCGCGTCGCGCCTGCGTGGCGGTGATGCAGGAGCAGCCGCCCGCCTCGGTGGCGGCGCCGTTCTTCGAGGCCGTCCATGACGAGGCGCGCGTCCCGCTCCCTGCGCTGCCGGACTTCGTCGACCTGCTCGCCGCCCGCGGCTCGCACCCCGAGGTCGAGATTCTCGATCGACCCGCCCGGGCGTGGCGGACGCGCGACGAGGTACTGACCTTCCTCCGCCGCCAGACCTGGGTCGCTCCGGGCAGCGCCGCGGACCTCCGGCTCCAGGCGGCACTCGACGCCCGGCTCACACCGTCGTCAGGCGAGGCCGGCGGGCTGACCCTCGGAGCCGGCAAACCGACCCGTGTCGGCGTCGTCCGGTGGACTCCCTAGACTCGATCGATGGATTTCACCGGCACCGTCGAGATCGATGCGCCGCGCGCGGCTGTCTGGGCGCTCCTCCTGGATTTCGAGCAGCTCGCGACGTGCGGGCCCGGTGTCCAGTCGATCGAGCAGCTGGACCCGACCCATGCCCGGGTCAAGGCCAAGATCGGCATCGCGTTCATGACGATGGGCTTCACCATCGACCTGGAGCTGGTCGAGGTGGACGCGCCGGATCGCGCCGTCATCCGAGCCACCGGCGAGGCGCCCGGCAACCAGGTGGAGGCCAACGGCCACATGCGGCTGACCGGCCCCGCCGAGGGGCCCACGACCATGACCTACGAGGCGACGGTGGAGCTGTTCGGCTCGCTGGCGGGCATCGGCTCGCGGATGATCGAGGGCACCGCGGGCAAGCTCATCGACGAGACGTTCGACTGCGTTCGGGCGCGGCTCGCGCCGGCGGCCTGACCGCCCGTCGGATGGAGGCGCTCCACCGGGCAATCGGCGTCCTCGCCACGAACGTCCACATCCTCGCGGACGAGCGGACTCGCGAGGCGATCGCGATCGACACGGCCATCCCGTCGCTCGAGTGGATTCGCGACGAGCTGGACGCGCGCGGCTGGACCCTCAAGCTCATCGTGACCACCCACGGTCACTGGGATCACTCCGGCGACAACGCCCGCGTCGCCGAGCACACCGGCGCCCGGATCGCCGTCCACCCCCTGGATGCCCACCGGCTCACCAATCCGTCCCCCATGTGGGCGCCGTTCGAGATCCCGCCATCGATCCCGGCCGTGGAGCTCGCGGAAGGCGGCGAGGTGGTCTTCGGATCCGTCCGGCTGGATGTGCTCCACACGCCTGGGCACACGGAAGGCTCCGTGTGCCTCCTGGATCGCGAGGCTGGGCGCCTGTACAGCGGCGACACGCTCTTTGCCGGCTCGTTCGGCCGGGTCGACCTGCCCGGCGGCTCGCCGGAGGCGATGGTCGCTTCGCTCGATCGGCTGCGCAGGCTGGACGAGACCCTCACGGTGCTGCCCGGCCACGGCGCGACGACGACGATCCGCAGCGAGCGGCCGTGGTTGGAATGGGTCGCGCGCGAGGGCCGGCTCCCGACCTGACGCGCGGACGCCGCGGCTAGAACGGCTTGCGGAGCGTTGCCCACCGGCGATACGGCCGAAAGCCGAAGCCCTCGTACACTTGCAGCGCGCCCGTCGGGTTCTCGGCGTCAACACCGAGCACGGCCATCTCCATCCCACGTTCGCGGAGCAGCGCGAGGGACCGGACGATCAGTGCCTTCGCGAGCCCCCGGCCGCGCCACTGCCGGCGGACGGACACATGGTCCAGCCAGCCCATCTCGATGCCCGTCGCGGCGTTCTCGTGTGGGTAGATGCCGTTCAGGACGCTGCCCGCCACCTCGTCGCCGTCCCACGCGACCAGCCACAGTGAGATGTCGCAGTCGGGGTCCGCCGTGAATCGCTCGAATTCCGCCTCGGTCGGCGCGCGGGGCTCGAAATGGTCCTGGAAGGCTTCGCTGTCCGCCTCCCAGATCGCGCGGATCTGTGCCGGCTCCACCGGTCGCACCTCCAGCCCGGCCGGCATAGGGACGTCCGGGATCGGCAGATCGAGCGGCCGGCGCATCTGGAAGCCGTAGCGGACCGGCGCGTAGCCGGCGCCCGCCGCGAACGCAGCGCTCGCGATGTTGGACGTCTCGATACCCGCGTTCAGGACGTGGGGCAGCTCCGGCGGGCCGCCGGTCCCGTCGAGGAGCGACGCGCGGGCACGCGCCTCCAGCCACGCCAGGATTCGTCGCCCGAGCCCTCGCCGCCGCCACTCGGGAAGCACCCAGATCGTGCTGCTATGGATGATCCTGCCTGCGCGCTCGCGCCAGTCCATCGTGCCGCCGGCGACGATCCGGCCCTCGTCCTCCACGACGACCGCGTCGCGCGCCGGATCGAACCCGGGGCGCACCGCCCACTCCATCATCAGCGACTCGACCGTCGGGTACCAATCCTGTCCGGCATCGTGGGCGTTCGTGTCGGAGATGAGGTCGACCGCGCCGGGGAAGTCCCGACCGGGTTCGAACGGCCGGAGCTCCAGTGCGACCGACGTGCCGGTCATCGTTCGGTCCCGTACTTCAGGCGCATGTGCTGCTCCACGCTGCGCTGGATCGCGCTCCACTTCTTCCGCTCCGCGCGCCGGCCGAGCGCGTTCGTCGCGATGGCCGCGCGCTCCGCCTCGCGCCCGAGCTTCTCCCAGGCCGCGAACCGGCCACGATCGAGATCGCCGCTCGCGATCGCGGCCCGGATGGCGCACCCCGGTTCGGACTGGTGCCCGCAGTCATTGAACCGGCAGCCGCTCGCGATTCGCTCGACATCGTCGAACGCCGTCGCGACGCCGTCGCCGTCGAGGACGCCCAGCTCGCGGAGGCCCGGGGTGTCGATGAGCAGGCCGTCGGCGAGGCGCACGAGCTGCCGGCGCGTGGTCGTATGCCGGCCCCTCGCGTCGTCCTCGCGGATCCCTCCGGTGTCGAGCAGGGGCGCGCCCGCCAGGGCGTTCACGATGCTCGACTTGCCCACGCCCGATGAGCCGGTGAAGACGACCGTGCGCCCCACGCCCAGGTGGAACCGGACCGCCTCGATGCCCTCGCCCGTGATGGCGGAGACGGTGATGATCTCGACGCCGGGCGCCGCGGTCGCGGCGGCAAGCAGGTACTCGCCGATGTCCTCGGCGAGGTCGGCCTTGGAGAGCAGGACGATCGGCCTGGCGCCGGATTCCCACGCGACCGTGAGATAGCGCTCCAGGCGGCGCACGTTGAACTCCTGGTTCGCCGACGTCACGACGAACACGACGTCCACGTTCGCGGCCAGCACCTGGGACGGCATCCGTCGATCGCCGGGGGAGCGACGGATCACCGCGGTGCGGCGCGAGAGGACGCGCTGGATCAGGCGATGGTCGGACCCGGAACCCTCCACGGAGAGCGGGTCGAGGGCCACCCAGTCGCCGACCGCCGGCCAGGCGGCCGTCGGGTCCAGCTCGGTGGCGTGGCGCAGGCGGCCGGACGCCGTCGCCGGCCCCTCGCCGGCATCGGTCACCACGAGGTACGCGCCGCGCTCCTCGGCGAGGATGCGGCCGGGGACGAGCCCGGTCGCCTCGGAGACGAGCAGCGTCGCGAGATGGTCGTTCCAGCCCAGGGCGACGAGCTGTGGGCTCGGAGCGCTCACGGCTCGAGCTCCTTCCGCCATGCGGTGGACCGGTAGGACACCTCGAAGCCGACGCGCTCGTACACGCCGAGCGCGCCGCTCGGGTTGTCGGCGTCGACGCCGAGGGCCGCGATCGTCATGCCACGCTCGCGGAGCCGGTCCATGGAGCGGACGAGCAGCGCGCGGGCCAGCCCACGCCGGCGCCACGCGCGGCGGGTGAAGACGCTGCTCAGCCAGCCGCGACGGATCCCGAGCGCCTCATTCTCGGACGCGTCGATCGTGTTGATGACGCCGCCCGCGACCTCGTCGCCGTCGAACGCGACGACCCACAGCGAGACGTCCGTCGAGGGGCGGGCGAGCCACTCCTGGAGCCGCTCGTCGGAGCCGTCGAAGCCGCCCCAGTGGTCCTTGAACGCATCGACGTCCGCGCGCCACACGGCGAGCGTGAGCTCGGGGGTGATGGGGCGAACCTCCAGGCCGTCGGGGAGGGGAGCGTCGGGCAGCTCGTCGAGGCCCGTCCGCTCCATGTCGAAGAACCACCGCACCGGCGCGTAGCCGGCCGAGGTCAGCAGCGCCACGGCACCGTTCTGCGTATCCCCGGTCCATGCGCCGAGGAGGCGCGGGTTCATCGTCACGTGGCCGGCGGCGACCTCTCGCCAACGCCGCTCGCCATCGGCCAGCAGGAGTGTGCCGATCCCGCGCCGATGCCAGGCGGGATCCACCCCTCCGTCGAGCCGGTACTCGCGCAGCCCATCGGTCGTGTCCACCCAGTTGCGCATCTGGTACCCGACGACCTCGCCGTCGAGCTCGGCGATGGTCACGTCGCGGGCAGGGTCGAAGTGGTCAGACGGATGCGCGAAGTGCACGGCCAGCGACGCCGCGTCCTCGCGGCGCGGGAAGCCGGCGGCCTCCGCCTCGGCATTCCCGATCCGCGCGATCTGGGCCAGGTCCGGCTCGCCCGCGAACGGACGGAGCCGGACCCTGGTCGCGATGTCGGTGGTCATCAGCCGACCCGCTTGAGCTTGCCGTGGCGCTTGGCGTAGCGCTCGGCGCGGCTGAAGGCCCACAGCCCGAACGGGATGAACACGACGCCCATCACGAGTAGCGGCCAGATGTCGCCCCACAGCGCGGACAGCGGGACGCCATCGATGAGGCCCTTCCGGACGCCATCCAGGGCGTACGTGGCCGGCGACAGGTGCGAGATCACCTGCATCCAGCCCGGCAGGACGTCGATGGAGTAGTAGACCCCGCTGACGAGCAGCAGGACCGACTGCAGCACGAACGTCATCTGCGCGCCGCGCTCCACGTACAGCAGCGGCAGGATCGCCGCAAGCATTGCGATGCCGACGAAGCTGAACGAGCCGAGCACCATGAACCCGGCGATCGTGCCGATGTTCGCGTGCTCGAACGACAGGTTCGGGAAGAAGAGCACCACCGCCACGAGGATCGCGGCCGTGTGGATGAGGCCGTAGACCATCGCGTACGCGACCGCACCCAGGAGGTGGGTCGAGCGATGGACCGGCGCCATCATCGTGTACTCGAGCGTGCCTTCCCAGCGCTCGATCGAGATCGTCTCGGCGATCCAGCTGAAGACCACCGACAGGTAGTTCCAGAAGATCGCCCCGACCATGAGGGTCAGGATCAGGCGCGGGTCGCCGGCCTGCGCGCCGATCAGCGAGATCGACAGCGCGCCTGCCGCCGAGTACACGAGGAACGCGATCTCCCAGCCCCAGTAGCGGCGTGAGAGGAAGAAGTTGCGCTCGATGAAGGCGTACGAGGCCTTCATCTCGCGGGTGAGTGCGGTCATCGGATGGGTTCCCTGCGGGAGGGCTGGCTCGGCCCTCATCGGGACCGAGCCAGCCGGGGCCGTGGCTCGGCGGCCAGCCAGGAGCCGATCTGGATGATCGACCGCCCGACGGATCGCCGAATCGACTGCGAGACGAACCGCTGACGCGGGGCGCAGGACAACGCTGCGAACGCGCGCTCCCGGTCCTGCTTCAGCTGCTCGAAATGCAATTCGTTAAGAAACATGGCACTCACCTCCTTTCAGTCGTCTTCGCCGTCCGTTGATCCGGCGCCTGCGCCGCGTAGTCGGCTGCGGTCCTCGCTCGCGCACATCTGAGGTGCGCTCGCTCCGGTCCTCGCCTCCGCCTTGCGCCGACACCGGCTGAACGGTCGGTCGTTATTCGTCATCCTCTGCAGCTGCCTCGACGTCCTCGTCGAGCGAGCGGCCGGTGTAGGTCATGAACACGGAGTGCATCGTGGGGGCCTCGCCGTGGCGCTCGGCGACGAGTCGCTTCAGCGCTGCGGGCGAGCCCTCCGCGACGATCCGGCCGTCGTTGAGGACGATGATCTCGTCGCTCAGGCGCTCGGCCTCGTCGAGGTCGTGCGTCGTCAGGACGATCGATGCGTCGTGGTTCGTTCTGATCTCCTCGATGAATGTCTGGACGTCGAGCTTCGATCGAGGATCGAGGCCCGTGGTCGGCTCGTCCAGGAGCAGCAGCGCCGGGCTGGTCAGCAGGGCTCGCGCGATCGCGATCTTCTGCTGCATGCCCCGGCTCAGCTGCTCCACCGGCCGGCCGAGTCGCTTCTGGGCGATGCCCAGGCGCTCGGTGATCCGGACGGTTTCGCGACGGGCCAGCCCCGAATCGATCCCGTAGAGCCGTGCTGCGAACAGCAGGTTCTCCATCGGGCTCAGCTTCTTGAAGAAGGCGGCATCCACGCTCACCCGGTTGATGAGCCGCTTGACCGCCATCTCCTCGCGCACGATGTCGTGGCCGAACACCTCGACCCGGCCTTCGTCGAGCGTGAGGAGGCCCGAGATGAGCCTGATCAGCGTCGACTTGCCCGAGCCGTTGGCGCCCAGGATCCCGATCGTCCCGCCGCGCTCGAGGCGCATGGACACATCCGCGATCGCGGTCACCGGCTGCTTCTTCCGCGCAACCTTGAAGCGCTTCGTGACGCGATCGACGAGCAGCGCGGCGGGTCCTCGCGCCACGTCGGGACCGAGCCCGGGCACCGAGGTCGGTGCCGGGTTCGATGCCGCCGCGGGGTTCGGCAGCTGCGCGGGATCGATCGATCCGTCCTGCGTCATCTTCGGTTCCTGGAGCATCGTGCTCGACATTGGTGGAGTCCTTCCGGGTGGGCGAACGTAAAGAGACCGCGATCCGGACCCGGCGCGTGGCGGGTGGCTCGCGGCTCGTCAGTGGTCCCCGCGTGCAGCTCGGGGACAAATGAAAAACCGTGGGCCCGATCTGGCCCACGGCTCGTGGTGTCTGCTCGGTGGCGGCCCTGCCGCCTGTCAGCTACCTCGTGGTGGGCGCAAATCTCCCGCGACCGGAATCGCCGATGGGCGAGGCCGTGCGCCGGGTGAGCATCGTGCTCTTCATCACATCCACCTCCGATAACGACTGACGCGTTGGCTGACGCCGCGGCGCCGAGCCGGGATAGTAGGGTGGTCGCGCCGCCGCTGTCAATTCGTGCTTGCGCCGCGACGCAAGGCGCGCCAGGGCGGGCGTTTCCGTCATTCAGTAACCAGGGTGCTGGTATCCAACGATCCGTGCGGCTCGGAGCGAGGGAGCGCTCCAAATCGTGCCGACACGAGCGTGGCGCGGGACGAAACGGCTCTGACATCAACGCCGCGACGGTCCCGGAGCTGGATATCAGCACGCCCATTGCTGGTTGACAGGATGTGGCTGTCCCGACGTGCGGCTGGCAGTGGCCCCTGGGCCAGGTGGGCCCGGTAGCGTGCGGCGGGCCGCGACGGCGGGAGCCTGTACGCTCGCGCCATGACCGAGCCGCGCCCGCCGCAGCCCAAACCCGCGAGCCCAACGGCCGACCCGTCGCTCGTGGGGCTCGTGGCGCGAGGCGTCCTGGACGCCGAGCTGGCCGCGCTCGTCTGGGTGCTGGTGGAGGCGCGGGTGCCGCTGGTGGTCGCCGCCCCGCCGGACCGCGTTGGCGCGGGTGGACAGCTGGTGGCAGGAATCATCGGCTCCATCCATCCGGACGAGCCCGTGGAGCAGCTTGCTGGACTTCTCACGGCCGTCGGTGCCAGCAACCTGGTCCGGGGGCGTCGTGCGGGCGGCGTCGTGGAGGCGACCTCGCTCGAGGAGGTCAGGCGCCGCCTTGGCGGCGGCCCGATGCCGCTGTCGGAGGATCAGCTCACGTTCCTGGGCTGCGTCCTCGTGATCGGGGAGGCGAGCGATAGCCGCCGCGGCAAGCTCCGCGTGACCGCCGCGCACTACGTGCGGCCCCTCGCTCGCGATGCACACGGGCACTCGCAGCGGCTTGACCCTGCGGTCCTCGCGGCCTGGGATCCGCGGCTCGAGCGCTACGAGCACTTCGCCTGGGGCGTGCTCCCCGAGATCGCGGCGCGGCTCGGGCGCAGGGCGGGCGACCTCGACGCGGACCTGCACCACCGCCGCGACGACCTCGGTGGGCTCGCGAAGGCCGGCGTCACGGAGCTCGGCGAGGTCCGGCGCCTCATCGCCGGCTACCGGGTTCGGTGGGGCGACGGCCACGGCGGCAGTGGCCCCGGCGAGGACCACCACCAAGGCGAGGGCCACTCGGAGCCCAATGCCGAGGGCCCTGGGCACATGCCGCACTGAGAAACACGAGCCCGATCTGGCGCATATTTAGGGAAATCGAGCGGCGTTCATCCCAGGTGGAGGAGGTTCGGTGAGTCTGTTCACGGTATTCCTGCTCGCGCACATCCTCGGCGCCATCGTCGCGTTCGGTCCGACGTTCGCCTTTCCCCTCATCGGCGCGATGGGTGGCAAGGAACCGATGCACGCGAACTTCGCCTCCCGGGTCAGCCACGCGATCGCGAAGCGGATCACGTGGCCGCTCGCGCTCCTCCAGGGCGTGACCGGCATCGCCCTGATCATCACCGGCAACGTGGACCTGACGAAGGCCCTCTGGCTGGACGTGGCGATCGTGCTCTATCTGGGCTCATTGGGACTCTCCTACTTCGTCCTGACGCCCCGGGTGGTCAAGGTCATCGAGATGACGTCGACCCCGCCGCCACCGCCCGCGCCCGGCGCCGCGCCCGCGGGCCCGCCGCCGGCGCTCGTCGCCGCGGTGAAAGCCGTACGGCAGGGAGGCATGATCATGTCGATCCTGCTCGTGCTGATCATCACGCTCATGGTCACGAGGCCCTTCTAGTCGACAGGCCAGGGCTCGCAGCCGGACCCAACGAGCCGGCGGCGATACCATCTGAGCGTGCCCAACGTCGAAGGCTCCGTCCGCGATCTCCTGTCCCGACTGTCCGGGATCGTGCACGTCCACGAGGGCGCCATCGAGATCGTGGATCCGGCCCGGCTGCGCGCCGACGGGATCCGCGACCTCGCCTGGACGGCCGCGTTCGGCGAGAACCCGGCGACCGTCGAGGTTGCCCAGTGGATCGTGTGGGAGGCAGCACAGGCGCTCGGCGTTCGATCGGCGAGCATCCACGACCTGTACATGGCGCGCGCGCGCGGCGAGGTGAGCGGGTTCACGGTCCCGGCGATCAACATTCGCGCGCAGACGTTCGACATGGCCCGGATCACGTACGAGACGGCTACGACGTTCGACGTCGGCGCCGTGATCCTGGAGCTGGCGCGCAGCGAGCAGACGTACACGTTCCAGCGGCCCATCGACTACTCGACGGCGGTGCTCGCCGGCGCGATCGCAGCACGCTGGCGCGGGCCCGTCTTCCTCCAGGGCGACCACTACCAGTTCAACGCCAAGAAGTACGCAACGGACCCGGAGTCGATGACCGAGGAGATCCGGCGGGCGTGCCGGCTGGCGATCGATGCCGGCTATCGCAACATCGACATCGACGCCTCCACGCTCGTGGACCTGTCCCTGCCCACCGACGACGAGCAGCAGCGCGCCAACTACGAGCGAACGGCTGAGCTCGTGGCGCTGATCCGCGCGCTCGAGACCGACGGCGTAACGATCAGCGTCGGTGGCGAGATCGGCGAGGTCGGCAAGGAGAACTCGAACGAGGCGGAGTTGCGCGCCTACCTCGACGGCCTGAATCGGGAGCTCGCGCGCCATGCGCCAGGCGCGATCGGCATCTCCAAGGTCAGCGTCCAGACCGGCACCTCCCACGGCGGCATGGTCCTGCCGGATGGCACTGTCGGCATGGTTGCGGTGGACTTCTCCATCCACGAGCGGCTCGGCGCCGTGGCGCGCAGGGACTACGGCCTGGCGGGCACGGTCCAGCACGGTGCGTCCACGCTTCCGGACGAGATGTTCCACCACTTCCGGGACGTCGAGACGGCGGAGATCCACCTCGCGACCGGATTCCAGAACGCGCTCTACGAGCACCCGGAGTTCCCTGCTGGGCTGCATGAGCAGATCCACGGCTGGTGCTTCGCAAACGCGCTGGACGAGCGCAAGTCCGACCAGACGGACCAGCAGTTCGTGTACACGACGCGCAAGAAGGCCATCGGCCCGTTCAAGCGGGAGCTTTGGGACCTGGAGACGAACGACGCGATCCTCGCCAGCCAGGCGAAGAAGATCGGCTTCCTCTTCCACGAGCTGGGCGTGGTGAGCAGCCGCGCCATGGTGGACCGCTACGTGCACCCGGTCGAATGGCATCGTCCATTGCCCGCCGCCCTCGCCGAGGCCGTCCCGGCCGCATAGTCGCTCGCGATCGCTCGCACTCGCAGGTAGCCGCTCCGCAACGAATCGCCGCGAGATCGGCTCGATCAACCCCGAAGACCTCGTCTCCGCCTTGCGAAATCGCCTTGATTCGCGTTTGCGGCACTCCTATGCTCCGGTCGCGCTCGGGTGGAGGGCCCGGGTGGCGTGCCACGCGTCCTCGCGCTGCGTTCTCGGTGGTAGAGGGAGGAAGCCGTGTCGGGTCCATCCACGCATTCGGACGTCGCCGCGAAGGACGACGCCCACCTGAGATCGCTCGGGATCAAACCCGAGCTGAAGCGTTCGCTGGGGTTCCTGTCGAACTTCGCGGTCGCGTTCAGCTACATCAGCGTCTCGACGGGAACGTACACGCTGATCGCGCTCGGCCTGGGGGTCGGTGGCCCGGCCTTCTTCTGGTCCTGGCCCGTGATCATCATCGGCCAGACGTTCGTGGCCCTGAACTTCGCCGAGCTGTCCAGCCACTTCCCCGTGGCCGGCTCCATCTACCAGTGGTCGAAGCGCCTGTCCAACAAGACGCTCGGCTGGTTCACCGGCTGGTTCTACTTCTGGGCTGGCGTCGTCACGGTGACCGCGGTCGCCGGGACCGTGCCGCTCGTCATGGCCGGCATCTTCGGCATGGACCTCGCGGCGGCAAGTCCGCTGCCGTTCTTCAACAACCTGGTCTTCTGGGCGATCATCACCCTGATCTCGACGACGATCATCAACGCGTTCGGGGTGCGCCTGCTCGCCATCATCAACAACATCGGCGTCGGCGCCGAGATCCTGGGCATGCTCGTCTTCGCCGTGATCCTGTTGATCGTCGGCCGGCACCAGGACTTCTCCGTCCTGACCCAGACCGCGGGCATCGAGACGCCGGAGACCGGCGGCTACCTGCCCGTGTTCGCGATCGCGATGTTCATGTCGCTGTTCGTCGTCTACGGCTTCGACACCGCGGGCACGTTCGGCGAGGAGACGCTGGACGCGAGCCGCCAGGCGCCGCGCGGCGTGCTGAGCGCGATCTGGCTGTCCGGCGCCATCGGCGCCGTGTTCCTCCTGGCAATCATCCTGGCCACGCCGGACATGAAGGCCGCACTGACCGACACGGCGCCGATCGCCACGGCGATCGAGGCGGGCCTGGGGACGACGTTCGGGTCGATCTACCTGTGGGTGATCCTGATCGCGGTGTACGTCTGCACCCTTGCGATCCAGGGCGCCACCACGCGCCTCATGTTCTCCATGGGCCGCGACCGACGGATGCCGCTCGGCAGCCTGTGGGGCCACGTCAACCCGACCTTCAAGACCCCGGCCAACGCCGCGGTCGCCGTCGGCGTCATCGCCGCGGTCCCGTTCTTCATCACCGACAGCCCGGGCCTGCTCGCGACCGGCGCGACCGGCCTCATCTACCTCAGCTACTTCATGTGCAACCTCGGTGTCCTGTTCGCGCGCCGCAAGGGCTGGCCGCACAAGGGCGCCTGGTTCAAGCTCGGCAGCTGGGGCACGATCATCAACGTCCTCGCCCTCGTGTGGGGCGGCCTGATGATCATCAACTTCGGCCTCTGGAAGAGCAGCCTGTTCGGGAACTTCGGCAGCGACCTGCGCGACTACACCAACCCGAGCCTGACCATCATCACCTCGGGCGGGAACAAGCTCGGCTTCCTGCCGGACATCCCGTTCTACGAGGGGACCATCGCGTTGATCCTCATCGTGGGCCTGATCTACTACTACGCGACCGGCCAGAACCGGCGCGAGGACAAGGTCGAGGCGGACCTCGCCACCGGCGAGGCGCTGATCGCGTAGCCACTCCAGCGCGCGCCGCCACGGGTTCCCGGGTGGCGCGCTCCATTGGAACCACGAACGGCGCGTCGGGGCGGGCCCGACGCGGCGTGAGGACGAGCTCCGCGGCGAGCTCCGCGACGAGCTGGAGCGCGCGCTCCGTCGCCTCCCGGAGCTCGGGGCGGGCCCGCTGACCTTCACCGCGCTCTCCGGGGGCATCACGAACCGCAACTTCCTCGTTGGCGGCGCCCCGGGCGGCGCGCGCTTCGTGGTCCGCCTCGCCGGCAACGACACGTACGTCCTGGGCATCAGCCGCGAGGTGGAGCACGCCGCGACCGTCACGGCGGCAGGCGTGGGGGTCGGCCCGGAGGTCATCGCCTACCTGCGCCCCGAGGGCTACCTCGTGACCCGGTTCATCGAGGGCAATCCGATCCCGGAGCAGGAGATGCGCAAGCCGGCGCGCCTGCGCGAGGTCGGCGCCACGCTCCGCCGCATCCACGACGGCCCCGCGATCCCCGGCCTGTTCGTGCCGTTCCGGATCGTGGAGGTATATCGGGCACTCGCGCAGTCGAGGGGCGTGACGATCCCGCCGGAGTACGACCTGGCGCAATCGATCGCCCGTCGCATCGAGCTCGCCTGCCTGACGGCGCCGCTCGAGCTGCGGCCGTGCCACAACGACCTGCTGAACGCGAACTTCATCGACGACGGCGCCCGGATCAGGATCGTCGACTGGGAGTACGCGGGCATGGGCGACCCGTACTTCGACCTCGGCAACTTCAGCATCAACCACGAGCTGGACGCCGAGCACGACGCGATCCTGCTGACCGCCTACCTCGGCGAGTCGCCGAGCCCGGCCCTCGCGTCCAGGCTGACGCTCATGCGCGTCCTCTCCGACTTCCGCGAAGCGATGTGGGGCGTGCTCCAGCAGGGCATCTCAACGCTCGACGTGGACTTTGTCGCCTATGCCGCGGACCACTTCGACCGGCTGTTGACGGTCGCCGGCCGGCACGCCTTCGAGCGTGCCCTGACCGAGGCAGCGGGCAACTGAACGCCGCCGTGATCTGAGCCTTTACGGCGATTGCTGCCCGAGCGGTCGCGATGTCGTCCATTCGACGAGGCAGTGCTCCGACGACCGCTCGGAGCGTCCCTGAACGCACCGTTCCTTCGTCAAACGGACGATCCGCCGACCGTACAGCGGCGGACAGACCGGTGGACGTCTCATCGACGCGCGGCTCCATGCCGTCCTTCGTCGGATGGTCGATCTGGCGGCCAGTCGCGTGGGCGGTCGAATGGGATCCACTTCCCGGCCGTGCATCGCGCCCCGCCACACCCCATCATCGACGTCGTGAATGATCAGGCGCGCATCGTCGTCATCGGCGGTGGGATCACCGGCTGCAGCGTCGCGTACCACCTCGCCGAGGCAGGCTGGAAGGACGTCGTCCTCGTCGAGAAGGCAGGGCTGACCGCGGGCTCGACGTCACAGGCCGCCGGGCTCGTGACCGCGTTCAACCCGTCGTCGACGATGCTCGCCTGGCGGCGCTACTCCATCGAGCTGTACGGACGACTCGGCGTCTTCGACGCGGTGGGCTCGGTACGTCTCGCGTCGTCACCGGAGCAGCTCAAGGAGCTGGAGCGGACCGCGAGCCGGGCGCGCGGCGTGGGCCTGGAGGTCGGCGTCATCTCCGCCGCGGAGGCGCGCCGGCTCATGCCGGCGATCTCGCCGGACTCCCTGTACGGCGCCGTGTACCTGCCGGGCGATGGGTACCTCGACCCACACACCGCAACGTTCGCCGTCGCGGATGCGGCCAGAAAGCTGGGCGTGACGATCCGCCAGAACACGCGCGTGACCGGGTTCGAGCTTGGGCCTCGGCGTGAGATTCGCCGCGTCCTGCTCGAGGGTGGTGACCCAATTGACACGGAGCTCGTCGTGAATGCCGCCGGGATGTGGGCGCCGCGCGTAGCGGACATGGTCGGCGCGTTCATCCCGTCGACACCCGTGGACCACCAGCACGTGGCGCTGAAGGCGGTCGGGGGCCACGAGCTCCCGAACGACATGCCCTGCTTCCGCGACCCGGACAACCTCGTCTACGGCAAGGCGGAGCATGGCGGGATGCTGTTCGGCGGCTACGAGGCGGAGCCGAACGCGCGCTGGGAGTCGGGCGTTCCCTGGGAGCACGCGGCGACCTCGCTCCCGCCGGACTGGGATCGCTTCCAGCCGCTCATGGAGGGCGCGATCCGGCGCTTCCCGTTCCTCGCGGACGCGGAGGCTGTGCGCCTGGTCTGCCACCCGGACGCGATGACCCCCGACGCGAACCCACTCCTCGGCCCGATGCCGGGCGTCCGTGGCTTCTGGGTCGCCGCGGGCCTGTCCCTGAATGGGTTCGGGGGAGGTGGCGGAATCGGGCGGGCGATCGCGGGCTGGATCACGGCGGGGGACCCGGGCGTCGACATCGCGCCGTATCGGGCGTGGCGGTTCGCGGACACGTTCAGGGATCCAGACTGGACCTCCGGCCTCGCGCGCGAGACGTACGCGGACTACTACCGCCTCCGCTTCCCGTACGACGCCGACCTGGCGGGCCGCCCCCGTCGACTGTCCGCCCTGCACGAGCGCCTCGAGGCCGCGGGTGCCGTGTTCGGCACGAAGGCGGGCTGGGAGCGCGCCGACCTCCATCGACCCGGCCAGCCGTGGGTCCGCAACGGCCGGATGCCACGGGAGCGAGGGTGGGTACGGCCCGACTGGTTCGATCGGGTGGGGGAGGAGCACCGCGCCGTGCGTGAGCGGGTCGGTATCATCGACCTCACCTCCTTCGGCAAGATCGACGTCGCCGGCGCCGGGGCGCTCCCGCTGCTCCAGCGTGCCTGCGCGAACGACATCGACAAGCCGATCGGCTCGACGATCTACGGCCAGTTCCTCGACGCGAGTGGTGGCATCGTCGCGGACGTCACGGCGACCAGGCTGTCCATCGACCACTTCCGGGTCGTGACCGGCGCCGGCTACCTGGCGGCGGACCTCGGCTGGCTGGTCGCCCGCGCCGCCGACGACCCGCCGATCCCCGACGTCCAGGTCCGCGACGCCACCGACGAGTGGGCGGTCATCGGGCTGTGGGGCCCGCGCGCCCGGGACGTCCTTCGTGGTGCGACGTCGAACCCGGTCGATGACGCCGCCCTCCCGATCCGCCAGGTCCGTGCGATCCGGATTGGGGAGGCGAAGGTGCTCGCGACGCGTCTCAGCTATGCAGGCGAGCTGGGATGGGAGCTCACCGTGCTTCCCGGCCAGGCCGCCCGCGTCTGGGATTCCCTCCTCGTCGCCGGCTCGGCGTTCGGCATCGAGCCGATCGGCTACCGGGCGCTGGAGTCACTCCGCCTCGAGAAGGGCTACCGCTATTTCGGTGCTGAGCTCACGCCGCGCGAGACGCCGTTCGAGGCGGGACTCGACCGTTTCGTCCGGCTCGGCAAGGGCGACTTCGTTGGCCGAGACGCGCTCCTTGCCCGGCTCAACGCCGAGTCCATCGGCCCGGCCCGCCGCTTGCGCACGCTGCTGATCGGTGGCGACGACTGGGCGCCGATCTATGGGGGCGAAGCCGTTCGCATCAACGGCGAGGTCGTCGGCCGCCTCGGGAGCGCCGCCTTCGGCTACACCGTCGGTCGAACGGTGGGCACCACGTACCTGCCGGCGTCGATCGCCGAAGCGGCGACGATCGAGGTCGACGTCTTCGCCGGTCGCGTCGCCGGCGAGGTCGCCCCCGACGTCCTCTGGGACCCTGCCGGCGCTCGAATGCGCGGCTAGGTCGTCAGGAGCGCTCTTCGCCGCGTGATGCCTGTGGGGTAATCAGAATCGTACGAGACGTCCCGGCGTACTCCCAACCGCCAGGTGATGCTCCCACTTGCATCACCGCCGAACCATGAGGATCGGCGGCGCACGAATCAGGCGCCTGCGGCGGCCAGCAGCTGCTCGAAGTCGGGGCCGTCCATGGCTGACGCGGCGCGGTCCCAGCGCTCCTCGGCCCAGGCCCAGAAGTCGTAGTCGATCCGGGAGATCGAGGCCTGGATGGCGGCCCAGAGCGTCCAGCCCACGTCGGACATGATCATCTGAAGGCGCATCCGGGCGAGGAGCGCCGGTCCATCCCGCGCGAATCGCTCCGGGCCGAAGTAGGCGGCGCAGAGCTCCTCCTGGCGCGCCGCGTCGAAGAGCAGCTCCTGCGCCGTGTTCCCCAGCTCGAACGTCGGGTCGTTGTTGCCGCTGTACTCGTAGTCAACGATCCATAGGCGGATGCCATCGTCGAGGTAGTTCTCGGCGAGCAGGTCGTTGTGGCACGGGACCGTGGGGAGCGGGCGCGCGGCGAGGGCCGTCTCGATGCGCGGGACCTGCGCCGCGTGCTCCCGATAGCCCTGCGGGATCCGCATCTGGCGCTCGCCGACGACCCGCAGGTAGTACTCCGAGAGCCGGAACATGTCGAAGTCGTCGCGGAAGCGAGGGCCGGCATGAAGTCGCCGAAGGGCGTCGGCGATACGCACCGGCGTGCCGGGCTCCGCGAAGGCCGCGTTCGACATCGTCCGCCCCTCGATCCAGTCGAGGACGAGCGCGCCGCTCCTCGGATCGTGAAACAGGACCTTCGCGCCGACGCCTGCCTCCGCCGCGGCTCGCGTGTTGAACAGCTCGTTCTCGCGATCGATCGCGAGCATGTCCGTGGACGATCCCGGCAGCCGCAGGAAGTGCGGGACGCCATCGACCTCGACGCGGAAGTTGGCGTTCGTCAGGCCGGCAGCGATCGGCTCGATGCGAATCTCGCGCCCGGCCCAACCCGGCACGCGCTGGACGATGGCCCGGATGTCCACGCGATGCTCCTATGTCAAGCGGCGACCGGCAGGGCCGTTCGGGCGGCAATCCTGGCGGCGTTGTCGTGGTGCATTCGTCGGAAGACCTCATCGCTCAGGTGGCGACGGAGGGCGCGGATGGCCTCTGGTTTGGTGCTTCCA
>JACPOS010000004.1 GCA_016191395.1 Chloroflexota bacterium
GACGGTACTTCCGGCCAGAGACCATGGCTGCGATCGACGCGGTCATCGACCACGAGGAGGTGACTCCCACCCTGCTCATGGCAAGCTGACGATCAGGCGCCTGGATGACGCCCTGTTACACCACGTCCTGGGACTTGACCGTCCCGTTGGGGCGCTCCCTGGCGGGGTCGATAAGGCTTGCGATGATCACGCCGGGAGCATTGCTGGGGCTTTGGTGGCTGTTACCCGCCCGGACGACTACGTCGCAGCCAAATCTCCTGAACAAGACCGCGTTCGAGCGTGGGCAGTTGCTGGGTTCAGGCAAACGGGCGAGGTTTGCCACGCCAATGAGCTGATATCGCCCCCGAAGTGCCGAATCTGCTCATGCGGTGATCGTCGGCCGGGATATCGCGCCAAACCGGGGTGCCGCCGACGACTACCCCCGAGAGCGCGCCGTGAACCCCGTGTCGCGGCTGTCCACCAGCTCCAGGCGGTTGCCGAATGGGTCGAAGGCGTGGAAGCGTCGGACGCCGATCTCGGCGGGATCGTCGGCGAGGGTGACGCCCGCAGCCTCGAAGGTGGCTCGCAAGCCCGCCAGGTCGTCGACCAGCAGGGCGACGTGGGCCTTGCTCGCCGGGCGGAAGTCCGCCTCGACGCCCAGGTGGATCGCGACACCGGCCGCGGCGCCTTTCCCCATGAACCAGCACCCGCCGCGCGCCGCAAGCGCCGCCGGCTTCGGGACCTCTTCCAGCCCCAGGAGCGCGCCGTAAAACGCACGCGCGGCGTCCTCGCCGCCGGCGGGCATCGCGATCTGGACGTGGTCCAGCCCGGCGATCTCAGCCATCGGGGCCCCGCAGCGTTCGAGCCACGAGGAGGCCGGCGACGGCACCGGCGCCCGCAAACACCAACGCCATGACGGATCCGAACGTCCCTGACAGTGCGATCTCGACGATCGGGATCCAGATGCCGACGAGGAGGGCGAGAGCCAGCGCGCGCCGGAGATCCGCCGACCCGTCGATCACGACCGCGAGGAACGCGGCGCCGACGAGGCCCACGACGGTGATCGCGGTGTCGTCGAACGCGGGCCGCGTGTCCATGAACATCAGCACCAGGCCCGCGACGAGAGCGAGGCCGAACGCGAGCGGCGGTCGGAGGCGAGCCATCGACGGAGCCATCGGGCGAGCCGTCAGGCGCGCTTCCTCGGGAGGTCCAGGAACGGCATCGCGACCACGGCCGCAGCGACCCGACCGCGGTGGCCCTCCACGGTCCATTCCACATCGAGCTTCGCGCCGAGCTTGTCGAACGCCGGCGCAACGGATGCGAGGCCGATGGCCTGCTTGAGGATGGGGCTCCAGCCGTGGCTCGTGAGCTTGCCGACCTGCCGGATGCCACCGGGCGCGTACACCGGGACCGCGGACCGGTCGACGGAGGCCGAGATCGCCGGCGGCAGGCCGCGCGCCGAGAAGGACCGCTCGATGTCGTTCCACTCCAGCTGGACGCCGACGAGTCGGCGGGCGGGTCCGCCCCGTGCCTGCTCTCGCTGGAGTGCCAGGCGGCCGACGAAGTCGGCGCCCTTGTCCAGCGCGACGAGCTTGCCCATCCCGATCTCGAACGGGGAGGAGTTCTGCTCCGGGTTCAGCGCGTGACGCGCGGAGGTGTAGTCGACCTCCAGGAGCACGAGGCCTGCCTCGAGCCGCGTGACGTCCAGCGCGAGCATGCCCGCGGGCCGGATGCCGTACGCGCGACCGGCGGTCATCAGCGCATCCCACGCCTCGGCCGCGCGCTGCACCGGGATCCACACCTCGTAGCCCAGGTCGCCCGTATAGCCGGTCCGCGAGACGCCGACCTCGATGTTGCCCGCGAGGAGCTTCGAATCGCGGCGGCGGAAGTAGCGCAGCTCGCCGAACGGCTCCTCCGTGGCCTCCTCGAGGACCGCCCGCGCGAACGGGCCCTGCAGCGCGACGGCGGCCATCGACTCCGTCACGTCATCGATGGCGACCTTGAGACCGCGCGCGTTGAGCGTCAGCCAGCGGTACTGCGGATCGGCGGCGGTCCAGAAGAACTCATCTTCGGCGACGCGGTGGACCGTGCCGTCGTCGATGACCATGCCGTGCTCGTCGCACCACGGCGTGTAGTAGACCTGCCCGACGGCCATCTTTGAGGCGTCGCGGGTGATCACCCGGTCCACCAGCGCGAGCGCGTCGCGCCCGGTCACGCGGTACTTGTAGAGCGGGCTCACGTCGATGAGCGCGGCGGCCTCGCGGATCGCGTTGTACTCGATGTCGTGCGCGTCCGCGTACGCGGATGAAGCCCAGTAGCCGGACCATTCGCGCCACTGCTGCTTGTGGTTGAGTGGCGCGGTCCGCTCGTGAAACGGGCTGCCGATGCTCATCTCCGGAGCCTACCGCGTCGGCGCTTCCTCGTCGGCCGTGACGTGACGACCGGCCCGCGACGATGGGCCCTCGCGTCCGCTAGAGTCAGGACGTTCCCGAAACGTCCCAGGGCGGAGGTTCGCGTGCCCCAGCGCTACGACGCGATCGTGATCGGCGGCGGCCACAACGGCCTGATCAGCGCCGCCTACCTCGCGCGCGCGGGCCTCAGGACGGTCGTGCTGGAGAAGCGGCACGTGCTCGGGGGCGCGGCGGTCACCGAGGAGATCTTCCCGGGCTACCGCATGTCGATCTTCAGCTACGTCGTCTCGCTGCTCCGCCCGGAGATCATTCGCGAGCTGGACCTGCCGCGGCACGGCCTGGACATCCTGCCGCTCGACGGCACCTTCACCCCGGTGCCCCAGGGCATGGGCCGCCCCGCCCCGAAGGACGGGAACGGCAATCCCATCGGCACGGGCGACTACCTCTGGCGCGTCAACGACCACGGCCGGACGGTCCGCGAGCTCCGGCGCTGGTCGAAGATGGACGCGGAGGCGTACGAGGAATACGGGCCGCTCATGGTGGACATGGCCCGGTTCATCAAGCCGATCCTCGCCATCGTCCCACCCGACCCGGCCTCGATCGACCCGCGACCGCTCCTCCCGCTGACCGGCCTGCTCCGAAGCTTCCAGAAGCTGACCGAGCGCCAGCAGGCAGTCTTCGTCCAGCTCATGACCATGTCGGCGTACGACTTCCTGTCGCAGTGGTTCGAGACGGACCCGCTCAAGGCCACGATGGCGGCGTCCGGGATCATCGGCACGTACCAGGGCGTCAAGTCGCCGGGCACGGCGTACGTGCTGCTGCACCACTACATGGGCGAGATCGACGGCGCCTTCCGCGCCTGGGGCATCCCGAAGGGTGGTACCGGCGGCATCAGCAACGCGATCGCCAGTGCAGCCCGCGCCAAGGGCGCGGAGATCCGCACGGAAGCGCCCGTCGCGAGAATCAGGACAAGGGGCGGGCGCGCCACCGGCGTCGTCCTCGAATCCGGCGAGGAGCTGGAGGCCGACTCGGTCCTGTCCTCGGTGGACGTGCGCCGCACGTTCATCGACCTCATGGAGCCCGGCACCATCGACAGCGAGTTCGAGGCGGAGGTCCGCCGCTTCAAGTTCCGCGGCTCGTCGGGCAAGATCAACATGGCCCTGGACTCGCTGCCGAACTTCACCGCCCTCCCGGGGGAGGGCGAGCACCTCCGGGGTGCGATCTCCATCTCACCCTCGGTGGATGCGATGGAGCGCGCCTACGACGACGCGAAGTACGGCCGGTTCAGCGAGAAGCCGTACATCGACATCATCATCCCGACCCTGGTCGACCCGTCGATGGCCCCGCCCGGCAAGCACATCATGAGCTGCTTCGTGCAGTACGCCCCGTACAACCTGGACCCGTCGCTCGGCGGCTGGGACAACCAGCGCGAGGCCTTCGGCGACGCGGTCGTGAACCGGATCGCGGAGTTCGCGCCCGACCTCCCCTCGAAGATCCTCCATCGCAACGTCCAGACGCCGCTGGACATCGAACGGACGACCGGTCTGACCGAGGGCAACATCTTCCAGGGCGAGCTCTCACTCGAGCAGCTGTTCTTCAGCCGGCCCGTCCCGGGCTGGGCGCGCTTCCGGACCCCCGTGCGTGACCTGTGGCTGTGCGGCTCCTCCACGCATCCGGGCGGCGGGATCATGGGTGCCAACGGCCGTATCGCGGCGATGGAGCTCCTGAAAAAGCGCGGCAGCCGCGGACGGGCGGCGTAGGCATGGCGGCGAGCTGGGACGCGATCGTCGTCGGTGGGGGCCACAACGCCCTCGTCACCGCGGCATACCTCGCCAAGGGCGGCCTGCGCACGCTCGTCCTGGAGCGCCGCGAACGCATCGGGGGCGCAGCGGCCACGACGGAGCTCGGCCCCGGGATCCGCGTCCCCACACTCGCCCATACCGTTGGCCGGCTGCGGGCCTCGGTACAGAAGGACCTGGACCTCGGCCGCCACGGGCTGTCGCTCGTCGCGCCGGACGTGCGCGTCTTCGCACCCTCGCCGGACGGCACGCAGGTCACGCTCTGGTCGGACGTCGCCAGGACTGCCGCCGGCCTCACCGAACGCTCGACGAAAGATGCCAGCGCGTACGCGGCGTTCGATGCCCGGGTCAGATCGCTCGGGCGGTTCCTGGACGAGCTCGGTCGATCGACGCCGCCGGACATCAAGGCGCCGGGCCTGGGTGACGCGATCGCGGCGCTCAAGCTCGGGCGCAGCTTCAAGGGCCTTGGCCGGGACGGCTCGCGCACCGTGCTGCGCGTCCTGCCGATGGCCGTGGCGGACCTGGTCGCGGAATCGTTCGAGATGGATGCCCTGCGCGGAGTGCTCGCGTGGCGCGGCGTGCGCTTCAACTCGGTCGGGCCGTGGTCGGCGGGAACCGCGGCGATCCTACTGTCCGATGGCGCCGGCAACGATGGTGGCGCGGCTGGCGAGACGGTGTTCGCGAAGGGCGGACCGGGCGCGCTTTCCGAGGCGCTGGCCGCCGCGGCACGCGCCGCGGGCGCCGAGATCCGGACCGGCGCCGAGGTCGTGCACATCAGCTCGAAGGACGGGCGCGCGACCGGTGTCGTCGTCGCGGGCGGCGAGGAGATCGCGGCGCGCGCCGTGGTCTCCGGCGTCGACCCGAAGCGAACCGTGGTGGACCTCCTGGACCCCGTGGCGGTCGGGCCGTCCCTCGGCTGGCGTGCCGGCAACATCCGCCAGCCCGGCGTCGTGGCCAAGGTCAACCTGGCGCTCGCGTCGCTGCCCGTGTTCCCGTCGGCCGGCGGTGACGAATCGCTCCTGCGTGGCCGGATCGTGGTCGCGCCCGGCATCGACGCGATGGAGCGTGCCTTCGACGCGGCCAAGTACGGCCGCTGGGGCACGTCGCTGATCCTCGAGGCAACGATCCCGTCGCTCGCCGACCCGTCGCTCGTCGAGGGCGCGCCGGCCGGCACCCACGTGATGAGCGTCATCGCCCAGTACGCGCCGTACGAGCTGCGCGGCCACAGGCCCACCGAGGGCGACCCGATCGCGACCTGGGAGGTGGCCCGCGAGAACTTCGGCGACGGCGTGATGCGAGCACTCGAGGAGGTTGCGCCGGGGATCGGCAAGCTCGTCACCCATCGGCAGGTGCTCACGCCGGTGGACCTGGAGCAGCAGTTCGGGCTGACCGGCGGACACCCCCTCCACGCCGAGCAGGGCCTCGACCAGTTCTTCGTCTGGCGACCGCTGCTCGGTCACGCCCGCTACCGAATCGCGCTGGAGCGGCTGTACCTGTGCGGCTCTGGGGCCCACCCCGGCGGCGGCATCACCGGCGGTCCCGGCCAGAACGCCGCCCGCGAGATCCTCGGTGAGCTCCGTGGCCGGCGAGCCTAGGGACGTCGAGCCCGAACCAGGGATCCTGCACGACGCCCTGCCGGGCGACGCCCCGACGGATGCCGACGGGGATGCCGACCCCGAGTGGGCCGCACGCGTGGCTGCCGCCGGGATCCTCGGGTTCTCCATCGCCTGGGTCGTGACTGCCATGCTCGCCGAGCAGGGGTTGTACGGCAATCCGAGCAGGGCCCTGGAGGTCAACCTCTACCGGCAGTACGCGGGCAACGTGCTGCATGGCCTCGTGCCGTACCGGGACTTCGCGTTCGAGTACCCGCCGCTCGCCCTGGTGCCCATCCTCGGGCCCCTTCTGCTCATCGGCAACCTCACCGAGATCGCCTATCGGCAGGCGTTCGGGCTCGTCACCGCAACGATCGGGATGGTGACCACGATCTTCGTGATGCGTGCCGCCGTTGCCCTTGACCTGCGGCGCCGGGACATGCTGGCCGGCGCCGCGCTCGTCGCGACCTCGCCGATCCTCATGGGCCCGCTGATGCTGGCGCGCTTCGACCTGTGGCCGGCCCTGTTCGCGGCCGCGGCGATCTGGCTGTTCGTGACGGACCGCTACCGCCTCGCCGCCGTGGCGCTCGGGCTGGGCGTGCTGGCCAAGGTGTATCCGGTGGTGCTCGCCCCGTTCCTCGTCGTGCACCTCTGGCGCCAGGAAGGTCGGCGCGCCGCCACGGTGTTCACCCTGATCCTCGTGCTGACCGTCGCCGTGGGCGTCGCGCCGTTCTTCGTCGTCGCTCCGCAAGGGGTGCTCGATGCCCTCCTGCGGGCCTTTACGCGGCCTCTCCAGGTCGAGACGGTCGGCGCCGCGCTCATCTTCCTGGCGAACGCCATGGGCGGGGTACGGGTCGTCCACACCTTCGATTCGTACAACCTCATAGGCCCGCTCGCATCCCAGGTCGCGACCGCGCAGACCGTCGCCCTCGGCGTCCTCCTCCTCGTGACGTTCGTGTTGTTCATCCGGGGCCGGCCGACCCTCGAGCGGTTGATGCTCGCATCGGCGGCCGCGCTCTGCGCGTGGGTTGCCTTCGGGAAGGTGCTGTCGCCGCAGTACCTGATCTGGTTGATCGCCCCGATCGCGATGATCCGCGGTCGCCGCTGGTCGCCCCACCTGATCACTCTTGGGACGGCCATCCTGCTGACCGGCCTGTACTACCCGAGGTTCTACTCCAGGTACCTCGACGTCAGGGAGCCCCTGTGGGTCGCGGTTGTCCTCGCGCGAGACCTGCTCCTCGTGGCCATCACCCTGTATCTCGTCGCCCGGCTGGTCCCGCGAGACCGCGCAACGGACTGAGGGACTATTCGACCGCGGGGACCTCGGGCTCCACGTCCAGGTCCACCGTCGGGTTTGGCTCGCGAGGCTGGCGGATGAGGCGGCCCTGGCGCTGCGCGGCACGCGCGGCGGCGCGCTCGGCGACCGGTCCCGTGCCCTTGCCGCGGTTGAGCGCGTGGAGGATGAGTGCCGAGAGCACGGCCGCGATCGGGATGCCGAAGATCGCGCCGGGGATGCCGGCGATCTTGAGCCCCACGAGCACGGAGCCCAGGACGACGATCGGGTGGATGCGCAGCGAGGTAGCCATGATCCGCGGCTGGAGCCAGTTCATGACCAGGACCCAGCCGACCGCGACCACGATCCCCACGCCCAGCAGCGCGTCGGGCTTCAGGAGGATCGCCGCGAGCACCGGCGGCAGCCAGGCCACGAACGGGCCGAAGAACGGGATCATCATCAGCAGCCCGGCCGTGAACGTCGTCACCGGCAGGTAGTCCAGGCCGAAGACGAGGCTCCCCGCGAAGCAGATCGCCCCGAACGCGAGGCCGGTGATGACCTGGCCGCGGATGAACCCGCCGAAGGAGCGGCTGACCGCCTCCTCGAGGATCTGCGCCTCCGCCTTGTAGCCGCTCGGGACCAGCCAGAACCCGAAGGCCACCAGCCGCTCGCGGTCGGCGACCATGTACAGCGAGAAGACGACCACGAGCAGCAGGTTGCCGATCGCGCCGATGCTGGCGACCGCGATCTGCTGGAGCGGCGCCGCGAGCTGGACGGCGTACTGGCTCAGGTTGTCCAGCAGGAACGTCGCCTGGCCGAGCAGGTCCACCCCCGAGATCCCGATGCTGTCGAGGCGACCCTGCCACGGCTCGATGATCGCGGGCAGGTTCGCGCGCAGGGCCGGCAGGTTCGTGATGAAGTCGCCGATCGAGTTGACCACCGCCGCGGCGACCAGGATCGAGACCACGACGAGCGACCCGAAGAGCACGAAGTAGACCGTGAAGATCGCGCCGGCCCGGCTCATGAACGGGATCGTGGTGACGCGGTTCACGACCGGCACCAGCATGAAGGCGAAGAGCCAGGCCAGGAAGAACACCATGATCAGGTCGCCGAAGACCGCGAAGATCACGCCCACGAAGCCCAGCACGATGAAGCCAAGCGCGAGCGCGCCGAGGACCAGGATCGCGTCGAACCAGCGGCGCTCGCGCGGCGTCAGGTGGAAACCCATCGGCGGGTCGGCGCCCGGCATCAGGCCGCGCCGACCATCCGGCGCATCCGGGCGTTGCCGCCTGCGCGCGTCGGCTCACGCACGCTGGGGTGCGCTCGCCGTGCGTGCTCGTCAGCGCCTTCGGCTGCCCGCGGCTGCTCGTCGCGGCGGTTCATCGAAGGCCCATCTTCTCGCGGACCTCGGCCATGGTCGCGGCCGCAATCGGCGCGAGCCGTGCGGCGCCGGCTGCCAGGATCTCGTCGACGAGCGCGGGCTTGGCCATCAGCTCGAGATAGCGCTCGCGGGCGGGTGCGTAGTGGGCCACGATCCGGTCCGCCAGCAGGCGCTTCGTGTCCACGCAGCCGGTTCGCGCCGTCCGCTCGCCGTCCTGGATCTCCAGGTAGTCCTCGCCGAAGAACCGGTGCAGCTGGCAGACATTGCACACCTCGGGCCGGCCCGGATCGGTGCGCTTGATCCGCTGCGTGTCGGTCACCATCGAGACGACTTCCTCGCGGATGACCTGCGGCGGCGCGAGCACGTCGATCGTGTTGCCGACGGACTTGCTCATCTTCCGGACGCCGTCGGTGCCGAGGACGGTGGGCGCCTCGGTGAACACCGCCTTTGGCTCCGGGAACGTGTTGCCGTAGCGATGGTTGAACGCGCGGACGATCTCGCGCGACAGCTCCAGGTGCGCGGCCTGGTCCCTGCCCACGGGGACCACCGTCGCCTTGTACATGACGATATCGGCAGCCTGGAGCACCGGGTAGGTCAGCAGGCCGTGGTTGACGTCGTCCGGCTGCGTCTCGCGCTTCTCCTTGTACGTGGGCGTCCGCTCCAGCCAGCTGACTGGCGTCACCGTCGCGAGCAACCAGGCGAGCTCCGTGTGCTCCGGCCGGTGGCTCTGGACGAAGAGCGTGCAGCGCTCCGGGTCGAGGCCCAGGGCCAGCAGCGACGCCGCCATGTCGCGCGTTCGCTCGCGCAGGAGGTTCGGGTCGTGCGTGGACGTCAGGGCGTGATAGTCGACGATGCAGTAGATCGCCTCGTACTCGTCCTGGAGCTTGACGTAGTTCTGGATCGCGCCCAGGTCGTTGCCGAGGTGGACGATTCCGGACGGCTGGATGCCGCTGAAGATGCGGGTCGAGGTCGCGGTCGTCATCGCGCGGAGTGTAGTCGAGCGTCGGGCCCGATCCGACCCTCGGCTACCATGCGCCGATGGCCGGGCAGGGCGGATCGATCGGGGATTCGGGTGGCGCCACGCGTCCCCTGCGGGTCGCGGTGCTGGGCGCCGGGACGGTTGGGCGCGAGGTCGTGGCGGGACTCCTGGAGGGTCGATCGCCGGGTCTCGCTCCCGAGTCGGGCGCGTTCGAGCTGGTGGGCGTGGCGGCGCGGGACCTCGTTCGCGCAGCGGCCAGCGGCATACCGGCCCATCTGCTGACCGACGCCCCGGCGCACCTCGTCGCCGGCGCGACCGACGTGGTCGTGGAGCTGATGGGCGGTGAGGAGCCGGCACGGACCCTCATCGCAGCTGCTCTGACGGCGGGCAAGGCCGTCGTGACGGCCAACAAGTACGTCGTCGCGCGGCATGGGCCGGAGCTGGAGGCGATCGCGCGGTTGACCCGGGCGCCCTTCCGCTACGAGGCGGCGGTGATGGGCGGCACGCCGATCCTCCGCCTGCTCTCCGAGGACCTCGCCGGGACCACGGTGAGCTCGCTGCGGGGCATCGTCAACGGCACAACCAACCACATCCTCACGGAGATGGCGGCGAACGGCGTGGGCTACGCGGACGCGCTCGCCGACGCCCAGGCTTCCGGCTATGCCGAGGCCGACCCGACCGGCGATGTCGAGGGCGGGGACGCCGCGGACAAGCTCGTCGTGCTCGCCCGTCTCGCGTTCGGGGTATGGCTGGACCGCGCGGGGATCGCCGTGCACCGGCGAGGGGACCGCCCCGGGATCACGGGCGTCACCGCGGGCGACCTCGCCCGCGCGAATCGCGACGGACTGGCGATCCGGCTCCTCGCCAGTGCCAGGCGCCGCGCATCCGATGGTCGCCTCGAGGCGGCCGTGCTCACGACCGCGGTGCCGGAGGCGTCCGCACTCGGCCAGACGAACGGCGTTCGCAACCGCATCGAGATCGAGGCGGAGCGGCTCGGAAGGCTCGCGGTCGAGGGCCCGGGAGCGGGCGGCGCAGCGACCGCGGCGGCGGTGCTCGCGGACCTCCTCGCCGTGCGGCGCGGCGACGGCAGCACCTGGGGCGACCTGCCGGCCGCGGCACTCGAGACGGCGGCGAGCCTGTTGCCGAAGGCGCGCTCCTTCTTCGTCGGGCCATCGGGCGTGAAGTACCCGGTCGAGGACTGACGATGGCCGCGCGACCGCGCCTCTGCGACCGATATCGGCGGTTCCTGCCGATCACCGACGCGACCCCGCGACTGACCCTGGGCGAGGGCTTCACGCCGCTCGTGGCGGCGCCGCGACTCGGCGCACGGATCGGCGTCGCGAACCTGCACCTCAAGCTCGAGGGCATGAACCCGACCGGCTCGTTCAAGGATCGCGGGATGGTCGTCGCCGTGTCGAAGGCGATCGAGGCTGGCGCGACCTCGATCATCTGCGCCTCGACCGGCAACACGTCCGCGAGCGCCGCCGCGTACGGCGCCGCCGCCGGTATCGAGGTCGCGGTCGTGCTGCCGAAGGGCGCGATCGCGCTCGGCAAGCTCCTCCAGGCGCTGATCGCGGGCGCGAAGGTCGTCGCCGTCGACGGCAACTTCGACGACGCGCTCCGGGTCGTCCGCTCCATGACGGCGGCGTCCGGCTCGCGCGCCACCCTGGTCAACTCGGTCAACCCGCACCGGATCGCGGGCCAGAAGACGGCGGCCTATGAGATCTGCGACGACCTGGGACGCGCGCCGGACGTGCTTGCGATCCCGGTCGGCAATGCCGGCAACATCACCGCCTACTGGGCCGGCTTCACCGACTACGCGATGGCGGGCATCGTGGAGACGCGGCCGCGGATGCACGGCTTCCAGGCGGCCGGCGCGGCACCGATCGTCGAGGGCCACCCGATCGATGACCCGCATACGATCGCGACGGCGATCAAGATCGGCAACCCGGCCACGTGGGCGGGCGCCGTCGCGGCGCGTGACGAATCGCGCGGGAGCATCGACGCGGTGACCGACGACGAGATCCTGACCGCATATCGGAACATCGCCGAATTCGAGGGCGTGTTCTGCGAGCCGTCCTCGGCGGCGAGCGTCGCGGGTGTGGCAAAGGCCGCCGCCTCCGGGGCAATCGGCCGCGACGAGCTGGTGGTCGCCATCCTGACCGGCAACGGGCTCAAGGATCCCGACACGGCGGAGCGGACCGTCGCGGGCCGGATCGTCGAGTCGGATGCGTCCGAGGCAGGCGTGCTGAAGGCGCTCGACTGGTGAGCGGCAACGAGCCGGCCACCCCCGGGATCGACGCGGCGACGCTCGTCGGGCGCTCGGTGACCGTCGAGGCGCCGGCGACCATCGCCAACCTCGGCGCCGGCTACGACACCCTCGGCCTGGCGGTCGATCTGGCCCTGCGGGTCACGATCGAGGCTCGTTCGGCCGCCGTTGGCGCGCCCGATGTGGAGCTGGCGGTGGATGGCGAGGGCGTGGGCGAGCTGGTTGCCGATCGATCGAACCGGCTCATCGTCGCGCTCGAGGCCGGGTTGGCCGAGCTCGGTGTCGAGGGGGTCGGCGGCCTCACATGGGCGATCGAAATGGCCAACCCGATCCCGCTCGAGCGCGGGCTCGGCTCGAGTGCCGCGGCGACCGTCGCGGGTCTCGTCGCCGCATGGGGGCTCGTCGGACGCGAGCTCGAGCGGTCGACCGTGCTCCGGCTCGCGACGAGGATCGAGGGCCACCCGGACAACGTCGCGCCCGCACTCCTCGGCGGCCTCACTGCGAGCCTGGCGCTCGGCGATCGCGTCGAATCCATTCGCCTCGACCCGCCCTCGGATGTCGTGGTTCTCGCCTGGATCCCGGACCGGCGCCTCAAGACGAGCGACATGCGCCGCGTCCTGCCCGACACCGTGCCGCGTGCCGATGCCATCGCGAATCTCGCTCGCGTGGCCGTCGGCGTGGCAGGCCTCGCCTCCGGCCGAAGCGACGTTCTGGGCCTGCTCACCGAGGACCGCCTCCACGAGCCCTACCGGGCCGCCGCCTACCCCGAGCTGCCGCACCTCATCGCCGCCGCCCGATCCGCCGGCGCGATCGGCGCCTGCCTCGCCGGCTCCGGCTCGACGGTCGTCGCGTTCGTCTCCACCAATGCACCGACGATGGAGCCTGCCGTTGCGGCCGCGCTGACGACGACAGCCGCCTACCTCAACCTGTCGGGCCGCCTGGAGCGCCTGTCACCGAGCCGTCTCGGCACTCGCGTGGCATCGCGCTGACTGAGCAGCATGAAGGCGTCAGGGGCGACCCACGCCCACGAGCAGTCGAGGATTTCTCTCGGTGGGGGTCGCCCTTGGCCTCGGTAGGATCAGTTCGATGAAGGCGCTCCGACTGGCTCTCGCTATCGTGATGCTCTCCGGATGTGCGGGTACGGCCTGGCCGAAGACGGCGGGCGAGACCACGTGCACCGAATGGACGAGCCAGATGACCGCCGATCAGCGTTCCGCACTGGGCGCGGCGATGCTCCTGGCGCTCCGAGCGAACGACGGCGGGACCGTGCGGCCGCGCGACGACGTGATGAAGGCGTTCACGACCGCCATCAGCGACGTCTGCAAGGCCACGCCCGCCGCGAAGATCTCGGCCGTCGGCGCCACGATCTACGGGTACTCCAAGGGTCTCCAGCCCTGAGGGCGGTTCGCCGGTAGTGCTATTGACCGCGCCGCGACACTGCGGGCATGGGGGACTTCGTTCGCGCGATCGGGGAGGGCGTCGGCGGGCTGGTCGGTGGCTCGGTGGATGCGCTCGTCGGGGCGTTCAATACCGTCGTCGGCACGCTTCAGCAGATGCTGCCGGGACCGCTCTTCCCGCTCTTCATCGTCGGGTTCATCGTCGTGCTTGCGCTGCTGTTCAAGCGGCTGTTCTAGCCGCGGGATCCCGCTCTGGCTAGCCCGCGATCGGCTGGCCCATCGTGTGCCGGCGGATGAACGTCAGCACCTTGTCCCACGCGTCGGCCGACGCGTCGTCGAACCCCTCGACCTTCCGGTCGAAGAAGCTGTGCGGCGCGTTCGGGTAGACGATCGTCTCGTGGCGGACATGGGCCTTGTCGAGCGCCTGGTCGTACTCGTCCCGGACCGATTCCGGGATGCCCTGGTCCGCGCCGCCGTAGATCGCGAGCACGTCGCATTCGATCTTGTCGGCGGATTCCGCGGGTGCCGGGGTCCCGTTGCGGTTCGGGCCGGTCGGCCAGCCGTAGAACGGGATCACGCCCGCGAGGCCAAGGCCGAGCGTCGCCGACATCGATGACAGCCGGCCGCCCATGCAGAACCCCGTGGTGAACACCGAGCGTGGTGCTGGGTCGAGGGCCCTCAGGTGGGTCACGGCGGCGCGGATGTCGCCCTGAAGGTGCTGCCAGCGGGCCCCGGCGACGTGCGGCATGTAGTCGAAGTCCTCGCCGCGGTCGTCATCGCCGGCGGTCCGCCCGAAGTAGTCGATCGCGAGGGCGACGTTGCCGTGCTCGGCGAACCGCAGCGCCAGCTCCTCGAAGTACGGATGGAGCCCGCGCACGTCCGGCAGGATCACGATCCCGGCGCCCGTTGGCTTGGCCGGCCGCGCCAGGTAGGCGAGGAACCGGTGGTGGTCGTCCTCGCTCGTGAGCGAGATTCGGCCGGCGTCCAGCGCGCCGCCGCTGATCGGGTCGATGGGTGGGTGGCTGTCGTGGTCGAAGCACATGTCGATCTGGCCCTCTCCGGATGCCTGTCCTGTGCATTCTCGCCCCAGTCTGGTTGCAGGCGCGCGGGCGTGGAGCGCTGGAGCGGCGCGCGGCCGTGGCCTGCGCAGCGGTTGTCCCTGACGACGGCGTCGAATCGAGCGGCGGCGTGCTCCGCCAGCCCTCGATGGGCCCTGGTTGTCTGCCAGACATTGCTTCGCGCGACACGGTGGATCGCAGACCGCTGGTGGACCCCTTCAGCTTCCTCGATGACTGCCAGACAACATTTTCGGGTCGAAGCCCCGTTGCAGGTCCCTGCGTGTGGTCATCTGGCCTGCGTTTGCCCAGGTCGACTCGAAATGTTGACCCTCAGGCATCAACCGACGAGTTGGAGGTTGCCGGAGCCTCGACGCTTAGGCTGGCGGCCGATCTGATGTCCGGGAGTCAATGGCGAGCCGGCGAGTCGGTCGGGACTCGTTCGCGGTGCGCGACATGCCCGCTGGTAGACTTCGCCGCTCCATGAACGGGCAGCTCGTCGTGCAGAAGTTCGGGGGCTCCTCGCTCGCCGAGGCCGGCCGGATTCGGCACGTCGCCGGGCGGATCGCGCGGGCACGGGCGACCGGCGCGAACCTCGTCGTCGTCGTCTCGGCGATGGGCGACACCACGGACGAGCTCCTCTCGCTCGCGGCCGCCATCACGGACGATCCGAACCCACGCGAGCTGGACATGCTCCTCGCCACCGGCGAGCACCAGAGCGCGACGCTCGTCTCGATGGCGCTCCACGCACAGGGCGTCAACGCCATCTCGCTGACCGGCGCGCAGGCGGGCATCACCACGGACGCGAGCCACGGGCGGGCACGAATCGCCAACGTGGAGCCTCGCCGCGTGCGCGCGGAGATCGAGCAGGGCAACGTCGTGATCGTCGCGGGGTTCCAGGGCCAGCGCCTCGGCTCCGATGCAGGTGGCCAGCCGGGCGAGACGACGACGCTGGGGAGGGGCGGATCGGACACGACAGCGGTCGCGCTTGCCGCCGCCCTCGGCGCAGACCGGTGCCAGATCTTCACCGACGTGCGCGGCATCTACACCGCCGACCCGCGCCTCGTCGAGGACGCGCGCCAGCTGAGCGTGATCGGCTACGAGGAGATGCTGGAGCTCGCGCAGCAGGGCGCCCAGGTCATGCAGGTTCGCGCCGTGGAGCTCGGCTGGATCAACGGCGTGGAGATCGAGGTCCTGAGCTCGTTCGAGGATGCGCCCGGTACCCTGATCAGGGAGGATCCGCTCGTGGAGCAGCGCAACAAGGTTCGGGGGCTCGCGCACGACCGCAACGTCGCCAAGGTGACGCTGCTGGCCGTGCCGGATCGGCCGGGCATCGCCCGGAGCGTCTTCGCGCCGCTCGCTGACGCCGGGATCAACGTGGACATGATCGTCCAGAACGTGGGCCACGACGGTGCAACGGACCTGTCGTTCACGGTGCCCCGTGCCGAGCTCCCTCGCGCCGAGAAGGTGCTCGCTCCCGTCGTTGCCGAGATGGGCGCCCGCGGGCTCTCCACCGACCCGACGGTCGCCAAGGTGTCGATCATCGGCGCGGGCCTGCACAACGCGCCGGGCTACGCCGCGCGCATGTTCGGGACGCTCGCGGACGCGGGCGTGAACATCGAGATGATCTCCACGTCCGAGGTGCGGATCACCTGCGTGATCGAGGAGGCCAGCCTCAAGGCGGCACTCGATGCGCTGCACGGGGCGTTCGAGCTGGAACGGCCGGACCCGGTCGACACCGAAGCCGCCCTTCCCCGGGCGGGCTGAGCCCTCGTGTCCATCTCGACCGGCGCCACCCCAGCGACAGACTGGCTCGCCCGCATCGAGCGGTTCGAGGTCGTCGGCTCGACGAACGACATCGTCGCGGACTGGCTCCGCGACGGCACGCCGGAAGTCTGCGTCGCGATCGCCGACGAGCAGGTCGCGGGCCGCGGCAGGAACGGTCGAACGTGGTCGGCGCCGGCGGGTGCATCGCTCCTCGCGTCGGTCGGCTTCCGCCCGACGTGGTTGGAGCCCCCACAGGCGTGGCGGCTCGGCGCGCTCGTGTCGCTCGCGATGGCCGATGCAGCGGAATCGACGGCCGGGCTCCCCACCGGCACGGTGCGCCTCAAGTGGCCGAACGACCTGGTCATCCTCGACGGGACCGGCGCCGCCCTGAAGGTCGCCGGGGTGCTCGGCGAGACCGAGGGCCTCGGCACGCCGCTCGCGCAGGCCGTGATCGGCATCGGCATCAACGTCGACTGGGCGCGCGGCAGCTTCCCCGCCGAGTTCGCGGCATCGATGACGTCCCTGTCGGAGGCTGCAGCCGGTCGCGAAGTCGGGCGCGACGCCCTGACCCAGGCGTTCCTCGCTCGCCTGGAGCCGCTGACGGCGGAGCTTCGGGGCGGGCGGTTCGCGGCCGACGCGTGGCGCAGACGGCAGCTGACCAACGGCCTGCCGGTCCGCCTCGAGTGGCCGGACGGCGAGGTCGAGACGGTGACGGCCGTCGACGTGGATCCTGACTCCGGCGCCCTGCTGGTCCGCCCGGTCGGGAGCAGCGGGCAGCCGCGGCCGGTGCTGGTCGGGGAGATCCGGCATCTCCGGTTCGGCGGCGTGGTCTGAGGCGGGGTGTAACGAAGTGGCGCGCCGGGCATTGTGGAGAGTTGGAGCGGCGAAGGACGCCGTCCCCCGGCTCGCGCACCTGGACCAGGACCGACCGCTGGTGCTGGCCGCGCAGCGCGATCCGGCCAGGTTCGACGCCCTGTATCGCAGGTACCTCGCCCGCGTGTATTCCTACGCCTACTACGAGCTCGGCGACCATCACGCCGCGGAGGATGCCACCGAGGCGACCTTCGTGGCCGCCCTGACGAACCTGTCGCAGTTCCAGGAGCGGGCGCGCCCTGCGGACGGGGACGGCGCCTCGACCTTCCGCGTCTGGCTCTTCCAGATCGCCCGCAACGAGATCGCCGGTGAGCGACGACGCGCGCGCCGTCGACCGCTGGAGCCGATCGGCGAGATGATCATCGCGGACCCGCTCAACGTCGAGGACGAGGCGGTTCGGCGCGATCAGGCTCGAGAGGCGTGGCGCGCGGTCGGCCGGCTGCCCGGCGAGCGCCGGCAGGCGATGGTGCTGCGCTTCGTGGACGAGCTGAGCACCGCGGAGATCGCCGGGGTGCTCGGTCGGTCCGAAGGTGCGGTACGCGTGCTGATCCACCGCGCCCTTCGGAGCGTGGCTCGGGATCTCAAGGGCGGCGAGCGGGGCAACGGCGAGCGCGGTCGCACGTCGTGACCGTCCATCGCCGGGACGTCGGCGAGATCGAAGCGCTGATCACCGACCGCTACCTCGATTCACTGCTCGCGGTCCAGCCCGTCGACGACGATCGCCTCCTGGGCGCGCCGGGGTTCACCGTCAGCGCGGCTGTCCGGGAGATCTCCCGGCGCCTGTCGGCCGACCTACCCCGCTTCCATCCCTCGTTCCGCTTCGAGGAGCGGCTTGCCCTCCGGCTCGCCGAGGTCGCCGCGGCAATGCGCCTCTCCGTGGCCGCGGGCGGCGAGGGCCAACCCGTGGCCATCCGGCGGATCACGCCGGTCGCGCAGGACCCCCTGGTCGTCCTCGATGACGCGGAGCTGGACGGACGGGTGCCACCCCGACCGATCCTGATCGGAGGCGCGGTCGCCGCGTCCGCGCTCAGCCTGGCCGGAGCGTGGCTTGCCTGGCGCCGCCGAACGTCGCCGATGGCCCGCGCCGTCCGCGCGGCCCATGCGATGCGGCAGTCGGGGACCTGATCTCGTGCCGATCAAGCTGCCCTCGTTCCGCCCCCGCCGCGACGTCTACCCGCCCGACCTGTGGACGAAGTGCCCGTCGTGCTCGGAGATGCTGTTCAACAAGACGCTGGACAAGGCAGACCGCGTCTGCCCCACGTGCGACCACCACTTCCGGCTTTCCGCGGTCGCGCGGCTGGACATGCTCGTGGACCCCGGGACCTTCCAGGAGCGCGATCCCGGCCTCCAGTCGGTGGATCCGCTCGGCTTCGTGGACCAGAAGGCGTACCCGGATCGCGTGACGGCCGCCCAGGCCCAGACCGGCCTGCGCGACGCTGCCGTGCGCGGACTCGGGGCGATCGAAGGCCAGCCGGTCTCGATCTGCGTCATGGACTTCGGGTTCATGGGCGGCTCCATGGGCGCGGTCGTGGGCGAGAAGGTGACCCGTGCTGCCGAGGACGCACTCCTCGCCCGGATCCCGTTGATCGTGGTCTCGGCCTCCGGCGGCGCACGCATGCAGGAGGGCACCCTCGCCCTCATGCAGCTCGCCAAGACGTGCGCGATCCTGGAGCGCGTCCGCGCCGCGCGCGTCCCGTACCTCAGCGTCATGAGCGACCCGACGACCGGCGGCGTCTTCGCCTCGTACGCGGTCCTCGGCGACGTCAACCTCGCAGAGCCGAATGCGCTCATCGGCTTTGCCGGCGCTCGCGTGGCTGCCGGCACGATCTCCCAGGAGCTGCCACCGGGCTTCCAGCGGAGCGAGTTCCTCTTCGAGCACGGGTTCATCGACCGGATCGTCCACCGGCGTGCGCTCCGCGGCGAGCTCGCGAGCCTGCTGCGGTTCATGCGTGCGCCCGAGCTGCCGGCGGCAGCGACCGCGACGTCCGGGCCGATCGGCACGTTCCTCTCGTCCGTCGTCGGCGTCGCGAGCGGCGCGGCGGGTGGCCTCGCGGGTGCCGCCGGCGGGATCGTGGGCGCGGCGGCAGGTGCCGTGACCGGCGCGGGCGGCACGAACGGCGGCAACGGGAACGGCAACGGCAACGGGGAGGGTGACCCGCATGGTTGATCGGCTGCTCGGCCGCCACGACCCCAAGACCGAGGCCAAGGGCGCCGACCTGCCCACGGACCCCAAGAGCGTGATGTGGCGCCGCGTCCAGCTCGCGCGCAACCTCGGGCGGCCGCGGACCCTGGACCTGCTCAAGGAGATGGCCGACGAGGTCATTGAGCTGCACGGGGACCGCGGGTTCGGCGACGACCCGGCGATGGCCGTTGGCTTCGCCCGCATCGACGGCCGGCGGATCGCCTTCGTGGGGCAGCAGAAGGGCGCCGACACGGAGGAGAACATCCGCCGCAACTTCGGGATGCCACACCCGGAGGGCTACCGCAAGGCGATGCGGGTGTTCGAGCTCGCCGAGCGCTTCAACCTGCCGATCGTGACCTTCGTCGACGTGCCCGGCGCCCACCCCGGCCCCGAATCGGAGGAGCGCGGCATCGCCGAGGCCATCGCCCGGAGCATCGGGCTGATGAGCCGGCTGCGTACTCCGATCATCGCGATCATCACCGGCGAGGGCGGTTCCGGCGGCGCGCTCGCGATCGCCGTCGGCGACGTTGTGATCGCCCTGGAGAACGCGGTCTACTCGGTGATCAGCCCCGAGGGCTGCGCGTCCATCCTGTGGCGCACCGCCGACGAGGCCCCGACCGCCGCGCTGGCGATGCGGATGTCCGCCCAGGACCAGCTGGAGCTCGGCGTCATCGATCGGGTGGTCGCGGAGCCCGGCGAGGGTGCCCACGCGGACCCGCGGGAGACGGCACGTCGCCTCCGCGCCGTGATCATCGACGAGCTGGATCGCCTGTCCGCGCTCACCACGGACGAGCTGGTCGAGGCCCGCTACCGGCGCTACCGCGCGCTCGGCCCGTACACTGAGGTCGCCGCGCCAGCCATGGCGCCACCGCCGAGTCGGAAGCTGGGCGATCGCCTCCGCGACCTGCTCGACCCGACCCGCTGGTCGATGGGCACGCCCCCGCCGGTCACGTCGCGGCGCGACGAGCCGCCCGCTCCAGAGGAGGTCTGATCGGTGCCCGAGGCAGGCCGCCAGCCCGAACCCCAGGACGACGGGTCGGATTCGAGTCGACTGGCCGACCACGCCGGCATCGCGCGCCTGACGGACGACCTCCTCCCGGCGCTCATCGCCAAGCTCTCCACCACCCAGCTCGGCGAGCTGGAGGTCCGCGAGGGCGACTGGCACATCCGGCTCCGCCGGCCGTACGGCATCGGGCCCGGCGAGGGTCGCCGCGCCTCCGACAAGCCGTCCCGCTCCCAGCCCGGCCACGAAGGGCATGGCCACGGGCGCGCCGCGGTCGAGAGCCACAGGCCCGCGCGGCCGGCGGCGTCGTCCGGAGGCGGCGCTGCATCGACTGGCGCGACCGCCGGAAGCGGCGCGGCAAGCGCGGCGTCGAACGGGACGGGGGCCCTGGGGCACGCCCCATCGTCGAAGGACGGCGATGGGGACCGGTCACGCTCCATCGCGACCTCACCAGCCGTCGGTGTCTTCAATCCCAGCCCACGCGCGGCCTCCGGCACGCGGGTGCGCGCCGGCGACAGCCTCGGCACGGTGGACATGCTCGGGGTCCCGCAGGACATCCCGGCGCCTGCCGACGGGGTGGTCGGCCAGACGCTCGTCGAGGCGGGCATGGCGGTGGAGTACGGGCAGGAGCTGATTCGCCTGGAGCTCACGGCGCCCACCTCCGCCGGGCCCGCGGAGGGCCGCTGATGTTCCGCCGGATCCTGATCGCGAACCGCGGCGAGATCGCGCTGCGGATCCTGCGCGCCTGCCGGACGCTCGGGGTCGAGGCCGTCGTTGCGTACAGCGAGGCGGACCGCGACAGCCTGCCGGCGCAGCTCGCCGACGAGGCGATCTGCATCGGTCCGGCGGACGCGCGTCGCTCGTACCTCTCTGCGCCCGCGGTCATCTCCGCGGCGCTCGTCACCGGCTGCGACGCGGTCCACCCGGGCTACGGCTTCCTGTCCGAGGACGAGACGTTCGCCGAGGTGGTGCGCGCCCACGACCTGACGTTCATCGGGCCGCCGCCCGACGTGCTCGATCGGTTCGCCTCGAAGGAGGGGACGCGGCGGCTCCTCGGCGGGTTCGGGCTGCCGACGATCCCCGGCTCGGATTCCATGCTCCGCGACGACCAGCACGCACTGGCCGAGGCGAACAGGATCGGCTACCCGGTGCTCATCAAGCCGTCCGCCGGCGGCGGCGGCAAGGGCATGCGCATGGTCCGCACCTCGCGTGAGCTGGAGTCGGCGATCAAGATCTGCCGGTCCGAGGCGAAGTCCGCGTTCGGCGACGACTCGCTGTACCTGGAGAAGTGGCTGGACGACAACCGCCACGTGGAGGTCCAGGTCGCGGTGGACCGCTTCGGCGCAGGCGTCCACTTCGGCGAGCGCGACTGCTCCGTCCAGCGCCGACACCAGAAGATCCTCGAGGAGGCGCCGACCCCGGCGCTGTCCGCCGAGAAGCGGGCTCAGCTGGCGGACGTGGCGATTCGCGCGGTCGTGGCCGCGGGCTACGAGAACGTGGGGACGCTGGAGTTCCTCGTGGACGGCGCGGGCAACGCCTATTTCATCGAGATCAACTGCCGGATCCAGGTGGAGCACCCGGTCACGGAGATGCTCACCGGCATCGACCTCGTCGCGCTCCAGATCAGGATCGCGGCGGGCGAGCCGCTGGGGCTCCGCCAGTCGGACGTGGTGACCCGCGGTCACGCGATCGAGTTCCGGATCAACGCCGAGGATCCCGCACACGACTTCCGGCCCGGCGCCGGGGTCATCGAGCGGTATCACGCGCCCGGCGGTCCCGGCGTGCGGATGGACTCCCACCTCTACCCGGGGTACGAGGTGCCGCCGTACTACGACTCGCTGCTCGGCAAGCTCATCGTCTGGGGCCCCGATCGCCCGACGGCCATCGCGCGCGGCCGTGCCGCCCTGGAGGAGCTGCTCGTCGAGGGGGTCACGACGAACATCGAGATCCACCGAGCGCTGCTCGACAACGAGACGTTCCTGGAGGGGAAGATGACCACGAACCTGCTCGATCGCGTGGGCGGCGCCGCGTTCCTCGCCGCCGCGGCGGCTCGATGACGGCCCGCGCCCGATGACGGACCCGATGGCGTCCGCAGGGACGATTCACACCACCCGCGAGATCGAGGCGCTCATCCCGCATCGCTGGCCGATGCTCATGGTCGACCGGATCGTGGAGTACGACCCCGAGGCCCAGCGCATCGTCGGGATCAAGGGCGTGACCGCCACCGAGTTCTGGGCGCAGGGCCACTTCCCGGGCCTGCCCATCATGCCGGGAGTCCTCCAGGTGGAGGCGCTCGCGCAGACGATGGCGGTCTACGTTGCCAAGCAGCCGGGGTTCGGCGAGCGGCTCGGCCTGTTTGCCGCGATCGAGGAGACCCGCTTCAAGCGCATGGTGGTGCCCGGGGACGTGCTCCGCCTCGAGGTCACGATGGAGAAGCTCGGCAAGCGCTTCGGGCGCGGCCGGGGCGTCGCATCGGTCGATGGCGAGGTCGCCTGCGAAGCCCTCCTCTCCTTCATCATCCCGCCGGAAGGCGCGCTGCGGTGACGTCCATCACCGTGCCCAACCGCCGCGGCTGGACTGGCAGTCCGTATTTCTGTGCTGATTCGTCCCGGACGAGACTGCTGGCCCAGTTCACGACACATTTCGCGACCCCCACCCCCGGAATCCCGTCGAATTGCGGACTCACGGCCCAGTCCTCGACGTCTCGACTCAGAAACGAGGACTGGCAGTCCAGATGAGCACTCGCATCGCCGTCTTGTCCGACATGCACGGCAACCTGTTGGCACTCCAGGCGGTTCGGAAGGCGATCAACAAGGAGAAGCCGGACGTCGTCCTGATCGCCGGCGACATCGTCCTCAACGGGCCGGAGCCGGGTGGGACGGTTGATGTCGTCCGCGAGATGGAGACGAACGGCGCCATCGTCGTCCAGGGCAACACGGACATCGCGGTTGCCGATGCCGACTACGCGGCCGCCTTTCCGTGGCTCCTTGAGTACGGCGTCCCCGATTCCATCACCGCCGCGGCGGAATGGGCCCACGACGCGCTCGAGGACGAGCACCTTGCCTGGCTGCGCCGCCTGCCGGCCGAACGCCGCGTGAGAATCGGCGACGACCTTGTGCTCCTGACGCACGCCTCGCCCGGGTCGCAGACCCAGGGCTTCGACCAGCACCTCGACCCCTCGACGATCACCGAGCGGATGTCGCGCACGGACGCCCGCGTCATCTGCTGCGGCCACACGCACATTCCAGAGGTCCGAGAGTTCGGCTGGAAGGTAATCGTCAACGGCGGCAGCGCCGGCTACGCCTTCGACGGCGACGCGACGGCATCGTGGGCGCTCGTGACGCTCGACGGCGGGGGTGACGACGGCTCCACCGTCACGGCGGAGATCCGACGCGCCGAGTACGACAACCTCGCCGTCTCCAACGCGATCTACGCGCGCGGTCTCGCCGGCGACGTCTATCGCGCCGCGACGGTTCGAACAGGCAAGCTCGTGCGATGAGCCGCTCCAACGGCGCGCGCCGAGTCGTCGTCACGGGCATGGGCGCTTTGTCGGCGCTCGGGAATGACGTGGCATCGACGTGGGCGGGCCTGCTCGCGGGCCGCAGCGGCGTCCGGACGATTGATGCCTTTGACCCGGCGCGGGTCGATTCGAAGATCGCCGCGCAGGTGCGCGACTTCGATCCGAGTGGCGTCATCGACCGCAAGGAGATGCGGCGGATGGACCGCTACATCCAGTTCGGGCTGGTGGTCGCGCGGCAGGCGCTTGACCAGGCCGGCCTGCCCGGCCGGATGGACGGTGCGCTCGCCGAGCGGACGGGCTGCATCCTGGGTTCCGGCCTGGGCGGCGTCACGACGCTCTTCGACAACGTGCTGCTGATGGCGGAGCGCGGCCCGGATCGCATCTCGCCGTTCTTCATCCCGATGGGCATCGCGAACGTGGGTTCGGGGCAGGTCGCGATCGCGTTCGGAATGCTGGGGCCGAACTTCGCGACCGTGTCCGCGTGCGCCACGGGTGCCCACGCGATCGGCGAATCGTGGGAGACGATCCGGCGCGGCGACGCCGACATCATGCTGGCGGGCGGCACGGAGGCCGCGATCCACGAGGCGGTGGTGGGTGGCTTCTCGTCGATGAAGGCGCTCTCGACGCGTAACGACGATCCCGAGGGTGCCTCGCGCCCGTTCGACCAGGGCCGCGACGGCTTCGTGATGGGCGAGGGCGCAGGCATGCTCGTGCTCGAGGAGCTGTCGCACGCGGAAGCGCGCGGCGCCGAACCGCTGGCAGAGCTCGTGGGCTACGGCGCGACCGCGGACGCTTCGCACATCACCCTCCCGGGCCCCGGCGGTGCAGGCGCGGTGCGGGCCGGCAGGCGCGCACTCGAGAAGGCCGGCATGTCGCCCGACGAGCTGGACCACGTGAATGCCCACGCGACCTCCACCCCCGAGGGCGACAGCGCCGAGCTCCAGGGGCTCGCGACGCTCCTCGGCGAGCACGGACCGTCGGTCTCGATCACGGCGAACAAGTCGATGCTGGGGCACACCCTCGGCGCCGCCGGCGCCATCGAGTCCATCGCCACGATCCAGGCGATGCGCGAGGGCGCCGTTCCGCCGACGATCAACCTCGTGGACCCCGACCCGTGGACGAACGGCCTGGACCTGACGCCGCTCATGGCCACCCACCGGCCGATCCGGGCGGCGCTGAACAACTCGTTCGGGTTCGGCGGCCAGAACGCCGCCCTCATCTTCCGGCGGTGGGACGGATGACCAAGCCCGACGAATCCCTGCTCGCGCTCATCGACCAGCTCGCCGCCCTCCTGGACCGGACCGAGCTGACGGAGCTGGAGGTCCAGGTCGGCTCGACAGGGCTCGTGCTGCGCAAGCCCTCGGCCCTCGCGCCCTCGATGCCGGCCGCGGTCGCCGTCCCGGGCACCGCCGCACACGGCTCGGACGTGCCAGCGGCCACGCCCGCACCGGCGGTGGACGCCGGTCCGCCGGCGCGCCCGGCTGTCATGGCCCCCCTCAGCGGGATCTGGTACGGGGCGCCCGCCCCCGGCTCGGCGCCATACGTGAGCCTCGGGGGCGAGGTCGCGGTCGGCCAGGTGATCGGCCTCATCGAGGCGATGAAGCTGTTCAACGAGATCAAGAGCGACAAGGCCGGTCGCGTCATGAAGATCAACGCCGAGGACGGCAAGCTGGTCCGGGCGAAGCAACCACTGATCGAGGTCGACCCGCTATGAGCGAAACGCCGCCGATTCGCGCCCACGTGACCGGCTGGGGCAGGTACGTGCCGAGCCACGTCCTCACCAACACCGACCTCGAGAAGATGGTCGACACGAACGACGAGTGGATCGTCTCGCGCACGGGGATCCGAGAGCGCCGCGTGGCCGCCGCCAACGAGACCACCGCATCGATGGCGGCGGTCGCGAGCCTGCGGGCGATCCGCGCGGCCGGGATCAGCCCGGACGAGATCGACCTCATCCTCCTCGCGACCCTCACGCCGGACTACTGGATGCCCTCCACCGCCGCCCTGGTCAAGGAGGCGATCGGCAACACCCGCGCCGCGGCGATGGACGTGGCCGCCGCCTGCTCCGGCTTCGTCTATGGGTTTGCGACTGCGCAGGCGTGGATCACCTCCGGCCTCGCGAAGCACGTGCTCGTCATCGGCGCGGAGCTGCTCACCCGCTTCCTCGACTACACGGACCGCTCCACCTGCATCCTGTTCGGGGACGGCGCTGGCGCGGCCGTGCTGTCCGCCTCGACCGAGCCCGGCGGCGCGATGGGCATCGAGCTCACGACCGAGCCGCAGGGCGCATACATGATCTGGCTGCCGGCTGGCGGCGCTAAGAGCCCGCCCTCCTCGGAGACGATTGCCCGCGGCGAGCACTACATCCGCATGGAAGGCAAGGAGACGTACCGGTTCGCGACCCGGACGCTCGCCTCCACCGCGCTCGAGAGCGTCCGCAAGTCCGGCCTGGAGCCGGACGACATCAGCCTGTTCATCCCGCACCAGGCAAACATCCGGATCATCGATGCGGTGGCCAAGGGCCTGAACCTCCCGATGGACCGCATGTTCACGAACGTCGATCGGTACGGGAACACCTCCGCGGCGTCCGTGCCGATCGCCATGGCTGAGGCGGTGAACGAGGGCCGCGTCAAGGTCGGCGACCGGATCACGATCGTGGCGTTTGGCGCAGGCTTCACCTCGGGCGCGGTCACGATCCAGTGGACCGCCGATCCGGCCCGCGGCGCGGATGCCGACACGGCGATCCGAGCCGAGGACGTTCACGTTCGACTGCCGGTCGACTGGGATTCCGTCGATCCGATCCCGCAGGCGCTCGCGGAGCTGATGGCTCGCCCCGGCGCCGTGAACCCGCCGCTCGACGACGTCGTCCCCGGCGAGCCGGAGCCGGCGCCGTTCCTGCCGGCCGCTGATCGACCCGCGCTGACGCCCGCCGCGTCCTGAGGAGGCCCGCATGATCGATCTCACCGGCAAGTCGGCCGTCGTCACCGGCGGCTCGCGCGGCATCGGGCGCGCGATCGCGATCCGGCTCGCAACGCAGGGCGCTGACGTCGCGTTCAGCTACCGCGGCAACAAGGCGGCCGCGAAGGAGACGGCGGCCGCCATCGAGGCGCTGGGACGGCGCGCGCTCCCGGTCCAGGGCGACGCATCGGACCCCGAGGCCGCGAGCGCGCTGATCAAGGCCGCGCTCGAGGCGTTCGGCAAGATCGACATCCTCGTCAACAACGCCGGCATCACGCGCGACGACCTGATCATGCGCATGTCGCTGGAGGACTTCCGCGACGTTCTCGAGACGAACCTCTTCGGGGCGTTCTACGCGATCAAGGCGGTCACCCGGCCGATGCTGAAGGCCAAGGGCGGCCGGATCATCAACATCACCTCGGTGTCCGGCCAGGCAGGGCAGACGGGACAGGCCAACTACTCGTCGGCGAAGGCCGGCCTCATCGGCCTCACGAAAGCCACCGCCCGCGAGCTTGCCTCGCGCGGCATCACGTGCAACGCGGTCGCGCCTGGCTTCGTGCTCACCGAGCTGACGCAGGACCTCGCGCAGCCGCTGATGGACCAGATCACGGCACAGACGCCGCTCGGGCGCTTCGGCACCACCGAGGAGATCGCGAGCGCCGTCGCCTTCCTCGCCAGCGACGAGGCCGCGTTCATCACCGGCCAGGTCCTCGCCGTCGATGGCGGCCTGGTGATGATGTAGGGCGGAAATCCCGTGGCGCGCACGCCACGCGCATCTCCCGGGACCGGTGGACGCTGACGGCCCCGACGGCCCATCCTTCCCTGCCAACGTGAGCAACGTCCCGCAGCCGCCGCCGAGCCGCCAGGGACCCGGGGACCCATCCATCCGTCGCACGTGGTGGCTCCTCGCGGGCGCCTTCCTTGCGCTCGCGGTCGTGAACGGATTCCGGCTCGCCACCGAGCGGCAGCCCGTGGACTGGCTGACGGTGGGGCTCGTGATCGTTGCCGCCGTTGCCGCGATCGCCCATCGGAACGCGGTTGCCGGCCTCGAGTCGCGGGGCCGCGGCGAGGCCGAAAGCTTCGCCCGGATCCTGCGCGGCCTCTCGCACTCGGTGTCGGCCGATGCGATCGTCTCGGCCATCCTCGACGACTTGATCGCCGCGACAGCCGCGGACCACGTGGTGCTCGTCCGACGCAGGTCGGACGGGGTCGCGTTGGACGCGACGCTCGTCTCCCGTCGCGCCGGTGTGCCGACGACGACCACCGTCCTCCCGCTCGCCGTGCTCGACGCGCCGTCCGACGGCGAGGAGCGCGCCCCGGTCGCCGTGCCGATTGCACACGATGCGATCGCGCCCGATGCGGACCCTCTCGCACCTGAATCCGAGCCCGCCTCCCCGGCGCCCCCGCGACCGGCGGCCACTCCCGTGGTGCTCCCGCGGGTAGCTCGACGCGCCTCGGACGTCGGCGGGGGCCGGATGCTGATCCGGCGGATCGCCGCGGAGACCCTCGCGCTGCTCAAGGACGTCGGCCTGCCGACCCCGGACCTCCTCGGTGCACGCGGGACATCGAAGCCGTCGGAGGTGCTCGCCCGCGGCCCGGAAGCCGTGATCAGCGAACGGGTCGCGGATCGCGTGCGATCGGTGTTCGGGCTGTCGCACCCCCTCACGGTGCCGCTGCGGGCCGAGCGCGGGGTGATCGGGGCGATCGTCCTGTCCAGGCGCGACCGCGACGCCTGGTCGCAGAGCGCGCGCCGGCTCGTCCGGGTCGCCGCCACGGAGACCGCTGCCGCGCTCGATCGTGCGATGTCCCAGCGCGAGGTCGCGGCCAGCGCCTCCACGGACCCGCTCACCGGCCTGCCGAACCGCCGCTACTTCGAGGAGTTCTCCTCGCTGCTGACGGGCCGCCGCCGGGCGGGCGACGCGCTCGCCGTGCTGATGATCGACATCGACAAGTTCAAGGGCCTCAACGACACGTACGGCCACCCGGTCGGCGACGAGGTGCTCCGTTCGGTGGCCGGTGCCATCACGGCGGCTGTTCGCGACCAGGACGTCCCCGCCAGGATCGGCGGCGAGGAGTTCGCGGTCCTGCTCCGCAACCCGGGCCCCACCGTCGCGCTCGAGGTGGGGGAGCGCGTCCGTCAGGCGGTGCGCGACCTGGACCTGCGCTCCCTCGGCGTGCCGACGGTCAGCGTCTCGGTGGGCGTTGCCAACGCGAACACGGCCGAGGAACCGATCGACTCCCTCATCGACCGCGCGGACAGGGCCCTCCTCCGCGCCAAGCGCGCCGGCCGCGACCGGGTGATCGCCGGCTAGGGGCGAACTGCCTTCGGACGCTCGGTCGATACCATCGACGGGTGATCGACAAGCCCATCGACGAGCCGATCGATGAGGAGGCCGCGGCCGAGGGCACGCCCGATGTGGCAATCGGTGGCCCGGGCGGTGCGGTCGAGCCCGGGGAGGTGCCGCTGCTGACCAACGGGCAGCTGGCGCAGGTGTTCCATGACATCGGCGACCTGCTGGAGGTCAAGGGCGAGCTCGTGTACAAGACCGTCGCGTACCACCGCGCGGCGGACGCGATCGGGCGGTCGCCGGTGGAGGTCGCGAGGGCATTTCGCGAGGGCAAGCCGCCGGACATCCCGGGCGTCGGCAAGGCGATCGCGGACAAGATCGCGGAGCTGGCGACGACGGGCCGATCGGAATACCGCGAGAAGCTCCTCGCGGAGTTCCCGACGAGCCTGCTGGAGATGCTCCGCCTCCCCGGCCTCGGGCCGAAGACCGTGCGGCTGATCTACCAGGAGCTCGGCGTCAAGACGGTCGACGACCTCAAGGTGGCGGCCGAGTCGCACCGGATCCGGAACCTGCGTGGCCTGTCCGAGCGGACGGAGGCGCTGATCCTCGAGGGGATCGCCCGGCTGGAGCACAGCAGCAGGCGGATGCTCCTCCATCATGCGAAGGCGATCGTCGACGAGCTGATCGGCACGCTTGGCGACGTCCTCGGCGTCAAGCAGATAACGCCCGCGGGGTCGTACCGGCGCCGCCGCGAGACCATCGGCGACCTGGACCTGCTTGCGGAGACGGAGGACCCGCAGCGGGTCGTCGAGACGTTCGCGACCCTGCCGTCCGTCGAGGCGGTGATCGGGCGCGGGGCGCACAAGGCGGCCGTGCGGCTCGGCGGCCGCGGGCCCCAGGTGGACCTCATGGTCATGCGCGCGGAACAGGCGGGGACCCACCTGATCCATTTCACGGGCTCGAAGGAGCACAACGTCCGCCTCCGCGAGCGGGCGAGGGACATGGGCTGGAGCCTGTCCGAATACGGCTTCGCCCGGCTCGGCGAGGACGGCGAGATCGTTACGGACCCCGCGGCGGGCGGCGAGCTGCGGACCTTCGCCACGGAAGCCGAGGCGTACGCCTTCCTCGGGCTGCCGTTCATCGAGCCCGAGCTCCGCGAGGATCGCGGCGAGATCGAGGCGGCGCTCGCCGGCCGCCTGCCGGACCTCATCACCGAGACGGACCTCCGGGGCGACCTCCACTCGCACTCGGACTGGTCGGACGGAACTCAGCCCGTCGAGGTCATGGCGGAGTTCGCGCGCCGCCGCGGCCACGCCTACCAGGTCATGACCGACCACACGCAATCGCTGGCGATCGCCCGCGGTCTCACCCCCGATCGGGTCACGCTGGAGCGGGCGCTGATCCGATCCCTGAACGAACGGTACGCGTCGGAGGAGGAATCGGGCGCACGGATCGAGGGGGCGAGCCCGGAGGGCTTCCGACTCCTCCACGGCTGCGAGCTGGAGATCCGAGCCGACGGCCAGCTGGACTACCCCGACGAGCTGCTCGCGACATTCGACCTGGTCGTGGCGTCGCTGCACGTGGGGCGACGCCAGACGCGAGCCGAGCTCACCCAGCGCGTGCTCAACGCGATCGCGAATCCGCACGTGGACGTGATCGCGCACCCCGCCGGTCGGATGATCGACACCCGCGACGATCTGGACCTCGATTGGGACACGGTGTTCGCCGCGGCAGCGCGCACCGGAACGGTCCTGGAGATGAACGGCTCGCCGCATCGGCTGGACCTATCGGTCGAGCGGGCGCGCATGGCGCTGGAGATGGGCTGTCTCCTCTCGATCGACTCGGACGCCCATCGGACGTCGGAGTTCGACCACCTGGCCTGGGGCATCTCGCAGGCGCGGCGGGCATGGGTGACCCGTGAGGACGTGCTGAACACCCGCTCCCGTGCCGACCTCCTCGCGTGGCTCGCGATGCCGAAGCCGCGCGTACCATCCCGCCGGTGAAGGGCAGGGCATGAAGGGCGAGAGTGGCGCACGGGACCTTGCGATCGCCGTCGGGGTGGTCGTCGCGCTGTCGCGATTCGCGCCGGACGGTTTCGTCTGGCCCATCGCGCTGGTGCTGCTCGCGGGAGTGATCCTCGGCTCGCTCCAGGTCGTGGCGGAGGCCGATCCGGCCGGCCAGGGCAAGGGGGTGCCCGTCGAGTCGCTGCTCCTGCCGGGGGCGGCGGCGCTCGCGGCGCTCGGTGCGATCCGGCTGGTCCCGGTCGGGATCGTGCTGGCGCCCGCATTCGTGCTGGCGGGCGGGCTGGTGGGCCTCGCGCTCGTGACGGAGCTGCGGATCGCGCGCGCCAGCGGGCCGCCGTCGAGCCCGGACCGCACTGCCGTCCTCATCGAGGTGCTGGTGATCGGGTTCCTCGGCTTCGCAGGCGTGGCGACGCTGGTTCCCGGCGGGCTGCCCGTGCCGGGCGAGGGTGGCGGTGCCATCGGCGAGAACGCGCTCGCGGTGATCGCGCAGGCGGGCGGCGACGCGATCCTCGCATTGCTGCTCGGCTACCGGGTCGCCGCGCTCCGGAGCTCCAACTTCCGGGATGTCGCGTGGTTCGGGTTCACGGGCGCCGCCGTGGTCGCGATCGCGGCCGTCGCGCTCCGGTCGATCGAGATCCCGCTGATCCTGGGACCCGCCCTCCTCGTGCTCGTGTTCTTCCTGTGGGACGCGATCCACAGCGGCGGCGTGGCACGACGGCGAGACCCGTGGCGGGCCTGGGAGACGGCGGCGCTCGCGATCCTGGCCATCGTCGTCATCGGCTGGAGTGCCGGCATTCGCGGCTGAGCGCGACAAGCCCCATACTTGCGGACCGCATCCGCGCCCGACGGACGTCGATCGACCACCACCTGAGGAATCATCCGTGACCTTCTCCGAGACCGAAGCGAACACCAGCCCGGCGGCAGCGACGCGCATCAAGCGCACGCTCGCCGAGCAGGCCATCGCGAGCGCAGCCGCCGGCAAGTGGTCCGAGGCCGCAGACACGAACCGCCGCCTCCTCGAGATGGGCCCCGAGGCCGACACCGAGAACCGGCTCGCAAAGGCGCTCTGGGAGCTCGGCGAGCTCGGCTCGGCGCGCGAGCACTACCAGGCAGCCCTCGCCCTCGACCCGACGAACCGCATCGCGGAGCGCAACATCGACCGACTGCGAACCCTGCTCGTCGCGGCCGGCGAGAAGACGGTGCCGGCACAGGACGGCAGCAAGGCGCCGGTCCGGATCTTCGTCGAGGAGACCGGCAAGACCGGCTTCGCGCACCTGATCGACCTGCCGGACGCCAAGAAGCTGGCACAGGTCAACCCCGGCGACTCCGTCGAGATGACCCCGGAGGGAAACCGCCTGATCGCGTTCAGCAACGGGATGCGCATCGGCGTCGTGGAGCCACGCGTCGCCGCCCGACTGCTCAAGCTCATCGCCGAGGGCAACAAGTACCTCGCCGGTGTCACCTCGCTCGGCGCCCAGGACGTTCGGATCATCATCCGCGAGATCTACCAGGACCCCCGCAACTACGGGAAGGTCAGCTTCCCCACCGCGGCCAAGTCCACCGACCTTCGCCCGTACACCAAGGGCACGCTCCTGCGTGAGGACGAGGAGATCGAAGAGGACCTCGAGGACGACATCGAGGACGAGGAGATCACGGATCTCGACCGCGTCCTTCCTCCCGAGGACACCACCGACGAAGCGTTCATCGAAGAGACCGACGAGAACGACGAGCCGTAAGCGCCGGGCCGATGCAGCCCGTTCGCCGCGTTGTCGCCTGCGCTCCTCGCTCACGCACCTCGGGGTGCGCTCGCTCTCGTGCTCGACTTGCGCTCCGACCGCCTCCGCGAGGCGGTGATTCGCTGAGGCACCTGCGGCCGGTTTGCCGCGTTTGTCGCCTGCGCATCGAACGAGCACCGGTTTGTCCCAGAAGTGCGCTCCTGGCACGTTAGCGTCGAATTGGGGCGGCGCCCCGCACTTGTCGGGCCTGCCGGCGGCGACCGGCGCCTCTCCTGAGCACGAAAAGTTGCTGCGCGACACGCGACCAAGGACGAACTGCCCGGCAGTTCGGACCTGACGTGCCCCAGACGGACATTTGAGGCAAACGCAGGCCCGGGCTCCCGGCCCGGTGCCACAATCGCCGACGATGGCGGGGCGACTGCTCCTTTCGCGCGCTGAACCCGGGTTCACGCTGCCCGCGTTCGAGCGGATGGTGCCGCCGCCGGCTCCGGAGCTGGTCGGGGCGCGGCTGGAGGCCAACTCGGCGCCGGGCGAGATCATCGCGGACCTGTTCGGGCGCGGAGGCTGGGTGGCCCGTGCCGCGATCGACCGGCAACGGCGCGCGTTCAGCCTGGAGTCGAGCCCGCTGACGCGGCTGCTCGCGGACGTCGTGCTGCGGCCGCCGGACCTGCGCCATCTCGACGCCGCCTTCCAGGCGTTCTCGGCGTCGCCCCACGGGGATTCCAGCCTGCGGCTCTCGATCGCGGACCTGTTCGCGACGAAGTGCCCGACGTGCGGTCGGAACATCACGGTCGACGAGCTCGAATGGCAGGGTGACGAGATCCGGCACCTGCACGTTCGCTGCCCGGTGTGCCGCGATCAGCAGAAGCGGTCCGATCACCAGCTGGCCGAACCCGGACCCGTGGATCGCGAGCGAGCTGCGCACGACGTCGGCGCGGACGACGTTCGACGGCGACTCCGGGAGCGCTTCCCGGTGCCCGACGGCGCCGATCACCTGGTCGACGCGATCCTGGACCTGCACACCGATCGCCAGCTGGTGGGGCTCGCCGCGATCCTCTCCCGGATCGAGGGCGACCTCAGGGCGGCCCCGGTGGAGTCGGCGCTCCGGCTCGCGTTCCTGCACGCCGTGCTGCCCGCGAGCCGGCTGGGCCTCGGAGGCCCGCGGATTCCTTCGATCCGCATCGCCGGCGGCGTGGTCAAGAGCACCATCCCCGACGCATGGCGGGAGCGCAATCCGTGGGTCGCGTTCGAGGACGGCTTCCGGCAGGTCCGGAGCTTCGTGCAGCGCCTCGAGAGCAGCACGGCCGGCCCGCTCGAGGCGAGATTCGGCGGGGATCTCCGGAGCCTCGCAGAAGGCACCGCGAACGCGATGGTCCGGGTCATGACGCCCGGCGCCCTGGAGGCCCTGGCCGGAGAGGCGCGCGAGGGCCAGGCAGGCCCGCGGATCGCGCTCGTGCTTGGTCAGCCACCTGCGCGCTTCAGCCAGGAACGCCTCGGCGCGGCCTACCACGGGACGAGCTGGGTCCTGGGGCGCGAGGCGGCAGCCTTGCTGCCGCTGGAGCCCCTCCTGGGCAACGCGGTTCGCGCGCCGTGGTCGTGGCAGGCCGCCGCACTCCGGCGGTCCCTCGAGGCGATCGTGCCGCATCTCGCCCGCGAGGCCCGCGTGATCCTCCTGCTGGAGCACGGCGGGCCGGAGGCGCTCGCCGCGGCCGTGGGCGGCGGTGGCGGCGCCGGGGACCGCCGCGCGGAGGCGCGGCTGACCGATCCCGATGACGAGATCGGTGGGGTGGTGGAGCTCATCCCGCCCACCGGCGTCCTGCCGCCCGGGCCCCGGACGCGGAGCAACGTCCGGCTAGAGGGCAGCCCGGGGAGCCGCGGCGACCCCGAGCTCGTGCCCGGGCCGGGCATGTTCGCGCCCCCCGAACGGATCGAGGCGCGCCCGTTCTCTGCACGCGAGGCCGCCGCGACGGTCCTCGAGACCGCCATCGACGTGCTCAAGGCCCGGGGCGAGCCGGCACGCTACGAGCGGCTCCTCGGCGAGATCCTCGTCGGCCTGGACCGATCCGGGCAGCTTCGGCGACTGATCGCCGCGGACCCGCCGCCGACCGTGGCAGGTCCGGAGCCGGGCGCAGGCGACACCGCCGGCGAGGACCACGGTCCCAGCTTCGACCAAGGTCCGGGCATGCTCGGCAGCGCCCTGCCGGCCGCGCGAGGCGCGAGCGGGCAGGACGCGACCGGCCATGCCGCCCAGCCCGGCATCCGGACGCGCATCTTCGCCCGCCCCGCGGAGCCGCGGGACCCCGTCGAACGGGTGCTCGGCCTCGTCCAGGGCGAGTTCACCCGCCCGAATCAGAACCGCCTCGCCGAGATCGAGCCGGGTCGCTGGTGGCTCGCCGATCGGCGCGATCGCGATGCCGCCTCCATCCCGCTGGCGGACCGCGTGGAATGGGCGGTCTACAGCCTCCTGTCGACCGCCGGGCCCATCGCCGAGGGCGCGTTCTTCGAGCGGGTTGCGGCGCTGTTCACGGGCCACGACCTACCGGACGAGACGCTGGTCCGGGCATGCCTGACCAGCTACCGGAGCCCGGCCTCCACCTCCAGCCGGCTCGTGACCGGCGAGGACCTCCGGCGGCGGACCGAAGAGCACACGGAGCTCCTGGCCCGGCTCGCGAACGGCGGCCACCGGCTTGGGATGCGCGTGTGGATCGGCCGCCGCGATCAGGCGCGGAAGATCGGCGACCGGACGCTCGGCGACTTCCTGGACCATCGAGAGCGCGAGCCGTGGTTCCCCACCATCTCGATGGTGCCAAAGGAGGACGGCGAGGCGATCGACTGCGTCTGGTATCGCCGCGGTGGCTCGGCGTTCCTGTTCGAGGTTGAATGGACCGCCATGCTCGGCGACGTGCTGCTCCGGCGGCACGCCCGAATCCCGCCAGACGACCAGATGATCCGCTTCCTCGCGATCGCGCCGGAGCGACGTGAGCTCGCTCGGCACAAGCTGGAATCGTCGCCGATCCTGCGCGAGACGATGGAAGCCGCCAACTGGCACCTCATCCTCTGGCCGCACCTGCGCGCCTGGCTGGATCGCGATCCGCTTGACCTCGCGGATCTCGAGCCGTACCTCGGCCTGGAGCCTGCGATCGAGCGCCGGGCGGAGCAGCTCGGGCTGTTCGAACCGCCGGCCGCGCTACCCTGACCGCCGGGGGTCCCCTCGACACCGAAACCGGGAGGAAGCACGTGCCGAATCCAACCGCCGTCGACCGTCTCGCCGACGGCTTCTGGGAGCGCTTCAAGGAGCTGAACCCGATCAGCGCGACCGTGAACGGCGACACGCGCTACGACGATCGCCTGCCGGACCCGAGCCCGGAGGGACGCGCGAAGGAGCGGGCGTACGCCGAGGAGATGCGCGACGCCGCTACAGCAGCCTCCGTGGACGGCCTGGGCGTCGAGGACCGGATCACCCTGGACGTCATGCGCGTGATCGCGGAGATCCAGCTCGTCGAGCTGGACCAGCGGATGGACACCCTGCAGGTCGTGGACCAGATGGGCGGCCCGCAGCAGCTGCTGCCGCAGCTGTGCCAGGTCCAGTCGGCCGACACGCCCGAGCGCCTCGAGCTGTTCATGGCCCGCCTGCACGCCTACCCGAAGTACATGGCCGACAACGTGGAGCTCGTTCGCGAAGCCCAGGCAAGCGGGCTCACCGCGCCGCGGATCGTGGCGGAGCGGACCATCGCCCAGCTGGAGCGAATGCTCGCGATCCCGATCGACGAAGCCGTCGTCCCGTCGATGGTCAAGGTCGCGAACGATGCGGACCGCGAGGCGATCCGCGCCGTCGTCCGCGACGTCGTCATGCCGGCCGACGCGGCGTTCCTCGAGGCGCTCCGGGGCGACTACCTCTCGGCGACGCGCCCGGAGAACGGGCTCTGGTCCGCCCCGGACGGCGACGCGCTGTACCGGACCCAGATGCTGCGCTGGACGACGCTCGAGCTCGATCCGCAGACCGTCCACCAGACGGGCCTGGACCAGCTCGCGTCGATCGAGGAGGAGCGCCGCGTGATCTCGCGCGCAGCGGGGTTCGGCGACGACACATTCGCGTACCGCGCCTCGCTCGCCGCCGAGACGGCCAACCAGGCCGTGTCCCAGGCGCACCTCATCGCCCGCGCAACAGACGACATCGAGCGTGCCTTCGAGCTCGCGCCGGCGATGTTCCGCAGGGCGCCGGTCTCGCAGTGCCGCGTGATCCCGGTGGAGGAGTACAAGGAGCGCGACGCGCCGTTCGCGTACTACTACCCACCGTCGGCCGACACCACCCGGCCCGGCACGTACTACGTGAACACGTTCGACCTGCCCTCGCGGACGTTCTCGCGCCTCGCCGCGACGACGTACCACGAGGCGATCCCGGGCCATCACTTCCAGATCTCGCTCGAGAGCGAGAACACGGCGCTCAACAGCTTCCGCCGGTTCGCCGCGCGATACGCCGGCGGCGCGTATGTAGAGGGCTGGGGCCTGTACGCGGAGCGGCTCGCCGACGAGATGGGCCTGTACCGCAACGAGGCCGAGCGCTTCGGGATGCTCGACGCCCAGGCATGGCGTGCCGCGCGCCTCGTCGTCGACACCGGCATGCACGCCCTCCGCTGGACGCGCCAGCAGTCCATCGACACGCTCCTGGCCGCCGGCCTCACGGAGACCGATGCGGTCATCGAGACCGATCGGTACATCTGCTGGCCCGCCCAGGCGCTCACCTACAAGGTCGGCCAGCTGGAGATCGAGCGGCTGCGCCGAGAGATCGCTGCCCGCGACGGCGAGGCGTTCGACCTGCGCGAGTTCCACGACCAGCTCCTCGGCCATGGCTCGCTGCCCCTCGCGACGCTCGCCCGCGAGCTGCCGAACTGGGTGGCCACACCCGCCTGAACCTGCGGAATTCGCACGGATTCGGGTCACTCCGCACGAATCTCGCGTTGACCGATGGTTCAGGTGCGTGGCACGATTCAGGCCACACCAGCCGCGACCCTGCGGCAGCAAGGAGCCCAATGTCCGCCCAACCGCCGCAGCCCCTGAAGCGGCAGCGCCAGCTCGACCTCTATCGCCGCGCCCGGATGACCATGCCCGGTGGCACGAATTCCAACTTCCGCGCCTGGGGCGACGACACCATCTACGTGGATCGTGGCCAGGGCGGCCGGGTCTGGGACATCGACGGCAACGAGTACATCGACCTGCGCATGGGCTACGGCCCGGTGATCCTGGGCCACGGCGACGCGCGCGTGGACGACTACGTCAACGAGCGGATGCGCAGGGGCGTGAGCTTCTCGCTGACCTCGGAGGACGAGGTCGAGGCGATGGAGCTGCTGAAGCAGCTCACGGGCTGGGTCGGCAAGGCGCGCATGACCGTGTCCGGCACGGAAGCGACGATGCACGCGATGCGCGTCGCCCGCGCGTACACGGGCCGCAACAAGATCGTGAAGTTCGAGGGCCAGTACCACGGGGTGCACGACTACGCGCTCGTCTCGGTCACGCCGAACGACATGGCGGATCTCGGCGACGAGGACAACCCGGTGGGGCTGGCCTGGGGTCGCGGCATTCCCGAGGCCGTCACGCGCACCATCATCCCGGCCCGCTACAACGAGATGGCGGTCCTGCGCCGGATCTTCGAGCGCGACGGCGCTGACATCGCGGCGATCATCGTGGAGCCCGTGCTCGGCAACGCGCAGGGGATCATGCCCCGGGCCGGCTTCCACGAGGAGATGCGGGCGCTTACTCGGGAGTTCGGGGCCCTGCTGATCTTCGACGAGGTCAAGACCGGCTTCCGGTTCGCGCGCGGCGGCGCCGCGGAGTACTTCGGCGTCACGCCGGACCTGGCGACCTTCGCCAAGGCAATGGGCAACGGCTATCCCGCGGCGGCGTTCGGTGGCACGGACGAGGTCATGTCGGTCCTGCCGGACAAGGTCAGCCACGGCGGCACGTACGCCGGCAACCGGGTGGCGGCGGCAGCGTCCGTAGCGACCCTCAGGATCCTGCGCGACACCGATGCGCTCGCCTCCATCCACCAGGTGGGCCGCGCCGTCCAGGCTGGCCTCGCCGAGGTGATCAACGAGCGCGGGCTGCCCTTCGTGTTCACGGGCCACCCCGTCATGTTCGGGATCATGTTCACCGACAAGATGCCCACGGAGTATCGCGACTGGGCGAACTCGGACCACGACCTGTACGACGCGGTCGCGGTCGGGATGCACGCCAGGGGCGCGATGCCGGAGCCGGACTCTCGCGAGCCGTGGTTCCTGTGCGAGGCGCATGCCCGCGAGGACATCGTCGATCGGGTCGTGACCATCTTCGCCGACTCGCTCGACGCGGCCCTCGAGCAGCGCACGGCGGCCGGCGTACCGGTCCCGACGAAGCACCTCGGTCTGGGCAAGGAGATCGGCTGACCGACCTCGGCTGACCGTCCCCGGCTGACCGTCGGCTACGCTTCGGACATGCCGGACTTCGCAAAGGCGCCCTGGGCCACCATCGTCGAGATCGGCCGGGACTACGTGGTGCCGGTCATCCTCATCGTCGTCGTCGCGTTCGTGCTCATCCGGGCCGCGCGCCTGTTCGTGCACGGCGTCATCAAGGCGCTGATGGACCGCGAGGCGACGGAGGGCACGGCCCAGGAGCTGTCGGCGGTCGAGCTGAAGAAGCGCATGGACACGCTGGACGGGCTCGGCGCGAACGTCCTCCAGTTCTTCATCGTGATCATCGCGGGCCTCATGGTCCTGCGCTCGTTCGGCCTGGACATCGGGCCCGCGGTCGCAGGCCTCGGCGTGGTCGGGGTTGCCGTGGGGTTCGGGGCGCAGAACCTCGTGCGCGACTACCTCAACGGCGCCCTCATCCTGATCGAGAACCAGTTCAGCAAGGGCGACGTCATCCGCGCCGCCGGGGTGTCCGGCACGGTGGAGGACTTCAGCCTCCGGCGCACGACGCTGCGCGACCTCGACGGCGTGGTCCACACGGTGCCCAACGGCGAGATCGTGGTCGCGAGCAACCTGACCCGGGTGTGGTCGCGCATCAACCTGGACGTGACGGTCGCGTACGGCACGGACATCGACCGGGCGACCGCCGTGGTCGACGAGGTCGGGCGCTTGATGGCCGCCGATCCCATCTGGAAGCGCCGCGTCCTGGAGGCGCCGCGGGTCGATCGCGTCGCCGCGCTGGGGGAGTACGGCGTGACCCTCAAGATCCTGGGCACCGTCCGGGCCCCGGACCAGTGGTCGGCCGCCGGCGAGCTCCGGAAGCGACTGCTGGCCGCGTTCACCGAGCACGGCATCGAGATCCCGCGCCCGCAGCGCGTCATCCTCTCGCGCGAGCCCAATGGCCTTGCGCAGGCCGACGAGAGCATGGTGGAGCCGGCCCACGTGGATGGGACGCTCGGGGGAGACTGACCCGCGCCGTCATTGCGCGTCGCGGCGGCTGGTAGCATCGCCGCCGTGGAACCGCCCGCGTCCTCCCAGCATCCCGAGCAGCTCGCGAACGCGGAGATCGAGAACCTCCTCCGAGAGCAGCGGACCTTCCCGCCGGACCCGGCGTTCACCGCCCAGGCCAACGCGAAGGCGGACCTGTACCTCGAGGCGGAGGCGGACTTCGAGGCGTTCTGGGCGAAGCTGGCTCGCGAGCGGATCAGCTGGTACAAGCCGTTCGAAACCACCCTCCAGTGGAACCTTCCGTTCGCCCGCTGGTTCGACGGCGGCCAGCTGAACGTCAGCTACAACTGCCTGGACCGCCACGTCGAGAACGGCCTGGGCAGCAAGGTCGCCTACCACTGGATCGGCGAGCCCGGTGACATCCGCACGCTCACCTACGCGGACATGCACCGCGAGGTCCAGAAGGCGGCGAACGCGCTCCTGCAGCTGGGCATCGGGAAGGGCGACCGGGTCGCGATCTACATGCCCATGATCCCGGAGCTGCCGATCGCGATGCTGGCGTGCGCCCGGATCGGCGCGCCGCACACGGTCGTCTTCGGCGGGTTCTCCGCCGAGGCCCTCGCCGGCCGGATCAACGACGCGGAGGCGAAGCTCGTGATCACCGCCGACGGCGGCTGGCGGCGCGGCAAGCCCAGCGTGCTCAAGCCGGCCGTGGACGAGGCGCTCCTCTCCACCCCGTCCGTCCACAGCGTGCTGGTCGTCCAACGCCTCGGCGAGCACGCGCCCGAGACGACGATGGTCGATGGCCGCGATCACTGGTGGCACGACATCGTCGATGCGCAGTCACCGAGCTGCCCGCCGGTGCCGGTCGACAGCGAGCACATGCTCTACCTGCTGTACACCTCCGGCTCCACCGCCAAGCCGAAGGGCATCTTCCACAGCAGCGCGGGCTACCTGCTGGGCACCGCCTACACCCACGAGATGATCTTCGACATCAAGCCGGACGACGTGTACTGGTGCGCCGCGGACGTGGGCTGGGTGACCGGCCACAGCTACATCGTGTACGGGCCGCTCGCGAACGCGACGACCGGGATCATGTACGAGGGCACGCCGGACACGCCCACCTGGGCCCGCTGGTGGAAGATCGTCGAGGACTACAAGGTCACGGTCCTGTACTGCGCCCCGACCGCAATCCGGGCGTTCATGAAGCAGGGCCACTCGCATCCCGAGCGGCACGACCTCACGTCACTGCGCGTGCTGGGCAGCGTGGGCGAGCCGATCAACCCCGAGGCGTGGCTCTGGTACCACGAGCACATCGGCGGCGGCAAGACCCCCATCGTGGACACGTGGTGGCAGACCGAGACCGGGCAGATCCTCATCACGCCCCTGCCCGGCGTGACGACCACCAAGCCCGGCAGCGCGACCTTCCCGTTCCCCGGCATCAAGGCGGACGTGGTGGACGGCGAGGGCAACTCCGTACCCCTCGGCGGCGGGGGATACCTCGTCCTGAAGCGACCCTGGCCGGCCATGCTCCGGGGCATCTACGGCGACCCGGAACGCTACAAGTCCACCTACTGGAGCCGCTTCCCGGGCATGTACTTCGCGGGCGACGGCGCGAAGCGCGACGAAGACGGCTACTTCTGGCTGCTGGGCCGGGTGGACGACGTCATGAACGTATCCGGCCATCGCCTCTCGACCACGGAGATCGAGAGTGCGCTCGTGTCCCACCCTGCCGTCGCGGAGGCCGCCGTCGTGGGCGGCCCGGATCCCGTGACCGGGGAGGCGATCAACGCATTCGTGATCCTGCGCCTCGGCTTCGAGCCCACCGTGGAGCTGGGCAAGGAGCTGCGCGATCACGTCGCCCACAAGATCAGCCCGATCGCCAAGCCCAAGTCGCTGATGTTCACGCCGGACCTGCCCAAGACGCGCTCGGGCAAGATCATGCGCCGCCTCCTCCGCGACATCGCCCAGGGCAAGGCGCTCGGTGACACCACCACGCTCGCCGACGCGGGCGTGGTGGAGACCATCCGAGAGAACTCTGGCAAGTCAGAGGAGTAGTCCGGGACCGGAGCCCGCGCCGCCCGCCTCCGAATTTCCGCCATCTTCGCGCCAGGTGCACGCTCGTCAGCCCATTGAGGCGGTGGTGTTCGACGTTGGCGAGACGCTCGTCGACGAGACTCGCGCGTGGGGGGTGTGGGCGGAGTGGCTGGGGGTGCCGCCGCTGACGCTTGCCGCGGCCCTGGGCGCGGTGATCGCACGGGGCGGGGATCACCGGGAGGTGTTCGAGCTGTTCCGGCCGGGAATGGACGTTGCTGCGGAGGCGCAGCGGATTGGTGTTGCCGGGCGCTCCGACCTGCTGTCCCTCGATGACCTCGATCCCGACGCGCTCGGCTGCCTGAGGGCCCTCGCGGCCGACGGCTACCGGCTCGGGATCGCCGCGAACCAGCCCGCGCCGGCAGCCGCCGTCCTCGGCGAAATGGCGATCGACTTCGACCTCATCGCGACGTCGGCGGCGTGGGGCGTTGCGAAGCCGGATGCCGAGTTCTTTGATCGGATCGCTGCGGAGCTTCGGCTGCCGCCGGCCGCCATCGCGTACGTGGGCGACCGCATCGACAACGACGTGCGACCCGCGATGGCCGCAGGCATGGTCGCCGTGTTCGTGCGCCGTGGACCGTGGGGCTGGATCCAGGCCGGCCGCACCGACCCGCCGGAGGCGGATCTCGTCGTGGACAGCCTCGAGGAGCTGCCGCTCAGGCTTCGGAGATCGCCCTTCGCCCGAACAGGTTCTTGAGGAGCGAGCCGGCCTCGCGCGGCTTCTCGGTTGCCGGCGCGCCGGAGTGGATCGACAGCAGCCGATCGGCCAGGTGCTCGAAGTCCTGGGTCGCGGGATGCCGCGGGAACTTGTCGATGAGGGTCTTGCCGGCGTTCGCCGACCAGACGAAGTGCAGGCCCGCCGAGCGGATGTGCGCGACGGCGGACAGCCCGACGGTCGCCTCCATGTCGGCCACGGTCACGCCGCTGTTCGCGCGGTTGATGATCATCGACAAGCGGTCCCGCACCCCGACCTCGGTCGCGACGTCCTTGAGCTGGATGGCCGCGCGCATCGCCGGCAGGTCCGGCGTGACGGGGACAAGGATCCGGTCGGCGATCGCGAAGACCGCGAGGTTGACCTCGCTGTAGGACGGGTGCAGGTCGATCACGACCGCGTCGACCGCGCCGCGCGCCTCGAGGATGGAGTCGGCGACGCGTGCAGGCTTCAGGTTGGGCTGCTCGAGCGGGTTCGAGGTGAGGGCGACGACCCGGATCCCGGAGCTGTGCCGCGTCGCGAGGTCCACGAGGAACTCGTGCCCGTAGCCCGCATCCTCGTCCACCCAGCTGTCCGCCGCGGAGCGCGACGTCTGGAGCCCCAGCGACAGCGCAACGTGACCCGTGACCGTGTCGGCGTCGACGAGCAGCACCTGCAGCTGCTTGCGCAGCTGGAGGACCGCGGCGAGGTTCGTGGCGATCGTCGTCTTGCCCACGCCGCCCTTGGGATTGAAGACCGCGAAGATCGGCGCGCTCGGCGTCCACTCGGCGCCCAGGGTGCCTCCGGAGAGCACTGCGTCGCCGGACGCGCCCGCAGGCGCCTGCGTCCGGATGGCCATGGCCTCCAGCCGCCAGCGCAGTGCCTCGACGTTCCAGGGCCGGAGGATGATCTCGTCAGCCTCAAGCCCGGCGGCCACGAGGCCGTCGAGCTCCGTGTCGCTGGCCGAGTACACGACGGACAGGGCGTCAGGCCGGCCACGGCGGGCCTCCCGAACGCGCGCGGAGGCGGCCGCGGGGTCGCCCGCCACGTCAACGACCGCCACGATCGTCGGTGTCGCCGGCGAGAACGCCTCGGCGATCGAGGCGCCGGGCGGCAGCGAGATGGCGTCGTAGCCGGCCTCCGTCATCGCCTCGACGACGGTCGAGCGCTCGGGCTCCGCGAGGGCGACGACGATGACCGGACGAACGGGCTCGGGATGGGAGGAGGTCACTGCCATCAGGCGGCGGGCTCGTGCGCGACGACGGTGAACCCGTCGTCGGTGGCGTCGGTGACGCGGGCGGTGAAGCCCGGGAGGCCCTCAACGCCGGAATCCAGGTCGACGCCGGGATCGTGGCTGACGGCGAAGATGAAAACACCCTTCTCGCCGGACGACACGCTCACGGAGCGGACGCCGGGCAGCTGCCCCAGCGCACCCTTGAAGGCGGAGATGCCGGCGACGCTCGTCAGGCCGCTCACGAGGAGGCGGGTGGCGTCCGGGCCGTTCGCGTCAACCGGGGCTGCGACGGGATCCGCGCGCCGGGCGGCGGCGAGCACGGCCGTCGGCCAGGCCTCGCCCGTGGACTGATCGAGACCCTCGCTCGCTTCGGCCTCGGCTTCGGCGGCGGCGTCGGCCTGGAGGCCGGGACTGGGCTCGTCCATCAGGTCGGTTGCAGCAGGGCCGTCGCCACGGAGGTCCGGCGGATCAGGCGCCTGCTCGGCCAGCGTCGCGAGTCGCGCGGGGTCGCTCTCTGCGAGGAGGCGGGTGAAGAACTGGTCCATGTCCGCCTCGAAGGAGGAGACCGTGGACTGGACTTCGTCGACCAGCCGGTCGACGCTCGCAGCGTGGCGCTCGGTCTCGGCGGCGAGCTCCGCCTTGCGGGACTCGATGCGGTCGTCGGTCTCCTGGCGGACCCGCGCCATCTCGGCCTTCGACCACTCGCGAATCGCGCTCACGTCCTCGTCGGCGCGCTTGCGGAGGCCGGCAGCCTCCGTCGTGGCACGGGCGCGGATCGCCTCGACCCTGGCCGTCGCCTCGGCCGCGAGGCGGGCGGTCGTCTCTTCGCGGCTCGCCACCGCGGCCTCGCGCATCGCCTTGACCAGGCCCGCGACGAGCGGGTTGTCGCGGCGCGTGATCCGCGGCTCGGCGGGCGTGAACGGTCGATCGGGCCCGCGCCGATCAGTGGTGGGCCAGGCGCCGCGAGGCGCGTCCGGCTCGGCGGCCTGAACGTGCTCGTCGGGTGGGGCCGCGGCGGAATCGGGAGTTGGCGCGTCGGCGTCGAGCATCGCGGCCTCTGGGGTCTCGTCCTGGTTGTCGGGCGCGGCCGGCGCCGCGTCCGTGGTCGGTTCGTGCGCGGCGTCTGCGAGCCTGAATGGGCCTTCGCCGAGGTCGTCGCGCCCCCCGCCGGTTCGGGCATCGAGCGTGGCGGGATCGAGCGGCTCGGCATCGACACCCTCGTCCGGGCGCTCGGCGCCCCACGGAAGGCGGAAGCCGCGTTTCTGGTTGCTCGACATCGCTCGACGGTCCCTCGGGGCGTGGTAGCCCGGCTCGTTCCGGTGCCGGACGAAGGGGATGGTCGTGGTCCGGACCCGTCTGGGGTAGTGAGCCGGTGGTACTTCGGCGAAGGCCGGAGGTACCGGTACCCTGTACTGATGCCACCCGCTGCACCACGCGATCGCCTCGGCCGGGCACTGCACGACCTGCGGATCTCCATCACGGACCGCTGCAACTTCCGCTGCCCGTACTGCATGCCAAGCGAGGTCTTCGGGCGGGACTACGAGTTCCTGCCCCACGACCAGATCCTTCGGTACGAGGAGATCGCGCGGCTCGCCTCCGTGTTCGTTGGCCTGGGCGTCCGCAAGCTCCGGATCACGGGCGGCGAACCCACCGTGCGGCGTGGCCTGCCGGAGCTCGTCGCCATGCTCGCCGCGCTCAGGGCGCCGGATGGCGAGCCCCTGGACCTCGCGATGACCACCAACGGCTCCGCGCTCCGGCATCTCTCCCGGCCGCTGGCCGACGCCGGCCTCCGCAGGGTCACCGTGTCCCTGGATTCGCTGGACGATGCGACCTTCCGGCGCATGAACGGGATCGACTTCCCGGTCGCGAAGGTCCTCGACGGCATCGACGCGGCGGTCGAGGCGGGCCTCGGGCCCGTCAAGGTCAACGTCGTGCTGAAGCGCGGCGAGAACGACGGCGGCATCCTGGATCTGGCCCGCTGGGCACGCGACGCCGGCCATGTCCTCCGCTTCATCGAGTACATGGACGTCGGCACGACGAACGGCTGGCGCCTTGACGAGGTGGTCGCGGCGATGGAGGTCATCGAGACGATCGGTCGCGAGTGGCCGCTCGAGGCGGCGTCCCCCCAGTACACGGGCGAGGTTGCCGAGCGCTGGCGATACGCGGACGGGCGGGGCGAGATCGGGGTCATCGCCTCGGTGACGCGACCGTTCTGCGGTGACTGCACCCGTGCCCGGATCTCTGCCGAGGGCAAGCTGTACACGTGCCTCTTCAGCGCGATCGGGCACGACCTGCGGGGGCCGATGCGAGCCGGTGAATCCGACGATGGGCTGGCCGATCTCGTCGCCGGCCTATGGGGCGCCCGCGACGACCGCTACTCCGAGCGACGCGCCGCGGCCACGGAGCGGCCGCTGCCAAAGATCGAGATGTTCGCGCTCGGCGGCTGAGGTTCGACCGTGGACGAGGAGTACCGGCGGTCGTTCCGGGAACGCGCTCGACGGCGGGCCGGCGCCAGAGGGCTGTTGATCCTCGCCCCGATCATGATCGTCGTCGCCCTTGCGAGCCTCAACGGGCCAACTGACCTCGCCGCCGGCGACATTCGTTCCAATCCCGCCTTCAGACTCCTGGCTGCGGGTTCACTCATCACGTTGGCCCTGTTCCTGTTCATCGGTTCGGTTCGCCTGCTTCGTCGCGATCCGCCCCCTTGACTGACCTTGTCCACGACGTGTCCACATCGGGCCAAAGGTCGTGGACAGCCTGACCGTCGAAGCGCGAAAAGTCGTGGATAACCCGGTCGACAGCGACTGAAGCCGGCGGCACCATTCGCCTTGCCCGAAGGGGCCGCCAGGGTTGAGGGACCGAGATCACATCAAGGGACCTCCTGCCAGGGCCGGTCGCTTCGGGCGCTTCTGTACCCGGTCGCGACGGCGTTCCTGCGCCGTCCCCGGGGCGGCCTGACGGGACGCGACCGGCATCCCGGTGTCGGTACTCCCGTCGGGCCCGCAGAAGTTCTCCGCCCGACCCCACACCGCCCACGAACGGCGCTAGCCTGTGCGCGTGAACCCGGGGGCACCCATCCCGCCCATCGACCAGCCCGCGCGCCTGGATGCGCTCGAGGCGGCCGTCCGAGCCCGCACCGACCTGGTGCCGGAGCTGGGGATCGTCCTTGGCTCCGGGCTCGGCGGGCTTGCGGACGACCTGGAGGATGCCGTCGCCATCCCGTTCGCCGAGCTTCCCGGCTGGCCGGCGGCGACCGCGCCCGGCCATGTCGGCCGCCTGCTGCTCGGCCGGCTGGCGGGCCGTCCGGTCGTGCTGCTCCAGGGCCGGTTCCACCTGTACGAGGGCAATGCGCCCGGCCTGGTGATCCAGCCGGTGCTGCTCTTCCGCAGACTGGGAGCCGCCGCGGTGATCCTGACCAACGCCGCCGGCGGCCTCGACCCATCCTTCGGCCCGGGAACGCTGATGGTCATCAGCGACCACCTCAACTTCACCGGCCTGAACCCGCTGATCGGCGCGAACGCGGACGCGATCGGGGAGCGCTTCCCTGACCTGACGGATGCCTGGAGCCGGCGCCTTCGGGCGCGCCTGCACGAAGCGGGCCGTGCAGAGGGCGTGGACCTGGCTGAGGGCATCTACGTGGGCCTGACCGGCCCCAACTACGAGACGCCCGCCGAGGTCCGCCTGTACGCGCAGATGGGCGGCCACGCCGTGGGCATGTCGACGGTGATGGAGTGCATCGCCGCCCGTTGGGCCGGCCTGGAGGTGTGCGGCATCTCCCTGGTCACGAACGCGGGCGCCGGCTACTCGGGTGAGCCGCTGACCCATGCCGAGGTGCTGGCGGCCGGCGCGGAGGCCGGACCGAGGTTCGCCCGCGTCGTGAGGCGGTTCGTCGCCGACTTCGTCACATCGGCCTGATCACGCGACTCAGGGTCGTGATGCGCGCGCGCGCGCGACCCACCGACCGCCACCGTCGTTCGGTCGTCACGATCGTCACCCTCACGCTCGCCCTCGCAGGCTGCGGGGGAGCCGGCGGGAGCACTGACCCTGGCGTCCCCGGTGCCGACGATGCGTCCGCAGGGCCCGCCGTCACGTCGTCGGCCGCGCCGCGGCCGTCCGGGACGCTGTCGTGGCCGTCGGAGTTCGGCGTGGACCTGGTGCCGGGGACGTACTTCAGCTCGCCGCCGTTCGACGTGCCGTTCACCCTCACGGTGGCCGAGACAGGCTGGCAGACGGGTCATCTGCACTCGGAGCTCTTCGACCTGATCCGGTTCGACGGCCTGCCGGAGACGGACCTGCCAGCCGTCCTGTTCGGGTTCTCGGTGCCCACGATGGTCCGCGGCGCCGGCGGCAACAAGCCCGCGGCGGGCATGACCCCGGACGCTGCCATCGACGGGCTCGCCACCCGCGCGGACATCACGGCAACGAACCGCGCCGGCGTCGACCTGTTCGGTCGCTCGGGGGCCCGTGTGGACCTGCACGCCGACGTTGACAACACCGCGCTTTTCGGGGGTCCTGCCGGCAACTTCGGCCTCGGGCCGGAGCGGAACGTGCGGATCGCCGCGGTCGCGTTCGGCGGCGGGCTGCTGCTGGTCCTCGTGATGGCGCCGCCGGGCGAGGTCGAGGAGGCGTGGGACCGGGTCCAACCGATCCTCGCCTCGATCGCGCTCCCGGGCGCGTAGCCCGAGGCGCTAGCTGCTGACGGGCAGCTCGCGGCCGGCCGCGCGGGCGGCCTTCGCCTTCTCCGCCCAGGCTTCCAGGACCTTGTCCTTGTGCGGGCGGATGGGGCAGTGGCCGTCGCGGTTGTTCATCTCGTCGCAGTAGCCGAGCGGCACGCACTTGGGCGCCAGGAACGAGCCCAGGAAGGGGCTGACCTGGAAGATCTCGTGCCGGATCAGCTGGAAGAGGCGCCGGATCTCCCACTGGGCCATCGTGCACAGGCGCAGCCCGGACATGTGGATGAGCGCACGGAGGTTGACCGTCATCACGAGGTTGGTGCGAGTGGCATTCGGAAAGACGAAGCGGGCGTCCTCGCCGGGGATGCCCGCGCTGACGAGATCGCCGTACAGCGACATCGCGCCATGGATCTGCTCCTCGTACTCGGCCCGGATCGCGGGATCCGCCTCGGCGATCGTCTGGGGCAGCATCGTGGCCGCCTTCTTGAACGTGACGTAGCGCTGGCTCTGCTGGTCGAACGCCACGCCGGCGCGGTGGCGGACGAGCTGGTGCGAGAGCGTGCGCGACACGCCGCTGATGCCGAACGTGAAGACGACGTGCTCGATCGTGGACCCGTGGCCGGATTCGATGACGTTGGAGATCAGGCGCTGCATCTTCGCGGTCTCGATCTCGCCGGTCGCGGCCCTGGTGAAGATGTCCTCCGGGGTGAGCTCCGAGTAGCACGTCCGGCAGGCCGTGTAGATCAGCGGGACGTAGTACTGCTCCACGATCTCGCGGTTCGGGAACAGCAGCGTCGCCTTGAGCCCCAGCTCGGCGCGACCGGGATTCCTGGGGATGCCTTTCGGCGCTTCTCCAGCCGTCTGCAGGGTCATGGCCGGAGTCTAGCCGGACTGGTCATCCGCCTCGTCGAGGAGGTCGCGCAGGTCGTCGAGGTAACCGGACCAGTACGCCTCGTGGTCGTCCCGGATCGCGTCGTCCGCGCCCGCCTCCGACCAGCCCTCGTGGACGAGGTCGATCCGCGAGCCGCCCCCGGGCACGCCCGCGACCGTCCACCGGACGAGGGTGGGTGCCGCCACCCCGGGGTCGGCGTCGCGCCATGCCCACTCGTGGGCGAACGCGCGACCGGGCTCCACGGCGACGATGCGACCTTCGACGATGCTGTCATCGCCGAAGTCGATCCGATAGCTGTCGCCCAGCGCTCCCAGCGGCGAGGTCTCCGCGAACCAGCGCGCCACGAGGTCGGGATCGGTGATGAACGCCCACGCGCGGCTCGGTGCGGCCCGGGTCTCAATGCCCAGGGTGATCGGGTCGATGTGGTCACTCATGTCGCGCTCCGTTGCAGCTCGCCGACCGGGATGTCCAGGCCGTACGCGACGATCTCGTCAAGGGACATCGCCGCGCCCTCACGGGCGAGCTCGTCCAGGTTGTCCCCGCCCAGCGCCAGCCTGACGTTGGGGCGGGATCGAAGCTCCACCGCCTCGTCGACCAGCGACGCGAGCGTGGCGCCGGTGGTCGAGGTGAACCCTCGCGCCGCGCCCCACAGGCGGGCCGCCCGTTCGAACTGCTCGCCACCGACGGCGTGCGACGACAGGTCGTCGAGGACCAGGGTGATCCCGGCGGTGTCGCTGGCGTCGTAGAACAGGCGCAGGGCTCGTCGGAGGTCCGCGGCCGCCTCGTCCAGCCGGCCCGCCCGGAGGAGCGCCCCGCCGAGGATGTGGAGCGTCCACGCCTCCATCGTCCGGTCACCGACCTTGCGGAACTTCTCCATCGCAAGGCGCAGGTCCTCGGACGCCGGGTCCACGTGGCCCCGGAAGTAGAGCATGTTGCCGAGGCCCCACAGGATGGTCGCCTCGCCGCGCTCGTCGCCGATCCCTCGATAGAGCGCGAGCGCCTCGTTGAGGAGCGCGACGGCGGTCGCGTGGGCGTCGCCGTTGACGACGAGCTCCGGCGGCGCCGCGTCGGGGACGGTGAACACGAACGAGAAGTTGTAGATCGCGTTCGCCAGCTCCGCCGGGTTGTCCTGCGTGCGCCAGATCTCGACGGCCTCCCGGTACGCCGGGCCCATCGCCACGAGGTCGCCCTGCCACCAGGCCACGCCACCCAGCGCCTCCATGAGGCGAGCGCGCAGGACCGGGTCGCGCCGCGACCAGCCGGCGGCCGCCATCGCTTCGAGGCGCCGCCTCGCCTCGTACAGGTGGCCGCGCTTCTGCCAGAACCGCCACGTGTGAAACGCGAGCGTGATGGCCGTGCCGGCATCCCCTCGGGCCGCCGCGCGATCCATGGCGACGCGGATGTTGTCGTGCGCGCGCTCGAACCGGCCAAGCCACTCCCGCTGGGCATCGCCGTTCAGCTGAGCCGACGCGCGCGTCGCCAGATCCGCGAACCATGCGCCATGGCGTCGCTCCAGCTCCTCGCGCTGCCCGCGTGTCTCGAGCATCTCCGTCGCGAACTCGCGGATGGTCTCGAGCATCTGGAAGCCGGGCGCGCTTGCGTCGTCGATGGAGCGGATGAGGCTCTGGTTGGCGAGCGAGAGCAGTCCGTCGAGCGGGTCCTGGCCAAGCTCCGACGCCGGGCCACAGACGACCTCCGCGGCCTCCAGCTCGATGTGGCCGGCGAAGACCGACAGCCGGTCCAGGAGGAGCCGACAGGCCTCGTCGAGGATGTCGTAGCTCCACGCGATCGCCCCGCGCAGGGTCTGCTGCCGCTCGGGCAGGTCGCGCGAGCCGGCCGCGAGGATGCTCAGCTGGTGCTCCAGGCGCGCGAGGATCGCATCTGGGGCGAGCAGCTTGACCCGCGCCGCCGCGAGCTCGATGGCGAGCGGCATGCCGTGCAGCCGCGCGCAGATGGCGGCAACCGCGGGCGCGTTCTCGTTGGTGATCTCGAAGCCCGGCCGGACTGCCCCGGCACGAGCGATGAACAGCCGCACCGCCTCGTACGTCGAGAGGGCCTCGGGCGTGACGCTGCGCGCCGATTCGGGGAGGTTCGCGCGCTCGAACGCGGTCAGGTTGCTGATGTCCGGCGGTGTGGGCAGGCCGGGGACGGGGTACTCCTGCTCGCCCGAGACGTGCAGGGGAGCGCGAGAGGTTGCGAGCGCCTTCAGGCCCGGGGCGCTGCGCAGCAGCTCGGCGACGACCGGGCCGGCGTCGAGGACCTGCTCGAAGTTGTCCAGGACGAACAGGACCTGCTTGCCGGACAGCCATTCGACCAGGACCTCGGATGCGGTGCGGTGCGCCGGCTCGGCGATCCCGATGGCCGCCGCCAATCGCGACGGAACGAGCCCAGGATCACGCACGGTCTCCAGGGCGACGAAGAAGATCCCGCCCGGGAAATCCTCGGCCGCGTTCGCGGCAACCTGCAGCGAGAGGCGAGTCTTCCCGGTGCCGCCCGGCCCGGTCATGGTCACGAGCCGGTTCGACGCCAGGAGCGCGCCAGCCTCCGCCAGCTCGTGCTCGCGCCCCACGAACGAGGTGAGCTGCGTCGGCAGGTTGTTCGGCCGGACGTCCAGCGAGCGGAGCGGCGGGAACTCGAGGCGCAGGCCGTTGGCCACGACCTGGGAGAGCGGCTGCGGCTCGCGCAGGTCCTTCAGCCGGTGGTTGCCCAGCCCGCGAAGCGAGACGGACGGGTCGAGGTCCGGTGCGACCAGCGTTCGGACCGCGTCCGAGACCACGATCTGCCCGCCGTGGGCCGCGGCGGCGATCCGGGCAGCGCGGTTGATGTCGATGCCCACCAGGCCGGCCGCGGAGCTCGACGCCTCGCCAGCGTGCATGCCCATGCGGACCCGGACCTCGACGCCCTCGGGCCACGCCTCCGCCGCCAGCGCCCGCTGGCCCTCGATGGCGGCGAGCAGCGCGTCCCGTGCGCGGTCGAAGAGGACGAAGAAGGAGTCGCCCTCGGTGTTCTCCTCGCGCCCGCCATGGCTGGCGAAGGCGGCCCTGAGGATCGCGGCCTGCCGCTCCAGCACGACCGTGTAGGCGGCGCTGCCGAGCTCATCGAGCAGGCGGGTGGAGCCCTCGATGTCCGAGAACAGGAACGTCAGCGTGCCGGTCGCCACGCGCCGGCCTCAGTGCCGCGCGGACTCGGTGGCGTCGCGCAGGCGTGTCGCGACGCCGCGCAGGATCGTCAACGTGAGCGCCGGCTGCTCCAGGAGGACCTTCTCGAAGTCCCACGATGCGAGCGCGAGGCAGGTCGTCGCCACCTCTGCCAGGACCGACGCGTTGCGCGGCATCCGATCCAGGATGGACAGCTCACCGAAGAACTCGCCGGGTCCCAGCCGAGCGACCAGCTCGCCGTCGCGGACGACGCGGACCGACCCGCTGATCACCACGAAGAAACCGGTGCCGATATCGCCCTGGCGAGCGATGACGTGGCCCGGCGGGAAATCGACCGGCGTTGCGACATCGGCCAGCCCGGCCAGTCCGGTCGCGTCGATCCCCTTGAAGAGGGGGCAGCCCGCCAGCAGCTCTGCGCGCCGGTCGTGGGTGAGCGTCATCGGTCCTCCATGTGCCTCTGGGCATCCACGATGCTGACCCCCAGCCCGCGCGGCGTCAACTCGTGGCACGTTACCGCGCAGGAGCGCAGAATCGGGGCCTGACAACGACACCGCGCCCGTTGCCGCGCGGACCTTGGAGGACTCGATGGCGACCCGTGACGAGATTGCCGACGCGATCGCCGGCATGACCCTCTTCGCGGACCTTGCGCGACCGCAGCTGCTGGGCGTCGCGAGCCGGTTCGAGGAGGCCTTCTTCCCAAAGGACGCGCGCGTGCTGCGGCAGGACCTGACCGGGTCCGGCTTCTACGTGATCCTCGATGGCGAGGCGGACGTGATCGCGGACGGCATGAAGCGCGCGACGCTCGCGCGAGGCGACTTCTTCGGCGAGGTGAGCGTCCTCCTGGGCGAGCCGCCGATCGCCGACGTGGTGGCGACCCGGCCGCTCCGCTGCATCGTCCTCGGCGGCCCGGCCGTGGAGGGCTTCCTCGTGGACCATCCCAGGGTGATGTACCGGATGCTCCAGGCGCAGGCGCGGCGCCTGCGGGGCGCGAACCAGCGCTTCGCGGCGGAATGACCGTGGCGGATCCCCAGGAGCGCCCGTTCCCCCCGGGCGAGTACCCCATCATCGTCGTCGGCTCCGGTCCCGGCGCGCTCCAGACCTCGTACTTCCTGAGCCGCCTCGGGATCGAGCACGCGCTGCTCTCCGCCGACCCCGGGGCCGGTGGCATGTTCCGCCGCTGGCCGTTCTTCCAGCGGCTGCTCTCATGGACCAAGCCGTACGCCCCTGCCGAGCGCTCCTCCCGGGCATTCGAGCGCTGGGACTGGAACAGCCTGCTCGCGCTGGAGCCGGAGCTGCGCGGCATCGCCGCCGAGTTCATGGACGGCACGTCGGACTTCCCCTCGCGGCCGGAGATGGAGGAGAACCTCGTCGCCTTTGCCGAGCGGGCCGGCGTTCGCGCCCGCTACGGCTGCCGCTGGCAGTCCACGCGCCGCGAGGAGACCGCGGACGGCGACCGGTTCATCCTGACCACGACCGATGGCGAGTACCGCTGCCGGTTCGCGATCTTCGCGGTGGGCGTCGCGGAGCCGTACAGCCCGTCGACACCGGGCATCGAGCTCGCGGTCCACTACGCCGACACGCGCGACGCCGAGACCTACGCGGGCAAGCGCCTGTTCATCATCGGCAAGCAGAACTCCGGGTTCGAGCTCGCGTCCGGCCTGCTCCAGTGGGCCAGCCGCATCTCGCTCTCGTCGCCGTCACCGGCGAAGACCTCGATCGAGACGCACTCGCTCGTCGGCGTGCGGGCGCGCTACGTGCAGCCATTCGAGGATTCCGCCCTCGGCGGCGGCGTGGACATCCTGTCCGCGAGCATCAAGGGCATCAGCCGAGCTCCGTCCGGGGCGCTCATGGTCGCCCTCGAGCGCAGCGACAACGCGATGCCCATGAGCGTGGAGGCGGACGAGGTGATCGCCGCGACGGGGTTCACCTGCCCGCTCGTGGACCTGCCCGCGCTGGGCGTCGCGACGTTCGGCCAGTCCAAGCTGCCCGCCCAGACCGAGTTCTGGGAGAGCGCGACGGTGCCCGGGATCTTCTTCGCCGGCACCATCACCCAGGGCTCCGCCGGGCTCAAGAAGCACGGCATCCCACCGAACTCCGGTGCGCTCCATGGCTACCGGTACAACGCGCGCGTGCTCGTGCGGGAGATCGGCCGGCGCCATTTCGGGATCGTGCCCGAGCGGCCCGCGCTGGACGCCCGGGATGTTCGCGACCACCTCCTGTCGGAGGCGACCCTCGCCCCCGAGCTATGGCACCAGAAGGCGTTCCTCGCGAGCGTGGTGAGCTTCGACACGGATGACGGCGTGCGGGACGAGGGCATCGTGCCGCTCACGAGCTTCCTCGACGGCGGCGGGCCGGACGCGGTCGCGATGACGATCGAGGCGGACGGCACGAACATCTATCCGGTCGTCTACGTCCGCCACGGCGGGCGGCAGGAGGAGCACGCGCTGGACGCCGACCCGCTCCACGACTACCAGAGCCTCGCCTATCGGCGGGCGCTCGGCACCATCCTCGAGCGGCTCACGGCGGGCGCCTCCGCCGCCTGATCTGAAGGCCGGGGACGCAGTCCGCCGCCCGGCACCCTGCGGCTAGCGGTCGCCTTCCTCGCCCACGACGTCGTCGAAGTCGTCGGCCATGAACTCATCCGCCTCGTTCTCCGAATCATCCTCTTCGTCGGGCGGCGTCAGAAAGCGGTACAGCCCCCAGCCCAGGATGGAGCCCACGAACGGCCCCGTCAGGTACACCCACAGCGATGTGTACGTTCCCGAGACGACCGCCGGGGCGAGCGAGCGGACCGGGTTCACCGACGCCCCGCTGACGAAGATGCTGACGAAGTGGATGGCCATGAGCGTCAGCGGGATCACGATGATGGCCTGACCTGGCGCCTTGCGCGTCACCGTCAGGATCACGGCCACGAACACCGCGGTGAGGATCGCCTCGACGGCAAACGCGTGCAGCTCCGCCTCGAACGGCGCCTCGGCCGTGGGGCCGGGCTGGTTCACCGTCGCGGCCACGATGGACATCGTGGTCACGACGAGGATCCCGAGCGACGCCGCGAACGCGCCGATGACCTGCGCGATCACGTAGCCGATCGCATTCCTCCAGTCCAGGCGGCCGTCGAACAGCGCCGCCAGGGTGACGGCGGGGTTGAAATGGCCGCCCGAGACGTGGCCACCGACGCCGATCGCGGCCATGAGGCCGAGCCCGAATGCGAACGGCAGGATCACGAGCGCGTACAGGGGAGCACCCTGGCCCTGGGTCACGATCACGTACGTCGCGACGCCCAGCGACCCAAAGAAGACCAGGATGAAGGTGCCCACCGCTTCGGCGACCAGGGCGCGGATGTTCATGGATCCCTCCTCGAATTCGTCGGCGGGCTGAGGATAGCCCGCGCGCCGGCGCCGACGGCCCCACGGATCAGCAGCGCGTCACGCCACGTGCGGCAGAGGACCTCCACGAGCTCCAGCCGATCCAGGGCCTGGTCCAGGGTCGCGCCCACCGCGACCGCCCCGTGGCGCTCCAGCAGGACTGCTCCCGGCAGCGGCTCCGTCGCATCGCCGAGCGCGTCGGCGACGCGCGCCGCGAGCTCGGCGCTGCCGGGCGCTTCGAACGGGATGAACGGCAGGCGCGGCAGGAGGAGCGCCGTCTCGGGGAGCACGGCGGGATCCGGCACCTCACCGGCTAGCGTCAGCGCCATCGCGGCCGGCAGGTGCGCGTGCACGACGGCGACCACGTCCGCTCGCGCCGCATAGATAGCGCGGTGGATCGCGATGTCCGAGCTGGGCTTCGATCCCTCGCGGTTCGGGGTTCCGTCCGCGTGCAGCGGGACGATGAGCAGGTCGGACGTGGCCAGCTCGTCCTTGCGTCGCCCGGACGGCGTGACGAGGAGCGTGCCGTCCACGAGCCGGACACTGATGTTCCCCTCACCGGCGGAGATGAGACCGCGCGCTCCGAGCCGCCGGCCTCCCGCGACGACGCGCTCGAGCAGCCGGGCGAGGCCCCAGGTGTCCGTCGACGGTTGGGCGTCCATCGCGGCCATCGTATCGGCCGTCCGCAGCGGTCGTCGACGCTACTCGGGGAACTCCTCTGGGTGGAACGCGTATGCCCACATCGAAGCTGGCCGGATGCGGAAGAACACGACGCCCTCACCCCAGCTGTACGGGTCCGATCCGTAGGTCTCGCTCCAGATTCGATGGATCTCATCGTGGTCCGCGTGGTCGCGCGTGATCCACTCGACGGTCCCGTTCACCACCACCGCGATCCGGTCTCCATCGACGTGGACGGCACTGCAAGCCGGGTTCGCGCGCAGGTGCCTGATCTTGGTCGCCCCCTCACCGGTCCCCATGGTGAAGCGACCGTGGACGAAGAGCATGTCCAGCGGCGACGCGCGGGGCTCGCCGCGCGACGTCACGGTCGCGAACGCCACGTGCTTGGTACCGATCAGGTACCGGGCGACCTGCCGAGCCGTCAGCCGGCGCTCGGGCGTGACGATGCCCTGCATGTGCGGATTCGCGTGCGCGAGGTGCGCGTCGAACATCGCCTGGAGCTCGACCAACTCCGCCTCGGTCTCGAACATCGGTCCTCAGAATCCCGGTCCGATCCTGCCGGTCAAGCAGGTCAGGCGGCGACGCGGAGAGGCTCGTACGTGGGCGCGGGTACATCCAGCTCCAGGACCACGCTGCACGTCTCGCAACCGACCACCTTGGCCTTCTCGTCGATGCGCGTCGCGGTTCCGCAGCACGGCAGCTCGATCTCGATCATGACCCGAAAGTTGCACTGACGCCGTGCCACCTTGTCTGTCACGATGATTCACATGCCCCGCGTTTCTCTCGACATGCCCGCGATCGAGGTCACCGATCTTCGCAAGCGCTATGGCCAGGTGGACGCGCTCGCGGGGCTGACGATGACAGTCGGCCGAGGCGAGGTCTTCGGGTTCCTCGGCCCGAACGGCGCCGGCAAGACGACCACGGTCAAGCTCCTGCTGGGCCTTGCCCGGCCCACTGCAGGCAGCGGCAAGGTCCTCGGCGCGCCGATGGGCGATCTGGCCACCCGCCGGAAGATCGGCTACCTGCCGGAGCTGTTCCGATACCAGCCGTGGATGAAGGCCCGCGAGGTCCTGACCCTGCACGGCGAGCTCATCGGCCTGCCGCGCGCTCGCCGGGGGGCCGCCGCCGACGAGGCGCTCCGGATCGTGGGCCTGGGTGACAAGGCCGGTGAGACCGTCGGCAAGTTCTCGAAGGGCATGCAGCAGCGCCTGGGGCTCGGCACGGCGCTCCTCGGCGAGCCGGCGCTCATCGTGCTGGACGAGCCCACCTCCGCCCTCGATCCGGTTGGCCGCGTGGACGTGCGCGGCATCGTCCGGGCAGCCGCGGATCGCGGCGCGGCGGTGTTCCTGAACTCCCACCTCCTGAGCGAGGTGGAGCAGGTCTGCGACCGTGTGGCCATCATCGACCATGGTCGCGTCGTCGCCAGCGGCGACCTCGACGACGTGCTCGGGCAGGCCGAGACGCAGATCCGGGTGACGGGCCTCAGCCCGTCCGACCTGGCCGCGATCGAGCCGTTCGGGCCGCCGACGCTCGACGGCGACCTCCTTGCCATCCGCCCGATGGACGCCGAGCGCGTGCCGGACCTCGTCGCGACGCTCGTCGCGATGGGCGCGAAGGTGCACGAGGTCCGCGCCGGCCGGAGCTCGCTGGAGCAGCGCTTCCTTGCGCTCGTGGCGCGCGACCGACCGCCTGCCGGCACCCCCAGCGCGCAGCGGCTCCGATGATCACGATCGCGAAGCTCACGATCGGCGAGGCCGCACGCCGGCGCGTCCTGTGGGTGCTGGTGATCCTCGCGGCCGTTGCCGTTGGGCTCACGGCGTGGGGCGTCTCCGCGCTCGTCGGGAGCGCCCGGGACGGCGGCGTCAGCGACCTGGACATCAAGTTCGCCGTCTCGCAGATCCTGATCTTCATCGCGTTCATGTTCGGCTTCGTGCTGGTCATGACCGCCGCGTTCTTCGGCTCGCCGGCCATCGCAACGGACCTCGAGTCCGGAATCGCTCAGGCGATGCTGGCCCGGCCGCTCCGTCGCTCCTCGTATCTCCTGGGTCGGTGGCTTGGACTCGCGATCGTGATGGTCGTCTACGCCGCCGTGGCAGGCTTCCTCGCGATCGGCGCCGTGGGCCTCGTGTCCGGTTACTACCCGCCCGACGTGATCCTCCCCGTGGCCTACCTCGCCGGCCAGGCCCTCATCCTGCTGTCGCTGACGGTGCTCCTGTCGACCCGGCTTCCGCCGATCGCCGGTGGCTCCATCGCCGTCGTCGCGTATGGGCTTGTCTGGATGGCCGGGGTCCTCGGCAAGATCGGCCTCGCGATCGGGACGACGAGCCTCGTCACGGTCAGCGACGCGGTCCGCTACCTGCTGCCGACCGACGCGTTCTGGCAGGGCGTCGTCTACGGCTTGGAGCCGTCCTTCGTGATCAACTCCGTGGGCGACGAGGTGGTCGCCCGGTCTTCGCCATTCTTCGCGGCGGCACCGCCGTCGAACGCGATCCTCGCCTGGGCGGCGGTCTGGGTGGTCCTCGTCCTCGTGCTCGCGGTCAACCAGCTCCGGCGGCGCGAGCTGTAGGGTGGCCGAGCCACCACACGTCTTCCTCGGCCACGGGGCGAGCGGGAATGCGGCGAGCATGGCGCCGTTCGTCAATGGGCTTCGTCGACGAGGGCTGGTCGCGGACGCAGTGGATCTCCCGAAGCGCAAGGCCGAGGATGCCGTTCCCGTGTGGCGCGCCCGGGTCCCGGACGGCGCCGGCACGATTGCCGGCGGGCACTCGTACGGCGGACGCGTGGCCAGCCTCGCGGCCGCGGCGGGCGCCGGCTACGCGGGCCTCGTCCTTTTCAGCTACCCGGTCCACCCGCCGGGCGGCGTGGAGCGTGCGGCGGCCCGGGTCGCGCACTTCCCGATGATCACGTGCCCGGTCCTGCTGCTCTCCGGCGAGTCGGACCCGTTCGCCCGCCTGGACCTCCTCCGGGATGCCGTGACGTACCTGCCGAACGCGGAGCTGGTGACGTACCCGCGCCTCGCGCACACCCTGAAGCCCGTGCTGGAGGAGGTCCTGGACCGCGTCGCAAGGTTCGTGGCGAATCTCGCCTGAGCGGACTCGCGTGCTAGGCGGCGCCTAGTCGACCGACAGCACCTTGTAGCGGACGGCGCCGCGCGGCGTTCGTACGTCGATCTCCGCGCCCGCGACCGCACCCAGGAGCGCGGCGCCGACCGGAGAGACCATGCTGAGCCGGCCGGCTGCGGGATCCGCCTCCGCGCTGCCGACGATCGTGTACTCCACCTCGTCGCCGGCGATCTCCACGGTCACCCGGGAGCCGATGATCACCTTGCCGGTGGCGGCCTCGTCGACGACGACCGCACGTCGGAGCCGATCCTCCAGCGCCATCACGCGACCCTCGAGGAACGACTGCTCCTCGCGCGCGGCGTGGTACTCGGCGTTCTCCTTGAGGTCACCGTGCTCGCGCGCGGACTTGATCCTGGCGACCACCTCGCGCCGCTTGACGCGCGTGAGCTCGTCCAGCTCCGCCGTCATTCGATCCACGGCGCCCTGCGACATCTGCATCGGCTCTGCGGCGATCCCGGTCGGTGCCTTCCGGCGCGGGCCGCTGGCCGAGCGCGCCACGGCCGGGGCGCGATGCGGAGGCGGCACGCGCGGCTCCGAGTGGCGCGCGCCGGGCAGGGACGCCGGGGCGCGGCGCGTGGTGCCGGACCCGCGCTCCTCCACGCGCGCGCCGTCCGCATCGCCTGGCGCGACCTGGACGACCCGACGCGGTGGCTCCGGCGCGTTCGGCGGGGCGGGGAGGATCGTCCCGGTCAGCCCGTGGACCTGGCGCTCACCGGTCGGGCGGCGCGTGTTCGCCCAGGGTAGGGAGAGGGCGCCCGCCGGCCGCCCCGCTGGTGCGGACTGTGTGGCCGCGAACGCGTCGAAGAACGCGTCGAGCGACTCCTCGGGGGCGGTCGTCTCTGCCCACCAGATCCGCAGGCCCAGGCCGTCGAGGCCGCGGAGCAGGTGCAGCCACTGGCCGTCCGCGTGCGGCTGGCGATCGCCGGGCACGTGGGCGAGGAGCGCGGCGATGCGACCGCCGATGGAGCGATCGGTCGCGCCGGCGTACAACACGGTCGCCTCCGGCCACCAGAGTGACGCGAGCCGGGCGGTCAGGGACTTCGACGTCGGGTGCTCGCCGTCCATGCGCAGCTCGGGCAGCCTCTCGAGCCACTTGCCGACGCGGGTCATCTCGATCGGCGGGTTCGGGAGCGCGGTGCCGAGCTCCACGACGTACAGGCCGCCCTTGCGAGCAGGAACTGGAAGGCCCCAGCGGACCGGTCCGTCGGCGAGCAGGCCGATCGACCGGATCAGGTCAGCTGCGTTCCGTTGGGCGGTGATCACCGGGCGGACGGTACCACCGGGCCTCGAACTCGGTACCGGCGGGTGGCTCGACATCCGGTGGGAGCGCGCGACACTGAGCTGACGCTTCGGGGGAAGTGGGTTGGTCGAGCTCGAGATCTTTACGCCGACCGGGGTCCTTGCGGGCACGGCCGCACATGTCCCGCTGACGAACGACGGCCCGGACCTCGTGCAGCCGCTGCTGGTCGAGGACGGGCGCTGGTATCCCATCGATGGCTCCCGCCCGACCCACCGCGGGGACTCCACCGTCAGCCCGGACGACATCCTGCTGATCGTGACGCCAGAGCCCGAGCTCAGGGTTCACATGGCCTGGTACTCGGTCGCTCTCGAGGTTGGGCCGTACCGGGTCGCGGGCAGGCTGGCGACGCATCCGGGATTCGATCCGGCCCGCGCCCTCGCCCGACCCGGCAGCACGTTCATCGCCATCAGCGACGCGACCATCGAGCTCGCCGGCCGCAACGAGGCCGGCAGCGCCCAGCGCCCGTACCTCCACGTCAACCGGTACGCGGTGGACCGAGTCACGTCCACGCTCATGCTCGGGCACTTCTTCCCCGGCGCACGCCTCGTCGCCCAGGACTCCGCGCCGGTCGGCTAGCTCCGCAGCGCCTCGCGCCGCGCGCCGCGCGCCCGCTCGGTGGGTGGTGCGCTCCGCCCCCCGACGAGATGTTCAGTACGGCTACGAACTCGACGAGAACAGCCGCCCTCGTGCCTGAGTCCGGGGTCCGAATGGGCCCCGGAACCAGAATCCTGTCGATTCTGTATCTCGACCAAACAGATACGCCGAATTCGGGGCTGCAAGGGGACCCAAGCCGCCGAGGATCGTCGAGTTTGTAGCCCAGTTGAACATCGGCACAGCCAGCGGGCCGCGCAGCAGACGTCAGTGCGAATAGTGAAATCGTATCTTGACAAAGTGAAAGTTGGCATGCCAGAGTAGCGGCACGCACGGAAGGAACCGCATGCCGCACGACGTCATTTCAACCTGTCCCGTCTGTTCGAACGAGCTGACCGTCACGCGCCTCAACTGCCGCTCGTGCGGCACGACCCTGGAGGGCGAGTTCAGCGTCGGCCGATTCGGGCGACTCACACGGGAGCAGCTGCTCCTGCTGGAGAGCTTCCTCCGCTCTCGCGGGAACCTCCGCGACATGGAGCGCGAGCTCAGCATCTCCTACCCGACCGTCCGGTCCAGGGTGGAGGCGCTCGTCCGCGCCCTCGGCTTCGGGCCGCGCGCCGACAGCGACGAGGCGGCCGATGACGCGGCCGCGGCTGCCGCTGCCGCCACCGGGGCGGGCGCCGGCACTCCCACCGCGGACGTCAACGCGGCCCGCCAGGCAATCCTGGAGCGCCTGGGGCGCCACGAGATCACGGCCGATGAGGCAGCCATGGCAATCCGCTCCCTCGGGAGGGCAGACCGATGACCCAGACCAACGAGCACATCGCAACCATCGAGCACGTGATCGGGCCACGCGGCCGGTTCACGCTTCGGCAGGCCTCCGGCGAGATCACGCTCAAGGGCGTCGAGGGCGACACGGTTCGTGTTCGCTCCCAGGGCGGCCGCTCGCTCGGAGAGCAGTTCCAGATCCAGACCGGCGACGGCTTCGTCGAGCTTCGACAGACCGAGCGCTTCGGGATCGGCATCAAGATGTTCACGCGCGGAGACTCGCCGGAGATCGAGGTCGAGGTGCCGCACGGCGCGACGGTCTCCGTCGAGTCCGCGAGCGCGGAGGTGCATGCCTCCGACCTGAGCGGGACCAAGCGCTTCCGCACCGCGTCGGGCGAGCTCCGGCTGACACGGTTCGCCGGCGCAGTGGACGCCGAGACGGTGTCCGGCGAGATCGACCTCGACGGCAACGCGCCGCTCGAGCTGACGACGAAATCCATCTCGGGCGATATCCGGGTTCGCGTCCCCAGCCTGAAGCGGCTGGACGCGGGCACCACGTCGGGCGACATCTGGCTCGATGCGGAGCTCGCCGGCAACGGTCCGTTCGCCATTCGATCGATCAGCGGCGACGCCACGATCGTCGGCCGGAGCGGCTTCCGCGTCGAGGCGGAGTCGGTCACCGGCGACCTGACCAGCGAGCTCATGCACAAGCGTGAGTCGGGACACGGGCGAAAGATCCTGATCGTCGGCAGGCCGGGCCCCACGCTCGCATTCCGGTCCGTGTCCGGCGACCTCCAGGTCGTCCAGTCGCGGGACGCGGCGCCGGAGAGCGTCGCGGTCAAGACCGCGCCGGAGCCCGCGCCCGAACACCCGGACCTGGACGCGACCCGGCTCGAGATCCTCCGCGAGCTCGAGCGTGGCGACATCACCGTGGCCGAGGCGACGGATCGGCTCGGCCGGCTGGACGAGGTGCAGCGATGACCGATCCGCTCGAGCGCGTCCTGAAGCTCGTCGCCGAGGGACGCCTGACTGCCGACGAGGCAGCACCGATCCTCGAGGCCCTGGATCGCAACCCGCAGCCGAAGGCTCCACCGGCAGCTCCGACGGGACCGGGCCCCGCCTTCCGGCCGGGGCCGGCCATGGAGCCCGGACCCGGTTCGGGGGTCGGACCGGGCAACGGCGAGGGCCGCTCCGCCGCGCGCTACGCCCGGATCGAGGTGAGCGAGAACGGGCGCCGCGTCGTCAACCTGCGCATCCCGATGTCCCTGGGCCGGTTCGCGCTGGCGCGGGTGCCCGGGCTGTCGAAGGAGCAGATCGCCGAGGTCGAGGACGCCGTCACGTCCGGGGCCCACGGCCCGATCCTCGACGTCCAGGATCCCGACGGCGACGGCGTCCGGATCGTCCTCGAGTAGGAGGCCCCAGATGCGCTACGCGATCGCCCCATACGTAATCCTGCTCGAGCACGAGCAGGCGGTGCGCAACGCGCGCGATGCGCGCAACGCCCGCGACCTCCAGCTTGCCCGCGAGGCGTCCCCGACGCCATCACTCCGGCGACGAGCCGGTGAGGCTGTGATCGCCTTCGGCGTCCGCCTCGCGGGCGACGCCCGACCGGTTCGCGACGAGCGTCGGCTGGCCGCGCGTCCATCCTGACCGGGCACCGCCGCGCCGCCTCCAACGCGCGTCGACCCGGACAGCACGAGACCCGCGCTCGCGAGAGCGCGGGTCTCCCGTTTTCAGGTGTGAGTCGGAGGGTGACCCGGGCCAGCGATGGTTGCTCCCGGTGCCCGGATCACCCGGCTCTGCCGGCGCGGGTGTCTGAGCTGATGTTGCCCGCGCGGGGCACGGTGGAGAGGTTGCTCGCGCCACGGGATGCGTCCGCAGTGCTCGCCAGGTCCGGGACCGGCGTGGTCCCGTCCCTGCGTCCGGACTCTGGAGCCGGGGAGCGGCGTCGATCCGTCATTCGAGCAGACCTCCGTTACGGCCATCCTACGCCTCCCTGCCGCGGACGGAAATAGCAGGGACGTTGCAAGAGACTACGATTCCGGCCCATCCCGAGGTGCCAGCCAGATGACCGCTCGACTCCCGTTCACCGGCCATGCCGACGCCGACGCGCTCCTGTCCGACGACCCGCTCGCGCTGCTCATCGGGTTCGCGCTCGACCAGCAGGTGACCGTGCAGAAGGCGTTCTCCGGACCGTGGGAGCTCCAGCGCCGCCTGGGCCACCTGGACGCGCGACGCATCGCCGCGACCGACCCCGCGGAGCTCGACCGCGTGTTCCGCGAGCGCCCGGCGCTCCATCGCTTCCCTGGCTCCATGGCGGGCAAGGTCGCGGCCCTGTGTGCGGCGATCGCCGAGCGTTACGACGGCGACGCCTCGCGGATCTGGCGCGAGGCGACGGACGGCACGGACCTCCAGGCGCGCCTCCTGGATCTGCCCGGCATCGGCGAGATGAAGGCCCGGACCATCCTCGCGATCCTTGGCAAGCGTCTCGGCGTTTCGCTGCCGGGCATGGCGGAGGTGATGCCCAAGCACGCCACGCTCGGTGACGTGGACTCGCCGGAGGCACTCGCCTCCTACCAGGCCGGCAAGCGCGCGTACAAGGCCGAGCTGCGCGCCCAGGGCAAGCGCGTCTAGTCCGGCCGGGGCCTCCGAACGGCGGTGTGAGACCGTGACGGGCGCGCACGGCGTGTCTCCGTCCTCGCCGATTTGATGACATTCGCTGCACCGCTGGCGTGCGTGTGGGCGGTCGGCGTTCGTCGCGCCGGGGAATGAGCGGCGTGCCTGACCCCGACTCGCTCACCGTTGATGCGACAAAAGTCATCAGATCGCGGCGACACGAGAGGTATACCGGCGCGGTCAGTCAGAGCGGAGTCCGCCCGAGACGGGTCGCTTGCCACCGAGGCGCCGAGCGTGGGATGATCGTTGCACAGTCAACGACCAGCGCCCAGGAGAACTGCCCACCATCATGACCACAGCGACCACCCCTGAGCTCGAGCCCGCGATCAGGAGTGCCCTGAAGCACGGGCACACTATCGACATCACCACGATCGGGCGCCGGTCGGGCGAGCCGCGCCGGATCGAGATGATGTTCCACAGCTTCGACGGCCACCTGTACATCAGCGGCATGCCGAACCCGGACAAGACGCGAGCGTGGCTGCAGAACCTGCGCGCCAACCCGCACTTCACCTTCCACCTCAAGCAGCTCGTCCAGGCGGACCTGCCGGCGACGGCCCGAGAGATCACCGAGGACCCGGAGCGGCGCGAGGTGATGACAAAGGTGGCAGATGCGTGGCACCGAGCCGTCGAGCCGATGCTCACCCAGAGCCCCCTCGTCGAGGTGACCATCGAGGGCTTCGCCCCGTTCGAATAGGGCGGGTGCTGCCCGTTGCGGCAGCCGACGGCCGCTGCGGCAGCCGACGGCCGCGGTTGACGATTGCGTCCGCGCGCCCGATGATGGACGACGATGCACATCTGTTCTGCACAAACGTGCGCAGCGTCACGACCGCGGCGACCGCGACGGCAATCGCGCGCGGGCCGCACGTGAGCGACCTGGCGCTCCTCGTGCGCGTGAGCCGCCTGTACTACGAGCTCGGGGAGACCCAGGAGGCGATCGCGGCGCTCGTGGGCGTGACGCGGCCGCAGGTCTCGCGGCTCCTGAAGGAGGCGCGGGCGCAGGGGGTCGTCGAGATCCGGATCGTCGATCGAGCGGCAGTGGAGTCGCCCGCGGCGACCATGCTCCGCGAGCGTTTCGGGCTCCGGGCCGTGCACCTCGCGCCGACGCTCGACGGGCCGCCGGACCTGACGCGACGACGCGTCGGCAGGCTGGCGGGTGAGGTGCTCCGAAGCGCGATCCGCGACGGCATGGTGGTCGGCATCGGCGACGGCGCGGCGGTCTCCGCCGTGGCCGACGAGCTGGAGCCGGGGACCTCGCAGGTTGACGCGACGTTCGTCCCGCTGTGCGGCGGCTTCTGGCGGGCCGGCGCCGGGGTCGAGCCGTTCCGGCGCATCGCCGAGACCCTCGGGGCGAGCGTCCAGACGCTCCACGCGCCCGGGTTGCTCGACGACCCGGCGGTCCGCGACGCGCTGTGCGCTCACGCTGGCGTCCGCAGCGTCATCGAGCTCTGGGACAGACTCGACGTGGCGCTCTTCGGCATCGGCGGCCCCGCCTGGAGCGAGGCCGCGGTCGGGCACGACGCGCTCGCCGAGATCCGCGCAGGCGCCGCGGTCGGGGAGATCCTGATCGCGCCCTTCGCGATCGACGGCCGGCTCGTCGCCGAATCGCTGCGGGCGCGGACGGTCGCGTTCGATGCCCGCGCGCTCCGCGGCGTCGCGCTCGCGATCGGCGTCGCCGAGGGAGTGGGCAAGGTCGCACCGATCCTCGGCGCCCTCCGCGGTGGCTTCCTCAACGTGCTGGTCACCGACGTCCGGACCGCCGAGGCCGTGCTCAGCCTCGCCGGCGAGGCGGCAGCATGAGCCTGCCCGTGCTCCTCGGGATCGACCTCGGGACCACGCGTACGAAGGTCGGACTGATCACGGCCACCGGCGAGCCGATCGGGTTCGGGCGCGCGGAGCACACGACGGACGTGGAGCCGGCGGTCGGGCGTGCCGAGCAGGACCCGGAGGCGTGGTGGGCCAGCCTCGGCGGCGCCGTGCAGGAGGCCCTTGCGGGGTCCGGGCGCGCCGATGGGGCGGCGCAAACCGGAGCCCCGGCGCCGGCAGCGATCTGCGTCACCGGGCACGGGCCGTCGCTGGCGGCCGTCGATGCCGGCGGTCGCGCCGTCCGGCCGGCGATCACCTGGCAGGACACGCGCTCGACAGCCGAGCGGGGCGAGCTCGAAGCCGCGACCGGGCTGCGCGGCTGGGCGCTCGGGGTGCTGCCCGCGGCGCGCTGGCTGGAGCGCCACGAGCCCGAGGCCGCTGCGCGCGCCCGCTGGTACCTGAACTCGTGGGAGGCCCTCGCGCTGCGACTCACCGGCGTGGCGGCCACGACCGTCGTGCCCGGTGGTGCCGCGATCCCGCGCGCGGCACTTGCCGGGACGGGTCTGTCGCTCGAGCGCATCGCGCCGCAGTCGAGTGCCGGCACGGTCCTTGCCGGGCTCACGCCGGAGGCAGCGCGTCACCTTGGGCTACCCGCCGGCACGCCGGTGGTCGCCGGACTGGTCGATGCCTTCGCGAGCTTCCACGGCGCTCGGATGCTGGAGGCCGGGGACGCGATCGACGTCGGCGGGGCGGCCGGCGGCTTCGGGGTCTACGCGGACCGCGCGATCCAGGTCGCCGGCGGCTTCACCACGCCCGCGCCGCTGCCCGGCCTCTACTCCGTCGGTGGCGCGATGGCCGCGACCGGCGCGGCACTGGACTGGTTCGCAAGCGAGATTCTCCACGGGTCGGTCTCGCTGGTGGAGCTCCTCAAGGATGCCGGTGCCGTGGGGCCCGGCGCGGAGGGCCTGGTGTTCCTGCCGTATCTCGCCGGCGAGCGATCGCCACTCTGGGATTCCTCGGCTCGCGGCGCCTTCGCCGGCCTCACACTTCGGCATACGCGCGCGCACCTGGCCCGCGCGATCCTCGAGGCGGCCGCATTCGCGATCCGGCATGTCGCGGCACCGATGCTCGCCGCGGGCATCGAGGTCGGCGCCATGCGAGCCTGTGGGGGACCGGCACGGGACGACGGCTGGAACCAGATCAAGGCGGACGTGACCGGCTTCAAAGTCGAGGTGCCGCGCGTGCGCGAGACGGCGGCGGTCGGCGCGGCGATCCTGGCGGCGGTCGGGGTCGGCGTGCACCCGGACCTGTGGACCGCGATCCGGGCGATGACGGCCATCGATCGGCGCTTCGAGCCGAACCCAGATCGTCGCCTGGTCTACGACCGCGTGTTCGAGGCCTACCTCGCCCTCCATCCGGCGGTGAGCCCGGTCATCCGGGGGCTCGAAGCGGCATGAGCGGGCAGATGGGTGCGATCGGCCGTATCGAGCTTCGCGACATCGCGGTCTCGTTCGCTTCCGGCGCTGGCTCGAGCTCCGGCGCGAGCGACGGCGCGCGACTGATTGCGCTCGACGGCGTGGACCTCGCGATCGAGCCCGGGCAGGTCGTCGCCCTGATCGGCCCGAACGGCAGCGGCAAGTCCACGCTGCTCCGCGTCGTCGCAGGCCTGCTTCGGCCCGACCGCGGCACTGCGTTGCTGGACGGGAACCCGGTCGACGGCCCGGACCCGCGCGTGGGGCTGGTGTTCCAGGAGCCGCGCCTGCTCGCGTGGCGAACCACGGCTTCGAACATCGCCTACCCGCTGGAGCTCGCGGGCGTGGACCGGGCAACACGACGTGCGCGTGTCGCGGAGCTGCTCACGATCGTCGGGCTCGAGGCAGCGGCAGTACAGGTGCCGTCGCAGCTCTCCGGCGGCATGCGCCAGCGCGCCGCACTCGCCCGGACGCTGGCCCTCCGGCCGGAGGTCCTGCTGCTCGACGAGCCGTTCAGCGCGCTCGACGAGCTGACGCGCGAGCGCCTGAACCTGGAGCTCCTTGCGATCACGGCGCACACGCCGACCACGATCCTGCTCGTCACGCACTCGGTGCAGGAGGCGATCTTCCTCGCCGACCGCGTGGTGGTGCTGTCGGCTCGCCCAGGTCGCGTCGTGGCAGACATCGCCGTCGACCTGCCACGCCCTCGATCGCTCGGCGACCTGGATGCGGCGGTCGTGAGCGCCACCGCACGAACGGTCCGCGCGCACCTGGGCGAGGCAGCGGCATGACCGTAATGACGGCGAGCCGCCGCTGGTCAACGCACGTGCCGGGCGCCGCAGCCGCGGCGATCGCGCTTGCCGTGTTCGTCGCCGGGTGGAAGGCGCTCGTCGTCCTGACGGGCTATCCGCCCTTCATCCTCCCGTCTCCGGAGCTGGTCCTGGAGCGCTTCGTCTCCGCGTGGGGTGACGGCACGATCGGGCCGCATGCGCTCCGAACCCTGTACGAGGTGGCGCTCGGGTTTGGCCTCGGGGCGGGCCTCGCCGTCGTCGTCGGCTACGTGCTTGCCCGGCTGCCGCTCGCCGAACGGTTGCTCTCGCCGTACCTCGTCGCCGCCCAGGCAACGCCGATCCTTGCCCTCGCGCCGCTGCTCGTCATGTGGTTCGGACCGGGCATGACGGCCAAGATCGTGATCTCTGCGTTGATCGTCTTCTTCCCGGTCGCGATCGCGACGATGGTCGGCGTCCGCGCGGTCGACGCACGCCTGCTGGAGCTGGCGCGGAGCCTCCGCGCCACGCGCTGGCAGGTGGTCACCACCCTCGAGATCCCGGCGGCCCTGCCGGCGATCTTCGGCGGCCTGCGGGTCGGCGTGACGCTCGCCGTCGTGGGGGCGATCGTGGGGGAGTGGGCCGGGGCGGACCGCGGCCTCGGGCTCCTCATCAACCTCGCGCGTGGCAGCCTGTTCGACATCCCGCTGCTGTTTGCCACCTTGCTGACGATCGCCCTGCTGGGGATCGCCCTGTACGCCATCGTCGTGCTGATCGAGCGAACGCTCGTCGGTGCCCGCTGACCAACCCGCCACATGGAGACACCCGTGCCGAATCGAACCCGCCGGATCATCGCCGGTCTCGCGCTCCTGGCCAGTCTCGCGCTCCTCGTCGGAGCGTGCGGGCCGGCGCCCGCGGCCAGCTCGTGCTGCGCATCACAACCGGCGTCGGCCGTTCCCAGCGCGAAGGTCACGACCCTCAGGGTCGGCCTCGGCTACATCGGGAGCGTCCAGTTCGCGCCGTTCTACCTCGCGCAGCAGGCCGGCTACTACCGCGACGCGGGCCTCGAGGTGACGTTCGACAACCGCACCGACACGGACGTAGTGGTGCTCGTGGGCCAGGGCGCGCTGGACATGGGCGTGTCGGACGGCACCAGCGTCATTCCCGCGGTGAGCCAGGGCATCCCGGTCCGGTACGTCGCGACGATCTACGGGACGTATCCCTCGATCGTCTTCGCGAAGGCATCTTCCGGGATCAAGAGTGCGGCGGACCTCCGCGGCAAGAAGATCGGCATCCCCGGCAAGTACGGGTCGTCGTGGATCATGCTCCAGGCGCTGCTGCAGTCGGCCGGCCTGACGCCGGACGACGTCACGATCCTGGAATACCCGGAGTACGGTCAGGGCGTCGCCGTCCAGCAGGGCGCCGTCGACGCGGCGACCGGCTTCGTGAACAACGAGCCGGTGCAGCTGGAGCGCTCCGGCAGCCCGGCTGTCGTGCTCCACGTCGACGAAGTGGTCGCGCTTCCCGGCCCGGGCCTCATCAGCTCCACGGCAACCCTCGGGTCGAAGGGCGACGCGGTGGCGGCGTTCATCGCCGCCACCCTGCGCGCGATGACCGAGATCGCGGCGTCTCCCACGATCGGGCTGGACGCGGCGATCGTCGCCGTTCCGGAGCTTGGTGCGAGCCGGGCGCTGGAGGCGGCGATCCTCGACGCCACGATCAAGTCATGGCTGGCGGCGGAAGGTGGCGGCGCGTTCGGGGCGATCGACGCCAAGAGCTGGGAGGCATCGATCGCGTACATGACCAAGCTCGGGCTCGTCGCCAAGCCGGTCACGGTGACGGACGTGGTGCGGGCCGACCTCCTCCCGCCCGGCTGATCGCCTGCCGTCGGGACGATCTCGCGCCATACTCCGGGCCATGGCGATTCGACGGTTCCTCGGCGGGTCGGGCGTGCCCGGCGATGGCATGGACCCCGGCATGACCGAGCGGGATACGGAGACGGTTCGACGGATCGCCCGCGAGCTCGACGCGATGCCCGTGGAGCGGGCGCGCTTCCTCGCGGCCTTCGCCTACATCCTCACGCGCGCGGCCGCGGCGGACCTGACCATCACGACGGATGAGTCGCGCGAGATCGAGAAGCTCGTCTCAGAGCACGGCAAGCTGCCCGAGGCGCAGGCAATCCTGGTGTCGCAGATCGCGCGGAACCAGTCGCTGCTCCACGGCGGAACGGAGGACTACCTGGTCACGCGACAGTTCCGCGAGCTCTCCACCGCGGAGGATCGCCTCGCCCTGCTGCGCTGCTGCTACCTCGTCGGCGCGGCCGACGACACGATCACCGCAGCCGAGTCAGACCTGCTCCAGGAGATCGCGAAGGAGCTCGACGTCGACCGCGACGCGGTGAACGTCATCCGCAATGAGTTCGCGCCGAAGCTGGCCGCGATCCAGGCGATGCGGGAGCTCCGAGGGTCGCCTTAGCGAGCGTTCGCAGCGATCGCGCTCGGGAGGCTTGCCCCGCGGTTGATCTCGCCGCAGATTCCCGTCAACTTCGGTGATGCCTGTGGGGTAATCAATCGTCGATGGGATCCGCGGGGGTGATGCTCCCACTCGCATCATCCGGAAATGATCGAATCTGCGATCTCGTTTCGAGCGGGCGTCCAGCCTGCCGCGGCTCAGGCGCCGGCGATCGCCGCTGCCAATGCCTCGTCAGAAGGCTCGATGAGGACGGCCACCGGGTTGTCCGGGTCGCCGACCAGGATCACCGGGGTCACGCGGTTGCCTTCGTTGTACGAGCGGTTCCAGGCGTCCGCCGCGGGGTCCATCTCCACGTTCCGATAGACGTACGGGATGCCGAGGAGGTGCAGGTGCCCGCGCGAGCGATTGGTGTCCTCGCACGTGTCGCGGCCCAGGATCAGGATCTCCGGGTAGTCGCTCAATTCGGTCTCCCGCTGCTGCCCTGCTGTCCACCCTCGCGCAGGAATCGCTCGATCTCGCTGATGAGGTCGTCGCCAGAGGGTAGCCGGGCCTCGTCCACGAGCGTCTCCAGTCGTTCCACGTACGACTTCGTGCCCTCCTCTCGTGCCGCGGCGGCATCGAGCCGGATGCGCATGAGGCGCGCCTCCTCGGGCAGCCGCCCGACGTCCAGCTCCACGCCGAGGTGCTGCTCCAGCGCTCGGAGCAGCTCGATGGATGCCTGCGGGTACGGTCCGGACACGTAGTGCGGGATCTGGGCGAAGTAGCCGACTGCCGGGATCCCTGCCTTGGTCACGGAGATGTCGAACACGGAGATGGCGGCCGCCGGCACCTTGAGCACGCCTTCCGGCCCGGGCAGGACGCTGCCTTTCAGCAGGCCGGACCTCGACTCGGTCCCGAGGATGGGCACCGGGCGCGTGTGCGGCACGGCCGCGGGGATCGCACCGAGGCTGATCCACTGCGCGACGCCCAGGTGCTGGGCGAGCGCAACCACGTCGTTGGCCAGCTCGTGCCAGCGATAGTCCGGCTCGGCGCCCGTCAGGACGAGCAGGTCGCGCTCGCCGATCTTCGTCGCTCGCATCGTCAGCTCCGGCCAGTCCAGGCTCCGCGGCCGGCCGTGGACGATCTGGAGGGTGGGGCGACGCGCGCGGTAGTCGAAGATCTCGTCGGCATCGAACGAGGCGACGATCCGCCCGCCGGTCGCCAGCGTCGCGGCGGCATTCGTCGCCGCGCTCCCGGCATCCACCCAGCCGTCGAGCGCGACGACCACGGCCGGCTCCACGAGCTCGGGCAGGCCGCGGCGGAGCTTGTACAGCGTCACGCCTCCGGCCACCTCGGCGCCGGGGACGGCTCCACGACCGCCCGGTCGTCCCAGTCGGATCGAACCGGCGTGAAGACGTCGATCACGACCGCACCGTCTGGCCCGGCGATGACATCGTGCGGCCGGTCGCCGAGGATTCGCCACGTGCCGCCGGGGCCCAGATCACGCGTCTCGCCGTCCACGGTGAAGTGCATCTGGCCGGTGATGACCATGCCCAGCTGCTCGTTGGCGTGACGATGCTCGGGGACCACCGCGTTCGGCGCGAGCTCAAGGAGCGCAAGGGTGATGCGCTCGCCCTGGATGCGCCGGCTGAGGACCGTCTCGCCCCAGATCTTGAGCAATGGTCGGTCCTTGATGTCCGCGAAGCTGCTCATCGGTCCTCCGTCGTGGCGAGATACTGCAGCACGTTCATGTCGCTCAGCGCCGGCATCTCGTCAATGGTGCACCGCCGATGGGAATCGGTGGTCGCGTTGCGCGGATGGGTGCGAGCGGCATGGATGACGTGGCGACGGGTGACCGTGGCGCGCGAAGTGGAACTCCACCAGACCACACCAGATCGCACGAGACCGCACCAGCATCCACCAGATCCGTCAGGTGTTGACACTCCCATACCAGACCGTTACTTCCGTACCATTTCCGACATCGCGAACGAGAGGCATAGTTGCGCCGGATGACCGCGAGCGATCCTGTCCCGACCCCTGCCGCGATCGGCCCCACTGAGAGCGGCCCCGCAGCGCCGCGTCCCTCGCCGCGACGCGTTGCCGTCGCCGGCTTCCTGGAGCTGCTGATCCCCGGCGCCGGCCACCTGCTGATCGGCCGCCGCCGCGCCGCGCTCGTGTTCTTCGTGCCCATCGCAATCCTGGCGCTGGGGCTGATTGCCCTGTACGTCCAGGGCGGGCTCACGGCGATCGTGGCCTGGGTAGTCACGCCGGGCGTGCTGCCGCTCCTCGCAGTCATCAATATCGGCCTGGCGATCTGGCGGCTCGCGGCCGGTCTCGACGCCGTCCGTGCCACGAACCGGCCCAACCTCGCGCTCGCCGTCCTGCTCCCCGCGGCGTTCCTGTTGGTGCTCGTCCCGCAGACATGGATCGGCTCGACGATCGCCGCAACGGACGACTTCCTCAACTCCACCTTCGCCAACGGCCCCGAGGAGACCCAGGCGCCGGACGACACGCCGCCCCCGAACTGGACGTACGCCCCGGACGTCGAGGAGACCCCGGGCCCATCCGACGCGACCTCGCCGAACCCCTCGTCCACCATCGCCCCGATCGGGACGCGTCGGCCGATGACCGCCGGCACCGGGGGGCTGCCGGGCCTGAACGTCTCGGTCCCGTGGACGCGCCCGGGCGAGGTCCCATGGGGCAACGACGGCCGGTTCGACCTGCTCCTGCTCGGCTCCGACGCGGGCCCGGATCGCTGGAGCCGGCGAATGGACGTCATGCTCCTCGTGGAGATCGACGTCGCCACCGGCAAGGTGGCGATGATCGGGCTCCCGCGCAACCTCGTGAATGCGCCGTTCCCGCCGGGGCCCGCTCGTGACGCGGTGTCCTGCGGCTGCTTCAGGGACCTGCTCAACGCGCTGTACGTCGAGGCGACGGTCCGCCGACCAAGCCTCTGGCCGGGCACGGGCGCGGTCGCCGGCATCGGCGCGGTCCGCTCCGTCGTCTCGCAGCTCACCGGCCGCCCGGTGGACGCTGTCCTGGTCGCGGACCTGTGGGGCATGATCAAGGTGGTCGACGCGATGGGCGGCATCGACATGTACGTGCCCGCCAGCGTCTACGACGCGTCGTACCCGGATCCCGTGTACGGCAAGATCGAGCTGTACATCGGCCAGGGCCAGCAACATTTCGACGGACGGATGGCCCTCGCCTATGCGCGAAGCCGCCACCAGGACTCGGACTACGGCCGCATGGCCCGCCAGCAGGGGCTGCTCCTCGCGATCCGCGACCAGATCGGCCCGTCCACGATCCTCAACGCGCCAGACCTGTTCAACGCGGCCAAGGGCTTCACCTGGACGGACCTTCCCCGCAGCTCGCTGCCGAACCTGGTGGACCTGTTCAGCAAGGCCGCGAACGCGTCAGTCAAGCAGATCCGCATCGTGCCGCCCACGTACCCGGCGTGGCTGACTCCCACCGAGATCACCCAGATCCAGAAGGCGATCGCGGCGCTCCTGGGCGTCGCGCCTCCGCCCACGCCCACGCAGTCAGTCGTGCCTTCGCTGACGCCGTCGATCACGCCGTCCGCCGGTCCCACGCCGAGCCACACCCCGGCGCCCACCGGGACGCCTCCACCCGCCACCGAGCCGCCACCCACCGCGACGCCTGGCTCGAGCTGATCGCGGCCCCGCCGGGTCTAGCGAAGCGTGACCCAGATGGTCTTCTTCTCCGTGTACTGCTCCAGGGCCTCCAGGCCCTTGTCCCGGCCACCGAAGCCGGACTGCTTGTAGCCGCCGAAGGGCGTCGTGATGTCGCCCTCGGAGTAGGCGTTCACGCCAACGGTGCCGGCGCGCAGGGCGCGGGCGACGCGGAACGCCGCGTCCAGGTCGCGCGTGTAGAGCGAGGCGGCCAGCCCGTACGAGGTCGCGTTCGCGAGCCGGATGCCCTCCTCCTCCGAATCGAACAGGATCGTGGACAGGACCGGCCCGAAGATCTCCTCGCGCGCGATGGTCATCGAGTTGCCCACGTTGTCGAAGATCGTCGGCGCGACGAAGTAGCCGCCCGAATCCTCCAGGACGCGGCCGCCGCCGGCGACGACGCGAGCCCCCTCGGCGCGGCCCCGCTCGATGTAGCCGAGGACCTTGTCCAGGTGCGGCCGCTCGATCATCGGCCCGATCTTCGTGTCGGGCGCCATGGGGTCGCCGACAGTCCAGCCGGCGATGCCGGCGACGAGGCGCTCCACCAGCTCGTCGTGCACCGACCGATGGACGATCAGGCGCGAGCCGCACGAGCAGTTCTCGCCCTGGTTCATGAGCGCTGCGAACAGGACCTGCTCGGTGACCATGTCCAGGTCCGGCGGCTCGGCGAGCACGAGCTGCGGCGACTTGCCGCCGCACTCCAGCGTGATCTGCTTCAGGTTGCTCTCTGCCGCGTAGGTGAGGAACCCACGACCCACCTCCGTCGAGCCGGTGAACGTGACCATGTCCACGTCCATGTGCCGCCCGAGCGCCTGCCCGGCCGTTGGCCCGGGACCAGGCACCACGTTGAGCACGCCGTTCGGCAGGCCGGCCTCGGCGCCGAGCTCGGCAAGCCGGATCACCGACAGCGAGGTCAGCTTCGATGGCTTGACCACCACGCTGTTCCCGGCCGCAAGGGCGGGCGCGATCTTCCACGCCGCCATCAGGATCGGGAAGTTCCACGGGACCACGGCGCCGACCACCCCGATCGGCTCGCGGACGATCAGGCCCAGGGCGCCGGGACCGGTGGGGGCGACGGCGTCGAAGATCTTGTCGATCGCCTCCGCGTACCAGCGGAACGTCTTGACGGTGTCCGGCAGGTCCACCTCGCGGCAGTCGGTGATGGGCTTCCCGGCCTCGAGGGCGTCGAGCGTCGCCAGCTCGTCCGCGTTGGCCTCGATCAGGTCCGCGAAACGGAGCAGCACGGTCTTCCGGTCCGCCGGCGCCATCCGCGACCAGTCGCCGCGCTCGAATGCCGCCCGGGCAGCGCGGACCGCTGAATCCACGTCCGCGGCGTCGCCCGATGCGACGTGGGCGATGACCTGGCCCGTTGCCGGGTTCTCGGTGGAGAAGGTCGCGCCGGACGCCGCGTCCAGGAAGGCGCCGTCGATGAAGGCCTGAGTGCGGAACCTGGTAGGTGGTGCGAGAGCCACGCCGTCCGTCCTCCGTTCGATGGGACCGCATTGTCCCATCGCGGGTGGATCAGGGGATCGGCGCGAAGTCGAACAGGGTGCTGCGCATCATCGGGTCGGTCGACGGGCGGTGCGCGTTGAAGATCGAGCGGAAGACGTCGCCCGAGACCTGCTTGGTCGTCCCGTCGGCGCCGATCAGCGTCACGCTGATGAGCCGGCCTGAGACGCCGCGGTTGCGCAGGTCCAGGGCCACGAGCGTGCCCACGTTGGAGCGCGAATCCGCGGCGAACCAGGCCCGGATCTGCGCGAGCGTGTAGGTATTCGTCTTCCACGTGGCGTACGGCGACGAGTCGTCGTAGGGCGTCCCGTCCGGACGGCGGTCCATCGAGCCGCGCAGGTAGCTGTAGACCCCGGCGGTCTTCGCACCCGTCGAGGACGTGAAGACGTTCTCGTTGTTCTCCGTCCCGCCGCCGCCCGCGGAGTGGAACAGCGCGGTGACCTTCGCGCCGGAGCTGGTCCGGAGGACCTTGCCGGACGTCGCGCCGACCGCGGCCGTCGTCGTGGTCTTCTCGACCAGGTAGCCGAGGTACATCTGCGATCGCGTGTCGTTGTAGAGGTCGTACGTGCCGGTCGTCGGATGGAGGCGGTACTCGGCGTACGAGCGGGCGGCGATGGTCTGGGCCCGGATGGCCTCGGTGGGCCACGAGGAGGGCATCTCCGCGGGCACGACGCCCAACAGGTACGACTCCATGGGCAGCTCGTTCACGACGTTGACCGTGGACGTGCCGTTCGTGGCGCCGATCAGGCGAAGGACGCCACGGAAGCGGTCATACGCAGAGGACGTGGACCACAGCTGGAGGGTGGTGCCGGTGCCGGAGCGAACCCGGATGCTGTTGGAGGACGCGGCGCTGTACAGGGTGGAGCCGTCCGCCGCGTTCACGACGACCTGCCATGTCGTGACGGTGCCGGAGATCGTGGGGGTGAAGCGCAGCCGTGCATCCACCGGGAAGGTCAACCCGACCCCGTCGATCGTCCACGTCGCGCCTCGGCCGTAGACCGTCGCGGGGTTGGTCGCGGTCGCATTGAAGCTCTGGAGCACGAGCACGCGGACCTGGCTGTTCGACATGGTGCCGATCGAGGTGCCCTGGTAGTAGTGGGCGAGGATCGTCGCCGCAGACTGGCCGGCGAGCGCCCGGCCCTTCGCGCCGTACTGGGACAGGCCTACGCCATGCCCGTAGCCGCGCCCGAAGAACGTGATGCTGTCGGTGAGCGTGATCGGGCCCGGCGTCGCGGTCGGCGCAGCCGTTGGCGCTGCCGTGGGTGCCGCAGTCGGCGCCGCGGTGGGTGCCGCCGTCGGAGCAGCAGTCGGCGGCGCTGCGGTCGGCGCGGCCGTCGGCGCCGCGGTCGGCGCGGCCGTCGGCGGGGCGGTCGGGGTGACCACGGCCTTGAACAGCAGGCTTGCGCCGTAGAGGTAGCTCACGCCGTACAGCGACAGCACGGTCTTGCCGTTGATCGCGCTGATCTTGTGCCAGCTGGAGCCGGACAGCGAGATGCCGTTGCACGAGGTGAGGTAGCTGCCGCCGGTCACGGTCGAGACGACCGTGAGCTGGGTGCCGGTGTTGACGCTGGTCTTCTTGGTGTACGCGGTCGATGGACCGGTCCGCAGGTTCGTCGAGTCGCACTTGGGCGTGACGATCGTGGAAGCGAGCGTGCCCGTGGAGCTCAGGACCAGGAGGAGCGACGCTGTCGCGACCGCGGTGAGGAATGCGCCGCGCCTCGGTCCGCGCTTCCGCTTCGGGGCAGCCGAGACCGTATCGTCCTGGACGTGCGTGGGCCCGGTCCGAAGGGCAGCGAGGTCGAGCGCAGCGTGGAGCGGCACGACCGCAATGTGGACCCGGGGTCACCAGGCTTCCATGACCCGAAGGTTCCAGTGGTCACATGACCAAATCGGACTACACCGGTCCACACCGGAGGTAGCGCGTGGGCAGGACTAGTTGGAGCGGTTCGCCTGGACGGCCTGGAAACGGGCGCGGGCCAGCACCTCGTCGCCGACCGATGCCACGGCGGAGTAGGAACCCGGAGCGGGGATCGTCAGGGGTCCGTTCACGGCGAAGACGATTCGCAGGTCCGCGCCGGCGATCGCGCCCGGGGGCCGGCCGGCCTCGAAGTCGGCGCCGATGGTGGGGTCCATTGCGTTGCCGTCGGCATCCTCGAAATGCACCTCGAGGTGGTGGCGCCGGTTGGTCTCGTTCCAGTCCACGTCGATCGCGACCGCGATCCCAACGATCAGCTGGGCCGGGAACTCCGGGAAGCGGAGCACGTTCCACGCACCGCCGAGGATGTACAGCTTGCCGTCGACCGCCTGCGCGCTGTCGGCGAGCATCAGGGCGTGGATGTTCATGTCGCCGAAGTATGGCCCAGCACCGGGAGGGAGGCGGCCTGCTAGCGTCTCGTCCGATGCACGACGACCGAACGCCGCTCGACGCGGCCCTCGCGGCCCTGCGCATGCCCGTGCCCGATTCCGCGTTCGCGGCGCAGGCGCGGGAGCTCATCACGAGCGTCGCGGCGCCGTTTCTCGTGAACCATTCGGTGCGCGCGTACGCGTGGGCCGTGGAGCTGGCCCTGCACGACGAGCTGAGCTTCGACTCGGAGATCCTGTACGTGAGCGCGATGCTCCACGACATTGGCCTCGTGCCCGCGTACGACATCGGCGGCTGCTTCGAGACGGACGGTGCGATCGCCGCGGAGGCGTTCGCGCTCGAGCGTGGGCAGGCGCCCGATCGCGCCCGCGCGATCTACGACGTGATCGAGCTGCACATGGCCGACGACCTGCCGCCGGACCCGGCGCCGGAGGTCGTGCTGCTCTGGGACTCCACCGGCACGGACGTCACCGGCTACCGCTACGCGGACGTCCGGCGGGCCATCGTTCCCGAGGTGCTCGCGGCCTATCCACGGCTGGAGTTCAAGCGCGAGTTCGGCGCGCTGTTCGCCGATCAGGCGGCGCGCAAGCCAACGTGCAGCGTGGCCAGGATGATGGCGACCGGCAAGCTCGAGGCGATCAACCGGGCCCCGTACGACAGTTAGGGCGCGCCGCCTAGACGGGGGTCGAGGCCGTCGGGCGAAACCTCGGGCCGTGGCCGGGAATGATCTCGTCGGCGACCGCGACGATCTCGGCGCGGGAGTGGTGCTGGACCCCGGGATCCTCGCCGTTCTCGTTCTCGACGGCGGCCGTCGCATGGAACCAGGCATGCGTGCAGACCACGAGGCCATCGGGTGTGCCCACCAGGACGGAGATGTCTTCCGGCGTGTGGCCCGGCGTGCGGGCCAGCACCACGGATGGCGCCAGCACGCGTCCCTCCGCGTCCGAATCCTCCCAGTCCGTGCCGCGGTAGATGGCCCAGTGGTCATGAATGGCCGCGTTCGGGAAGTGGCCGGCATGGATCGTGTGGTCCGGGTGGTGGTGGCCCAGGACCACGTCGGTCACGTCCTCCACGTTGACGCCCAGCGCCGCGAGCGGGTCCAGGATGGAGCGCGCGCTCTCGGCCATGCCAGGATCGACCACGATCGCGACGTTCTCGTCGCGAATGAGCGTGCACGAGCTCGCGACGCCGGTGGTCTCGGACGTCAGCGATCCCACGACGAGGATGTCGATGCGCGCGGTTCGGGCGACGGGTAGCTTCATGGCCGCATCGTAGCGCCGAAGGATTCGGTCAACCGCGGATCGCGGCGACGACCGCGACGATTCCGAACGCGACGAGGGCGGCGCCGGAGAGCCGGTTGACCCACAGGAGCGCGGTGGTGGAGACGCGGCCGCGGGCCCAGCCGAGGACGGAGCACAGGATCACCCACCACGCGGTGGACCCCAGCCAGGCGGCGAGCGTCACGGCACCGGCATCGATGAAGCTGGAGCCCGCGACCAGCCCGATCCCGGCGAAGACCCCGCCATACAGGATGATCGTCAGGGGATTGGTCATCGTCAGGGCGTAGATCGAGACGAACGCGCCACCCAGGCCTGGCCGCTCGGCGTCCGCGGCGGGACCGGACGGGCGCGAGACCATGGTGCGCAGGCCCATGATCACGATGATCGAGCCGCCGACGATGCCGAGCAGCACATGCCCCGAGACCAGGACGGACGTGATGGCGGTGAGCCCGAACGCCGCGACGGCCGCGTAGGTGGCGTCGGCTGCGGCCACGCCGAGCCCCGACGCGAACCCGTACAGGCCGCCATGGGCGATGGTCCGACGGATCACGAGCAGCGTGATCGGGCCGACGGCGGCAGCGATCGTCAAGCCGACGATGAAGCCGCGAAGCGGAAGCGGAAGGTCGAAGGTCATCTGGTCGTCTCCGATTGTGGTGGATGGCCCTCGTCGAATCACGACGCCCCCGGCGTGATCGCCGAGGGCGGTGGGTGGAGCGTCGGGCGCCGTGGGGCGCCCGCGTCAGTCCGAGCCGTCCCTCGTCGGGTACGGCTGCTGCTGGGATCGCGCGGGCACCGGCGGCATCGACATCGCCGCGGAGGATAGCGGACAATCGACCGCGCATGATCCCGATGCGGAGCGCGTGGGTTCGGCTGCCAGCGGTCCTGCTGATCCTCGCCGCCACCGCGGCTTGCAGCGTCCTGCAGCCCGGCGCCTCCGGCTCCAGCCGGCCCGCGGATCCCGTCCACGCCCAGGCCCAGGACGCCCTCGCGCGCTGGGCGGATGCGGCCGCGAAGAGCGGCGGCGCCACGGTCTCCTTCGTCGGCGACCAGACCGGCCAGCTCGGCGACTGGGAGGCCAGGGTCGGGGACAACAACAAGCCGGCGTTGATGGCCGGCCTGCTCGTCGCGCCGACGGCCCTGTCGGATGCCCGGCCAGATCGCGGCAAGGTGCACTGGCTGGGCGGCGACAGCATCGACGTCGACGTCCTCTCCGCCGCCGACGCGCTAGCCGACCTCATCGCCGCAGCGAAGGCGAACGGCGGCGAATGTGGCGACTGCCGGCCGCTTCGCGTCACGGACGCGGACCTCGCGACGGGACTGGCCGAGACCACGCGGGGTCCCGCCGAGGCGCCGCTGTGGGTGTTCACCATCGAGGGCACTGCCGTTCGCGTCACGCGGGTGGCGGTGGATCCCAGCGTCACCGTGGTCCCGCCGCCGTTCAACGCAGCCCACCCGCCCGCGGGCCTGTCGATCGACTTCGCCGTGGGCGGACCCGAGTCCACCAAGCTGACGGTCTCGTTCGTCGGCGCGACCAAGACCGCGGATCAGGCGTGCGGCGCCGACTACACCGCCGAGGCCGTCGAATCGGACCTCGCGGTCGTTGTCATCGTCATCGCCCACGAGAACGCAACCCAGGGGTCCTGCACGTTGGCGGGCAAGACCCGGACCGCCACGGCGACGCTCGACGCGCCGCTCGGAAAGCGCGCCGTCCTGGAGGTCACACAGGGCCTGCCCGTGCCGCTCCACGCGCCCTGAATCGGCTATCCTCCCGCTCCGCCGAACAGCGTCCTATCCCCGAGCCCACGAGGATTTCGACTTGACCGCTCCACTTGCCCTCGACCGTCACCCCGATGGCCACAGCTTCAACCTGAGCCCACGGCAGAAGCTGGAGATCCTCGGCGCGATCCTCCTCGCGCTGTTTCTGTTCGCGCTGGATCAGACGGTGGTCGGCACCGCGCTGCCGAAGATCAGCACCGCGCTCAACGGTCAGTCCCTGTACACGTGGGCGTTCACGATCTACCTGCTGACATCCACGATCACCGGGCCCATCTACGGCAAGCTCTCCGACCTGTACGGCCGGCGCCCGATCTTCATCTGGGCCGTGAGCCTGTTCCTGGCCTCGTCGATCTTCGCCGGCCTCAGCCAGGAGATGTGGCAGTTCATCCTCGCGCGCGGCCTCCAGGGCCTCGCCGGCGGCGCGGTCTTCCCGATCGCCCTCGCCGTGATCGCCGACCTGTACGAGCCGGAGGAGCGCGCCAAGTACGGCGCCCTGTTCGGTGCCGTGTTCGGTGTCTCGTCCGTCCTCGGGCCCATCCTCGGTGGCTTCCTCACGGACAACTTCGGCTGGCCGTGGATCTTCTTCGTGAACGTCCCGATCGGCCTGGTCTCGCTGTTCGTGTGCTGGCGCCTCCTGCCCCCGATCAAGAACCCCGAGGGCGGCAAGAACATCGACTACGTCGGAGCGGCGCTCTTCGCGGCCGCGATCGGGCCCATCCTCGTTGGCCTCAGCAACAAGCGCTCCCTTGAGTGGACCGATCCATGGGTCGGTGGGCTGATCCTGCTGGGCCTCGCGATGGTCGCGGTGTTCCTGTTCTGGGAGTCGCGTGCGAAGGATCCGATCGTGCGCCTGGACCTGTTCCGGAATCGCACCCTGACGATCTCGGTCCTGTCCATGTTCCTGGCGGCGTTCGGCTTCTTCGGGGCGATCGTGTTCCTGCCCCAGTGGCTGCAGGTCGTGAAGGGCCTGGGCGCCACCGAATCCGGCCTCAACCTGCTGCCACTCGTGGGCGCCCTGATCGTGGGCGCGACGGTGAGCGGCCAGATCGTCGCCAAGACCGGGCGGTACAAGGTCGTGATCCTCGGGGCGATGGTCGTCCTCGCCGTGGGCCTGTACCTCATGACGAACCTGCGGGCCGACACGAGCGTGTCCACAGTCTGGCTGTGGATGGCGATCACGGGCCTGGGCGTCGGGCCGTCGTTCGCGGTGTTCACCGCCCTCGTGCAGAACAGCGTCAAGCCCGCGGTCGTTGGCGTGGCCACGGCGAGCCTGACGTTCTTCCAGCAGATCGGCGGCACCATCGGGCTCACGATCGCCGGCACGATCCTCGCGGACTCGCTGACCAGGGAGCTGCCCGCGCGCCTGGTCGCAAACGGCGTGCCGAAGCAGTTCGTGGACCAGTTCGCCGCCGGGGGAACGGCAGGTGGCAGCGCGCTGGACCTCACCGGCACGGGCGACCTGGGCGCCACCATCCTCGCCGGCGTTCCGGAGGCATTCCGGCCGCTCGTCGCCCCGCTCATTCCCGGCATCGTGACGGGCATCCACGAGGCGTTCGCGCTCGCGATCTCCTCGACGTTCTGGGTCAGCATCGGGGCAGCCGCGCTCGCGGCCGTGCTCGTGCTGTTCCTCGGCGCGACTCCGCAGCGCTTCATCAGCGCGGAGGAGCGCGAGGAGGTTCTGCGCAGCTAGGCAGGAGGGTTCGATCGTGCTGGCACCGAAGACCCGCGCCGCCATCCGCATCGGCGCCGTGCTGTACATCGTGCTCGGCCTGGTGCTGTTCGCGGCGCCGGGGTGGTCCGCCTCCGTGTTCCCGTGGAGCGTCACTCCGCTGGTCGCGATGACGATCGGTGGCTGGACCCTCGGGAACGGGATTGCCGCGTGGTTCGGATCCGCACCCGGTCCCGCGACACGGGTGATGCCGGTCCTCGTCTACCTCACCGCGTTCGCCGCGGCCCAGCTGCTCGTCGTGATCGCGTTCCGAGCAGCCCTGAAGCTGGACGTGATCCTCGCGGTCCCTTACCTGTTGACGCTCGGGTTCACGCTGATCGCCGGCGCGTTCGGGATCCTGGAGCTGCGGAGCACGACCGCGATCGTCCTCGACGAGGTGGTCCCGCTGTCGCGCAACGTCCGGTTGCTGCTCGCCGGCCTGACCGTGCTCGTGGGCGCGCTCGCCGTCGGCGGGTTCATCGCCGGCCAGGGCGGCCTGTCCACGACCGGCAAGATCTTCCCGGAGCAGCTGACGTTGTTCACGGTCCGCGCGTTTGCCGCGTTCTATCTCGCGCTGGCGCTGAGCCTTGTCGCCCTGCTGCTCCGGCCCAGCGTCGCGTCGGCGTTCATGCTCTGCATCGCCGGCGTCGCCCTCATCGTGCCGATCCTCGCCGCCGCGCTCCTCAACGTCTCCGCGTTCGACTTCGCCGGCCACCCGCTCGGGCTCCTGTACCTGGGCGCCTATGCCGTCGTCCTGATGCCCGCCGCCGCGTTCCTCTGGCGCCACCGCGACGTCGCCTGAATCCGCGAACGTTCAAGTCCGTCGGCGGCATTCGATCTCGCATGGCACGCCCCGTGCGGGCTCTCGCCGTCAACGCCGGGCTCAGGCCTCGGCCGCAGCCCCGACCTCGGTCGGCCGCAGCGCACGGACTATGCCCTCGGCCCACGACTCGATCGCATCCCAGTCGCGGAAGTCGCCCGCCGGCAGCTCGTTGCGGATCGCCGGCACCTTCATGATCAGGCGCTCCGCGAGCGTCGCGTCCTTGCGAGCGGGGTCGTAGACGCCGTAGAAGACCTGTTCCGCCTTCGGGTGGATCAGGTCCGCAAACTCGGCGAACTCCTTCGGCTGGGCGGCCTCCAGCGCGTCGCGACCCTGCTTGTCGACGTGGTCGGTGCCGACCGGCCCACTGCAGAACAACCAGACGGGGCGGCGCGACAGCGATTCGGCATTGGTGCGGACGAACTCGGCGGCCTGGGGCTCCCAGCGACCCAGGTACACCGAGCTGCCGATGATGCAGGCCTGGTACGACTCGACGCGGATGGGCTCGTCAACACGCTTGAAGGCGACCGGGATCTCCTGCCGCTCCAGCTCCGCGGCGATTCTCTGGGCGATGCCCATGGTGGAGCCGTGGCGGCTGGCATAGGCGACAAGGACTCGCATGACACTCCTCCGATGGATCCGAGGAGCGCAGCCTCGCCGGTCCGCGCCCGCGCGAACAGGGCCGCCCGACCCGCCCAGCGCGGGACCAACCGCACACGGCGGTCTGTCGGAGCGGGTTCAAGGACCGGGGCTTGGTTCGGTAGGCTGGCGCCGTGACCGGAGGGAGTGGCGCCAAGTCGCAGTTCAAGCGCTGGCTGACGGCGCCGCCGCGGCCCCACGGCCAGATCATCAAGGACCGGACCGTCAGCAACCTGGAGCTGTTCTACGACCTTGTTTACGTCGCGGTCATCACCGGTGCGGCGAACAGGCTGACGCACGACATCTCGCTTCGAGGGTTCGCCGAGTTCGCGGTCGTCTTCGCGATGATGTGGATCGCCTGGATCAACGGCTCGCTCTACATCGAGCTGCACGGGCGTGAGGACGGCCGCACCAGGCTGCTCGTGTTCCTGCAGATGGGCATCCTCGCGCTGCTCGCGGTGTTCACGGAGCGGGCCGCCGGTTCGACCGGCGCCCAGTTCGCGCTGGTCTATGGGGCATTCCTCGCGCTCATGTCCTGGCACTGGTGGTCGGTCCGCCAGCTCGATCGAACCGAGCGACCGGAGTTCCTGCCCATCACCGCCTGGTACGTCGGCGGCATGGTGGTCTCGACCGCGATCGTCGTCGCCAGCGGCTTCCTGCCCGCCGAGCCGCGACTGCTCCTGTGGGCGCTCTATGCGGTCGGCTGGATCGGAGGGATCTACTTCGCCGGCACTCGCCCGCGGATCGGGATCGCCGAGGGCATCACGCCGACGGAATCCCTCGTCGAGCGGTTCGGGCTGTTCGTGATCATCGTCCTCGGCGAGGTCATCTTCGGCGTGGTGGAGGGCCTGAATGCCGTGGAGCCGGATCTCCAGACCATCGCCGTGGGCTCGCTGGCACTGATCATCGGCTTCGGCTACTGGTGGCTGTACTTCGACCTGGTTGGCCGCCGCAAGCCACGCAACACACGCGGGTCCCTCGCGGCATGGATGCTCAGCCACCTTCCGATCACCCTGTCCATCACGGCCTCGGGCGCCGCGATCGTCTCCCTCGTGGAGCACGCCCACGATGCCGCGACGCCCGCGGGGACCGCGTGGCTCATCGCCGGCGCGGTGGCGATCGGTCTGGTCGCCATGGTCATCGCCATTCGCCAGCTGGAGGACGCCGTGCGGATCGCCGCCGTCTACCGACCGCTGCAGGTTGCGTTGGCCCTCGGAGCCGTGGTCGCACTCCTCGCAGGCTTCATCACCCCGTCACCGCTGGTCCTCGCCGGGCTGCTCGTGGCGATCCTGTCGGCGCTGTGGTTCTTCGCCGTCGCTCGCTCCTTGCGCTCGGGCGCGTGGAGCACCGCCTAGCCGTGCTTCCCATTGACGTTGTTGACACCCGTTCCGGGCGACCGCGTCTCCTGCCAGCACCTACGACCAATGGGTTTGGCAGATGACAACCGCCTGGTGCCACCCGGAGCGTGAACAACGTGTCCGGGAATCACGTCTAGCGGGGCCGAGCTGGCGTCGGAGGTCGGCGCGATAGGCGAGGTGGCGTGCCCGCAGCGCCTCGAGCTCTTCCTCGGCTTCGTGGTATGTCGCGCAGGGTATCGCCGCCCAACCGACGGAGCTGCCCTCGCTAGGCGTTCGTGTCCGAGCTGCCGCCCGTGTACAGGCCCAGGAGTCGCCCGCGGAGCGGGCCGCCGGCACCCGCGAGCTTCAGGAAGTCCCGCCCTTCGAGCGCCAGCAGGACGCCGTCGGTCCTCGCCGTGACCGTCGCGGTTCGCGGCGAACCCTGCAGCAGCCCCAGCTCGCCGAAGACCTCGTTGGGGCCGAGCTCGCGCAACACGGTGGGCTCGGCGTCCGGTCCGGATGCGCGGGTCACGACGAAGGCGCCCGACTCGATCATGTAGAAGCGGTCGGCCGCATCTCCCTGGCGGATGACGACCTCGCCGGCCGTGACCGCGACCTCGCGAATGCGAGCCAGGGCCGCTTCGAGGCGGGATGCCGGAACGCCGACGAAGAGCGGCAGCCTGGCCACCTCGGCGAGCGTCGTCTCGAACCGGCTGGGTTCGCGCCTTGCGGCGCCACCGATGAGGATGCGACCAACGAACGTCGCCACGACCAGTGCTGCCGCGGCCGCACTCAGCGTCGGCGCCGCCCCGACGTTGACGACCAGGACGGGCAGGGCGAGCGCCCCGCCGGCGCCGGCCAGCGTGAACAGCGATCCGAGGATGCCCGTCCAGCGGCCGCGCTGCTCGTCCGGGACGACGCGCTGGAAGATCGTCGTCATCACGACGTCAAGGAGGATGGCCCCGGAGTACGCAACGATCAGTGCGACGATGGCAACGGCGAGGATGGGGACGACCCCCAGGACGACAACGCCGATCCCGAACACGATCGCCCCCAGGATCAACGGCGTCCCGAGGTTGCGTCGGAGGACGAGCACGCCCGATGCGAAGGCCCCGATCAGGCCACCAACTCCGATCGCCGCGTTCAGGTAGCCGTTTGCCGCTTCGCCGGCGTTGAGCACGTTGATCGCGAGGACAACGGTGAGCACCTGCATCCCGCTGTCGAAGAAGCCGGCCGTCGCCTGGATGATCAGCAGGCCGAGGATCGGGCGGCGCGCGACCCCCGCGGCCGGGGCGGTCCCAGCCGGCGCGGCCGGCTCTCGTTGTGTCGACTCCGCCGGCGCGGGCGTGGGCGATGCGGCACCCCTGGCGCGCGGCTTCGACGGCGGCAGCGACCACAGGATCACCGCGATCACCACGAACGTGAGCGCGTTCAGGACGAACGCCACCGTGACCCCGCCGAATGCGAGCAGCAGCCCGCCAACGGCCGGCCCGATGATGAAGCTCAGATTCTGGAGGCTCGCCCAGGCGCTGTTGGCCGGCCCGAGCTGACGCTCGTCCGTGACGAGATTCGGCAGGTAGGCGCCGAAGGCGGGATACCAGAACGCCGAGCCACACGTGGCGAGAATCGCGACCACCGCGATCGGCAGGACCGGTGCCTCGACGAGCACGAGGATCGTCAGCAGCACCATCATCGAGCCGCGCCAGAGGTCGGAGACGAGGAGCACGAGGCGGCGGTCGAACCGGTCGGCGATGACGCCTGCCGGGATCGAGAGGACGACATACGGGATCACCCGGACGGCCCCGAAGAGCCCGACGAGCGCCGCGTCGCCGGTCTCGCGGTAGATCAGGACGAAGATCGCGACGATGTATAGCCAGTCGCCGATGCCGCTGATGAACTGGCCGAACAGGAACCGCGTGAGCGGCCGGTTCGCCAGCAGCTGCCGATAGACCCCAAGGCCCGCCACGGACATCGCCCTCCCAGGGACAGGCTAGTCGGTCGAGCGGCCTGCTGGTTGCGAATGTGGAACCTTCGCTGGGCGCGCCGCGCACATCATTGACAGCGCGGCAGATGGCCGAGCCCAGGGTGGTGGTGCGCGACGAGTTCGCGGCCCAGGATGCCTCCAGGGGTCAGGCCGGGCCCGACGCGAGCAAGCCGACCAGGCGGAAGGTCGGCGGGCACACCGCGGCCAAGGTGGGGATCTCACTGTCGGACGAGTTCAACACGGACGCATGCGCGAGCGGGCTGGTGGGGCTCTGGTCGAAGCCGGACGGCTCGACCCAGAACATCGATCCGGGCGCGCGACCATGACGGTCTACCTCGCGGACGTCGAGGGCTCCGCCCTCGCCATCGCGGAGCGGCACGAGCCGAGCGACGAGACGGCGATCCCCGGCTTGCTGCGCGAGATCGACGCGAGCATCGGATCGCTCCAGATCAAAGGCCTGAGCTAGCGCGCGTCGGACACCAGGCTCAGGTCGCGGGCGCGCAGCGCCAGCTCCAGGCGTGACTGGACCCCGAGCTTGGCCTTGACGTTGGAGACGTGCACGGACGCCGTCTTCGGGCTGATGAACAGCTCCGCGGCGATGTCCTGGTCTGACCTGCCGGCACCCACCAGCGCGAGTACCTCGAACTCGCGCGGGGTAATCGTTCCGTGGCGGAGGACTGTCCCGGGCACAGGCGCAACGCCAGGCGCGCGGCTCCCCCCGAGCTGGCCGGGCAACGCCTCGACGAGGCGGATCGGAGCCGCCTCGGCGCCCGCCCGGATGGCCACCTGGATCGCCACCGCGGCCTGCCCACGAGACGCCTTCGCGAGCCACTCGTCCGCCAGCGTTCGAGCGTCCCGATCGAGGCCACCCGCGCGCGAAGACGGGCCGTTGACCAGCGCGCCATAGAGCCGGGCCGTCAGCAGCGGCAGCCCGAGATCCAGCGCGATCGGCATGGCTGCCCAGAACATCATCAACTCTCCCTCGGACGAGCCCGAGCGCCTGGCGATCGAGATGCCGATGAGCAGCAGGTCGCGAGCCTTCTCGAGCTTCCCGCGGTGCACGAGCGCGAGCGCGAGCCAGGCGATCGCCCAGAGTGCGTACAGGTCCGCGCCGAGGTCCAGGTAGCGCGTGACGGCGATCGTCGCGTAGTGCTCCGACTCTTCGAACCGGCCCTGCCGGAACAGCACGATGGCGAGATCGACGACCCGCCACAGCGAGCGGTCGTCGTCGATGCCACCGAACGCCTCGATCGCCGCTCGGTCGAGCTCCTCCAGGCGGCGGCTCGACCAGTCGCCTGTCGCCTCGATTGCCGCGATCTCGAAGTTCAGCCGACGGCCGGCCGCGCCGGGGTCGTCGGCGGCCGGTAGTGAACCGCACTGGGTTTCGTGGAGACTCGGCTGATTGGATGTCAGGCGGCCTCGTTGGTCGCCTGTAGTTGATGGTAGGCGGCCTCGAACTCGGCCGGCGGGACGTCGCCGCAGGCTTCGTGGAGGCGACGGGTGTTCCA
>JACPOS010000005.1 GCA_016191395.1 Chloroflexota bacterium
GAGCGATGAGGTCTTCCGACGAATGCACCACGACAACGCCGCCAGGATTGCCGCCCGAACGGCCCTGCCGGTCGCCGCTTGACATAGGAGCATCCCGTGCGCCCGCGCCTGCAGCTCCTCGAGGCACCGCTCATCACGTCCATCGTCGACGAGGCCAAGCGCCTCCTCGCCGAGGTCGGGATGGAGATCCGCGGCAAGGAGCTCCGTGGCCGGCTCCTGGACCACGGCCTGCCGCTTGACGCCACCGGAACCCGGGTCCTCTTCCCTGTCGACGTCGTAGAGCGCGCGATCGCGTCCGCGCCCAGGTCGTTCGTGCTCCACGACCGCGACGGCAATCCGCATGCCGACCTCGGCGGCGACCGGGTCCACTTCGTCCCCGGCTCCAGCGGCCTGAAGGTGCTCGACCACCGGACCGGCGAGGCACGGCTCGCGGACACCAAGGACTTCACGGAGTACGTCCGCCTCGCCGACGGGCTGGAGCACATCCCGTACCTCGCGACTGCGTTCTCCACGAACGCCGACATCGAGGCCCAGGTCTCGGACGCATGGCGGCTGTTCGTCGTCCTCACGAACTCGAAGCGGCCCGTGGTCTCGGGAGCATTCACCGAGCACGGCGTGGACCGGATGGTCGAGATGATGGCCCTGTTCCGGCGGGACAGGGCAGACCTCGTCGCCCGGCCCATGTCCATCTTCACGATCACCGCGTCGGGCAACTTCCGGTACAGCGAGGACTCCTGCCAGAACCTCATCGACTGCGTGGAGGCGGGGATCGCGGTCGAGATCGTGCCGGTCACGCTCATGGGCCTGATCGCGCCGGTCACGGTGGTCGGGGCGACCGTGTTCCACACGGTGGACGTGCTCGCGGGCATCACGATGGCGCAGATCGTCAAGCCGGGCGCGCCGGTGCTGTTCGGCGGGGCGCCGGCGACGTTCCACATGAAGATCGCGAGCTCGCCGATGGCGGCCATCGAGGCGCTCCAGCTTGACGTCGCGTACGTGGAGGTCGCGAAGTCCCTCGGCTTCCCGACGCAGTCGTACATGGCCCTGTCGGAGGCGAAGGAGGTCGATGCGCAGGCGGGCGCGGAGACGTTCGGGAGCGCGCTGCTCGCGGCGCTCGCCGGCGTGAACTCCGTATCCGGCCCGGGCATGCTGGACTTCCTGCTGGTCTTCAGCCTGCCGAAGCTGGTCCTCGACGATGAGCTGTGCGGGCAGGCGCTGCGCTTCGTCCGCGAGGTCAGGCCGCAGGACGACCTGCCCACTCGCGAGCTGGTGGATAAGGTGCTCGCCGACCAGCACCTGATCATGGCCGACCACACGACGGCGCACTGGCCGACCGAGTTGTACCTGCCCGGCCGGGTCTTCGATCGCGACAACCGGGAGGCCTGGACGAAGGCCGGCGCGCTGGATGCCAATCGACGCGCGACCGCCGAGGTGCAGCGCCGCCTGGCCGCCTACTCGCCCCCCGAGACCGATCCGCTGGCAGAGGCGGAGTTGGGCCGGATCATCCGGTCCGGTCTCATCTCGCAGGAGTCGCTGCCGGCTGTGCCGCCACCGCCGGACGCCGCCTCGGCGAGGGCCGCCGTTGCGTCCGAGGCCGGTCCAGGCCGCCGTCCGAACCCCCGTCGGGGCCGCTGAGGGTCCCGACCCCGATCGTCAGCCCGAGCCGGCAGGCGCCACCAGCTCGATCGACCTGGCAGATCTGGTCGCGCGTCACGTCTGCCCTCTTCCGCCGCCCCGGAGGGAGGACGCGACCGGCGCATCGACGGTAGGCCCGTGCACGAGGCACGCCTAGTGTGAACAGTCTCCAAGATGTAGCGACGCATCTCGGTCATTTCGGCCTCATCTTGCGCGCTCCGACGAGGACCTCGTAAGGGGTCTGGCCGCGGGTGAGGCGACCGGTGTGGGCACGCCCACCGTTGTACTCCGCGAGATATGCCTCGAGGTCCCGGACCAGGCCACCGAGCTTGGGCACGATGCTCCGCGCGAAGGATGGTCGCCAGCACTCCTCGAGGATCGTCCGCTGGACCCGCTCGACGGCGCCATTGGTCTGGGGGCGGCCGGGCCGGATGAAGGTCTGCGTCGCGCCAAGCGCGCGCACCGCGTCCCCGAAGGCCCTGCTCCGGAACTCCGAGCCGTTGTCGGTGAGCACCCGCTCCAGGCGCCAGCCGTGGCTGCGCAGGTCGGCGGCCACCCGTTTGGCCAAAGCCGAGGTCCTGAGCGCCGACGGGTTGAGCGGCGTGGTCGCGAGCTCGGCCCACACGTACGAGCTGGCGAGGTCGATCGCGGTGTACTGCCAGACCCGCCCGGTCGTGCCCGCCAGTCTGCCCACGTGGAAGCAGTCGAAGCCGACGAGCTCGCCCGGCCGGCTGACCTCCACGTGGCGCTCGGGCTCCGGCGGCCGGCCCTCGGGTGCGGGCGGCGAGGCGTACCCCGCGACCAGGGACAGGCGGGCCGACCGGCGCGACAGCCCGTGGCGCCGGAGGATCCGCCAGACACCGTTGGCGCTGATGACGATGCCGCCCCAGCGCTCCTGGGCCAAGGTGGCGCTGATCCGCCGCGGCCCGAGGCCCGGCTGGCCCAGGGCGAAGGGTGTGGGTGAGCACGAAAGGTGCCGAGAGATCGCCACGAAAAGTGCAGAGGCGATCGAGGTCAGCCGAGCATAGGCGATGCCTCCCGGCCTGAGGGCACGTGGGCCCGCATCCGATAGGAGTGGCCCTTGATGTTGA
>JACPOS010000006.1 GCA_016191395.1 Chloroflexota bacterium
AGGTTGCCCTGCACCGCTTCGTCCGCTACTACAACGACGAGCGCCCGCATCTCGGGCTCGGCGGTCAGACGCCTCGGCAGCGGTTGGTGGTCAAGTTGGCCGCCTGACCGTCACCAACGTCTTGGGGGACTACACCTAGCCTCAGGTCAGTCCCGGGTCAGTCGCCGGCGCCCGTCCAGCGCGCAAGCCACTCGAGCACGGTCTCGTGCCAGAGCACGGAGTTCTCCGGCTTGGTGACCCAGTGGTTCTCGTCGTGGAAATACAGCAGTCGTGAGGGCACGCCCCTGCGCTGGAGAGCGGTGAACACGGCGAGGCCCTCCACGTCGGTGACGCGGTAGTCGAGCGCGCCGTGGATCACGAGCATCGGCACCCGCCACCGGTCGACGTGATCGATCGGGTTGTGCTTCGCGTAGCTCGCCGGGTTGTCCCACGGGGTCCCGTGGTGCTCCCACTCGGGGAACCACAGCTCCTCGGTGGCGAAGTACGCGAACCGCTCGTCAAGGTTGCCATCGTGCGAGACGAGGGCCTTCCATGGCTCGTTCCAGACCCCGGCCATGAGGTTGATCATGTAGCCGCCGTAGCTGGCACCGAGCGCGGCGGCGCGCGTCGCGTCCAGGAACGGATAGCGCTCCAGCGCCGCGGCGTAGCCCTTCTGCAGGTCCTCCAGCGGCTTGCCGCCGAAGTCGTCACGGATTGAATCCGTGAATGCCCGGCCGTACCCGGTGGAGCCGTGGAAGTCGATGAACACGACCGCGTAGCCGGCGCCCGCATAGACCTGCGGGTTCCAGCGGTAGTGCCAATCGTTGCCCATGCTGCCTTCGGGGCCGCCGTGGACGATGAACGCGATCGGGTACTTGCGCCCCGGGACGAAGTTCGCCGGCTTCAGCACGTGGCCGAAGACGGTCTCGCCGTTCCAGCCTGCGAAGGAGAACTGCTCCCCCTCCCCGAGCGCGACTGCCTTGAGCCTGCCCGCGTTCAGGTGCGTCAGCTGCCGGTGCGCGCCGCCCGTGACCACGTACAGGTCCGCCGGGCGAGTCATGGTGTCGAGGCTGTAGAAGACCGATTCGCCCAGGGGCGCCACGTGCTCGACGCGGCCTTCACCCACGACCCTCGTGACGGATCCGTCCGCGAGCGAGATCGCGAACAGGCCCCGCTGGCCCAGGTCCTCGGCGGTCGCGTACAGGGTCCGCCCGTCCTGCGACCAGTCGATCGTCTCGACGCTCCGGTCCCAGTGGTCCGTCAGGCGGCGTGGCGTGCCGTCTGGCCAATCACGGACGATGACGGTCTGCTTGTCGGCCTCGTTCATCGGCCGGTCCGCGGCGAGGTACGCGAGGGACTTCCCGTCCGGGCTGAAGGTCGGAGCCGTATCGGTGGCGCGGTTGTCCGTCGTGAGCTTGCGGGGCGGGGCGCTCCCATCGATCGGCGCCATGAACAGGTCCAGGTCTGTGCTCCAGGCCTCCTCGCGACCGGCGTCGCGCGCCGTGAACACGATCGCCGTGCCGTCGGGGGTGAACGTGTATTCCTCGCGACCGCCGAACGGCTTGCTCGGTGCGTCCGCCTCCATCGCAGGCATGACGTCCACGGAGGGGCCGCCCGTCACGGCCTGCACGAAGATGTGCCGCCGCCGGCCCGTCTTCCACTCGTCCCAGTGGCGAACGAAGAGGCGGTCGTGGATCTGGCCGCCGGACGGCTTGTCGCCCTTCGTGCCGTTGCGTGCGGCAGTGGCGGTAAGGGTGTCGGGTCCGCCGGGGAACACCATGGCGGAGAACGCGATCCTGATTCCGTCGCGGGACAGCACGAACGACTCGACGTCGATCGGGGAGCTCGTGACGGGCTCCGGCGCGCCGCCGTCGGGCGACATGCGGACAACCTGCCGGTTCCCCGACGGGCGGCCCGACAGGAAGTAGAGGGTGCGGCCATTGGGCGAGAAGACCGGCTGGTTGTGGCTCCCGGCCGATCGCGTGAGGCGACGAAGCCCGCTGCCGTCCGCTTTGACAGACCAGAGGTGAGTGTCCAGGCGATTCTTGCCGCGGACGGCCGTGGCGATGCACAGGATGGCCCGGCTGCCATCCGGAGCCACCGCGAAGTTACCGAGGCGACGCAGGGCGACCTGGTCGTGGATGGAGTACGGACGACTGTCCACTGCGCCTCGCTGTTCGCTGTCGTGGTCGACTGGGAACCCATTGTGCCGCTCCGGGCGGCTCCCAGTGTCATGCGATCCTCAGGCAGCCTACCCAACATCCCCGGCACGGTTGCGCGCCCCGGAGCCGGCCGGTTGCCCGGGAGATCTCCATTCATGGTCCGATCTCGCGCGTTGCCGACCTGCGCCGCGCTGCTCATCGCGTTGGTGCTCGCCGGCTGTGCCGGGAGCCAGTCGACCGCGACACGCTCGGCCACCATGGCCACGCTGCCCGGTGGTCCCACGCTCACGACGCAGATGTACTTCCCGGGCGTTACCGCGAACGATGGCGACGGCTACCTCGGCGCGCATACGTTCGTCCTGGCCACGGCCTGAGGCCGGGCGCCGACGCGCTCGCCTGTATCCTCGCTGCATGCGCGTGACGGTCAGCCCCGATCAGATCCGGGCCGCCTTCGAGGCGGTGAAGGACGACCCCTCGTTCGACGAGAGCCGCGGCCTCTGGGAGCGCGGCCGGCCCCCGGTGGAGATGCTCCAGGCGATGTGCCTCCGGCCGGAGATCCTGCAGGCGTTCGCGGGATTCGGGCACAGCGTCTATCCGGGCGGGATCCTCGAGCGGCGGGTGAAGGAGCTCGTGATCATCACGGCGTCCCGGACGAACGACTGCCAGTTCTGCACGAACTCGCACTGCGATCTCGTGGACATCGCCGACATCGTGGACGAGCCGCTCGTCGTCATCGACCACCCGGAGGATCTCGTCGCGCGCGAGCGGATCGCCATCGCCTACACGCGCGCCGCCATGCACGACTCCAACTCCATCCCTGCGACGCTCGCCCGCGAGCTGCACGAGCACTTCACCGATCCGGAGCTGGTGGAGCTGAGCTTCCTGATCGGCTACATCAACATGCTCAACCTGTTCAACAACCTGCTCCAGGTCCGGTACAACGGGGAGTACAGCCTCCTTCGGCCGGTCGCCGGCTGACCGCATGCGGGCGGTGACGTTCGCGGCGTTCGGTGGACCGATTGCCGTCAAGGACGTGCCGCCGCCCCAGGTCGCGCGAGACGGCGCGGTCATCCGCGTCGAGGCGACCGGCCTGTGCCGCTCGGACTGGCACGGCTGGGTGGGCCATGACCCGGACATCGCGCTCCCCCACGTGCCGGGCCACGAGTTCGCCGGCACGATCGAGGCCGTGGGCGCGGACGTCGCGAAGTGGAAGCCCGGGGATCGCGTGACCGTGCCCTTCGTGTGCGCGTGCGGTGAGTGCCCGCGCTGCCTTGCCGGCGACCACCAGGTCTGCGACGACCAGTACCAGCCGGGCTTCAGCGGCTGGGGCTCGTTCGCCGAGCTCGTCGCGATCCGCCGTGCCGACCTCAACGTCGTGCGCCTCCCCGACTCGATGGACTTCGTGACCGCCGCGAGCCTCGGCTGCCGATTCGCGACGTCCTACCGGGCGGTGATGGCCCAGGGCCGCGTCCGGGCCGGCGAGTGGGTGGCGGTCCATGGCTGCGGGGGCGTGGGCCTGTCCGCGATCCAGATCGCGCTCGCGGCGGGCGCCCGGGTCGTCGCCATCGATGTCTCCCGGGCGGCACTCGACGCTGCGGTCGCGCTCGGAGCGGAGGTCGCCATCGACGCGCATTCCGCATCAGTCGCCGGCGCGGTCGTTGCGGCGACCGACGGCGGCGCCCACCTCTCGATCGACGCCCTCGGCAGCGTGGAGACGTGCCTCGCGTCCATCGGTGGGCTCAGGAAGCGTGGGCGGCACGTCCAGGTGGGCCTCATGGTCGCGGACGCGGCGACCCCGCCCATCCCGATGGACCGGGTGGTGGCGCGCGAGCTGGAGATCCTGGGCAGCCACGGCATGGCAGCCCACGACTACCCCGAGATGCTCGCCCGCGTCGCCGACGGGCGGCTTCGTCCGGAGCGCCTCGTCGGTCGCACGATCAGCCTCGATGCCGTCCCGGCCGCGCTCGTCGCGATGGGCGGTCCGGCCAACGCAGCCGGGATGACGATCATCCGGCCCTGACCGAAGACCGCCGGGCGTGGGAATGGAGGGCCGTGTCGGGCCGCAATTTCGAGCGCCGAATGGGCCAACAGATCGGGCCGGTCGTCGGCGAGGGCCTGCCATGGGCGCGGGCCTGCCATGGGCAAGTGCCTGCATGGGGAAGCAGTCGACGACGATCGCGCGGCGATCCGATGCATGTCCGGGCATCGCAACGATGGTCCGCGGGCGGGCGCCGCGGACAGGTGGTTGCGTCCCTCCGGCCCCGACCGTACGCTCCCCGTCCCATGACGACCCCCGCACCGGCCAAGCTGATCCGCGTGGCCTGCCTGGCGGCGACGCTGGCCATCCTCGCATCGCTGCTCGTGCGGCCGGCGCTTGGAAGCGCGGCGCGCGCGATGGGGCCCCTCCCGGCGTGCCGCTACGACGACGTCCTGACGACCCCGCGGACGTACGCCGACTGGTCGACCACGCTCGTCGACACCATCCTCCGCGTCCCGAAGGGTTACGTTCCGCCGGACCTGGTGTCGACGTCGGAGGCCGGGATCACGGGTGGGGGCAAGGTCCGCGCGGTGACGATCGACGATCTACGCGCCGTGACCCTGGCCGCGGCCGCAGCCGGCAACGGGGTCGGCGTCGAGAGCGCGTATCGCTCGTATGAATCGCAGCAGAGCGTCTTCGACAGCTGGGTCAAGCAGCTCGGCTATGCGCGCGCCGTGCAGGTGTCGGCGCGCCCCGGGCACTCGGAGCACCAGCTGGGCGTGGCGATCGACTTCCGGAGCGAGCCGGGCGGCCCGCCCTTCACCGGGACGTGGGCCACGACACCGACCGGCAAGTGGATGAACGAGAACGCATGGAAGTACGGGTTCGTTCTGAGCTACCCGAAGGACACGATAGCCCTCACCTGCTACGACTACGAGTCGTGGCACTTCCGGTACGTGGGCAGGGATCTTGCGGCGATGATCCACGCATCCGGGTTGACGCAGCGCGAATACCTCTGGGCGAATTTCACGACAACCATCGTGCCGCCGCCTCTCCTGCCGACGGGGGCGCCGAGCAGGACGACAGCGCCGACGAAGGCGCCGACGCCGGCCCCCACCGCGTCCACCGTGCCCTCCCCAAACCCGAGCGCAGAGGCCATGCCGTCGCCATCTGCAACGGCGGCTCCGCCAGACCGGCCGATCCCCACGGCCGTGCCCACACCGGCTACGACGGGCACGACACCGCCCGGCGACGGCCAGCTGATCGACGGCCAGGCGCCCGATCTGGCCGGCTTCCTGGTCCTGGGGCTGGCCACGGCCCTGGTCGCCGGTGTGGCGCTCGCCGGTCCCCGGCTCGTAAGCCGGCAACGCCGGACATGACGCGGGCAACCGCGTGACGAACGTCCTCGCCCTCGTGCCGGCCCACAACGAGGCTTCGCGCATCGCGCCCGTGATCCTTGGCGCCATCGGGCACGTGCCGGTCCTCGTCGTGGACGACGGGTCGACCGATGACACTGCCGGCGTCGCGGAGCGTGCGGGGGCCCGCGTGATCCGGCAGTCACCGAACCAGGGCAAGGGGGCCGCACTGCGCACCGGGTTTGGGGCGGCGCTCGAAGATGGCGCCGAGACGGTGATCACCCTCGATGGCGACGGCCAGCACGACCCGGCGGAGATCCCCGCGTTCCTCGCCGCCGAGCCGGCCGAGCTGATCGTCGGGCGGCGCGACTTCCGGCACATGCCCCCGGTGCGGCGGCTCTCGAACTGGCTCGGCACCCTGGCCCTCTCGACGGCGCTGGGCCGGTGGATCCCCGACAACCAGTCCGGCTACCGACTGGTCGGGCGGCGGCTCATGGCGGCAACCCTGCACAGCCGCGAGGCGGGCTTCGCGTTCGAGGTGGAGATGATCGCCATCTGCCTCCGGGAAGGCTGGGCGATCCGCTGGGTGCCGGTCCGGACGATCTACGGTGACGAGACGAGCCACATCCGGCCGCTCCGGCACCTGCGCGAGTTCCTCGCGGTCACGGGCCGCGCACGGCGGATCGCCCGCGGCGGGCCGACGGAGACGGTCAGCGAATGACGCCGAACGCGTCGATGTCCACCCGGACCCGCGCTCCGACGGAGACGACCTTGATCGTGTGCGTCCCGACCGAAGACCACGTCCTCGAGAACGCCACGAACCGGTACGTGAACGTCGGGGCGTACAGGTCGACCGTGGCCGCCAGGACCCCATCGATCCAGATCTGGGCAACGCCCCTGCTGGCACCCTTGGTGGTGACGAACGACAGGCTGCGCGCCGTCGTCGTGTACGTGGCAGAGGCGCCGGTGGCACGAAGGTACCGCTCTGTCCCGCCGGAGTAGCTGCTGTACGTGGTCGTCGTCGACGAGCCCGAGAAGCGCACCGCGGTGCTGGACTGCTGGGTGAGGGCCGGATACAGGGTCGGGCCTACCGTCCAGGCCCCGAGATTGCCCGCATTGTCACGAGCGCGAACCTCGAAGCGATAGGTGTGGCCGGGCGCCATCGTGCGCGCCACGGACGTGGCAGTGATGCCGCTGTAGACGACCTCGAATGCCGCGCCGTCGTAGCTCCGGGCGAGGTCATAGCTCTGGATTCCGGCCGGGCCCACGTCGGTTCCGGACCAGGTCACGGTGATTGGAACTGCGCTGCCGCTGAGCGAGGCACCGGACCGGAGGCTGACCACCGGCGCTGACGTTGTCGGAGCCGAGCGGTCGATCACCTCGTTGATTACATTCGACCCGGCGCCAGGGTTGCCCGCAAGGTCGATGAGCGTGCCATTGCCGACCTGGACGGTCAGGGTCCCGCTCGCCGGCGCGAGGTTGTCGACAGTGAAGTTGTAGTTGGCGCCCTGGCCGTATATCAGCTCCACCGTCCATGGCGTCGCGGCGTTGGAGGTGCCACCGAGCACGATGTCCGTCCGCTCGAAGCCGGTCACCGGCTCGTTGAACTGGACGGAGATCCCGAAGCTCGTGCCGACCGGCTCGCCACGCGTGGGGACGGCGTACAGGACCGCGACCGGCGGGTCCGTCTCGGCGGCAAAGCCCACGGTCGCCGGGACGGCGGCAGGTGGTCCCGTGTGCGCGGCGTAGTCCGTGACCGCGTTGGCGGCGAGGGTCAGGATCACGGAGCCATCAGGTGGTCCGCCGCCGCCTGCGTCGGCGACCACGGTCACCGTGTACGCGGATGCCTTGCCGACGACGCCCTGGACGGTCCAGCCCGGCGACGTGCCGGTGACGACGAAGTCCTCGGGGGTCAGGCCGGTAACGGGCTCGCTGAAGATCAGCCCGAACCGCAGCGTGCGCGCCCCGGTCGGGTTGGGCACCATCGGTTTCAGGCCCAGGACGCTCGGCGGGGTCTGGTCCACCGCGGAGCCAGTTGTCGCGGCAATGCGGTTGGCCACGTCCTGCCGGAGCGTCGGGAAGGTGTCGTAGAACAGCTGCCCGGGGTCGGCAGTCTGGTTCACGTCCCGATGGGCGGATATGTTGTAGAGCCACTTGGTGGTGCCGGAGATCGGATTGACGTAGGTCGACGCGCCCTTCGGATCCAGGCCATGACGCTCGGCCTTCCAGGCGAGCAGGTTCACGAGGGTCGCCCTCGCGGCAGCCGTCGGCATCACGCTCGTGAAGTTGCCGAGCAGGGCGATGCCGACTGTCGCATCGTTGAATTGCATCGCGTGGGCGCCGCGAACGACGTTGCCCGCGAGATCCTCTTCCGTCGGGTTCACCGCGGGCGTGGAGATCCACGCGCGGCGCCCCTCGTAGACGCGGCCCTGCGCATCGATCAGGTAGTTGTATCCGATGTCCCCGTACCCGCGCAGCACGGCGTGGTCGTAGTAGATCGCCCGGATGGTCGCGGCGGGGTTCGGGTCGTTGTTCGCGCCGGCCGTGTGGTGGACGATCAGCTTCTGGACGGGACTGAAGCTGGGCGCGAAGCGCATGTAGCCGCCAGCATTCGTCGCGTACGACTCGTTCGCGCCCCACGCGGCGCGAGTGATGACAGCCGGTTGGCCGACCGCCGCGCTCACGACGCCGCTCTGATCGATGCCCTTCGATGCGTTCGTGTCCATGGCGACGAGCTTCATGTCCGCGATGGGCCGATCCGTCGTGACGCGCGCCCACCGGGCGCCGTCCGCCCAGATCACCTCGCTGTAGTTCTTGTCGCCGTCCTCGCCGGACCCATCGGCAAGCCCAGCGGAGATCTCGTCGCCCAGGCGGTCCGGGGACTTTCCGAGCGCGATCGTGATCTGCGCATCCGGCACCCCCGTCCAGTGGAGCACGACGTGCGAAGCGGCGATCGGCAGCCGCACGAGAAGCTGGCGATCGACGCTGATGGCCACGGCCCGGCTGACGACGTCGACGCCGTTGCCCGGCAGTGCCGCGCGCAGGACGGGCAGGCCGGCGACGACGAGGATCGCGATCGCGATGCTCACCGCGAGCGGGGCGGCGAGGGGCCGGCGGGCAAGTCGCATGGTCTAAGGCCTCGCGCAGGGTAGCCACGGCGCTCGTCCGCGGCCGGACAAGCCTACGCCCACTCGACCCTCATCGCACTAGGCAAGCTGACCCACGCCGCGTGGGACTTCCGGGTGGAGCGACCTCAGCCGGCGGCGAGGCTCGTCGAGGCGCTGGGGATGCCCAGCCTGAGGTTCGGCAGCACCTCGCGCCCGAACACGTCGATGAACTCGCGCTGGTTGCGGCCCACGTTGTGGAGGTGGATCTCGTCGAAGCCCATGTCCACGTAGTGCTGGATGTGCTCCGCGTGCTTCGCCAGGTCGGAGGAGATCAGGACACGGTTCCGGAAGTCCTCCGGCCGGACCAGCTTCGCCATCGCCGCGAAGTCCTCGGGGTTCCGCACGTCCTGCTTCGGGAACGGCATGCCACCGTTCGGCCACTCCGTCATCGCATTGCGCAGCGCCTCCTCCTCGCTGGGCGCCCAGCTGAGGTGGAGCTGGAGGAGCTTGGGGATCTTCAGCTTGCCCACCTCGGCGCAGCCCTCGTCGCAGGCCAGCCACAGGAGCTTGACCTTCTCGTCCGCCGCGCCGACGGTGATCATCCCCTGGGCGAACTTGCCGGTCTTCTTCGCGTTGATGGGGCCGGAGGTCGCGACGTAGATCGGGACGGGCTCTTCGGGGCGCGTGTACAGCTTCGCGCTCTCCAGGGTGAAGTGCGGGCCGCGGTGCTTCACCACCTTGCCGCGGAACAGCTTGTCGATGACTTCGATCGCCTCGAACATCATCGCCGAGCGGACGCCGATCTCCGGCCACTCGCCGCCGACGACATGCTCGTTGAGCGCCTCGCCGGCGCCCAGGCCCAGCCAGAAGCGCCCGGGGAACATCGCACCGAGCGTGGCCGCAGCGTGGGCGATCACCGCGGGGTGATAGCGGAAGCCCGGGCAGGTGACGGCCGCGCCGAAGCGCAGCGAGGTCCGCAGCCCGAGCGCGCCCATGAACGACCACGCGAAGCCGCTCTGGCCCTGCTGCGGCGTCCACGGGTGGAAGTGCTCCGAGACCATGAACCCGGCGAGGAAGCCGGCTCCCTCCGCCTGCTCGCACCAGTCCAGCAGGTCGTTGGGGTGGAACTGCTCCATCGAAGCCGCGTAGCCGATCGTTGCCATCGGCACATGGTACGAGCCGGGGCTCCAGCGCCGTACGATGGTGGTCCATGGACCTGGAGCTGTTCGTCACGCCCGGCCTCGGGGACGCCTCGTACCTGCTCGCGAGCGGCCGTGATGCGGTCCTCGTGGATCCACAGCGCGACGCCTGGCGGTTCCTCGAGGTCGCCGAGGAGCACGGCTGGCGCATCCGCCACGTCCTCGAGACGCACGTCCACAACGACTACCTCTCTGGCGCGCTGGAGACGCAGGCGGCGACGGGCGCCGAGATCGCGGCGCCCGCGCGTGGCGGCTACGAGTTCCGGCACCGCGCCATGGACGAGGGCGACGCAATCGAGATCGGCAGCCTCCGGCTCACGGCCTGGGCGACGCCGGGCCACACGCCCGAGCACCTCGCGTGGGCGGTGGAGGACCTTGGCTCCTCGGATCCGCTCGCCTCGGCCACCCCGGACGCCGTGTTCACGGGCGGGAGCCTCATCGTGGGCTCGGCTGGGCGGACGGACCTGCTGGGGCCGGCCCTGACCGACGCGCTCACCGCCGACCAGCAGGGGAGCCTGCGCCGCCTCGCGGAGCTGCCGGACGGGGTGGAGATCCTGCCGACGCACGGCGCGGGCAGCTTCTGCAGCGCCGGCCCGGGATCAGCGCGCCGGGTCACGAGCATCGGCGCGGAGCGGTTCGCAAACCCCACGTTCGCGCTCGCCGGCGCCGCGCCCGACGCATTCCGGGCACAGGCACTTGGCGATCTCGGGCGGTTCCCCGCCTACTACGCGCACATGGCGGGGCTGAATCGACGGGGCCCGCGCGTCCTGGGGCGCCTGATCCTGCCGCCGGCCCTGGCCCCGGCGGCCTTCGAGGCCGCGGCCGCGGGCGGCCGAACGATCGTGGACGCGCGCGACCGCGAGGCCTTCGCGGGGGGTCACATCCCGGGCTCGCTGAACATCGAGCTCGACGGCACGTTCGCCGGGTACGTCGGCTGGCTGGTGCCGTTTGCCGCGCCCGTGCTGTTCGTCCTGCCGGACGGCGCGCCCGACGCCCTCGCCCAGGCGACGACCGAGCTGCTGCGCATCGGCTACGAGTGGGTGCCGGGCTGGCTCCAGGGCGGCGTGGCGGCGTGGGCGGAATCCGGGCGCCCGCTCGCCAGCTACGACACCACGACGATGCGGGCCGTCCACGACGAGCGCGCTGGCGGCACCGACCCGGGGATCCTCCTCGACGTCCGCCAGCCCATCGAGTGGGCAAACGATGGCGTCATCCCCGGGGCGGAGCGGATCTTCGTGGCAGACCTGCCGGCCCGGATCGCCGAGCTGCCTGCCGGCAGCCGAGTCACCGTGTTCTGCAAGTCCGGCTCCCGTGCGGCGATCGCCGCGAGCCTCCTCGACGGCGCCGGCGTGGACGTGCGCCTCGTGCCCTCCGGCGGCGCCGCTCGCTGGCCGGACCCCCTGGAGATGCTCGCACCCTGATGCGCGACGGGCCGCACATCGTTCGGGGGCCCGATTGGTGGCTCAGGCTCAACGTCGCGTGGTGGCACCTCACGATCGGGCCGGAGTACCCGCCGAATGAGACGGACCTGCGCGACTCGACCGTGTTCGGGCTGGAGTTGCCCCGCCGTGCCTCGGTCGCCGTCCTCGCGACGATCGCGCTGATCCTGTTGGACCAGGCGCGGGCCCTGGTGCCGCTGTTCCCGGCCGATGGCATCGCCGGGCTGACGCCGATCACGCTCCAGCGCTTCGTGCTGTTCCTCGTCGCGCCGCTCGCGATCGTGCTCGTGGGCTTCCGCGACGACCCACGCAGGTACGCGCTCCGGCTCGGCAACTGGCGCTGGGGCCTGGGCCTGCTCGTCGCCGGCCTCGTGGTCATGACCCCGATCATCGTCGCGCTCGCCGGCCTCGAATCGTTCCGTGCGTTCTACGGCGGCGCGACCGCGCCGCTCGGCACGCGGCTCGCCAACAACCTCGTGGAGCTCATTCCGGCGGAGTTCCTGTTGCGCGGGTTCCTGATGTTCGCGCTGTGGCGGCGGGTAGGGCCGCTCGGTCTCGTGCTGTCACTGGTCCCGTTCGTGCTGACGCACCTGGGCAAACCGGACGTGGAGCTGTGGTCCACGTTCGTCGGCGGGGCGATCTTCGCCTGGCTGGACTGGCGGACCGGGTCCATCCTGTGGAGCGCCCTCGGGCACGTGTACGTGTTGACGCTCATGCTCGTGGCCGTCGGCGGCGCGACGCCCTGAGCGCGGGCGTGTATCCAACGCACGATTTCTGGCGCCCTGTGCATCGGATGCACATTGACGACCGTGGACCCCAGGCCGAGGTCGTCACGGTGCATCTGGCGCTCACCATGGACGTGATTCCGTGCGTGTCGCGTGGCGAGGTGCCTTGAACGCACCTTGGGACCCGGAACGACGGGGTCTGCGGCGTCGGGTGCGTCAGGAATGTGCGCCCAACGCACGACGACGTTGTGACGCGCGCAATCGAGCCCTCGACTGACCGCGCTCCGGCGTGCTAGGCGGCGGGCCCGGCGGGAGCGCCCCAGCGACGGATCTCGGCGTCGATATCGAGCGGCGCGATCCCGGCCGATTTCCCCTCGTCGACCCACGCCTCCCGGGGCACGCGCCACATGATCTCGAACTCGTTGCCGTCCGGATCCGCGCCGTACAGCGACTTGGAGACGCCGTGGTCGCTCGCGCCGCCCAGGGCGCCGGCCGCGGAGAGCTCCCGGGCCGCGGTCGCAAGGTCCTCGATGGTCGGGACCTCCCAGGCGAGGTGGTACAGGCCGGTCGAGCCGCGCGGGGCGCGCGGGGCATTGGGACCGACCGAGAACAGGCCAAGGTCGTGGTGGTTGTCCCCGCCACCGGCACGCATGAAGACGGCGCGGCCACCGAGGTTGTCCACGACCTCGAATCCGAAGAGCCGGGCGTAGAACTCCGCCGCGACCTGGGCATCGCGGACGTAGAGGACGGCATGGTTGAGCTTGGCGACGGGGATCATGGCGAGGTTCTCCTTGGAATCGACGAGCGCCCGGGACGTGCCCGGGCGCCCATCGTAATCGTGGTTCGGGTTCAGGCGGCGACGGCGACCGGCGCGCCCACGAGCTTCCAGCCGGTCTTCCAGGTGGAGCCCGGCGCCATGTTCAGGCTGATGTTCAGCCACGCGAGTGACTCGAGCTGTCGAGCGGCAGACAGCGGCCCGACATCGATCGGGTTGAGGCCGATGGACTCGGCGAGCCCGAGGGCGATGGCCTTTGCGTCGGCGTCATCCGCGGCGACGTAGCCGTCGAGCCGGATGCCTTCCGGCGCCGGGGCCGCGATGTTGTTCGCGAGCAGCGTGTTGAACGCTTTGACGACGTGCGCCTCGGGCAGCCAGGCGGCGATCCGCTCCGCGCCCGAGTCGGTGCCGCCGAACAGCGGCCCGGACCAGTCCGCCTTTGCGGGGTTCGTGACGTCCACGATTGTCTTGCCGTTCACGACGGGTCGGATGGCGCCGGCGATCTCCTCCGCGGCACCGAACGGCACGGCGAGGATGACGACGTCGGCGAGGGCAGCGGCGGCAGCCGGACTCGTCGCGACGGTGGCGCCGGCGGCCTGCGCGGCCGCCTCGACCTTGTCAGCACTGCGGGCGGTGAGGTAGACGCGATGACCCGCGCCGACGAACGCGGTGGCGAGGCCCGATCCTACGCTCCCGGTTCCGATGATGGCGATATCCACGGTGGTTGCTCCTGGTGCTCGCCCGGACCTTCCGGGCGGCTATTTGCTTGACGACGCAACTATATCCCCATGTCGTTGCGAATGCAACTACTTTCTTCGGGCGCCCGGGCCATTGACAGGCCGATGGGCCCGCGGGGGCGGGACCGTCGGACCCGCCGCAATCGCCGATCGCCCGCTAGACTTCGGCGCGGTGCGGCCCCGGCCCCAGCAAGCGGCGGCCCACCCGGAGGAGCCCAAGCACACGTGACACCCGCATGAAGGTTGGAGTTGCGCGTGAGACCGCGCCCGGCGAACGCCGCGTCGCGCTGGTCCCCGACGCCCTCGCCAAGCTGACTGCGGCCGGCCTCGAGATCCTCATCGAGGCGGGCGCGGGTCTCGGGGCGATGATCCCGGACGCCGCCTTCAAGGCCGCGGGGGCCAAGGTCGTCGAGACCGCGGATCTGTACGCACAGTCGGACGTCATCCTCCGGGTACAGAAGCCAAGCCCCGACGAGGCCAGGCACCTCCGCAAGGGCCAGGCGATGATCGGGACGCTCCAGCCGCTGCTCGACCCCAAGCTCATGGCAACGCTGGCGGACGCGGGGGTCACCGCGATCAGCCTGGACGCCATCCCGCGGACCCTGTCGCGCGCCCAGACCATGGACGCCCTGTCATCGCAGGCCAACGTCGGCGGGTACAAGGCGGTCCTCCTTGCGGCGAACGCGTTCGGGCGCTACTTCCCGCTCCTGACGACCGCCGCGGGAACCGCGAAGCCCGCCAACGTGCTGATCCTGGGGATCGGGGTCGCCGGCCTCCAGGCGATCGGGACCGCCCGCCGGCTGGGTGCGGTCGTGAAGGCGTACGACGTCCGGCCGGAGACGCGCGAGCAGGCGGAATCGCTCGGTGCGCAGTTCGTGACCCTGAAGACCCAGATCGACGCGACCGGCGCCGGCGGGTACGCCCGCGAGCTCACGCCCGAGGAGCGCGCGTCGCAGCAGGCAGAGCTCAACGAGGTCATCGGCGGGATGGACGTGGTGATCACCACGGCCCAGGTGCCGGGCCGCAAGCCGCCGGTCCTCGTCACCGCGGAGGCGCTCGGCAAGATGAAGCCCGGCTCCGTGCTCGTCGACATGGCGGCCTCCGCGCTCGGCGGCAACGTGGAGCTGTCGAAGGCCGGCGAGACCATCGTGACGGGCAACCTGGTGACGATCATCGCGCCTGAGAACCTGCCGGCCTCCATGCCCATCGGCTCCTCCCAGTTCTACGCCCGCAACATCTCCGCGCTGCTGCTCCAGCTGCTCAAGGACGGGGCGCTCAACCTGGACCCGGCGGACGAGATCGCCGGCCCCGTCACGATCACCCACGGCGGCGAGATCCGCTCCGACGCCGTGAAGAAGCTCCTCGCGCCAGCGGAGGCCAAGGCATGAGCACGGAGCTGCTTGCCGCGCTGACCGTCTTCGTGCTCGCGATCCTGTGCGGCTTCGCGGTGATCTCGAAGGTGCCGGCCACGCTCCATACGCCGCTGATGTCCGGCGCCAACTCGATCCACGGCATCGTGCTCGTTGGCTCGATGTTCATCGCCGCGTCGGCGACGGATCTCCTGAGCCAGGTCCTGAGCTTCGTTGCCGTCGCATTCGCGACGATGAACGTGGTCGGCGGCTACGTCGTCACCGATCGGATGCTCCAGATGTTCCGGCGCAAGCCCGCCGAGCCGAAGGCGGCCGCTGCCGCCGAGCCGAAGGCCTGATCGGTGGACCTCCTCGACACGATCGTCCGGCTTGTCTGGCTGCTCGGGGCGGCCGGGTTCGTCTTCGGCCTGATGCGCATGAACTCGCCTGCCACGGCGCGGAACGGCAACCTCATCTCCGCGGGCGGCATGGCGCTCGCCATCGGCGGGACCGCCGTGCTGCTGGTCAGCAATGGCTCCATCTCGACCACCGCCCTGCTGATCATCGTCGCCGGCATTGCCGTCGGCGGCGGCCTGGGCCTGTACATGGCACGGACCGTGAAGATGACCGCGATGCCGCAGCTGGTGTCGCTGTTCAACGCGGTTGGTGGCGGCGCGGCAGCCCTCATCGCGATCGACGACTACATCCGCCTCGCGAGCGTCCAGTCGCTCCTGCCGGGCTCCATCCCGCTCGAGGTGTCGATCCCCACCGTCCTCGACATCGTCATCGGCGGCATCACCTTCACCGGCTCCATCCTGGCGTCCGGCAAGCTCATGGGGATCATCTCGGGCAAGCCGATCAAGGTGCCGGGCGGCCAGCTCGTGACGCTGGCGCTGGCGCTCATCACGGCAGTGGCCGCGATCTACCTGTGGGCGGGCAACGTCAGCGTGCCGATCCTGTTCGTGATCATCGCGGCGTCGCTCATCTTCGGGATCACGATGGTCCTGCCCATCGGCGGCGCGGACATGCCCGTCGTGATCAGCCTGCTCAACAGCTTCACCGGCACGGCCGTCGCGATGGCCGGATTCGTGCTCGGCAACGACGTGCTGATCATCGCGGGCGCCCTCGTCGGCGCCTCGGGCGCCATTCTCACCAAGCTCATGGCAGACGCCATGAATCGGTCCGTCGTCAACATCATGATCGGCGGGTTCGGTGGCGGCGAAGGCACCGTTGGTGCGGTCGGCGCGGAGGGCGGCAGCGTCCGCTCGCTGGGCATGGACGACGCCGCGATCCAGCTCGCCTACGCCCAGAACGTGATCATCGTGCCGGGCTACGGCCTGGCGGTCGCGCAGGCCCAGCACGCGGTGCGCGAGCTGGCCGAGCTGCTCGAGGCGCGCGGCGTCAACGTGAGCTATGCGATCCATCCCGTTGCGGGCCGAATGCCCGGCCACATGAACGTCCTCCTCGCGGAGGCGAACGTGCCCTACCCGCAGCTCCGCGAGATGGACGACATCAACCCCGAGTTCGATCGATGCGACGTGGCGCTGGTCATCGGCGCGAACGACGTCACGAACCCGGCCGCGCGCCGCGCCGGGACGCCCGTCAGCGGCATGCCCATCCTGGACGTGGACCACGCGAAGTCGATCATCGTCATCAAGCGCTCCATGGGCCGCGGCTACGCCGGCATCGACAACGAGCTATACGTGAATCCCAAGACGGGGATGCTCTTCGCCGACGCGAAGCAGGGCCTCGCCGACCTCGTCGCGGCGGTCAAGGCGCTCTAGGCGCCGCCGCGCATTCGATCGGGGGACCCATCGCATGGCCACGCTGTTCTGCCCCGTCTGCGGCACGGAGAACCCGACGACCCGCCAGTTCTGCCGCAAGTGTGCGTCCGACCTGCGCGCACCGGTGCGCGATCCGAACGCCCCGGTACCGCCCGAGCCGGTGCAGGTCCCCGTCAGGCCGATCGTCCTCGGGGCGGGCATCGCCCTGGTGCTCGTGGTGCTGGCGATCGGGGCCCTGCTCCTCCTCGGCGGCTCCCCCGCCGCATCGCCGGCGCCGTCGGCCAGCCCCACCGCCGCGCCCACGGTCGCTGCGACGCCGACCGCAGCACCAACAACCGCGCCGACGCCCGAGCCGACGCCGACGGAGGCGCCGACCACGGAGCCCGAGCCGACCCAGCAGCCGGCCCCGGTCATCGTCTCCTTCGTTGGGCCGAAGAGCGTCAACTGCAACGACAGCGCCTTCAATGGCACGATCCATCTCACCTGGCAGGTCACGTTCGCGGATGGCGCGACGCTCGCGATCGACGGGCCTGGCCTGTACAAGACCTACGTCGGGGTCATCGGCCAGGACGACGTGCCGTTCGGCTGCGGCGGCGAGCCGCATACCTACGTGCTGACCACCACGGGCGGCAACGGACCGCCGGCGACGATGCGCCTGGTGATCGCACCCGCCTGATCCGACCTTAGGCCGGGTCCGGCACCGACACGTCGACCACCGTCGCGCCGAGCGACCCGATCAGGTCTGCGGGCGCCAGGTGGAGGTTGACGCCCCGAGCACCACCGCCGATGGCGACGACGGGCTGGTCGAGGATCGCCGCGTCCGCGAGCACGGGCCACGCCCGCGAGGAGCCGAAGGGCGTGATCGTGTACCGGACGTACCCCGTGACCCGCTGCGCCTCATCCGCATCCGGCAGGGACATGCGGCTCACGCCCAGGTGCGCCCGGAGCTTGGGCCAGTCGAACCGACGGCCGGCGGGAACGAGCACGAACAGGTAGTCATCCTCGCCGCGGCGGACGACGATCGTGCGCAGGAGCGCGCCGAGCGGGATGCCCTGCATCGAGGCGCTCTCCTCCGCACTCCCGGCGGGCTCGGTCGTGACGATACGGTGGGCCGTCCCGCTCGTGGCGATCGCGATCGTGGCGGGCGTCTCCGGAAACACGGGCATGTCCGGCATCCGGGCGATGGTGCCACGCATCCGCCGAAGGCGACCGACGAGGCCGGGCAGAGCCGGCGCAGGACCGCGGCGGCTATCGTTCCGCGGATGCTGGAACGATCCGTCTCGATCACGCGCGCGCAGCCGCTCACGACGGCGCGGCTCGTCCTCCGACCATACGAGGAGGGCGACCTCGCGTTCCTCGCGGACATGTTCGGGCGCGAGGATGTCGCCCGCTACCTGCCGTGGCCGCCGATGGATGAGGAGGCGGCTCGCGCCAAGCTGGAGCAACGGCTCCGCCAGGCGTCTGTCGGGCCCGACTCCGATGCCATCGTGACGCTCGCCGTGGAGACCGCGACCGGCCGCAGCGTGGGTGAGTTCATGCTCCGGGTGCACAGCCCACGGCACCTCCAGGGCGAGATCGGCTGGAGCGTCCATCCGGACTTCCAGGGCCTGGGCTTTGCCACGGAAGGTGCGCGAGCCATGCTCCGCCTGGGCTTCGACGTCGCGGGCCTCCATCGGATCGCCGCCGAATGCGATCCGCGGAACACGGCGTCCATCCGCGTCATGGAGAAGCTCGGCATGCGCCGCGAGGCGCTGCTGGTCGAAGCCGAGCTGATCAAGGGCGAATGGGTGGACTCGCTCACCTTTGCCCAGCTCGAGTCCGAGTGGCGCGCCTCGGGCGGCGGCGTGGCCGCCGGCTGACGCTCAGGCGGGTGCGTCCGCCAGCTCGATGCGGATGCGCTTGTTGATGCGGCCCTTGGACTCGTAGCCGGTGACGCGGATCGAGCCGACCTCGCGGGTGTTGGCTACGTGCGTCCCGCCGTCCGCCTGGAGGTCGAGGCCCACGATCTCGATCGTGCGGACCTCGGGGATGCCGGGTGGCAGGAGGTTGATCTTGGTCCGGATCAGGTCCGGGATCGCGAACGCCGCATCGCGCGGCAGGATCGCGACGCGGATCTCGCGCGCCGCCGCGAGCTCGGCGTTGACGCGCGCCTCGATCTCGCCGACGAGCTCGCCGGACATCCGCTCGAACTCGAAGTCCATCCGACCCGACCCGGGCTCCATGTTGCCGCCGGTGACCTGCGCGCCGTAGTCGCGCCAGACCACGCCGCACAGGACATGCAGGGCCGTGTGCGTGCGCATCAGGAGGTGGCGCCGGTCCCAGTCGAGCTCCACCGTCACGAGGTCGCCGACGGCGGGCAGCAGGTCCGGCGATGGCGTGCCCGCGATCGCGAGGTCGTGGACGATCTCGCCGTCGGCCTTGTGGGCCGATCGGACGACCCACGTGGTGCCGTCGGATGCCCGCCGGAGAAGGCCGCTGTCGGCCGGCTGGCCGCCCCCGCCCGGGTAGAAGACGGTGCGATCCAGGACCACCCCGGGTGCCGAATCGGCGCCGACCGAGACGACACGCGCGTCAGCCGCGCGGGCGTACGCGTCGGTGTAGGCAAGCTGCAATCCCGTCGGCACCGGCAGAGGGTACCGAAAGTCCGGTGCAGAGCTGCACCGGGATAAGCCGCAGATAAGCGCCGACCGGTACGGTCCTGCCCCTCGCCTGGGGCGGCACGGTGCGGTTGATCCCGGTTGGGTGTCGTTGGCGGTCAGGGGCCGCCGCCAATGGTCCTACTCGGACCCAGGACCTTCGTCCCATCGACCCGGCGGGGGGCTGTTCGTACGTTTGGGGTCCTCGGTCAGCGAGGCCAATTCATCTGTGAGGAGACTGCAATCATGGCTCACCGCATTCGCCGGGCATGGAGCTTCGCACTGGCAATCAGCCCGATCGCGGCGATCGCCCTCGTCGAGGCAGCCCTTCGTCGCTGGTAGCAACCAGCACCACCAGATCAGCGGCGGATCGGCCCCTTCCTCCCGGTCCGGCCAGATGCTCGAACAAGACCCGGACCCTCCTCCGGGTCTTGTTCCTTTTCCGGGAGGTTCGTGACCCTCAGGTCGCAGCGAGCAGCGGGCGCGCCGCCAGCGGCGTGGGGACGAGCTCCAGCCGGATCGCGACCATCGCGGCCTCCACGCGGCCGGAAGCGCCGAGCTTGGACAGGATGTTGCCGACGTGGACGCCCACGGTCTTCTGGCTGATGAACAGCCGCTCGCCGATCTCGCGGTTGGTGCGACCCTCCGCGATGAGAGCGAGGACCTCCAGCTCGCGCTTCGAGAGCCCGAATGCCTCCTTGGGCCGCTTGCCCGCGTCGTCCGGGGCGAACGCTGCCGCGATGCCGGAGGACGAGGTGGTGCTCGCGCCGATGGCCGGGGCATCGGCCGTGGCGCGCGATGCGATCGGCTCGCCCTGGCTCACGGGCACCCGGCCGCCCATGACCGGTCGCTGACGCGGGCGCTCCGTCCCGCCCGCCGCCACGCCCGAGGCGCTCGCCCCGAGACCCTCGCCCGCCGACGAGTCCATGACTCCGCCCGGAATGGTGATCAGCGCGCGACTCGCGAGGTTCGTCAGCTCGCGCAGGAGCGGCCGGGCGCCAAGCTCCCGTGCGATTCGCGCCGCCTCCAGGAGCGGACCGCGTGCGGCGGCCCGGGAGACGCGGGCGTCACCGCCCGGCAGCGCGGCCTCCGCTTGACGCCACCGGGCACGCGCAACCTGGTACGGCTCGCCGGCGCGCTCCCAGCCCTGCGCGGCGGCGTCCCACAGGACGGGATCGTCGTGCCCGTCCAGCCGGGCCGCGAATGCGCGGGCGGTGGCGAGGTTCGCGTCCGCCTCCAGGCGGCTGGCCGCGCCCGCCGGGACGCCGCTGGCGCGAAGCACGGTCTCCGCCTCGGCGAGCACCCGCTTGCCGCGTTGGCGGGCGCCGGTGATCTCCGGCAGCGCGTGGCGCTCGCGCGCGTCCGCGGCGACCGCCGCGTGGACTTCGAGGTACATCGCCGCCATGCGGGCGGTGAGTGCCCAGTCCTCCGCGCGCCGCACCAGCGCCCAGCCCCGCTCCACGGCGCGCCGGGCGTCCGCCACGTCGCCGCGCCACAGCGCGAACGAGGCCGCCGCGCGTGTCGCGGGTACCTCCAGCTGGGGGTCCGGCGCGTGGTCGATCTCCAGCGGGCGCCAGCCCAGCAGGCTCGCCGCTCGCTCGTCGACGCTCGTCTCCACCTCCAGCATCGCCGCGGTGACCGAGGCCTCGGCAAACGCGACGGCGTCCGGGCTCCACTCGAGGGACGTGCGGATCGTCTCGCGCGCCTCTGCCCAGCGCCCGGCGCTGAACAGTGCCTCGGCGATGTTCCCGCGCATGGAGTTGCCGTACGCGACCTCCAGCCCGTCGGCGCGGGCGCGCTCGATTGCGTCGCGCGTGACCTCGATCGCCTCGTCACGCCGCCCGAACAGCGCGAGGGCGGTCGTGAGGTTGAGGGTGGCGCGGAAGGCCACGTCGGGGTCGTCCAGCTCGCGTGCGAGGCGCAGCGCCTCCCGCAGCTGGGTAATTCCACCGGCGCCGTCGGCGCCCCAGGCGTTGGCCACGCCGACCGTGCACAGGGCGTGCGCCTCGATGGAGCGTGCGCTGCCGCCGACCGCCTGCGCGACCTCGATAGCCTGCGCGCCGACGCGAATGGCCTCCGCAAAGTGGCCGAGGAGCATCAGGGTCTGCGCGAGGGACGAGAGCACGGACGCCCGCAGGTACGTCGTCTCGTCCGGCGTGATCGAGGCGGCTCGCCGGTGCTCCGCCAGTGCCCGATCGTGGTCACCGAGCGCCCGAAGCACGCGACCCAGGGTCTCGTAGATCGACGCCGCGGTCGCCGCGTCCTCGCGCTCGCCGAATCGACCGGCTGCGCTCTCGAGGTACGCGAGCGCACGGTCGGCCCGGCCGGCTGCGAGCGCGATGTCCGCGGTCTCGAACAGCAGGCGCCCATCGGCAGCGCGCGCGCCGCTGGCGGCGCCCAGCTCCAGGGCCAGCTCGCGCGCGGCCAGCGCGTCGCCCGCCGAATCGAGCTTCTCGGCGATCGCGGCGGTGGCGAGGGCCGCTGCCCGGGCCCGGGAAGGCTCGAACGCAGCGAGCCAGTGCGTGAGTGCCGACGCCGGGTCGGAGCCCAGGGCGGCGGCCAACGCCAGGTGGTGCCGCCGGCGCTGCACCGGCAGCAGGTCCGCCTCGATGGCCTGCGCGACGAGCTCGTGGCGGATCTCCAGCGACCGATCTGCGCGCTCGATCAGGAAGCCGTGATCCAACGCCTCGACCACGCCCGCCCGCAGGTCCGCGTCCAGAACGCCGTCGCCGCGCCGGGGGCGCGTGGTGGATCGGGGCGGCAGGCCCTCCACCAGCTCCTCGAACGTCAGCGCGACGGCGGCCAGCTCACCTCGGTCCAGCGGACGGCCGGCCGGGGCGAGCAGGCGAAGGACGCGTTTGGCCTCCGGTGCGCGGCGGGCAAGGCGCGCCAGGACCAACTCGTCAAGGGTGGAGCCCAGCGACAGGCCGGGCAGCTCGCGGCGCGCAGCGAGGACCTCCTCCGCGATCAGCGGGTCACCACCGGAGCGCTCGGCGACGAGCAACAGGGCCGCGGCAGTCGGGCGCTCGCCCTCGATCTCGGTGACGAGCTGGGCGAGGTCGAACCGGTCCAGCGGGCCGAGCTCCAGCTGCGCTGGCGGGTCCGATGAGCCGGTGATGGCGGCCAGCTGCTGCTGGAGCGGGTGGCCGCGCGTGATGCGGTCCCGGCCGTAGGTGAGCAGCAGGCACGCACGCGCCGGGCGCGCCACGCGGGCGAGGAAGGTTGCGAGGCTGCGCGTCCCCGCGTCCGCGTGATGGAGGTCCTCGACCACGAGGAGGATCGGCTGGTGCTCCCCCGCGCGCTCCAGCAGGCCCTGGATCGCCTCGCCGATCCACGCGCCGCGCCGCTCCGGCGCAATGGAATCCCGGCGCGCGTGCGGTATCTCGCCCACGAGTCGCGGCGCGAGCGACGGCAGGAGTCGCGAGATCGGCTCCGCGCCGGAGCCCACCGCACGCCGAAGCTCGGCGTCGTCGAGCGACTCCAGCCATGGCCGGAAGCCCTCGATGATCGGTCCGAACGCGGCTCGTCCGCGTGCGGGCACGGCGGTGCAGCGGACCACCTGGAACGGTCGGTTCAGGCGTCCCACGCGCCGGACCGCCTCGGTCACGAGCCGGCTGACGCCGACGCCGCCTCGCCCGGACACGAGCAGGCGCGGGCTGCGGCCGTCGGCGGCGGCCTCGAGTGCGACGGCGAGGTGCGACAGCTCGCGTTCGCGCCCCACGAACCGTTCGGAGCTGAACTTCGCGGGCATGGACTCATCGTGCCACACGGGTTCCAGTGCGCGATCGGCCTCCGCGCGCCTACCCTTCCGCGGCGATGACCGAGCCCACGGCAACCGCGTTGCCTCCTGACACCACCGCGCCCGACGACGCCCCTTCGGACGACGAGCCGGGTGCGACGGCGCCCGCGCTGTGGCGTGACCGTGCGTTCGTCGCGGTCTGGTCGGCGGGCACCGTGTCGCTGTTCGGTTCGCTCATCACCCGGACCGCGCTGCCGTTCGCGGCGATCCTGATCCTTGGAGCGGGGCCGCTGGAGATCTCGGCGATCCGTTCAGCCGAGCTGATCGCCGGCCTCATCGTCGGCTTGTTCGCCGGGGCGTGGGTGGACCGGCTCCTCCGGCGGCCGATCCTGATCTGGGCGGACATCGGGCGCGCCGTGCTCCTGGCATCGATCCCGGTCGCGTACGTGCTCCACGTGCTGTACCTGCCACAGCTGCTGTTCGTGGCGTTCGCGGCCGCAGTGCTGTCGACGTTCTTCAACGTTGCCGACAACGCTTACCTGCCGACGGTCGTGGCACGCTCCAGGCTCGTCGAGGCCAACAGCGTCATGACGGCGACCGGCTCGGTCGCCGAGTTCAGCGCCTTCGGGATCGGCGGCTTCCTCATCGAGGTGTTCACCGCCCCGATCGCGATCGCCATCGACGCGGTCACCTTCGTGGTCTCCGCGGTGCTGCTCGGGACGATCCGGAAGAAGGAGCCGCCGTCGACCCCGGAGGCTGATCGCGAGCCGGTGCTGCGCGAGATTCGTGACGGCATGCGGATCGTGTTCCGCTCCCCTGTCCTGCGCGCCCTGGCCCTGTCCCACGGCGGCACGCACATCCTGTGGGGCATCTTCGGGACGTCGTACCTGCTCTTCGCGCTCGACGACCTCCAGCTCGGTCCGGCCGCCGTCGGGGTCATCGCCGCCGTCGGCGGGATCGGGTCGCTCGCGGGGTCCGCGCTCGCCCCGCGCATGGTCCGCCGCTTCGGCGTTGGCAGGACGATCCTGCTGGGCATGGTCGGCTTCGTGATCGGCAACGCGTTCATCCCGCTCGCGCCCGAGGCCGCCGTCGGGGCGACCGGGAGCGTTCTCTTCATCGGGGCCGCCTTCCTGATCGCGCAGCAGCTGATCGGGGACTCGCTCGCAACGGTGTACGAGATCACGGAGGGATCGCTGGTCCAGGCCAGCGTCAGCGACCGGATCCTTGGCCGCGTCAACGCGACCCTCGGCACGTTCACGACCCTGCTGACGCTCACCGGCGCGATCCTGGGCGGCATCATCGCCGAGACCTGGGGCCTGCGGGCCGCCTTCGCCGTCGGCCTCCTGGGCGGGGTGTTCGGGATCATCGTCGTGTGGCTCTCGCCGGTCCGATTCGTCCGCGACGCGCCGCTCGCGCCCACCCACGCGATGCCCGGCGACGAGATGCCGATCACGGAGTGATGGCACCCCACCCGCGGAACACGCTGAACGAGCTCTCCGGCGAGGAGTGGCTGTACTTCACGAAGTCCGTGTGGATTACGGCGTACCCATCGGAGCTCGGCCACGCGCTCCGGAAGCAGCACGGGGCGAACAAGCCGCCACTGCTGATGGCGCGGCTGATCGAGTTCTTCACGAAGAGCGGCGAGCTCGTCCTGGACCCGTTCGCGGGCGTCGGGGGCACGCTGCTGGGCGCCGCCATCGCCCGCGGACCACGCCGGGCGCTCGGGATCGAGCTGTCGCCGCGCTGGGCGGAGGTCTACGCCCGGGTGGTCGCGGAGGCGCTCGCCGACCGCGGCGGCGCCGGTCCGGCCCTCACGGATCTCGGACCCAGCGATCCCGGCGGCGTCCGCGGCTTCGATCCGTCCGGCTGCGAGCTCCGCGTCGGCGATTCCCTGGCGGTCCTGCCAACGCTCGCTTCCGATTCCGTGGACTTCGTCGCCACCGACCCGCCGTACAACATCCAGCTGCCGATGACGATGTCCGGCGGCGCGCTCTCCGAGGAGTTCGCCAACCGGCGCACCGACTACGCGATGGTCACCAACGATCCGGCCGACCTCGCCAACGCGGCGGACTACCCCGCCTTCCTGGACCGGATGGGCGAGGTGCTCGCCGAGCTGCACCGCGCCCTGAGGCCCGGCCGCTACGCGGTGCTGATCGTGCGCGACGCGTACCAGGGCGGCCGCTACCTGTTCACCGGCGCGGACCTGGCGTCACGCGCCGCCGAGGTGGGCCTCACGCCGAAGGGCGACCTGATCTGGTACCAGGCCGGGACGCGGCTCCGGCCGTACGGCTATCCCACGGGCTTCGTCCCCAACATCGCCCACCAGCATCTGCTCGTCCTCCGGAAGGACCCGGAGCCGCGTGCAGCAAGGAAGCGCGGCGGCCCCACGGCGTAAGGGGGCCGGACATGGCGCGGCGGGCCGCCGGGGCTTCCGCCTCGACGACCCGCCGACTTTGCGCGCGGGACCGTTCGGGTACCTGGTGCCCCACCGGCTCCCAAGGGGCCGGCGGTTGCGGACTGCCTAGATCAGGCCGCGGGCAGAGAGAAGGGCGGTCAATGCGTCATCTGCGTCGCGGCCCATCGCCTGCCGGACGCTGCCGGTCAGGCCGACGCCGCCACGCTGGCCGAGCGTCGTGCGATGGACCCAGCCGCGGTCGCCGTTCGGGCAGAGGACCTCGATGAATGCGCCCTGGGCGCCGACCACCTGGACCTCGTCACCCGACGCGAGATCGCCCTGGCGGAGGCCCATGACCTCGTCCGGCCGATCGAGCACCGGGACGACGGCGTAGCGGACGACGCGGATGTCGATCTCGGCGTTGTCGTCATCGCCGAAGCGCATCGGCGTTCGCTGCGCGGGAGTGATTCGCGTGTAGTCCGAGTGGCGTGCCTCGAGCAGCGACGGTCGCCGCCAGCGCGGCATGTTTGCCTCCGGATCGACCGGGGTCTCCACCTGTGGCGCCATGGCATCCATCGCGGTCCCGATGGACGGGCGCACCACTGGCTCGGGTGTGGGCGCGGGCGGCGCCATCATTGCGGCGATCTGATCGTGCGCTGAGAGGCCAGCTGCCCGCGGCCGGCGGGCGACGCCGAGCAGGCCCACGACACCGGCACCGACGATGCCGAGCGCGATCGCGGTGGTCGCCGCCAGGCCCGCAAACACGGCCCCGACGAGAACGGCCGCCATCACCAGACCCATGACCACGAGACGGGCGATTGCCCCGAAAAGTCCCTGCATGTCCAGTCTCCCCAGCGGGTGAAATGTCCCGCGATGAATGACTGGAGCATCGTCGGCAATCGGCTGCCATCGCAATGGTACGGGGGTCATGTCGGTCGGGAAGGGCGTGCTGGGGTGTGGATGGGTTGCTGGGGGAGCGCGCACCCCTCCGACCCGGCGCCGGGCGGCGCGAGGACGCACCGGCGGCCGCGGATGGTCCCGGTCTGGCGGGTCAGGGGCAGTACCAAGTTGCCCCCTTCGGGTCATACCGGACGTGCGTGGCGCGGATCAGGATCGTGGTCATGCAAGTCATCGCATCCAGTCGCTCCCGCGCCGGTCAGCCAAGTCGCGTCGGCGTCGCACTGCCGTTGATCGTGGGGACCGCCCTGGTCGCCACCTCGGTCGCGCTCCTGTACCTGGTGTTCGGCCAGAACTTCGTGGACCGGTTCATGCCCACGGGCCGCCCCACCACCTACGAGCTCGTCGCGGGCGCGCTCGCGTGGACGTTCGCGCTGACGGCACCCGCGGGCTTCGGCCTCGTCGGCGTCGCGCGCCTCGTCACCGCCTACGACCGCTGGCGCGCACGGCGCCCGCGCGTGACCCCCGCCGTCCGCCTCCGCCGGGCCATCGGCGACGACCACGTCGTCGCGACCGGCGTCCGACTGCCGGATGGCAGCCGCGTCCTGCCTGAGCTCGTCGTTGGGCCGTTCGGCGCGGCGATCATCGAGGAGCTGCCCCCGGTCGGCGCAGTGATGTCGCGCGGCGTGCGCAGCTGGGAGGTCCGGGTCGGCAACGGCCAGATCCGCACCATCGAGAATCCGCTCGTCCTCGCGGCCCATGACGCCGAGCGCGTGCGCGCCTGGCTGTCGTCCGACGAGTCCGATCGCGTCCTCAAGGTCTATGCCGCCGTCGTGGGCACCGACCCGAAGGTGGAGCGCACCTCGTCCGTCGCGCTGATCGACCCGACCCACGTCGCCGCCTGGCTGTCCTCGCTGCCGCCGCAGAAGTCGCTCGACGCGGGCCGCCGCGACAAGCTCGTCAAGCAGATCCGCGCCGCGCTCTAGCTAGCGCGCCGGGTCAGGCGGCCGGGACGGCCACCAGCGCCTTTGCGAGAGCGTCCGCGTACGCCTCCGGAGCGTCCTCCATGACCATGTGGCCGGCGTTCGGGATCGTGCCGACGCGGACGCCGGACGCGAGGAGGCCCTCGACATCCAGGAGCGGCTCGCCACGATCTCCGTGGAGGAACGTCCGCGGCATCGGCGCGGCGTAGAAGAGCTCACGCGTCGTCGGCGTCGTGCCCGCCAGCAGGCTGCGGGCGGAACGGAAGATCGCCGTGGGCGATGCCAGCCGTAGCGTCGGTGCCCAGCGTGGCGCCGCGCCCTGGAGCGCTGCGTAGCCGTGGGCCACGAAGGCACCCTCACCCTGCGCGACGATGCGCTGGCTCTCCCGATCTCCGTGCGGGCTCGCGGGGAGCGGATCCAGGTTCGCCTCCGAGATCACGAGGCGGCCGACCAGCCCCGGGTTGCGCGCCGTGACGATGATGGAGATGTCGCCGCCCAGGCTGTGCCCCACGAGATCGATGCCCGCGAGTCCCCGCGCTGCGCAGATCGCGGCGATCACGCCGGCGTGGTCCTCGAGCGAGTAGCTCCAGTCCACGGGACGATCACTGTGGCCGTAGCCGGGCAGGTCCACGACGAGCGAGCGATGGCCGCCCAGCCGCGGATCCAACGCGACATCGCCATAGACCCACGTCCCGCTGCTGCCGAGGCCGTGGACGAACACCCGTGCGGGCGATCGGCCCGGGATCTCCGCCCAGCGCACGACCGAGCCATGACCGTCGAACTCGACCTCGTGCATCGTCGCCCCCGGTGAACGTTCTGGTAGGGGAGGGAGGACTCGAACCTCCGACTTCCGAGGTATAAGCTCGGCGCCTCTAACCAACTGGGCTACTCCCCCGCGCCATCGTACCGCTCACCGCCGGGGGCGCTGCGCTCAGACCAGCAGTGGCTTGAGCACCTGGATCGCGACGACGAGGACGAGGTACGCGATCGGGATCGCCGCGAACAGGCCCAGGGCAGCACTCCACGGCGTGCGCGTCGTGCGCGTGCCGGACCCGCGTGGGAGTGGCACCACGAGCCAGGTGATGAGCGAGCCGGCGACCAGCACGATCACGACGAACAGCACGGCGGCCGCGAAGCGGAGGTCGCCGCCGGGCAGCTGCGCGCCGCGCGACAGGGCCACGTCGTAGGCGAGATACGCCGCTCCCAGGACGAGGGCCACGCCCAGGCTGGAGGCAACCGCTCGAACGACAGGGCGGGGGGCGTTCCGGAACTGGCGCCAGCGGACGGACAGCCACGAGCGCCGGGCCGGCGCCGGTGCCGGCGCGGACATCAGGCGTTCAGGATCGTCAGCGTGCGCCGCGGCGGGATCGATTCGGGCGTGTGCGCCGCGAGCAGGCGAACGCCGTGGATGAACCGGTCCAGCTCCTCCTCCGTCGCCCAGAAGCCGACGCTGATCCGCAGCGCGTCCACCATCGGCAGCGTGCGCGCGATGGCGAACGTTCGCGCCGAGAGCTCATCCAGCGCGGCCTGCGCCGGCCAGCCGTCGATCCGGAAGGAGACGAGGCCGGCCATCCGGTCCCGTGGCGTCAGGAGGGTCACGCCGTCGATCGCGGCGATGGCGTCGGCAGCACGGTGCGCCATCGCGGCGCCGCGCCGGTACACGAACTCCAGGCCCACGTACATCGTGAGCCAGCCGATGGAGCGCGCGAATGCCACCACCGACGGCCGGTGGAAGCCCGGCATCATGAACCGGCGGGCGTCGGCCCTCATCGCGCGATTGCCGCGCGAGTCGTAGCTCTCGAACATCTGGTAGTTGGCGAAGCTGGGTTTCAGCGTCTCGAACAGCTCACGCCTGATCCAGAGCGCGCCAAGGCCCTCCGGCCCGAGGAGCCACTTCTGCCCCGGCACCGCGTACATGTCGGCGCCGAGGTCGCGAACGTTGACCGGGATCGCCCCCGCCGACTGCGCGCCGTCGACCAGGACGAGCGCGCCGCGCTCGTGGGCGATGGCCGCGATGCGCGCGACAGGCATGACCAGGCCGGTCGTCCACAGGACGTGGGAGATGGAGACGAGCTTCGTGCCCGGGGTGATCAGCCGGTCGAATTGCGCGACGATCTCATCGTCGGACGTGTTGCCCACGAACTCGGCGAAGGCGAGGTCGGCACCGAAGCGATCGCAGACCATGTACAGCGGCCCGACGCCGCCCGCGTGCTCGTGGCACGTCGTGACCGCGCGGCCACCGTCGCGCCAGTCGATCGCCCAGGTGCCCATGTTCATGCCGTCTGTCGCGGCGTGGGTCAGGGCCACCTCGTCCAGGTCACCCCCGAGGACCGCCGCGATGCCGGCGCGCGCCTCGTCAATGCGCTGGAGCGCCTCCTGCCAGTACTCCGCCTGGGCGCGCCCGAAGTCCCGCTCGTACGTCTCCAGCTCCGTCATCGCCGCGGCGGATTCGGCCGGGATGGGACCGCAGGTCCCGGTGTTCAGCTGGATCGCCGCGGACAGCGACGGCAGCGCGGCGCGCACGGCCGCGAGCTTGTCCGAATCGGACATGAACGGGGAGACCACGAACCTATGATACCGGCGTGACTGGCTTCGCCCGACCGGAGCTCCTCGCCTCCACGGAGTGGCTGGCCGACGAGCTGGCCCGTCCGGACGTGCGCATCGTCGACGTCCGCTGGCGCCCGGACGGCACCGGGCACGCCGTCTTCGATGCCGGCCACATCCCCGGCGCGACGTACCTCGACTGGCGCGTGGAGCTCAACGAATCGCCCTCCGACGAGACCGGCCACGCACTCCGCCTGGCGCCGCCCGACGCGATCGTGGCGTTCATGGCGCGCGCCGGCGTCGGCGACGCGACGACGCTGGTGCTCTACGACGACACACTGGGCCTGTACGCGGCCCGCGCGTGGTGGTCCTTTCGCGTCTACGGGTTCGAGTCCGCCCGGATCCTCGATGGCGGCTTTCCCGCGTGGGTCGCCGCGTCGCGGCCGCTCAGCAGCGGGGTCCTCCCCCACCCCGAGGGCTCGTTCACGCCCCGCCTCAATCCGCGGCTCCGGCTGACCACGACCGACGTGCGGTCGCTGCTCGGCTCGCCGGACGCCCAGCTCATCGATGCCCGGGCGAACCCGGAGTTCCGCGGCCACGAGGGCAACGCGCGGCGCCTGGGCCACATCCCGGGCGCGATCAACGTGCCCGTGGGAGCGCTGCACGAGCCGGGCTCGCAGCGCCTCCTCGACGCGGACGCGATCCGGTCCGTGCTGACGCGCGCGACCGTGGCCCGTGGCCGCCGGCTCGTCTGCTACGACGGCTCCGGCGTGGGCGCGGCGAAGCTCGCCTTCGTCCTGACGCTGATGGGCTACGACGACGTCGCGGTCTATGACGGCGGCTGGGCCGAGTGGGGCGACCGACTGGACCTCCCGGTGGAGCGCTAGCCCCTACCAGTTGGCCCGGCTGCGGAGACGCTCCAGGTCGTGGATCACGATGTGGCCGCCGTCGTTGCTGATGAGTCCCTCGTCCGCGAAGTCGCCGATGATCTGGTTCACGCGCTGGCGCGTGCCGCCGACCATGGCCGCGAGATCCGACTGGGTGAGCGTCGTGCCCAGGGTGATGTCTGCCGTGCGGCCCGGCCCGGATTCCTCGGCGAGGCGCGTGAGCTGCAGCGCCAGGCGACCGGCGAGGTCGAGGAAGTGGACCTCCGCCAGCTGGTCGGTGAGTCGCCGGATCCGTCGCGCGATGCCGATGAGCAGCTGCGCCCGAAACGGGCTGCCGGACTCCACCAGCTCCACGAAGGTCGCCCGCGCCATCGTCATGGTCACGCTCGGCTCCATCGCGGTCGCCGTCGCCGACCGTGGCGCCCCGTCGAGGAGCACCAGCTCGCCGAACGAATCGCCCGGCGCCAGGATCACGACGATCGCCTCGTCACCCTCGGCGGACTCGCGCGTGATCTTCACGCGGCCCTCGACGACCACGTGGAGGGAGTCGCCAGGATCGCCCTCGTGGAAGATGACCTCGTCGCGACGGAACCGTCGTCGGGTCATCGTCTGCGCGATCCGGGTCAGCTCGTCGCCTCCGATGCCGTGGAACAGCGGCGAACGCGCCATCGCGGCACAGGCGACCTCGAGGTCCAGGCGTGGGGTCGTCATCTCCGCGTGAGGGTAGCGGCGCCACCAAGGGTCAGCCGAAGACGTCGCCCGTCATGTCCTTCGAGCGGGGGTCGACCGCGGTCTTGAGGTCCAGGCCGGTCGCGAGACGAATCTCGCGTTCGTCGGCCGGCTCCAGGCGATCGATCTTCCGGCGGTTGAGGAGCACCGCCTCCGCCTCGTCGCGCGTGACCGTCCCACCCATGGAGTACTCGACGACCGCGGACGTGAGCGGGACGATGGCGCGTCGGTCTGCCGCCCGGTAGGGATCCACCGTCGGCGGCGCGTGGAGATACCCGACAACCGAATACGGGCCGATGCGTGCACGCACCGGGAACTGGCGGGTCCAGAGCCGGCGCTCGGGCCGCCCGCGCGGTCCGGTGGCAGCGACGACGCACAAATCGTCGAGCAGGATCGGCGCGGATTCGGCCTCGATCACGCGTCCGTCGTCGAGCGCGCGGAACGCGGCGCCGTCCAGCTTGAACTCCTGCGTTGCGCCCAGGAAGTCGGACAGCCGGTCCGTGTCGAGCGCGACGCCGCCCGTGACCGTGCAGTCATCCGCGTACGCCGAAAAGGGGATCCTCATCCGGCCCAGAACATACCCCCGGTACCTTGCACGAATCCTGTCAAAGATACGCTCCGATTCGATGCGATTCCTGAACATTGGGCCCGTGCCCGGTCCGGTCGATCATGGTCCGCGGAATCGACACTTCGTTTGTGATGCAAGTGGGGTAATCACGAGCGCGGTCTGGGGGAGCGGGTGCTGGGAGCCGATCTGGAAGCCTGGGATTCGTGAGCGCCGGTGCCGCGGTCAGCCCTGGACTTGATGATCCCACTTGCATCACGGACGAGATGCATCGACCGTCGCCGAGATCAGGCGGGCTCGCGACCGACATGTGCTCGGCGTGCCCCCGCGGTGACCAGGTGCTCGGCGCCGGCCTGCAGGCCCTCGTACAGGCGGGTGACGGTCTGAAGCGTGTCGGCTTCGCGGGGGTCCTTGTCCAGGCGCAGGCGGGCGATGCGTGGGAACCGCAGCGCGAAGCCGGACTTGTGCCGATTGGAGCGGAGGATGACGTCGAACGCCACCTCCACGACGACCGTCGGCTCCACCACCCGATAGCGGCCGTAATGGCTGATCGTGTGCTCGTCGAACCAGCGGGTCATGGTCGCGATCTCGGCGTCGGTGAGGCCGCTGTATGCCTTGCCGATCGTGACCAGCTGGTCGCGGCTCTCGTCGCGGACGGCGAACGTGTAGTCGGACAGGATGCCATGGCGCTTGCCGTGCCCCACCTCCACCCCGACGACCACGCAGTCGATGGTTGCCAACGCCTTCTTCATCTTCAGCCAGCCGTAGCCACGCCGGCCGGGCGAGTAGGTCGAGGTCGGGTCCTTGACCATGAGGCCCTCGTTGCGCCGGCCCCGCGCCTCGGTGAAGGCCGTTTCGAGCTCGTCGGTCGAGGTCGCCTCGGACAGGTGCGAGAGGGCAAAGCCGCCGCCCTCGCTAGCGAGCGGCAGGTCCAGGTGCTCCAGCAGCCGGCGCCGCTCCGTGAGCGGCAGCTCGAGGGTGGGGGCCACGACGCCGTCGCGAGCGGAGCCGCCGCCGGCGCCCGGTCTGCCCGGCTCGTCCAGCCCCAGGACATCCCACGCGACGAAGATCACCGGGACGTCGGCGAGGATCGCTGCGGAAGGGTCCTTCCGCCCGATCCGCGATTGCAGCGCGATGAACGGCAGCACGGTGCCGTCGCGCCAGGCGAGGATCTCGCCGTCGAGGATCCCCGCCCACGGCAGGTCGCGCGCGGCCGCGACGATCTCCGGGAAGCCGCTGGAGATGTCGTGCAGGTCGCGTGAGTAGAGCCGGACCGTGGTGCCCTCGCGGTGGAGCTGGCAGCGGATCCCGTCGTACTTGTCCTCCACCCACACCGTTGGGCCAAGGCGGGTCATGATCTCGGTCGCGTCCTCGGCGGGCGACGCGAGCATGAACTTGAGCGGGTGGAACAGCGCGAGCGCGGCGCCGTCGAGGTTGCCCGCGCGGGCGAGGGTCGCGGTCCGGCCGATGTCGCCGGTGAGCATGCCGGCGCGCTTGACTGCATCGAGCGGGCGGTCGAACGCCTTCGCGAGCGCGGCCTCCACCAGGCCCTCGCGGAGCCCGATCCGGAGCTCGCCGGACAGCACACGCACGATGCCGCGCGCGGTCCGCGGATCCGCCCGGGCGAGGAGTGCAGCGAGGAGGTGCGACTTGCGCGCCGGCCCCGACGCGGCCTCGATCGCGGTGAACGCGGCCGCGACCTCGACGAGCGACGGCGAGCGCTCCGGGTCGGGTTCGTGGCCTGCCCGCTCGAGCACGTCGCCGACCGCGGCACTGAGGTCGGAGAACCGGTCGTACGCCGCCGCGAGATCCGCTCGATCGGTGCCGCTGACCTGGCCCAGTGCGTTGGCGATCGTCGCCCAGCCGATGCCGGTTGCCCGCTGGTCCGCCTCGGGAAAGGGCCGTCCGGTCAGGAAGACGACGGCGATCGGGAGCTCATCCGCATCGAGGGTCCGGAGGTAGTCGGCGAGAAGCCCGGTCTTCTCGGACGTGCGGGTCGTTGCGGCCACGCGCTCGGCGAGCTCGCTCCAGCGCCGCATGCGATCGATGGTATACCGTGCCCTCGTGGGTGGCGCCGGGTGGTTTCCCGATTGGATCGAGGGGGACCGGGTCGTGCTCCGCAGGCACGTCCCCGAGAACGTCGCGGCGTTCCAGCGCTGGTACGCCGACCCCGAGGTCGCCCGCCTCGCGCGCTACCAGGACGCGCCCATGCGCTCGGACGAGATCGATCGCTTCTTCCAGCTTCGTGCGCTCGGCACCGACTCGATGACGATGGCGATCCACGACCGGGACACGAACCGGCTCATCGGCAGCTGCGCCTTCAGCCAGGTCGACGGCGACAACGGCTCTGCGATGTACCACATCACCATCGGCGAGAAGGACGTGTGGGGTCGCGGCTACGGCACCGAGGCGACGCAGCTGATGCTCGACCACGCCTTCGGGACGCTCGGGCTGCACCGCATCGCCCTCACGGTCTTCGAGTTCAACGAGCGCGCGATCCGCGCGTACCGTCGGTGCGGGTTCGTGGTGGAGGGCCGGGCGCGTGAATCCATCTGGCGCGACGGGCGCTGGTGGGACGAGCTGGCGATGAGCGTCCTGTCGTCCGAATGGCACGAGCGTCGGGGCGCGGCCGCGGCCGAACCTGCCCGGGTGACCCCTCGAACGCCGGCGGCCTGATGCCGAGCACCGGCGCCGGTGCCGATGCGGCTCGCGCGGCATTTCGCGAGCTGCTGGACGCAAAGGGTCACGCCGTGGTCAACGCGCGGGCCGCGGCGGCCGGCCTTGAAGCGGCCTTCTCCAGGGGATCGCTGACGCGCACCCCCGCGATCGCGGCGATGCTCGCGGACCTGATGGTCGCCCTCGAGCAGGACGCCGGGCAGAAGCTGGGCGGCAAGTCCGCCGAGGCCGCACGCTTCATCCTCCGCGCCATCTCCCGCGAGCTCGACGACGCCTGAGGGCCGCAGACCCTCCAGGGCTGTGATTCCGAGGCGGTGTGCCATTCACAGCCCCAGGAGGGCCGCAAACGACGTGACACTACCCACGTACCTCCCCATCGCTGACGGAGCATCGTCGTTGACGACCCCTCCAGGGCTGTGCGCGTCCGAACGGCTGCAAATCACAGCCCTCGCAAGGCGGTCGACACGGGCAGTTCAGGCCGCACGAGTCCAGCTCGGCAAGGAGCTGTACAACCACACCTGGTGGCTGATCGAGCTCATGGATCGAACGCAGGAGCAGGTCGACGATACGATCGCCTCCACCCATGCCTCGGCGTACCACTGGTCCACGGGCGCCGGCACGCTCGCGAATGCTGTCCGGAGCCAGTTCCGGATCGCGCGCGTCTGTGCGATCACGGTGTGAGCGCGTTCATCGGGTATCCGCAACGGAAGGTGCTCGCAGTGTTCGACACGCCCGCAGGCGCCGATGCGGGCGGCCGGGCGGCGGCTCGCGCAGGAGCGGCGGCGGACGCGGTCGAGCGGTTCGAAGGCGCCCGGGACGCGGATCGGTTCGATGCGTCCGGCGAGCGCCACGGCGTCGTCGCCCGCGGACTGCGGGCCGTCCAGTTCAGCCTGATGGACCAGCTGCCCGCGATGGCCTGGTACGAGGCGGCGCTCCACGAGGGCAAGGCGGTCGTCGCCATCCGGACGCGGAACCGCACGGAGACCCTCCGCATCGTCGAGGCGCTTCGAGGCGCGGGCGGGCACTTCATCAACCGGTTCGGGCGGCTCGCGACCGAGGAGTTCGTGCGCTGGCAGGGGCCGGAGCCGCCCGTGCCGAGCCTGATGAAGCACTGATCCCCCGCCCGGGCGCAATACTCCGCGCGTGAGCACTGCCGAACGGGTCGTCTTCGAGCACGTCACCAAGCGCTACGCGGGGACGGGCGCGGGCAATTCAGGCGCCGTCGAGGACCTCTCCCTGGAGATCCCTGCTGGGAAGGTATGCGTCCTGGTCGGGCCTTCGGGATGCGGCAAGACGACGAGCCTCAAGATGGTCAATCGCCTGATCGAGCCGACGTCCGGTCGGATCCTGATCGGCGACACGGACGTGGCGAAGCAGGACGTGATCGAGCTCCGTCGGGGCATCGGCTACGTGATCCAGCAGGTTGGGCTGTTCCCGCACCAGACCGTGGGCGAGAACGTCGCGACCGTGCCGCGCCTGCTGGGCTGGGACGAATCTCGCCGCCGCGCCCGCGCGCAGGAGCTGCTGGAGCTGGTGGGACTGGATCCGGCCACGTATGCGGATCGTTATCCAGCCGCCCTGTCCGGGGGCGAACGCCAGCGCGTGGGCGTGGCCCGGGCACTTGCCGCCGACCCGCCGGTGCTGCTGATGGACGAGCCGTTCGGCGCCGTGGACCCGATCGTCCGGGAGCGGCTGCAGAACGAGCTGCTCGACCTGCAGGAGCGGCTCGCGAAGACGATCCTGTTCGTGACCCACGACATCGACGAGGCGATCAAGATGGGCGACCTCGTCGCGGTCCTGCAGGTCGGCGGGCACCTGGCCCAGTTCGGGACCCCGGACGAGATCCTCGCCAACCCGGCGTCGGACTTCGTCGCCCGGTTCGTCGGTGCGGACCGGGGACTGAAGCGCCTCGCACTCGCCCGCGTGGATGCCCTGCAGCTCATGCCCCCCGTGACCGCCACGACCGGCGACGACGCCGCAGAGGCACATCGGCGCGCGCTGGCCGATCCGTTCCCCTATCTCCTCCTCCTCGACCCCATGCGACGTCCGATCGGCTGGATCGCACCCCGCGACCTCCCTGCCGGCGGAGTGCTTGACGAATCGCTTGCCACCGCGATGTCGCCGTTCCTTCGCCGCCGGACCACCCTCAAGGACGCCCTGGCGATGCTCGTGGAGGCCGAGGTCCAGGCCGGCATCGTCGTCGACGGACGCGGTGCCGCGATTGGGCTCGTAACCGCCGAGATGATCTTCGAGTGGGCCCGCGAGAGCCGCCCGCCGGATCCGGCGGGGGCGGCACAGGGAGCCCGATGATCGAGTGGGCCTGGATCGCCGACCACGTGGGGGCGATCGCCGGTCGGCTCGCCCAGCACATCGAGCTCACCGCGATCGCGCTGGCGGTCGGATTCGCGATCTCCCTCGTCCTGGCAATCGCGTCCGTCCGGGTCCGGCGAGTGCGGCCGTTCGTCATCGGTGTCGCCGGGGTCGTGTTCACGATCCCGAGCCTTGCCCTGTTCTCGGCCCTCGTGCCGATCATCGGCCTGAGCCTGCTGACCGTCGAAGTCCCGCTCGTGCTCTACACCCTGGTCATCTACGTGCGGAACATCGTCGCCGGCCTCGAGTCGGTGCCTCCGGACGTCATCGAGGCGGCGGACGCGATGGGCTACACGCGGAACGGCCGACTGGCGCGGGTGGAGCTGCCATTGGCGGTGCCGCTCATGATCGCGGGCCTCCGCCTCGCCAGTGTCTCGACGATCGGGCTCGTCACCATCAGCGGGATCCTCGGGGATTCGTTCGGCGGCCTCGGGTTCTTCATCTTCGAACGCCCGACGTTCGCGACGGAGATCCTCGTTGGCGCGGCCGGCTCCATCGGTCTGGCGATCGCGGTCGACATCCTCCTGGGTCGGCTGCAGCAAAGGCTGACGCCATGGAGCCGCCTGGACGTCGCGCTCGATGTCGCGACCAGCGGCCGATCCGCGGCCCAGCGCGTTCCGGAGATCTGATGGACCTCGTCTCCGCGGTCGTGACGTGGTTCGCCGATCCCGCCCACTGGACCGGCCAGAACGGCGTGCCCTACCGGCTCTTCCAGCACGTCGGCATCTCCCTCGTCTCGGTCCTCATCGCCGCAACGATCGCGCTGCCGCTGGGCCTGTACATCGGGCACACGCGGCGCGGCCAGGCGTTGGCCGTCAACCTGGCGAACGTCGGTCGGGCGATCCCGTCGCTGGCCGCCATTGCGATCGTGGTGCCCTTCACCCAGATGCTCGACCCGACCCTTGGGTTCAACCTGTACCCGACGGTCATCGCGATGATCGTCCTGGCGGTCCCGCCCATCCTCGTCAACGCGTACGCCGGCGTCGCGGGCGTGGACGCGGACCTCGTGGAGTCGGCCCGCGGGATGGGCCTGACCGAGCGGCAGGTGCTGGCACGGGTCGAGATCCCGGTGGCGATCCCGGTCATCGTCGGGGGCATCCGGTCCGCCTCCGTCCAGGTCATCGCGACGGCCACGCTCGGGGCGATATACGGGCTTGGCGCCCTGGGCGGCTTCATCGTCGAGGGCGTGGCCCAGAACGACAACGGCCGGCTCTTCGCCGGCGTGGTCCTGGTCGCGCTGCTGGCCCTGCTCGCCGAGGGCGCCCTCGCACTCGTGGAACGTCGCCTTGCCGCCCCCGTCGTGGCGCGCGGCAGCTGATCCATCGGGCTCGGCGCCGAACCTGCGGCGAGTGCGAATAACCTGTCTATGCCCTGAATCCGGTTGCGCGATATAGTCGGCGACTTGACGCCGGTCGGATGGCCGGCGCGGATGGAGGAATGGACCCAATGCGGATAACCCGCTGGGTTGCCTTCGGGGCGTCGATGCTGGTGCTGCTGAGCGCCTGCTCGACGGGTGGGGGCAACAAGCCGACGGTGAAGGTCGGCTCGGACGGCTTCTACGAAGCCAAGCTCGTGGCCGAGATCTACGCACAGGCGCTCGAGGCCAACGGCTATACGGTCGATCGCACCGCGATCGGCATCGGCAAGCGGACGGTTTCGGCGCCGGCCCTCGAGAGTGGGCAGTTCGACCTGAAGCCCGAATACATCGGGAGCGGTCTCGCCTATTACCAGGCCGGCAAGCAGACGGGCGACCCGGCGGCGAATGCTGCCGCGCTCCAGGCAGTCCTCACCGGCAAGGGCGGCGGGATCACCGTCCTGAGCTACTCGCCCGCGGCAGACCAGAACGCCTTCGTCGTTCGGAAGGAGACCGCCGACCAGTTCCGCCTCGCCAAGATGAGCGACCTGACGGCCGTGATCGGCCAGCTCAAGCTCGGCGTCGCGACGGACTGTCCCACCAATCCCGTCTGCGGCAAGGCCCTGAAGGACTCGTACGGCATCGACGTCGCCACCGCGACGCTCCTGTCCCCGTGCGATACCCCGATGGTCCAGGCCCTGGTCGGCAAGACGATCGACGTCGGGGAGCTCTGCTCCACGCAACCCGAGATCGCGGTCAACGGCTGGGTCGTCCTCCAGGACGACAAGCAGACCCAGCCGGCCGACAACCTCGCGCCGCTCGTCCGCAACGATCTCCTCACGAAGCTCGGCAGCAACGCCGACGCGTTCAAGAAGATCCTCAACGACATCTCCGCCGCGCTCGACACCGCGACGCTCACCGATCTCGGCAAGCAGGTGTCCGTCGACAAGAAGGACATCGCCGTGGTCGCGAAGGCGTGGCTGCAGCTGAAGGGCTTCGTCAAGTAGTCCGTTCCTCCATCTCGAACCTCCCCGAGCCCCGGCCACCGGCCGGGGCTCGTCGATTCGCGCGACGTCACGGCCCCGTAACGCGCACCTGCCATGGTTCGTGCACCATGCGCACAACCCAATGAGGCCGGAGGCAGCAGCGTTGTACGAACGGCTTTTCGGCAACAAGGAACGTGACGCCGCGGTCGCGGACCGGATCCCGCCCGGCCAGTATCGGACCGAGAAGTTCCCGGTCCTGCACTACGGCTCCGTCCCCAGGGCGGACCTCGCGACCTGGGACTTCAAGGTGTACGGCCTGGTTGACAGCCCCTTCACGCTGACCTGGGATCAGTTCAAGGCCCTGCCCCGCAAGACGGTCGCGACGGACATCCACTGCGTGACCCGCTGGACGAAGCTGGACACCACCTGGGAGGGCGTCCCGATCCAGCACGTCCTCGAGCTCGCGGGGCTGCGCCCGAACGTCACGCACGTGGTCGCCCATTCCGAGCAGGGCTACACCGCGAACATGCCGCTCGCGGTCCTCGATGACGACGACGTGCTGCTCGCCGACACGTTCGACGGCCAGACGCTGGAGCTGGAGCACGGCTATCCGCTCCGCCTCCTCGTCCCCAAGCGCTACTTCTGGAAGAGCGCCAAGTGGGTCCGCGGCCTGGAGTTCCTGGACCACGACCAACTCGGCTTCTGGGAGCGGTACGGCTACAACAACGACGCCGATCCCTGGAAGGAAGAGCGCTACTCCGAATAGCGGTCTGGACGCTGGCAGCGGCGCCGGAAAGGCGCCGCTCTTGATTCGGCAGCCGAGTCTGAAAGGGCGCTACTCGGAGGTGGAAGAAGCCGGCTGCACCTTCAGGCAGGGGCATTGACCGCAGCTGTCGGCTCAGCGAGCGACGTTACGGCGCGACATCCCCGATCCGGCCCGTTGGCCGGACGCGACACAATGGAAGCGGCGTCCCCACTCCATCGGAGGCCATTCGCCATGCCCGCCACCGTCTTCCAGGATCTCCTCGCCGAGGCGCCCGTCCCGGCGCGCGGCATCCTCAGCCAGACGCTCTCGAACGAGGACGATGTCGAGCTCGTGCTGTTCGCGTTCGCCGCCGGCGAGCGGCTGTCAGAGCACACCTCGGCGCGGCCCGCGATCATGCACATCCTGTCCGGTGAGGCATCGATGACGGTCGGCGCGCAGGCAGTGGACGCCGCCGCCGGCACGTGGGCGCGCATGCCGGCCGACACGAAGCACAGCCTCGTGGCCCGGACGGCGGTGGTGATGGCCCTCTACCTGCTGCCTCGGCATCAGCGCTGACGCAAGGGGCGCCTCACCCGCCGAACGCCGCGAGCGGGAACCGCAGCACGACGCCGTTCCAGCCGTCGGTGACCCACGCCGATCCCCCGACCAACAGGATCCCGCCGCCACCGCCGAACGGGACGTCAGGCCTCAGCACGCGGTCGATCGCGTTCGTCGCCGGGTTGATCCTGACCAGCAGGCCGGATGTTGCGTCGCCGGTGTCCACCGAGACCCACGGATAGTCGCCGATCAGGCTCGGACCGCCGTGGCCCGGAATCGGGACCGCGATCACCGCCGTGTTGGTCTTCGGGTCGAGGCGGCCGAGCGCCGCGCTGGCGTCGCAACCGCTGACCCATACGGCATCTGGTTGGATCGCGAAGCCGCCGCACGCGGTGAACTGGCCGGGCGTCTGGATGGTCGCCTGGATCGCGTCGGTGACCGGATCGATCCGGACCACCGTCCCGTTGTTCGGGATGTCCACCCAGATGCTGCCGAGCCCGCTCGCGAGCCAGTTCGGACCGCTGCTGCCGGTCGGGCCGACGGTAATCGTCGCCGCGACCGTATTCGTCGCCTGGTCGATTCGGAGCACCTTGCCGTCGTGCGTGTCCGCGACCCAGACGCCATCCGCGGTTGCCAGGATCCCCTTCGGCGCGAGGCCCGCCGGAATCTTCGCGACCACCGTGAGGGTCGCCGGGTCGACTCGATACAGCGTCGCGGTATCCCAGTCCGTGGCCCACAGCCCCGCGTCGTTCAGCGCGAGATCGTTGTACAGGTCCGCCGCCCCACCGAGGGGCACGGAGCCCGTGACCTTGAAGGTCGCGAGATCGATCCGATCGATCCGCCCACGCGTCAGGCCCCACGCGACCGCCCCGTCCAACACGAAGCCGTTCAGGTCAGGAAACGGGAAGGTCGCCTCCACCTTGATCGAGCCGGGCGCCGGAAGTGATGCCGGCTGGGACCCGCCCGATGCAGTCGCCGCGGAGGTGGGGCTGGCAGTTGGCGCGACCGCCGGTCGCCCACCGCCGAACGCGACCGCCAGCGTGACCGCGAGCACCACCCCGAGCACCACGAGCACAACCACGGCCGGCGAGCCGGCGAACGCAAATCGGCGTCCACCCAGGGCAAGCCGATGCCACGGATAGACCGGCGCCTGGCGGGTCTTCATGGTCTGGACGAATGTGTCCTCCAGGAGCTGCGTTGGCGCCTGGGTCGGGGCGACGCCATCCATCCAGGCCGTCAAGGCCCCCTGGATGTCGCGATCGGCGCGCGGGCCGTTCATGCCGATCTCCTTCCGGACGTGGCTGCGGCTCTGTCGTCGGCTTCGAGGGCGGCACGCATCGCGGCGATGCCGTACCGCACCCGCGACTTCACCGTCCCCAGGGGGACCGCCAGGGTCTCGGCGATCTCCACGTGGCTGAGCTGGAAGTAGTGCTGGAGGACGAGGACGCTGCGCTGGTCCAGCGGGAGGCGACGGAAGGCCTGTTCGATGCGGTCCGACTCCGCCATCGCCATCGAGGTGTCGATCACCGAGCGATCGCGCACGCTGAACAGCGTGACCTCGGCCCGGCGCTTGGTCCGGCGGGCCGCGTCGTAGCACGAGTTCACGACGAGCCGCCGGAGCCAGGCATCGAAGCGATCCGCGTCCCGCAGTCTCGAGACCTCGCGCCAGGCCCGGATGAACGCCTCCTGCGTGGCGTCCTGCGCCCGGTCCGGATCCCGCAGGATCAGGCAGGCGAGCGAATAGAGGCGGGTCGAGGCCGCCCCGATGAGGGCCGCGAACGCATCGTGGTCGCCGCGCATCGCTCGCCGGACGTCCTCGGCGCTCACACCGGAAGTGCCTGCCAGGCCGGGACCGACTGGAGGCTCAGCGCCTCGTTCAGGCGCACCTGACCCGTTCCGTCGGCGTTCATCACGTAGACGGTCCGATCGTTGGACCCGACCGCCATGAAGGCTCGGAGGAACGCGATCCGCGTTCCGTCCGGGGACCAGACCGGCCCGAAGTCGTTGCCCTTCGCGCACGGGGCCGCATCGGCCGGCGGGCAGCCGGTCAGCTGGACCTGCCCCGAGCCATCCGCTGCCATGACCCAGATCGCCTCGTTGTCGGCGACGCCGCTGGCATACACGATGAACTTCCCATCCGGGCTCCAGCTCGGCAGCTGGTCCTTCGGGTCGGACCCGGTGGTGAGCGCGTGCTGGTTCCCACCGTCGGCGTCCATCAGCCAGATCTGCTCGTTCACGGGCTTCTCGTTGACATCGAAGTCGTCAGTGTGGGCGTAAACGATGTGCTTGCCATCGGGCGACCATGCGGGGTAGTCGTTTGAGCAGCCGTCCGCCTTGCCCTTGCAGCTCGTGAGGGCGACGAGGTTGGCACCCGTGGCGGCATCGACGACGTAGATCTCGGTGTGGGGATCGGCACCGACGACGCCCGCGAAGGCGATCTTCTTACCGCCAGGCGCGACGTCCGGGAAGAGCGCGCGGCCCTTGAGGTGCGTCACCTGCGTCTGCTTCGTCCCGTCCGGGGCCATCGTCCAGATCTCGAAGGCGCCGCTGCCGTCGGCGCAGTAGGCGATCTGCTTGCCGTCTGGCGAGTACGCCGCGCACAGGTGATTCCCGGCGCTCGTGGTGAGCTGGACCACATCGGCGCCGTCGGGCATCGCGGAGAACACGTTGAACGTGCCGTCGAGCGCCTTGACCCCGTAGGCGATTCGACCGTTCCGCACGCCGGCGACGGTCGGCTTGAGCGTTGGCGCGCCGGTGGGCGGCGCAACCGTCGCGGCGGCGACCGATGCCGCGCCCACGACTCCTGCAGTTGGGGCGGGACCCTTCGTTGGACTGGCAGGGCCGCCGCAGGCCGCGAGGACGAGGACGGCGCCGGCGAAGAGGCCACCGAGTGATGCAAGGCTATGGGAACGCATGTGGAGGGCATCCTTCGGTGGCGGCTGGCCTGCCTGGCGAGTCTCGCCTGCATGGCCTCGACCCAAATGACGACGGCCGCGGCCCCATCCGATCTATCTGGACGGAGATTCCCCGAGATAGATCCAAAGCAGGCACCGCGGGCGTCAATGGACACAGCGGCGAAGCCGCTCGCACGAATGGTGGTACCGGTATGCGTTCTCTCGGGACACTCGCCGCGGCCTCGATCGCCGCGATCCTCATCGCAGCGTGCGGGGGCGGCGCTCCCGCGACCCCGAGCGCGGCGGCACCGATACCGACCACCTCGGTCGCAGGACCGGGCACTGCCGCCGGGGGCTGCGTGGTCGGGGTCTCCTGGTCGGACCTGAAAGGTCGCTGGGGGCAGTGGGACGAGCCTGCCATCAAGCAGGCCGTCGGAGCCGCCGGCGGGAGGTATCTGTCGACCGATGCCGCGCAGTCCGCAGCAACCCAGGCCGCAGATGTCGACAGCCTGATCGCGAAGGGCGCGACGGTCCTCGTGATCCTTGCCCAGGACGGGCCGGCCATCGGGCCGGTCGTCGCCGCCGCAACGGCGCGCGGCATCCCGGTGATCGCGTACGACCGGCTGATCGACGACCCGGCAGCGCTGTATGTCACCTTCGACAACGTCGAGGTCGGACGGATGCAGGCCCGCGCGCTGCTCGCAGTCGCACCGAAGGGCAACTACCTGTTCATCAAGGGCGACAAGGCCGACGCCAACAGCGACCTGGTTCGCTCCGGGCAGGCGGAGGTCCTCGCTTCCGGGATCGAGGCCGGCAACGTCGTGAACGTGGGCGAGTCATACATTCGGAACTGGGACCCCGGGGTTGCGCAATCGCAGACGGGCATCTACCTCGCGGCCAACGGCAACCGGATCGCCGCGGTGCTCGCCGAGAACGATGGGATGGCGGGTGGCGTCATCGCCGCGCTCGACGCCGTCCACCTCGCCGGGTCAACCGCCGTCTCCGGCCAGGACGGCGACATCGGCGCGCTCAATGCCGTGGCTGCCGGCACCCTGACGATCGACGTCTGGAAGGACGCCAGGACCCTCGGCGCTGCGGCCGGCAACGCAGCCGCCCAGCTGTGCGCCGGTGCGACTGCCGGCACGGTCAGCGGGACGACGGCATTCCTGACGCCTTCTGGAAAGACGGTCCACTCGATCCGTATCGAGCCGGTCGCGGTCACCCGAGACAACCTCAACGTCGTCCTCGAGGCCGACTGGATCTCGAAGGGCGACCTCTGCGAGGGCATCGCCAGCGGATCGGTGGCCGCCTGCGGCTGACCGCGACTGCCGCTACGCCCGCTCGCGCCCGCTGCCCAGGGTCTGGGCGATCCCCGAACCCAGTGACCCGCCCCAGAGCACGCCGAGCCAGCCGAAGAAGGCCGAGGTGGTGACGGACGCCGAATCGCGACCGGCGATCATCCCGAACCCGATGAACTGGAGCGCGACCGGCAGCAGGCCTAGGATCGCAGCGGCCAGGAACCCGGAGCCGACCGGCCCGCCGGCGCGGATCGTCCCGAACGCGGCCAGCGCGCCGGCGACGAGGTAGATGGGCATCGCGACAGCTGGGCCGATCACGTCGTGGAGCTCCGGTCGGATCAGCTCTGCGAGAAGGTGCGTGGCCCCGATGACCACGAGGCTGATGACGGGCCACATGAGGCCCCGAACGAGCGGCTGCATCGTGCTCTCCCTCAGGCTTGCCGGGCCCGGACGGGTCCCGTGCACCCAGGATGCTTGGCTCGGAGGTGTCGTCGATCCAGTGCGGAAACTGGAGTTGCTCGTGCAATTTCTGCACTACCAACGGATGCGCGCGAGAGCGATACTCCGCCTCGTGAAGTACGAGCAGGTCTGTCCTGTGTCGCTCGCCAGCGAGGTCCTCGCGGAGCGCTGGACGCCGCTGATCCTTCGCGAGATCGTGCTGTTCGGGCGCCGGCACTTCAGCGAGATCCAGCACGGCGTCGGACGCATCTCACAAAGCCTCCTGTCGACGCGGCTGACCTCCCTGGAGGCCGCCGGCGTGATCGAGCGCCGGCCGAACCGGCACGGCCGCGGTTGGGAGTACCACCCGACTCCGGCGGGCCAGGAGCTGGAGAGCGTGCTCAACCAGCTCGGGATCTGGGCGCAGCACTGGATCGAGCTTCGGCGCGAGGACTGTGACCCTGCCTACCTCATGCAGACGGTCCACGCGATCCTGCGGCCGGAGAAGCTGCCGGCGGGCCCGGTGACCGTTCGCTTCGAGTTCGACGGCCAGGCCAAGCTGTACTGGCTGGTCATCGACGGCCCGCAGCCGGAGCTCTGCTACTACGATCCCGGGCGCGACGAGGATCTCGTCGTCCGGGTGGACGAGCAGGTGTTCGGGAGCGTCGTCCTGGGCCGGACGCGGTTCGCGGATGCGCTCGGCCGTGGCGCGATCCGGCTTGACGGCCGGCCTGACCTCGTGCGCTCGTTCCCGAGCTGGCTGGGCGGAACCCGGTTCGCCAAGTACGCGACTCCCGGCGTCACGCCGGCCTGAGGTCGCTCCGTCGCGCCCCGCCGGTCAGCCGGCCTCGAGGACCTGCTTCAGCTTCGAGAGTGACCTGACCTCGGCGTCCATCGTCGACTGGACCGCGCCACCCATCAGCAGCTTCTTGATCCCGGACAGATCGACGCTGAGCGAGAAGGTGACGCGCGTGCCCTCGGAGACCGCTTCCAGCCGGTACTCGCCGATCGGCCGAATCGGGCCTGCGGTGGCGATGAACGCAAGGCGGCGACCCGATTCCCAGGCCGTGATCTTGTAGTCCGCGGCGACGCGCCGGCCGCCCGGACCCTTGACCCCTTGCCGGTAGCGAGCGCCGACGCCTGACCCTCCCTGGTGCGCGATGTCGAGGATGCCCGGGCGCCACTGCGGCCCGGTGGTCCCGTCCGCGAGGAACGCGAAGACCGCGTCCGGCGGCCGGTTGACCGTGATCGTGTTCGTTGCGGACGGCATCGCGGCGCCCCCTTTCGTGCCGCGAACTATGTCACGCGATCTCGGGAACCGGCGATGAGGCCAGTGAGCCGGACCGTCAGGATCAGCATCCAGCCGGCGACCACCGCGCCGAGCACGGCGGGCATCCGAGCGCGATGGCAGGAAGCGCCCCTGCCGCCGAGGCGGCTGGGGCGCTTACCCCGCTCACACGTAATCCAGGCTGCAGCCGAACGCCCGGGTCACGGGAACCCGGACCTCGCGGCCCGCCAGGACGTCGTCCAGCGCGTTGCGCAGGTCGTGGCTCGTCGCCCCCTCGGCGAGCCTGGAGTTGTCGAACCGCCCCTCGTAGCGGACCCGCCGGGCCCGATCCAGGAGGAACACGTGGAAGGTGCACGAGGCACCGAAGCCGCGCGCAACCACCTGGCCCGAATCCTCGACGTACGGGAACGTGTAGCCGTCCTCGAGGGCTCGATCAGCCATGCGGGCACGGCTCTCGTCCGGGTACAGGTGCGGGTCGTTGGAATTGATCGCGAGGACCTGCACGCCCCTGGGCCCAAGCTCGGCCTGCAGGTCGCGCATGCGACCTGCGTATGCCTTCGCGGTCGGGCAGCGATTCGAGGTGAAGATCAGGACCAGGGCCTCGCGATCGGCGAACCGGGAGAGCCCGTACCGCTCGCCATCGGTGCCGAGCAGATCCTCGAAGGTGGGGCTCTGTGCTCCGATCGGAAGCGTCGGCGGAGTCGCCGGCGCCTCCAGGAGCTCCAGCGCAGTCACGCCGCTGCCCGGAATCGCTCCGGGAACTGCGCCGCGATGCCGTCGTGCAGTGTGTCGGCCAGGACCATGATCTCGTTGAAGATGTCGTCGAACGCCTTGATGTCGGCGTCGTAGTCAGCAGTCAGGCGGGCGACGGCCTCGTCCTTCGTGAGCTTGAGGTGCAGCGCCAGGAGGTCGAAGACGTCCGCCTCCGGCCAGTTCGGATTGGCGCCGGCGAGGAATGCCGCGAGCTCGTGCGCGTTGGCCGTCCAGCGGGCGTCGTGCGTCGCGAACGCCGCGTTGTCACCGGACTTGGCGGCCGCGACGAGGTCGACCGCGATCATGATGTGGTCCTTGAGGAGCCCGGTCAGGGCCTGGCCGGCGCCCTCGCCGTAGAAGCCGGCAACCGCGGCGCCGATGTCCTCCTGGTTGCGGAGCAACCGCCCGGCGGCAGCGCCCGCGTCCGGCGTGCCCGCGACGGCGGCGACGATGTATTCCCGGGTCCAGATGACGTGGTCCGACCACAGCTTGCGAAGTGCGAGACGGACCGGCTCGTTGGTGCTTCCCATGGGATCAGCCTCCGGTGGTGGCCCGCCTGCGGCGTTCGCCGCGGGTCGGACTCTATCGCTAATGCGCGTTAGCGTTACAGAGTGCGACGAGCCTGTCAAGTCTTGTGCTAACAGCGGCTTGTGTTAGAGTCCGACGATGGTCCGCAACACCCAGCTCGACGATCCGATCGGCTCCGTCGCCCTCCTCCAGGAACCCAATCGCGCTCGGCTGTACGACCTCGTGTCGCGCGCCGGCGAGCCGGTGGGACGCGACGAGGCCGCCGCGGCGCTGGGGATTACGCGCGAGCTCGCGGCATTCCACCTGGACCGGCTGGTCGAGGGCGGCCTGCTCGCGACGGAGTTCCGGCGGCTCGGCGGTCGAACCGGTCCAGGCGCAGGGCGGCCGGCGAAGCTCTACCGGCGGACGGAGGGCGACGTGATCGTCACGCTGCCCACCCGAAACTACGACCGGGCCGCCGACGTGATGGCGGCCGCATTGGAGCAGCTGGGCAGTCGGGGCGCATCGGCGCTCAACCCCCTGGCCCGGGAGCGCGGGCGCGAGGAAGCGGGCCACCTGCTCTCCGCGATGGAATCGGTGTCCGCCGTCGCCGATGACGTGGTGCCGCTCGTCGAGACGCTGCGCGGCGCGGGCTACGCCCCCGAGATCGAGCCCGACGGCTCGGTCATGCTCCACAACTGCCCGTACGACGCGCTCGCACAGGACCATCGCGACCTGACCTGCGGGATGAGCGCCGCGTGGGCCGAGGGCGTCGTCGAGGTCCTGGGGGCGCCGATGCGGGTGGAGCTGAACCCGCAGCCCGGCCGGTGCTGCGTCATCGTTCGACCCCTCGCGGAGCCGGGCGCGGCCTGAGCCTCAGTCGGAACTGGGTGGCGTCTGCCGGAGTGGCGCGAGCGCGACGCCGTCGAGGCAGCCGCGGTCGGGGTTGAGCGTCAGCGAGAGATCCAGGTCACCGCGATCGCCGTGGACGCGGAACGTCGCCTGACGCTCGCCGTCACCCTCCATCGCGGCGCCGAGCCGGAGTGGCGCGAACCGGGCCTCCGCCGCCCGCATCGATCGGACGGCGCCCCCCACATCCAGCTCCGGGCCCACCGTCACGTCGGCGGGCCAATCGATCGCGACCGGTCCGCCGACCGGGGCTCCGCCGATGGCATCGACGATCCGCTCTGCCGCCCGTCGCAGCGCGACCGGAGGCTCGGGCACCCACGTCACGCTGAATGTCTGGACCTTGGGCGGCTGCTCCGGCGAGAGCAGGATCTCCACGCGGACGCGCCCGCCGTCTCCGGCCATCCACCAGGAAAGGTGAAACGGCGTCCGTGATTCGGTGGGCATCGAGTCGTCCGAGCGCAGGGCGCCGTGCCGCTGGCGAAGCTGCTCGAGGGTGGCCCTCCGGTGCGCGATCGGCTCGTCCAGCTCCACGTTCATGGCAAAGAGCTCGGCGGCACGGTCGTCGTCCCAGCGCTCGATGAGCGCCTCGACCGCGGCGCGCGCGGCCTCGGTCGCGCGGTTCGGTCGCACCCGACGGATCGGCGCCGCCTCGGTCCGGATCAGCTCGTCCAGCTGCTCCCTGGCGAGCACCGTCGCCGGCGCGTAGCGGTGGTTGGCGAGCACGATCACGCCGAGGCCGGACGCCGGATGCCAGCGCATGTTGGTCCCGAAGCCCGGGTAGCCGCCGCCGTGGGTCACGATCCGGCCAAGCTCAACGTGATTGACGACGAACAGTCCGAAGCCGTAGCCCTCGGTCACGACCAGGGGCATCGTGTCCGGTGCGCTCCCGCCGAGGATCAGGCCCGCGGCGACGTGCTGCTGCTGCATCTCGCGACGCGATGCGCGCCGGAGCGGGTGCGTGCCCTCAGGATCGTCGCGCGGCGGGAAGGCATCCGCGAACCCGCCGACCCACGTCGCGAGGTCCTCGACGGTGGTGAAGATGCCGCCCATCGAGGCCAGCGCCCCGTAGCCCTCGATCGGATCCATGACGTAGGCGCCGTCACGCCAGACGTAGCCGAGTGCCTTGCGCTCGGCCGGGACCTCCGCCTCGAGGTAGCTCGTGTCGTCCATGCCGAGCGGCCGGAGCAGCCGCTCGCGGACGACCTCGCGGTACTCGCGCCCCACGACGTTCGTGATCAGCCGGCCCAGGATCCCGTAGCCGGTGTTCGAGTATTCGAACCGCGTGCCGGGCGCGAACGCGAACGACAGTCCCGCGGTGGCCAGCAGGCGCAGGAACTCGTCGAGATCGAGGCTCTGCTGACGGTCGCCCCACGGGTCATCGGTCGGGAAGCCGGCCGTCATTGTCAGCAGGTGCCGGATCGTGATCGCGGGCGAGTCCGTCGTCGGAAGGCGGATCCCGCGGAGCTCCGGGACGTACGCGGCGGCCTCGTCGTCGAGCCGGAGGCGGCCCTCGTCCCGCAGCGAGAGGACGGTCGCCGCGGTGAAGCTCTTCGTCATCGACGCGATTCGGAACACCGATCGGGCGTCGGGCACTGCATCTTCGCCGACGCGGAGGGTGCCGAGGCCGCGAGCGTGGATCAGCTCTCCACCGAGCACGATCCCATATGCGATCCCGGGCACGTGCCAGCCCGGGAAGTACCGATCGGCAATCGCGTCGACGCGCTCCAGGGCGGCGTCGAGCGAGCTGGGCGGGCTGACGACGCTCATCCGGGCAGGGTCGAGGGCGCCACGGCGCGGATCAAGCAAATATGCGTCAGGTTCGCGGAATCAGGAAGCCGCCGGTTTCCCGGCGGCTTCGGTGTCTCGAGAGGGGCGGCGGCTCAGTGCGCGCAGGAGCGAGCGGTGCCGGCGTCGTCCGCTGTCCGGAAGCTCGAGCCGCAGCCGCAGGCCGTGACCGCGTTCGGGTTGTTGACCGTGAAGCCGGCGCCCATGAGGGTGTCGACGTAATCGATCTCCGAGCCCTTGAGGAGCGGGATGCTCTGCCCGTCGACGTACACCTTGGTGCCGTTGACCTCGAGGATGTTGTCCTCCGGGGTGGGCTGGTCCTCCAGCATCATGCCGTAGCGGAAGCCGGAGCAGCCGCCGGAGTACACGTACACGCGCAGCCCGATGTTCGGGTTGGTCTCTTCCCTGGTGAGCTCGCGCAGCTTCGTGGCTGCGGCGTCGCTCAGGGAGAGCACCGTCGTGTCCAGGGCTGGCTGCTGTTCGATCATCGAGTGGATCCCCTTCGAGGCGCGCGATTCGGTGTGGGCGGCATGAACTGGCGCAATCGTACGCAGCGCAACCGATTCCGACAACCACCCGCGTCGAAATCGATCGTACCCGTCTCCCGCGGGGCGACGTTTCGGCGTCTGGGCTAAGGTTGGACGTGCCGCCCCTCAACCGCATTCGGAGGCCATTGGCCACGTCCGAGTCGACTCGAGCACGCCGCTTCGCCCTGCCGGACCTCGCTGACGAGCGCACCGGAGCGTCGATCGAGGCGTTCCTCGACGGCCCCGGTGTCCGTCGGGGACGAAAGATCTCGAGGGCGATTGCCGAGCCGCCGCAGGCCGACGGCGAGGCGTCGACGGCCCTCATGGCGCCGGCCGCCGCGCGGGTGCCGGGGCCACCACGGCAGTCCCCGGAGCTTCGGACGCTCCCCGGGCGACTCGAGTGGAACGCGGCCCTCGCACGCGAGAGCGTCCGCGCCGCCCGCTACGCGCGACCCGCCGCAGTCGCCATCGTGGAGCTCAAGCCGGATCGGCCCGGCGCGGACATCGATCCCTGGCTGCGCTCCATCGCCGGCCCCATCGCACGCGCCCTTCGCCAGGACTGCCGCGCGACCGACCTCGTCGCCCGGGTGGCCAGCACGCGCTTCCAGATGCTCCTCCCCGAGACGTCAGAGGAGGGCGCGGCGACGCTGGCCGAGCGCGTCGCGGAGCAGTGCCGGGCGTTGATCCAGTCGACCGGCGCACCCGTCGCGGTTCGCGTGTGCGTCGCCGGAACCGGCATTGACGACACGCTGGACGAGGCTCTCGCGCACGCTCTGCGCATGATCGAGGCTGCCTGACCGCCCCCACTTCGGAGTACCTTCGCACGTGACATTGCCGTCACGGACAATAAGGTTGCGCTGGAACCCTAGTCCGAAGTGGTCGTCCTGTCGGGAGGCGACGATGCGCGCAAGGCTGGGGTGTACGTTCGGATCAGTTCTAACTCAGTTGAGCAAGGACCTCTACGGTGGGTGGTCCCTCATCGAGGCGGATCCAGTTGAGTCAGTCCCGAAGGTGGTTGAGGAGCTGAGGGCAGCCCGCAAGGCACTCGAAAGGATCGCTGCCGTAATGCAGGAGCCAGCCACAGATAAGCGGCCCTCCTCAGACCCGCCCTCGGCGCGTGGCCCACATCAAGGGTTCTGCCGGGTTGTGCTTCTGCAGAAACACGCCGACGGTTGCCCCCATCGTTCAACACATGGGAGGAAGATCAATGAAACGACCCGGCGTAAGCTCCACCGTTGCCCTTGCCTTTGCCGCGACAGTCCTAGTTGCCCCAGCACCGACCCTCGCGGCCGAGGGTCCGGTCGGGCTGTCGTCGGCCCAAGTGTCCAGCCTCCTCGACTCGATGCCGGCGGATGAAAGGGCGATACGTTCCTCCGAGCTCTTGGGCGGCAGCCGCGTCCTGCTCGGCTATGTGCAGATGTGGGTCGCACCCGACGGTTCCGGCTCGAAGCAATCCGTGACCACGACGTCCGGGACGCGGACAACCACAAGCTCGAGGTCGAAGCTCAGCGGGAAGTCCGCGACGGATGGGGTCTCGACATCGGGCTTTGGGGAGTTCGTCTACAACGGCCTCTACATCTCAATTTCGGTGGAGTGGGACTCGTCCATTCGTTCGGAGTACCGGTATCCGGTGACGGCATACTTCGACTGGCAGGGCACCGGTCAACCTTGGAATGGCCGTACGGGAACCGACGGTCTGGCCGTGTACTGGGGGAACCAACTGGCTTTGCTGGGTGACTTTTTCTGGGGCAAGTATCGAGACGGCTCGAACCTCCAGAACCTGTCCCGGTCGTCGGCGCCGCCAAACCAGGGCGTCGGCTGGAAGTTCTGGGAAGCGAAAGCCAACTCTCCTTTCGGCTCGATCGCCGACTATGGCTACATGAACGTGACCGCGGCGCGAGCAAACTTCACCAATTTCATCACCAACTTCACGGTGGAATACATCCACACCTGGGCGACCAACAACTACACGTTCCTATGGGGCGCCGGACCGTCAGTTTCCTTCACCCCGTCGTCGAGCTCCGAGTCAATCAACGCATCGGCCAGTATTCGAACATGAGGCGCTTGATTATCGGCGCGATCGCGCTCGTGCTGTCCGGCTGCACCCTCTTCCCCACGCCTTCGCCGCCGCCGCCGGTCCTGCTTGTGTCGGTCGATACCCCCGACGGAACGATCGGGGTCTTCAAGAACGAGCGTGGAGTCCATCTGTGGCTGGTCAATCAGGACACTGGCGCGCAGAAGGTGACGCCGACTCCAACCGTCCACCTCTTCACGTTGGGTGGAGAGACCGGTCGCACCTACAATTCGTTCGTGTTCGGGGCGGCTCCACCCGGGGCAGCCAGGGTTGAACTGGCAGGTCTCCAGGCCATCGGCGGTGAGGTGAAGGGCGGGGTCTACATACTCGCCCTCCGCGACAAGAGCATTCTTCCGACCCAACTCAACTGGAAGTTCGTGACTGAATTCGGTGCCGTCGTGGTGCAAGGCTCGAACATCACGGACTAGAGCAACGTTGAACGGGCGGCCCGGCTCCAATGAGCGGGTCGCCCTCATACGCACGAGGCGGTCGGCGGAGATCACCTAGGAGGCCGTTCCCGTTCCTAACTCAGTTGAGCAAGGACCTCTACGGTGGGTGGTCCCTCATCGAGGCGGATCCAGTTGAGTCAGTCCCGAAGGTGGTTGAGGAGCTGAGGGCAGCCCGCAAGGCACTCGAAAGGATCGCTGCCGTAATGCAGGAGCCAGGATCAGACGCCTCCCGCAGCATGAGATCGGGGCGGATTGACGCGCGGGCCTGTGACCTTCACCAACGCTATGTGAGCCGAGGGTTTCTGTCGCGTAGCCACCTGGTGAATGCTGGTCACTGGCAATCGGACCGTCGGGCGGGAGCGCACGCTCAGAAGGCCACCAATTGCATGGCCAAGGGCTGCCTAGATAGTCGCCAAACGACTTGATGGCGGGAAGTTGGTGACGAGTATTCGTCCGGGGCATAGACGGCAGGAATCGCGAGCCGGGGTCTCGGCCCGAGACTACCCGTCGATGCGCTCGACGACCGTGGCGATTCCCTGGCCCACGCCGATGCACATCGTCGCCAGGCCATAGCGTCCGCCGCGCCGCCGGAGCTCGTGCACGAGCATCGTCATCAGCCGAGCACCGGATGCACCAAGCGGGTGGCCAAGCGCGATCGCGCCGCCGTTCACGTTGACCTTGTCCTCGTCCAGCCCGAGCTCGTCCATGCACACGACCGACTGGGACGCGAAGGCCTCGTTGAGCTCCACGAGGTCGAGGTCCGCGGCCGTGATGCCGGCGCGCTCAAGCGCCTTCCGTGCCGCGGGCACCGGCCCGATGCCCATGATCGCGGGGTCCACCCCTGCAACGGCGGTCGAGACCACGCGCGCGAGGGGCCGCAACCCCAGCGAGCGAGCGCGGCCCGCCTCGACGACGAGCGTCGCTGCGGCCCCGTCGTTGATGCCCGAGGAGTTGCCCGCGGTGACGGAGCCACCCTCACGGAAGGCGGCACGCAGCTTCCCCAGTGCCTCCATGGACGTATCGGCGCGCGGGTGCTCATCCCTCGCGACGACGACGGGTTCGCCCTTCTTCTGGGGCACCGCCACCGGCACGAGCTGGCCGTCGAACAGGCCGCCCTCGATCGCGGCGACTGCCCGCTCGTGCGACCGGAGCGCGAACGCGTCCTGGCGCTCACGGGTCACGTCGTTCGTGGCGCCGTAGCGCTCGACCACGTTCTCCGCGGTCTCGCCCATCGTGAATGGGTGATGCAGGGCGGACAGCTTCGGGTTGATGAACCGCCAGCCGAGCGTCGTGTCCTGCAGCTCGCGGGCGCCGCGATCCCATGCCGCTTCGGCCTTGCCCATCACATACGGCGCGCGCGTCATGGACTCCACGCCGCCCGCGATGAACACGTCGCCGTCATCCGCGCCGATCGCATGCGCGGCCGCGTTGATCGCCTGGAGCCCCGAGCCGCACAGGCGGTTGACCGTCTGCCCGGCAACCTCGACGGGCAGCCTGGCGAGGAGGAGGGCCATCCGAGCGACGTTCCGGTTGTCCTCGCCGGCCTGGTTGGCGCAGCCGAGGATCACGTCCTCGACGAGCGCCGGGTCAACCCCGGAGCGATCGATGACCGCACGGATCGCGATCGCGGCGAGGTCGTCCGGTCGAACGCTGGCCAGCGCGCCGCCGTACCGTCCGACCGGAGTCCGGACCGCCTCGACGATCCACGCCTCGCGGATCGGTCGGCGCGGATCACGCGTCACCGTGCGTTACCCCAGGCCGGCCTCAGGGCAGCTTCGAGAAGACCTCGTTCAGCTGCGCGTCGGTGATCGCCTCGCCACCAACCGCGAAGACGACGTCCTGGGCTGCGTACACATAGCTCGTGCCGGAGTCGTCGTTCGGGACGACCTTCTTCACCGACTTGCCGCTGATGGTCACGGTCGTGATCGCGGCCTCGTTCAGCTGCCCGTAGGCATCGAACAGGGCCTTGAACGTCTTGTCACCCGGGACGCCGGCCACCTTGAAGCCGATGATCGTGACGCCGGCGGCACCGCCGTACGCGACGCTCATGTCGGCCGGGGTCTTGCCGACCGCGGTCAGCATCGCCTCCAGCTCCGGAGCCGAGCCGATCCCCATGAACTCCTGGCCCGAGACGCTGAGGATGGACACCGTCTCGGTGCCGATCGTCTTCGGGAACAGGTCCTCCAGCTTCTTGTCCGCGTGGAAGGACGAGGTGTCGAAGGACGGCTGGCCCGCGCTCGTCGCGCCGGGGGCCTGCGTGGCGGGCGCCTGCGTGGCGGGCGCCTGCGTCGCCGGCGCGGTCGTGGCGGTCCCACTGCCGCATGCGGCAACAACGACGGCGAGAGCGGCGAGAGCGGCAAGCGGGCCGGCTGCGGTTCGTGCGGTCATGGGGTCCCTCCGGTGTCCGAGTTCGAGGAGCGTTCGTGCGGATCGTACGCGAGGCTTCACATCGCCGCTCTCGCCGCGCGAAGCAGGGGCAGCGCGGGACGGAACGTGTCCGCATCCTCGTCACTGAGCGCGTCGAGCATGACGACGACCTCGTGGACGCCGGTCCTGGCGGCCCACTCGAACGGACCAAACGGGTGGCTTGCGCCGAGCCGCATCGCGCGATCGATGTCATCGGGGCTCGCGACGCCGTCACCCGCGGCGCGATAGGCCTCGTTGACGATCGCCAGGACCACGCGCTCCGCCAGCGCCGAGGGATCGAGCGGCGGCGCCTGGCCAGCCCCGTTGCGAATCTCGCCCGCGAACCGCGCCGCGGGCCCGGTGAAGCGACCTTCGGCGTACCGGTAGAAGCCCTCGCCGCTCTTGCGGCCGAGGCGACCGGCCGCGACGAGCTGCTCCTGGATCGGCGAGGGCCGGAACCGCGGTGGCCGCCCGAACGCCTCGAAGAGGCCGCGGGCGGCGGCGAGATTCACGTCGATGCCGATCAGGTCCATGAGCGCGAACGGGCCCATCGGGAAGCCGGCCTCGACGAGCGCACGATCGATCGTCTCGATCGACCCGGAACCGGATCGCAGGAGGCGCAACGATTCCAGCGTGAACGGCCGGTTCACCCTGTTCACGATGAACCCCGGGGCATCTGTGACCCGGATTGCCGTCTTGCCCCAGCCCTCGACGATGCTCGCCGCCTGCTCCACCGCCCACGGTGCGCTCCGCAGTCCCGCGACGACCTCGACGAGCGGCAGCACCGGCGCCGGATTGAAGAAGTGGAGACCCACCACGCGCTCCGGCCGGCCGACCTGCTCGGCGATCTTCGTGACCGAGAGGGCACTCGTGTTCGTGGCCAGGATCGTGTCGTCGGCCGCGGCATCATCGAGCTCCGCGAACACCGCCCGCTTCAGCTCGAGGTCCTCCAGTGCGGCCTCGATGACGAGCTGGACGCCATCGGTCGCCTCCGCCGGCGTGCCCGCGATGCCGAGGCGGGCCAGATAGCCGGCAACGAAGCCGTCCCGCTGGGCGGGGTCCGGGACGGCTTTCGCCGAGCGCCGGGTGAGGCCGTCCGCGATGCGGCGTCGTGCCGCATCCAGCGCACCCGGAATAGGGTCGGTGAGCACCACGTCCCAGCCGCCCTCGAGGGCCACCTGCGCGATGCCCGCGCCCATCGTCCCGACGCCGATCACGGCGAGCCTAGCGCGGTCCATCCGCAGACGGTACCCCGTCTCCGGCCGCGGGAGGCGCGTTTCAGGCGGGTGCCACGCTGAGAGCCGATGCTCGCCGACGCCGAGGACCAGGGCCGGCTATATCGTACGCAGTATAGTGTATGGCGATATAGGAGACGGAGGCGCATCATGCGCGCCGATGGACGACCACGGGTGAGCACGCCCTCTTCGCCTCGTCCCGGCGAGCCCGGCGGGCCATGGCTGGAGCTCGCGGATCGGGTCTTCACGAAGCGCTACGTCTTCTACGACCAGCAGATCGGCGTGGTCCTCGGCGACGGCGAGGCGCTCGTCATCGACACGCGGCTGACGCATCGCCAGGGCCGCGAGATCCTCGAGGACCTCCGCGCGATCACGACTGATCCTGTCTCGATCGTCGTGAACACCCACTGGCACAACGACCACTCGTTCGGGAATCACGTCTTCCGCCCGACGACGATCTGGGGCCACCGGCGGACGCCGCCCATGCTCCTCGAACGCGGTCCAGGATCGCGGACGTCGGCGTCGGAGCGGATGCCGGGCCTCGCGGCGGACCTCGGCGAGGTCGTCCTCGACCCGCCCGACCGCGTCTTCGAGGAGACCGCGAGGATCGAGGTCGGCGGTCGCCGCGTCGAGCTGCGGTATCTCGGACGCGGCCACACGGACACGGACATCGTGATCGAGGTCCCGGACGCCGCCGTGCTCTTCGCCGGCGACCTGCTGGAGGCGGGCGCGACCCCGTACTTCGGCGACGGCTACCCGCTGGACTGGCCGGAGACCGCGTCGCGCGTCCTGGAGCTGGTGCGCGGGCCCGTCGTGCCCGGACACGGGGCAGTCGGCGACCGCGCGTTCGTCGAGGACCAGCTGACCGCGTTCCTCGCCATCGCCCGGCTCGGACGGGAGGTCCACGAAGGCCGGATAACGTTCGAGGACGCGGTGGCGGCGTCGCCGTTCGATGCGAAGACGTCCGTCGAACCCCTGGAGCGCACGCTCGCGCAGCTCCGAGGCGAGCTGGGCTGAGCCTCAGACGGGCTTGAACGCCTCGAACGCCTGCAGGCAATCCGGGCAGTGGCGGATGGACCGGCACTGCGTGGGCCCGAAGACGTTCTCCAGCGTCGTCCGCAGGGAGCCGCACCAGGGGCAGGCGACGGGGGCGGCCGCGGCGTCGAGCATCGGCAGGCCGCGACCCGGGCGACTGGGTGGTGGCGGCGCGAAGCCGGAGCCACGGAGCTTCTCGCGGCCCGCAGGCGTGATGCGGTCGGACGACCACGGCGTCGCGAAGGAGACCTCGACGCGCACGGCCCGGCCGAACTCGCGGCCGAGGCCCGCCAGGCCCGCGGTCGCGGCGTCGCGGATCACCTCGAGTGCCGGGCAGCCCACGAAGGTGGGCAGGAGCTCCACCTCGATCGCGTCCGGCCGAACGTCGATCGCGCCGATCATCCCCAGCTCCACGATGGAGACCGTCGGGATCTCCGGGTCGGCGACGCCATCGAGGGCGGCCGTGACGAGGCTCGCCGTGAGTGCGCGCGGTGCGGCCATCACCATGTCGCGCCGTCCTCCGACCGGCGGACGGCGGTGAACTCGCCCCAGAGCCAGCGGAAGCTCTCCGAGTGACCCTCGCGCCCGTCGGCCGGCGGCGGCGCATGCGGCGGGAGGGCAAGCCCGAGGGGCACGAGCACGGTCGTCATGTCGGCGCGCCATGCCGCATCCGCCTCAGCGAGCGTCCGCGTGAGGATCCCCGCCTCGATGAGCGCCCGCTCGCCGGCGAGCGGGGTGAACACGCTCGACGCGTCCGGGCCAAGGGCGGCCAGGGCCGCCTCGAGCCGGCGGCGCGGCACGGGACCGCCGCGAGCCAGCCGATCGATCCACGCCACGAGGTGCATCCGGTGATAGCGCTCCTCGCGACGGAGCTTCTCGACGAGGTCCGCCAGTGGCCGGTACCCGGTCCCGATGGACGCGAGCCTCGCCTCGTCGGCCAGCTCGTACACGAAGCGTCGCGCGATGGTGTCCGCCCAGTCGCCCCGGGCGTGGTCGAGGAGGCGGGCGTGGCGGTACTCGTGGGGCTCCCGGTCGTACGCCAGCGCGTCCTCGTCACGGCCGTCTGCCAGCACGCCGGCGAGCAGCTGGTACAGGGCGCGTGCGTGGCCGAGCTCGTCCTGGGAGATGGAGCTGATCGCGACGTCCTCCTCGAGGAGCGGCGCGATGCCGGTCCACTCGGAATCCGTGAAACCGCTCACGAACTCGTCGTCTGCCGTCGTGAGGAGGAGCTCCGCCAGCGCCGCCCGGGTCCCGGGCGCGATCGCGGCCGCGACGCTCACGCCTCGCCCTCGGTACGGCGCCCGCCCGTTCGGTCGTGGCCGGTCGCTCGAGCGGGGGGCTTGACCGTGCCGGCCCGCGCTCGCGCCGCGGTCAGCTTGTCGCGCATCACGTAGCCGCCCGGCTTCTTGAACGAGCGATCCAGGGGCGGATTGAGGAGGTCCTCGTCCTCGAGGACCACGATGTCCGCACGGCGGACGACCCACAGCCGGGTGCTCTCGTTGCGCCGGGAGAACATCTCGCGTGCGTAGTGGAGCGCGAGCTCCGGGTCGGGCGCGAGCACGTTGCCGCCGTGGCGCATCGGGTCCCCGTCCTTCGCCTGCTGGAAGACCTCATAGGCCTCGAGCTCGCCCATCAGGCGGCCGCGGGTGCGGCGGCCAGGATCGAATCGCGCACCCAGCGCGTGTCCTCGCGGTTCAGCCGGCGGAACTCCAGCCGCTCCTGCGATCGAGGGCCATGTCCGGTGACGACCGAGCGCAGCTCGTCCCAGTCGGGCTCGGTGTAGCTCCAGACCTTCGTCTCCTCGTCGAGGCGCAGGTCCGGATCCGGGATCACGAGCCCGAGCTCCAGGAGGCGCGGGACGTAGATCGTCAGGAACTCCTGGCGCAGCTCCTCCGAGGTCTTCGCCTTGATCCGCCAATGCAGGTCGCGGTCCTTCGCCCGGTCGCCCCGCGGGCCGTGCATCTGCATCAGCGGCCCCCACCAGCGATCGAGCGCCTCCTGGACGAGCACCCGCTGCGAATCGGTTCCGTTCATCAGGGTCACCACCACGTCACGCCCGTGCATGATGTGAACCGACTCCTCCCAGCAGATCTTCTGCATCGTCCGCGCGTACGGGGCGTAGCTGGAGTCGCGCAGGGCCTGCTGGGCCACGATGGCCGCCGCGTCCACCAGCCAGGCGATGATCCCGATGTCGCCCCAGCTTTTCGTCGGGTAGTGGAAGACGTTGTGGAACTTCGTCCTGCCGGCGATCAGGTCCTCCAGCATCGCCTCGCGCGGCTTGCCGAGGTCCTCGGCCACGCGGTAGAGCAGCTGTGCGTGCCCGACCTCGTCCTGGACCTTTGCCGTCAGGGCCAGCTTCCGGCGCAGCGTTGGTGCCCGCATGATCCATTCGCGCTCCGGCAGCACGCCCATGAGCTCGCTGTTGGCGTGCATCTCCACGAAGCGCAGGACGGCCGTCCGGTACTCGTCCGGCATCCAGTCGGTCGGCTCGATCTTGCCGCCGGCGGTCACGTGTGCCTCGAAGTGCGCATATCGCTCGTCGTTCGGCAGGTCGTCGTTCCACGGCCGCTCGCTGCGCTGGCGGACGGGCAGGACGGGATCGAGCGCGAGCGGGTCGGTCATCGGGACGCCTCCGGTCGTATGGCAATGCCGAGATCGCCCTCGGCCTCGGTCCAGGTATCCAGGTGCTCGGTGACGAGCCCGTCGCCGCCGAAGCGGAGCATCGATGTGCCGGCGATCGTGCTCACGGTCCCGTCCGACGCGGTGATCACGGCGCGGTACTCCACCGCGGCTCGGCCGTTGGCGCCCGTGACCGGTGCGCCGAACGCGAAGCGGGCCGATCGCTCTCCGCCGAACGACTGGGCCGCGTAGTCGAATGCCGCCTGGCGGCCCCGACCCGCGGCCCGGAACGGCTGCGAGCGGAACACGCAGTCAGGCGCATAGCGCGCGGCGATGACCACGGGGTCGTGTCGCGCCCACCCGTCGGACCAGGCGTCCACCCAGGCGGACACCGCCTCTGCCGTGTTCATGCGTTCGCGATCATGCGGATGGACAGCTCCACGAGATGGTCGGCGACGCGCGCAGCAGGCAACCGTCCGTTCGGGTCGTACCAGCCTGCGACGCCGTTCACGGCGCTGAGCAGCGTGCTGGTGGCGATGCCCGGATCTGTCATCGCGAAGGCTCCGACCGCGATGCCGTCCTCGATGCGGCGCCGGAACCGCGCCTCGTACGCGTCGCGGCGATCGAGGATCGCCTGGCGGTGCTCCGGCGCGAGGGCGCGCCATTCGTGCACAAAGACGCCGGCGGCGTCGACGTCCGAGGTGAGCACGTCCACGTGGGCGCGCACCAGCGCCGCGAGAGCCTCCGCGGGATCGCCGGGCCGGTCCGCATCCGCAGCCGCCTCGGCCGCCGTGGCGGCGGCCTCGAACCGCGTCGCCGCTCGATCGACGATCGCCCAGAGCACGTCCTCCTTCGAGGTGACGTGCGCGTACAGGCTGGCGCCCTGGACGGCCAGCGCCCGCGCGATGTCGCGGATGCTCGTGCCGGCGTAGCCGCGCTCACGGAACAGCTCGCTCGCGACGTCCTCGATCGCCTGGCGCCTTGTCGGCTCGACCATGTTCCGGGTCGTCCTCTGGTACCTAACTAGCGATCGTTAGGTTACCTCCGCATGGCCTACGCTCGCCACTGCTGATCATTGCTTGTGTGTCGCTGATCAGCTCGCGGTCGTGCGCCCAGAGTCCTGGCGGTCGGCCAACGCGAATGCTATGGCAGCAGGTAGCCAGTAGAGACCGCCCAGGAAGAAGCCAGCAGCACATGCAACGATGGCCATCGTGTCCATCGCGATTCGCACTGATTGCGGCTTCCTACGGTTGTATGTTCGCGTCGAGACGATGAACGCGATCCAGGCAATCGATGCAATTGCGCCTTCGGCCGTGGCCCAGAGCACAACGATCGGAAGCGCAGTCAAAGTAGCGGCAACCAGCGGCAAGATCATCGGCACCAATCGAGAAGAAAGCACGCTACAAACTAGGGCTATCGGCCCGCCCCACCATAGTACCGCATAAGGAAAAGGCACCCGGATGTCGACCAGGTATTGACTCCACCCCCAATGTTGCCGTTGCCGAAACCGTAAACATTGTTCGCGGAGTAGTACGTGGTCGTTGTTCCACATGTGGGCAGCGGGAACCAACTTGAGGTTCGATAAGTAGCGTTCGTGTACCCAGTACCAACCGTGTGATTCGCGTTGTAGTAGGCACTTTGATAGTGATAGATTTCAGACCACCCGTTCCACGATGCCCACTGCCGAGAATCCCAATAGACAAGGTTGGACACTGTGCCCGTGCTCGTATCGTAGGTCCAACTTATGTTGTTCCTGACTCCATTGAGGAGCAGCGGGACAGGGTCGACCCAAACGGTTGAGAAGTAGCCGGACGTGTTGACAAGCGCGAGGGGCGTGGGGCTGGCTGCGTTGTCGACCGAAGTCGGGATCGTTGAAGCGGCCTCGGCCTTTCCACTGGAGTCCGGTACGGGTGCAGCTGTGGTGGCACCAACTTCGAGGAGAATCTGATTCTTCTTGGGATCGACGGCGATCTCTCTGAACCAAACCCTTCCGGAGAACACCCGAACTGCGAATGGGTACGAGTATCCGCCGTTTGATGGAATACCTGAGATGACCCAGTACGACTTGAAGGTCAGATCCGATGGGACGGGCAGGTCCACGGCCTGGACCGAATCTCCCGCAAAGTCAACTGGGCTGACAATCTGCGCTGCCGCGCTCGTTATCGCGTATGGCAATCCTTGGGAACGCGCGACGCCAACGGTAGGGCCTACGGCCACGCTGGCCACCACAGCCATCACCATCAGCCGAATCGGGGCTCGATACCGACCTAGCAAAGAGGCGGGCCGGGCTCGCCCCGCCTTCCGGACAGGGGTCGAGATCATCACGAGTCTCCCTTTCGTGTGTGAGGCCCTCAGTGTACGCGCCGTCCGCTACGGTTGTCGTGAGCTCTCGTCAACTTGCGTGAACGGACTCAACTTGTTGCCGTCGGGAGCTAGTGTGCGCAATACTGTGCGCATGAGTGTGCGCACCAATCTGCTGCTGCCCGAAGACCTGGTGGAGCAACTCGATCGAATTGCCGGTCCCCGAGGTCGGAGCCGATACGTCGCCGACGCGGTCCGGGAACGTCTACGGCGGGACGAACGCATGGCGGCGATCAAGGCTGCGGCCGGCCTCTGGCGTGATCACCCGCTGTTCCCCACCTCCGAGGCAGTTGTCGAATGGGTCCGCGAACTCCGGCGGGAGAAGACCGACTCCAGCGACACGCCATGAGGTACATGCTTGATACGACCTTCGCGGTCGACTACCTGCGTGATGACCCGGACTGCGTGGCTCGCTTCGCGCGGCTGTTCGAAGATGGTGACGAGCCGTACGTCAATGAGGTCGTCCTGTGCGAGCTCGCCGTGGGCGTTCGCGCCACGGACGACCCGAGGTTCCTGGCATTCGTGCGGGCCGTGTCGTTCGTCCAGCCCGGGCCAGAGGTGGCTCTCCAGGCCGGGATCTGGCGCCGCGAAGCGCGGCGAACTGGGCGGACCTTGAGCCTCTCAGACTCGTTGATCGCCGCAGCCGCCAATGGTCTTGGCGGCCCTGTCCTCACGCGGAACGGCGGCGATTTCCTCCTGGCCCCGATCCGGGTCGAGACGTACTGATTCGGTCGGGATGGCTACTCGCCGGTGAAGCGGGGAGGGCGCTTCTCCATGAAGGCCGCGAGGCCCTCGGCGTGATCCTTCGTGCGGCCGGCGATGTCCTGGAGATGTGCCTCGTACTCGAGGGCGGCGTCGAGATCGCGGTCCCAGGCGGCATTGAGTGCCCGCTTGGTCAGCGCGATGGCGCGCGGCGCGCCGGCAGCGAGCCGGGCAGCGACGGATCTCGCCTCTGTGGCGAGCTCGGCGGCGGGCACGACCCGGCCGACGAGGCCGATCCGCTCGGCGTCGGCGGCGGGCACGGACTCGTTGAGCAGCGCCAGCTCCGCGGCTCGCGTCACGCCGACGAGGCGCGGCAACAGCCACGTTGCGCCGCTGTCCGGTACGAGGCCCACGCGCCCAAACGCGAGCGCAAAGCTCGCCGCATCGGAGGCGATGCGGATGTCAGCGGCCATGGCAAGTGACGCACCGGCGCCCGCGGCAACCCCGTTGATCGCCGCCACGATCGGCTTGGGCAGGGCTCGCATCGCGCGGATGATTGGGTTATAGCGCTCGCGGACCTCGACGCCGAGCGGAGCCGCGTCCGGCTGCAGTCGCTCGCGCAGGTCCTGGCCGGCGCAGAACGCGCGCCCGGCACCCGTGAGGATCACGGCCCGGACCGCCTTGTCGCGGGCGACCTGGCGGAACGCGGCGAGCAGCGCCTGCTTCATGGGCACGGTCAGCGAGTTCAGCGCGTCGGGCCGGTTCAAGGTGATCGTGGCGACGCCCGACGCGGCATCGACCTCCACCAGGACCGTGAGTGCGTCCCCGTCGGCCATCGTCAACGCCCGAACTGCACGAGCTCGAAGTCCTCGCCGACCAGCTCGAACAGGCCACCCTCGATGGGCTCGTGCGCGTCGTCCATGACCTCGGCGACGAAGGCCGCCAGCTGGTCGGCGAAATCGGCGTCAGTGGGATGGAGCGAACCGGCGATCAGGAGGTCGCGGTCCGGCAATGCGATGAGCACGCGCGACGGACCGCCGCACTCGCCGGCAAGGTGCCGCCGCACTTCGGGCAGCAGGATGCGGGCGGCATCGCCGCCACCGCCGGTGTCCGACGAGAGGAGGCGGCGCTCGCCGGCGAGCTCGTCGCTCCACGGCGCGGTCGCGGACCAGGCGCGGAGGTTGCTCATGGCCGCGTCGCGCAGTGCCTGCGCCTCGATGCCCCACGTGAGCAGGTGCTCCGCGTTGATGACGACGTCGTAGGCGGTCTCGCGAAGGACGTAGACGATCGAGAGCTCCGCCGGGCCCCGATCGATCAGGGGCAGCGCGTGCTTCTTCATGCCCTCGTGGGCAAGCCGCGATTCGTCCAGGTCGTCGAGTGGCGCGCCGTGCGTCCCGGTCGGGCGCAGCGCCGGGAACACGCGCCCCATCGCGGCGGCCCAGTCGTGCTCCGGCGCGGCGCTCGGAGGGAGTGGCGCCTCGGGCGGGGGCTGGTGCCCGCTGATCGACATCAGCGGCCCGTCCAGCGCGGCGCCCGCTTCTCCGCGAACGCGGCCATGCCCTCTGCCTGGTCCTCCGTATCGAAGAGCCGGTAGAAGCTCCTGCGCTCGTCGGCCACGCCGGCCGCCAGGGGCAGCTCCTCGGCGCGATTGACGGCCGCCTTTGCGGCCATGACGGCGATCGGTGGCATCGCGGCGATGCGACCGGCAAGCTCCAGCGCGGCCGGTACGGTCGCCTCGGCCGGCACGACAAGGCTCACGAGCCCCGCAGCCTCCGCCTCGCGTGCCCCGAGCATCCGGCCGGTCAGGACCATGTCCATGGCCTTCGCCTTGCCGATCGCGCGCGTGAGCCGCTGCGTCCCGCCGGCGCCGGGCATCACGCCGAGCCTGATCTCCGGCTGGCCGAACTGCGCGTCCTCGCCGGCAACGATCAGGTCGCACGCCATCGCCAGCTCGCAGCCGCCGCCGAGGGCGAAGCCGCGGACCGCGGCCACGATCGGCTTGCGCGTCGCGGTGATGCGCTCCCAGTGCCGGAAGTCGTTGCTCGTCGTCAGCGATGCGTTCGTCTGGCGGGCGAGCTCCGGAATGTCCGCACCCGACGCGAACGCCCGGTCGCCCGCGCCGGTGAGCACGACGGCGCGGCACGCGGGGTCCCGGTCGAGGGCCTCGAGGGCATCCGCGATGGCCTCCACCTGGGCGAAGTTGAGGGCGTTGAGCACGTCCGGCCGGTCCATGACCAGGAGTGCGACCCCATCGACCGGGCCGTCCGGTCCTGACGCCGGCAGCGACACGTGCAACGACATGCCGCCAGTATCCACGGCGGCCTAGCCCGCGACCTTGCCGCCCAGCAGATCCGGTGCGTCCTCGACAACAAGGAAGGTCGCCAGCCCGGGCGCGATCTCGCGGAGGATCCGGCCTGCGGCGCGCATCGGGTCCGAGCGGAGGCCGGCGTCCATCGCGGCGCGGTCGTCGAAGTCCAGCGCGGCCGCGAGCACGAGGTCCGTCTCGCTCCCGAGCGCTTCGGACACTCGCCAGACACGCGTCGCGCGAAGCCCGGGCGTCTCGGCGACGAGCGGCAGGTGCTCGTCGCGATAGCGGGCTTCGAACGTGGTACGGGCGTCCGCACCGCCCTCCGGCGCGCGGTAGAGCACGAGCAGGGTCGTCACGCGGGTCCTCCTTCGGCACGGGACAGGGGTGCGGCGCTCGCCTCGAGGCGAGCCGCCCGGTGGCGCGCGATCTCCTCCGTCGCCCGGTAGAAGCCGGACATCGCCTCGTTGAACAGGCCGGGCCGGCGCGCCATGACCTCGTGCCCGCTGTCGGGCGCGATGAACAGCCGCCCGGCCGGGAACTGTCGGGCAAGGGCGGCGGCGTGCTCGGTCGGCACGAACGGGTCCCGGTCGCCGCAGGCCACCATCGTCGGACAGTCGATCGCGTGCAGCTCCGCGGGCGTGAGCAGCGGCTGGACGGCGATGTCGGCCGCGATCGCGGGCAGGAGGCGCTGCCAGGCGCCCTCGCCCTGGCCCGCGTCGTGGCGCCGCGAGAGCGTCGCGGCGAAGACTGGGTCGCGCGTCGTGATCAGGTCTGGGTCCATCAGCCGCCGACCCACGCTCGCGCGGGGCTCGCGGTGGGTCGTGATCCCGACGACCACGAGCGTCCGAAGGCGTTCGGGAAAGTGTGCGCCGAAATGGAGCGCGGTCATCGCGCCCATGGAGAAGCCCACGAGGTGGAACGAGTCCAGCCCGAGCGCGTCCACGAACGCGATCAGGTCGTCGACGAGCCAGCGGTACTCGAACCCGTTCGTCGCGTCCCAGCGGGTGCGACCGTGCCCTCGCGCGTCCGGCAGGTGGATGAGGAACGCCTTGGACATGCCCGGCAGCTGCGCGGCGAAGTCCTCCCGCCCGAGCGAGCTTGCGCCATGGAGCGCGACGAGCGGCGGTCCGGCGCCCATGACGTCGTAGCCGACATCCAGCCCGTTCGCCCGGATCGTGGGCACTCAGCCCTCCGGCTTGCCTTCGACCGGGCTGTCCGCGCCCTGCTGCACGCGCAGGTATCGCCGCCGGTAGTACAGGAGCGGAGCCGTGTCCTGCCGGCCGTGCTGGAGCGAGTCCACGCGGCCGATGAACAGGTCATGGTCGCCGGCGCTGAACGTTTCGACGATCGTGCACTCGAGCGTCGCGATCGCACCGTCGATGAGCGGCAGCCCTGTTGGGCCTGGCTGCCACGATGCCCCGCAGAACACCTCGCGACCCGGGCTCACGGGGGCGTGGGCGAAGCAGTCGGACAGGGCCTGCTGGTCCGCGCCGAGCACGTTCACGGCATAGCGACCGGCCGCACGGACCATCGGCGTGATGAACCGCCGTCGATCCAGCGCGACCATCACCAGCGCCGGCTCCAGCGACACCGACGAGAAGGCGTTGACGGTGATCCCCTGGGGCCGGTCCCCATCGAACGTCGTCACCACACTGACGCCGGTGGCAAACCGGCCCATGACCTCCCGAAATACCTCGGGACGCGTGCGGGCCGCGTCAGTCAATTCCACACGCGGAGAATGGCACAGCGGGCGAGGGAACCCCGGAGCGGCCGCGGCCGGCGGGTGGCGCGTGGTGACGGTCGCCGCCCGGAGGACAGTCGCACGCGAAGCGGGCGTGGGTCCGAGGACGGTGGCCGGCGCCAGAGCGACAGGACCCGCTGGTCGCTGCCACTCGATCGCTACAATCGCCCGCAATGACCGCCGAACGCTGGAGCCGCGCCGCGCTTGTGCCGGTTCGGCGTGGGGAGCGCCGCGCGGAGATGATGGCGCTGCCCGCGGGCCTGCCCACCATCGACGAGCTGTTCACGTTCATGCGCGACGCGGAGCGCCGCTTCGAAACGCTGAGGATGCGGATCGAGGAGCGCACGTACGGGGCGCGTGGCGAGCAGCTGGTGGCGATGGACGTGGCGGTTCGCCACCCGGGCCACGCGCGCGTCGTGACCACCACGCCGGGCGCGACCGCGGCGGGGAGCCATGAGCTGTGGATCTCCGACGGCGAGGTCGTGCGCACCTACTCGGCGATCCACAAGCTCGGCACGAGCCGACCCGTCCGAAATCGACCGCGCGGCCTGGACCCGCGCCAGTACCCGGGCCGCTCCACGGTCTACGAATCCATCACCGCCCTGCCGATGGAGACGCTCCCCGAGCTGTTCGTCCATCCAGCCGGCTACTGCCAGAACGTGCTCGCGACGGGACAGTGCTGGATCTCCGGCACCGATCGCGTCGCCGGTCGCGAAGCGATCGTGCTGGAGTGCGACCACCCGCGGGCGGTGGAGCGCGAGGTCGACCGCCCCGACTACCACGTCCAGGTCTCGGTGGACCGGCAGGACGGCATCGTGACGCGCCTGGTCGAATCGGTGGGCGGCGACGTCACGCGCCTCGCCGAGGTCGTCAACCTGGACCCCGACGCCGCCCTTCCGGCGACGACCTTCGAGTTCGAGTTCCCCGAGGGCACCACGCTCCTCTACTGAGCCTCGGCGGGACCTCCGAAGACCCTGCGGGAAACGTCCGAATCCGGTGTTTGGCGCGCGTATGATCGCGGCAAATCGTTGTCGGGGGCGTCACTCTGGAGGGAGGTCGCAATGCCGAGCCGGGACGAGGCGATCCAGCAGGACATCAGGGACCTGCATGGCCTTGGCTATGCGCAGGAGCTCCTGCGCGAGATGGGCGGGTTCAGCAACTTCGCCATCAGCTTCTCGATCATCTCCATCCTGACCGGAGCGGTCATCCTCTACAACCTTGGGCTGACCCTGGCCGGGCCGGCGGCCGTCGGACTCGGCTGGCCGCTCGTCACGATCTTCACCCTGTTCGTCGCGGCGACGATGGCGGAGATCGCCTCGGCGTACCCCACGGCGGGCGGCCTGTACTACTGGGCCAGCAAGCTCCGCAACAAGGACTGGGGCTGGTGGACCGCCTGGCTCAACCTCGGTGGCCAGATCTCCATCGTCGCCGGCATCAACTACTCCGCCGCGTTCTACCTCTCCGCCACGATCCTGAACCCGCTGTTCGGCATTGATCCGAACGTCGAGACGCTCGGCGTCCTGAACGCGATCTGGATCACCGGCATCCTGATCGCCATCGAGATCGCGTTCAACGTAGCCGGCACGCGGATCGTCGCGTTCATGAACGACCTGTCGGTGTGGTGGCACATCGCGTTCGTGGCGGCGATCGCCGTGGGCCTCTTCGCCCTCGGGACCCAGCCGACCCACCCGATCAGCTTCCTGTTCGAGGTCTCGCCCGGCACCGACGCCAACGGGAACGCCTGGTCGTCCATCGTGCCGTTCGGGATCGCCGGCGCCTTCGCGCTGAGCCTGCTGCAGGCGCAATGGACGTACACCGGCTACGACGCCTCGGCGCACGTTGCCGAGGAGACGGTCTTCGCGCGTCGCGCGTCCGCCTGGGGCGTGTTCCTCTCGGTCGCCGTCTCGGCGGTCGCGGGCTACGTGGTCCTGGTCGCGCTCACGCTGAAGATGTCGAGCCCGGCCGACGTGCTTGCCAACAGCGGTGGCGGCGGTGGCGTGCAGTACATCCTCGAATCCAACCTGGGCGCCGGCCTGAGTTCGCTCGGTGGCATCCTCGCAGCGGGCGTCGCGTTCGCGATGACCTTCTGCGGCTTCTCGTCCATCGCATCGGCCGGCCGGATGCTGTACGCGTTCAGCCGCGACGACGGCATGCCGGGCAGCGGCTGGCTCAAGAAGGTCAGCAAGCGCTGGCGCACGCCGAGCAACTCGGTCTTCGCGATCAGCCTCGCGAGCTGGCTCCTGATCTTCATCGTGTACGTCCTGACCAAGGCATTCGGTGGCGACCCGCTGTTCCTCATCGGCGGCATCACGTCGGTGAGCACGGTCCTGCTGTACTGGGCCTACGGCGTGTGCATCTGGCTCGGCATGCGTGGCGACCAGTCCTGGCGGCAGCGCCAGACCTGGAGCCTCGGGCGCTGGAGCAAGCCGCTCGCGTGGATCTCGGTCATCTGGATCGTGCTGTTCAGCCCGGTCTTCCTGTATCCGTTCGCGCTGAATCCCGCGTCCTGGCTGATCGTCGGGGCGTTCCTCGTCCTGCTCGCCATCTACTACTTCGCCTGGGCGCGCGGCCGGTTCCGGGGCCCGGTGGCCCAGGGCTCGGCAGAGCAGCTCAGCGAGATCGAGAAGGAGTTCTCGGAGGCAGCCGGACAGATCGCCGGCTGATCGTCAACCCGCAATCGAGCTGACGGGCCGGCCGGGCAAACCGCCGGCCCGTCAACCATCTCCCAGAGCACCCAGGAGGGGTCGGCCATGAGCGACACGGAGCACGGATCGAAGGCCGGCCACGGGGCCGACAAGCACCTCGGGCTCATCGAGCTTGAGGGCTGGGTCCGCGAGGGCAAGGTCGACACGATCATCGTGGCGATCACGGACATGCAGGGCCGGCTCATGGGCAAGCGCGTCCAGGGCGAGGCGTTCCTCAACGGCGTCATCGACCACGGCGCCCACTTCTGCACGTACCTGCTCGGCACGGACATGGAGATGAACACGCCGGAGGGCTTCCGGCTGATGAACTGGGAGACCGGCTACGGCGACTGGATCGCCGCGCCGGTGTGGGACACGCTGCGGATCCTGCCGTGGCTGGAGAAGACCGCGATCGTCCTTTCGGACACCGTGGACGAGGAGACGCACCAGGAGATCCCGATCTCGCCCCGGACCATCCTGAAGCGCCAGGTGGAGCGCGCCACCGCGGCTGGGATCAGCGTGAAGGCGGGCTCGGAGTTCGAGTACTACGTCCTCAAGGACACGTGGGACCAGATCGCCGAGAACGGCTTCGCCATCCCGAAGCGATTCGGCACGTACAACGAGGACTACCACCTCCTCCAGGCGACCAAGGCCGAGCCGCTGCATCGACTGCTGCGCAACCTCATGACGGAGGCGCGAATCCCGATCGAGTTCTCCAAGGGCGAGGCGGCCCCCGGCCAGCACGAGGTCAACATCCGCTACGACCACGTCCTGGAATCGGCCGATCGGAGCGTCCTGTTCAAGCACGGGGCAAAGGAGATCGCGTACCTCAACGGCTGGGGCATCACGTTCATGGCCAAGCCGGATCACACCTGGACGGGCTCATCTGGCCACCTGCACATGAGCATCTGGGACAGGGCCGGCGAACGCCCCCTCACCTACGACCCCAAGGCCAACCTGCCGTATGGCATGAGCACCAAGTTCAGCCAGTTCGTGGCCGGGATGATGCTGCTGTCGCGCGAGCTCGCCGTGTTCATCGCACCGTTCATCAACTCCTACAAGCGCTACGCGTCGCTGTCGTGGGCTCCGGTGAACGTCGTCTGGGGACGCGACAACCGCACCACCGGATTCCGGCTGGTGGGCCACGAGAACGCCCTCCACATCGAGAACCGGTTCCCGGGCGGCGACATGAACGCCTACCTCACCTACGCCGCGATGATCGGCGCCGGCCTGTACGGAATCGAGCACAAGCTCAAGCTCCAGCCGGAGTTCAAGGGCAACGGCTACATTGCCAAGGGCGTCTCGCGAATGCCGCGCGCGCTGTACGAGGCGATCGACGAGCTCGAGGCCTCCAAGGCTGCGGTCGAGATCTTCGGCCAGGACGTCGTCGATCACTACCTGAACGCGGCGCGGGTCGAGCAGGACGTCTACGACTCGGTCGTCCATGACTGGGAGCGCGAGCGCTACCTCGAGCGAGGCTGACCCGGTTCGGGGGCGGCCCCGACCCGGGACCCCCGAACGATCACGCAGCGAAGAGGAACGCAACCCGTTGGCAACGATCATCTCCGTCCATTCCTTCCGAGGCGGCACGGGCAAGTCGAACACCACGGCAAACCTTGCCGCCGTGTACGCGCTGGAGGGTCGCAGGGTCGGCGTCATCGACACCGACATCCAGTCGCCCGGCATCCACGTCCTGTTCGGCCTGAAGGGCGACGAGGTCGAGGCATCGCTCAACGACTTCCTGTGGCACGGGCGGCCCATCGGCGAGATCGCGCAGGACGTGACGGCCTCGCAGGGCATCGCGCCACCCGGCCGGATCCATCTCATCCCCTCGAGCATGAAGCCAGGCGAGATTGCCCGGATCCTGCGCGAGGGCTACGACGCCCAGCGCCTGACCGAGGGCTTCCGCCAGCTGGTGGACCAGCTGGGCCTGGACATCCTCCTGATCGACACGCACCCGGGCCTCAATGAGGAGACGCTGCTCTCCCTCGTGATCTCGCACGCGCTGCTCATCGTGATGCGGCCCGACAGCCAGGACTACGAGGGCACGGGGATCACCGCGCGCGTCGCCCAGGAGCTCCAGGTCCCGCGGATCCGGATCCTCGTCAACAAGATGCCGGAGGGCTTCGGGGCGGAGGCCGTGGCCCGTCGCGTGGAGGCCGCGTACGGGTCGCCCGTGGCGGCCGTCATCCCGCATTCCGACGACCTGATGGCCCTCGCAAGCGAGGGTATCTTCACGATCCGGAACCCGGATCACGAGGTCACCGCGCTCTACCGCAAGGTTGCCGCGAGCCTCGTCGGCGCGAATGGGGGCTGAGGGCTTCGGGTTCTCGCGCACCGAGCTCCTCGGCGGCCTGCCCGCGCGCCGCGCCAGCACGCTCCTCTTCGCGATCGAGAGCCGTACCGCGCTGCTCGTGGCGCGCGACCGGCGCGCGATGGCAACGTTCGAGACCGAGGCGACGGAGGCGGAGGAGGAGACGGCCTTCTTCGCGGCCCTCGGCGAGGGTCGCACGCCGCCCCTGCAGCCCACCATCCAGGACCTCAACCGGCACGCGGACGACTGGGCGGACCTGCTCCCGCCGGATGCGGAGGGGCGTGCGGCAATCCTGAAGCGGATCGTGGAGAAGTACGGCCTGCCTGCCCAGGCGGCGTCGCTCCGGCGCGTGCTGGGCGCGACCGACCAGCTCGTCGCGGCGGCATTCGGGCGCCAGGCCAACGCGTCGCTCGACTCGCTGACGGCGGCACCCCTTCCGCTCCGCGAACGCATCCGCTGGTTCCGCAGCGGCGCGTCTGCCCGCCTCGAGAACCTGCCGCCGTTCTGGCTCGCGTTCGCCCTGACCCTGACCGAGACGGTCGGCGGCGGGATCATCGCGTTGCCCATCGCCTTCGCGGCGCTCGGCGTCTGGGCCGGCACCGTCCTGCTCATCGTCTTCGGCCTCGTCAACATGCTGACCGTTGCCGCGCTCGTTGAGGCGATCACCAGGAACGGCAACATGCGCTACGGCTCTGCCTACTTCGGGCGGCTGGTGGGCGACCTCCTGGGCCGGCCCGGCAACGCCGTCCTCACGCCGGCGCTGTTCCTGTTGAACGTCGTGGGCTTCGTGGTGGCGCTGGTCGGCTTCGGATCCACCCTGGCCGGCGCAAGCGGACTGCCGATCTGGGCGTGGGCCGCGGCCCTCTTCGCCATCAACCTCGTCTTCCTGTGGCGCGGATCGTTCGACGCCACGGTCGCGTCGGCGCTGGCCATCGGCGTCGCGAACATCACGCTGATCGTCGCGATCTCGCTCATCGCCCTTGCTGCAGCGGGCCGGGGCGCGACTGGGAGCGCGGGTCCGGGACCGGGCACAGGTGGCGGGTTCGTCCTGGACGCCTCCACGCTGGAGCTCGTCTTCGGGGTCGCCCTGATGGCCTACTTCGGGCACACCTCGGCCGGCAACGCGGCGAAGGTCGTGCTGGCCCGCGATCCCAGCGGCCGCGCGCTCCTGTGGGGCAACGTCGGGGCGATGCTGGCGGCCATGGCCCTGTACATCCTGGCCGTCGTCTCGATCGGCCTGGCGCTCGATGGCGGCGAGCTGATCGGCTACGCCGGCACCGCGATCACGCCGCTCGCCGCGAAGGCCGGTCCGATCATCAGCCTCCTCGGCTCCATCTACGTGACCCTGGCCGTGGGGCTCGGCTCCATCTACACGTCGCTGGGCCTGTTCAACCAGATGTCCGAGCTGGTGCCGTCGATGTCCAGGCGAGCCGCGCGCGGCGCCTCGTTCCGGTCGCGCCTTCCGGGCTTCCTGGTCCGCGCGGCCCCGACCGCGCTCATCTTCGTCGTCGTCGAGATCCTCATCGCGCTGGGCAGCATCTCGTTCACGGGACCGTTGAGCATCGTGGGGACGATCACACTACCGCTGCTCGGCGGCATCTTCCCGATGCTCATGCTCGTCGCCGCTCGCCGCAAGGGCGATCGGATCCCTGGCCGCGTCCTCGGGTTCCTGGGCCATCCGGTGGTCGTCGTCGCGACGATCGTCGTGTTCTTCGTGGCCGAGCTCGCGCACGGGCTGTTCATCTGGACCGGGACCCTGGAGCGAGGAGCGGCGATCCTGGTCGCGCTCGCGGTGCCGGTCGTCTGGCTGGTCGCGTGGCGACGAGGCGCCTTCCGGTCCCGCACGGTCATCGAGCTCCGGGGCGAGCCCGGGCCGCCGGAGCGCGGGATCGTGAGCGTCACCTCGCGCGGGCGAGCTGTCTCCGCCCGCATGACGATCCAGGATGGCGCCGGGGAGCGGACCGTCACGGCATCGAGCCTCACGACCGCCGACCTGGCGAGCATGAAGTCCGTCTCGGTGGACCTCCCCACCCCGGCGACGAACGAGCTGAAGGTCTGGTCGCATGCCGTCGCCCACGACGGCGACTCGACGGCGATTCCGACCCACGTCTCGACCACGGGCGGCACCCGGGCCGTCTCCGCGGACGTATCGAGCGTCGACGGGCAGGTCATCATGAGCAGCCCCGGGGGAATGGTCAGGCTGGAGCTGGAGGAGCGGCGAGCGTGAGGACATCCACCCGGGCCCGGGGCAGTGCCAGTCGCCTGTTCGCCGTGTTCGCGGCCGTCGCGCTGGTCGGCTGCCAGTCGAATCCGCCCGCGACGCTCGCGCCGTCGGCGACGGCGGGAAGCCCAACCGCGGTTCCGACCAAGGCCGCGACACGGGGCGGCGGCGGCACGCTCACGCTCTTCTACTGGCAGGCACCGACGATACTCAACCCGCACCTCTCGCAGGGGGTGAAGGACCAGTCCGCGTCGCGGGTGACGTATGAGCCGCTCGCGAGCTTCGACGCGGACGGCAACCTGATCCCATTCCTCGCCGCGGAGATTCCCACGACTGCCAACGGCGGTCTCGCGGCTGATGGCAAGTCGGTGACATGGAAGCTCAAGGCCGGGGTGAAGTGGTCGGATGGCACGCCGTTCAGCGCCGACGACGTCCGGTTCACCTGGCAGTACGCCACGAACCCGGCTGTCGCCGCGATCTCCGCGAGCGCATACGCCGGCGTCACCGATGTCGAGGTCGTGGACCCGACGACGGTGACGGTGCATTTCTCGGACTCCACGCCCGCGTGGTCGATCCCGTTCACCGGCGTCTACGGGATGATCATTCCCAAGCACCTGTTCGAGGCGTACAACGGCGCCAATGCGGCCGACGCACCGGGGAACCTCAAGCCCGTCGGAACCGGGCCGTATCGCGTCGTCAGCTTCGTCAACGAGGACGTGCTGATCGTCGCCGGTGACACGGTCAAGACGACCAAGATCACCTACGAGCTCAACCCGGAGTACCGCGAGCCGGGCAAGCCGTTCTTCGACAAGGTGGAGCTGCGCGGAGGGGGCGGCGATGCGGTGGTCGCCTCGGAGCTGATGACCACCGGCCAGTCGGACTTCGCCTGGAACCTCCAGGTCGACGACGCCGAGAGCGATCGCATCGAGGCCAGTGGCAAGTCGAAGATGATCGCCATCTTCGGGGCGTTCACCGAGCGGATCATGCTGAACTTCAGCGACCCGAACAAGGCGACCGCGGACGGCGAACGCTCGAGCAGGCAGTTCCCGAATCCGGTCCTCTCGGATCCCGCCGTCCGACTGGCAATCGCCCGCGGCGTGGATCGGGTCAAGATCGCGGCCCTCTATGGTCGGTACGGCCAGGCTACCGATACGCTGCTGGTCTCACCCGGCAACTTCCGGTCCGGGCACGCGGCGCCGGCATTCAACCTCGACGAGGCGAAGCGGCTGCTCGACGAGGCCGGTTGGATCGACCACGATGGCGACGGTGTCCGCGACAAGGGCGGGGTGCCGCTCAAGCTGCTCTTCCAGACCTCCATCAACCCGGTGCGCCAGCAGGCACAGGCCATCGTGAAGACGGCACTCGACTCGATCGGCTTCGCCGTGCAGCTGAAGAACATCGACTCGTCGATCTTCCTTGGCAAGGTCGAGGGGACCACCGAGACCCGCCGCCAGTTCTACGCCGACCTCGAGGAGTTCGCGTTCAGCAACAAGAGCCCCGATCCCGCCGTGTACATGGGCGGGTGGACCTGCGAACAGATCGCCCAGAAGGCCGACAACTGGTCGCGCTCGAACTTCTCCCGGTACTGCAATCCAGCGTTCGACGACCTGTACAACCGTTCGCGGACCGAGCTCGATCCCGCCGCGCGGATCGGGCTGTTCAAGCAGATGAACGACATGCTCGTGGAGGACGGCGCGGTGATCCCGCTGGTGCACCTCGCCGACGTGTCCGGCCGCAGCCTGAGCCTCCTGGGGACCAACCTGACGCCATGGGATGTCGACGTCTGGAACATCGCCGACTGGACTCGCACATGAGCGCCACAGGTTGACGGGGCGCCCGGGGCAACGATGAGCGAGCTCGCACCGCCGCCAACCCGGCGAAGGCGGCTGGGCCCGTGGTTCGACGATCGCCCGATCGGCGTCAAGCTGGCGATGGGCCTGGGCGCAATGGTTGCCCTGACGCTCGTGGTGATCGCGATCGGCCTCGTGGGCGGGGCCCGCGCGACGGCGTCGATCGACCAGACCGTCGATCAGCGGGCACCGACTGCGCTCGCCTCTGCGCGGGCCCAGGCGGACATGCTCCGGATGGTCGGCGAGGTACGCGGCTATCTCGCCCTCGGGGACGCCACGTTCCGCGACGCGTACCGGACGGCCGCGACGGCCTTCGAGGCGGACCTGGCGTCGCTCGTCGCCCTCGCCGAGAAGGCGCCCGCCGACGACCCCATCGGAGCGCGGCTGCGCGGCGACCTCGCGTCACTCCGAGCCGCCTATGCGCAGTGGCAGCCGCTGCCCGATCAGCTGTTCGCGATCCGGGATGACCAGCTACGCCGTGAGCCCGCGCTGCGCATCCTGATCGACGAGGCGACGCCCCAGATCGCGGCCATCCTCGATGGGATCGCCGAAGCGACCCGGCTGCAGAGCCTCCGTCCGCCGACGGCGCAGAACCTCGCGATCCTCGGCGACCTCGGTGCGTTCAACGGCGCCTTCCTCAGCGAGGTTTCCGGCCTGCGCGGCTACGTCACGACCGGCAGGAGCCTGTTCAAGTTCGAGTACCAGGCCAATCAGACCGTCGCCGACACCGCCTGGCAGGCGTTGCTCGGCCGCCGTCCGATCCTCGACGCCGCGGAGAACGCGGCGCTGGACGACGCGGCCGCTGCGCTCCGGAGGTTCTCCCCGATGCCGGCGAGCATGTTCGAGTTCGTGGAGGGCGATCGATCCCGGGAGGACCTGTTCCAGTTCCGGACCGAGGCCGTGCCCCTCGCCGACAGGATGGTCGCCACGCTGGACGGGCTCGCGACCAGCGAGCAGCAGCTCCTCGGCGCCGACCTCGCCACGGGTCGCGACGGCCTCGCGGCGGCCCGGCTCCAGGCACTCGTCCTGGGAGCGATCCTGGTCGCCGTTGCCATCCTCGTCGCGTTCGCCATCACCCGCGGCGTCGCCGGCCCCATCGGCCGCCTCACGTCCGCGGCACAGCGGATCCGGGGCGGCGACCTGTCGTATCGCGCCGAGGTCGAGTCGCGCGATGAGCTGGGAACGCTCGCCTCGGCGTTCAACGCGATGACGGGGCAGCTCGCCGAGACGATCGAGACGCAGCAGGAGTACATCCGCGAGGTCGGTGTCGTCACCGACGCAGCCGTGGCGGTCGAGGCGAGCGAGTTCCAGCCGGGCGCGCTGGGCGGCGTCGCCGCGCGCACCGATGCGCTCGGCGCCCTGGCTCGCACGTTCGAGCGGATGGCGAGCGAGGTCAAGGCGCGCGAGGAGCGCCTGCGCGCACAGGTTCGCGAGCTGAGGATCGAGATCGACGAGGCCCGCCAGGCGAAGAAGGTCGCCGAGATCACGGACACGGACTACTTCCGGTCCCTCCGCGGCAGAGCCCAGGACCTCCGGCGCATCGTCGGGACGGATGGACCGCCGGAGGACCCGAGCGGCGGGTGACGCCGCGCCGGAATCGGTCCACGATTCGGGGCATGCATCGCGAGCTCGGCGACGAGCGATCCCGATACGGCCGGAGGACCTGGCGAGAGCAGCTCGACGACGCCATCGCCTGGCCCGGGAGTCATCGCTTCGCCACGGGGATCCTCCTCCTGGTGGTCGTCGGCGCACTGCTGCTCTCGGCCGCGCGCGGGCGACCCACGAGCCGGGCTGACCTGCGCGTCGGCGACTGCCTGTACATCCCGACCGCCGCAGCGCTCGACCCAACGAGCGCCCGGCCGATCGGCGATTTCGTCGCGGTCGAGGACGTCGTCATCGTCAGCGGAGCACAGGAGGCGAGCTGCACGGCGTCGCACGGCCACGAGGTCGCAGCGATCGTGACCGGGCCGGACGCGAGCAGCGCGGCGAGTGCGGCGCCGGGTCCGCTGGACCGCGACGCGATCCGTCGCCTGACGAGGCCGCTCTGCGAGGCGGCGTTCCCCGGGTTCGTCGGCCACGCCCTCGCCGGATCGGTGTACGAGATCAATCCCGTCGTGCCCGAGGCAGACGCCTGGATCGCCGGTGGACGACGGACCGTGTGCCTCGTCGCCCGAGTCGACGGGCAGTGGATGGATCAGCCGGCGCGCGGCAGCGGCGAATAGGTCCCGGTGCCGGACGGCGCATCGATCGAGATCGACGCGGGCCCCGAGCCCGGCGCGAGGTAGCTTGCGAGTCCTTCGTCGAGCGGGGTCAGGCGGCGCGGCATGCGGGCCAGCAGGGGCCCGAGGTCCACCGTCGCCGGGGCGTTGATGAAGTCGATCGCGTCCGGCGTCAGCGGCGGCGACGGCAGCAGGCGGAGCGGTTGTGCCGCGAGCTTGAGCAGCGGTGCCGGCGCGGGAACGATGGGCCGGCGGATCCCCGCGGCGCGAAGGGCGCGGGCAATGATCTCCCGCATGGAGAGGGTCTCGGGGCCACCCAGCTCGAAGACCTGCCCCGCCGCGGCGGGATCAACCAGGCTGTCGGCGGCGAGGCGAGCCACGTCGTCGATGAAGATCGGCGCGAGCTGCTGTCCTCCGAAGTTCGTCATGGGCACCGCCTGGAAGGTCCGGGCGAAGCCGAGGAACCGGTTCAGTGACACGTCCCGTGGGCCGAACACCCACGTCGGGCGAATGATCGTCGCGGGGATGCCGCTCTCGCGGACGGCCGTCTCCGCGCGCCACTTCGCGCGGAACCAGTGCCGCTTCGCGTCCGGCGCGGCACCCGCACCCGAGAGATAGACGAGCCGCCCGACGCCGGCCTCTCGTGCCGCCGCCACCAACCGCTCGGTCCCTGCGGCATCCACCGCCATGAACGTCCGGCCGCGGCGCGGCGCCTCGATCGGCGAGTTCGGGAACGCGAGGGCAACGACGAGCGCGTCGAGGCCCGCGACGGCAGCCGGCACGCCCTCGCCGGTCGCGACGTCCGCGTGCCGCAGCTCGATTGCATCGGGGAGCGCGCCCCGCGCAGCCTCGCCTCGATGGCTCAGGACGACCACGCGGTGCCCGCGAGCGTGGAGCTCGGCCGCGATCGCGCCGCCGACGAAGCCGGTCCCGCCGGCAACGCCGACCGTCAACGCCCGCTCGTTCACGTCCGGCACCGCGAAGATTGCCTCGATGGTTCGGGCGCGGTGGCGGAAGATCTCGAGGAGCTGGGCACGGACGACGAGCCGATGTGCCGGTCCGCCGAGCGGGCCCAGTGGCAGCTCATAGGTGACGTCGTCCTCGATCAGCGTCCCGCCGGGGACCGATCGGAACGTGTGGCGGTGCTCCCAGCGCTTGTACGGCCCGCGGAGCTGGACGTCGCTGAAGGCCGTCGGCGGCTCGTAGCCGTCGATCCGCGTGCGCCAGCGCATCGGGATCCCGAGGAGCGGCCGGATCCGGTAGTCGATCTCCAGGCCGGGCCGCATGTCCACGTCGTCCGACAGGCGATCGAAGCCCATGCCGGGCGGGGTGATCCGCGCGAGGTTCTCCGGCCGCGAGAAGAAGCCGAACACCTCGTCGATGGGCCTCGCGACGAGCTGGCTGGCGTGGAGGTGGTGGGTGCTCATTGGATGTGACCTCGGGGTGTCGGTGCGAGTGGAGGTGCTCAGCCGCCCGGGCGGAGCGTGCCGCTGAAGACCTGCCAGGCCAGCGCGGACTTCGCGACCAGGCTCATGACCATGTACGTCTTCTCGCCCACGAGGTAGTCGCGCCAGCGGCCGATCCGCCGGTACTGCAGGACCATCGTGATGGCGAAGACGTTGAACGAGACGAACAGGGTGGCGACGATCACGTAGACGAATGCCGGGATGCTCGATCCGGCCGGGAGGTCCGGCTGGGCGCCATAGGCGAGCAGGATCGAGACGATGCCGATCCACGGCGCGATCCCGGCGATGCAGCCGAAGATGAAGTTCTTCCAGTCGGGATGGTCGCGGCGGCCCTCGTTCGCGGCTTCCATGCTCCAGCCGAAGAGGATCATGGCCACGTTGCTTGCGGCGATCGCGACCAGTGCCGGAACGTCGCGGATGAACGAGATGTATGCGATCGCGACGATCATCACCGTGCTGCTGAAGGCGTACTCCACCCACCGGAGCGGGTTCATGCCTCGGGCCAGCCAGGCTTCGTAGCGCTGACGGAGCGGCCAGCCGGCGCTGAAGTGGGCGATCGCGCTCATCGCCAGGAACGACGCGATGAACCATGCGAGCGGCATGGAGAAGAGCTGGACCTGCGTCTGCTCGACCCCTGCGAACGCGCCGTCGACGAGCTTGATCCTGACGGTCGGCACGTACGGCGCGAACACGGTGGCCGTGCTCGCCACGGCGAGCATCGCGAGGAACTGGATCCCATGCAGGCCGGAAAGGGCGCGGTTCCAGCGCGCGAGCGATCGGGCGCGATCGGGGGCGATCGGGGTGGCGACGGGGGTCGTGGTGATGGGAGTGGCTGCGTCCATGGTGGCCTCAGGGTTGGTGGCAGGTGGACGCCCCGCCAGCGTGGGCGGGGCGTCCACCGTGGAAGAGGGTCGGGGCGCCCCTTGATCAGGGGCGCTTGGCACGACCTGCCTAGGGCAGGAGCACCGAGTTGATGACGTGGATGACGCCGTTCGAGGCAGAGATGTTGAGCTGGCCGAGGCCAGCTGCGACGAGGTCGCTGCGTGACAGGCGGTCACCGTTGAGCATCTGGTAGCCCGGCGCCGCGACGACCGAGGTGCTCGTCCGGCGGCCGTTGGTCACGTGGTACAGGAGGATGTCCGCGAGGGCGCCGGTCCCGAACGCGGTGTCCACGCCGCCGGCCTGGATGAAGCTGATGACATCGCCCTCGGTCAGGGTGTTGTCGTTGAGGAGCCCACGGAAGGTGGACACGAACGCCCAGTCCGTCGGGGCGAAGACCGTGAACTGGTCATCGGTGCTGCTGAGGACGCCGGCGAGGCCGGCCTCGGTGACCGCGGCCTGGAGGACGTCGAACTCGCCGTCGTTCACGAGGACGATGTCGACGATCGTGTCGGTGCCGGGCTTGGCACCCGCGCTGGCGAAGGCCGGCGCCGCCGCGATGGTCAGGGCGAGGAGTGCGGCCGTGGTGCCGCCGAGGAGCTTGCGCATCGAGTCGATCCCTTTCGTGTGTGCCGGGTGTCCGGCCTGATCCTGATGTACAACCTTTGTTCAAGGTCTGTGCAGACATTACCCGACATGTAGAACCCTTGTCAAGTGTCTGTTTCCGTGTACCATGTGCAGACCATGTACAACATCAAGCAGGCCGCGGCTCGCGCCGGAGTCACCGTTCCAGTCCTCCGCGCGTGGGAGCGGCGGTACGGGATCGTGAATCCCGGGCGCTCCTCGGGCGGCTACCGGCAGTTCGACGAGGAGAGCGTCGCGCGCGTGCGGACAATGCGGACGCTCGTGGACGAAGGCTGGTCGCCGAGTGCCGCCGCGGGGGCGATCCTCGACGGAAGCGTGCCGGTCCGCGACGATCAGCCCACCTCGCCGGCAGGTGCGCCGACCTTCGCCCTCGGGGGCCACGCCGCGCAGGGAACCAGCCCGGCCGAGGCGGCAGCCATGACCGAGCGGTTCCTCGCGGCCGCGAAGGCGCTCCAGCCCGATGCGATCACCTCGGTGCTCGACGACCTGTTCGCCCGGGGCTCGTTCGAGCGAGTCGCGACCGACCTCCTCTTCCCTGCTCTCGAGGCGCTCGGGGACGCGTGGGCCGCCGGCCAGCTGAGCGTCGCCGGTGAGCACCTGGCGAGTAGCGCGGTCCAGCGCCGGCTCGGGCAGGCCCTGGAGGCCGCCGGGTCCGGCGATGCCCGGGGCGCCCGCGTGGTCGTGGGCATGCCGCCCGGTGGCCGCCACGAGCTCGGGGCGCTCGCGTTCGCCGTCACGGCACGCCGCGCCGGCATGCCCGTGACCTATCTCGGCGCGGACCTGCCGGTCGAGGACTGGCTCGCCGCGGTCGACGGTGCGTCGGCAGCGGTGATCGGCGTGGTGACGGCTCGCGACCGGCATGCGGCGATCGAGGTCGCGCATCATCTGCTCGCGGCAAATCCCGGCCTCGTGGTGGCCCTCGGCGGGCGCGCCGCGCAGGCCGCGCCCGGGATCATGCGCCTGCCGACCGAGCTGACGGAATCGGTCGCGGCGGTCCGCACGTCGATTGCCGCTTAGCCGGACTGCCCACAGCCGTTTCTGACGGCCGGGGATCCGACGCCGCGGCATGCACCGCCCTCCCAGGGCTGCCCGCAGCCGCCAGAACGTCGCGAACGCACCTGCTGGGTGCGAACTTGCTCGGAATCTCTCGGTTACAGGACGACATCCGCCGCCAGTTCGGGCTCCTGCAGCCCTGCGAGGGCCGTGGGTGACCGATCGCGATCAAACGGCAGCCCTCTCAGGTGCGCCGCGCGGTCGAGCCTCAGCGCCGTCAGCATCGTCTCCGGGAATCCCGGCTATCCGGCATCCCCGTCGCCCGGGCATACTCGGCCAGCGCGCGGGAACGGCCATCCGCGTGAGGCACGATCCGGTCCAGGTAGACGCCGGGCGGCGGTTCGTGGACGTCAGCGCCGTCGAGGCCCGGCACGCCGGCGAGCTCCGGCACCCAGCGCCGGACGTAGGCGCCGTCCGGGTCATGGCGGCGGCCCTGCAGGGTGGGGTTGAAGATGCGGAACCACGGCTGCGGATCGGTGCCGGTCGAGGCCGCCCACTGCCAGCCGCCGTTGTTGCTCGCCGGGTCGCCGTCGAGCAGGTGGGCCATGAAGTGCGCCTCACCGACGCGCCAGTCCACGCCCAGGTGCTTCGTCAGGAACGAGGCAACGATCATCCGGGCCCGGTTGTGCATCCAGCCGGTCGCGAGCAGCTGGCGCATTGCCGCGTCGACGACGGGGTAGCCGGTCCGACCGGTCCGCCACGACTCGATCGCGCCGGCGTCCGTGGACCAAGCGACCCCATCGAGCTCCGCACGGAACGACTCGCGCGCGACGCGCGGGAGGTGCCACAGGAGGTGGGCGTAGAAGTCGCGCCACGCGAGCTCCGAGTGGAATCGCCGGTGACCCGAGCCGTCGCCGCCCGTTCGTACCAGCACATCGACCGGCGATAGAAGGCCGAAGCGAAGGTCCTGGCTGAGGCGTGAGGTCCCCTCGAGGTCCAGCCGATCGCGGCCGGCGGCGTAGTCGAGAAGCGCCTCCGAGCCGGCCCAGCGGTCCAGCCGGCGGCGGGCCGCCGCCTCCGACGGATCGGGCAGGAGTGCTCGATCCGCGGTCGGCACCGGGTCGCCCAGCAGCTCGCCGGGGCCCACGTCCGGCGCGGCCGTCACCTCGGGCGGCGTCGCGATGGTCGATGGCGCGGGCTCGATCGCCCGCATCGGCGCTGCGAGCCAGCGACGGTGGAACGGCGAGAACACCGTGAACGGCCCACCGGCGGGTCGCGGAACCTCCTCGGGCTCGTGGACCAGCAGCCCCCGGCCCGCGACGTGCCGGATCCCGGACGCGGAGAGCGACAGGGAGACCGAAACGTCGCGCCATCGACCGTACGGCGTGAGGTCGCGGGTCATGATCACCGCCGTGGCGCCGGTCTCGCGAGCGAGCCGCGGGACCAGGGCAGTCGGGTCGCCTCGCACCACGGTGAGTGCCGAATCGCGCTCCCGGAGCTCGTGCTGGAGGCTCCGCAGCGCTCCCGCGAGGAACCACAGGCGGTTCGGGCTGCGCCAGCGACCGTGCACGAGCCGGTTGTCCACCACGAACAGCGGTACCACTTGATCGAAATTCGCGAGCGCGTACGCGAGCGCCGGGTGGTCGTGCACCCGGAGATCGCGCCGGAACCAGAGGATCGCGGTGGACGGACCGGGCATGGCCGCCAATGCTAGGTCCCCGACCCGGCGCGCAGGGAGGCCGGGGCCGCCATACGATCAGCGTCACAGACCCCATGCGTCCCCAACGACACGAAGGAGCGGCTCCGATGCGCCTGCAGGACAAGGTCACGATCATCACCGGTGGCGCCAGCGGCATGGGCCGCGTGGCGGCGCGCATGTTCGCTGCCGAAGGGGCGAAGGTCGTCGTGGCCGACGTGACCGCGGCGGCGGCCCAGTCGGTCGTCGACGAGGTGAAGGCTGCCGGCGGCGGGGCGATCGCCGTGGTCGCGGACGTCTCCAAGGAGCCGGACGCGAAGCGGATGATCGACGAGACCGTCGCCGCGTTCGGCCGGGTTGACGTCCTCTACAACAACGCCGGGATCATGCCGGAGGCGGACCACTCGGTCATCGACACCTCGGTCGAGGATTGGGACCGGGTCATGGCCGTGAACGTCCGCGGCGTGTTCCTGGGCTGCAAGTACGCGATCCCCAAGATGGTCGAGCAGGGCTCGGGGTCGGTGATCAACATCTCCAGCTTCGTGGCGATCCTGGGCTGCTCCAACCCGCAGGACGCCTACACGGCCTCCAAGGGCGCGGTCCTCGCCCTCACGAAGTCCCTCGCGGTCCAGTTCGCGCCGAAGGGCGTGCGCACGAACGCCATCTGCCCGGGGCCGGTGGAGACGCCGCTGCTCATGGACTGGCTCGTGAAGGACGAGGAGGCCAAGCGCATCCGGCTCGCCCGCAATCCGACCGGCCGGTTCGGCAAGCCCGAGGAGATCGTCCACATGGCGATCTACCTCGCCTCCGATGAATCGCGCTGGACGAACGGGGCCGCGATGGTGGTCGACGGCGGGATCACCGTCAACTACTTCTAGCGAGTTGGAGCCTCGGCCTCGAGGAGGGCCTTCAGGCGGGCCGACCGCTCCCGGAGGTCGCGGCGCATGATCCCGCCGGAGAGCGCGACCAACAGCCGGCCGGGGAGCGACGTCGGCCACACCCGATCGACGAATCTCGCCCGCGTGCCGGTGGGCGTGGCCTCGAGGATCGCCGACTCGGTCATCTCGTAGCCCATCCCGGCGATCGCGACCTCGAGCCGGGCGGGTGCCTCGAACTCGCTGACTCGGAACGTCGTCCGCGCAGTCATGCCGCCGCGTCGGTGCTTGAACCAACCAGTGGAGCCGGCGTGGAGTGGGCCGTGCGGGCCGTAGTCGACGAGCGCCGGATCCACGAGGCGGAACGACTCGCCGTCCGCGAGGAACGCGAAGACGTCCGCGGGCGGGCGGGCAACCGCGATCTCGTGGTCGAGCTGGAACCCTCGATCAGGCAACGGCCAGCTGCCTGACGGGCGCCCTGAGGTCCAGCCCCACCAGCATCCAGGCGGGGCCGTACGCGAGGACCAGATAGAACGGCGTGAGGTCGGTCCAGCTGTTGGCGGCAACGGCGAGGAACGCGGCGACCACGAGCATCGTGGTGACGGTCAGCACGAGCGCCGGGACGGTCCCGACGAGGCGGCCGCGAAGGCGCCACGCGAGCATGACCGTGCCGCCCAGAATCATGAGCAGCGCCACGCCGCCACCGCCGAATGACGAGAAGACGAGCCCCGAACCGGTCAGCACCCCGCCAACTGCGCCGGCCGCTCCGATCGACCAGTCATACCGCGACGCGATCAGCAGCAACGCCGCCGCGACGAGGACGGACCCCGCCAAGCCGGAGGCGTAGGAGGCGCTGAGCATCCGCTGCACCGCGGGGTCCTCCCACGGTCCCACGAACAGGACGCCGATCACGGACCACGCCGTCAGCAGCGTGCCGCCCACGACGACGAGCACACTCGCGGACCGATCACGAGGAGCATGGGCGTGGGCGTCTTGCCCCACCTGCGGCCGCAGCCGGGCGTCCACCGCCCCGGCGATGATGTCCAGCCGGTCGCGGAAGCTGGGCGCGCGCGCCGCCAGCAGCTCGGCGAACTCCTCGCCATAGCGCGCACGCCAGGCGGCGGGGTAGAGGCGCAGCAGACTCGACATCAGCGAGCGTCTCCGAGGCGCTCCAGGCCGGTCTTCGCGAAATCGGACAGGCCCTGGAGCTGTGCTCGCAGCACGCTCGCCCCGAGGCCGGTCAGCCGGTAGGGCCGGCGGCGTTCCTCGGGCTCGAGGGCCTCGATCAGGCCACGCCGCTCCAGGCGCGCCAGGGCCGCGTAGAGCGTGCCCGGACCCAGGTGCCCGCCGGAGATCGCCTCGACGTCCGCCATGATCGCGTAGCCGTGCTTCGGGCCCTCGCTCAGCGAGGCCAGGATGAACAGCGAGGGCTCGGCAAATCGGCCGATCTCGCCGAGCGGTTCAGTCATGCGACTCCCCCTGCGGTGACGATGGTGGACGTGGGTCGGCCCCGAGCGATCCGGAGGCCCGTGGCCATCCAGGCAACGCCCAGGGGAAGGAAGGACGCGATGACGAGTGGCACGGGCACCAGGCTCGGCACGAAGCCGGCGATCGTGACGACGAATCCGGCGACCGGCCATGGGAGCGTGAGCAGCAGCAGGCGCCAACGATCGCGGGCGGCGATCCCGGCGCGCGCCGCGGCAAGTGCGAGGGCGCCGGGGCCGATCGCCCCGAGGATGCCGAGCACCGGCAGCACGAGGAGCGGGCTCCACGGGACCAGCTCGGCGGCCAGCACGGCGACGCTCAGCGCGAACGCCGCGGCGCCGATGGCGACCGGCCGGGCGTACGCCGCCATGTACGTGCCGGGCAGGCTCAGCAACATCAGCCCGACGGCGATGAGGATGGGTAACGAGAGGTCGCCTTCGGCCTGGATCAGCCACACGACGAGGTAGGTCGCGGACCAGATCAGGCCACCGGCGATCGCCGCGCCGCCCGCGAGACGATCAGTGACGCCTACCCGTCGGGCGACCGGCGCGGATCGAACCTGTGGCGACAGCCGCGCATCCAGCGCCCCGAGGACGATGTCGATCCGGTCGCGGAGGGTCGCGGGCCGATCGGCCAGCAACGCTTCGAACTCATCGCCGTAGCGAGCCCGCCACGCTGCCGGATAGAGCCGGATGAGTCCGCTCACGCTGGTCGTCCCTTCAGGATCGAGGCCGAGCCGGCCGCCGTGCGGCCGAGTGTCGTCAGACGATACATCGGCAGGCGGGTGTCAGTCGAGATGGATTCGACGAGTCGAAGGCGTTCGAGCCGCGACAGGGCACCCACCAGCGTGCCATGGCGGATCGGCCCGTCGAGCGAGCGGACCGCGTCGAACATCGCGGTCAGGCCAAGTGGGTCCTCATCGAGCGCGATGAGGACCCACAACGCTGGTTCGAGGTAGCGCCCAAGCGTCATGCCCGGAAGCGCTGGCGCGGGTGCCGCACGGTCCTGGCGGCGGCCCTAGCCCAGGTCCGCGCAGGCGATCTTCGCCTTGGTGATCGGGTCGTGCACGACCACGGAGACTGCGGTTTCACCCGCCCGTGCATCTGCCGTGGCGTTGCCGTTCCCGACACCGGCGCCGTTGGTCGTGAAGCCGGGCCAGATCTCGTTCGGCGGCTCCGCCGCGCCGCCACCGTCGAACTTGTAGTGCCCGTCCGCGGCGTTGACGCCGCATGGTGCCGCATGCACATGGGCCGGGTAGGTGGTGTTGGCGCCCAATCCCTCCAGGTGCACGCTCACGATCGTCTTGTTGTCTGCCGTCCTGACCATCTGCGCGCGGCCCGTGATCTGCAGGTCGGCGCCGGCGGCAAACGGGTGGACGTCGCCGCGAGTGACCTGCGCCGAATCTGCGAGGGCGATCGGCGCGAAGGCAACGATCACGACAACGCTCGCCAGCAGCGCGACGAGTGGCCGACGACGGGATCGCGGGTGCGAGCTTCGCTGTGTGTCGGGCATCGGCTGTTCCTCCGGTCTGTATACCGCTTGACGGTATATCGCCGATCGTTATAGCGACCCGGAGCTCCGGCGTCAACCGCCTACATCCCTACGGCGCGCAGGCGAGCCGCGGCCGCGGCCTCGCACCCCCGAGACGGGCCCGCCCGAGCCCCGGCGTATGATCGGAATTCCCAATCCAGATCCACCAGACCCCACCCCGAATCCCGAGAGGAACCCGAACATGGCGATCGAGCAGACGACGACCGGCGGTGCCGGCACGGAGATGGCGACCCTCCGGATGGTCATCGGCGGCGAGACCGTCGATGCCGCGGACGGCCAGACGTTCGAGGTCGTCAACCCGGCAACGGGCAGGTCCATCGCCACCGCCCCGCAGGGTGGCAAGGTGGACGTCGACAAGGCCGTTGCCGCCGCGCAGGCCGCGTTCGAGGCGCCCAAGGGCTGGTCCAGCTGGGCGGCCGGCAAGCGCGGCCGCACCCTCGCGAAGCTCGCGGCGCTGGTCAAGGACCACACGGAGGAGCTGGCGCAGCTCGAGGCACGCAACACCGGCAAGCCGATCACGAGCGCGCGCGGCGAGATCACCGGCGTCAGCCTCGTCTTCGACTACTACGCGGGCGCCGCGAACAAGATCTTCGGCCAGACCATCCCGGTCTCCAAGCCGGGCCTGGACCTGACGCTCCGCGAGCCCATCGGCGTGGTCGGGCTGATCGTGCCCTGGAACTTCCCGCTCCTGATGGCGAGCTGGAAGCTGGGCCCCGCGCTCGCCGCGGGCAACACGTGCATCCTCAAGCCGGCCTCGTACTCGCCGATGACGGCGCTCCGCCTCGGCGAGCTCGCGCTCGAGGCGGGCTTCCCGCCGGGCGTCATCAACGTCGTCACGGGCCCGGGCGGGACGGCCGGCGCGGCGATCGCAGCCCATCCGGGCATCGGCAAGGTCGCGTTCACGGGCGAGACCACGACCGGCCAGGAGATCATGCGGCTCGCCTCGAACAACGTGAAGAAGATCAGCCTGGAGCTCGGCGGCAAGAGCCCGAATGTGGTCTACGCGGATGCCGATATCGAGCGCTTCGCCGTCGAATCGCCGTATTCCGTGTTCGACAACTGCGGCCAGGACTGCTGCGCCCGCTCCCGGATCCTCGTGGAGCGCTCGGTGCACGACCAGGTGGTGGAGCTGTTCGCCGCGGCGACGCGCAAGGTCGTCGTCGGCGATCCGATGGACGACAGGACCGAGGTCGGCACGCTGGTCAGCTTCAAGCAGCGCGACCGCGTGCGGGACTACATCGAGATCGGCCTGGGCGAGGGCGCGAACCTCGTCGTGGGTGGCGAGGCGCCGGATGATCCGGCACTGGCAGGCGGGGCGTATCTCATGCCGGCGGTGTTCGACGGTGTCGGCAACGACATGCGCATCGCCAAGGAGGAGATCTTCGGGCCCGTGGTCACGATCATCCCGTTCGACACGGAGGCGGAGGCGATCAAGCTCGCCAATGCCACGCCGTACGGCCTGTCCGGGTCGATCTGGAGCCGCGACATCGGCAAGGCCCTGCGCACCGCGAAGGGGATCCAGGCCGGCGTGCTCTCGGTGAACTCGAACAGCTCGGTGCACACCGAGGCGCCGTTCGGCGGCTACAAGATGTCGGGCATCGGGCGCGAGCTCGGCATGTCCGCGGTCGAGCTGTACACCGAGACCAAGAACATCTTCATCGACCTCCGATGACCGGGTTGTCCGGGCCGCCGAAAGCGCGACCCGGACGCGAGCCCGAGAGCGCCGCGTTCCAGGCGGCCCGGGTGGTCCGCGAGCGCGGCCGGCCGCCGGCCTTCGTGCTCGGCTTCTTCGTGGTCATCGCTGCCCTGGTCGTCGTCGGCGTGGGCGGTCGCTCGTCGGCGACACCCACACCACCGCCGGTGGCGATCGGGTCGCCCGCGGGCACCGCTCGGCCGACCGTTCCATCGAGCCCGGCGCCAACCGTTCCGGCCTTCCGGCCTGACGCGTCGTTGGCGGCAGGGCCGGTCGTTCGGAGCGGCCCGGGGCCGATCCAGCTGGAATCCCACCGGCTCTCGACGTCGATGTACGTCCATGGCGACGTGTTCGTGGCGAACGTGACCTGGGTCTACGTCTCGCTCCAGGACAATCGCGGCAGGGTTGCAGGATGGGCCTCCGTCAGCGTCCCGGGGAGCGCCGGCCCTCCGCAGGGCGACGGACCGACCCTCCGGTTCGATGTCGACGTCGGGGTGCCCGCCGGCTTCGAGGGACCGCTCAGGATCAATGCCAATGCGTACGATGCCGACGGGGCCCTCATGGCGTCCACGCGCCTGGACATCGACTCCCTCCTCCGGTCCCGGGAGGACTTCGAACCCTAGCCCGGCCCACCCCGGAGCCAGCGATCCGCGGGTGGGTCGATGTCGGGTCGGCGCAACGCGAGCCAGTCGACGAGCGCCCACCACGTGGTGCGGAACGCGATCTCCGGCCAGGGGATCTCGTCGGGCGGAAAGGCGCGGACCTCCAGGGCCTCCGGGCTCGTCCGGAGCTCGCCCCCGACGATCCGGGCCTCGTAGACGAGGACGATCACGGCCGCCTCGAGGCGCGCGTACAGCCCCAGGATCTCGCCCGGCTCCACGAGCAGCCCAACCTCCTCGTCGGTCTCGCGGATCGCGCCCTCGGTCGCGGTCTCGTCCACCTCCAGGAAACCACCGGGCTGCGCCCACGACCCGCGACCCGGCTCGTAGCCGCGGCGCAGCAGCACGACCTCACCGGCCTCGGTGACCGGGATGGTCGTCACCACGAGCTTCGGGTTGGTGTAGGCGATGTTCCCGCAGTCCTCGCAGACCAGGCGTTGCCGGGGATCGCCCTCCACGGGCCCAAGGCGGAGCCTGCCGCCGCACCTCATGCAGTGATTCAGCGACGCGGCGAGCCACTCGGGCGTGCCGCCGCCGGCCGGCAGGTCGGTGGAGCGCGCGTCGGGACCGCGGGGGTTCACGCCGTCAGGATGAGGCTCGCGGCCCCGACGACGGCGCCGATGCCGAGCAGCGCCGCGAGGACCCACGTGAGCCGGAACAGGCCCCGGCCACGGTTGACCGGCATCCACGCCCAGGCGCTGCGGTAGAACCGGAGCGCGGCGTCGGCCGTCGTGGCGACGAAGATCGGCGCCGCGATCAGCGCGCAGAGCTTGACGATGGGGCTGGACAACGGCGTGCCCGCCTCGATCGCGGTGATCGCGATGGCGCCCGCGACGAGCGCGATCGCCGAGAGGTTGATGTAGTACCGCTGGAGGGGCGTCGGCTTGGCCTCCGGGATCCGATCCGGCGCCCTGTGGGCGTTGATCCCCTGCCGGTCGAGGACCGGCATGCCCTCCTCCCAGCGCTCGTCGTCCATGCGGGCCCTGCCTCAGATGGAGGTTGCGTTCGAAGGGTCGTCGAGGACCATGCGGGTGAGATCGGCCCGGTATGCCTCGAGGCGTGCGGCGAGGGCCGGATCGCCGAGCGCCAGGATCTCCACGGCGAGCAGCGCCGCGTTCTCTGCGTTGCCGATCGCGACCGTCGCCACCGGGATCCCGCGCGGCATCTGGACGATGGACAGGAGCGAGTCGATTCCGTCCAGCGCCTTCGTCGGCATCGGCACACCGATCACCGGGAGCGTCGTCTTGGCGGCGAGCATGCCGGGGAGGTGGGCCGCGCCGCCGGCCCCCGCGATGATCACGCGGATCCCGCGGCCGCGAGCGCCTTCCGCGTAGCGGTACAGCAGGTCCGGGCTCCGGTGCGCCGAGACCACGCGCAGCTCGTTGGGCACCTGGAGCATCGTCAGCAGGGCGACCGCCTGCTCCAGCACCGGGAAGTCGGACCGGCTGCCGCCGACGACACCCACGAGGGGGCCGCTGCCCTCGGCCATCACGGCTCGGCTGCCGGCGCCCAGCCGATGTGTCCGGCCGCCTCCGTCGCGCGGGCAAGCGCCTCCTCCGGCGTGGCACCGAGCGCGGTGACGTGGCCCATCTTCCGGCGCTCGAAGACGGTGTGCTTGTCGTACAGGTGGAGATGTGCGTCGGGGACCTCGAGCGCCGCATAGATGCCGGTGGGATGCGCGGGCCGCGGCGCGCCCTCGCCGAGCAGGTTGACCATCGCCGCGGCCGGCGCCCGCATCTCCACGGAGCCCAGCGGCAGCCCGCAGATCGCGCGCAGGTGCTGCTCGAACTGGCTCGTGACCGCGCCCTCGATGGACCAATGCCCGCTGTTGTGCACGCGCGGCGCCAGCTCGTTGACCACGAGCGAGCCATCGGGCATGAGGAACAGCTCCACCGTCAGCGTTCCGACGAGGCCCATCGACGTCGCCAGGTTCTTCGCGAGCGTTGCCGCACGATCCTCGATCTCTGCGGAGACGCCCGCGGGAACCACGGTCTCGACGAGGATCCCGCGGTCGTGCCGGTTGCGCGCGAGTGGGAACGTCCGGCTCACGCCATCGACATTGCGGACGACGACGAGCGAGAGCTCCGCCTCGAACGCGAGCTCCCTCTCCAGCAGGGCAGGCCAGCCGATCCGCCCGTCGAGCGCCTCGATGCCGCTCGTGCGGTCGATCCTGACCTGGCTGCGGCCGTCGTAGCCGCCGCGCACGGCCTTGACACGCACGGGGTAGCCGAGCTCCGCGATGCCCTCCAGGACCGCGGCGGGGCTCGCGACCTCGCGCCACGTCGCGACGGTACCTTCGTTCGCCTCGACGAACCTTCGCTCCGCGAGCCGGTCCGCGGTCAGCTTCAGCGGGTACGGACCCGGCCGGATGGGGCGTCGACGGTCGTCGAGCTCGGCGACCACGGCCTGGCCGATGTGCTCCAGCTCATAGGTGATCACCGAGCACTCGGCGGCGAGTCGCTTGGCCGCGGGGACGTCGTCGTACGCGGCGACCTCGATCCTGTCGGCGACGCTCGCGGCGGGCGCGTTGGGATCCGGATCGAGGACCACGACCCGGTAGCCGAGGGCGCGCGCCGACAGCGCCAGCATCCGCCCCAGCTGGCCGCCACCCAGGATCCCGACCGTGGACGGCGGCGAGATCGGCGGCGGCGCGAAGCCGAGCCGGCGGTAGACCTGCAGGATCCAGGCCGTCTTCGAGTGCGTGTAGCGGAGGCCCTCCACCGGCCCCGCCTCGGTGATGCCGCGCTTCAGGCCCTCGTACTGGCGTCGGAGCTCCGCGTCGTTGCGGAGCGCATCGCGGAAGGCGATGTCGCGGGAGAAGTCGGCGCCACGGGGCTGCACGTGCAGGTGGATGCGGTACCTCGTCCCATCGAGGTCCAGCGAGCCCACGGGCATCGGCCGGGTGGGCGGCCACGGATCCGGGCCGGGCTGGGGCTGGAAGCCCAGCTCGTAGAGCATCGAGACGACGCCGGGGATGGCCTCCGCATCGGTCTCGATCGAGAGATCCACGATGCCCTTGCCCGGCAAACCGGCGACGGACGTGCTGCCGATGTGCTCGACGACCAGGTCCGGCCGCTTCGCGCGCACGAGCGCATCCACACGGGCGGCGACCTCTACCGTCCGCGGATCCCATTCGTGAACCTCGGCCGTGAGCCGTTCGTACGGCCCGATGGGGCGAGTCGTGGGGTTGCCGCTCGTCACGCGGCGAGTGTAGGCGGGAGGCCCGCAGGCGGGATCGCCTGCGGCGCGATTATCGTTCCAGGGTGACCGAACCTGAGCTGGCATCGGGACTCCTGGGCAGCCCGTCACCCAGACCCGGGACCACCTACCGCCTGCTGCGGGTCGTGTGGCGAGCCTGCGCGTGGGTCCTGCGAGCCGACCTCGTCCTGGAGGGCGCGGAGCACCTGCCGCGCGATGCGCGCGGGCGACCGGCGGGGCGCTGGATTGCGGCGGTCGTCCCGCATCGAACGTGGATCGACCCGTTCGTCCCCTGGATCCTCCTGCCGGAGCGGCCGCGGTTCTCGTTCTTCGGCGATGCGCGGACGATGGCGCGCTCGCCGCTCCGCCGGTTCCTCATGCGCCGGCTCGGGGGCGTGATCCCGATTCCGGCCGGACGCGATCCACGCACGGTGGAGGTACACATGGCCGCGGCGCGCGACGTGCTTGCTGCGGGCGGCGTGTTCATGCTCATGCCGGAGACCGGTCCGGCGTCGGCGCCGGGCGAGCTGCGGCGGCTCGGCGGAGGCATGGCGTACTTCGCACTCCGCAACGAGGCGCCGATCGTGCCGCTCGTCCTCGGCGGGAACGAGCAGGTGTACCTCGGCAAGCGGATCATCCTGCGCGTCCTGCCGCCGATCGATCCTCGGGAGCTGGCAGGGCTCCGGCCTGACGACCCGCTGCCCCGACCCGGGTCATCGGAGGAGCGCCGCGCAGCGCACCGGCTCACTGAGGCGTTCGCAGCGCGAGTGGCGGCAGACGTTGCGGATGTCCACGCCCGCTCGGTCCCGCCGCCGGGGACGCCGATCCGCGGCCGCTTCCTCACGACCCTGTTCCGGTAGCGCGAGGGCCGCTATCCTCCCGCCCATGATTCGATTCGTCGTCGGCCGTCGCCTCGTCGAGGTGGACGTCGGCTAGGTCGCCGATCTCGTCGCCCGTCATGCACGGGTGACGATCGACGTGGGCACGGGCGATGGGCGGGCGGTGCTCGCCGTCGCTGCCCATGACCCGCGGACGCTTGCGATCGGCCTGGATGCCAACGCCGCGGCGATGGCCGAATCCTCGCGGCGCGCCGCGGGACCGGCGCGCAAGGGCGGGCTCCCGAACGCCGCGTTCATCGTGGCCGCCGCCGAGGCGCCACCGGCGGCTCTCGGCGGTGTGGCTGATGTCGTGACCGTCCAGTTCCCGTGGGGCTCGCTCCTTCGGGGCTGCGTCGGTCGAGCTCCCATCGTCGCTGCGGGCCTTGCGGGCCTCGTCGCCCCGGGTGGAGCCGTGGAGCTGCTGCTCGCCCCCTCCGCGCGGGATGGGCTCGCCGGCATCCCGCTCGAATCGGACGCCATTGCCGGGCTGGTCCGCGCGACCTTTGCGCCGCATGGCTTCGAGCTGGCATGCGCACGCCCGGCCACGGCCGCGGAGATCGCCCGATCCGGCTCGACCTGGGCGCGACGCCTGCGCCGGTCGGCCCAGCTCCTCCGGCTGGCCCATCGCTAGCATTCGACCGATGGCAGGGCGAACGCCGCTGATCCTCGACGTCGACACCGGGATCGACGACGCGCTCGCGCTCCTGTACGCCTGCGCCTCTCCCGACGCGGACCTGCTCGCGGTGACCTGTGTTGCAGGCAACGTGGACGCGCCGCAGGTCGCGACGAACACGCGCGCCGTGCTGGAGCTGGCGGGCCGAGCGGACGTACCCGTGCTGCTCGGCGCGGAGCGGCCGCTCGTGAAGGCACTGGGAACGACGCCCGAGACGCACGGTCCCTTCGGCATCGGGAACGCGGAGCTGCCGACACCATCGCGAGAGCTGGAGCCCGGCCACGCGGCCGACCGCATCGTGGCCCTGGCCCGCTCGCGGCCAGGCGAGATGACGCTCGTGACGCTGGGACCCCTCACGAATCTCGCCCTCGCAGTGGAGCGGGAGCCCTCGCTCCCGAGGCTGCTCCGCGGGTACGTCCTGATGGGCGGCGCATACCGCGCGCCCGGCAACACGACGCCGACCACGGAGTGGAACCTGCACGTGGATCCGGACGCAGCGAAGGCCGTGTTCGCCGCGTGGGCCGCGGCCTGCGCTGCCAGCCCGGAATTGCCCCGGCCGCTCGCGATGGGCCTCGACGTCACCGAGCGGGCACGGTTCATGCCGGTGCATCTGGGGCAGCTCGCGCTTCGTGCGGGCGCGGCAGCGCGCGATTCCCCGATCCTGCGGTTCATCGGCGACGCGCTGCGCTTCTACTTCGAGTTCCACGAGCGCTATGACGGCTTCCATGGCGCATTCATCCACGACCCGTTCGTGGTCGCGGCGGCGCTCGATCGCTCGCTCGTCATGACCCAGCCGGTCTTCGTCGACGTCGAGGCGGGCCCGGGCCTGGCGCATGGCATGACCGTTGCGGACTGGCGCGGCATCACCGGCAAGCCAACCAACCTCGACGTCGCGGTCGAGGCGGATGCAGAAACGTTCCTCGCGCGGCTCGTTGAGCGTGTCGGCGACCTGGCGGCTCGGCGAGCCGTCGTGGCAGGCTAGGCGCGGAGCGAGCGAGAGGAGGCGCGACATCGCACGCACCTGGTTGCGGATCCTCGTGGGCGGCGCGGCGGCCGCCGCGACGGTCATCGTCGGGCTCATCGCGCTCGGGACCTTCGACGCCACGCCCGAACCCAGTGGAATCCCCGCCGGCGCGAACAGCTTCATGCTCGTGCTCGCGGTCGGGCTGGCGGTCGGGTTCGGCGCGTACGCCGCGGTGGAGTGGCTCCAGACGCGCCGCCTGGACTCGATCGCGCGCCAGTTCGACACCCGGACCATCGTGCTCATCCCGATCGCGATCGCGATCAACGTGGTGCTGGGGCAGACGGTCGCGTCGGCGCTGAAGCTCCCGGTCTACCTGGACTCGATCGGCACCATCCTCGTCGGCGTGCTTGCCGGCCCGATCGCGGGCGCCGCGACGGGGCTCCTCTCGAACCTCGCCTGGACGTTCCTGCTCGCGGGATCGCCGTTCGGCTCGCCGTACGCGTGGCCCTTCGCGATCGTCGCGGCGGAGATCGGGCTGCTCGCGGGCGTGTTCGGCTACGCGGGCGTGTTCCGGTCGCGGACCGGAACGACCCCGGCGCGGCTCGTCGGCGGCGTCGCCGTGGCGGTCCTGCTGCTCGGTGGCCTCGCCTGGTACGGCGTCGTCCCGTTCTACCGGGGCCTGTGCGCCGACATCGCACCCCGTCCGGGCGGCACTCCACAGGGCCTCTGCTTCCAGCTGTTCGAGGACGGCCCGATCGATCCGCTGTTCGTGACGCTCGCCATCGGGCTCGCCGCCGTCGTGGTCATCGCGCTGGTGGCGCTCGTCCTCAGGCTTGCGCGCGATCGAGATCTCGGCGTCGTCTACGTGCTCGTCGCAGGCGCGGCGTGCGGCGTTGTCTCCGCACTGATCGCCGCACCCATCGCCGCGCTCGTCTTCGGCGGCGTCACCGGCTCCGGCACGGATCTCCTCGTTGCCGCGTTCCAGCAGGCCGGCTCCGACCTCCAGACCGCGGTCCTCCAGCAATCCCTCATCTCCGACCCGATCGACAAGACCATCACGTACCTGATCGTGTTCACGCTCCTCGGCGCGGTGTCGCGGCGCGTCGCGGCGCGCTACCCGCAGGGCGAGCGCGCGCTCGGCACGCTCGAGGCCTGACCCATCGCGATCGAACCGGCCGGCGCGGCTGTCGAGGAACCCTCGCCCGAGGACGAGGCGCTCCTTGCCCGACTCTCCCCTCCCGCCCCGACGGCGTATCACCGCCTCAATCCGCTCACGAAGGCCACCCTCGCGATCGTGGCGACGCTCGGCGCGCTCATCGCCGGCGGGTACGGAGTGCCGCTCGTGATGCTCATGGGCCTGGTGCTTCCTGGGGCCACGATCGCCGGGCTCGCGTGGCGCGTGGCCCGCGTGGCCTTCCTGCTCTCGCTCCCGATCTCGATCTCGGTGGGGCTCGTGTCCGTGTTCACGCGGGCCGGCGAGACGGTCCTGTTCGTCATCGGGCCGTTCGACGCGACACGCGAGGGGACCGACTTCGCGGCCCAGGTGATCGTTCGCCTCTTCGTGATGGCGGCCGCGCTCACCCTGTTCGGGCTCACCACTCCCCCGCGATCACTCATCGCGGACCTGGAGCGACGCGGCGTCTCGCCTCGGCTCGCGTTCGTGCTCGGGTCGGTCGTCGGAGCCATTCCCGCGCTGGTGGAGCGGTCGCGCGACGTCCAGGCCGCGCAGCGCTCGCGCGGCCTCGATACCGAGGGGAGCCTCGGGCGCCGGCTCGGCGGCGTCCTGCCGCTGGTGGGCCCGGTCCTGATCGGCTCCCTCCACGAGGTGGAGGCGCGGACCCTCGCGCTGGAGGCGCGGGCATTCGGGCGGCCGGGGACGCGCCACCTGCTGTGGGCACCGCCCGACAGCGGCCTCGAGCGCGCGGCTCGCTGGTTGCTGCTCGCCGGGCTCGTGATCCTCGCCGTGGCGACGAGATGACCCTCGAGCTGCGCGGCGTCTCCTACCGCTACCCGGGGTACCGGCGCCGCGCGCTGGAGTCGGTCGACCTGCGGGTCGGCGAGGGTGCGATCGTCGGTCTCACGGGTCGGAACGAGGCGGGCAAGTCCACCTTGTGCCTCGTCGCGTCCGGCCTGGCGCCGGCCTCGATCGGGGGCGAGCTGGCGGGCGACGTGCTCGTCGACGGCGAGTCGCTGCGCGTCCTTCGCACCCACGAGCTCGCGGCGCGAGTCGGGATCGTGTTCGTGAACCCCGCGAGCCAGCTGTCGGGCATCACCGGCACGGTGTTCGAGGAGGTCGCCCTCGGGCCCGTGAACCTCGGGCTGGCGGTCGCGGAGACGGTGGCGCGCACCCGCGCGGCGCTGGCTGCCGTCGCTATCGAGGACCTGGCGGAGCGCGCGCCGAATCGCCTGTCGGGCGGGCAGACGCAGCTTGTCGCGATCGCCTCGATGCTGGCGATGCGCCCGCGCCATCTCGTCCTCGACGAGCCCGTTGCCGAGCTCGATCTCGAGGGGCGCCGGCTCGTCGTCGAGGCGCTCCGCGCCCTCGCCAGCGGCGGCACTGCGATGCTGGTCGCGGAGCACGACCGAGAGCTGCTCGCCGCCCTCGATGCCCGAATCGTGACCATCGCCGACGGCCGGATCGCGGTGCCGGCGTGATCAGGTGCGAGGGGCTCGTCTACGCATATCCGGACGGGACGCGCGCGCTCGACGGGCTGGACCTGGCGATCGAGCGCGGGGAACGCGTCGCGATCACGGGCCGGAACGGATCCGGCAAGTCCACCCTGGTGCGCCATTGGAACGGCCTGCTCCGGCCGGGCACCGGACGGGTCCTGCTCGACGGGCTGCCGACCGCCGATCGACCCGTCGCCGAGCTTGCCCGGGTCGTGGCGCTCACGTTCCAGGACCCCGATCGGCAGCTGTTCGCGCGAACATGCCGGCGCGAGGTCGCGTTCGGGGCGCGCAACGTCGGGCTGCGCGGCGCCGAGCTGGCGCGAGCGGTCGACGAAGCGCTCGGGAGCGTCGGGCTGGCCGAGCGTGGGGACGCCAACCCGTTCGACCTCGGCGGGTCGAAGCGGCGGCTCCTGGCGCTCGCGAGCGCCCTCGTGATGCGCACGCCGGTCGTCGTCCTCGACGAACCGACGATGGGCCTGGATGCCGGCGAGATCGAGCTGGTCGCCGCGGTCGTCGGGCGCCTTGCCGCCGATGGCAGGACGGTTGTCGCGATCAGCCACGATGCCCGGTTCGTCGCGGGCTCGTTCGGGCGCGTGGTCCGGCTCGATGCTGGCAAGGTCGTCGCCGACGAGCGAACCGGCCCCTAGCGCGAGCGGCGGGTCGCCACCAGCAGCAGGAAGGACGTCTCCGCGACATCGACGCCCGCGATCACGAGGGCGATGACGAGCGGGAGCGGATCGCCGATCAGCCAGCCACCCGCGGCGGTGAAGCTTGCGGCAGACAGGAACACGAGCCGGACCGCGCGGACGAGCGCACCGAGGTCCGCGTCCGAGATGCGTCCCCCGTCTGCGGACGGGTCGTTGGAGATGGCTCCGTCGATGCGCCGGATCGCCCTCAGCAGGAGCCAGCCGCCGAGGACGATGAAGAAGCCCGACAGGAAGGACCGAACGACCGCCGGCGCGTGCGCGAGCACCTGGAGCAGTTCCGCCGACGCCCCGGTGACCGACACGATCACGATCGCAACGAGCCCGCCGAGCAGCAGGAGCGAGAGGACCAGCCGGCCGTCGAGCCGGGAGCCGGAGCGGCCTTCAGGCATCGATCGTGAGCTCCACCTCGTGCACTCCGCCGTCCAAGATGCGCCACGCGCGGATGACCGGCGCCGCCTCGAGCGAGACCAGAAGGTACAGCGCGTCCGGGTAGTGCGACTCGCGTAGGTCCGTTGGGGATGGGCGGGCAGGCGAGGCGACGTGCGAATGGACGATCGCCCAGAAGACCTCGTCGGCATCGTCCGTCTCGGTCGTCAGGCGCAGCAGGTCGTCGGGATCGATCGCGTAGCGCGAGGGCGAGGCCAGTGGATTGCGGAGCGGAACCCAGCGGACCGCGCGGCCGCCGTCGGCCGCCGGCCGGTCGCCGATCACGATGCCGCAGGCCTCGTTGGGGACCTCGCCCCGAGCGTGGTCCACGATCCCGTCGCGAATCTCGCGGGAGATCCGGGCGGCGCGCGGCCCGGGATGCGGCTGCCCACCGTCACCCGGGTAGTAGTCGCTCGGTCGCGCCTCGCTCACCACCAGCTGACGCCGCCCTCCAGCGCATCCTCGAGGTCGTCCAGCGGGCGGTCATAGGTGCCGGCGGAGAGGTATTTCCAGCCGCCGTCCGGCAGGAGCGCCACGATCGTCCCCCGCTCCATCGTGACCGCAACCCGAGCGGCCACGGCCAGGATCGCACCGGACGACGGCCCGGCGAAGATCCCCTCCTTCTCCAGCAGGTCCCGTGCCGTGGCGACCGCCTCGCGGTTGGAGACCACGTAGCGATCGTCCAGGAGGGTCGGGTCGAAGACCTCGGGAACGAAGCCGTCGTCGAGCGAGCGGAGACCCTGGACGGCCTCGCCGGGAAGCGGCTCAGCCGCCACGATGCGCACGCCCGGCTTGGCCCGGCGCAGGAACCGCCCAACGCCGGTGAGCGTCCCGCCGGTACCCAACCCGGCCACGAACACGTCGATCTCGGGCACGGCGTCGAGGATCTCCGGACCGGTCGTCTCCTCGTGCACGCGGGGGTTGGCCGGGTTGGCGTACTGATCCGCCATCACGAAACGAGGATCGCGGGCGACGAGGTCGCGGGCGAGTGCGATCGCCCCGTTGGAGCCGAGCGCGCCGGGTGAATCGATGACCTCCGCGCCGTGGAGCGCGATCAGCGCGCGCCGCTCCACGGTCACGTTGTCCGGCATGACCACTGCGACCCGGTAGCCCTTCCGGCGCCCGATCATGGCCAGCGCGATGCCGGTGTTCCCGGACGTCGCCTCGAGCAGGATCGAATCGGGGGACAGGCGCCCGCTGGACTCGAGGTCCTCCACGAGGGCGCGTGCGACCCGATCCTTGACCGAGCCGGTGGGGTTGGCTGCCTCCAGCTTGGCGAACAGGCGGACGGCGGGGTTCGGCGAGAGCCGGGCGATCTCGACGACGGGCGTGCCGCCGATCGATTCCACCAGGCCCCCAAACCTGCCGGACCGCACCGCGGATGGTGCGGTCACGTCAGCCTCCCGCTATCGCCGGCAGGAGCCGGATCTCGTCGCGCTCCCCGACCGGGGTCTCGAGGCCGTCGAGGTAGCGGACGTCGCGGCCGTTGAGGTACACGTTGACGAAGCGGTGGAGGTTGCCGTCGGGTGTGAGCAGCTGGGTCGCGAGGCCCGGGTGGCGGCCGACGAGCGCCTGGACGGCGTCGCCGATCGTCGCGCCCTCGACCTCGATCGCCCGCTCGCCGTTCGCCTGCTGGCGGAGGACCTGAGGAAGCCGGATCGTGCTCATCGGGCGCCGCCCATCGAGCCGCCGAGGGCGCCGAGGGCGAACGGCTGGTCCGCGAAGACCGGCAGGGGGAGCGGCGCGCCGCGCTCCCGTGCCGCCACCGCCTCGTCCGAGCACACCGGGCAGGCCGGGTCGCGGTTGAGCCGGAGCTCGGAGAACGAGCCGTCCAGCGCATCGAAGAGCAGCAGCCTGCCCACGAGCGGTTCGCCGATCCCGAGGACGACCTTGAGCACCTCGTTGGCCTGGAGCAGGCCCATGATCCCGGGCACCACGCCAAGGACGCCGGCCACGGAGCAGCCGGGCGCAAGCTCCGGCGGCGGCGGGGTCGGGTACAGGCACCGGTAGCAGGGGCCCACGTACGGCACGAACGTGGACAGCTGCCCCTCGAACCGGAACACGGACGCGTGCACCACGGGGATGCCCGCGATGACCGCCGCGTCATTCAGCAGGTAGCGCGTCTCGAACGTGTCCGTGCCGTCGAGGATCACGTCGTAGCCGGCGATGAGCCGCTCCACGTTGCCGGCGAGGAGCATCTCGTCGTACGTGATCACGCGCACGTCGGGGTTGAGCGCCTCGATGGTCTGCCGGGCGGAATCGACCTTCTTGTGCCCGAGCCGCTCCGTGGAGTGGATAACCTGGCGCTGGAGGTTGCTGGCCTCGACCACGTCGAAGTCGACGATGCCGAGCGTGCCCACCCCGGCCGCGGCGAGGTACAGCGCGGACGGGCTGCCGAGCCCGCCCGCCCCGACGATCAGCACCTTGGAGTCAAGCAGCTTCGCCTGGCCGTTGGTGCCCACTTCCGGGATCAGGAGGTGGCGGCTGTAGCGCGACTGTTGGGCGGGGGTGAGGGTTGCCGGCGCCTCGATCGGGAGGCCGTTCGCCGCCCAGTCCAGGATCCCGCCGGCCATGTTCACGACGTTCGTGTAGCCGAGCTGCTGCAGCTGCTGCGTCCCGATCGCGGACCTCGCGCCGCTGCGGCAGTAGACGACGATCGGAGTGTCGCGGTCCGGGACGGCCGCGGCGATGCGCTCGGCGAGGACGCCGCGCGGAATGAACAGGGAGCCGGCGATATGGCCGGCATCCCATTCCACCTGCTCGCGGACGTCGATGAGGGTGGTGCCAGCGGCTCTCGCCTCGTCGGCGGCGCGAACGCTGATCTCGCGAACCACGGCCGTCATGCTGCGTCCTCGGCAGTCGCCGACGGGTCCGGGACGTAGCGGAGGTACGGCCGCTCGGCGCGCCAGCCGTCCGGGAACTTCGCCTTGGCCTGGTCGTCCGACAGCGACGCGAGGATGATCACGTCGTCGCCATGCTGCCAGTTCGCCGGCGTCGCGACCGAGTGGCGCGACGTCAGCTGGAGCGAGTCCACCGCGCGCAGGATCTCGTCGAAGTTGCGGCCCGTGCTCGCCGGATAGGTGAGCGTCAGCCGAACCTTCTTCTGGCCGTCGATGACGAACACGGAACGAACGGTCGCCGTGGTGTCCGCGTTCGGGTGGAGCATGCCGTACGCGGTCGCCACGGCTCGATCGGGATCCGCGACGAGCGGGAAGTTGAGCGCGACGCCCTGCGTCGCCTCGATGTCTCGGGACCAGCCCTCGTGGTCGGCCACGCCGTCCACGCTCAGGCCGAGCACCTTGACGCCGCGGCGGTCGAACTCAGGCTTCAGGCGCGCGACCGCGCCCAGCTCAGTGGTGCACACCGGCGTGAAGTCCTTGGGGTGGGAGAAGAGGATCGCCCAGTCGTCGCCGAGCCACTCGTGGAAGCGGATCTCGCCGGCTGTCGAGGATGCGGTGAAGTCGGGGGCGACATCGCCCAGCTGAATCGTCATGGGAACGGGACTCCTGTGAAGGTCGAGGTGTCGTGTAGCCGTCCGCTCGGGACGCGGACACGGGCAGCCGGCGTCAGGCCGGCGACGGACACCTGCACCAGATCCTCGGGCCAATGGCGTCGCGGAGCTCCGCCTTGGACCTCGGAGAGCGGGTGCTGACTCGCGCTGGCATCACGCGCGACCCTCGGCCGCCGCCACGGTGGGCTCGAGCGCGCCCTGGAGGGTCTCGAGGGAGAGCATCGCGCATTTCATCCGCGCGGGGCTGATCTCGATGCCGAGCAGGTCCAGGACGTCCGTCGACTTCATGGCGGCAGCTGCGTCGACGCCCTTGCCCTTGATCTCGTCGGTCAGCAGCGAGGCGGACGCCTGGCTGATCGCGCAGCCTCGGCCGGTGAACCCGACGGCATCGATGACGCCGTCGTGCACCCGCAGCTGGAGCGTGATCCGGTCCCCGCACAGCGGGTTCGCGCCCTCCTGGGAGACGTTGGCGTCCTCCAGCACCCCGAAGTTGTGCGGGCGCCGGTAATGCTCGAGGATGTAGTCGCGGTACAGGTCGTCCATGCGTCGCCGACATTCTAGCGTGAGGCCGCGGAATCCCCACCGGTCGCCTTGGGATTGGCGCGGATGGCAACCGACGGGTCTGCTGCAAGGGGTGGCGGCATCCAGCCGTACCCTTCCCGCAAAGGGTTCCGTGTGGATATCGTCCGCTGAAACAGTCGCCATGCTGACCGTGGAGGACCGGCCCTGAGCCCTGGAACCGAGCAGCCGCGACGTCGAGCCTGGCCCGCGGCAGCGGCCGTGCTCGCGCTGGTGGGCGCCCGGGCGCGGCGCCGCCGGAGCGCGGCGGCCCTCGTTGGCCTGGCCGTGGCGGGAACGGTGGTCGTCCTCGGCTCGCTGTTCGGCGTCGGGATCGTCACCGAGGATCTTGCGACCCGGCGCGCGCTCGCGGACCTGAGCCCGGCGGACCGCACGATCTCCATCCACCACTCCTCGATGGATGGGTCCGAGGACGCAGCGGACGATCGGACTGCCCGCGACGCGCTCCAGCCGGTCCTCGCCATGACCGGGCCGATCCTTCCCGTGCGGATGTACCAGCCGCCGACGGAGTGGTTCCGCGTGCTCGCGGTGGACGATCTGGCGCAGTGGGCCACGGTGACCAAGGGCCGGCTGCCCGCCCGGTGCGCGATGGGGGCCAAGTGCGAGGCCGTGCGCATTGGACCGGAGCTGCCCAACGGGATCGCCGACGTCGGCACCGCGGTCACGCTCGCCGGGACCGAGATCGAGGTCGTCGGCATCGCCCAGATGGTCCCGGACCGGCCGGTCCAGGTCCTCCAGCTCGATTCGGCTGCGCTCCTCATCGATGGCCTGGCCACGATCCAGGAGTCGCCCGAGCTGCACGAGGTGCCGAGAACCAACTACTGGTTCGCCCCCATCGATCCTGCGATCGCGCACAGCTGGACGCTCGCCGACCTGTCCGACCGCGCCGATGCCGTGGATCGCGCGCTGGCGACCGCGAACTCGTCGTTCCCGTTTTCGACTCCGGAGGCCACGCTCCGCACGGTCCACGAGCGTACCGAGGTCGCCATCGGGCGGCTGGTGTTCATCAGCTCGCTGATCGTCGGGGTGCTGCTGGCGTTCGCGGCGTTCGCGGCCGCGATCGAGCGCTCCGACGTGGGCCTCGAGGATCGCCGCCTTCGTGCCGCGGGCGCGTCACGCGGCGCCAGGCTCCTGTTCATCGTCGGCGAGGCGTTCGTGCCGGCCATCGCCGGAGCGATCGTCGGCGAGCTCGCGGCGGCGCTGGCGATCGGGGTGCTGGCGAGCAGCCAGGGGTTGCCAGTCGACATCGTGCTCGGGCTCGCCCTGTTCCAGCCTGCGGGGATCGCGCTGACCGTGCTGCTCGTCGGCCTGGCGATGGTGGCGACGATGCTCGGGATCCACCCGTCGACGGGCCGTCTGCTGCAGCCGCGCGTCGTCATCGCCGCCGTGGTTCCGGCAGGGATCATCCTCGCGTGGCAGCGGATCTCGGCGGGTCCGGTCGACCCGGCGAAGCTTGCGGCGGAGGCGACCTCGCCTGCTTCGGTGCTGCTGCCCGGCGCGCTCGGCCTGTCGGTGATCCTCGGCAGCCTCGTGCTGCTGCCGCCGCTCCTGCGCTGGCTGGCTCGAGTGACCCGCCGCGCCCCGATCGGCATCAGGCTGGCCGCCATCTCGGTGGCGCGCGAGCCACTCCGGCCCGCGGCGGTGATGACGCTGCTCGCGTTCAGCGTCGGTGCCGTCGTGTTCGGACAGACCTATGCGGCCACGCTGCGGCAGGGTGCGGTGGACCAGGCGGCGTTCGCGGCCGGATTCGACCTCCGCGTGCAGGGCCTCGCGGCGGAGGGACCGTTCTCGTTCTTCGTGGTGCCGCAGCTCGAACACGGCGTGGTGGGTGCCGACGTGGCGGTCCACCCGATGGTCCGCCTGGAAGCGGTGACGGCGACGCAGCAGGAGTTCGTCCTGGTCGGATTCGACGGCGCGGCGATCAAGGACCTGAAGGGCTGGCGCCCGGACTTCTCATCGACCAGCCCCTCCGAGCTCGGGGCGGCCATCCACCTCGACGGAACGTGGGAGCTTGCCGGACATGTGCTCCCGGCCGATGCGCGCGAGGTGTCGATCGATGTCGACTACACCGGCGACCCGATCAGCGTCTCCGCGATCGTGGAGGAGCCGACCGGAGCCGTCCAGCACGTTGACCTTGGCGACCTTGCGCCGGGCAGGCAGACGCTCCGCGGCGAGATCGAGCCATCGTTCCCGCTGGAGCTCCTGCCGGCCGGCGCTCCCCGGCAATGGCGAGTCCTCGGGCTCCTGGCCAAGAACGGTGGCGACGCCCGCGAAGGCGGGCCGAACGAAGGGCGGCGCCAGGAGGGCGACCTGACCATCCGGGATCTGCCCGAGGTCGTGGACCCCGCCATCGCGACGCACGTGGTGGTCTCGGCCCTCGATCCGATGCTCATCCGCGCTGCCGCGCGGACCGACGGCCTCGTCCTCCCCGCCATCGTGACCCCGGGGCTCGCCGCGGACGTGGATCCGTCGGGGATCCTCGACGTCACGACCGATTCGGGGCTTCGACTGCGGCTCCGCCCGGTCGGGACGACCACGCGCTTCCCGTCGATCCTCGATCCCGGGCCGGTCGTCGTCGTGGACTACGCGCCGCTCAAGCTCGCGATCAACGCGTACGAGCCCGGCGCGGGCCAGCCGAACCAGGTCCTGCTCGGCACGCCGAGCGACGCCCGGACCGCCGAGGTCGTCACGGCGCTCCAGCAGGGCCTCTTCCCGCGGCTCCTCATCGCCTCGCGCCCGGCCATCGAGGCGCAGCGATCGAGCGACCCGTTCGCGATCGGCGTCGTGTGGGGGCTCGTCGTGGGGGCGATCGCTGGGCTGGTGCTGTCGCTGGTCGGCGTCCTGCTGGCGACCGCGTCGGAGCTGCGCGACGAGCGGGGCGAGCTGTACGAGCTGGAGGCGCAGGGGACCACGCCACGGTCGCTGCAGGGCCTCGTGGTGCTGCGCACCCTGGCGATGTGCTCGATCGGGACCGTGACCGGCATCATCATGGGCGTCGCCCTCGGCTGGTTCGTCGCGTCCTCCGTCGGCGTCGGCGCCGAGGGCGGCGCCCCGAACCCGCCCCTCGCGCTCGTGGCCCCATGGGCCGTGATCGCCGGCGCCGCGGCAGCGATCCTGCTCGTCACCGGCGTGACGGTCTACGCGCTGACGCGTCGCCACTTCGCCAGGTCGTCGCTGGGGGCCGGGGTCCGATGAGCGAGGCGGCAGGCCTGAACCTGGAGCAGGGTGCTGCAAACGCCCTCACGGCCGCGGGCGTGATGCGGATCTACCCGGGCGCGGCCGGCAACGTGGCCGCGCTCCGAGGGCTCGACCTCGAGGTGGCGCTCGGGGAGGTTGTGGCGATCGTCGGCGCGTCGGGCTCGGGCAAGTCGACGGCATTGCGGATCCTGGCGGGGCTCGATCGGCCGTCGGCCGGGACCGTGGTATCGCTGGATGCGGCGCTCGAGCGGGCGCCGGAGCGTGCGCTCGTCCGGTATCGAGCCGGGGTCGGCGTGATCGACCAGCAGTACTGGCGCTCGCTGTCGCCCTACCTGACGGCCCGGGATGCCATCGAGCTGCCGCTCCGGCTCCGAGGCTGGGGCGCCAGGGCCCGCGCCGCCCGGGCCACGGAGCTGCTGGAGCAGGTGGGGCTTGGTGATCGCGGGGGCGCGCGGCCGAGCCAGCTCTCCGGCGGGGAGCAGCAGCGCATCGCCTTCGCCGCGGCCCTGGCGCCACGGCCGCGACTCCTCCTCGCGGACGAGCCGACCGCCGAGCTGGACGAGCGGACAGCCGCGGAGCTGGTGGCTTTGCTGCAGGCGCTCGTCCGCCGTGAGGGCGCGACGGCGATCGTCGTGACCCACGACCTGCTCGTCGAGGGCATGGCCGATCGAATCGTGTACGTCCGGGACGGCCGCGCGATCGCGGTCCGTCGCGGCACCAACGCCGAGGTAGAGCCCATCGTCGATGCCAGCGGCTGGCGCGCGCCGGACCTGCCGCCACCGGCGCCGCGCATGGCCGCGGTCGAGCCCGCGGCGGGGACGGAGCCGGCGGTCGTCGTCGAGCACCTGTCGCGAACCTACGGGACCGGGTCCGGGGCGATCCATGCCGTGCGTGACCTCGATGCCACGTTCGCCACCGGCGGACTGCACATCGTCACGGGGCCGTCCGGCTCCGGGAAGTCCACGCTCCTCCGGCTCGTCGCGGGCCTGGACCGGCCGACAGCCGGCCGCGTCCTGACGCTTGGCACGGATCTCGCGGGCCTGGATCGCGAGGCGCTCGCGCGGTTCCGCGCCATGGACGTCGCGTTCTGCCCGCAGGCACCCCGCCTCGTGCCCTTCCTGAGCGCGCTGGAGAACGTGGAGCTCGCGCTGGCGATCCGGCGCGCGGGCGACACCGTGACGCAGCGCCGGGAGCGCGCGCACGAGGCCCTCGCCGAGGTGGGCATGGCGGATCTCGCCTCCGAGCCTCCGGACACGCTCTCGGGAGGCGAGCGCGTCAGGGTGGCGATCGCCCGGGCCGTCGCGGCGCGTCCCCGCCTGCTGATCCTCGACGAGCCGACCTCCGCCCTCGACCGGGCGAGCGCCACGTCGCTCATCGCGATGCTTGCCCGGCTCGACCGGGCGAACGTGACGATGCTCGTCGCGACCCACGACCGCGACCTGATCGCCGCGGCCTCGGACCGGCTGGACCTCCGGGACGCCCGGCGCGGGTAGGTCCCCGATGACCGCAGCCCACGACCTTGGATCGCTGGGCGAGCGGTACGACGAAGGAGCATCGACAGGACATCGCGCGATGCCGGTTCCTTCGTTGTTCGGAACGGCAGGCGAGCGGGGTGAGGGAGGAAGGGCCGTCAGGAAGATTGTGGCCGCCGTTCGACGGTCGTACCGCTCGCTGAGCGTTCCAAGCCGTGCGCCCGCGTCGGAGGCGACGAGCCGGCCAGGCTAGCTTCCCGTGGCCTGGCTTCCCGTGGCCGCCAGGTCGTCGAGGAAGGCATTGATGCTCGGCACCCGTTCGAGGGCCCGCTTGAAGTAGGCGTCGACCTCGCGCATCGCGTCGGCGCGCGCCTCCTCGAGGTCGGCGGACCGCCGGGCGCGCTCGGAATCGCGACTGAACCCGTCGCGCAGCCGCAGCAGGAGCCCGACCATCTCGCCCTCCGCAGGGCCATCGAGCGCGCTGATCGACGACATGATCAGCCGGTCGAGCTGGGCGACCATCGCCTCGGTGTCGAACGCGTCGCCGTCGCCCGACGCCTCATCGAGCGTTCGCAGCAGCGCGGCAACCTGGTACAGGGCGGTCACCGGCTCGTCGAACAGCTCGCGCAGGTACGCGGCCTCCGCGTAGCGGCCCGTCAGGCGGAAGACGTTGTACAGGCGGCGCGCGGCCTTGCCGTAGTTCGGGTCCTTGACCGTGTACTTCCAGACCTCGTGCGTGAGCGTCGCCACGTAGTCGGCGACGGAATCCGCACCCAGCTGCTTCACCAGCTTCGAGAAGAGCGGGATGGATTCGGTCTCGAGGTACACCTCCTGGAAGTACGAGTCGAGGAACCCGTCGAGCGGGGTGATGGTCCCGTCCGGCGCCTCCCAGGTGACGTCGAGCATGTTCGACGCGTTCACAAGGCTGTGGTCCACCGGATCCTCGATCACCCAGTCCAGCTTGCACCAGCCGGGGTCCAGGGCCGCGTCGTCCCACCACAGCACGCGCTCGATCCCGTCCGCGGTCCGGTAGGCGATCCCGCCCGCTTCCACCTGCGCCGGCGACCACGAGACCGGCGTGCCGCGACGGACCGGCCCGCGGTCATCGACTCCATCCTCCGGCCAGCTCCCGAGCTTCACCTCGTGGAGCCGGTGGCCCTCGCCACGCATCGTCTCGAGGGCCTTGTCGCGCATGACGCCGCCGAGAACGCGGCAGGCCTCCTCACGCGTGTCGGCGGCGATATGGATGCGTTCGAAGAAGTCGGCATCCGCCGGGAATCGCTGGACGCGCGCCTGCGCCGCGGAGCCCGAGAGCGCGAGCGCGGTCGTGACCCGCGGCGGATCGTCCGCGAAGCCCACGATCCCGGTCATCCGGCGGAAGCGGTCCAGGCCAGCCGTGTCCAGGTCGGCCATCGTGACGCGATGGCCGTACACGCCCGAGTCGACGTCCACCATGACGCTCCCGCCGGCGGCTTCCGTCGACACGGCATCGATCCAGCGCTCCGCTTCGGCGCGGTCCAGCTCGATGCCCAGCGCCGCGGCCGACTCGACGACCTGGTCGGTGACCTCGTCCGGCATCTCGGGCTGCTCAGGCACGGTCGTAGTGTGATGCCCGAGCTCTTCCGCTGCCCAACGCAATGGCAATGGTAGAAGTGATGGTAGGCTTCTGCCATGCGCACGACCATCGACTCAGCCGGGCGGATCGTCGTCCCGAAGGCCATCCGCGAGGAGCTCGCGCTCTACGGAGGTCAGGAGGTCGAGCTGACCGCCATCGACGGCCGCATAGAGATCCAGGTGCCGCTGACGCCGATGCACATGGAGCGGCGCGGGAACGTCCTCGTGGCGGTTCCGGATGTTCCCATCCCACCGCTCACCGACGAAATCGTCCGAGAGACACTCGAGAGGGTCCGGCGCTGAAGCCCGCCGTAGACAGCAGCGTCGCCATCGCGGCCTTCTCGACCTGGCATCGCGCCCACGGACCTGCCCTTGACGTTGTGAATCACGGGGTCCACCTCCCGGCCCATGCCGCACTTGAGACGTACTCAGTGCTCACTCGCCTGCCTCGGCCGCATCGCGCGAACCCGAACCGCGTCGTTGAATTCCTGGAGGCATCGTTCCTGGACGACTGGCTGACCCTGCCAGGCTCGATGCTCAGCGGTCTCGTCCGGGCGATGGCCGAACTAGGGGTCACCGGCGGTGCCACCTACGATGCGCTCATCGGGATGACGGCGAAGCACGCCGGGACCAGGCTGATCACACGCGACCGACGCGCATTGACCACCTACGAGCGCCTTGGTGTCGAGGTCGAGTTCCTTGGCTGAGGTCAGCCGAAGATCCGCTTGACCTCGGAGATGCCGGCGACGAGCGCATCGACATCGGCCTTCGTCGTGTACACGTTGAAGCTCGCGCGGGCGGTCGCATCCAGCTCCAGTCGCTCATGGAGCGGCATCGTGCAGTGGTGGCCTGCGCGGACCGCGACGCCGGAGCGATCAAGGACCTGGGCCACGTCGTGCGGGTGCACGCCGGGCACGTTGAACGGGATCACGCCGCAGCGAATCGTGGCGTCCATGCGCCCGTACAGCTCCAGATCGGGGTGCTCGCGCATGAGCTCGATGAGCGCATAGGTGAGCAGCTCCTGCTCGTGGTCGCGCACGCGCTCCATGCCCAGCTCGCGCAGGTAGTCCGCCGCGACGCCCAGGCCGATGGCCGCGGCGATGTCCGGCGTGCCCGCCTCGAACTTCCAGGGGATGTCGTTCCACTCCGACCGCCGGAGGTGGACGTCGCGGATCATGTCGCCGCCCGCCATGAACGGTGGCATCGCCTCCAGCAGCTCGCGCCGTGCCCACAGCGCGCCGGAGCCGGTTGGACCCAGCATCTTGTGGCCGCTGAACGCGTAGAAGTCCGCGCCGATCGCCTGGACGTCCACCGGCACGTGCGGCACGGCCTGGGCGCCGTCAATGAGCACCAGGGCGCCCGCGTCGTGGGCCATCTTCGTCATCTCGACGACCGGGTTGATGGTGCCCAGGGTGTTGGAGACGTGGGTGAACGCGACGAGCTTCGGCTTCAGGCGAAGGAGGACGTCGTAGACGTCCTGCCGGAGCACGCCGTCGTCCGTGATCGGGATGAACTCCAGGTCGCCGTCCCGCTCCTGGGCGAGCAGCTGCCAGGGCACCAGGTTCGCGTGGTGCTCCATCTCCGTGAGCACGATCGCGTCACCACGGTTGATGTTCTTCCGGCCCCACGCGTAGGCGACGAGGTTGATCGCCTCCGTCGCGTTGCGCGTGAAGACGACCTCGTGCGCGTCCGGCGCGTTGATGAAGCGGGCAACGGCGGAGCGGGCCGCCTCGTAGGCCGCGGTGGACCGCTCGCCGATCTCGTAGATGCCGCGATGCACGTTCGCGTTGTACTCGCGGTAGTACGTGTCCACGGCCTCGATGACGGCGAGCGGCTTCTGGCTCGTGGACGCCGAGTCCAGGAACACGAGCGGGTGCCCGTGGGATTCGGTGGCGAGAATCGGGAAGTCCCGGCGGATGACCTCCGGATCGAGCCTGCCGTCGCGGATCCTGCTGTCCGGGCGCGGGGCGGTGAGCGTCATCGTCATCTCCGCCCGGCTAGCGGGCGGCCTCCACGGGTTCTGCTGGGGCTCCGAGGTCGGGGCCCTGCGGCACGAGCAGCGCCTCGTCCGGCACGTCCGGCGCCAGGCCGGCCTCGCGCAGGATGGGGCCGTAGCCCTCGCTCTCCAGGCGAAGCGCGAGGTCCTTCCCGCCGGTCTTGACGATCCGGCCCTGGGCCAGGACGTGGACCACGTCCGGGGTGATGTAGTTGAGCAGCCGCTGGTAGTGCGTGATCAGCAGGATGCCCAGGTCCGGGTTGAGCATCGCGTTCACGCCCTCGGCGACCACCCGCAGGGCGTCGATGTCGAGGCCGGAGTCGGTCTCGTCGAGGATCGCCATGTTGGGCTCCAGCATCGCCATCTGGAGCATCTCCAGGCGCTTCTTCTCGCCGCCGGAGAAGCCCTCGTTGACATAGCGCGCCGCGAACGATTCATCCATTCGAAGCAGCGCGAGCTTCGCCCGCATCTTCTTCCGGAACTCCATCATCGACACGCCGCCCTTGATGGCGTCCGTGGGGTCGATGTCGGGGTTCTTGTCGATCCCCTGGAGCTTCGCGTTGAGCGCGCTCCGGATGAAGCTCGCGACGCTGAGGCCCGGGATGGCCGTCGGGTACTGGAACGCCAGGAACATCCCGAGCCGGGCGCGCTTGTCCGGGCTGAGCTTCAGGAGGTCGCGGCCGCGCCAGGTCACCGTGCCGCCGAGGATCTTGTACGACGGATGGCCCATCAGCGCATAGGCGAGGGTCGTCTTGCCGGAGCCGTTGGGGCCCATGATCGCGTGGACCTCACCGGGCCCGACCTCCAGGTCGATGCCCTGCAGGATCTCGCGCTCCGGCGCGGCGGCGGGCGCGACGCGCAGCCCGCGAATGACGAGACGGTCGTCGGCGCCGGCCTTGGCGGCCGTGGCGCCGTTGGTGTGGTCGCTCACGATGCGGTCAGGGCTCCTTCGGACGCAGCGGGCTGGATGGAGACGAGTCTCTGCGGGACGAGGTCGGCGAGCGTCACGCCGTCGAGCGCCCCGGCGACCGCGTCGCGAACGCGGATCCAGAGCAGGTTGACGGTGCACGACGAGGTCCGGTCGCAGGCGAGGTCGTGCCCGGGCTCGTCCGTGGCGCAGATCATCGGCGCAAGCGGGCCTTCGAGCGCGCGGAGCACCTCGCTCATCGGGATCGAGGACGGGGCGCGACCCAGCTCGTAGCCGCCGTGGGCGCCGCGGGTCGAGACGACGAGGCCCGCGTCCCGGAGGACGAACGCGAGCTGCTCGAGGTACGCGCGGGGCATGTCCTCCGCCGCCGCGATTTCCGCGAGCGAGGCGGGACCGGTGCCATAGTGCCGCCCCAGCTGGACCATGAGCCGCACGCCGTATTCGCCCTTGGTGCTGAACGCGACGGCACCCGTCCCGTGGAACGACGGGCGGTGCGCGGCAGGGGCAGATTCGGTGGCGGTCGGTGCCAAGTCGAGCGAAGTCAGGCGACGATCCTCAATCCCAAGCGATCTTGTCGGGATTGAGTGTACGAAGGGCCTCGCGGAGCGTCAATCGGAGTGCGGGATAGCCGATCGTGCGGCCCGACGGTGTCGGAACCGAGCTGCGCCGGCGGACGGCATATGGCGGAGCGTCCTGCGCGTTCGCGACCTGGGAACGCTCTCGGCTGGCCCCACATCGGACCAGCTCACTGCCCTGTATGAACCGTACTGACTTCGATGGAGACTCCATCTCTTGGAGAATGGAGTCATGGCACAACACGATCACCCCTCCCGCCCCGCCCCGCGGCGGTATCCACCGGAGCTGAGAGAGCGTGCCGTCCGGCTCGTGTTCGAGACGG
>JACPOS010000002.1 GCA_016191395.1 Chloroflexota bacterium
GCCGTCTCGAACACGAGCCGGACGGCACGCTCTCTCAGCTCCGGTGGATACCGCCGCGGGGCGGGGCGGGAGGGGTGATCGTGTTGTGCCATGACTCCATTCTCCAAGAGATGGAGTCTCCATCGAAGTCAGTACGGTTCAGACCCGCCGATCCAGCCCAGAGTGGCGTCATCAACTATTGAAAATCCGAATCCAGAATCCCGGGGTCCGATCGTCACGTATTTGGCGGAGAGGGTGGGATTCGAACCCACGGGGCTTGCACCCGCCTGTTTTCAAGACAGGACCGTTCAACCGCTCCGGCACCTCTCCACGCCGGAGGATACCAATCGACCGGGAGCCGGCCGCCAGGTGCGGGCTTCTAGGTGCGTGCCTCGATGCGCTCCAGGCCGAGGTACGGCCCGAGGACCTCGGGTACGAGGATGGAGCCGTCCGGCTGCTGGTATGTCTCGATGATCGCGGCGACGGTGCGTGCCAGCGCGAGGCCGGAGCCGTTGAGCGTGTGGACCAGCTCCGCCTTGCCGCCCTTCTCCGCGCGGTAGCGAATGGCCATCCTCCGCGCCTGGTAGTCGCCGAAGTTTGAGCAGGAGCTGACCTCCAGCCAGCGCTCCACGCCCGGCGCCCAGACCTCCAGGTCGTACTTGCGCGACTGGACGAAGCCCATCTCGCCGGTGGACATGAGCAGTACGCGGTAGGCAAGGCCGAGCCGCTGGAGGAGGTCCTCGGCTCGACCGGTCATCCACTCGAGTGCCTGCTGGGACACCTCCGGGCGCTCTAACAGCACCATCTCCACCTTGTCGAACTGGTGGACGCGGAGGATGCCCCGCGTGTCCTTGCCGGCCGCGCCCGCCTCGCGGCGGAAGCACGGCGTGTAGGCGACGTAGTGGATCGGCAGCGTCGCGGGCTCCAGGATCTCGTCACGGTGCAGGTTGGTGACCGGCACCTCCGCGGTCGGGACCAGGTACAGGTCGTCGCGGGTGACGACGTACATCTGGTCTTCCTTGTCCGGGATCTGTCCCGTGCCGCGCGCCGACGCCTGGTTGATCAGGACCGGCGGCCAGATCTCCGTGAAGCCGTTCTCGCGGGTGTGAACGTCGAGGAACCAGGAGATCAGCGCGCGCTGCAGTGCAGCGCCGGCGCCCTTGTAGACCGGGAAGCCGGAGCCGGTGATCTTCGCCCCGCGGGGCAGGTCGATGATGTCCAGGGCCTCCGCGACGTCCCAGTGCGGCTTCCGCTCCCAGGTCTCGCCACCGCCGCGCGCATCCGCGCCGACCTCGCCATCAACCGGCTGCACGCGACCGAGCTGCTCGCCCCACGTTCGAATCGTGACGTTCGCCTCCTCGCCACCCACCGGCACGTCCGGCTCGGCGGGATTCGGGATCCGGAGCAGGAGGTCCTCGACCTGCGCCTCGATGGTCGCCAGCTCCGCCTCGAGAGCCGCCAGGCGAGCGCCGATCTCCGTGGACCTCGCGCGGAGCGCCGCGACCTCCGGCCCGTCCGGCTTCGCTCCACCCTTGATGGTCTCGCCGATCGACTTCGACGCGGTGTTGCGCTCGGCGCGGAGGCCGTCCGCCTCGCCCTGGAGCTCGCGACGGCGCGCGTCGGCGGCGAGTGCGGCATCGACCAGCGCCGGGTCCTCGCGCTTGTCGATCGCGCCCTTCCGGATCGCGTCCGGCTCCTCCCGGAGCCGCTGCAGCCCGACGCTCATGCGAGCTCGCTCATGCCGCCAGTGTGCCCCCGCCGGCGGCCTCTCGCAGGCGGGCGATGACGAACGCGCGGTCCAGGCTCGCAAGGAGCATGCCGGCGCGCGGCCCGTTGGGCCGGCCGAGGAACGCGGCGTACAGCGCCGCGAAGGCGCGGCCGGCCGGCAGCCCACCGCTCGTCGCGGTCTCGAAGATCGCGGCCTGCCAGTCGTCGCCCGAGCGCGCCGTGGCGTCCTCCGCAAGCGTGGCGAGGAAGGCGCGCTGCTCCGCATCGAGGTTGCCGACGGCATCGGGCAGTGTGTCCTGCACGCGCATCCGTGCCCGATCGGGTGCGTAATCGTCCAGCCAGACCCTGGCGGCGGCGAGGCGCTCGTCGAGGATCGCCGCCTCGTGCGCCGTCAGGGCACTCCCCTTCTCCGTTGCCATCAGCGCGGGCACGTCCGCGCCCGGAACCTGCAGGAGGAACGCGAGGTGCGAGAAGGCGGGCCGGAACGCCGCCGCCTCGGCGTCGAGGTCGGCGTCCGGCTCGCGCAGGGCGTAGCGGAAGATCGATGCGAACCCGGGCGGCAGCTCGCCCTTGACCTCGCGGCCCGCCGTGGCGGCGCCCAACCGGTCGAACTCGTCGAACAGGCGCGGGACCGCGTCGGTCCCCTCGGGCTCGAAGTCGATCGCGCTGTTCGGCCGCGAGCGGATCATCAGGGTCCGGAGTGGCTCCGGCGGGAGCACCTCGACGATCCGGTGCGCGGCCGTCCCGCGGCCCTTCGACGTGGACATCTTCTTCCCGCCGACGTTCAGGAACTCGTATGGGACGTTGATCGGCGGCTCGCGCTCGAACACCTCGCGCGCGATCGCCTCGCTCCGGTCACGGGACCCGCCCGCGGTTGCGAGGTCCTTCCCGCATGGCTCGATCGTGACCCCGAAGAGCGACCACTGCGCCGCCCACTCCAGGTTCCAGGGGAGCTTCGCCCGACCGCCGAACGGCGAGATCCAGCCTGAAGCGCCACAGCCGCGCGCCCAGGTCACGAGCTCCGCGCGGCACTCGTAGAACACGCGCTCGCCGTCCCACTTCGTGACGATCGTGGTGCCGACGCGGCCGCACGTCTCGCAGATGGCGAGGACCGGGTGCCACGTGTCGGGATGCTGCACGTTGGACACGCGACGGTAGAGATCGCGCACCACGTGCGCGCGCTCGAGGGCCGTCCGGATGAAGCCGTCCATCGCGCCGGTCGGGTAGATGTCGCTCATCCAGTAGTAGCGGTCCGGCTTGACCCCGAGGTCGGCGAACAGGTCGATGAACACCTGCGCGTGATGGCGTGCGTACGAGGCGTGCCCGTCGGCGAGCTGGTCGGGGATGTGGGCGAGCGGCACGCCCATGGAGCGCTCGATCGCGTCCGGCGTCAGCAGCGCCTGGGCGTCCATCGCGTCGAGGTCGTCGACGCCGTACAGGAGCGTGGTCTCGTGGCCGGCCGCGCGCAAGGCGCGGGTGATGACGTCGAGGATGACCGGCCCGCGCAGGCTCCCAACGTGGACCGTTCCGGATGGCGTCTTCGAGTCGTTGACGACCTGGGGTCCGCTGACCCGCGCCGCCAGCTCGTCAGCCCACTCCATGGCTGCGAGCCCGCCCTACGAGATCGCGACGATCTTGTAGGCGATGTCGCCCGCGGGCACCGAGACGGTGATGTTCTCGCCCTTCTTCTTGCCGAGCAGGGCGCGACCGACCGGGCTCTCGTTGCTGATCCGGCCCTCGGTCGGCTTGGCCTCCGTGGAGCCCACGATGGTGAAGCTCTGGGCGCCGTCCGGGCCATCCACCTTCACGGTGGAGCCGATCTGGACGTGGTCGTTCGTGTGGTGCTCATCGATGAGGGTCGCGTTCTTGATGAGCGCCTCGAGCATCTGGATCCGGCCCTCCACGAAGGCCTGCTCGTTCTTGGCGTCCTCGTACTCGGCGTTCTCCGTGAGGTCGCCATGCTCCTTGGCGTCGTGGATCCGGCCGGCAATCTCCGGCCGGCGAACGGACACCATCTCCTCGAGCTCGTGGCGGAGCTTGTCGAGGCCGTCTTTGCTGATGTAGGTGGGCTTGATGTTCACGGTGATGTCATACCCCGGAATAAGGAAAGAACCCCAGCCCCGCGGCGTCGTTCCGCGTGCTGGAGTCCGAGTCGGGCGCGAAGCCTACAACCGGCCCGGAGGGGTGTCAAAGACGGGTCGATCGAGCGGCCTCACGGGCGTCCGCTGAGCGCGATGACACGGTCCCGGAGCCGTCGCAGTGAACCCTTGTCGGGCGTCGCGACGAAGACGGTGTCGTCCCCGGCGATCGAGCCGACGACCTCCGGCCAGCGTGCGCGATCCATGGCGGCAGCGATTGCGTGGGCCGATCCCGGCAGGGTCCTGATCACGAGGATCAACGCCGCGGCGCGAACCTCCACGGGGAGATCGGCGAGCAGCCGGCGAAGCCGGTCCTCGCCGGACGCCTCCGCGTCCCGGAGGCGGGCAGGCACCACGTACACGGAGCGTCCATCGCGGCTGCCCTTGCCGAGGCCCAGCTCCTTGACGTCCCGGCTCACGGTGGCCTGCGTGGCGCGGAACCCACGATCCCGGAGCGCCGCGGCCAGCTCCTGCTGGGTTCGAATGGGGCGCTGCTCCACCAGGTCCCGGATGGCGCGCTGGCGGACCTGCTTCATGACCTCCATCGGGTCACCGGACCTCGGCCATCACCGGTCCCACAGCCCGAGCCAGGCCACGACCACGACGGCCGCGAGCACGATCCGGTAGAGCACGAACACGCCCGTGCTGTGCGTTCGGAGGTAGCGCAGCGTCGCGGCGATCGCGAGCAGGCCCGCGGCCAGGCTCGCGAGCATGCCCAGGGCGAGCGGGGCGAGCGGCACGTCCACGCCCGCCTCGCCGGTCAGGATCTTCCGGAACTCCCACAACCCGGCGCCGGCGGTGATCGGCGTGGCCATCAGGAACGAGAAGCGGGCCGCAGCCTCGCGATCGAGGCCCGCGAACAGCCCGGCGGAGATGGAGATGCCGGAACGGCTGATGCCCGGAACCAGCGCGAGCGCCTGCGCCGCGCCGATGCCAATGGCGATCGGGAACGTGACACCATCGATCTGGCGAGTCCTGGACCCGAGGCGATCGGCAAGCCACAGGATGGCCGCGCCGATCACGAGCGTGACGGCGACCAGGCGGGGCTCACGGAAGGCCGTCTCGATGGCGTCGTTGAGCAGGACGCCGGCGATGACCGCCGGGATGGTGGACGCGACCAGCAGCCACGCGAGCTTGCGGTCCGTGTCACCCCGGAACGACCGGTCGCGGATCGCCGCGAGCCCGGCCGGGATGAGCCGTCGCCAGTCAGCCTGGAAGTACAGCAGGAGCGCCAGCAGCGTGGCCACGTGGAGCATCACGCTGAACGCGAGGCTCTCGATGAACGGATCCGTCCAGCCAAGCAATGCCGGAACGATGATCAGGTGCCCCGAACTGGAGACCGGCAGGAACTCCGTGAGTCCCTGCACCATCCCCAGGACGATGGCCTGGATCAGTTGATCCATGACGTGTCAGTTCCTTCGCGGCCGCGGGCCGCCTCGCGCTAGCGGATGAAGAGCGGGGCGAGCACCAGCGTGATCGTGGCCAGCAGCTTGACGAGGACGTGCAGCGACGGGCCCGCAGTGTCCTTGAACGGGTCGCCGACGGTATCGCCGACGACGGCGGCGGCGTGGGCGTCGGAGCCCTTGCCGAGGACGTTGCCGTCCGCATCCTTGAGGTGGCCTGACTCGATGTACTTCTTGGCGTTGTCCCACGCGCCACCGCCGTTGTTCAGCACCGTGGCGAGCATGACGCCCGCGATGGTGCCGACCATCAGCATGCCGGCGACAGCCTCGTAGCCGAGGAGGAGGCCGACGATGACCGGCGTCGCGACGGCGACGAGGCCCGGCGCGACCATCTGGCGAAGGGCGGCCTTCGTCGTGATGTCCACGACCCGGGCGTAGTCCGGACGCTGGCTGTAGTCCATGATCCCGGGCATCTCCCGGAACTGGCGGCGGACCTCGACGATGATCGACTGGGCCGTGGTGCCGACCGCGCGGATCGCGAGCGAGCTGAAGAAATAGACGAGCATCGCGGCGATGAGCGCGGCGATGAACACGTCCACGTTGGCGAGGTTGACCGACTCCATGAGCGGCTTGCCCTGGCGGGCGAGGATCAGGTTGACCTTGTCGATGTAGGCGCTGAAGAGCAGGAACGCGGCGAGCGACGCCGACGCGATGGCGTAGCCCTTGGTCAGGGCCTTGGTGGTGTTCCCGACCGCGTCGAGGCGGTCCGTGATCTCGCGCGCGCCCTTCTCGGCGCGGCTGAACTCGGCGATGCCGCCGGCGTTGTCCGTGATCGGGCCGAAGGTGTCCATCGCGAGGATGTACGCGGTGGTCATGAGCATGCCCATGGTCGCGACCGCGGTGCCGAAGATGCCGCCGACGTTGCGGCCGTCTGCGCTCACGAGGCCCGCCTGTCCGCCGAGCCAATGGCTGGCGAACAGCGCGACCCCGATCGTGATCGCGGTGACGAACGTGGTCTCGAAGCCGACCGCGGTGCCGGAGATGATGTTCGTCGCCGGACCGGTCTTGGAGGCCTCGGCGATCTCGCGGACCGGGCGGTAGGAGCCGGCCGTGTAGAACTGGGTGATATAGACGAACGCGACGCTCGTCGCCAGGCCGACGATGCCGGCCGCGAAGAAGTACATCCAGGTCGGCAGCTTGAGGAAGTCGCCGATCGCGCCGTTCGTGTTCATCATCACGTACGTCGTGATGCCCAGGCCCACAACGGACAGCAGGGTCGTGACCCAGTAGCCGCGGTTGAGCATGTTCATCGGGTTCTCCGTCTCGCTGCCGCGGACGAAGAAGATCGCGACGATCGTGGCCAGGAGGCCGAACGCTCGGACGACGAGCGGGAAGAAGATCCACGCCGAAGGGTTCGGCCAGCCGGCCGCCTGTGCGATGACGAATGCGCCGACGCCCAGGATCATCGCGCCGATGTTCTCGGCGGCGGTGGACTCGAACAGGTCCGCGCCTCGGCCGGCGCAGTCGCCGACGTTGTCGCCGACGAGGTCTGCCACGACGCCCGCGTTGCGCGGATCGTCCTCGGGGATGCCCTTCTCCACCTTGCCGACGAGGTCGGAGCCCACGTCAGCCGCCTTGGTGTAGATGCCGCCGCCGAGCTGGGCAAAGAGCGCCACGAACGAGGCGCCGAAGCCGTAGCCCACGATGAGGAACGGGGCCTGCCTGACGGTCTCCGGGTTCAGGCCCCCGAAGGCGACGAACATGCCGTAGACCCCGAGCAGCGACAGCGAGACGACGAGGAAGCCGGAGACGGCGCCGCCGCGCATCGCGACCTGGACCGCCTCCACGAGGCTGCGGCGCGCGGCCGCGGCGGTGCGCACGTTGGAGCGCACGCTGATGAACATCCCGATGATGCCCGAGGCCATCGAGCAGACCGCACCGACGAGGAACGCGATGCCGGTTCGAATGCCGAGCTCTGTGCCGAAGACGTCCGTGTCGGCGACGTCCTTCGTCTCGAACGCGGCGATGAGGATGCCGACCCCGACGGCACCGACGACGGCGAGGATCGCGATCGTCGTGTACTGGCGTCGGATGAACGCGACCGCCCCTTCGAAGATCGTGCCGGCGACGTCCTGCATGGCCTGGGTGCCCGTGTCCCGTGCCAGCACGTCGCGGGCGAGGTACATGGCGAAGAGGACGGCAACGACGCCGGCGATCGGGATGATCAGTTGGAGCGTGCTCGCATCCATTGGGCTGGGTGATCCTCCAGGCTCATGGGTTCGTGCACGGACACCCGTGGGCAGGGCGTCGCACGTGCATGGTTCTCAGGAAAGGCGATGGCCCTTGCTCGATTGAGCCCTCCGGGCCGCGCCGGAGTCTAGCACGGGGTCCCGCCCCTATACTCCCGCTCCTGTGAGCCAGCGACCCCCTGCATGAAGCAACGCCCGGCATTGGGCTGCCTGTTCGAGGTGATCGAGACCCTCGTCCTGACGGTCATCATCTTCCTCGGCATCCAGACGTTCGTCGCGCAGCCGTACAAGGTCCAGCAGGGGTCGATGGAGACCACCCTCCTGCCCGACCAGTACGTCCTCGTGGACAAGCTGTCGCCGCGCTGGGCGCCCTACTCGCGTGGCGACATCGTCGTCTTCGATCCGCCCGAGACCTGGTCCTCGGGCGGTGGCGTGCCGTTCATCAAGCGGATCATCGGCGTGCCCGGTGACCGCGTCGTCCTCCGCGACGGGTTCGTGTACGTGAACGACGTCAAGCTGGACGAGCCGTACATCTTCAAGGACAACGGCGTGCCCCAGACGACTGAGCCGTCCGTCGGTGGGGCGAGCGAATGGCTCGTCGCGGACGGGCAGCTGCTGGTCATGGGCGACCACCGCGAGAACTCGGCTGATTCGCGCAGCTTCGGGCCGATCGAGGTCCGCCGCGTCATCGGGCGTGCGTGGCTGCGGTACTGGCCGTTCGAGACGTTCGGGATCCTTCCCAAGCTCAACCATCCAGAGCTCAACGGCCAGCCCGGCTCCACGCTCGGGCCAATCGCGAGCCCCACCCTCAGCCCGACGGTCAGCCCCACGCAATGAACCTTGCCCTGGTCGCGATCGTCCTCGCGATCGTGGCCGGCGCGGTGGTCGCGGTGTCCACCCGCGAGTCGGCCGGCGCTGCGATCGGGCTTGCCGTCTCGCTGGTTGCCGCGGCGCTGTTCTTCGATCCCCTGCCCTCCGCCGCGGTCCTCGGCGTCCGGATCGTCGCTGCGCTGCTGGCCGCCGCCCTCGTGCGCTGGGCGGGCCGGCATGGCACGCGCCAGCTCTCGGCGCTCGGCTGGCCGGGCGAGGCGCTGCTGGCCACGGCGGCGGCGGTTGCGGGGCTCGGTGTCGCCGTTGGCCTTGCGTCCATCGGAATCGGCGGCGGCGGACCCGGGGGATCCGGCGATGAAGGGGCGCCCGCAATCCTGCAGCCCGCCTCGATCACCGCGATGGCCCTGCTGGTGGGCGCCGGCTGCGGCCTGCTTGTCCTTGGCGCGGCGCCGCTGGTGCATGGGCGGCAGAGCGTGCGTCGGGCGATCGGCCTGGTGCTCGTGACCCAGGCGGTCCTGCTCATCCGCGTCGGGCTCGCCGGCGCGGCCAGTGATCTCGAGGAGGTCGCCCGCGCCGCGCTGCTCGTCACTTCCGCGGCGAGTGGAGCCGCCCTCGCCCGGGCCGCCGCGGCGGCAGCAGCTGCGCGACGCGGCGACCGGGACGGCGACGGCGACGCAGACGCGGACGGGGACCCGATCTCCACGACCACCGCTCGACGCCCGAGCACGTCGGCATGACCCTCTTCCTGCTCACCTCCGTCGCCCTCGGTGCCGGGATCGCGACGATCCTGATCGGCGACGTCCGCCGGGACCTTGCCCTCGTGATCGGCTTCGTCGCGAGCGTCGTCGTGTTCGCCATCGCCCTGGCGATGCCGCCGGAGGAATCCGTCGTGGTCGGCCAGGTTGGCCTCGTGGGCACGCCCCTGGTGCGCGCGATGACCGTCGCGTGGTCCGCAAGCCTGGCGGTCGTCAGCCTCCTGGAGCTCGAGGTCGGGGGTCGCCCGACGGTGACGGGTCCGTCGCTCATCGGTCTGGCGGTCGGCGCGCTGGCACTCTCGACGCCGGACCCGGCCATCGCCGTGACGACGCTCGCGGCCGGTGCCGTCGCAGGCGTCCTCGTGCCCGGGTTGTACGGCTGGCTGGATGGCCCCGGATCCACCACGCGGCTCCCGACGACCAGTCGCGGCGTCCTCGCCATCCTCGGCTCCGGCCTGGTGGCCATCGTGGCCATCGCGTGGGGCGCGTCGGCGGCGGGTCCGCTCGGTGGGACCGGGCTTCTCCAGGACGGCACCGACGCGCGCCTCGCGACCGGCCTGGCCCTCGTGACGATCGTGGTGGCCGTGGCGCTTCGGACCGGGATGATCCCGTTCCACGTGTGGGCGGCGCGGTTCATGGAGGGCGTGAGCCCCCTTGCCATCCCGGCGGCATTCACGTGGGGGACTGCAGCATTCGTCCTGGCCGCGCTCGACTGGAGCCAGGTCGCCCTCGGTCCGACGGCGGCTGGCGAGGTGGAGCGGCTGCTGATCATCGGGCTGGGTCTGGTCAGTGTCGTGCTCGGTGGGCTGGCCGCGATGCTGCACGACGACATCGAGCACGTGCTCGGCTATTCGATCCTCGCCGACGCCGGGGTGGCGGTCCTCGCCTTCGCGTCGCTGGAGCCCGCGGCTGCCGCAGCGGCGCGTGACTGGCTCGTCGCGAGCGCGACGGTCAAGACCGCCCTCGCGGGGTGGGCCGCGGTGGTCCGCGCCATCTACGGCGGCCATCGGCTCGCCGAGCTCGGCGGCTGGGCCAGGCGCTCGCCGGTCCTGGGGCTCGCGTTCACCGGCATTCTCGTCGCCGCCATCGGCCTGCCGGGGATGGCCCTGTTCGACGCTCGCTCCACGCTCATCACCGGGGCGACCGGCGGGATCGGCGGGCTGCTCACGCTCGCAGTCGCCGCGATGCCGGCGATCTACCTCGGGCGTATCGCTCTCTCCGGGATCGCGCCGATCACCGCGGCGGTCGGCACGGGTCCGTCCGGCTGGCCAACCTGGACGGGCGGGCGCGCCGCGGGTTGGTCCGGCGGGCCGCTCGTGCAGGCGATCCGGGCAGTACCGACGGAGCTGCGCGCGAATCGGGCGCCCCTGATGGCGGTTGGTGTGGTTGCCCTCGCCGCCATGGCGCTGGCAACGGCGATGGGCGGCGCCGGCGGCTGATCAGCCGCGCACGGCCGCCGGTCGTCCCGGCCGGTCAGTCGCCCGGCGCGAGCACCCAGCGATCGATCTCGCGGCCGTAGTCGAGCAGCTCGCCGGGCTTGAACCACAGGGCCAGCTCGGCGGTTGCCGTCTCCGGGCCGTCAGATGCGTGGACCAGGTTCTGCGCGGTCTCCACGGCCAGGTCGCCGCGGATGGAGCCTGCCGCGGCTTCGTGCGGCCGCGTCGCGCCGACCATCGTCCTGACCGCGAGGATCGCGTTCGGTCCTTCGAGCGCCAGCGCGACGAGCGGGCCGGACGTGATGAAGTCCAGGAGGCCCTCGTAGAAGGGCTTGCCGCGATGGACGGCGTAGTGGCGCTCGGCGAGCGCCCGGTCGGCGTGGACGAGCTTCAGGCCGACGAGCTTCAGGCCGCGCTCCTCGAAGCGACCGAGGATGTGGCCGACGAGCAGGCGCTGCACGCCGTCTGGCTTGACGAGGACGAGGGTGCGTTCGGTCACGGGGCCTCCAGGGTTTCAGCGGCCGCGTCGAAGGCGGCCTCGGCTTCGAGGTGTCGGCCCAGCAGGCGCTGGGCGTCGCCGCGCAGGAGCGCGGCCTCGGGTTCGCGGCGAAGGTGCAGGGCGGCAAGGACCAGGGGCGCGAGGTTGGGGTCGTGGCGGAGCACGAGGGCGAGCCGCAGGAACGCGCGGTCGGGCCGCGACTCCAGCTCCGCGCGCGCCCGCGCCAGCTCGGCGCTGGGGTCCAGCTGGCCCTTCATGCGACGCTCGGTCCCCACGACGTGGCGGTAGACCTCGGTCGGCGTCTCGTCCTTCACGGGAGTCCGATCCACGGGACCCGCGGGCCAGAACGCACGCCGCGGCATGCCCGCGAACATCGCGTCGAGCGCGACGGCATCCGATGCCGGCAGACGGTCCATGAGGGCTCGCGCGTCGTCGGGACGGCCGTCGACGGCGGCCGCCTCTGCCACGATGCACAGCGCGATGTCGTCCGAGCCGCCGGCGTCGATGTGAGCCTGTGCGGCGTCGGCCGCCGCGGACACATCACCGGTTCGCCAGCGGGCCTCCGCGAGGACAGCGAGGCTCGTGGTGTCGAGGAGCTCGCGGCGATGGAGGTCCTCCAGCTCCGCTCGGGCGAGCGTGAGCTGGCCCAGGCGCAGGTGAACTCGGGCAACCCGGACGTCATCGGCGTCAGGCGCGACGCCGGGTGCGGGCGCGGAGGTCGGCGTCATGCGGACAGTTTGAGGTGTCGGTCGAGTCCGCGGAGCGATCGCGCGGGCGCGACGACCGCGAGCCGCAGCAGGTGCTCGCGGAACAGGGACCCGGCAATGCGCGAGAGGTCCGCCGCGGTGACCCGTTCCACCTCGCCGAGCGCCTCGTCGAGGGTCAGCACCCGGTCGTGCATCGCCTCCTGGCCGCCGATCCAGGACGCGAGGTGTCGCGTCTCCTCCATGCGCAGCTCGAGGCCCCCGGACAGGTACGCCTTGGCCTTTGCCAGCTCGTCCTCGCCGACGGCGTCGTCGCGCAGGAACCGAAGCTCGTGCAGGATCGCGTCGAGGGCGCTCCCGACCCTGCCCGGATCCACGCCCGCGGACACCTGGAGTGCCCCCGCGTCGGCGTACTCCACGACGCCCGAGGACACGTCGTACGCGAGCGCGTCGCGATCGACGAGCGAGAGGAACAGCCGGCTGCTCATCCCATCGCCCAGGATCGCGTTGAGCACCGAGAGCGCCCACGCGTCCGGATGATCGCGCGGCAGCGCGGGCACGCCGACCACGAGCTGGGCCTGGGTGGTGTCGCGGCGGCCGGTCAACACCCGCTCGCCGGCCGGGAGCGCGGGCGCGGGATCGAACCGATGGATCGCGCCGTTGCCGCGCCCGAACGTCCGGGCCGTCAGCTCCACCGCGGCGGCGTGGGCGAAGTCACCCGCGAGGGCGACCACCGTGTTCGCGGGCCGGTAGGTCGCCTGCCAGAACGCCCGGATCCCGGCCGCCGGCAGCGACCGGACGTCCGATTCCTCACCGCAGATCTCGCGACCCAGCGCGTTCGCGCCGAACATGGCCTGCTGGAACAGGATCTGGGCCATCTCGCCGGGGTCGTCCAGGTAGCCGCGGATCTCCTCGATGATCACAGCGCGCTCGCGATCGATCTCGCCCGGATCGAGGGCCGGCCGGCAGATCAGCTCGCCGAGGACCGTCATGGCGCGCTCCGTCTCGCGGCGCGGAACGCGGACCCAGTACACGGTGGCCTCGCGGTCCGTGGCCGCATTGAACGAGCCGCCGACGCCTTCGATGGCCTCGCTGAGGGCGCGCGTGGACGGGTACGCCGCCGTCCCCTTGAACGTCAGGTGCTCCAGGAAGTGCGCCATGCCCACCTGCTCCGGCGCCTCGAGGCGCGACCCGGCCGGCACGTACGCGGCGATCGAGACCGATCGGGCGGCGGGCAGCTGTGCGGTGATCACGCGCGGCCCGTCGGCCAGCGTCGTCCGTTCGAACATCCCCGGGATGGTAAGCGGCCGGCGCCCGAGGGGCGCCGGCCGCTGCCGTTTCGAGATCGTCGATGGCTACTTGGGCAGGACGGACGGGATCCAGTTCTGCATGAAGAACACGAGGAATGCGGCCGAGACGACCCACATGAGGGTGTGGACTTCGCTCATCTTGCCGCGGACCACCTTGATGACGACCCACGAGATGAAGCCGGCACCGATGCCGACCGTGATGTCGTAGGTGAGTGGCATCAGGATCATGGTGAGGAGGGCCGGGAGGCCATCCTCGATGTCCGCGACGTTGATGTCCTTGACCTGCGTGAACATGAGGTAGCCCACGAGGACCAGGGCGGGCGCCGTCGCGACGCTCGGGATGATCCCGGCGAGGGGGGCGAGGAGGATCGCGAGCAGGAACAGCACGCCGGTGGTCACCGACGCGAAGCCGGTCTTGGCACCCTCGGCGACTCCCGCGGCGCTCTCGATGTACGTCGTGTTCGAGGAAACGCCACCGAGGCCGCCGACGGCCGCCGCGATGCTGTCGACGAGGAGCACCTTGCCCACGCCGGGCACCGAGCCGTCCTCGTTCGCGAGGCCGGCCTCGGCTGCGACGCCGGTGACCGTGCCCATCGTGTCGAAGAAGTCCGTCAGCATGATCGCGAAGATCACGAGGATCGCGGTCAGGATCGGGAGCACGCTGAAGATGTTCGTCAGGTCGAAGTGGCCCAGCGTCGAGAAGTTCGGCGTGAGGGTCATCGTCGCCGGGATCTTGGTGACGCCCGCCGCGAGGGCGACGAGCGTGGTGCCCAGGATCGAGATGATCAGGGCCGCCTTGATCTTGCGCGCCCACAGGACGATCGTGATCGCGAGGCCGAACAGGAAGATGAACTGCGCGGGCGTGGTCGGGAACGACACGGTGACGAGCGTTCCGGCGCAGACCGGGAGCGGCACGAACGGCGAGCAGCCGGATACGACGAGGCCGCCGTTCGCGAAGCCGATGAACAGGATGAACAGGCCGATGCCGGCGCCGATCGCGCGCTTGAGCGCGAGCGGGACGGCATTCATGACGGCCTCGCGGAAGCCGACGAGGACGAGCACCGTCACGGCGAGGCCTTCGAGCACGATGACGCCCATGGCGCCGTCCGGAGTGAGGCCGCGGCCGGTGAGGCTGAACGCCACGATGGCGTTGATGCCCAGACCGGCGGCCAGCGCGAGCGGGTAGTTGGCCCACGCGCCCATCGCGATGGTCATGATCCCGGCGATGAGGGCCGTGCCCGCGGACAGGGCAATGCGCCCCGGGTCGTCGGCCGCGAGCTTGAAGCCGTCACCGAGGATGCTCGCGTTCAGGAACACGATGTAGACCATGACCATGAACGTGGTCAGGCCGCCGCGCATCTCCGTGACGAGGTCCGTGCCCCGTTCGGAGAACTTGAAGTAGCTGGCGATCGCGCTCACCGGATGTCTACCCTCCTCCACTGGCGCGTGTCACGCCCGGGCAAGGGGCGCGGACGCAGCTCCCTCCTCGCGAGCCCTGGGCAGGGCTCGTCAATCGCGGCGATGGTACGCCCGCGTCGTGTGGGATTTTCCGGATTTGCGCAGGCCCGCTCGAGACCGCGCGGCGGCGCCCGCAGGCGGACTGGCTACTCCTCGGCGGAGGCCGAATCGAGCCCGGAGTCGAGGCCCTGGAGCTCCATCTGGACGTAGCCGGTGGTGTCGAACGCGAGCTGCTGCGGCTCGAAGGGTGAGCCCGTGCCATCGCCGCCCGGCGTGAACTCCACGACCACCGACTCGTCGCCCTGGACCAGCGTGTAGACGAGGAGCTGGTCTGGTCGCGTCATGAAGTCGAGGTGCTCGAACGAATCGACGTTGAGCGTGATCGCGATCGGGGTGAAGTACGTGGAGACGTCCGGCTGGTCCACCACGATCCGCTCCACCCAGCCCGTGCCATGCGCGGCGACCTCGCGCCCGCGCAGGTATCGATACGACACGGTCTGCTTGAGCAGCGGCCGCAGGAGGTTGAGCATGTCCTCGCGGCTGGAGACCACGCCCTGGTTCACGAAGAACTTGGCCGGCGGCTGGCTGGACACGAGCTCCTCCTCCGGGGCAGCGGGTCTGGAGGGATCGACGGCGATGGTAGCGCGACGGTCCATCCATCGGGCGCTCGAATTCGGCCGCGTATGATCCGGCCATGCTCCTTGCGGTGGACGTCGGCAACTCCAACGTCACGATCGGGTCGTTCCGCAACGGCTCGCTCGTCGCGGTGCGGCGCGCGGCGACCCCTCGCGGCGGCACGGCCGACGAGCTGGAGCTGCTCGTCGAGGGTCTCCTGAGCCTGGACGACACGGCGTTCGCGGACGTCTCTGCGGTCGTCGTCGCGTCCGTGGTGCCGGCGGTGACCGCCGCGCTGGAAGCGGTGACGGCGCGACGCGATCGTCCGCTGCTCATCGCGGGGGCGGGCACCGTGCCGCTGCCGATCCGCGTGGACCGTCCGGGCGAGGTCGGGGCGGACCGGCTCGTGAATGCACTGGCCGTCGCGCGCCTCCATGGGACGCCCGCGGTCGTCGTGGACCTCGGGACGGCGACCACGTTCGACTGCGTCGCCGGTGACGGCGCCTTCGTCGGCGGCGCGATCGCGCCTGGCATGGAGCTCGGGCTGGACGCGCTGGCGACACGGACCGCGAAGCTGCCCCGCGTCGAGCTGCGGACGCCGGATCGAGCCATCGGGCGAGACACGGTCTCGGCCATCCAGAGCGGGGCCGTCCTGGGCTACCAGGACCTCGTCTCGGGCCTGCTCGGGCGGATCCGGCGAGAGCTCGCGGACGCGGGCGACGTTTCCGCCGCCGACGTGCATGTCGTGCTCACGGGCGGGCTCTCGGGCATGCCCTGGGCGGACGCGCTGGAGGGCGTCGAGGCGATCGACCCCGACCTGACGCTCAAGGGCCTCGCGATCCTGCACGCTGAGGTGGCGGGAGGCCAGCCGCTCAAGCTCGAGCTCGCATGACGGCGGCGGCTGCGAGCGATGCTCGCCGGCTCCGGGGGCGGCTCATCGCGCTCGGGGTCACCGGTTCGATCGCGGCGTACAAGGCCGTCGAGCTCCTCCGACTCCTGACCGCCGAGGGTGCCGACGTCGTCGTCCTGCTCTCGCCATCCGCAACGAGGTTCGTGGGGCCGCTGTCGTTCGCGGCGCTGTCGCGACACCCGGTGGAGTCGGACGTGCTGGACCTCCTGCCCGATGGCCGGATCGGGCACATCGTGATCGCGGACTCGGCGGACGTGCTCGTGGTGGCTCCGGCGACCGCGCACTGGCTCGCGGCGATGGCCACGGGCCTTGCGGGCGACGTCGTGACGGCGGCGGTGCTCGCGTCGAACGCACCGGTGGTCGTGGCGCCGGCGATGGACGGCGACATGTGGACGCACCCCGCGACGGTCACGAACGTCGCGCGCCTGCGCGAGGGCTTCGGGTACATCGTGGTCGCGCCGGAATCGGGGCCGCTTGCGTCCGGCCAGTCCGGGGTGGGACGCCTGGCGGAGCTGCCGGCGATCGTGGACGCGGTGGTCGCCGCGGTGGCGGACCGCCCGGTGCGCCAGCCGAATCCCGATGCGCGTCCGCCGCTTGCCACCGGCATCCCGCGCGAGGCGGACCTCGTCGGGCGGCGGATCGTGATCACCGCCGGCGGCACGCGCGAGCCGATCGACCCGGTCCGGTACATCGGCAACCGCTCCACCGGTCGCATGGGCGTGGCCCTCGCCGACGCGGCGCTCGCGCGCGGAGCCGCCGTCACGCTCATCGCCGCCGCGGTCGAGGTGCCGCTCCCGGATGCCGCGGAGGTCGTGCGCGTGGAGTCGACGGCAGACCTGCAGCGTGCGCTCCGCGCCGCGATGACGCCTGACGGTGCCCCGGCGGACGCCCTGGTCATGGCGGCCGCCGTCGCCGACTTCACTCCGGCGGTTCGGCTGGACAGGAAGATCGCCCGCGCGGACGGCCTGACGCTGCAGCTGTCCCCCACCCCTGACCTGCTCGCTGATGTCGCGGCGTCCGCGGCTTCGCGCGCCGCGGACGCCGCTGGCGGCCCCGCGACCTCGCCGATCCTCGTCGGGTTCGCGGCAGAGACCGGGAGCCTCGACCGGGCGCCGGCGAAGCTGCGCGCGAAGGGCATCGACCTCCTCGTCGCGAACGACGTGAGCGAGCCCGGATCCGGCTTCGGGACGGACACGAACCGGGTGACGATCCTCGATCGCGGAGGGTCGGTCGAGCAGCTGCCGCTCTTGAGCAAGCGCGAGGTTGCCGATCGGATCCTCGACCGGGTCGCCCTGGCGTTGGACGCCCGCGACGAGGCGGCGCAGACTGCCGATGCGCGCCCCGTGCGCGCGGAGGAGGGACGACCCGCATGAGCGCATCCGAGCAGCCCGTCAGACGCCTCACGACCTCCGACATTGGCCGGATGTACGCGGACGGCGAGCGCATCCCGATGCTCACCGCCTACGACTTCCCGACCGCGAAGATCCTCGATGACGCGGGCATCCCGATGATCCTCGTGGGCGACTCGCTGGGCCAGGTCGCGCTCGGCTACGAGTCGACGGTGCGGGTCACGATGGACGAGATGCTCCACCACACCCGCGCCGTCGTGCGCGGGACGCGGCGCGCGCTGGTGATCGGCGACATGCCCTTCCTCTCGTACTCCACGACCGAGGAGGCGACCGAGAACGCGGGCCGGTTCCTCCAGGATGGCGGCGCCCAGGCGGTCAAGATCGAGGGCGGCGTCCGCAGCGCCCGCATCGTCGAGGCGCTCGTGAAGTCCGGCGTGCCGGTCATGGGCCACATCGGCTGGACCCCGCAGTCGCAGCACGGCATGGGCGGCAAGGTCAAGGTCCAAGGCAAGTCTCGCGACGACGCTCGAGCCCTGCTCTCCGATGCGATCGCCATCCAGCAGGCGGGGGCGTTCGCGATCGTGCTGGAGCTCGTGCCGGAGCAGCTCGCGGCCGTGATCACCTCGCGCCTGCGCATCCCGACGATCGGCATCGGTGCCGGTCCGGCCTGCAGCGGCCAGGTCCAGGTCATCACGGACCTGTTCGGCCTTGGTGACTTCAAGCCGAAGCACGCCCGCGCGTACGCGGATCTCCAGGGCACGCTCGCCGCGGCCACTCGAGCCTGGATGGCGGACGTCACCGCCGGCTCGTTCCCCGGGCCCGCGGAGACCGTTCGCATGGACGATGCCGTGCTCGACGAGGCGCTCGGCCGCACTGCCGACGACCGCGCCCCCGGCGCCGTCGATCGCTCCGTCGGCTCGCTGATCCCCCTCGACCGCGACCTCTAGATTCCGGCGCGACGCGCCACGCCGGGGCGCCTCCGCCGCTCAGGCGAGGGCAGCGACCTGCGCGTATCGGAAGCAGTCCGGCGCGTGGTCGTTCACGAGGCCCGTTGCCTGCATGAAGGCGTAGCACGTCGTGGGGCCCATGAAGCGGAAGCCGCGCTTCTTGAGGTCCCTGGACATCGCCTGCGACTCGGTGGTCTCCGCCGGGATCTCCCCGCCGGCAAACGTGTTCTGGAGCGCGTGTCCGCCCACGAACGACCAGACGTAGTCGACGAACGACAGGCCAATCGCCTCGAGCGACAGCAGCGCCCGGGCGTTGTCGATCGCTGACTCGATCTTGGCTCGGTTCCGGACGATCCCAGCGTCGAGCAGCAGCCGGTCGACGTCATCCGGCCCGAACGTGGCCACGCGCTCCGGCACGAACCCCGCGAACGCCGCGCGGTATCCGTCGCGCTTTCGAAGGATGGTCGACCACGAGAGGCCCGCCTGGGCACCCTCGAGCACGAGCATCTCGAACAGGTGCCGCCGGTCGCGCGAGGGCGTTCCCCACTCGAGGTCGTGATAGGCGAGGTATGCGGGGTCTGTCCAGTCGCCCCAGCCGCAACGGATCAGTCCGCCGTTCTCCATCGATCGGCATCCTAGCCGCGGTCGATTGGCGTAGCCTCACCCGGTGGTTACGCCCGAATCGCCCGCCGCTCACCTGCGAGTCGCCCGGACGCGCGCCGAGCTGCGAGCAGCCCTCGAGGCCGCCCCGCGACCCATTGGCCTGGTGCCGACGATGGGCTGGCTGCACGCCGGCCATCGAGCGCTGATCGGCCGAGCCCGTGCCGAGAACGCCACGACCGTGGTCTCCATCTTCGTGAACCCGCGGCAGTTCGGCGACCCGGCCGATCTGGAGCGATACCCTCGCAACGAAGCCCGCGACGTCGCGATCTGCGCGGAGGAGGGTGCGGACCTCGTCTTCGCGCCGTCGGTCGACGAGGTGTATCCGCCCGGCCATGACACCTCCGTCCGGGTCGGCGCCGTCTCCGCGCCACTCGAGGGAGCCGCCCGCCCCGGCCATTTCGACGGTGTGGCGACCGTCGTGGCCATCCTGTTCAACCTTGTCGGGGCCGATCGGGCGTACTTCGGCCAGAAGGACGCCCAGCAGCTCCTCGTGATCCGCCGGATGGCGGCCGATCTGGCGATTCCGATCGAGGTCGTCGCCCACCCGACAGTCCGGGAGCCCGACGGCCTCGCGATGTCCTCCCGGAACGTCCACCTGTCACCTGCCGAACGCGCCGCCGCATCGGTGGTGCGACGAGCGCTGCTCGTCGCACGGGAGGCCTGGTCGACCGGCGAACGCTCTGCCGATGCGCTGCGGGCAACGATGCGAGCCGAGCTGTCCCACGAGCCGCTCGCGGAGCCGGACTACGTCTCCGTCGCCGACGCGACGACGCTCGAGGAGCTCACGACGCTCGACGGCTCGGCACTCCTCTCGATGGCCGTCCGCTTCGGCTCCACCCGCCTCATCGACAACGAGCCGCTGCCCTGAGGCCCGTCAGTCCCGCGTAACCGCCGTGAGGTTCATCGTTACCCGCACGCCGGGCTTCGGCAGCTCGCGGACGCCGATCACTGTTCGCGCCGGCAGGTGGGCGCCCATTCGCGAGACGTACGCGGCGTTCATCGCGTCGAAGTCCGACATCTGCGCGAGGAAGACGTTCAGGTGGACGACGTGCGCCAGGTCGGAGCCCACTGATTCGAGCATGACCGCAAAGCTGTCGAGGATCCGCGCGGCCTGCGAACCGACGTCCTCGCCAGCGAGTTGACCCGTCGCTGGATCGACGCCTGCCGTGCCGCCGATCGTGATGAACTGCCCGACCCTGGCGACGTGGCTGTACGGGCCGATCGGCGTCGGCGTGCCCGGTGGCGTGCTCGTCTCGACCTTGGGCATCAGCTCGCTCCGAATCTCGCTTCCGTGGCGACGCCGAGGATCCGGTCGATGTCGAGGTTGGACGCGACCAGCTCCTTGATCAGCGCGATCTTCTCCCTGTCCGCGGCATGCGTCTTGACGAGGAGATCGTGGACCTCCGACGCGACCGTGTACGTGTCGTCGGGGACGAGGGTCGCGAACAGGTCCGCCCTCCTGATCGACTCGATGACGGCCTTGCGCGGCCGATAGCCGCCGGTCAGCACCAGGCCGATCGCGGCGCCGGCATGGCTGTCGTCCAGGCCGAGCGTCGGGTTCGTCAGCTCCTCCGTCGTCGCCGAGCGGGGCGTGCCCATCAGGTGCGCGGTGGTCAGCGTGAGGATCACGTCCTCGCGATCGCCGGGGACGATCACGAGCGTCTTCGGGCCGACCCGTTCCAGCATGTGGCCGGGCTCCATCGCGCCGATCGCGACCCCGTCGATGACGCGCTCCAGGTCCGGCCCCGGGTTCAGCGTCTCCCCCTTCACGCCCTCCAGGATCATCTCCAGCGTCGGGTTCGAGAGGAGGGGCCGGACCGGCAGGATTCCGAGCAGCGGGATCCCGTACGGCGCGAGGCCGCGCTCCAGGACCCGCTGGATGCCCGGCTGCGACTTGACGTCGACCTTGTTGACGATCGCGCCGGCGACCTGCACGCCGCGACTCGCGAAGAGCGAGGCGTTCAGCACGATCTCGTCGATCGGCCGGCCCACGCCGCCCTCGCTGACGATGATGGCCGGAGCGCCGAGCGAGGCCGCAACCGCGGCATTGGACAGCCCGATGACCGCGCCGACGCCGGCATGTCCCGTCCCCTCGATCAGCAGCACGTCGTGATCCGCGAACCGCGCGTGGGCCCGGGCGATCTTCGCCGGCAGGTCCTCCACGACTTCACCGGCGATGTAGCTCTTGGTGAACCCACGCGGGATGTGGACCGGGCTGAGCACGGAGTACGGCTCCGAAAGCCCGAACGTCGTGCGCATGAGGACCGCATCCTCGTCCGCGGGCTCGCCGTCGTCGATGACCGTTCGCTGCCCGACGGGCTTCATGAAGCCGGCCCGGAGGCCGCGTCGGAGGAACCCATCGAGCAGGCCGAGCGAGGCCGTGGTCTTGCCGCGGTTCTGGCCGGTCGCCGCGAGGTACAGCTGGCGCACGGGTCGATTGTCGGGTGCGCGGGCGACGCGTGCGCGGCCGGCGCCGGGCGCCGGACTGGCGCTACTGGTGCGAGGTCGTCTTGCGCTCGATCAGCGCGACGCCGTCACGCAACCGCGTGATCGTCTCGGCATCGACCGCCTCGGATTCGAGGTACGGCCCGAGCCGATCCATGACATCTGCAACGAGGCCCAGGAACACCGCCGCGTCGGCCACGAAGAACTGTGGCTCATTGTTGTAGCGGACGAGGGTCAGGCGGCCCTGGAGGACGCGGCGCTCCTCGACGTGCGCGATCTGGGTAGCGAAGTTGTGGCCCTGGATCCCGTCCGGGTTGTTCAGGAAGTTGAGCGCGTTGTCGATCGCGAGGCCGAAGCGGGCGCGCCACGCGACGAGCCGCTCATGCACCTCCGGCGGGATGCGCACCTCGGCGACCTCGTCGAACACCTCCGGTGCCACGGTCAGCAGCCCCACCAGCGTGGTCCCCGGCCGCGCTCCGAGCATGACCTGGAGGCTGCGCTCCAGCGTGAACACCTCGCTGTCGAAGCGCGGACTGGTGATGACGTCGGTCAGGAGGTCCTCCACGTTGTCCAGCTGGTTCGCCTCGCCCAGCGAGTTCGACAGCGTGAGGATCTCTTCCTTGAACAGGAACTTCTCTTCGTGGTCAAGCACGTGCCGATCCTAGCAGGCCCGGAATCGTCGAAGCCCCGGCGAACCGGGGCTTCGACCTTGGGCGAGGGGTAGCGTAGGGATTACGGGTAGAGGCCGCGCAGCTGCGTGGCTTCGGCGACCCGCTGGACCGCGAGGAGGTACGCGGCGGTCCGCATGTAGATCTTCTCGCGGCGGGAGATGGCCAGGGTCTCCTGGAAGGCCTTGACCATGATGCCCTTGAGCTTCTCGTTGACGACCTGCTCGCTCCAGTGGTCCCGGTTGAGGTCCTGGACCCACTCGAAGTAGCTGACCGTCACGCCGCCGGCGTTGCACAGGATGTCCGGGATCATGAACTTCCCGGCCTTCCAGAAGATCTCGTCGGCCTCCGGCGTCGTGGGGCCGTTGGCGGCCTCGGCGATGAGCTTGGCCTTCACCTTGCCGGCGTTCTTCTCGGTAATCTGGTTCTCGAGGGCCGCCGGGATCAGGATGTCGCACTCGACTTCCAGGACCTGGGCGTTGGTGATGTCCTTGGAACCAGGGAAGCCCTGGACCGTGCCGTGCTCCTGCTTCCACTGGATGACGCGAGCGACATCCAGGCCGTTCGGGTTGTGGATGCCGCCGGTGGAGTCGGAGACCGCGACGACGGTCGCCTTCTCGGCGGTGATGAGCGTCGCGGCGATGGACCCGGCATTGCCGAAGCCCTGGATCGCGACCTTGGCCTTGTCCAGCTCGATGCCGAGATGCCGTGCCGCCTCGACGATGCAGTAGACGGTGCCGCGCGCCGTTGCCTCGTTGCGACCCTCGGAGCCGCCGAGCGAGATCGGCTTGCCGGTCACGACGCCCGGGACCGTGTAGCCCATGTGCATCGAATAGGTGTCCATCATCCAGGCCATGATCTGGCCGTTCGTGTTGACGTCCGGCGCCGGGATGTCCTTCTCAGGGCCGACGAGGACCTCGATCTCGGTGAAGAACCTGCGGGTGAGCGCCTCGAGCTCCTTCATCGACAGCTTCTTGGGATCGACGATGACGCCGCCCTTGCCGCCGCCGTAGGGGATGCCCACGACCGCGCACTTCCAGGTCATCCACATCGCGAGGGCCTTCACCTCGTCGAGGCTCACGTCCTGGTGGTAGCGGATGCCGCCCTTGGCTGGCCCGCGACCCAGGTTGTGCTGGACGCGGTAGCCGGTGAAGACCTTGACCGACCCGTCGTCCATCTTCACGGGGAAGTGGACGGTCAGCTCACGGCGTGGCTCGCGCAGGACGCGGCGCATGCCCTCGTCCAGGTGGAGCTTCTCCGCGGCAAGGTCGAATTGCTGCTGCGCGACGGCCCATGGGTTGATGGGCGCCGCAACGTTCTCTGTGGTCATGGAAGTGCTGGGTCCCTCGGTGCGGTGTTCGACGGTACGCATGTTGCCGATCAGGCCGGTGGGCCGTTCGTGGCGGCGAGTATATCCGCGCCGGCCCAGTTGCCGGGCAGTCTCGCTACCGTGCCGCAACCGTATCGCAACCCTCGACGTGCTCCGGGGTGCCGAATGTCCCGATCCTCTAGGCCTCGCGGTACAGCGCGACGCCACCGACGCAGCCGGTGCCCAGGTGCGGCCCGACGGATGGCCCCACGAGATCGATGGTGACCCTGGACCTGTCGATGCCGCCGGGCACCTTGGCGAGCAGCTGCTCGGTGAACTCGTCGACGCCGGCGTCGGTCGTATGGAGGATCGAGAGCCGCTCGATGGGTCGCTGGGTGAGCAGCTCCACCAGCTTCTCCCGCGCCTTGCCGCGTGTTCGGACGCGCTCGGCGGTCTCCACCAGCCCGTGCTTGACCTCGATGATCGGCTTGACGGAGAGCAGGGTGCCGATGGCAGCCTGGGCGCCGCTGATCCGGCCGCCACGCTTGAGATACTCGAGGGTGTCCAGCGCCAGGTAGACGCCGATGTCGTCGCGCCGCCGGGTCACGACCTTGGCGATCTCCTCGGCTGCGACGCCCATGCCCGCCATCTGGACGGCGAGCTCGGCGAGGACGCCCTCGCCCATCGACGCCGACATGGAGTCCACGACGTGGATCTCCTTGTCCTTGAACATCGCCCTGCCGATCTCGGCGGCCTTGATGGTGCCCGACAGCGTGCCGGCGACGTGGATCGAGACGATCGCGTCGGCACCCTCGTCGAACGCCTTCTGGTAGGCGAGCTGGAAGTCGCCCGGGCTGCACGCGGCCGTGGTGGGGAACGGCGCGTCGGGCGCGGTCATGCGCGCCCAGAACTGGTCGGTGGTCAGGTTCACGCCAGCGGAGAACGTCTCCGCGCCGAAGCTCACGATCAACGGGACGATCGCGATGCCGAGCGAGGCGGCCCTCGCCGGATCGAGGTCGGACGCGGAATCGGTGACGACCGCAACACGGCTCACGGGTAGCCCTCCCTCAACTGCTGCCCTGAGTGGTCTGGGGATCATACGGGCGCGGTCCAGCCGTGATGGCGTCCCGCCGCGACCGGGCCCGGTTGCGCCCCATCCGCGCCGCTACCCTTCCGGCGATGGATCGCTCGCTCTGGTCGGTGCTGTTCGGGACGTTCACGCTCCGGTTCAGCACGGGCCTCACCGGCGCCATGCTCACGACGTACCTCGCGAAGCTCCCCGCCTACCATCCCGAGGCTCCGCCGATCGACGCGCTGACCGTCGGGGTCTTCGCCGCGACGTTCTACCTCGCCGAGCTCGTGCTCTCGCCCTTCTTCGGGATCCTCTCCGACCGCCTGGGCCACCACCGCGTGATGCTCTGGGGTCCGCTGTTCGGGGCGGTCGCCGTCGTGATGACGGCTCTCACCGGCAACCTCGTCGTGCTCGGCGCCACGCGCCTCCTGGAGGGCAGCTCCACGGCGGCATCGATCCCGTCGATCCTCGGCTACATAGCGATCGCGACGGCCGGAAACGAGGCGCTGCGTGGCCGCGCGGCGTCGCGGTTCGAGGCCGCCACGCTGGCCGGGCTGGGGATGGGATTCATCATCGCGCCGAAGCTGTTCGAAGCGCTCGGACCAACGGCGTTCCTCCTGAACGCGGTGTTCTACGGCGGCTCGTTCGCGATCTACTTCTTCGGCGTCAAGGACCCGAGCGGCGAGAAGGAGGCCGTCACCCGTGAGCACACGTCGCTCAAGCGGTACGCGGAGCTCGTCCAGCATTCCGGGGTCCGGCTCCTCGCCCCCACGTGGATCGCGGTCAACGGTGCCATCGGGCTGTGGTTCAGCCAGTCCCTCTTCCAGTTCCAGCGCGCCGACCCGCGCTTCCCGGACCAGTGGCTCCTGCAGGGCTTCAGCGCGAACCAGATCACGATCGGCGCCCTCGCCATCGCGGTCATCTTCGGCGCCGGCATCTTCTGGTGGGGCAATCGCTTCGAGCGCTACCGGCGGACCACGATCATTCTCCTCGGCGTCCTCGGTGGGATCGCGCTCGCCGCCGCCGGGATGGTCGTGAACCACACGGCCTTCGGCGCCGGTACCAGCGTGGTCCAGGCGGGCCTCGTCGTCGCCGCGGTGCTCGTGGTCGCGGGCGGCCTGTTCGTCCTGGCGGGCGCGACGCCCGCGGCCGTCGGCCTCCTCGCCGACGTGTCCGAGCAGTTCCCGGGCGATCGCGGGGCGATCATGGGCCTCTACTCGGTGTTCCTCGGGATCGGGCAGATCGGCGGCGCGCTGCTTGGCGGCATCGCCGCGGAGTGGCGCGGCATGGATGGCCTGATGCTGGGCACCGGCGCCATCCTCGCCCTCGCGCTGCTGCCCCTGAGGCAGCTGCGCCGGACCGAGCACTACGATGCGGGGCCGGGCGCCCCGGCCAGTCTCGACTAGGCGTCCACCGGCCCGGACGGAGCCTCGTGGACGGCTGGACGCGCGTGGAAAAGGTGCAATACTCCCCGGCACCGGTGGCGCGCCGCGCTCACACGAAGCCGTCACCGGCCTTCCACCTCTCGTTCGACCGGAGAACCGCGTGACCTCGAACGTCGGGCAGAACTACCCCTACTCCAGCGAGACCGAGGCCGACCGCGCGGCGCGGATCGGGTCGCTCGTCGGCGCGCAGGCGGGCCTCGCCGACAAGCTCGCCGCCGAGACGACGCCGCTGGACGAGCGCGAGCGCTGGTGGACCTGGAAATGCCCCACGGCGGGCTGCGCCGGCATCCTCCATGTCGCCGGCTACGCCCGCGATCTGCACGCCGTCTACGTCATCTGCGACGGGACCTGCGCGAAGTCGTTCCTCCGATAGCGCCGGGCCGCCCCTCGGCCGCTCCCGATTCGTAACCAATGACCGGTCTGCCAGCGGTTAGTGTTGACCCGATGACCGCCGGGACGATGGACCTCCGCGCCTCCCGCCGGCAGCTGCTCAGGGACTCGCTGGGGATCATGGTCTCCGCCGGCGGCTTCGGACTCGTATACGGCCTGAGCGCTCGCGCCGCCGGCTTCTCCCCGCTCGAGGCCGGCGCGATGAGCCTGTTCGTGTTCGCCGGTGCGTCGCAGTTCGTCGCCGTGGGCTACGTGCTGGGCGGCTTCTCGTGGCTCGCCATCGTGGGCCTTACCGCGTTCATCAACGCCCGGCATTTCCTGTACGGCGCGGCCTTGTCGCCGTACCTCGCGGGCGTGCCGCGCCTCCAGCGGGTGCTCATGGCGCACGTCCTCACCGACGAGGCGTTCGCGCTCGCCATCGCCCATTTCCGGCGCATCGGCCGCGCCGATCCGCGTGGCTACTGGATCGGCGCGATCGTGAGCACCTTCATTCCGTGGAACCTCGCCACGCTGGCCGGTGTGACGATCGGCGGGAGCATTCCCGACCCCACCCGGTTCGGCCTCGACGTGATCTTCCCGGCCGCCATGGGTGGCCTAGCCGTGGGGCTGATCACCGGCCGCCGCGAGCTCGTGTCCGCCATCGCCGGCGCGGTCATCGCGGTCGGCGTCGCGCTCGCGTGGGATCCCGCGGCGGGGATCATCGGCGGCGGGGTCATCGGGCCGCTGCTCGGGATGCTCGTCAAGCCTGGAGCGACCGAGCACGTCCACGAGGCGCAGATCGTCTTCGGGCCAGACGAGCACGAGCTGTCGTTCTTCCCGGCGAAGGGCAGTGAGCCGATCGATCTCCCCGGGGCGCCGCGATGAGCGTGGCGCTCGTACCGCTCGCGATCCTGATGGGTCTCGCGACGTATCCGTTCCGGGCGGTGCCGCTCCTGGCGCCCGGCATGCATCGGCTGCCGGCGCGGGTCCGGCTGTACCTCCGCCTCGTGGGACCGGCCGTCCTCGCCGCCCTGGCAGCGGTCGACACGATGGTCATCATCGATGCCAGCACCCGCCAGCCGCAGTTCCACATCGGCGCGGAGTGGCTCGCGGTGAGCCTGTGCATCGCGGTCGTCGCGCTGCGCCGGAGCCTCTTGATCGGGCTCGTCCTGGCGGCGGCGGTCATCTCGATCCTGCGGGCGACGGGGTTCGCGACGCTCCCCTAGCCCCGCCGCGCGTCCGCCTCGATCTCGACCAGCAGGCTCGGCTCGATGAGCGCCTTGACCACGAGCGCCACAGAGGCCGGCCGAACGTCGCGGAAGACCTCGCCATGGACCTCCGCGACGGGCGCGATGTTGCCGACCTCCGTCACGTACATGCGCGTCCGGACGACGTCGGCGATGTCGAACCCGGCCTCCACCAGGGCCCGCTCGATGATCTGGAGCACCGCCCGCGCCTGCGCCGCCGGGTCACCTGGGTGGAGCGAGCGGCCATCGGGGCCGGCGTCTGTCGTCCCGGAGACGTGGCACATGTCGCCGGCGACGATCGCGCGGCTGTAGCCGAAGCGAGCCTCCCATGGCCCGCCGCTGGAGACTCGCTGCCGCGCCCCGCCAGCGCTCACGACGCGGCGCTCACAACGCGGCGCTCACAACGCGGCGCTCACGACGCGGCGCTCACGACGCGGCTGGAGTGGCCCGCCAGCTCGCGACCTCGGGGTCGCGCGACACCTCCAGCAGCAGCGCAGCGAGGAGTGCCGTCCGGGGCACGATCGAGTCCACCTCGAGGAACTCGTCCGGTGAGTGGTCCAGCCCTCCGACCGGCCCCAGCCCGTCGATCGATGGGACGCCCATGCCCGAGGTGGTGTTCGCGTCCGACGCGCCGCCCGTCGACACGTCCTTGGTCTCGAAGCCGAGGCGCGCGGCCAGCGCGATGACGTGATCCGCGAGCCGGCCCGATCGCTCCAGCTTCTCCATCGGCGCCCACGTGTGCATCATCTCGACGTCGACCGAGACGTCCGGCACGCCCGGTGCCGCGGCGAGATCCCGGATGGCGCCGATCGCCGAATCGAGCGGCCCAGCGGCCATCGCGCGCACGTCGATCTGGAGCTCCGCCTGGTCGCACACGATGTTCGGGCGGGTCCCGGCCTTGAACACGCCCACGTTCGTGGTAACGGCAGGCCAGCGGCCGTTGAGCTCGTGGATGCCCTTGACGATCTCGGCGCCGGCGAGGATCGCACTGCGGCCCTTCTCCGGCTCCACGCCTGCGTGCGCGGCGCGGCCATTGATCGTCAGCCGGATGTCGGCCATGCCCTTGCGCGCGGACACGAAGTCACCGTTTGCCCGCGCGCACTCGAGCACGAACGTGGCGTCCGCGGTGGCCGCGATCTCCTTGATGTGCGGCGTGGACGACGGCGAGCCGATCTCCTCGTCCGGGTTCGCGACGAACGTCAACTGCTCGAACGGCAGCCTGCTCGGTCCGCTGCCGACGCCCAGCGCCCGGACAGCCGCGATGGCCCGCAGCCCGGCGAGGAGGCCGGCCTTCATGTCGCTGACACCTGCGCCATGGGCGATCGAGCCGTCGATCCGGAACGGCCGCTTCGCCACCGTCCCCTCGGAGAACACCGTGTCCATGTGGCCGATGAGCAGGACCCGCGGACCCGATCCACGCGCGCCCTCGAACGTTCCGATCACCGTGTCGCCGTACCGGCCCCTCGGGTCGGGCCGGCGCTCGACCGTCGCACCCATCGACGCCAGCTCGGCCGCCACCAGGTCGCCGATCTGGTTCACCCCGGCCGGCGTGTAGCTGCCGCAGTCGATGTTGCACATGTGCTCGAGGTCGGCGAGGAAGGCCGGGAGCCCCTCCTCGACGGTGGCACGGAGGGTGTGGAGCTCAGCGTCGGTGATGTCGTTGCCAGGGGCAGTCAAGGTGGTCACGGTCGAAGTATGCCCGTTGCCCGTTGCTATCCTCGCCGGACCGTGCGCCTGATCGAGATTCGACCGCTGGATGGACCGAACGTGTACCGGCTGGAGCCGGTGCTGAAGCTCGAGGTCGCGATCGGGCGGCGGCGGACCTGGTTCGGGCAGCGGGATCCCGCGCCGTACAACCTCGTGCGACTCGGCGCGAACGTGCCGCGATCCGCCCGGCACGTGCGCATCGCGGCGCTCGCCGACTGGATTCGCAGGCTCCGGCGCGAGCATCCGGACGGCGCGACCGGCGCCGTGACGGTCCACCAGTCATCCGATCCCGGCTACTGGATCCTCGCCTGGCCCTGGGCGCTGGAGGACCGCGCCCGAGCGATCGCCGAGGCCGCGTTGACGCTGATCGAGAAGGACGTCCGGCCGGGCTCGAAGGAACGGCTCACCCCGCGCCAGCAGCGCCTCGTCGAGAACCTTGGCGCGCGCATCGAGGGCGCGACCGGCCCGGCCCCGAGCTGGATCCGCGACGCGGACCGCCACCTGCCCGTCGTGTCGATCACCGGCACGAACGGCAAGACCACCACGACCCGGCTGATCGCCCACATCCTTCGCCAGGCAGGCATGCGCGTCGGCGCGACGACGTCCGACGGGATCGTGGTGGGCGCCGAGATGGTGGAGCCGGGCGACTGGACCGGGCCCGGAGGCGCACACGCCATCCTCGGCCGCGATGACCTGGACGTGGCCGTGCTGGAGACCGCCCGAGGCGGAATCCTCCTGCGCGGCATGGGCTACGAGTCCAACGAGGCGAGCGTCATCACCAACGTCTCCTCGGACCACATGGACCTCCAGGGCATCCACACGCTCCCGGAGCTGGCGGAGGTCAAGGCCACCGTCGCGCGGATCACGAAGCCCGACGGCTGGGTGGTCCTCAACGCCGACGACCGGTACGTGGCGGACATCGCTCACCGGGTGCGGGCCAGAGTCGCCTACTTCAGCCTCGAGGGTGATCGGTCACCGCTCATCCGCCGCCACCTGCGCGCCGGTGGCCGCGCGTACCTGGTTCGAGACGGTGGCATCGGCGAGGCCGAGGGCGATCGATGGCGGGACATCACGGCGCTCGCATCCGTACCGATCGCGCTCGGTGGCGTGGCGCGGCACAACGTCGCGAATGCCCTTGCGGCGGCAGGCGCGTCCCGGGCGATGGGCGTCTCGCTGGACGCCCTTCGGCGCGGGCTCCGATCGTTCGTCCCGACCACCGACGCATCGCGCGGCCGGCTGAACGTGTTCCGCGACGCCAACAGGATCGTGATCGTGGACTTCGCCCACAACGAGGCGGGCGTCGCCGTCCTGCTGGACGTCGCGGAGTCGATGGCCCGCACCGCCGGCAGACAGCAGCCTGCCCCGATTACCGCGATCGTTGGCCTCGCCGGTGACCGGCCGGACGACACGCTTCGCGGCGTCGGGCGGATCATCGCGGGCCGCGTTGACCGGCTCGTGCTGAAGGAGATGCTCCACTACCTCCGCGGTCGGAGCCGCGAGTCCGTGATCGGCGAGATCAGTGCCGGCGCCAGGGAGGGCGGCTGGCACGACGAGCTGCCCCTGTACGGCTCAGAGGTGGAGGCGATGGCCGCAGAGCTGGATCGGACGTCCGAAACCCGCGGCGTAGAGGTCATCGTCCTGCTCTGCCACGAGCAGCGCGAGGAGATCTTCCAGCTGCTGGCCGAGCGCAGCTTGCGCCCGATCGATGCCCCCGCGGAGCTTGCCCGGCTGGTGGCCGGGTAGCGCCTGGCGTCAGCCTTCGGGCGCCTCGAGCTCGCCGGGGTCGGCGAAGGCGGTCTGGCCCTCGCGCTGGCCGGCACTGGCCATGGCCTCGCGATAGACCGCGATGGAGTCGTCCACGCACATCACGACCAGGTCGCCGGGATTGGCGCGTCGCAATGCGTTCTTCACCGCCGCCAGCTCGTCCAGGATCTTGTCGACGCGCACGGTCCGGCCCGTGCCTTCCTCGCGCGCCCGCCGGACGCCGTCCGCGACGAGGTTCGCGGACACCCCGGGCTCGCGGCCGCGGAGGTTGCGGTCCTCGCGGATGATGATCTCGTCGAACGCGCCGGCCGCGTAGGCCCCGTAGTCGCGCATGTCCTCGTCCCGGCGGTCGCCGGGCATGCCGATGACCCCGAGCGCGCGGCCCGTGCGGCCGGTGGAGCCGTCGCCGTCGCCGTTCATGCGGCGCGCGAAGTCCGCAAGATTGCGCATGCCGTCGACGTTGTGGCAGTAGTCGATGACGACCCGAACCCCGCCGACCTCCAGGTAGTTGAGCCGGCCCGGGGCCTGGAAGAAGCTCGTCGTGAACGTGCGCAGGCCCTGCCGGATGTCATGCAGGTGCGCGCCGGCGGCCCACGCGGCCGCGGACGCCGCGAGCGCGTTGGCCACGTTCATCCGTGCGCGGCCCCCGAACGTCGCCGGCACCAGGTGCGTGTACAGCACGGGCATCGTCCGCGGACCGTGGCGCAGGACGATCTGGTCGCCATCGGGCGTGTGCCGGATGACGAACGCGGCGCCCCCGCGCCCGCAGTAGCCATCCACGCGGTCGAAGCCGGGCTGGCCCTTCTCGGTCTCCATCGAGAACAGGATCACCGTGCCGCGGCACTCGGACGACAGGCGTGCGACGTACGGGTCGTCGGCGTTCAGGACGGCGGTGCCGGTGCGCGGCACGGCCTGGACGAGCACCCCCTTCACGTCCGAGAGCTGGCGCAGCGTGTCGATGCCGCCCAGGCCCAGGTGATCCGCGGTCACGTTGGTGACCACGGCAACGTCCGCGCGGTCGAAGCCGAGGCCCTCGCGCAGGATCCCGCCCCGCGCCACCTCGAACACGCCCGTGTCCACGGTGGGGTTCTGGAGGATCATCCGCGCCGACTTGGGCCCGGACATGTCGCCGCGCCGGATCGTCCGCCCATCCACGACGATGCCGTCGGTGGAGGTCATGCCCACGCGCCGGCCCATCAGCTTCAGGACGTGGGCGATCATCCGGACGGTCGTGGTCTTCCCGTTCGTGCCGGTGACCGCGATGATCGGGATCCTGGCGGGCGCGCCCGGCGGGAAGAGCAGGTCGATGACCGGCTTGGCGACGTACTGCGGCTCGCCCTCGGTCGGGTGCGTGTGCATCCGGAAGCCGGGCGCCGCGTTGACCTCCACGATCGCGCCGCCGGTCTCGCGGACGGGCACGGTGATGTCCGGGCAGATGAAGTCGATGCCGGCGACGTCCAGGCCAACGACGCGGGCGGCCATCTCGGCGATCTCGACGTTGTCGGGGTGGGCCTCCAGCGTCCGATCGATCGACGTGCCGCCGGTGGACATGTTGCCGGTCAGCGCGAGCTTGACCCGCTCGCCCTTGGGCGGCACGGTATCCAGGTCGAAGCCCTGAACCCGGACGAGGGCGGCGGCGGCGTCATCGACCTTGATCCGGGTGAGCACCTTCTCGTGCCCGATGCCGCGGCGCGGGTCCGCGTTCGTCTGGTCCACGAGCTCGCGGACCGTCTTGCGCCCATCGCCGACCACGGATGCGGGCACGCGCTCCGCGATCGCCGCGACCTTCCCGCCGATGACCAGGCAGCGGTAGTCGTTGCCGGTCACGAACGTCTCGACCACGAGGTCGCCACTGCGGCTCTCTCGACGTGCCGCCTCGAACGCGGCGCGGATCTCGTCCTCGGTCCGGAGGTTCAGGTTGACGCCGCGCCCGTGGTTGCCGTCGAGCGGCTTGACGACGCACGGCAGCCCGACGCGCTTGGCCGCCGCCAGGGTGGCATCAGCGGTCGTGACGACCTCCGACTTGGGCACCGGCAGGCCGGCCGAGTCGAGGAGGCGGTTGGTGAGGTTCTTGTCGCTGGCGATGTCGACGGCGATCCCCGAGGTCTGCGAGGTCATCGTGGCCCGGATCCGCTGCTGGTGGACGCCGTGGCCCAGCTGGACGAGGGAGTGGCGGTCCAGGCGCAGGGACGGGATGTCGCGAGAGGCCGCCTCGTCGAGGATCGCCTGGGTGGACGGGCCGTAGGCATGGCGCTCGGCGAGCCGGATCAGCCGCTCCAGCTCCTCGATGTAGTCCAGGGCCTGCTCGGGATCCGAGGGGGCGACAAGGTGGTTCACCAGCCGAACCGCGAGGACGCCGGCCTCCAGCCCGACGGCCTCCTCGCCGTACTCGTAGATGACGTTGTACTGGCCCGCCGCGCCGGCGCCCCGCGTCTTGCCGTGCCGTACGGGCGTGCCGGCAAGGTTCTGCAGCTCCAGCGCGATGTGTTCGGCGACGTGCCCCACCCACGTCCCGTCCTTCAGCCGTGTCACGAAGCCGCCGCGGCGGTTCAGGGAGCAGGCGTGGTCCTCGAGCGATGGCATCCACGCCAGCAGCCCGTCGACGAACCCCGGGATCTTCGTCGTCGGGAACTGCTCGAGCACACCGAGGTCCACGAGCATCTTCACGACCGGCTGCCGCGACCAGTAGTTGGCGCCGCGCAGGACGCGCGTGTCGAGGATCCTCAGGGTCGGGAGTGGTCCCGCCGCGCCCTTGGCCGTGCGCGCGCCGGCGCCGTTCCGTTTCGAGGCGCGGGCGGCGACCGCCTTCGCTGCCTTGGCCGTCGTCGTCTTCGTGTCGGGCGACGCCTTGGACGTCGCAGCGACCTTCGCCAACCTGCTCTCCCCTGCCCGCTCGTGCCTTCGAGCGCTCGACCGGCGCTCCGCGCAGCCTACCCGATCGGTCGCGCCCGGCGGCTCACGCCCGGTCGGGCGTCAGCTCGAGGCGATCGGCTCCACGATGCCGCCGGGCAGCGCCTTGAGCGGCGAGGTCGCGATGCGGCGGCGGTGGCGCAGGTCGAACATGTAGCCCGACGGGAGCGCGTGGAGGACGACGCCGCTGATCATCACGGGGCGGTGGCCGTGGACCTCCCAGGCATCCGTCTCGGCGCTTGCGCCGTCGATGATCGTGACGCTGCCGCGGCCGATGACCTCCATGACGCCGTCCGGCCCGACCACCCCGGCCGTGTCCTCATCGACGCCGAGTCCCAGGAGGCTCGGGTTCTGGGCGATCACGGAGAGCAGCCTGCCGTAGCGGTTCCGCTGCTGGAAGTGCTGGTCGACGATGACACTCGGCAGCACACCCAGTCCCGCGGCGAGCGCCGCCATCCGGTGCTTGGGCGTCCCGCCCGAGGCCCCGAAGGCGATCATGTGGCTGGACATCGCAGACGCGCCGGCAGACGTGCCGGCCACCACGGCGCCGGCCCGGAAGCGGTCCATCACCGCGTCCGCGAGGAGCGTCCCACCCACCGTGGATGACAGGCGCAGCTGGTTGCCGCCGGTGAGGAAGATCCCGGTCGCGTCATCCAGCTGGCCGACGTACGAGGGGTCGTTGGCCTGCGCGCGCGACATCGCGTGCAGCGGCCGGACCGTCCCGATGCCCAGGCCCGTGAAGATCTCGCGGTACCGCTCGCCTGCCTCGAACCCCAGCGAGGACGCGGTGGAGATCACGACGACGACCCCGTCCGCGCCACTCGCGAGCGAGCAGAAGCGGTTCAGGATGACGCGGTCGCGGATCTTGTCCTCGGCCCCGCCGATGACCATGACCGTTCCGTCGGTCGCGACGCGACCGCTGCGTCTGGGTGGCACGTTGCGCGAGAGGATACCGAACGGCGGGCCTCCGCGGATGCCCTCGATCGTACGGGGGCCGCGGATGGGCCTCAGGCAGCCGGGAGCGCGATCTCGTCGTGCAGGCGGCCATGGTGCGGCGTGGCGTCGACGCGCCGCAGGAAGAACGCGGCGAGGACGAACAGCCCGATCGCAGCCGCGAACGCAGCCCTGGGTCCGTCACCGGACCGCACCGCACCGCCGAAGAAGAACAGCAGCGTCCCGCCGATGACCGAGGCGAACGGTCCGCCGGCAACCACGGCGATGTTGCTGATCCCCATGTACCGCCCCGAGGAGGCCTTCGGGATGATGTCGGTCATGAGTGCCCAGTCCACCGCCAGGAAGGTGCCGGATGCCACGCCGATGGCGATGACGCCGAGGACGAAGACCTCGATCGAGGGCGCCACCGCGGTCACGGCCATCCCGATCGCGCCGATCGCGCAGGCGGCGTAGATCACGGGCTTCCGCCCGACCCGATCCGAAAGCCGGGCCGACGGGATCGTCGCGATGAGCGTCAGCAGAGCGACCGTTCCCGAGGTCACCGGGATCCAGAAGCCCTGCTGGTCCGTGCCGATGAGCAGGGACCGCTCCATGAACAGGATGTAGAAGCCAAGCAGCATGTTGACGCCCGCGAGGAACATCAGCCGCGAGAGCACGAGGTTGAGGAAGCTCCTCTCCGCGAGGATGTCCGTACCCCAGGCGGAGCGGGCGATCGTGCGCCACGAGCGACCCTTCCGGTCGCGCGCCCGCCGACCCTCCTGCACCCACAGGATCGTGCCGACGGCGGTCGCGAGCTCGATGAGCCCAAGGAACACCAGCGGGATGAGGTAGTCCTGCGTCGTCACGCCGTAGGTGATGACGATCGTCCCGAGCACGAAGCCGGCGGTCTGCATGATCCCCACGAGCGCGCTCGCGAACGCGACCTGCTTCTGCGGCACGAGGTCGGGCACGAAGCCCTGGAACGGCCCTTGGGCGAAGTTCGAGCTGAACTGGACCAGGACGAGGAACGTCACCAGGGTGACGTACGAGTTCGACAGCCCGATGCCGATCAGGAACAGGACGTCGAGGGTCGCGCCGATGGCGATATATGGCTTGCGCCGGCCCCAGCGACTGACGGTGTAGTCGCTCAGCATCCCGATGGTCGGCTGGATCGCCGCGGCCATGAGCATCGTGACGATGCTCTGGAGCGCGATCGCGGGGCCGTCCCACGGGGCTGCAACGAGCGCGGGGATGCGCTTCTGCACGACGACGCCGAGGCCGCCCATGATCGTGTTGATGCCCAGCCAGTAGATCGACAGCTGGAACAGCTGGCGGAGCGGGAGCCGCTCCGTCGGGCGGGCGCCTCCGTCGTCATCCGGGACGCCCGGAACCATCGGGGCGGTCGCGATGCCGTCGAGCGCCAAGCTCGTCCTCCCTCATCCCCCGATGCGACGTGCACCGTGCGGCTGGAGGACGCCGAAGTCAACGGGTTGTGACGAGCAGGCTGCCTCGGCCCGTTGCCGGCCGCGCCCACAGCCGGCTAGATGGACGCCGTCTGCTCGAAGGGGACGAGCCTGCGGTTGGTCGCCTCGGGGACCACGTACTTGAAGACCGAGCGATCCAGCGAGTACATCCCCGTGCAGGCGAGGCGGATCTCGCCGATGTCGAAGGTGAACACGGGGTTCTCGTCGTTGCCGGCGTAGTGGTGGCCCTGGCCGTCCCGGGTGAGGACGGCGAGGTTCGCGTGCCCGCCGAAGGTGTCGTGGAGCGTGTTCAACGCACCTGGAACCGAGGCCGCCTCAGTCCAGTGGTCCTCCAGCCAGCGGGCGCCCACCTCCGTGTCCGCCTTGCCGAGGAGCCGGCCCGCCTCGCGATATCGGCTGCGGAAGACCTTATGGTGCTCCAGGTCGCCGTTGTGGCTGAACGCGTAGCGGCCGGCCGGGTCGTCGAACGGCTGCGTGTCCGGGTACCCGATGGTCGAGAACTTCGATGGGCGTCTCAGGTGCATCAGCAGGGCGCGCGTCGTTATCCCGCCGATCTCCGCGCGCCGCGGGTCGTCGCGGAATGTGCCGAGGTCGCGGTACGACTGCAGCGTGCCGTCCGCGGCGAGCCACGTTGCGCCCCAGCCGAACCCCGCGATCCCGAACTTCTCCAGGCGCTCCGTGAACGGCCACAGCGCATCGAGCCGGAACGGCGTCGCCGCGATGGCGACGTACTGCTCGCACATGGCTAGCGCTTCGCGGCGGCCTTGGCCTTGCCCTTCGCGGCCGGCGCGCCGGCGGGCGCCTGGCAGCTGGGGCACCAGTAGGTGGTCCGCGGCAGCTCCGAGCCCTGCGGGCCGGCGAGGATCAGCGTGCCGCAGCGGTGGCAGGGACGGCCGGCGCGGTCGTAGACCCACAGGCGCGACGGCGCGAGCCGCGCGCCGGTCTTGAGGTCGATCGTGGTCGTCCGGCCAGCCGCGGCCTCCGGGCGCGCATTGTCCTTCAGCAGCTCGCGGGCGGTCGAGACGATCCGCTCGACCGTTGCCTCGTCCAGGGTCCCCACGGTCGCGAACGGGTCCACCCGTTCCATGAACAGGACCTCGCTCTTGAACACGTTGCCGATGCCCGCGAGCGCGCGCTGGTCCATGACGGCCTCGCCGATCGAAGTGTCTGCTCGCGACGGATCGCGGAGGCGGCGGACTGCCTCCGCCATGTCGAACTCGGGGGCGACGAGGTCGGGGCCGAGCATCGAGATCGTGGGGTGGACGACCTCCGCCCGCCGCTCGAACAGCTCCACGACCGGGGCATCGAAGCAGACGGCGATTGCCCCGGGCACCTCGATGACGAGCGCAGCCCGGGATGGCGGCCGGCGCCACGTCTCGCCCGGGCGGTAGCGATGCCAGGATCCGTGCAGGCCCAGGTGCGTCCGCAACTCCAGCCCGCCGTCGAACTTGATCAGCAGGTTTTTCCCTGCGGCGTCCACCGCGTCGATCTTCTGGCCGACGATGCGCGAAACCTGCGGTCCCGGCAGGCGCGCGCGAGCCCCCGTGACGACGCGCCCGGCCAGGTATGGCCGCAGCGCGACGGCGATTCTTGCGAGCGTGTCCCCTTCCGGCATCAGGCGATCATCGCCGAGACGCGCTCTTTCCGCATGACGACCCCGCGATAGCCCTGGATGAAGCCCGCATTGAGCAGGGCTTGATACCAGGGAGATCGTCCCACGGGTTCGCCATCGACGCGGCTGACGACCAGCTCGCGGCGGCTTCCGTCTGCCAGGAGACCCTTGAGCGCACCCAGGGCTGCCGTCGCGACGGCAGCGTCATCGAAGGCCGGCAGTGTCTGGAGCGAGCTCCCGCCGCGGTCCAGGTAGAGGGCGGCCAGGCCATCGACCAGGACGACCGAGGCGCCAGCCGCGCGCTGGAACGGGCGCCGGTCCCCCTCGCCGCGGCGCGGCCAGGGGACGGCGGCGCCGTACGGGTTCGCAGGGTCCGCGGCCGCGAGCAGGTGGACGTCCGGCGCGTCGCCGGTCGCCGAGGTCTGCTCGCGGACGGTGCGCAGGCGGTCCAGGGCGCCCGCGAGGGCGAATTGTGCGGCGCCCAGGCCGGCGACGAAGTAGCCCCGCCGGATTCGGCCGGCCTCCTCGAGGGCGCGAAGCATCGGGTAGATGGCGGAGAAGCCGCCCTCGAGTCCCTCGGCCATGACCGCCTCGCGGACGAGCACGCCATGGCGGTCCAGCAGGGCGAGCGCCAGCTGGTGGAGCCGCTCGGTGGGGCTCGCGGGCGGGGCGGATGCCTCCCAGATCCCGCTCCCGACCAGCGACCAGCGGCCCGCCGCCTCCGGCGGCCCGAGCGACGTGAGCCGCCCCGGTCGCGGCGCGCGCGGCGCGGTCGAGCGTGCCGGACGCTTCCAGCGCAGCGCCCGCAGGGGCGCGAACGTGTCGTTCGTGACCTCGCCCGCCCAGACGAGGTCCCAGAGGGCGTCGAGGACCTCGCGCTCCGCGCTGCCGGAGCGTCCGGCGGCCGCCTGGACGGCCCGGAAGAATGAGGCACCGCGGGTCCGGAGGTGCTCCCGGATCGCCTCGTGGAGCGGCGAGTCCGGCCGTGGCCCGGCATCGGTGACCTGGCCGGGGAGCAGCAGCTCGCGACCAGGCCGGTGGAGGACCACGCGGCCGTCGTCGCGGCCCAGGCTGCCGTGGCCCACCCACGCGACCTCGCCCAGGGCGCCAAGCTCGTCCAGCAGGCGCGGCTGGTAGCCCGGGATGCGCGCCGGCAGGACGTCGCGCTCCAGCACGGAAGCGGGAATCGGCACGCCCGAGAGCTGGTCCACGACCTCCGCGAGGCGCTCCAGGGCCGCGCTGCCGCGCAGCGGCGCCGGGTTGGCACCAACCGGCGCGACACCCTGCCACGCCGGGAGGAACCGCCCGAGCGTCTCCGGGTCCACCGGCTCCACCTCGCGGCGGAGCCGCGCGAGCGACCGGCGCCGGAGCATGCGCAGGACCTCCGGGTCGCACCACTCGCGCTCCGTGCCCGACGGCCGGAACTCGCCGCGGAGGATCGTGCCGGCCGCAGCGAGCCGCGCCAGCGCGTCCTCGACGACCCCGAGCGGCAGCCCCCAGCGCGAGGCGGGATCCGTGGCCAGGAACGGGCCGTGGCTGCGTGCCCACCGGGCCAGCAGGGAATCCAGCGCTCCGGTCACGCGCACGAGGAACGCCTCCGGCACGCCGCGTGGCGGTGAGGCGCCCACGCCGTCCCGGTACCTGCCCGCATCCTCGATGGCGACCCAGCGATCGTCGCCCCCGATGCGCATCGAGACCGCACGCCGAGTGGCTTCGAGCTCTCCAAGCCACGGCTCGGCAGCGGCGACCCCGCCCTCGACCCGGGCCGCCGCCTCCGCGGTGGTGAGATCGCCCACCCGCCGGAGCAGGTCGTGCAGGTGCTCCAGGGTGTCCGCCCGGCGATCGTCGCTGAGCGACTGCAGCGTCAGCTCCAGGTCCGCCAGCGCCTCCGGATCCAGGAGCTCGCGGAGCTCCTCCTGGCCCAGCAGCTCGCGGAGCAGGTCGCGGTCGAGCGCCAGCGCGCCCGCGCGCCGCTCTGCCAGCGGGGCATCGCCCTCGTACATGTACGCGGCCACGTAGTCGAACAGGAGGGACGACGCGAACGGCGACGCCTTCACGGTCTCGACGCCATGGATCGCGATCTCCCGCCGCTCGATCCCGCCGAGGACCTCGCGCAGGGCATCGAGGTCGAACACGTCGGACAGGCATTCCCGGTACGTCTCGACGAGGATCGGAAAGCTGCCGTAGCGCGACGCGACCTGGAGGAGGTCCGCGGCTCGCTGGCGCTGCTGCCAGAGCGGCGTGCGCGCGCCCGGGCGCCGGCGCGGGAGCAGGAGCGCCCTTCCCGCGTTCTCGCGGAAGCGCGACGCGAACAGCGCCGATCCGCCGACCGCCTCGACCACCAGGTCCTCGATCTCGTCAGGCGCAGGGAACAGGAGCGCCTCGATCTCGGCGAGGCGCCGTGAATCGCCGTCGCCCTCGCCCTCGGGCAGTCGAACGGCGATGCCGTCGTCGGACCAGATCGTCTGCGCCTCGATGCCCAGCCGCTCGCGCAACCGCGCCTCGATGGCGAGGGTCAGCGGCGCGTGGACGCGCCCGCCGAACGGGCTGAGGATCACGAGCCGCCAGTCGCCCAGCTCATCGCGGAACCGCTCGACGACGAGGCGCCTGTCGGTCGGCAGCGCGCCGGCGACCTCGCGCTCCTCGTCCAGGTAGGCGACTAGGTTGTTGGCAGCGAGCTCATCGAGATCGTGCTCGCTTCGGAGGCGCTTCGTGAGCGAGCGGTGGCCACGCTCGCCGCGCGCCAGCTCGGGCTCCGCCTCGCGGAGGAACGCACCGATCGCCCGGCCCAGCTCCACCGGCCGCCCCACCGAGTCGCCCTTCCAGAAGGGCAGCTTGCCCGGCACGCCCGGTGCCGGCTCCACGATCACGCGGTCCGGCGTGATGTCCAGCACGCGCCAGCTGCTGGCGCCGAGGACCACCACGTCGCCGTGCATCCCGGCTCGCAGCTCGTAGACCATCTCCTCGTCGAGCTCGCCGACGCGGCGCCCCGGCGTGCCAGTCTCCCCGGCGAGGAAGACGCCGAAGAGGCCGCGATCCGGGATCGTGCCGCCGCTGGTCACCGCGACGACCCGCGCGTCGCGCCGGCCCTCGACGACGTCCGTGACGCGGTCCCAGACGACCCGCGCCTTCAGCTCCGCGAACTCGTCCGACGGATACGCGCCCGCGAGCATGCCGAGCACGGCTTCCAGGGCCTCGCGCGAGAGGGTCTCGAACGGTGCCGCACGAGTAACGGTCTCCAGCAGCTCCGCGACCGTCCAGCGATCCATCACCGCCATCGCGACGAGCTGCTGCGCGAGCACGTCCAGCGGGTTGCGCGGCATGACCGTCGTCTCGATCGCGCCGTCGTGCATCCGCCTGACGACCACCGCGGCCTCCAGCAGGTCGCCCCGGAACTTGGGGAAGAGCACGCCCTTCGACGGCTCACCCACCTGGTGCCCGGCACGGCCAACGCGCTGGAGTCCGGAGGCGACGCTCGTGGGCGATTCGACGAGGACCACGAGATCCACGGCGCCCATGTCGATGCCCAGCTCCAGGGACGACGTGGCGACGAGTGCCGGCACGCGCCCTGCCTTCAGGTCCTCCTCGATCTGGAGGCGCTGCTCGCGCGCAATGGAGCCGTGGTGCGCGCGCACGAGCTCCTCGCCGGCCAGCTCGTTCAGGCGCTGCGCCAGCCGCTCGGCGAGCCGGCGCGAGTTGGTGAACACGATCGTGCTGCGATGCGCCCGGATGAGCTCCAGCAGGCGCGGGTGGATGGCGGGCCAGATGCTGTTCCGGAGGTCGCCGCGACCGACGGCGCCACCCGGCTGCTCGTCCGGCGGGAGCACCTCGCCGAGCCGGGACATGTCCTCGACAGGGACGATGACCTCCAGCTGGAGCGCCTTGCGACTGCCCGCATCGACGATCCGCACCTCGCGGCCGGGGCCCGTCCCGCCGAGGAACCGTGCGATCGTCTCCAGGGGGCGCTGCGTCGCGGACAGGCCGATGCGCTGCATCGGCGGTGCGTCAGACGGACGCAGACGCTCCAGTCGCTCCAGCGAGAGGGCCAGATGCGCCCCGCGCTTGGTGCCCGCGATCGCGTGGACCTCGTCGACGATGACGGTCTCGACGCCGCGCAGCGTCTCGCGTGCCGCGCTAGTCAGCAGCAGGTACAGGCTCTCGGGCGTCGTGACCAGGATGTCCGGCGGCCGCTTGGCGAGCTCCCGGCGCTGCTCCTGCGGCGTGTCCCCGGTTCGCCCGGCGATCGAGATCCGAGGCTCCGGCTGGCGCAGGCGCCGCGCCGCGAGACCGATCCCGTGGAGCGGGGCACGCAGGTTGCGTTCCACGTCATAGGTGAGCGCCTTCAGCGGCGAGACGTACAGGACGCGAACGCTGCCCGGGGCGGCCTTCGACGGTACCGGCGATGGGTTCCGCGCCAACCGGTCCAGGCACCACAGGAACGCGGCAAGGGTCTTGCCGCTGCCAGTGGGCGCGTGGATCAGCGTGTTGCGTCCGGTCGAGATGGATGCCCAGCCGCCGACCTGCGCAGGCGTTGGCGCCTCGAACGCGGATTCGAACCAGGCCCGCACGGCGGGCGAGAACGGCGCGAGCGGATCGCTCGCGGGGGACGCGGCGGGGCGACTGGTCGCGCTCACGGGTCCGAAAGTCTACTCCGCCCGCTCGCTTTCGATCAGATGTTCGATGCCATCTGTGGGCCGCAGGTCCCGACGCGATGGTGCCAACCGGCCCTTCGGGGGCCTTGCGCACCGGGCGATGCTGTGCGCAACCGGAGCCCGTTGCGGGTGAAGGGACCCGCTGACGCGCCGATCGTCCGGCAGGAAGGTTGGTCTGCACCGACACCGGCCTCCCTCGCTCCACCGATCGCCCGGGCTTCGGCCCGGGCGATCGGCTTTCCGCCGCGTGCCTTACTGCTTCGGCAGCAGGCCGAGCGCCTGCTCCAGGACGGCCACAGCAGACGCGATCGCGCGGTCGTCGAGCCGGTCGTCGAGCACGCTGCGCGGCACGCCCGCATTCGGCTCGTCCTCGAAGGTCGTTGGGATCGGCGCCTGGCCGTAGTGCTCGGCACCGGCGGCCCATCGGTCGCGCCAGGCTTCCGGGATCGAGGCCGGGACTTCGCGGTGCGCCGCCGCGAGCCACACCAGCGACCAGGTCCGCGGCACGACGCGGTACACGTCGTACCCGCCACCGCCGGTCGACAGCCAGCGGCCACCCGCGTGTCTGTGCGCGAGCCTGTCGATGAGGCGCGCGGCGGCGCCCATCGCGGTCGTCGTGATCCGGAGATGTGCCAGCGGATCGAAGGCGTGGGCATCCGCGCCGTGCTGCGACACGATCACCTCCGGCCTGAACTGGTCGGCGAGCTCGGGGAGGACCAGCTCCAGCGTCGCGAGCCAGCCGCGCTCGCCCGTGCCCGCGTCGAGGGGCAGGTTGACCTTCGTCCCGAGCGCCGCCGCCCCGCCGACCTCGTCCGCGAACCCGGTGCCGGGGAACAGCGTTCGTCCTGACTCGTGGATCGAGAAGGTGAGCACGCCCGGGTCGGCCCAATGGATCGCCTGGACACCGTCGCCATGGTGGACGTCGAGGTCCACGTACATCACCCGCAGGCCATCCCGCCGAGCCCGGGCGATCGCGAGCGCCGGGTCGTCGTAGATGCAGAAGCCCGATGCTCGCGCCGGCATCGCGTGGTGCAGTCCCCCGCCGGGATGGAACGCGTGGAGGACTTCGCCGCGCAGGATCGCCTCCATCGCCCGCAGCGAGCCGCCGGCGACGGCCGCCGAGGCCTCGTGCATGCCTGCGAACGGTGGCGTGTCGCCCGGCCCGATCCCGGCCCGGTGGTCGGCGAACGGCTGGCGCGAGAACGCTTTGACCACCTCGACGTACCGAGCCTCGTGGATCCATTCGAGCTCGTCGTCGGTCGCGGGCTCGGGAGCGAGATTCGGCACTGCCCCGAGCGCCTCCAGGAGCGAGACGCCTGTCCCGAACCGGCGCGGGGTCAGCGGGTGCGCCGGCCCAAAGTCGTACGCCGTGGAGCGCGGCCCGTACACCAGCAGCGGGAGGTCGGTGACCACGTCCGGCACGATAGCCCGTCCGCGGGGCGTACCATCCGGTGCGTGAGTGACCTGCTTCTCGTCCTGATCGTGGTCCTGATCATCGTCGTGATCATGCGGGGCCCCAAGACGATCCCCGAGATCGGGAGGATGTTCGGCCGCGGCGTCCGCGAGGCCCGCATCGAGGCATCCAGGCTCCGCTCCACCGACGAGCAACCGAAGGACGGCGCCGCACCCGGCGGCTGAATTCCGCCTCGGCCGCGCCCGTCCTAGGCGAGGGTGGTCGCTTCGGCGAGCTGGTCGCGCAGGGCCTCAGGGTCGGTGACGGGCATGCGACATGCGAAGTCGCGGCAGATGTATGCCGTGGGCCGGTCGTCGACCCGCACGCGTCCTTCGAGCAGCGGGATCGCGGAGCTCGCGTCTACGTCGCGCTTGAGGGCGACGACGCGGTTCGGCTCGTACCCGCCGGAGGCGATCACGAGCAGGGCGCGCGTGGCCTCGTCACTCGGGTCGCCGACGATCGCGATCTCGGCCACGGGCGCGACCGTGAAGTCAGCCGCCTGCAGCCACATTGCGAACGCGGTCGGGTAGCGGGTCGTGTAGGCGGTGACCGTGGCGAGCGCACGCTCGGCAGCCGCTCGGTAGCGAGCCTCGCCCGTGAACGCCGCCAGCCGGAGCAGGACGATGGTCGCCACGGCGCCGCCCGACGGCGTCGCGTTGTCCTGGATGTCCTTCGGCCGCGTGATGAGGCGCTCGTGGTCCGAGGCAGTGTCGAAGAAGCCCCCGTCGGGATCGGTGAACCGTTCGAGGATCGCATCCGCGAGCGAGCGTGCCGTCGTGAACCAGCGCTCGTCGAACGTCGCCTCGTACAGGGCGAGCAGGCCCTCGGCGAGATTCGCGTAGTCCTCCAGGACGCCCTGCCCGGTCGATCGGCCGTCCTTCCATGATCGACCGAGTCGCCCGTCGGGCGATAGCAGGCCTCCCACGATCGCGTCGGCCGCGCGGATCGCGGCGGCGAGGTAGCGACGGGCGAGCCCATCCAGGCCGGCAATTCGAAGCAGCCGAGCCGCGTCCGCAAGCGCCCCGATCGTGAGGCCGTTCCATGCCGCGAGCGCCTTGTCGTCGCGGGCGGGCTGGGGGCGCCGGCGGCGTTGGAGCAGGAGGCGCTCCCGAGCGGCGCCCAGGCGCGAGTCCACCTCCGCAGGCGAGAGGCTGTAGAGCGTGGCGAGCTCCGCGGTGGGGCGGACCCGGGACAGGATCGCCCTGCCCTCCCAGTTGCCGCGCTCGGTGACCCCGTACGCCGTCGAGAACATGGCGGCGTCGTCGCCAAGGCCCTCGCGGATCTCCTCCGCGGTCCATGTGAACGTCGCTCCCTCGACGCCCTGCGTGTCCGCATCCTGGCTCGCCGCAAACGCACCAGCATCGGTTGTCAGCTCGCGGAGGATGTACGTCAGCGTGCCCGTCGCGACATCCCGATAGCGCTCGTCGCCCGTGAACGCCCAGGCGTGCAGGTACACCCGGGCAAGCTGCGCGTTGTCGTAGAGCATCTGCTCGAAGTGGGGCACGAGCCAGATCGCATCGGTGGCGTACCGATGGAACCCGCCGCCGAGCTGGTCGCGCAGCCCCCCATCGGCCATCCGGTCCAGGGTCCGCCGAGCCATCGGAAGGGCTCGCGGGTCGCGGGCCACCGCCCGCCGGAGCAGGAACTCGATCGTCATCGGCTGCGGGAACTTGGGCGCGCCGCCCCAGCCGCCGTTCGTCGCATCGAAGCCCCGCTCGATCAGCCCGACGGCCGTGTCGAGCAGCGCCGGCGTCGGCGCCGCGCCACCGGCGGCGTTCCGCGATGCCGAGGCGATCTGGCCCACCAGCTGGGCCGCCGACTGCTCGAGGTCGGCGCGCTGCTCGCGCCAGGCCCGGTCGATGCCCTCGAGCAGCTGCCGGAAGCTCGGCAGCCCGTGCGCGGGTACCGGCGGGAAGTAGGTGCCGCCATAGAACGGCCGGCCGTCGGGCGTCAGGAAGACGGACATCGGCCAGCCGCCACCGCCGGTCAGCGTCTGCACGGCACTCATGTAGATCTGGTCCAGGTCCGGCCGCTCCTCGCGGTCCACCTTGATCGCAACGAACCGCGCGTTCAGGTACGTCGCGGTCGCCTCGTCCTCGAACGACTCGCGCTCCATCACGTGGCACCAGTGGCACGCCGCGTAGCCGATGGACAGGAAGATCGGCCGGTCCAGCAGCTTCGCGCGTGTCAGCGCGTCGGGGCCCCATGGGAACCAGTCGACGGGGTTGTTCGCGTGCTGGAGGAGGTACGGGCTGGTCTCGCCAGCCAGGCGGTTCGTGTGCTTCGGCGTCGGTGCGTCGGCGGCCATCGGATCAGGGTAGTCGCGTCGCGTCGTTCCACGCGTGAGCAGGACCGGGGGCCGGTCCGTGGTCGTTGCCGGGAGCGCTCCTCTTCCCGAGCCCGTCGGTGAGGGCGACTGGAATCGGCGATCAGATCGACATCTGGTCGGCCTGGGCGACCGGCACGACCGGATCTGGCCCCCCCAGACGGCCAGACGACACAACACTGTCGACAGGGTCGCCCCGAGCGACCGTCGCGACCGCGCGTCGCCGAAACCAGTCGGTGCGAACGACGAGCTGAATGCGAACGATCCCATCGAACGGGACGCGGGCGGCTGTCCTGGCAGACGGGACCCGGAGGTCGGGCTACGCTCGTCGCCATGCCGTCCAACGCGGTGCCGGGGTTCCTGCCGTCTCGGTTCGGCTTTCGATTCGCGAATCGGTGGCCATCGAATCCAGCGCGCCGGTTCGGGATCGGGCGGCTCAGCATCCCGATCGGCGACACGGCCCGCGGCCTGTGCGGGGGGATGGCCTTCGCCGCCCGCGACAGGTTCCAGCGCGGCGAGGATGCGCCGGCGGACATCGCGCCTCCGGCGCCCGGCGAGGGGTTGTTCAAGGAGATCGTGGACCGGCAGTTCGACTCGTTCGGGCGCCTGTTCGTCGTGCCGCTGCGGTTCTGGCTCGCGGTTGCAGGCAGCCAGGCGCGGCGCGATCGCGGGACGGTTCGCGATGCCTGGCCCGCGATCAAGGCCGCTGTCGACAACGGTGAGCCACCGATGGTGGGGCTCGTGCGCCTCGCCAGCTGGAACCCGCTTGCGGTGAGGCTGGGGCATCAGGTGGTCGCGTTCCGCTACGACGAGTCGGCGACCGGTATCACCATCTGGATCTACGACCCGAACCACCCGGGCGACGATGACGTCCGGCTGACCGTCGAGCGGCGCGCCGACGGGACGTTCGCGATGGGTCAGTCGACCGGCGAAGCCCTCATCGGCCTGCTGTCGCTGCCGTTCCGACGGGCGTGACCGGCTTCGTGGGCCGCATCGTGCGGCCGCGGAGCAACGTGATGGCGCCGAGGCCGGTGAGCAGGCTCGCGGCCCCACCCAGCCCGATGGCGATGGCCGCCCCGAAGCTGGACGCGATGGCGCCGGACACGAGCCCGCCGACCGGCGTGGAGCCCGCGAACACGGTCGTATAGACGCTCAGCACGCGGCCGCGCAGCTGATCGGGCACGTTCAGCTGGATCACGGTGTTCGCGGTCGCCGCCATGCCGATGCCGCCGACGCCGGCAAGGAACATGGACACGAGGGCGACGGCGAACGACCCCGAGAGGCTCATGACCACGAGGGCCGCGCCCAGCGTCGCTGCGCCCAGCCCGATCACGATGGGCTGCGTCCGGCCGGAGAACGCGATCGTGAGCGCCGAGATGATGGAGCCGACACCGGTGGCCGCCATCAGGAACCCATACCCGGTCGCGTCCGAGTGCAGCACCGTCTTCACCAGCGGCGGGATGACCACCGTGAAGTTCATGCCGAACGTGGAGACCAGGCCGATCACCGCGGTCGCGATGAGGACGACCTTGGTTCGCCGGACGTAGCTGAGACCCTCCCGCAGGTGGACGACGGCGGCGGCGACGGACTCCGGCCGGGCAATGCCCGGACGCACGTGGAGGTCGGGCTCGCGCATGGCCAGCAACGCCACGATCACCGCGAGGTACGACAGGGCATCGAGCAGGAACGCCGGGCCAACCCCGAACACTCCGATCGTCAGGCCGGCCACCGCCGGGCCGATCACGCGGGCGCCGTTGAACATCGCCGAGTTGAGCGCCACGGCGTTGCTGATGTCCTCGCGCCCCACCATCTCCACGACGAACGCCTGCCGGGTAGGCATGTCGATGGCGTTCCGGCAGCCCAGCAGGAACGCGATGACGAGCACGTGCCAGACCTGCACCGCGTTCGAGAAGACGAGGGCCGACATGATCAGCCCGAGGACCATCGCGAAGCCCTGCGTCGCGACGAGCGTGCGGCGCTTGGGCAGCGAATCCGCGATCAGCCCGCCGAACAGGCCCAGCACGAGCACCGGCGCGAACTGCACCGCGGCGACAACGCCGAGATCGAACGGATCCCCGGTCAGCTGGAGCACGAGCCAGCCCTGGGCGACGGTCATCATCCACGTCCCGATGAGCGAGACGAGCTGGCCGCTGTAGAAGAGGCGGTAGTTCCGGTGGCGCAGCGCGCGCCAGCCCTGGAATCCCGCGATTCGGTTCATCGCCCGCAGGTTAAGCGGATCGCCGTACGATGCCCGCCATGGACTACGGACTGGTGCTTCCGTCGCTCGGCGACGACGCAAACCTCGGGGGCATGGTCGCGGCATTGCAGCTCGCCGAAACCCACGGCTTCACCGACGTCTGGGCCACGGACCATATCCTCGTCGATCACTCCGCGAAAGAGGACTATGGCCGGATCTACGAAGCTGTCACGACCCTCGCCTGGGCGGCGGGGCGCTCGAGCGAGATTCGCCTTGGGGCCAGCGTGATCGTCGCGCCGATGCGCAACGCGGTGGTCATCGCGAAGGAGCTGGCGACCATCGATGCGCTCTCCGGCGGGCGACTCATCGCCGGCTTTGGCGTGGGCTGGAGTCCCGCGGAGTTCGCGAACGTGGCCGTGGCGGATCGGTTCGCGGACCGCGGCGCGTACACGGAGGAGACGGTCAACCTCTGCCGGCACCTCTGGTCGGGCAGCACGGCGCCCTTCCACGGCCGGTTCCACCAGTTCGACGACTTCGTCTTCGGTCCCCTGCCCGCCCAGGGCGGCGATGTCCCGATCTGGCTCGGCGGACGCGACGAGCGCGCGCTGCGCCGGGTCGGCCGGCTGGCGGACGCCTACCACGCATCGGCGACCTCACCGGCAACGCTGGCAACGCGCATTCCCGTCATCCGGAGCGCTGCCGAGTCGGCCGGGCGACCGATGCCCCGGTTATCCGGCCGCGCCCGAGTGGAGCTGGACGCCGCCGCGGAGTCCTTCTACACGATGCACGGCTCGCCAGCGGAGGTGGCCGCCGAGATCCGCGCGTTCGCGGCGCTCGGCGTTGACCACCTCGCGCTGGCGTTCCCCCCGCGCGACGCGGCCGGTCTCACGCGCGTCGTCGAACGGTTCTTCGCGGAGGTCGTCCCGCTCGTCTGAGCTGCTGGCTGATCTCAGCCGACGGGCTGGCGAAGGACCGTTCGAAGCCGGCTCGGATCCGTCCGGCGCGGATCGCCCAGGTAGATCTCGTGGTGCGGGCCGCAGGGCGCCAGCCCCGCGTCCATCGCGAGCTCGTGCATCTTCGCGATGGTCTCGGGCTCGGCGTCGTAGGGACCGATGTGCATCGCCTCCACCACCAGGCCCTCGCCCAGCATCATCGGATGGAGATTGGCGAGCGCCGGCGATGGGCGCTTCCGCCGAGCCACGGCGAGCGCGGCGGCGACGTCCTCGTCGGTCGCCTCGTCGGGCACGCCGATGAACAGCGTCCAGCGCCAGGCCCTCGGCTCGAAGGCAACGGCCCCCTCGACCCAGGCCGGCGCGCCATCGGTGCGCTCCCAGAGCGCCTCGGGCGGCCCGATCGTCGCCTCGATCCCTCGATCGCGCAGCAGGAAGTGGAGGCTGTACGCCGCGCTGTAGAGCGCCGCCATCGCCGCCTGGAACGCCCGCCCGCCTGGGGCCGACAGTCCATCGATGGCGAGGCAGTTCCTGTCCGGGACCGTCACGATCCGGATGCGATGGGCCCGCGGGTAGCCGCTGGCGACGGGGAACGGCGCCGGTTTGGTGGCCGTCGGATGGTGCGCGAGCGTCATGGTCATGCTTCGCCTCCGACCCGGAACGGTACGTACGCCCGGGACTGATCGCCAGAGTCGGAGGGCCCGCCGGTACGGGACCGCCGGCACGGTTCAGAGCGGCGGGAGCACCTGGAGGTCGGTCTGCGCGGGCGCGAACAGGTCGCCAACCTGTTCCACTCGCTCGACGACGGTGCGGACCGTCCAGCGGTCGCTGCGCAGGTCCGGGTCGTCAAGCTCGTCCCAGGTGATCGGCGTGGAGACGGGCGCGCCGTCGGCGGGTCGGACCGCATATGGCGCTACGAGGGTCTTGATGTACGTGTTCTGGGTGTAGTCCAGGCGCGCCCTGCCGCCCCGTCGGCTCTTTGCCCACTCCCACGACACGAGATCGGGCACCGTCGCCCCGACAGCACGAGAGAGCTTCTCGACCCAGTCGCTCGTCTCGCGGAACGTATATCTCGACTCGACCGGGATCCAGACCTGGATGCCGCGCTTGCCGGTCGTCTTCGGGTAGCCGCGGACCGCCAGGTGCCCGAGCGCCGTGCGATAGAGGCGCGCCAGGGTCAGGGTCTCCTGCCAGGTGGTGTCGGTGCCCGGGTCGATGTCGATGAGCGCGAACGTCGGCGTCATCGGGTCGCCGAGCCGTGAGGTCCATGCGTGCACCTCGAACGCCGCCTGGTTGCCAAGCCACGAGAGTGACGCGACACGATCGGCGATCAGGTGCTCGTTCGCGTCACGCGCCTCGGCGCCGACCTCACGCCAGCGGCGCAGCCACGAGGGCGCGGTCTCGGGAATGTCCTTCTGCCAGAAGCTGGGACCGTCGGCGCCGTTCGGGAAGCGCTGCAGGTTCAGCGGTCGCTCCTCGAGGTGCGTGAGCATGGCGGGTGCGATCCGCGTGAAATAGCGGACCAGCTCCCGCTTCGTCACGGGCGACGGCAGGTCGCCCTTCGCCTTCGAGCCATCGGGCTCAGGGTCACCTGGCTTCGGCTTGAACAGCACCTTGTCAAGGTTCGTCAGCTTCAGCTCGAAGCCGCCGACCGACCAGGTGCCGTCCTTCGTCATCTCCTCCAGGGCAGACAACTCGTCGGCGGTGGCGGACCAGGCGAAGGGACGTGACGGATCGGCGGACGGCGCGCCCGGGGCGGCGGCCGAAGCGACCGTCGCACGCGCAGCGGGCGTGGGTCGCGAGGACGTCGACCGGGTCGCGGCGGCCATGTGCCCATGATCCTCTTCGACATCCCGCACCGTCGACGCGGCTGCGACGGGGCGCTCGCGCACGACGTCGGTGGGCTTCTTGCCGCCCTCGTCGAAGCCCTTGAACGCGGCCTGCCGGACGATGTCGTCCCGGCTCCAGCCACCGAGCTCCGCCCTGATCACGACCTCCGGCTTCACCCACACCACGTTCCTGAGCTCGCCGCCCCATCGCCCCTTGTAGTCGCGCGGCGGCGGCGGGTCGAAGGGTGATTCGGCCGTCTCGAGCGCCGCAAGCCGCTCGCGGAGCCGCCGGCGCGTGGCCGCGGTGAATCCGGAGCCGACCTTCCCGGCGAACCGGAGCTTGCGATTCCGGCCCTCCTGCGCGTAGACGCCGACGACGACGGCGCCGAGGTCCTTCGCGGCTCCCTCGCCCGGCGTCCAGCCGCCGACGACGAGCTCCTGCTCCGGCCGGATCTTGATCTTGAGCCACGACCGCGAGCGCCTGCCCGGTTCGTAGACGGAGCGCCGGTGCTTCGCGATCACGCCCTCCAGGCCCTTGCCCTTCGCAGCCTCGAAGAACGCCAGGCCTTCGCCGATCACGTGGTCCGCGAAGCGCACACGTCGGTCGTCCGCGCGCAGGACGGAGCGGAGCAGCTGCTTGCGGCTCTCGAGAGGCACGCTCAGCAGGGACCGTCCGTCGAGGTGCAGCAGGTCGAATGCCTGGTACACGAACCTCGTCGACCCACCGCCGGTCGCCTCCTGGAGGAGGCCGAAGTCGGGCAGCCCATCCGCCCCCACCGCGATCACCTCGCCGTCGACGATCGCCTCGCGGGCGTCGATCCAGGTCGCCTTGGTGAGCAGCTTCGGGAAGTACGTCTCCGCGTCGTTGCCGTTGCGCGTGAACGTCTTCGCCACGCCATCGCGCACGATGGCCTCCACCCGGTAGCCGTCCCACTTGATCTCGAACAGCCAGTCGTCGTCGCGGAACGCCCTGTCCGTGGGCGTTGCGGCCATCGGCTCCACGAAGGTCGGGAGCTGCGCCTCCCTCGCCGCGCTGAGGTCGATCTCCGCGACCGCGGCGGGTGCGTGGCTGATCCAGATCGCGTCGCGGTCGGCCTTCACCTCATCGTTGGTGCGGCCGGTCTTGACGCTCTGCGGGTGATCCTCGGCGTCCCAGCCCGGCACGGCTGCGACGTCGCGTTTGTGAATGAGCAGCCACTGCTCACCGCCGTCGTCGTCGCGTACCCGCTCGCGGCCACGGGCGCCGCGACCGTATGTGCGGACGATCGTGAATCGGCCACGGAGCTTCTCGCCGGCGAGCGTGAACTTGAGCTCGCCGTCATCGACACCGCGCCTGCCATCCGGCGTCTCCGATTCCGCGGCCCAGGTGCCCCAGTCCCAGACGATCACGTCACCGCCGCCGTACTCGCCCTTCGGGATCACGCCCTCGAAGTCGAGGTACTCGATGGGATGGTCCTCCACGTGTACGGCCATCCGGCGGGCGCTCGCGTCGAGCGTGGGGCCCTTCGGGACGGCCCACGAGACCAGCACCCCGTCGATCTCCAGCCGGAAGTCGTAATGGAGCCGCGTCGCGCGGTGGCGCTGAACCACGAAGCGCCCGGCGCGCGACGTGGCTTCCGCGACCGGGCCGCCGGCCGGCTCCGACGTCTTCCGGAAGTTGCGCTTTCGCTGGTATTCCTCGAGCGGCACGGAGGCAGTGTGGCCGGGCCCTCGGGCGGGTGTCCACCCTCGGCCCACTGGACCGCGCGCGATAGAATCAGGGAGGCGCGCCGGAGGACTGCGGCCCCCACCGCAACATGTCCCGGCAGCACGCGTCCCAATGGCACAGCCGGTCGGCCCAGACCGGTGATCGCGTGGGATGTGGCATGGACCCGCTTGCAGGACCAGTGCGTCCCAACCCCCGCCAGCTGCGCCTGGTCGTGGTCGTCACCGCGTTCGCCGTCGTGGCGATCGTGGCTTCACTGCTGATCGGCACCAGGCCGGGACCTGCCCCTTCGTCCAGCCCGATTGCCGCGGCGACGTCCACGACTCCTCCCGGGGGCGCCACGCCGACCCCGCCGAGCGAGGCCTGGCAGCCCCTCGCGCTCCTCCCGATCGTTCCGATCGCGAACCTCAAGCCCGAAGCCGCCGACGATGCGGGAATCCGACCGAACACCAGGTTCGTCCTGGAGAGCCTGACCGCACGCCCGGCAGCGGACCTGGCGCAGCGCCTCGAGGTCGTGCCGGCCACAGGCGTCGAGGTGTCCGCCGGTGTGGACGCCATGCATGCCACCCTGAGACCGAAGGCGCCGCTGACGGTGGGCGGCGTCTACCGGTTCGTCCTGCGCGACGCCGATGGCGCGCTCGCCGGGCAATGGGCCTTCCGGGTGCGCGGCCCGCTCCGGGTCGTCGGCACGCTGCCCTCCGATCGGACGACCAACGTCCCGGTCGCGACCGGGATCGAGGTCACGTTCGATCAGGAAGGCGCCGCAGACATCGCGCCATTCTTCTCGATCGATCCCGCCGTCACCGGCCGCTTCGAGCGGCACGGGCGGACGCAGGCGTTCGTGCCATCGAAGCTCGATCCAGCCACCGTCTATACGGTCACGATCAAGGCCGGCGTCGCGCGAACCGGGACCGACCTCAAGCTGGAGCAGGACGTCGTGTTCCGCTTCGAGACCGCGGCGGTCACTGGCCAGGCGCTGCGATGGATCGTTGGACGTGACGTCATCGAGACCAGCCCGTCCGAGGCGCCGATCATCGGACTGGTCGCCCGCAACCTCGAGGATGCAACCGGCGAGGCGAGGCCCCTGCCGACGACGGCGGACCTCAAGGTGTACAAGTTCGAATCAGAAGCTGCGGCCGTCGGCGCGCTGCGGGCGTTCCTCGCTGCACCGCGCTGGGCGGAGCAGTCGGGCCCGACCCTGCCGGTTGCGGGCCTGCCCTTGGCCGTCGCGTTCACGGCGACGCTGGAGCCGCTTCCAGACCAATACAGCGAGACGCCACGGTCCGCTGCTGTCAGATTCCCGGCCAAGCTCGCGCGCGGCTGGTACGCCGTCAAGGTCGAAGGCTCCGTACCCGCGTATGCATTCCTCCAGGTCACGCGCGTATCTGCCTGGGTCACGGTGCTGACGGACCGGACGGTCATCTGGGTGAACGACGTCGTCGCGCATCAGCCGATCTCCGGCGCGACCGCGGCGCTGTCGGGCAAGACGGCCTTCGGCACGTCGGCCGCCAATGGCGTCCTCAATGCCCGGACGCCCTCGGCGCTGCTCCCCGCGGCCATCGCGGGCAGCGCGGTCGCGGCGCCCATCGTGGTCGTGCGCAAGGGCAGCGATGCGCTCCTGCTGGCCTTCGATGCCGCCTCCGACGACTCGCTGTATCGCGGGGAGTGGTGGGAGAACTGGGGCTCCGGCGACGAGACCTACTGGTCGCTGCTGTTCACGGACCGCTGGCAATACCGGGCGACGGACACGATCGCGATCTGGGGCTACCTCCGCACCCGGGCCGGAAACGCCGTCCCGGCGAACGTGGACGTGCGGGTTGTCTCGCAGGCGTCCACGAGTCCTGTGGAAGCTCCAGCCCAGGCGTCGGCTCGTGTGCAGCCGGACGCCCGCGGAGTGTTCAGCGTCAGGCTATCGATCGATCAGGCCGCCCTCGGTCCGTACGTCGTCGTGGCAGTCGTCAACGGCCGGGTCGTGGCATCCAGGTACCTCGATGTCACGGTCGTCCGCAAGCCCGAATACCAGCTGCAGCTCTCCACGGACCACCTCGCCGTCATCGCGGGCACCAAGGTGCGGATCGCCGCGACCGCGACGTTCTTCGATGGAACGCCAGTGCCCGGGATCCAGCTGCAGCTCGGCACCAACGAGCAGGGCTTCGGGCCGACCGACGGCGCCGGCGCTGCGTCGATCGACTGGGCCGCCGTGAGCGAGGACGACGAGACGGCCAACGGCTTCTACCTCTACGTGTCGCCGACCGGTCCCGAGCTCGGCGACGCCTCCGCCGACACGTCTGTCGTCGTCTTCCCGGCATCGGAGCAGCTCGACGCGACCGGTGACGTCACGAGCGGCCGCCTGAAGGCGAGCGCGCGGCTGCGAGCCGTGGACCTCGCGGCGGTCGAGCGCCAACTGGCTGCGGGGACCTGGAGCGGCGATCCGGGAGGTCAAGGGATCGCCGGGCGGAGGGTCGCGGTCGTGGTCACCGAGCTCGCGCCGGTCAAGAAGCAGATCGGCACCCGCTATGACTTCATCGAGAAGGTCGTCGTGCCAATCTACCAGTACGACATCCAGCGCAAGGTCGTGTCGACGACCGGGATCGTCTCCGGAACCGACGGCCGCTTCGCGATCGACATCGCCGTCCCATCGTCATCGCACGAGTACGAGGTCAAGCTCTCGACGACGGATCCGGCGGGCCGCGTGGTGCAGCGGACGACCAGGGCCGGAGCTCCGCTCCGGGACTTCCCCGACGATGCCGTCACCTTCTCGACCCCAAGCGGCGGCTATGCCGGCGAGAAGGGCTACGGCGTCGGCGAAGCCTTCGCGTGGACGATGCGGACGACCGCCGGCATCCTGCCGTCCAGCGCGCCGAACCGCTACCTGTACGTCGTGGCCCAACGCGGCGTGGTGAGCGTCCAGACGAGCGACTCCCCGACGTTCAAGCGCACGTTCGGCGCGTCCGACGCGCCGGGCATCTTCGTGATCGGCGTGCGGTTCACCGGGGTCACGTACGCACCGAAGGCCGCCGCATGGGCGGACATCGACATGGCGACGCGCCGGATCGACGTCACCGTCACGGCAGACCGCGACAGCTACCGCCCGGGCGACGACATCACGCTCCGCGTTCGCGCCGTGGACCCCGGCGGCAAGCCGGTCGCTGCCGACGTCGTGCTCCAGGCCGTCGACGAGAAGCTGTACGCGATGGGCGCGGCAGCCACCCCGGACCCGCTCGACGAGCTGTACCGGCGCGTGGACAGCGGCATCGTCCGGATCGCCTCGACGCACCAGGTCCCGACGGCGTCCGGCGGGGAGGGCGAGGGCGGCTCCGGCGGCGGGGAGCCACCGCGCTCCGACTTCCGCGACATGCTCGCGTTCGTCCGCCTCCGCACGAACGCGGACGGGATCGCGACCACGACGTTCAAGGCATCGGACGACCTCACGGCGTGGCACGTCGCGGCCAGCGCGCTCACCGCGGATCTCCGCACGGGCGTCGGCGAGCTGCTCGTCCATGTCGGCCTGCCACTCTTCGCGAGCGTCACCGTTGCCGACGAGTACCTCGTGACCGATCGACCGTTCGTGCGCCTCCGGACGTTCGGGCTCGACGTGAAGGCCGGCGACGTCGTCGTCTACACCGTCTCCTCACCCGGCATCGGGATGGCGGCCACCACGGTCACGTCGAAGGCCTTCACCGATGCGTGGCTCAGCCTCCCTGCGCTGCGCCTCGGACGCCAGTCACTCGACGTCGCCGTCGTCGCACCCGACCGGAAGGACGCGGCAGGCAAGCCGCTCGCCGACCACCTCGTCGTTTCGTTCGACGTGATCGAGTCGCGGCTGCTCGTGCCTCGGACAGGCTACGGCAAGCTGGGTGCGCAACTGCCGGCCGTGCCTGCGTCTGTCCCGGCGACGTACACGTTCACCGACGCAGGGCGCGCACGCTACCTGCCGATGCTCGAGGACCTCCTCGCATCGACGAGCGTCCGTCTCGACCGCGCATTCGCCGCATCGATGGCGCGATCGATGCTGCTCGCGACGTTCCGCAGCGACCCCGCCACGCTCCAACCGGACACCTTCGATCCCTCGCTGTACCAGATCGAAGGGCCGGTTGAAGCCGGGGCTGTCGTGCACATCAGCGACTGGGAGCACGTGGGGATCGCGCTCATGCCGTACGGCGGCACCGATCCGTGGCTCGCCGCGCGGGTCGCGATCACCGACCCCGGGAACGCGCGGGCAGGCGAGCTGCGTTGGCTCCTCCAGGCAATCCGCGACGACGTGTCCCGGCCGAGGGAGCTTCGCGTTGCCGCGATCGCAGGCCTCGCGGCCCTGTGTGCCCCTGTCTTCGGCGACATCGCGACGCTCCGTGCGGAGCCAGACCTCACCCCATTCGAGCTGATCAACCTCGGGCTCGCCGCGGCGGCGTTCGGCGACGATGCGACGGCTCGCTCGATCGAGCACGACCTCGCGGCCGCGTTCGGCCAGCGGCTCGGCCCGTGGGTCCGCCTGTCGGCGAGCTCCAGCCGGGACGACGTCGCGGAGATGACGGCCCTCTTCGCCGTTCTCGCCGCGCGCGTCGCCGACCCGCTCGCGCCGGCGATGCTGGACTTCGTGAGCGCGCACCCCTCGGCCGAGACAAGCCACGCGCTCGAGACGGCCGCGACGGTCGCGGCCCTCCTCGATCGAACGCCCGCCTCGGCAACCTCGTTCGCCTACACGGTCGATGGCAAGCGAACCGTGGTCGAGCTCGCCGCGGGCGAGTCGATGACCATCGCGCTCACCGGCCCACAGCACGCAACGCTCACCGTGGAGACGATCGCAGGCGACGTCGGCGTCGCGGTCGCGTGGCGCCAGCCCACCGATGTCGGCGCGATCGTCCGAGACTCGACCATCGCCCTGACCCGAACGGCTCCCGCCGCGGTGCCGACCGATCGGCTGGTCACCGTGGACCTCCAGACGACATTCAACGCGAGCGCGCTGGATTCCGGGTGCTACTCGGTCGTGGAGCAGGTCCCGAGTGGCCTCGTCCCGCTCGCCGGCATGGTCGCCCATGAGACGAATACCTCGATCATCTGGCCCAGCGAGGTCGTCGGCCAGCAGGTGACGTTCTGCGTGCCGCATGACCGGGTCAACAACGCGACATCCGCAAACCTCCGGTACCTCGCAAGGGTCGTGTCCGCCGGCACCTTCACCTGGGAGCCGGCCCTGATGACGATCGAGGGCGTGCCCGAGGTCGTCACCGTGACCGATGCAACGTCGGTGCGGATCGGCGACTAGGCCCGAAGCTGCCTCGGGGCGTCAGGCCCGTACGATTGCGCCCTCCATGCGCAGCCTCCTCGGGTTCATCGCATTCGTCACCGTCGTCATCGTGCTGGTCGCGGCACTTGCGATCCCGGCGATCGTGGCGCCGATGGTCGCCTCGGCGGTTCGCGCCGCGTCACCGTTCGGGACCCAGCCGCTCGACGTCACCGTCGACGTCAACGTGCTCGGCCTCATCCGTGGGTTCGTGAGCGAGATCCGGATCTCCGGCACGAACCTCTCGCGCGACGAGGTCAAGATCGGGTCGCTGGGGCTGACGGTGCGCGGGACCGGCATCGGGGACCACGCCTTCTCCGAGGTGCTCGGCGGACTGGATTCCGTCGCGATCCCGCTGGGGGACGGCGCGTCGGTCGACGTCGACCGAATCGCCCTGTCGGGCTCGTCCTCGGCGCTGACCGGCACGGCATCGTTGGATCGGATCGCCGCGCTCGCGTTCATCAACCGTTCCTTCGCCGATCAGGGCGTGGCCGTCTCCGACGTCACCCTGACCAACGGCGGTGTCTCGGTCGTCATCCTCGACCAGCGCGTCCAGCTTGCGATCGGCGTTGCCGACGGGGCCCTCGTCGTGCCGGACATGCTGGGCGCCGGAACACTGGAGCTCCTCGCCCCGCAGCCGGACGATCCGTGGCGGCTCACCGGCGTCACCGTCACGACGAGTGGCATGACCATTGTCGCGTCGATCGATGCGGATCGGGTGCTGGCCCTACCGACGAGGTAGCTGGAGGCGAGCTCGACACCGACCCGGTGGATCCCGGGGGCGCGATCTCGGGCAAGGTGCTACGCGGTCTTGCGGCGGCGCGCGGGACGCTCGCCCTCAGCGTCGCCCGTCTTGAAGGCGGCCTTGGTCTCCTTCGCGGCTGCCTTGCCCTTGGCGGCTCGCTGCTCCTTGGCCTCGGTGACAGAAACCGGCCTGCCGGTCCTCGCCTCGCGCGCGGAGGTGGCCGCGTTGACGCTCGCCTGGAGCGCGGCCATCAGGTCCACGAGCTTCGTCGGCTCTTCGGCCGGCGCGACCTCGACGGTCTCGCGGCCCTCGATCTTGGACTCGATCACCTGCATCAGGGCCTCGCGGTACTCATCGCGGTAGGCGGCGGGGTCGAACGTGCCGGTCATCGCCTCGATGAGCTGGGCGGCCATCTGCTTCTCGGCCGGCTTCAGCTCGATCTCCTCGGTGGGGATGTCCAGCTCACCCAGCGCACGAATCTCGTCCGGCCAGTACAGCGTTGAGAGCAGCATCGTGTTGTCGAACGGATCGAGCGCGGCGAGGACCTCGCGGTCGCGGATCACGATCTTGCAGATCGCCGTGAGGCCCTTGTCGGCGAGGACGTCCTTGAGCAGCGCGAACGCCTTGCGGCCGACCCGATCGGGCTCCAGGTAGTAGGCCTGCTTGACGAATCGCGTCTGGCTCTCCGCCTCCGCCGAGTCGACGAACTGCTCGATCTCGATCGAGCGAACGGTCTTGAGCGGGAGCTTCTCCAGGTCCTCGTCGGTGATCACGACGTACTTGTCGGGGGCGTATTCGTAGCCCTTGACCGTGTCGGTCCGCGAGATGATCTCGTCCTCGACCGGACAGAAGATCTTCATCTGGATCCGGGACAGGTCCTCGGCATGGAGCATGTTGAAGCTCACGCCGGGGCGAGATTCAGTGGCCAGGTACAGCTTGACCGGGATGGTCACGAGGCCGAACTGGATGGCCCCTTTCCACATGGAGCGCGCCACGGATCTCCCTCAGGTTCGCGCTCGCATGCTCGCACGAGCGGAGCGCGACTCTACCACCGCCCCGCAAACGCCCGGACCTACGGCACCACCTCCGGGGCGTGTCGAATCCGCTTCAGACGCGCCTGGTGTCGGTCTCCACGACGGGCCACTGCTCGATCCGCTTGTCCAGCTTCTCCGCGTAGGCGTTGATCGGAACAATCTTGCGCCCGGTGCCCGACCGCGACCAGAACAACCCGGTTGGATCCCAGCGCACGAGCAGCACCATGACGATCCCGGGCGCGAACCCGAGGACCCAAGGCATGTCCATGAGCCCGACGATCAACCCGCCTGCCTGCCAGCCGGCCAGGAACCACAGGATGCTGGCGAGATTGCGCTTGTTCATGCCCCGAGAATGCGCGGCCCCGTTGCGCCCTGCGAGCCGTACCTTCGTACCGGCCTGATCAGCGAGTCGGCGCGAGCTCCCGCTCTGCGCGGCTGATCCACGCGAGCACGGCTTCGCGGAGCTTGTCCAGCCCCGCAGACACTGCGGCTGACGTGGAGCCGATGTTCGAGAGCTGCACCTTGAGGCTGCGAATCGCCTCGAGCGCCTCGCGAATGGCGGTGAGCGACGCCTGGACCTCGCCGAGGTCAACCTCTGCCTCCGATTCGCGGAGCGTCGCGAGCGCGAGCAGCCGAGCCAGCCGGACCGCGGCCAGGAGGGTGGCCGGATCCGGGTCCGCCGGGTCGATGACCGCGTAGACGTCACCCGCACGGATATCGAACGGCGCGATGCCCGTGGGTGCGTGCTCCGGGGTGAACACGACAAGGGCGGCCGCCGCGTCGCGGTTCGTCTTCGCGGCGCGGAGCTCGTCGCGCATCTCGCGGCCCGACATGCGACGGTCCTTCGCCTCGATGACCACGCGCAGGTCGCAGCCGCGGGCGAGGTCCGGGTCCAACGTCAGGACGAAGTCGCCCTTCTTGGAGCGCCCCGCGTCGCCCGCGTCCGTCCCGGTCCGTTCCAGCAGGTCATTCGCGCCCCGCGCGATGTCGCCGAGCATGCCCTCCAGCAGATCCTCGAAGTCCGCGCCCTTGGCCGCAGACCTGGAGCGCTCGCCCGCGCGCGCCGCCTGTGCTGCCTCGATGGCGACGAGCTTCTCGTGGAGCGCCTTGAAGCCGTTGTCCACCTCCATGCGGAACTGGTGGAGCGGCGAGTTCATGCGGGTTGGGTCCAGGAGCTGCGCGAGGCGCGAGCCATCGCCGTCGAAGTAGGTCTCCAGCATGGTGCCGATGCGGCCGATGGCGGAATCGCGCCGGCGCGGGTCGAACAGCTCGTCCACCATCGACCTGAGCTTGCCGCGGTCGCCCAGGAACGCCTCCAGCGTGCGCGGCAGGCGCCCACCGTCGTCGCCGAAGTTGGCCCGGAGCACCTGCTCCAGCGCGGCCGCGGCCTGCTCGTTCGCGGCCCGACTCTGGTCTGCGAACCGGTCGAACTCCGCGCGCACCGCGTCCACGTTCAGCGTCACGCCGACACTCTGGAGCGCCGTGAGGCCGATGCGCAGGGCGCGCTCCACGAGGATGGCGTGGTCGTCCATCGGCTGGGCGCCGAGCCAGGCGGCCAGCGTGCCGTCGGTCAGCTGCAGCCGCTCGACATCGATGCGGTCGCCCGCCACGCGAACGGCCGGCTGGGCGCTCGGGAAACTGACGATTCGGGCTTCCATGACGGCAACCTTGGGCGCCGCCTGTGACACCTACGCTGTCACGACCTCAGGGCCGCCGCTCCTTGATCGCCGTCGATGAGAAGACGATCTCGCCGCCGACGCGCGACTCGATGCGAACCGGGGCGCCGGGCCGCGACATGGCGAACCAGAAGGTGTCGACGGTGTCGCCGCCCACCCGTGTGTACCGCCGTCCCTCGAACCTGCCCATCGGGATCTCGACCTCGACCGGATCGATCGTCGTCGCATCGGTTGGCATCGATGCGTGGTCCTGCAGCTCGAGCCAGGTCGCGCGGGCCTGTTCTCGCTCCGTCAGCGCCACGCCCTCGGGTGACTCGGTCCAGACCTCGTACGCGCCGCCCTCGGCGTTGGCGGACAGGTTCCTTCGGACGAAGACGTACGGCTCGGCACCCGCGCGGGTGATGAGCGATCGAACCTCGAGGCCCGGCGCGAAGGCATCGCGAATCTCGGCGGCACTGAACGGCGTCGGGTGGTGATCCGGCCGGAGCCGGTGGCCATCCGGATCTTCGGCCACGCGCTCAGCTGCCCCGATAGGTCGTCATCGAGTACGGGGCGAGGAGCAGCGGCACGTGATACGAGCGGGACACGTCGTCGACCCGCAGGTCGAGGGTGATGCGCCGGAAGAATCGATCGTCTTCAGCCTCGGCGACCGTCCGACCCGACAGGATGAACTCGAGGCGGTAGTCGCCCGGCGACATCGGTCGATCGAGGAGATCGCGGATCCGGCCGTCTGCGTCGGTGAGCGCCTGCGTCAGGCGGATCGGGCGGGCATCCTCACCGAGCTTGAACAGCGACACGTGGACGCCGACTGCCGGCATTCCCGTCTCGGTGTCGAGCACGTGCGTCGAGATCGTGGGTGTTCCCGCGGCGGCGTCGGCCACCTATCCTCCTGCGCATGAGCCAACTGAAGATCAGCGTCGGCGACCTGCACTTTAGCGCCCGCTGGGAGCCCGGGGCACCGCAGACGATCGAGGCGATCCGGCGGATGCTGCCGATCGACTCGAAGCTGATCCACTGCCGCTGGTCCGGCGAGTCCACGTGGATCCCGTACGGGGAGTTCCGCCCGGGCATCGACTACGAGAACCACACCTCGCATCCGGCGCCGGGCATGCTGGCGATGTATCCCGGCGGGATCAGCGAGTGCGAGATCTTCTTCCCGTACGGCGCGTGCACGACGTCGTCCAAGGTCGGGCAGCTTGCCGCCAACCATTTCGCGTCGATCGTCCCGGATGACGGTTGGGCCGATCGATTGCGCGAGGTCGGTCGTCGCGCTCTCTGGGAGGGCGCCCAGCCGATCCGTATCGAGGAAGTCGCCTGATGGAGATGTTCGTGGCGATCGGCCTGGCGATCGTCGTCCTGGTGGTCCTGCTGAGGCAGGGTCGCCGAGGCAGCGGCGGTCCGGATGCGCTGACCCGGGGCCTGCCCGATGACCTCCGCGACAAGAACACGGGGCTAGGCAGCCTGCCCAACGATGGCCGCCCCTGGGGCGGAGGCAACTGATCGACCTCGTCGTTCGCGGCGGGACGGTCGTCAACGCGACGGGAGCGCGCCGCGCGGACATCGGGATCCGCGCGGGGTCCATCGTCGCGGTGGAGACGAACCTCGGCGCGCTCGCAGCCGGCGGCGCGGTCAAGGTGATCGATGCGACGGGGCTGCTCGTGCTGCCGGGCGCCGTCGACGTCCATACGCACACGCGCGTGGCCACCGACGCGGAGCCGGACCGGTTCTTCCAGGACTCGATGGCGGCGGCGTACGGAGGCACGACGACGTTCCTCGCGTTCAACAACCCCGGCACCGGATCGTCGCCCGCCGCGGAGCGGTCGCTCCTCGCCGGTTTGCGCGAGTGGCGGGCGGCCACGGCGCGGGATTCGGCGATCGACTACTCGGTGAGCCTCGCCATCAGCGGGCATATGGACGACCCGATCGCCGAGCTGCCCGCGATGGTCGACGAGGGCGTCGCGACCGCGAAGGCATTCATGGTCTTCGACTTCCGGCTCGACGAGCGACGGATCTACGAGGCGATGCGGGTCCTTGGCTCGCGCGGCGGGATGCTGCAGGTCCATTGCGAGGATCCCGTGCTCATCGACACCGCGGTCGCCGACGCGCTCGCCCGCGGTGATACCGCGCCCCAGTTCCACGCCTCGACACGCTCGACCGAGGCGGAGGCCGTCGCGACGCACCGCGTCATGGCGTTCGCGCGCGCCGCCGACGTGCCGGTGCACGTGGTGCACCTCTCCTCCGCGGCGGCACTTCGCCACGTTCGCGACGCGAAGGCACGCGGCGTGCGTGCCCACGCGGAGACGTGCCCGCACTACCTCGCACTGACCGACGCGCGGTATGCCTCCCCGAATCTCGCCTCCGTGGCCGAATGCGTGATCTCGCCGCCGCTCAGGCCCGTGTCGGACCAGGACGCCCTTTGGGCCGGCCTGGCGGCGGGCTCGCTGGACCTGATCGCCACCGACCACGTCCCGGACCGGATGGCGGTCGAGAAGGCGGAGGCGGTGCGCGGGGTCTCGTTCGATCGCGTCAGCAACGGCGCCCCCGGCATCGAGACGCTGCTGTCCATCGTGTACTCCGAGGGCGTGGCGAAGGGCCGCCTCTCGCTTGAGCGGCTCGTCGACGTGCTCTCGACCACGCCCGCGCGCCTGTTCGGGCTCGCTCGCAAGGGCTCGATCGAGGTGGGTCGTGACGCCGACCTCGTGCTCTTCGACCCGGCCGCCCGCCGCACGATGCGCGCCACCGACCTCCACCACACCAGTGACTACACGCCGTACGAGGGGTTCGCGGTGACGGGTGCCGTGCGATCCGTCCTCGTGCGCGGCCGCCACGTCATCCGCGACGGTGCCTTCGTCGGCACCCGCGGCTTCGGCCAGTTCGTGGAGCGCGGCGCCGCCGGCGGCTGACGATCAGGAGCCGCGGACGCTCTGGCCGAAGGTGGTGTCAGCGGGGATGCGGGCGGCGGCGGCGGCGTGTTCACGGCGGTGCAGGCCCACGTCGAGGGCGGTCTTCAGGCCCACCAGAAGCAGGAGCGCGGCGACCGGCGAGCCGAGGAACGCGACCGCGAAGGCGCCGAACAGGATCGTCAGGTGGAGGACGACCACTCGGCCGTAGGGCGCGCCCATCTGAGCGGTAGGTGACGCCGTGAGGTACTCCGAGTTGCCGATGTAGTTGAAAAGGAACGATGCCCCGTGGCTGAGGAACAGGGCCACGGCCGCGATCGCGATGTTCGACCAGACGATGTCGCCGAACGGGCTGCCGCAGGGCTGGAGGGCGCCGAAGAGGTCTTCGTCGCCACAGCCGGCCAGGGTGCGGTTGAGCCCGCCGCCCAGGAACGCGGGCAGCGTGAACACGAAGATCCCGTGCACGAACCAGAAGATGCCGTAGTGGATCGTGAAGAACAGGGCGAGCCCTACGCGCCCGGCCGTTGGCACGCGGGAGGAGCCGAAGAGGCGCACGAAGCCAGGTGCCGCGCCGATGTCCCCGCTCGCCTTCGCCGATGCGACGAGCTGCGAGTCGCGAGCACGTGCCCAGGCTGCCTGGGGGTCCGCCCCGGCCTCCGGGGTGCCGGTCGCGGCACGAGCGGCCGCGTCCGGAAGCGGCGGCAGGAGCGGGACCGCCGTCCCCTGGGCGAGCATGATCCGGGGCAGGTTCCAGAAGCCGACGATGCCGTTCTCGATCCAGTACAGGACCAGGATCGTGAGCAGGCTCCAGCGGAAGAAGAACACGCCGACGAGGGGGATGGCGTTCGCCACGAGCAGCGCGGCCATCGATCGCGAGTCGGTGGTCCGGCGAAATGCCTGGTAGGCGCGGCCCAGCTGGTCTACGGTCATCGCAGGAGCTCGTACGCGGGAAGGGTGAGGAACTCGGTGAATCGATCGTCGAGGACCAGCGCGTCGAGGAGGCTCGCGGCCTCGGAGAGGCGGGCTCCGGAATCGGCGGCGGAGGCGTTCAGGAGTGCCAGCTCCTGGCCTCGGATCGCGCGGTAGCGATCGGCCGTGAGCGGCAAGCCGTCGGAGAGCACCGCACGCGACCTCCGCCACTGCCAGAGCTGCGAGCGCGAGATCTCCGCTGTCGCAGCGTCCTCCATGAGGTTGTTGATGGCCGCTGCGCCGTTGCCGCGCAGCCACTGGTCGAGGTACTGGAGCGCGACGGACACGTTCAGGCGGACGCCCGCCTCGGTGATCGCGCCACCATCGACGCGCAGGTCGAGGAGCGCGGCGGGATCGCCCGGCACTTCGGCGCCAAGCGGCGCCTCTGCGGTGCGGCTCGCACGCTGGTCGGGCGCGGCACCCAGCACGCCATCGAAGACCTCGGTCGCCAGCGGGACCAGGTCCGGGTGCGCGACCCACGTGCCGTCGAACCCGTCCCGTGATTCCCGCTCCTTGTCCTCGCGGACGCGAGCCATCGCGACCTCGTTCACCGCCGCGTCCCGGCGGGACGGGATGAACGCTGCCATGCCGCCCACCGCGTGTGCGCCTCGCCGATGACACGTAAGCACGAGTCGCTCCGAGTACGCGCGCATGAAGGGCACGGTCATCGTTACCTGGGAGCGATCCGGCAGCACGTTCCGGACCGGCGCGGACGGGCCTCGGAACGTCTTGATGGCCGAGAACAGGTAGTCCCAGCGGCCGGCGTTCAATCCGGACGAGTGCTCGCGCAGCTCGTACAGGATCTCCTCCATCTCGAACGCGGCGTGGATCGTCTCGATGAGGACCGTCGCGCGCACGGAGCCGCGCGGGATCCCGAGCGCAGCCTGGGCGTGCACGAACACGTCGTTCCAGAGCCGTGCCTCGCGGTGCGACTGGAGCTTGGGCACGTAGAAGTACGGCCCGGTGCCGCGTGCGACCCGCTCGGCGCCGTTCCAGAACAGGTGCAGCCCGGCATCGAACAGGCTCGCCGAGACCGGCTCGCCGTCGATCACGACGTGCCGCTCCACCAGGTGCCAGCCGCGGGGCCGGACGAGCAGCTGCGCAACCCGCGGGCCGAGCCGATAGGCCTTGCCGTCAACGGAGTCGAACGCGAGGGCGCCGCGGACCGCGGCACGCACGGCGAGCTGGCCGCCGACCACGTTGGACCACGTGGGCGAGAGCGAATCCTCGAAATCCGCCATGAACGCGCGAGCGCCGGAGTTGAGCGCGTTGATGATCATCTTCGGCTCCGCCGGGCCCGTGATCTCCACCCGCCGGTCGAGGAGGTCCGGCGGCGGGTCGGCGACGCGCCACGTCCGATCCAGCCGGATCGCCGCGGTCTCCGGGAGGAGGCCGAGCGAGGCCCCGGCATCGATCTCCGCCTGGCGCTCCACGCGCCGCTCCAGCAGCGCGGTCCGGATCGGGTTGAACGCTCGATGCAGCTGGGCGACGAACGCCAGCGCGTCGGGCGTCAGGATTTCCTCGGACCCCTCGACACGAGGCCCGACGATCGTGACCCCGTGCGGGAGCCGGCTCAAGCGGCCGCGCTCAACCGGCGGCGCGTCGGCGAACCGTCGCGTCGATCAGCCCGTGTGGCTCCCTCGTGGACACGAACACCTCAGCCGGGTTGTCCAGCCCGAACGGAGCCAGGTCCACCTTCCAGTGGTGCAGGTTCGGGAGCACCATGCGGACCCACTCGATGGATGGCTCCGCGTCCATCATCGCCGTGCCCATGATCCAGATCGATTCCTGCACGGACCTGCTGAAGTGGGCGGCGAGCGACTCCATGAGCGCCTGGGTCGTGCGCTTCCAGACGCCGTCGAAATCGAAGTCGGCGGCCGTCGCCATGTCCGACCGATAGCCCCAGGTCGCACGGACCTTCGTCGCCATGAGCCGGTCGTCCACCTCGGGCAGCGTCGTGTACCGATCCCTGTCGAAGCCGGTGAAGGCCGACTTCGTGGTCTTCATGACGGTCAGGTCGTCGATGCCGGCGACGACGTCGGTGCCGCCCGAGCGATCGACGGTCACCGACGCGAGGCGCGAATGCTGCCCCGAGCGCACGAACGCATCGGGCGCCTCGCCATCGCGCGTCTTCACGCGCCGCCACGGATGCTCGACAAGATCGACGATGGCGCGGCTGCAGACCGGGTAGCTCGCGAAGTGCCGCGCCAGCTCCAGCCCGAACACCTCGGCGGAGCCCGTCAGCCGATCCCGCGCGAATGCGTACACGGTGTTCTTCATCGTGTCCGTCGCGATCACGTTCGCGTTGTCGCCGCTGGTGTGGACCGCGTCGAAGTCACCCTCGAGCGCGACGGCCACGGTCATGTCGCGAAGGTCATGCCGGTCCGGACCGCGGCGGACGGTGACGAGCCGGATTCGCGACTTGCCGTACCGGTTCTCCCCGAGCTCGTAGGTCATCCGATTGCCTCATGGCGGGCCCGTGCGATGTCGACGACCGCGTCCAGCGCTCGGCGAAGCTCAGAATCCCGCTCCCGACCGAGGGCGTCCGCCATCCCGGGCAGGAGCTCCGCGCGCGATCGGCCGGCCACGAAGACACAGTAGCGGAAGCCGAAGCGTGCTTCGTAGGCGCGATTCAGGCGCTCCAGCTCAGTCGCCAGCCGCTCTCGCTCGCGGGCGGCATCCGCGGCCATGGTGCCCGCGACGTCCCGGTCGTAGCCCTGCTCGCCGAAGGACAGCTTCGACACGAGCTCCGGCGGCGCGCCCAGGCGCGGATGCGCATCGACCAGCGCCACCTGCTCTGCCTCCGGCATCGCGTGGGCGAGCGACCGCGCGGCGTCGAACAGTGCGGTCCACGAGCCGAATGGCCGCGCGCTCGCGAGGCGCGCCAGGAACCTCGGCGCGCCCTCGAACAGCGGCGCGACCCGAGCGATGAACGCCGCGGCGGCCTCGGTGTCGACCTCGCCCGGATACGCGTCCTCGTCGATCTCAGCTCACCGTGGTGCGCAGGAAGCCACCCAGGACTCGAGGCTGGATGACGAGGTCCACGCCGGCCGCGAGCGCGGCGTCACCGAGCTCCTTGAGCACCTCCTCCGGAGCGGGCCCGTAGACCTCCCAGCCCGCGGGCTGGATGTGCTCGTACGCGGCGCGGGAGCGGTCGTCGCTCCCGAAGACGTGCGAGGTCATGGCCCTGGCGTCCGGGAACACGTGCACGATCGTGAGGTCGGCGCCGCCCTCGGTCAGGTAGCCGAGGTAGGTGGCCGTTCGCGGCTTCGCATGCTCAAGGGTGACGACGATCGAATCCCACATCGCGCGGAATGCCGGGAGGTGGCCCGGCTTCACCTCGAAATGACTGACGAAGACGATGGCCTCGTTCGTGAATGGCATCCCCCGAGCTCCTTTCCAGCGTCACCAGCCCCCGGCTTCCCGCAGGAGCCGGTGCAGGATCCGTGCCGAGACCATCCGACGGTAGTCGGCGGTCGAGCGAACGTCATCGATCGGGTTGAGCTCGCGCACGAGGATCTCCGCCGCGAGGTCCGCCGCCTCGGGCGTCGGGCGAGCGCCCTCGAGGATCAGCTCGGTCTTCCGTGCGCGAATCGGCGTCGCGGCGACGGAGCCGAGCGCGACGCGCACGTTCTGCCAGCCCGTGGAGCCGAAGTCCTCCCACGCGAGCGCCATGACGACCTTGGAGATGGCCTGCGCTCGCCTCGTGCCCACCTTGCGAAAGCGAACCTCGCGCCCGGGAGGCAGCGGGAACCGCACGTGCAGGATCAGCTCGTCCGGCGCCAGGGCGGTCTTCCGGTAGGCGATGAAGAAGTCCTTCGCGGGGATCTCGCGCTCGCCCCGCTGCCCGCCCACGAGGATCGCGGCATCGGTGGCGAGAAGGATCGGAAGCATGTCGCCGGCCGGCGAGGCGTTGGCGATGTTGCCCCCGAGGGTGCCGCGATTCTGGATCTGCGCGGCGCCGATGGTCGCGGCCGCCTCCACGAGGACCGGCAGATGCTCGCGACAGAGCGCGGACCGCCGGATCTCGGTGTAGGTCGTGCGCGCGCCGAGGACGAGCGAGCCGGCCTCCAGCTGGATGCCCCGCAGGGCGTCTATCCGCGACAGGTCCAGCATCCGCTCCGGGATGGGCGCCAGCTCGCCGGTGATCGCAACCATCACGTCCGTCCCGCCGGCGATCGGCCGGGTCGGGCCCGCCGCGAGGCGCTCGTACGCCTCGAAGAGGTGGCGCGGGACGTCGATCTGTGGCTCGGCGGGCACTCGCCTACTCCAGGGGCGTGGCCACGGCCACGATCGCATCGACGATCTTCGTGTAGCCCGTGCAGCGGCAGAGGTTGCCGGCGATCGCCTCGCGGATCGACTCGTCGTCGGGTCCGCCGCCGGCGTCCAGGTAGGCACGCGCGGCCATGAGCATGCCCGGAGTGCAGATCCCGCACTGGGCGGCCCCGTGCTCCAGGAAGGCCTCCTGGAGGGTGTCCAGCGAGCCGCGCTCCCGTGCCGCGAGCGACAGGCCCTCCACGGTCCGGACGATCCGCCCCTCCACCTGGCAGACCGGGACGAGACAGGCATCCACCACCTGGCCGTCGAGGAGCACCGAGCAGGCGCCGCACTCCCCCTCCCCGCAGCCCTCCTTGGTGCCGGTGAGGCCGAGGTCGTCGCGCAGCACGTCGAGCAGCCGGCGCATGCCGGGCACGTCCACCTGCGCGGGGGCGCCGTTCACGAGGAACCGGTACGCGCTCACGCCGCCGGCGCTCCACGGTCCCCGTGCATTGCCGCGAGGATGCGCTCCGGCGTGGCGGGGAGGTCGTGGATCCACACGCCGGTGGCATCGTGGATGGCGGCGATGACGGCGGGCGCGGCAACGTCCATTGGCAGCTCGCCGACGCCCTTCGCGCCGTGCGGTGCGCCGCTGAACGGTGCCTCGACCAGGATCGTCCGGATGTGCGGTGCGTCCATCGCCGTGGGGATCAGGTATGTCGCGAGGCGGTCGTTGAGATAGCGGCCGTCGCGGACCTTCATCTCCTCCAGCGTCGCGTAGCCCACCGCCTGGAGCGTGCCGCCCTCCACCTGGCCCTCGCACAGGACGGGATGGATCACCTTGCCCACGTCGTCGACGGCGATCACGTCGCGGACGGTCACCTCCGCGGTGTCCAGGTCCACCTCGACGCTCGCGACCGCGGCCGCCCAGCCGTAGGCCGGGTAGGCATCGCCGACGTATGTCGCGTCGTCGAAGACGACTCCCGGGTACGCCTCGAACTTCTGGTCGATCCGCGTCGCGCCGTTCGCCTTGGCGTCGTCGCGGAACGCCTCGTGGAACGGGACCCCGGGGTTGCGCTCCTCGACGGCCGCCTTGAGCCTGCGTGCGGCCCGGATGACGAGCCCGCCCACCACCATCACGGTCCGGGAGGCAACGGTGGGCCCGGAGTCCGGGACCTCCGCGGTGTCCTGGGGCGCGTACTCCACCCAGTCGGACGGGACGCCGAGCTCCGCGGCCACCATCTGCGGGAACACGGTCTTGGTGCCCTGGCCCATCTCCGTGTTCGCCGTCAGCACGCGGATCCGTCCATCGGCCGTCAGCTCCACCGAGGCGATGGACCCGATGTACACCTCGCCGGAGCCCGTGAACCCGGCGCCGTGCCAGCCGAGCGCGAGCCCGATGCCGTTCGCAACCCGCCGGTCGCCGCTGCGCAGCGGGCCTGGTGGGATCGTCCCCGATCCACCGCGCTCCGCCGATTCGCGCGCCGTGCGCTCGCGAATGCGCTCGAAGTGGCTCGCGCCCAGTGCCTGCTCCAGGACCTCCTCGGCCGCCACGCTCTCGCGCAGCACCTGGCCCGTCGGGGTCGTGTCGTTGAGCCGGTAGACGTTGCGGCGTCGAAGCTCGGCGGGACTCATCTCCAGCCGCTCGGCGATGCGATTGAGCTGCATCTCCGCGGCGAACTCCGTCTGGGGTGCGCCGAACCCGCGGAACGCACCGTTGGGCGGCGTGTTCGTTCGCGTCGCGCATGCCCGGAGCCTCACGTTCGGGCAGCGATACGGCCCGCCGGCGTGCAGCAGCCCGCGCGACAGGACCACGGGCGAGAGCGTGCAGTACGCCCCGCCGTCCATGATCACCTCGACGTCCTGCGCCACGAGCACGCCGTCCTTCGTGACGCCGCTGCGGTGGCGGACGATCGCGGGGTGGCGCTTCGTCGTCGCGCTGATGTCCTCGTGGCGCTCGTAGATCATCCGCACGGGCCGCTTGGCCTTCAGCGCGAGGAGCGAGGCGTGGAGGGCGATCATGGAGGGGTACTCTTCCTTCCCGCCGAACCCGCCGCCGGTCTCCTCGGCGATGACCCGCGCCTGGACGTGCGTCAGCCGAAGCGCGCGCTTCAGCGCCTTGTGCACGTAGTACGGGCACTGCAGGGAGCCGTGGATGACGATCCCGCCGTCATCGCCGGGCACCGCGATCATCGCGTTGTTCTCGATGTACAGCTGCTCCTGGTGGCCCACCCGGTAGGTGCCCTCGACGATCAGGTCGGCGCCGGCGAAGCCGAGCGCCAGGTCGCCCGTCGTGACCTCGTACTTCGCGAAGACGTGGTCGGACTGCTCCGGGTCGAAGACGGGCGGCAGCGGCTCGGTCACGAGCCTGATCCGGCCCTTCAGGCGGCGGAGCGTCTCCTTGTCCGGCGCCGCGAGCAGGGCCACCGGCTCCGCGTGGTGCCGGATCACGCCGCCCACCGGCACGAGCACCGGCTGGTCGTCCTTGATCGAGGCGACGACGTTGTCGCCGGGAATGTCCGCGGCCGTCGCCACGACGACCTTCGACCAGTCCACGTCGGGGTCCAGCTCGATGGCGACGAGCTTCGCGTGCGCCTCCGTGGACCGGATCGTGATGCCGTGCCAGGCGCCAGGGAAGACGAGGTCGTCGGTGTACTTCGCGGCACCGGTGAGCTTGGCCGGGCCCTCGCGCCGCAGCGGAAAGCCCGCCGCGCGGCCGGGCACGCGCTGGCCGGGGTCGACCACGAGGGCGCGCTCGACCGTTTGCACGCCTGACGTGAAGGCGCGAGTGGGCATCGGACCGGAGACTACCATTCGAGAGGTGGGCGCCAGCACCCGGTCCGGCATCCCGCGCGGCGCGCTCGCGGCCGACATCGCCGTCAAGGCCGCGACGGTGGTGCTGCTCGCATGGGCCGTCCTCAGCCCGGACCTTCCACAGTTCCAGGGCAAGGCCTTCACGGGGCGCGCCGTCGCGTACCCCGTCGCGCTGCTCGCCCTGCCGGTGCTGTGGTGGCTGTTGGCTCGCCGTCGACTCCCCTTCCCGATCTGGCCGGACATCCTGATCGGCCTGCCATTCCTGGTCGACGTCGTCGGCAATGCGCTCAACCTCTACGACACCGTGGACCGGTGGGACGACCTCAACCACCTCGTCAACTGGGGCCTGCACACCGCCGCGATCGGGCTGCTCCTCCGGTACGGCGGCTGGGGCTTCTGGACTCGGGTCGTCCTCGCGTTCGCGTGGGCGGTCACGACCGCGGTGCTGTGGGAGTTCGCGGAGTTCGTGACCTTCGTGCCCAACTCACCCGAGGCAGCGACCGCCTACCGCGACACGCTGGGTGACCTCGCGCTCGGGATGGTGGGCGGGCTGGCGGCGGCCGTCCTCACGGCGCGCCTCGATCGTCTGCCAAGCGGCGCGACGCGAGACGCCGCGCACTAGGCCTGGTAGACCGCGTAGTCGAACATCGCCCGGAAGCCGATCCGGCGGTAGACGGGCAGCCCGTCAGTGGAGGCCTGCAGCACGCCGAGTCGGTAGCCGAGCGCCCGGCCGGCCTCAATCGCGGCGAGCAGCCCCGCGTCGGACAGGTCGGTCAGGTGCGGCGTGATCGCGAAGGGCACCGCGGGGAGCCTGCGGGATCAGTCGCGGCCGCGACGGAGCGCCCGCCCGGGCAGCGCGCCGGTGTGCGCGCCGCCATCGACGACGAGCGTGCCGTTGACGATCACCTGCTCGATGCCGTCCGGGAACCGACGTGGGTCGTCGTACGTGGCGTTCGAGCGGACGGTCGCCGGGTCGAACACGACGAGGTCCGCGACGAGGCCGTCCGCGATTCGGCCACGGTCCCTGAGGCCGAGACGGGCGGCCGGCATGGAGGTCATCTTCGCGACGGCCGTCTCGAGGGTGAGGAGCGCCTCGTCGCGCACGAGCTGGCCGAGGATCCGCGGGTACGAGCCGTAGCTGCGCGGGCTCGGCTTCGTCCCGATGAACGTGGAATCCGTGCCGACCATCGACACCGGGTGCTCGTAGAACCGGCGGATGCCGGGGAGGTTCGGGCCCGGTGTGACCTGGTTGAGCCGCAGCCCCTCGGACAGGAGAAGGTCGCAGAGCACGTCAACGAGGTCGCCGCCGCGCTCCCTGCCGACGTCGCCCAGCGTCCGGCCCTCGTAGGCGAGATTCTCCGCTCTCGCGAAGTAGCCCAGGCGGATGTCCGCGATGCCGCCCGCGCCGGCGTACAGCGCGCCGCGCGCCTGCAGCTCGTCGCGAATGCGGCCCCGCAGCGCGCGATCCGCGAGCCGCTCCTTCGTGGGACCGGGCCCACCGGCCTGGACCCACGGCGGGAGGGTGATCAGCAGCCGCGTGGACGCCCACTCGTATGGGTAGGCATCGAAGGTGACGTCCAGCCCCTCTGCGCGCGCGTCATCGACGAGGGCGAGCATCTGGTCCGGCGTGCCGGGGAACGTGGCGCGGTGGTAGAAGTGGGTGATGTGGCTGGGCGAGCCGCTGCGCCGCCCGATGTCGATCGCCTCGCGAAACGGGTCCAGGAACCGGTCGCCCAGCGTGTAGCGCACGTGCGAGTGGTAGAAGCCGCCGAGCTTCGCGGCCACGGATGCGAGATCCGCCAGCTCCGCGGTGGACGCGTAGGCGCCGGGCGGGTAGTCGAGGCCGGACGAGATGCCGTACGCGCCCTCCTCCATCGACTCGCGGAGCACGGCTCGCATCGACGCCATCTCCGCGGCGGTCGGGTCGCGCTCGTCCCAGCCGCTCGTCCCGAGCCGCAGCGCCGAGTTGCCGACGAGGAATGCGATGTTCACGCCCATCCCGCGGTCGAATCGGTCGAGGTAGGTGGCCACCGAATCCCAGTCGCAGGCGAGGTCCGGGTGCCCGTCGAGCCCGGCATTCATCTCCACGAGCTCCGCGAGGCGCCCGGGATCGGCGATCGGCGCGTAGGACAGCCCGTCGATGCCGATCACCTCGGTGGTCACGCCCTGGCGCACCTTCGGCTCGTGGCGCGGCTCGGCGAGGATCATCAGCCCCGAGTGGCTGTGCAGGTCGATGAACCCGGGCGCGACGACCTTGCCCCGGGCGTGGAGCAGCCGCGCTGCCCGCCCGATCGCGTCATCGATCGCGGCCGGATTCGTGAGTACGACGATCCGCCCGCTGGCGCCAGTGAACTCGCGCGTGACACCCACGGCCGCGGCATGCCCGGGCGCTCCCGAGCCGTCCACGACCATGCCGTCGAGGATCAGGAGCTCATAGCGCCGCTCGTCCGTCGAGGTCGTGGGTGCCATCTCGCCGCCATCTTCGCATCCCAACCTGCCGCCCGCGGCGGGCTCGTTCCTGTCAGTCAGTAACCCCAGTGGTGGTATCCAGCAACCCGGGCTCGCGAACCAGCGCCTGCGCCCGATTTCCTCCCGCCGCCAAGCGCGGCTCGGCAGGAATGTCGCCTCTTCACGCGCCGCCGAAGCCGAAGTTGGTGGATACCACCACCCCGGTTACTGAGTGACCAGATGGCGGCTTCGTGAAGCCACGCGGGGCACTCGGCGCCGCATGCCGGGTGCTAGCCTCCCGCCGATGCACCTGCCGGACCGGCCTCCGTTCGCGCTCCGTGCCCGCGTCCTGAGCCCCCTCGCGGCGGGCGGGATCGTGGACCTGCCGGATGGCGTCATCGCCGTCGATGCCAACGGGCGCATCGATTGGGTCGGCTCCGCGGCGGTATGGCTGTCGCGCGCCGGCGAACGTGTCGAGCCGATCGACGTCCGCCCGATGGTGGTCCTGCCCGGCATGGTCGACCTGCACGCCCACCTGCCGCAGCTGCCGAATGCGGGCCTCGGGTTCGGCCTGGACCTCATGACCTGGCTCGGTCGGTACATCTTCCCGCTGGAGCGCAGGTTCGATCGAGCGGAGGACGCGGCCCAGCTCGCACCCGCGGCGTACCGCGCCTTCGCGGCGGCGGGCACGACGACCCTGCTCGCCTATGGCGCCGTCTACAAGGCGTCGATGGACGGCGCCTTCCGGGCCGCCGAGGAGCACGGGATCCGGGCGATCCTGGGCAAGGCGATGATGGATCGGATCACCTACGACGAGACGATCGATCCGTCGACGATCCTCGATCGGTCCCTGCTCGAATCGGAGGAGCTCATCGACGCGTGGCATGGCGCCGACCATGGCCGCCTGGGCTACGCGGTCACGCCCCGATTCGCCGTCTCCTGCTCCGCGGAGCTGCTCCGGGAATCCGCGGCCCTCGCCGCGCGCCGCGGCACGTGGTGGCAGACCCACGTCTCCGAGGACCACGAGGAGATCGCCCAGGTCGCGCGCCTGTTCCCCACCTCGACCGACTACGTCGACGTCTACGACCAGGCGGGCGGCCTTGGCCCCAGAACCATCCTTGCGCACGCCATCCACCTGTCCGATCGCGAGCTTGCGCGTCTCGTCGGGACGGATACGCGCGTGGCGCACTGCCCGTCGTCGAACCTGTTCCTCGCCTCGGGGATCATGCCGCTCGCTCGCTACCTCGAGGCCGGGCTGGGCGTGGGCCTGGGCTCCGACGTCGCGGCCGGGCCGGACCCATCCATCTTCTCGGTGATGCAGGTGGGGGCGTACGCACAGGCGGCGCTACGAACGGTCGGTGGGGAGACGCGGCCGGTTCTCGGCCCGCTGGAGTGGCTGCGCCTCGGGTCCCTGGACGGCGCGCGGGCGCTCGGCCTCGACGATCGGATCGGGTCGGTGGAGGCAGGCAAGGACGCCGACCTCATCGTCGTCGACCCACGCCTCACCGCCTCGCGGCGGGACCTCCCCTACGACGCCGGGCGCGTCGAGGCGGAGGAGGTCATGAGCCGGCTGATCTTCCGCGCGCACCCTGACATGGTCCGTGGAGCTTGGGTCCGCGGCCGGCGGCTGGAGGGCCCGCCGGGAATCTGACCGTCGCCGCTCGTCAACTGCTGCGCGACTGCAACCTGGGCGAAACCTGGAGCAACGCTGCCTTCACCGGCCCTGCCGCATCGTGATCGGCCGGACACGCTCGTGCTGGTCACCAGCACCCGCCAGGAGGCGTCCAGTGGATCTGAAGAAGTTGCCCAAGTCAGCCGCAACGCCGACGAAGGCCGAGGTCCCGGCAGTCAAGCCCGCCGATCGCCGTCGATCGCTGTCACGCCGCGGTCCCGTCTGGCGTCGGGGGACGCTGGTCCTGGTCGCGTAGGCGCCGGCCGATCGGCGCGCGGCTACTTGCGCTTGGTGCGGAACTGGTTCAGGTGGGTGGTCCAGTCGGAGCCGCCGGTGGAGTTCGTCGCGCAGCTCCCGTGCCAGCCGCACACGCAGGTGATCGTCTGCTCGCGGTGCTTGTACTGGTCGATGACGTGACGCAGGGGCTCGGGCTCACCGCCGCGGTTGGTGGGTCGCGAAAGCGAAAGGGGACGACCGTTCAAGGGTGAGCTCCTGGGCACGTTGGCCGCGTCGGGGGCACCGCGTCGGGGGCACGACGTCGGGGTCGTGAAGTATCGCCGATTCGGCCGATTCCCGCTGGGCGACCGCGCTACAGGACGCGGCCGGGGTTGAGGATCCGCAGCGGGTCGAGCGCAGCCTTGATCGAGCGCATGGCGGCGACCGCGCCCTCGCCGCGCTGGATCGGCAGCCACTCGCGCCGTGCCGACCCGATCCCGTGTTCCGCGGTCACGGTCCCACCGAGGTCCAGGGCCAGCCGGAAGATCTCGTCGCGGACGACGTGGGTCAGGCGCGCCGCCTCGGGGTCGTCGCGGTCGAAGATGAGGTTCGGATGCAGGTTGCCGTCCCCTGCGTGGCCGAACGTCGCGCACCGGACCTTGTGCGCCGCCGTGATCTTCTCGATCCCCGCGAGCAGCTCCGGGACCCGCGAGCGCGGGACCCCGACGTCCTCCATCCGGACGGTGCCCTTCATCTCCAGCGCCCGCAGGGCGAGGCGCCGTGCGTGGCGCAGCCAGTCAGCCTCGGTGGCGTCGGCGGCGCGGACGATCGAGGTCGAACCCGCGGCGCGAATCGCCGCTTCCGCGGCATCCAGCTCGGCCGCGGCCGCCGTCCCGGGTGCGTCGCTCTCCACGAGGAGCATCGCGGCCGCGTCACGGTCGAGACCCAGCTGGTGGGCGTCATCGACGGCGAGGATCGTCTCCCGATCGAGCAGCTCGAGGGTCACCTGCACGAGGCCACCTCGGGTCAACGCCGCCACCGCCTCGCCCGCGGCAACGACGGACGCGAAGAAGGCGAGCAGCGTGGCGCGCGGCCCGGGCATCGGCCGCAGTCGCAGCGTCGCCTCGGTGATGAGGCCCAGCGTCCCCTGCGAGCCCACGAAGAGGTGCGTCAGCGAGTAGCCCGCGGTGTCCTTGACCGTCTTGCCGCCGGTGCGGATGACCGTGCCGTCGGCAAGCACCACCTCGAGCCCCAGCACCCAGTCGCGCGTCTGGCCGTACTTCACGCAGCACAGGCCGCCCGCGTTCGTGCCCAGGTTGCCACCGATGGAGCACGTCTCGTAGCTCGCCGGATCGGGCGGATAGAACAGGCCTTCGCGCGCGACCGCGGCCTTGAGGTCGGCGTTGATGACGCCCGGCTGGGTGACCACGCACAGGTTGTCCGGGTCGATCTCGAGGATGCGGTTCATGCGCGTGAGCACCAGGGTCAGCGCGCCCTCGATGCCCGCCGCTCCGCCCGACAGGCCGGTCCCGGCGCCGCGCGGAACGACGGCCACGCGGTGGCGAGACGCGAGCCGGAGGATCGTCGAGACCTCGGCGGTGTCGGCGGGAAACACGACTGCGCCGGGCAGGCCGGCGGCCAGGTAGGCCGTCTCGTCGAGCCGGTACGCCTCGCGATCGGTGGCGTCGGTGAGCAGCCGGACGTCAGCGAGCGCCGCACGAAGATCGGCGATGAGCGCGTCCAGGGCCGCGGGGTCAACCGGGGTTGCAGCGACCGGTGCTGCGGGCTCAACGGCGACGGATTCGATCCCCACGAGATGCTCCTATGTCAAGCGGCGACCGGCAGGGCCGTTCGGGCGGCAATCCTGGCGGCGTTGTCGTGGTGCATTCGTCGGAAGACCTCATCGCTCAGGTGGCGACGGAGGGCGCGGATGGCCTCTGGTTTGGTGCTTCCAC
>JACPOS010000015.1 GCA_016191395.1 Chloroflexota bacterium
CCGCCCGCGCGGTGTCCGTCGAGCGTTGGGGTGACAATGCATCCGAGGAGCCCTCCCAGGTCGGTTGGTGGTCAGCACACGCAACCTACTCGGTGACGGGCTCCTCAGCTGTCACCAACGTCTTGGGAGAACAGAGCTAGGTCTGCGCGATGACCCCGATGGCCACGCGGAAGCCCGCGCGGCGCTGGAGGGGTGGCATCGGCGTGGACTGGCCGATCGGGCCGTCTGCCGTGAACACCTTCGCCCACTCCTCGTTGAAGATCTCGAAGTCGCTCATGTCACGCAGCGACCAGTTCGCCCAGACCACCTTCTCGATCGAGGAGCCCGATTCCTCGAGCCGTGCCTTGAGGTTCGCGAGGCACTGGCGGGTGTGTTCCTTGATCCCTCCGCGGACGACTCGGCTCGTCTCCGGGTCGAGCGGGCCGATCGACGAGATGTAGACCATGCCGCCGGCCACGACAGCCTTGCCCACGCCAAGCTTCACCACGGACGCGTCGGCCGTCTCCGAGGCGTCCTTCAGCCCGAACCGGCCCTTCTGGACGCGGATGGGCTTTGCCGGATCCTCCGGTGGGATGCCGTACTCGCCGGGCGGCAGCTGGATGCCGGCGCGCGCGAACTGGCCCATGAACGTGGGCCGGATGCCGGTTGCCTTGGGCTCGCCCTGGATCTTGCCGTCGACAACGCCGGTCTGGACGAACGTGAAGATGTCCTGGGTCAGGATCTCGTCGTCCTCGATCCCGTAGACCTCGGTGATGTTGGTGACCTTGCGCGAGCCATCCTTCAGCCGGGCCGTGTGCACGAGGACGTCCACCGCCGAGGCGATCTGCTCGCGGATCGCGCGCAGCGGCAGGTCGTAGCCGGTCATCAGGACCATGGTTTCGAGACGGCGGAGCATGTCCCGCGGCGTGTTCGCGTGGCCGGTGGAGAGCGAGCCGTCCTGGCCCGTGGTCATGGCCTGGAGCATGTCCAGCGCCTCGCCGGAACGGCACTCGCCGACGATGATCCGGTCCGGGCGCATGTGCATCGCGTTGCGCAGGAGGTCGCGGATCGTGATCTCGCCCTTGCCCTCGATGTTGGCGGGGCGCGCCTCGAGAGTGATCACGTGCTCCTGACGGAGCTGCAGCTCGGCGGCGTCCTCGATCGTGACGATCCGCTCGTCGTTGGGGATGAACGACGAGAGCACGTTCAGGAACGTCGTCTTGCCCGAGCCCGTGCCGCCGGAGACGAACACGTTCAGGCGTGCCTCGATGCACGAGCGGAGGAACTCGAACATCTCGGGCGTGGACGTGCCGAAGTTGATCAGGTTCTGGACTGTGTACGGCGTCCGCGAGAACTTGCGGATGGTGATCACCGGGCCGATCAGGGACAGCGGCGCGATGATCGCGTTCACGCGCGAGCCGTCGGGCAGGCGGGCGTCAACGCGCGGGCTGATCTCGTCGATGCGGCGGCCCAGCGGGGTGATGATCCGGTCGATGATCCGGAGGACGTGCTCCTCGTTCAGGAAGGCAGTGTCCACCCGCAGGATCTTGCCGGCGCGCTCGATGTAGATGTGGTCCGGCCCGTTGACCATGACCTCGGTGATGGTCGGGTCGTTGAGGAGCGGCTCCAGCGGCCCGAAGCCAGTGATCTCGTCGAGCATCTCCTGGACGAGCTTGAGTCGCTCGTCGCGGGTCACCGCGAAGCCGTTCGCCTCCAGGACCCGGTCCACGATGCCCTCGACCTTGGTCCGGGTGTCCGTGGACGTCCCGTCGAGGAGCGTGTCGAACGCGTTGATGACCTCGCCCTGCATCCGGATCCGGATGTCCTGGAGCATCTCGTCGCGCGCCAGGCTGCGGGCGGTGGAAGGCGCCTTCGCGCCGCGCTCCGGGACCGGGATCAGCGCCGGCACGAAGGTGCCCACCGGGGCATCGCCGTCGGGCGCGCCGGGCGTGCCCGGAACCGGCGGGGAGGTTCGCTCCTGCTCCGCCTGCTGTGCCTTCAGCTGCCGTTCGAGCAGCGACATGAACGCTCTGACCCCCGATGACGTGCGTGTCTCGCGCCCGGAGAATACCCCGGGTTTCCGCGTTGCACACCTGCACCTTCGACTAGTACTTGCGGGTCGGTGCCCGCCGTGCCGCTGGTTCCGAGGGCCTCCGTTGGTATACTCCGCGCCCGGACGGGGCTATAGCTCAGCTGGAAGAGCGTCTGAATGGCATTCAGAAGGTCAAGGGTTCGAATCCCTTTAGCTCCACCAACTCAACGATCGGAGAGCAACGGAACCGTGATCGCCCGGACAACGGCCCTCTCCCTTACCGGCGGGTAGCCGAGCCACGAACGTGGCTGGCTATCCTTGACCCCTTGCCCGTGGCGGCGAGGGGTTTTTCATACCCCGACGAGGAGCCCCGACAGATGACCCAGGCGCCGGAATCGAACGAGCGAACCAGGATCGAGCGGTACGACGCCGTCTCGATCGAGCCGCGCTGGCAGGCGCGCTGGGACGAGCTCGGGCTCTACCGGACCGACCTCGATGACACGAAGAACCGCTACTACCTGCTGACGATGTACCCGTACCCGTCGGGCGACATCCACATCGGGCACTGGTACATCAAGACGCCGACGGATGCGATCGCGCGCTACCAGCGGATGCACGGCAAGAACGTCTTCCTGCCGATCGGGTTCGACGCCTTCGGGCTGCCCGCCGAGAACGCGGCGATCAAGCAGAAGATCAGCCCACGCGAGTGGACGATGTCCAACGTCGCCAACATGCGCCGACAGCTCCGCCAGATGGGCGCCACGTTCGACTGGACGAGCGAGGTCGTGACCTGCGACCCGGACTACTACAAGTGGAACCAGTGGTTCTTCCTGCAGTTCCTGAAGGCCGGCCTCGCCTACCGGGCCAACTCGCCGGTCGACTTCTGCCCCAACGACGGCACGCTGGCCCGCGAACAGGTGGAGGGCGCCGATCGGCGCTGCTGGCGCTGCGGCGCGAAGGTGGAGAAGCGCGACCTGGACCAGTGGTACCTGCGGGTCACGAAGTACGCCGACGAGCTGCTGGACTTCTCCGAGATCCGCTTCCCGGACCCGATCCGGCTCATGCAGACGAACTGGATCGGGCGGTCGGAGGGCGCGGAGGTCGTCTTCCGCTCGACGGGGGGTGACGAGATCCCGGTCTTCACGACGCGCCCGGACACGCTCTTCGGGGCGACGTTCCTCGTGCTCTCCCCGGAGCACCCGCTGGTGACGAAGCTGACCGCGCCGGAGCGGCGCGCGGAGGTGGATGCCTACGTCGCGCGCTCGGCCATCGCGACCGAGATCGAGCGGCTCTCGACCGACCGCGAGAAGACGGGCGTCTCCATCGGCGCCGATGCGATCAACCCCGTGAACGACGAGCGGATCCCGATCTTCATCGCCGACTACGTCCTGTCCGGCTACGGAACCGGCGCGATCATGGCCGTCCCGGCCCACGACGAGCGCGACTATGCCTTCGCAGAGAAGTTCGGGCTGCCGATCCGGCGCGTGGTCGCACGCCGCGGCGAGGAGGACGCCGCCCTGTCCGAGGCGTACATCGCCCACGCGGACGACGAGGTGCTCGTCAACAGCGGCGAGTTCAGCGGGCAGTCCGCGGAGGAGGGCGGCCGCCGGATCGTGGCGTCGCTCGCGGCCAGGAGCGAGGGCAAGGCCGCGGTCACCTATCGGCTGCGCGACTGGCTGGTGAGCCGCCAGCGCTACTGGGGCACGCCGATCCCGGTGATCCACTGCCCCACGCACGGCATCGTGCCCGTGCCCGAGGCGGACCTGCCTGTCCTGCTACCCGATACGGTCGATTACGCCGGGGTGGGCGTGAACCCGCTGACCCGCGACGAGGCGTTCCTGAACGTCCCCTGCCCGATCGATGGCGAGCCCGCCAGGCGCGAGACCGACACGATGGACACGTTCATGGATTCGTCCTGGTACTGGTATCGATACCTGTCCCCGGATCGGGCGGACTTCCCGATCGACCAGGACCGCGTGGAGACGTGGACGCCGGTCCAGCTGTACACGGGCGGCGCCGAGCACGCGGTGATGCACCACCTGTACGGCCGGATGTTCACGAAGATGATCCGGGACCTGGGGATGGTCCGGCAGAACGAGCCGTGGCGACGGGTCTTCAACCAGGGCCAGATCCTGGGTGCCGACGGCGAGCGGATGTCGAAGTCGCGCGGGAACGTGCAGGACCCGGACGAGCTCGTTTCGAAATACGGCGCAGACACCGTCCGGCTGTTCCTGATGTTCATGGGGCCGTGGGACCAAGGCGGTCCATGGAGCCCGACCGGCATGGGCGGCGTCCATCGGTTCCTGAGCAGGGTGTGGGCCCTGTCGCTGGATCCACACTACAAGGAGCCGGGCGACCCGGACGCCGGAACCTTGCCGGAAGGTCAGGACGAGGCGGCCGCGCGTTCGGCACTTCGGGCCGTGGCGCACCGGACGCTGCGCGACGTGACCGCCGACTACGAGGTGTTCCACTTCAACACGATGGTCGCGAAGCTCATGGAGCTGACGAACACCCTGTTCCGCTACCGCGGCTCCGTCGTCGCCGGCGGCCCCGAGTGGGACGAGGCGATGCGCCTGCTGCTGCTGATGCTCGCGCCGGCGGCGCCGCACGTGACCGAGGAGCTCTGGTCGCGCCGGCTGGCGGCGCGAGGCGAGGAATGGTCATCCATCCACCGGGAGACGTGGCCAACCGTCGACGAGTCGGCCGCCACCGAATCCACCCGCGAGGTGCCGGTCCAGGTCAACGGCAAGGTCCGCGATCGGATCACGGTGCCGGCGAACGCGGACGCGGCGACCATCGAGCGCGCGGCGCTGGCCTCGGACAAGGTCCGGGCGATCCTCGCGGGCCGGACGCCGGACCGCGTCATCCAGGCCGGCGGCGGGCGCCTGGTCAACCTCGTCGTTCGGGAATGAAGTACCCGACCTGGGACGAGAACCTCGCGAGCCACACGGCGAACGTGCAGGGTGCGGCCCGGGTCCTCGAGGAGGTGATCCGCACGGAGCTGCCGGATGTCGTCGTCCAGTACGACCCCGGGAACGGCCTGCTCGCGTTCGGCAGGAGCCTGAAGATGCGTGACCTGCTGTTCGCGCTGATCCCGCACGCCGGCTGGGTCAACCTGCAGCTTGCCGAGGGGGCGCTCCTCCCGAACCCGGACGGCCTCATCGAGGGCACCGGCAAGAAGATCCGCCACATCAAGGTGGCGACGCCGGAACGAGCTCGCTCGAACCCGGTGCGGAACGCCGTTCGGGCGCAGCTCGCGCGCTAGTTCGGCAGGGCCTCGTGGTCGTGGTCCGGGTCGTGCTCTGATTCCCTGAGGCGCGCTCGATGGCGAGCGGCCTTGGCCTGGTTGCCACAGGAGCGCATGTCGCACCAGCGGCGCCGGCCGGTGGGTGAGCTGTCGAAGAAGGCCCAGCGGCAGCGATCGTTCGCGCAGACGCGAAGGCGCTCCGGCCGGCCCGTTGCGAGCTCCTCCACGACGGCCTCGGCGATGAGCGCGAGCGCGTCGTCGACCGGGGTGTCCCCGTGGCGGTGGCCGATGCGCAGCACGGAGCCGTCCAGCTCCAGGCGGGTCGGGCGACGGGCCTCCAGGACGGCGTTCACGAGATGCACTGCGTCGGCGTCCGGCGCGCGGCCCTCGACCACCGCATCGACCACCTCGCGCAGCGCGCTGCGGACGCGGCGGATGCGGGCGAGCTCAACGTCGTTGATGCGGACGCCGGCGTCCGGATGGACCAGCTGGTGCTCCAGGAACCACATCGCGGCGTCGGCGGGACGTTCCAGGTGCTCGTCCGTCTGATGTTGCTCATCGGTTCGGCCGTGACCGGGGTGCAGCGTGTTCAGGAAGTCGAGCGCTGCCTCGAGATCGATGCCGTGCGAATGCTCGGCGGGGTGGATGTTTGCCATGTCGATAACCACTCTATACCGGTTGACAGGTTACGCGCAAGCGGGTAATCTTACGCAGTAACCAGAGAGACATACTTCAGGGGTTACGGAAGCAAGAACGGAGGTGCCGGATGGCTCCTTTCATCGCAATCGTCCTGTCGATCGGAATCATGGCGCTCCTCGGCATGGCCGCAGGGATCGGCATCGATTCCCGCCCGTCGTACGGCGACGACCACGCCCGCTGAGCGGGCACCTGACCTTCCATTAGCACGACCCCGAACCGGAGAGATCCCACCGTGAACGCACTGTTCCCCTACCTCATCGCATTGCATCAGCAGGAGCTGCTGCGGGACGCGGAGCTGGCTCGCCGCGCCAAGCTCAGCGAGGCCTCCCATCCACACATCCCGGCCTGGCGCCGGAGCCTGAGCGGGCTCTTCGCGTCGGCCGCCAAGTCGCTCGACCCGAGCGTGGAGGTGGAGCACGTCGCAGCCCTGCCGAGCGGCCGCGGCGCCACCGCGATGCCGGCCTGCTAGACGAGCGCTGATCTTCTAGAGTCCGTCGCGATGAGCGACCACACGACCGATCCGGCACCTCGACCTCCACGAGGACTCGCCGCAACCACCTGGGGCCCCGGCCGCCTCGACCTCTTCTGGGTCGATGAGGACCGGGCCCTTTGGCATTCCGCGTCAACGAACGGCACCTGGGCCGAGCCCGAGTCACTGGGCGGCCAGCTCGCCTCCGGCCCGACGGCCGTCGCATGGGCGGAGGGCGAGATGGAGGTCTTTGCCGTCATGGATGACGGCGAGCTCTGGAACCGCTACTGGGATCGCACGTACTGGCATCCCTGGGAGACGCTCGGCGGTGAGCTGGACCCGTCCGGCAGCCCGGCCGCGTCGTCATCCGGTCCGAGTCGCCTGGACGTGTACGCCCGCGGCCGCGACGGCCGGACGTGGCATCGCTGGTGGGACGGCACGCAGTGGGTTCCCTGGGAGCAGCGCTGACCACTCCGCGCTCTGCCGGCGCGAGATAAGCCGCAGATAAGCGGCGACCGCTAGGGTTCGGTCGACGTCCCGTCCGACGAAGTGCCCCGACGGACGGGACGTTCATTTCCGGCCCGCCGAGTCGCCCGTCGACCCGTCGAGCAGCTGGACGAGCCGCCCGCCGAATTTCGTTCTCAGGCCGCCCGCTGAGCATCGCCCGCCCGCATCCCGCCGGACGAGGCGCTCGTGGAGCAGTCATCAACCCCGTGGCGCGTGTTCGACACGCCAGCGGCCGGATCAGAGGGCGAGGCTGTCGCGCGCGGCCCTGCCGTCCAGGGGCGAGCCGCGGCACCGGCGCGCCATGCGAAGGCGGACCTGCGCCTGGCAATCGCGGGCGGGATCGGTGCGGTTGCGATTGGGCTCGTGGCACTCGCCCTCGCGCTGTCCGGCGGTGGGAGCGCCGTGGTCGACGGCCCCGGAGTCGCCGAGCTGGTCGGCAATCCCAAGTCCACTGGCGCCGCCGGCGAGATCGTGGTGGACGTTGCCGGAGCGGTCGTGAAGCCGGGCGTGTATCGGCTCGCCACGGGGGCGAGAGTCGGCGATGCCATCAAGGCGGCCGGCGGATTCAGCCCGCGCGTCGATGTCGATCGGGTTGGCGTCGAGCTGAACCTCGCCGCGACCCTCGTGGATGGTGCGCGGATACGCGTTCCATCACGCGATGAGATGCTCGGCGGCGCCGGCGGCGGCGGCGGCACGAGTGCGTCTGGCGGTCCTGCGGGTGCGCGAGTCGTCAACCTCAACACCGCGACCGAGGCCGAGCTCGATTCGCTGCCCGGGATCGGGCCGGTGACCGCCGGGAAGATCATCGAATCGCGGTCCGGATCGCCCTTCAAGGCCATCGATGACCTCCGCGAGCGCGGCCTCCTCGGCCAGAAGGCGCTGGACAAGATCCGGGCGCTCGTGACGGTCGGCTGACGTGCCGCGCCCGGCGTGGCTCGCCGTCGGCGCGGCGGCTGGGGCCCTGGCGCTCGCCGAGGTGTCGCCGCTGGCGATGGCGCTGATCGGGTCGGCGATCCTCGTCCTCGCCGCCTCGGCGCGCGCGGGCGGCAGGGCAGGAGCGCCGCGGGGGTTCGTCCCGCTGGCGATCGGGATCGTCGCTATCGGCTTGCGTGCAGGCGCTGGCGGCCCGCCGCCACCGTCCGTCCCCGTCCCTTCCGGTGAGGGCCCATGGACCGGCATCGTCGAGTCGGTCGGCGCAGTCCGCGATGGCAGTCGGCCCGCAACCGTCCGCCTCGAAGGCGAACCGCCCTTCCTCGTTGCCGCGACGCTGCCGTGGTATCCGTCCGTTGTCCCGGCCGACCGCGTCCAGCTGCGGGGGCGGATCCGCGCGCCCTCGCAGGACGACTACGGCGCCTACCTGGCTCGGATCGGGGCGATGGGCACGATCCGGGCCGACGCCCTCGAGGTCCTCCCGGCCACGGGCACGGCGGCCGGCACGCTGGAGGGCTTGCGGCGCGCAGCTTCGGCCGGCCTCGAGGCCTCCATGCCGGAACCGGAGGCCGGGCTCGCCGCGGGCGTCCTCATCGGCCTGCGCGATCGCGTGGATCGAGACCTCGCGGCAGCGTTCACGACGGCCAGCGCGAGCCACGTGGTGGCGATCTCGGGCTGGAACATTGCGATCGTCGCGTCGACGCTCGCTGCGCTCGCCGGTGGCATGCGTCGTCGCCGGCGAGCGATCCTCACCGCGGCCGCCATCGTCGTGTACGTGGTCTTCGTCGGTCCCTCGCCGTCGGTGGTCCGGGCTGCCGTGATGGCGGGGGTGGCGCTGCTCGCGCGCGAGCTGGGTCGGCCCGGAACGGCCGCCGCGGCCCTGGGCTGGGCGTGCGCCGTGCTGCTGCTCATCGACCCCGGGTACGTCGACGATGCAGGGTTCCGCCTATCCGTGCTCGCGACCGCGGGGATCCTTGCGTGGGGGACATCGCTGACGGCGCGCCTCGCCGGCCCGGCGCCAGGCCGCCCCCGCCGGTGGATTGCCGAGATCCTCGGCGTCTCGTTCGCCGCCCAGGCTGCGACGACTCCCGTCGTGCTCCTCGAGTTCGGCCGGCTGTCGCTGGTCGCACCGGCGGTGAACCTGCTCGTGGTGCCGCTGGTGCCGCCGGCGATGGCAACCGGTGCCCTGGCCCTCGTCGCGGGAACCCTCGTCGGGGTCGGCCTGCCGGGTGTCGTCGCGACGATCGTGGGGCTGCCGGCCTGGGTTCTGTACGCGGCGATGGTCGGCGTGGTCAGGGCCGGAGCGAGCCTGCCGCTCGCGAGCCTGACCCTCCAGCCGCCGTGGGACCTTGCGTGCGCAGCCGCGTCCCTTGCAGTGATTGTCGTCGTCGCCCGCTGGGGCGACCGGCTGCTCGCGGCGCTTCGTGGGCCGCGGGTTGCGCGCCCTGGGTCCGTGGCAGCCGGACCGACACGGGCCGGAGCGGCGCGGAGCCGCCACGGAAGCGGGGGCGGCCACTCCCGGGCGCGGCGGCTCGCCGCGGTCGCTCTCGTTGGCGCGACGATCGGCCTTGCACTCGTCGTCGTTCATCGGCCGGACGGGGTCGTTCGCATCACCGTGCTGGACGTGGGGCAGGGTGACGGCATCCTCGTCGAGAGTGGCCGAGGTGGGCGGATGGTCGTGGACGGCGGACCGGATCCGAACCGTCTGCTCATCGCGCTCGACGAGCGGCTCCCGCCGTGGGATCGCCGGATCGACATCCTCGTGCTCACGCATCCGCACGAGGATCACGTCGCGGGCCTGGCCGCGATCCTCCGGCGATATCGCGTTGGGCGGGTGTACGAACCCGGCATGATCGGACCCGGCCCCGGCTATCGAGCATGGGCTGCCGTCTTCGACGCCGGCGGACCGCCGCACGGCCGGCTCTCGACCGGCGATCGGCTGGCGCTCGATCAGATCGCGTTCCGCGTGCTCTGGCCGGACGCAAATCGTGTGCCGCTCCAGCCGCCCGACAGCGGGACCTCGATCAACAACGTGTCGATCGTGCTGCTCGGGCAGTTCGACCAGCACCGGTTCCTGCTCGCGGGTGACGTGGAGGAGGGTGTGGATCCCGAGCTGCTCGCCCGCGGCGTCCCGACCGTCGATCTACTCAAGGTTGCGCACCACGGCTCGCGAACCGCCTCGACCGAGGCCTTCCTCGAGGCCGTCCGGCCGCGGGTTGCGGTCGTGTCGGTCGGCGCCGGCAACCCGTACGGCCATCCAGCACCGTCGACCATCGAACGACTGCGCGCGACCGCCCGCGAGACGTTCCGGACGGACACGGATGGCAGCGTCGAGGTCGCCTTCGATGGGCCGGCAATCCGGGTGCGCACCAGCGGCCCGCGAGCGACACAGGTCAAGACGACATCGCCCCCCGCCGGGTCGGCGAGCGCCGGCGCCGCCGGCTCGCCAGTCCTGGCTGCGCTGCTGTGCGGCATTCCTCCGTCGACCATCGCGGAGGCGCGGCCGCCGACGGCTCCGGAAGCGCCCGTGACGCCGCTGCCGCTGCTCGGGCGGCAGGCCGATGCCAGGCAGCGGCTCGATGCCCATGCGCCTGGCCGACTCCCCGACCGAGCGAACTGGCACCCAATAGGCCTCGGCTACCATCGAGCGGATGGAGACACCGCGGGTTTCGGCGACCGCGCCGGGGCGCGGAACCGCTCCCCTCGCCTACTTCTGGGGCGACGACGCATACGGCCTGGATGCCGCGCTGGAAGCATTCCGCGCCGACCCGGCGCGCTTCCCGGACGGCCCGCCCGAGCGCTGGCGGCCCGAGACCGATCGCGGCGAACCCGCCCGCCTCCTCGGTGAGATTCGCGAGCGACTGGGGACGGGCTCCATGTTCGGGTCGGGCAGCGTCGCGATCGTCCGTGGCGCGGGCGCGCTGATCCGGAGCACGGAGGGTCGGGACGCGCTGCTCGGCGCCCTGACGACAGTCGCGCCGGGCAATGGCCTGGCTGTCCTCGAGGAGACCGACTCGAGCGCCAAGGACCCGCCGAACAAGACCCTCGCCGAGGCCATCCGCGCGGCCGGCGGTGACGTCCGCCAGCTCCGGGCGCCGCGCGAGGACGGGCTGGCGTCGTGGATCGAGACCCGCGCCCGCGAGCGCGAGATCCGCCTGGGTCCGGGCGCGGCGCGCGAGCTCGCGTCCCGTGTCGGCGGGTTCGTGCGCGAGGGCGACGTGGAGCGGCAGCAGCAGGGGCGGACCGCGGTCATGCAGCTGGAGAAGCTCGCGCTCCGCCACACCGCGGGCGATCCGGTGACGGTGGACGACGTGAAGGCGCTCGTCCCGGAGGCAGTGCCAGGCTCCATGTGGGCGTTCGTCGATGCTGTCGCGATGCGCCAACGGAACAAGGCGCTCGAGCTGCTGGAGCGGCTCATCGAGGACCAGCCGGCGCCCGTGCTCCTCGCGGTGCTCCACCGCCGCATCCGCGAGCTGATCGAGGTCCAGGACCGGCTGGAGCGCGGCGAATCGCCGGGGTCGCTGGTCCGCTCCATGCGCCTGGTGCCGTTCCGCGCCGAAACCCTCGCGCGTCAGGCGAAGGCGTGGTCCGGCCCGGAGCTGGACGCGGCGCTCGAGGGCCTCGTGGAGCTGGACGCGCAGGTCAAGGGCGTCGGCGGCCGGGCGTCCACAGAGGCGCGCGATCGCCTCGCCTTCGATCTCTGGATCACCGATCGGGTCGCCACGGGCTGACCCGGAACCGCAATGCCCGCGAGCGGGCGGCGGTCACATGGACCAGGCGCGCTCCTGGAGGACGAGATCGCTCTCGATCGCGAAGGTGCAGCGGCCGGGGCCCAGGTCGAGCAGCTCGATGAGGTCCGGATCGATGTACAGCTGGTGGCAGTCGGCGCACAGGCCGCCCGGGATGCCGAAGCACAGCCGTTCGCTCTGATCGGGCAGGCGGAAGGTCGCGTCGAATCGGCTACTGATCAGCAGCTTCGTGCAGGCGGGGCACCGATCTCGAGCGACGGACATGCCGCGATGCTGCGGCCAGCCCCGATCGCGGGACATGACCCTTCGGTACTCCGGCCCCCCGTACGGCCGCCGATTTCGGGGGCCGCGAGGCGCCGCGCGGAGGCGCGGGCTACTGCACCCGCAGGATGGTCTTGGCCTCCGACCAGGCCTTCTCCAGCTGGTAGTAGTCGCGCTCCGGGGGCGTGAAGACGTGGACCACGACCGAGCCGAAGTCCACCAGCACCCAGTGGGACGCCGCGGTACCCTCGCGCCCGAAGGCGTGGACCTTCTCGTCGCGCATGCCGGAGATGATCCCGTCCGCGATCGCGTCCAGCTGGCGCTCGGAGCCGCCCGAAGCGATCACGAAGTAGTCCGCCATCGTCGTCAGGCCGGTCAGGTCCAGGAGCTGGATGTCCGCGGCCTTCTTGTCCTCCGCGAGCTCCACGATCCGGCGGGCAAGGTCGATCGCCGGCATTTCCGGGACGGGCGGCGGCGCAGGGCGGCGGGCGGCGACACGACGGGGCAATCCCTTGGGATCTCTGGCGACTTGGGTCACGACGGGGCGGTCCTCCGATGGGTTGTGTACAGGTCGTTGGCGGTGATGTACGCCTCGACGGCGGGTGGGACGAGGTAGCGGATCGATCGGCCTGCGGCCACTCTCGCACGGATCGCCGTCGAGGACAGGCCGAGGTGTGGCGCCTCGAGGTAGGTCACGCGGTTCTCACGGCCGGGAAAGGTCCCGCCGAGCCATGCCGGGTCTGGCGCAGGGTAGCCCTCGCGCGGCACGACCGCCACGCGCGCAGCCGCGAAGAGGCGGTCCGGCTCGTGCCAGGTGGGCAGCTCCCGGAACGTCTCCGCGGACAGGATCACGGTCACGTCCCAGTCGGCGGCCAGCTGCTCGACGGTGTCAACGGTGTACGAGGGGCCGGCGCGGTCCACCTCGATCCGGCTGAGTTCGAACGCCACGTTGTCCGCGATCGCGAGCTCCACCATCGCGACACGGTGCTCCACGGCGGTCACCTCGCTCGCGGGCTTGTGCGGCGGCGTGCCAGCAGGCACGAACAGCATCGTGTCCAGCGACAGCGCCTCGCGCGCGGTCTCGGCGATCACGAGGTGGCCCATGTGGATGGGGTCGAACGTGCCGCCCATGACGCCGACGGCGCCACGGCGTCGACCGGAGCCCGTCACCGGCGCGCGCTCCACGCCTCTGCCTGCCACTCCAGCTCCACCGAGCCCACGAGCACGGTGTCGCCCGGCTGGATCCCGGCGCGACGCAGCGCCGCATCCGCGCCGAGCCGCTCCAAGTCGCGCTGGAACCGCTCCGCGGATTCCTCGACCTCGAAGTTGGTCTGCGACGCGATCCGCTCGATCATCCGGCCGACCACGCGGTACACGTTCTCCGATTCCTGGAGGACCGTGACGCGGTCCGGCGAGGCGTCGAGCCGATGGACGACGACGCCGGACGGCTCGGGTGGCGCGTCCAGCTCCCCGGAGGTCGGCAGGAGGTCTGCGATGGCCGCGCGGAATGCGTCGATCCCCACGCCGGTCGATGCGGCGATCGCGACGGTCCGCAGCCCGTCTCGCTTGCGTGCCTTCGCGAAGGCGGGCCACGCCTCGGCGGCGACGGGCAGGTCGATCTTGTTGAACGCGACGAGCATCGGCTTGTTCAGCAGCGCCGGGTCGTGGGCGCGAAGCTCGTCCCGGATGACCTCGAAGTCCCAGTTGGGATCCCGGCCGGAGCCGTCCACCACCTGCACCAGCACGCGCGTGCGCTCGACATGGCGGAGGAACGCGTGCCCCAGGCCCGCGCCGGCACTCGCGCCCTCGATCAGGCCAGGGAGGTCCGCGAGGGAGGGCCGCCGGAAGTCGGCATCGATGCCGCCCTCGCCGGAGAGGTCCATCACGCCCAGGTTCGGCTCCAGGGTGGTGAACGGGTAGTCGGCGATCTTGGGCGTGGCGGCCGTGAGCGCGGCGAGCAGCGTCGACTTGCCCGCGTTCGGCAGCCCCACGAGCCCGATGTCGGCGATCAGCCGCAGCTCCAGGCGGACCCAGCGCTCCTCGCCCGGCTCGCCCTTCTGGGCGTGGCGCGGCGCCTGGTGGGTGGAGGTCGCGAAGTGGACGTTGCCGAGGCCGCCCCGGCCGCCCCGAGCCGCCATTGCGGACTGGCCCATCGCCACGAGATCGGCGATGAGCTCGCCGGTAGCGTCGTCGTAGACGGCCGTGCCGGGCGGGACGTCCAGGATCAGGTCGTCGCCCGCGGCGCCGTGGCGGCGCGCGCGCTGGCCCTGCCCCCCCGCGGGCGCCCGGAAATGGTGCTTGTACTGGAAGTCGCGGAGCGTGGTCTGGCCCGCATCCACGCGGAAGTAGATGGAGGACCCGCGACCGCCGTCGCCGCCATCCGGGCCGCCGCGCGGGACGTGCGCCTCACGCCGGAAGGTGGAGGCCCCGTTGCCGCCGTCGCCGGCGCGCAGATTGACCTTTACTCGATCGAGGAACATCCGCCAATCTTCGCACGGCCACCCGCGGGCCCCGGTTGCGAAGGCTCAGTAGTACTTCAGCGGATTGACGAAGTAGCTGCCGCTGGCGCGCGGGTAGCCGATCGAGACCGCGAAGTGGACATGCGGGCCCGTTGCCCAACCGCTCTGGCCGATGCGCGCGATCTGCTGGCCGCGAGCCACGGTCTGTCCCTTCGAGACGGTGACCGTCGAGTTGTGGCAGTACTGCGTGTAGATAGTGGAGCTGTTCCGGAGGATCACCTGGTAGCCACAGCCGGTGCTTGCCCAGCCGGCATAGACGACCGTGCCAGCGAGAGCTGCCACGACGGGCGTCCCGTAGCTCGCGGCGATGTCGAGTGCGTAGTGGCCGTAGTGGAAAGACTGGCTGATGTAGTTGCCACCACCGCGCACCGGCCACGTCCATGCCCCGCCGTTGTACTGGGGGGCCACCCCGGCGCCGCCACCGGAGGTACCGCTGGACGCCGGCTTCTTGGTGGGTGGTGGCGTGGGGATTGGAGCCCCCTTGGCACCCGGGAGGACCAGCACCTGGCCGACGATCAGGTTGTAGTCCGTGAGGCCGTTGACCTCGACGATGTCCTGGACGTCCACCTTGTTGGCGACGGCAAGGCCTTCGAGCGTGTCACCGGCCTGGACCGTGTAGATCAGCCCGCTGACCGGCGGGATGATCAGGTCCTGACCCACGCGGAGCGCGTCCTTCGAGGTGATGCTGTTGGCCCACCACAGGGTCATCATCGACACGCCGAAGCGGCTGGCGATCCCGGTGAGCGTGTCCCCGGTCTTGACCTTGTAGTGCTGGAGCATCTCCGACGAGGACCGGACGGTCGTGTCCACGGCCACCGGCTTGTAGAGTGTCCCGTCATCGACGTACGCGGAGGGGTTTCCGGCGTCCGAGCCTTCGACGATCGGGTCGTCCAGGACGGCCGCGTCGGCGACGCCGCCGCCGACCGCGAGGCGTACGCCGGCGTTGGCGCCCTGCGCGGCACCTACCGGGGACGCCGCGGGTGCGAGGCTGATCCCGGCCGCGATCACCACGATGAGGCCGATGGCGATCGGCAGGGTCCGGTCGGAGGTCAGGCGGAGGACGAGATGTCGGCGGTACAGGCGCCGGCGGGCCGAGGTGCGCCGCCGAGCCGGAGCGAGGCCCTCCGTCCCCGGGGTAACCGCGTGCGCCGCGGCGCGCTCACGCGAGCGAGGCGTGGGCGTCAGGGCATGTGCCAGGAATCGGGCAGCACCGATCGCGCGCCGGTGCACGTGTCGCGAGGTCGTTGATCGGGCTGGACCGGTAGAACCGCGATCTGGCCCTTTGGAGCGGATGTGCGTGATGGCGCGCACGATGCCGCTCACGGCATGCAGCAATATGTTCTCCTGGCAGGACGGTCCGGAGCGCGAGGTCGCGCGGATGGGGTTTCCGGTGGTGGACCGTCGACGGGTCGCGATCTTGAGCTGGGGTTCTTCTGCTTCGCGGCCGAGCCCGCTCTCTCCGCGGGCTGCGACGTTGCAGGGACCTTACCACGCGCCCCCTGACCGTCGCAAACGGGCCACAGTCCCCGTTCAGAGGGGCCAGAGGTCATGCCTCCTGGTGCGCCTCCGCGCCACGGTAACCGCCACGGCAAGGGCCGCGGGGGGCCCGGAACGGTCAGCGCGGACCGGCGAAGGCGAAGCCGGGCAGGTGAGCGAGCGGATCTCGGTTAGTGAGCGGACCGGCGGAGGCCACAACGCCCGCCGGGCCGACGATGACCGTACCGCCTAGGAGTCGAGGCTCTTGGTGAGGCCCAGGAGGAACTGTGCGTTGGTGTCCGTCTTGGCCATCCGGTTGAGGAGGAGCTCGATGCCCTCGTTGGAGCCGACCGCGGACAGCATCCGCCGCATCGTCCAGACGAGCTTGAGGGTTCCCTCCTCGAGGAGCAGCTCCTCGCGGCGGGTGCCGGAGCGCATGACGTCGATCGACGGGAAGATCCGCTTCTCGGCCAGCTTGCGATCCAGGATGAGCTCCGAGTTGCCGGTGCCCTTGAACTCCTCGTAGATCACGTCGTCCATGCGCGAGCCGGTGTCCACCAGGCACGTGCCGATGATCGTGAGCGAGCCACCTTCCTCGATCTTCCTCGCGGCGCCGAAGAAGCGCTTCGGGGGGTAGAGGGCGATCGGGTCGATGCCGCCGGACAGGGTCCGGCCGGACGGTGGGAGCGCCAAATTGTACGCGCGTGCGAGGCGCGTGATGGAGTCCAGCAGGATCACCACGTCACGCCCGGTCTCCACCTGGCGCTTGGCGATCTCCAGGGCCATCTCGGCCACGTGGGTGTGATTCTCCGTGGGCTCGTCGAAGGTGGAGGAGATGACCTCGCCCTTGACGCTGCGGCGCATGTCCGTGACTTCCTCCGGCCGCTCGCCGATGAGCGCGACCATGAGGAGGATGTCCGGGTAGTTGGCGCTGATGCCGTTGGCCATGGCCTTGAGCAGCATCGTCTTGCCGGCCTTCGGCGGGCTGACGATCAGCGCGCGCTGGCCCTTGCCGATCGGGTTGACGAGGTTGACGAGCCGCTGGCTCAGGTTCTTGGGGTCGCTCTCGAGGTTGAGCAGGACGTCCGGGTGGACCGGCGTGAGGTCGTTGAAGACCGGGCGACGGCGCGCCGTCTCGGTGTCGACGCCGTTGACGGAGTCCACGCGGAGGAGGCCCCAGTACTTCTCCTGCTCGCGCGGGGCGCGCACGGCACCCGAGACGCGGTCACCGATGCGCAGGCCGAAGCGGCGCACCTGGCTGGAGCTGACGTACACGTCCTCCGCGCTGGGCAGGAGGCCGTGCCGGCGCATGAAGCCGTAGCCCTCGTCAACGACATCGAGGATGCCGGTCGCGTAGTCCAGGCCCGCGCGCTCCGTCTGGCGCTGGAGGATCCGGTCGACCAGGTCGTCCTTGCGGTCGTCCGTGCGGGTGTCCATCTCCAGGTCGCGCCCGACCTGGCGCAGCTCGGCGACGCTCATCTCGCGGAGATCCGCGACGTCGAGGTCGTTCCGCTCGCGGGCGGCCTCGAGCTCCTGCATCTCGTCGTATTCGGTCACCGGGGCGCGACCGCTGCCGCCGCCTCCGCCCATGGGGCCTCGGCGGCGGGGTCGACGGTTGCGCATGGTTCGCTGGTCAGGTCCAGACATCGAGATAGGGGTCACCTGCTGGGAACGGGGGCCGGAAATGGATGTGAAGGGGCGCCGCGACGGCCTCGGGCTCGCCCACGCCAACACGTGTCCGCGCGCGGACCGGGGTGGGGATGCATGGAGTCTATGCCTGCGCGGGACGCCCGTCAATGGACTGCACGGGCTGTCGCGGCTGTCGCGGCTGTCGCCCGATGCCGTCGGACGCCGGTCGCTGTGAACGACGGTTTCTGACAAGCGGCGGTCGGTCCAGTCGCCTGCAGAGACTGATCCATCCGCCATCGGCTGATCGGCGCGGTAGAAAGCGCCGAGATGGGCGGGTTTGGTCGCTGGTACAGACTGATCTGTTCCAGGATCGTCGGAATCCGTCGCCCACGGGGACCGACCGTTCGAGTGGCCCGCACCGGCGACTCGGCGCAAGAGCCCGGTAGCATGGCCCCCATGACCACTCAGGGACGGACCAGGCTCGAGATCGAGCCGTTCACGCCCCAGGCGCTGGACGGCGCTGCGGCGCTCCTGGCCGATCGTCACCGTCGGCATCGGGCCGCCGAGCCGCTGCTGGACCCCTCGTTCGAGGAGCCGGCGAGGGCGCGCGCGGCGATCGAGGCCGAGCTCGCCCTCGACAAGGCATCCGGCGTGGTGGCCCGCCGCGACGGCGAGATCGTGGGCTACCTCATCGGGCATGAGAAGAGCACGTCCAGCTGGGGACCGAACGTCTGGGTGGAGGCTGCCGGCCACGCCGCGACCGAGCCGCTCATGGTCCGCGAGCTGTACGCGGCCGCCGCGGGGCCATGGGTCGACGAGGGTCGGAACAACCATCACGTCCTCGTCCCGGCAAGCGACGCGGGGCTCGTTGCTGCATGGTTCGGGCTGGACTTCGGGCAGCAGCACCTGCACGCGGTGCGCGCGGTGCCCGCGGCCTCGTTCGGCGTGGTGCCGCCGTCGGAGCTGGTGATCCGGCGACCCACCCGAGAGGACCTGCCGGCCCTCGCCGAGCTGGAGCTCGTGCTGCCGCGGCACAGCCCGCTCTCACCGGTCTTCTCGCCGGTCCCGATCCAGCCCGTCGAGGAGATCCAGGCGCAGCTCGACGCCGATTTCGACGACCCGAAATACACGTTCTTCGTCGCCGAGCACGAGGGCCGCGTCATCGGTTCGGCGATCGCCTGCGACCTGACCATCTCCGGCTCGAATGGGAGCCTCATCCGGCCGCCGAAGGCCGGCTTCCTGGGCTACGCGGCTGTGCTGCCGGACGGGCGAGGCGTCGGTGCCGGGAGGGCGCTCGGCGAGACGGTGCTGGCCTGGGCGCGCGACGCGGGCTACCCCGTCATCGCCACCGACTGGCGCTCGACGAACCTGGAGGCCGACCGCTCATGGCGGGGCGTCGGCTTCCGCCCGACGTTCCGACGGCTGCACCGCTTCGTGGCGAGGTAGAGCCGCTCCTGCGGGGCCTCAGCTCTTCTTCGCCGCGGGCATGGCGGCGCGGGCGGTCTCCCAGTCCTTCTTGAACTGGACGATGCCCTTGTCCGTCAGCGGGTGGTGGACCATCTGCTGGAAGACCTTGAACGGCAGCGTGGCGATGTGCGAGCCGTTGAGCGCGGCCTCGGTGACGTGGCGCGGGTGGCGCACGGACGCGGTCAGGACCTCCGAGTCGATGTCGAAGAACCGGATGATCTCCGCGAGCTCGCGGATGACCTGCATGCCGTCCTCGTTGATGTCGTCGAGGCGGCCGACGAACGGCGAGAGCAGGGATGCGCCCGCCTTCGCGGCGAGCAGGCCCTGGTTCGCCGTGAAGATCAGGGTGCAGTTGGTCCTGATGCCCTCGGCGCGGAAGCGGCTCATGGCCGCGAGGCCGTTCTCGGACATCGGGACCTTGACGTAGATGTTGTCCGCGATCTTCGCGAAGTGGCGGCCTTCCTTGACCATGCCGTCCACGTCGTCGGCGACGACCTCTGCGGACACGGGGCCGCTGGTGATCCCGCAGATCAGCTTCAGGACCTCGTCGTAGGTCATGCCGGACGTCTTCGCGAAGAGCGTCGGATTGGTGGTCACGCCGTCGAGGACGCCCCACGAGTGGACGGTGCGGATCTCTTCGATCTCGGCGGTGTCGAGGAACAGCTTCATCGGCTGGTGTCTCCGTGATCAGGGCCTCTGATGGTAGCGGTGAATTGGCGAAGCCCGTGCCGCGCGGGATGCCCAGGAGGCTCCGGGTAGCGCGGCTGCAAATGCGGTGTCACGGACATGTATAGTCCGGCGGTTGGCTGCGGGACGGGGCTGTCCTTGCCGCTCGGGCAATCGACCGGCCCCGGTTGAATACGAGAGCGAGGGTGTTGTGATGCGAGTCGGCGGTCGATGGCTACTCGGCAATCTCGCCGCCGCCGTCGTTGTGGCATCCGCCTGCGGCGGACCCGGCACATCGCCAAGCGCCTCCGGCACATCGCCAAGCGGCCCCGTCGCCACGAGCACCGGACCTTCGCCTGCTGGAACCAGCGCTGGACCAGCGACCGGCCAGCCGTACGTCATAGGCATCGTGACACCCCTTACGGGCGAGGTCGCGATCGACGGTGAGCTGACCAGGAAGGGCATCGATCTGGCCGTCGCGGAGATCAACGCGGCCGGGGGGATTGGCGGTCGGCCGATCCAGGTGAAGCTGGAAGACGGCGCCTGCGACCCGGCGGCCACGGCGTCCGCGGCGCAGAAACTCATCACCGCGGACAAGGTCATCGCCCTCGAAGGAGCGTTCTGCAGTTCGGCGACGGCTGCCGTCCTGCCGATCGCCAGTCGGGCGCAGGTCCCATTCGTCAGCTCGCTCTCGACTGCCGCCGATCTGACGGAGCAGGGCAACGACTGGTTCAGCCGGTTCGCTCCCACCGAGGCGCTCATGGCTGCCAAGGCAACCCCCGCGCTCATCGCCCAGCTCGGCATAAGGAAGGCGTCAATCCTGACGTTCAATGATGACTACGGCCTGAGCTACGCGGCTGCCTACGACAAGGAGCTCCGAGCCGCCGGGATCGAAATTGCCAGCAGCGAGAACTTCGGCGCCAACACGCAGGATTACGCGCCATTCATCACGAAGATCAAGAGCAGCGGCGCCGACACCGTGTTCGTTGCCGCCGACACAGGCCCGGAAGCGGCCGTCTTCAAGCAGATGGCGCAGCTCGGGCTGACGACGATCAAGAAGGTGAGCGCCCAGGTCGCCGTGTCGCAGGCGTTCATCGATCTCGCGACGCAGCAGGGCGCGGAAGGCATCTATGCGACGACGCCCTATGTCTCGGCCAGCACGGCGCCCAGCAATGCCGGGTTCGTGACTGCGTTCATGGCGCGCTACTCGGGTGAGATGCCGGAGTCAGATGCCGCCGGTGGATACATGACCGTGTATCTGCTGGCGGACGCCCTGAGGCGCAGCGGCGGGCAGGGCGGCCGCGCGCTCCAGGACGCGATCCGCGCGACGGCTCAGGACACGGTGCGCGGCCGGCTGACGTTCGATGCGAAGGGCCAAGGGTACGCAGACTTCTTCATCGCGCAGATCACAACCGGCAAGATCACTGTCTTCAAGCAGCTGCCCTTGACGCCGGGCTGACGCCGCCGGACCCGCGGCAGCCCGGATCGTCGAGCAAGTCCCCCGAGGCCAGGGTTTCGTCCAGCGATGGAGACACTCGTCCAGCAGCTCCTCGACGGCCTGATGATCGGCGCTGCCTACGCGCTCATGGCCGTCGGTCTGACGATCATCTTTGGCCTCATGGATGTCGTGAACTTTGCGCACGGCGAGTTCTACATGCTCGGCGCGTTCGTGGTATTCCAGCTCGTCGGGCTCCAGGGGCTCAACTACTTCCTCGCCGTGCTGCTGGCCGTGGCCGCCGTCGGCCTCCTGGGCGTGATCGTCCAGAGGACGTTGATTCGGCGAGTGCGGCAGAGCGCCCGCCTCAATTACCTGTACGCGACCTCGATCGTCACGATCGGCCTGTCGATCTTCCTCCAGAACGCCGCGCAGCTGGTGTGGGGCGCGGTGCCGAAAGCGATCCCCCAGCCGTTCCCGGTGGAGCCGATCATCCTCGGCAGCATCGCCGTCAGCCCTGTCCGGCTGTTCATCCTGGTGGCGAGCATGCTGGTGATCGCAACGCTTGCGCTCTGGCTGAAGAGAACGCTGGCGGGCCGGATGATCCGAGCCACGTTCCAGGATCGAGAGGCAGCAGCGCTGATCGGACTGCCCGTGGACCGCATCGACGCCCTGGCCTTCGGTGGCGGAACGATGCTTGCCGCACTCGCGGGCGTCCTGCTGGGCTCGGCGTTCCAGGTCTACCCGACGATGGGCGGCCTCGCCACGCTCAAGGCGTTCACGGTCGTCATCCTCGGGGGGATGGGCAGCTTCCCGGGCGCGATCGCCGGGGGTTTCGTGCTCGGTGTCAGCGAAAGCCTGGCCGCAGGCTACCTCTCGGCGGGGCTCAAGGACGCGATCGGGTTCGCGGTCGTCATCGCGGTGCTGATGTTCCGCCCGACGGGCTTGCTGCCGGCGGTTCGAAGGGTCCGATGACGGAGTCCCGACGCCGGCCGGCTGCCGATCGATGAGCACCCGGCGGCGAGCTGCTGCGGGCCTGGCCATCTCGGTCGGCATCGCGGCCGGCCTGATCCTCCTCGGCGACGCCTACCTGATGCGAATCGCAACGCTCGGCGCAATCTTCGCAATCCTTGCCCTCGGCTTGAACCTGACCGCCGGCCACCTTGGCCTGTTCGACTTCGGCTACGTGCTGTATTTCGGGATCGGGGGCTACGCCACGGCACTCCTCACGCTCCGCGCGGGGTGGGCATGGGAGGCTGCGCTCCTCGCATCGGTCGTCATCAGCGTCGCCGCCGGGGTCGTCGTAGGAGTGGTCGTCCTGCGCCTCCGCGGGCCGTACTTCGTGATCGCCACATTCAGCTTCCTCACCGTGGCCTACTACGTGGCGATCAACTGGCGAGACGTGACCAACGGCTCTCTGGGCCTGATCGGCCTGCCGGCCCCGGCCATTGAACTGCCGTTCTTGGGTCGGGTCGATGGCTTCAGCCCATCCGGCGCCCTTGCCATCGCCGTCACCGGACTCCTCGTCGCCGTCGGAGTGGTCTGGCGGGTTGTCGCCAGCGGAGCAGGACGCGCCTGGCACGCGATTCGGGACAATGAGGACCTGGCCTCGTCGGTGGGGCTGGACCCGGCTCGCTACGCGTTTCTGGCACTCGGGATTTCCGCTGGCCTGGGGGGCCTCGGCGGAAGCCTGTATGCGGGCTACGTCGGGATCGTCACGCCGGAGATCTTCTCTTTCGGTCACATGGTCAACGTGCTCCTGATGGTCGTCATCGGCGGAACTGGCACGTTTCTGGGTCCGCTGGTCGGGGCGTTCCTCGTTGAGAGCGTCCCGGAGCTGCTGCGCGTAGCCGAAGCGTTCCGGCTCCCGATCTTCGGGATCATGCTCATCGCGGCGATCCTGTTCGCGCCCCGCGGCGTCGTCTCGCTGCGTCGCCCGCGGCGCACCCGTCCCGGCCGCCAGCTGGGATCATCGGTCACCGGGGATCCATCGTGAGCGACCCGCCGCTGCTCGAGGTCACCGACCTGAGCCGCCGCTTCGGCGGACTCGTGGCGCTCAGCGGGCTGACGTTCACCGTGCACGACGCAGAGGTCGTGTCCCTGATCGGTCCGAACGGAGCGGGAAAGACAACGGCGTTCAGCCTGATCGCCGGCTTTCTCACCCCTACTTCGGGTCGGGTGATGTACGCGGGTCGTGACCTCGCCGGCCTGCCTCCGCACCGTCGCGCTCGGCTCGGGCTCGTCCGGACATTTCAGCAGGCGGCCGTTTTCGGTGAGCAGTCGGCACTTGACTGCGTCGTGGCCGGGACCATGGCCCGCTCGGAACCCGGGCTCCTCGCGAGCCTGATCGGCACGGCTCGGGCGAGGCGAGCAGAAGCCGCGCACCTCGATGAGGCACTGGCGATCCTCCAATTGTGCGGGATCGAGCAGCGTGCCTCGGATCCGGCGTCCGATCTGCCATACGGGGACCAGAAGGTCCTCGGCATCGCCATCGCACTGGCCAGCCGACCGCGGCTGTTGCTGCTCGACGAGCCCACCGCCGGCCTGAACGCCATGGAGAGCGAGCAGGTATCGCTCCTGCTGGATCGGATCAACGAGCAGGGCGTGACGGTCCTGGTCGTGGAGCATCGGATGGAAGTCGTCATGGGCCTGTCGGACCGGGTCATCGTCCTCGACCATGGCGTTGTCATCGCCGACGACACGCCAGACCGGATACGCGCCGACGAAGCGGTCATCCGCGCCTACCTGGGGGACTTCGGACTTGCTTGAGCTCCGTGCCGTAGTCGCGGGCTACGGTCGAAGCACGGTGCTCCACGGCCTGGACATGACCGTCCGGGCCGGAGAAATCGTGGGCCTGCTGGGCGCCAACGGGGCCGGCAAGACGACCACGTTGCGCGTCGTCTCCGGGGTCCTCCCATTGCGCAGCGGCTCGATTCTGTTCGAGGGCCGAACGCTGGCGAAACACGGTCCACACCTGGCGATCCGGATGGGCATCGCCCACTGCCCGGAGGGCCGGCGGATTTTTCCCGCTCTCACCGTGCGAGAGAATCTCGAGCTCGGTGGGGCGGTGCTCAAGCGGAGTGTCGAGCGGGAGGCGGCGATCAGCGAGGTCCTTGACCTGTTCCCGGTTCTGGCCGAGCGCCAAGGTCAGGCTGGAGGAACGCTTTCTGGTGGCGAGCAGCAGATGCTGGCCATCGGCCGGGCCCTCGTCGCCAGACCACGGCTGCTCATGCTCGACGAACCCTCGCTCGGCCTCGCGCCGCTGATCGTGCGCCAGGTGGCGGACCTTGTGCGGCGCCTGCGCGAGACCGGCGTGACGATTCTCCTCGTCGAGCAGAACGCTGCCCTCGCACTCAGCCTCGCCGACCGGGCGTACATCCTCGAAAGCGGCGTTGTTGCACTGTCCGGCGAATCTGCGACGTTGGCCGCCGACCCGGCCGTTCGCGCGGCATACCTGGGCTCTGGCACCTTCGTCCGGCGGCGCGGCCGGCCGGCCGTTCCGGAGCCCCAGCGCTGACGTCTCGCAGCGCTCCGCGAGGTCACAGGATCTTCGACAAGAAGGCCTTTGTCCGCTCCTGCTCCGGGGCGGTGAAGAAATGCTCGGGCGTACCCTCCTCGATGATCACGCCCTCATCCATCATCACCACCCGGTCCGCGACCTCCCGTGCGAAGCCCATCTCATGAGTGACGACGATCATGGTCATGCCCTCGCGGGCGAGCTCCTGCATCACCTCGAGGACCTCACCGATCATCTCCGGGTCGAGGGCGCTGGTGGGCTCGTCGAAGAGCATCAGCGCGGGCTTCATCGCCAGCGCACGTGCGATCGCGACACGTTGCTGCTGGCCGCCCGAGAGTTGCGCTGGGTAGGCTTCTTCCTTCGCGGAAAGTCCGACGCGGGCAAGAAGGGCTCGGCCCGTCTCGATCGCCTCCCGCTCCGGGACGCCGCGAACGCGGATCGGCGCCTCGATGACGTTGCCCAGCGCCGTGAGGTGCGGGAAGAGGTTGAAGCGCTGGAAGACCATTCCGATCTCGCGCCGTTGGCGGGCGATGTTGGGCTCGCGATCCTCGATCAACCGACCGTTGGCCTCTCGATATCCGATCAGGTGGCCGTTGACCGAGATCCGGCCAGCCTGGATCTTCTCGAGGTGGTTGATGCACCGGATGAAGGTCGTCTTGCCAGAGCCGGAGGCGCCGATCATCACGACCACCTCGGCCCGCCCAACAGTCAGGCTGACGCCCTTGAGGACCTGCAGCCGGCCGAAGGACTTCCGGACGTCGATCGCCTCGACAACGACGTCCGACGCCGTTTGGGGCACGCCGCCGATTGCGGCGAGGATGTCGTTGGCGATCGTGGTCATTGGATCAGCGGCCCACCTGACCATCGCGCGATCGCGAGAGGCCAAGCATCCTCGCCCACAGCCCGGGCTGCCTCTCGCGCCCCGCGCTGGCGCCCAGCCGGCGCTCGATCCGGCCCTGGACGGCACTCCAGATTGTGGTCAGCGCCAGGTAGTAGAGGGCAACCCCGAAGTACGCCTCGAATGCCTTGAATGTCGCGCTGTTGGCCGCCTGAGCGACTCGAAACAGCTCCTCGACCGCAATGATGCTCATGAGCGAGGTCGTCTTGAGCATGTTGTTGAACTCATTGCCGAGCGGCGGGATGATGACCCGCAGGGCCTGCGGGAGGACGATCCGGCGCATCGTCAATCCATAGGTCATGCCCAGCGATTTCGCGGCCTCGGTCTGACCGAGATCGACCGACAGGATGCCCGCTCTGACGATCTCGCTCATGTACGCGCCCTCGTTGATCGACAGGGCGACCAGGCCCGCGAGAATCGCGCCACGCAGGTTGATGAACCCGATGTTGACATCGCGTGGGAACAGGTCCAGCCCGCCGAGGAGGTAGGGCGTCCCGAAATACACCAGAAACATCTGCACCAACAGCGGCGTGCCCCTGAAGAACCAGACGTAGATGCCGCTGATCGCGCGGACCAAACGCAGCCGCGACATGCCCGCCAGGGCCGAGAGGGTCCCCAGGATCGTGCCCGCCAGCTGTGCGAACACCGCGACGTAGATCGTGATCGCGAGGCCGCTGAGGAGCGCCGGCGAGGGTTGGAAGACGAAGCGCAGGAAGAAGTCGAGGTCGAAGGTCAGGCTCGCCCCACCGTTGGCGGCGAACACCATGTCAAACGGCACGGAAAGCCTCGTTGGCGGGCGCGTTGCGGAATCTGGCCGAGCGAGTGTGTGCCGAAACGACGCGCCCCAGGCCCGGCCCGGATAGGCCTGGGGCACCGCGACTCGGATGCCTATTTCAGAAGGATCACCGCGCTGGTCATGTTCCACTTTGCGACGATCTGCTTCATCAAGCCTTCGGCGTACATGTCGTCGATGACCTTGCTGACCGCCGCCTTGAGCTCAGTGTCCCCCTTGCGGATCCCGATTCCCACCGGACCAGGCTCGATGAGCGCCCCCACGAGATCGAACTTGCCGGGGTTCTTGGTCTGGTAGTACACGAGGACGGGGGCGTCGGTCGCGTACGCATCCACCCGGCCGATGTTGAGCTGCTGGAATGCGTCTGTATCCGCCTGGAACGTCTGGATATCCATCAGGGGCTTGCCGGCCGACTTGAAGGCTGCATTGATCGTGTCCAGCGCCGCCTTGTTCGTCGTCCCGAGCTGGACGGCGACGGACTTGCCGGACAGATCATCCGTCGTCTTGATCCCCTTCGGGTTGCCGGCCGGGACCATGATCCCCTCGCCGATGTTGAGATAGTCGACGAAGTCGATCTGCTTGGCACGTTCAGGTGTATCGCTGATGCCACTGATGATCATGTCGCACTTCTTTGCCAGGAGGGCGGGGATGATCCCATCAAAGCCCGTGTTGTCGATCTGGGTGGAGACGCCAAACCGTTTCCCGATCTCGGTGGCGATGTCGATGTCCGAGCCCTGGGCGGTGGTGCCGTCCGGCCCGTAGAACTCCTCCGGCGGATAGCTCACGTCTGTGCACCAGACGATCCGTCCGGCGGTCACGATTGCTGCCGGGACGATATAGCGGGCCGTGGGCTTGGCCGAGGGCGTGCTTGCGGGCGGAACCGTCACGGGCGCCGCCGTTGGGGTTGCCGGCGGGGCGGTAGCGCCGCTGGCACACGCTGCGATTGAGAGAATCGCCACTGCGGCGAACGCGATCGTGCGGGGCTTCATCGTTGGTTTGCATCCTCCGTCATGCCTGAGGCAAGTCCTGGGTGGGGGCGCTGGGTGCAGAGCGTAGTGGGTACGGGCCTGGCGTCGCAAGGTGCCCCGGAGGCATGCCCTGGATCGTCGGATGGCGGTTTGCCCGCCCAGTGGGGCCGCCGTCAGGCAATTGCGTCAGGCCTGCTCGCGTCGATCGAGCAGGTAGCTCGTGCCCGTGGGCGCCACCCCAACGAGCACGATCACGAAGATGACCAAGAAAGAACGGGTCACCGGTCGTCGGGAACAGCCACACGAGCGTCGCGCTGATGAGGGCGCGTGCGACGAGTGTCGTGGAGTAGAGCATCTCCAGCTTGTGGCGAATGATCTGGATGATGAGGATCCCGATCATCAGGAGCAGCACGCCGGCGAGGTGGAACGGCGCATCGTCGTACGTGCGGTTCGACAGCAGGAGCTTCGTCGCGAACTCCGGGATGAACAGCAGGAACAGGCCTGCAGGGACCAGGTACCCAGCGAGGTAGTACAGGCTCAGGTTCGTTCGACGCCCGGGTGTCCCTCCTCGGCGCGAACGGTACGCGTCAGGGATGCGCGCGTCGACGCGATTCAGCCGATGGGTGCGGACTCCGCGGCCGGCGCCGCCTCGGCGGGCGCGGCCTCGACGGGGACGGCATGCCGCTCGCGGTGTGACGTTGGGGCCGTCCCGAGCGACGCACCGATGAATCCGTCGAAGAGCGGGTGCGGACGCTCCGGGCGGCTCTTGAACTCGGGGTGGAACTGGCTCGCGACGAACCACGGGTGATCACGGAGCTCGACGATCTCCACCAGGCGCCCGTCGGGCGACTGCCCGGACAGGATCATCCCCGCGTCCTCGAGCGTCTGGCGGTACTGGTTGTTCACCTCGAAGCGGTGGCGATGCCGCTCGTAGATGACCTCCTGGCCGTAGGCCTCGGCGGCCTTGGAGCCCGGGGTGAGCTTGGCCGGGTACAGACCCAGGCGCATCGTCCCGCCCTTGTCCTCCAGCTCCCGCTGGTCCGGCATGAAGTCGATGACCGGGTTGCTCGTGAACATGTCGAACTCGGTGGAGTTGACGTCCTTGGAGCCGACGACCTCGCGCGCGAACTCGATCACCGCGCACTGGAGGCCCAGGCACAGGCCGAGGTACGGCACCTTGTGGTCACGGGCGAAATGGGCGGCGAGGACCTTGCCCTCGATGCCGCGATGGCCGAACCCGCCCGGCACGACGATCCCGGCCGCGCCGTCGAGCCGTTCGTGGAGGTTCTCCTTGGTCAGGGCCTCCGAGTCCACCCACCGGATCTTCACGTCCACGCCGTGCTTCCAGCCGGCGTGCTTGAGCGCCTCGGTGACCGAGAGGTAGGCGTCCGGCAGCTCGATGTACTTGCCGACGAGCGCGATGTCGAGCGCCGGCTTGTCGCTCTTGATGCGGGCGACGAGTGCGCGCCATTCGGTCAGATCCGGCGGGGTGGCCGGATCGCCGAGGGACAGCTCCCGGACGACGAGGCGGCCCAGGCCGTACTCCTCGAACTGGAGGGGGACCTCGTAGATCGTGGAGGCAGTCGGAGCAGGAATCACGGCATCGACATCCACGTCCGTGAACAGCGCGATCTTCTCGCGGATCTCGTCGGGGACCTCATTGTCCGAGCGCAGGACGATCACGTCCGGCTGGATGCCGATCCCGCGCAGCTCCTTGACGGAGTGCTGGGTGGGCTTGGTCTTCAGCTCGCCGGTCGCGCTGAGCGACGGGAGCAGCGTCACGTGCACGTACAGCACGTTCGCGCGCCCGACGTCCTTGCGCATCTGGCGGATGGCCTCGAGGAACGGGAGGGACTCGATGTCGCCGACCGTGCCGCCGACCTCGACGATCACCACATCCGGCGAGCCGTCGCGCGCGACGCGCGTGATCCGCTCCTTGATCTCGTTGGTGATGTGCGGGATGACCTGGACCGTACCGCCGAGGTAGTCCCCGCGGCGCTCCTTGGCGATCACGGCCTGGTAGATGCGGCCGGTGGTCACGTTGGAGAGCTGGGTCAGGTTCTCGTCGATGAACCGCTCGTAGTGGCCCAGGTCAAGGTCCGTCTCGGCACCGTCGTCGGTGACGAAGACCTCGCCGTGCTGGTACGGGCTCATCGTGCCCGGGTCCACGTTGATGTACGGATCCAGCTTGAGGATGGAGACCCGAAGGCCGCGGGCCTTCAGAAGCCTCCCGATGCTCGCGGCGGTGATGCCCTTCCCGAGCGAGGAGGTGACCCCTCCGGTCACAAAGACATACTTCGACATAGGTTTGCGCCTCCGGGGGCTTTTCTAATGCTACAGAAACGCGCCTCCCGGGGCAAGGCGAACGGCGAGGCGCCGGGCCCGGAGGAGGTCCGAGCCCGGCGCGGTTCGAGGGAGCGGCCGTGCGCTAGGGCGTCGGCAGCTTGTCGATGAACTTGATCGAGGCGAGGACGGCACGCTCCTCGTCCGCCGTGCCCTGGTACCAGAGCAGGAACGTCGTGCTGGCATCCATCTGGACGATGTACAGCGGCTGGACCTCTCCCGGGTTGAACCACCAATCGAAGGTGTCGGTGAGCTTCTCCGGGTGGAAGGCCTGGATCCCGCTGGGGAGACACTTCACGGCAGGGTCGATGCTGACTCCGAGTCGGACCGCGGGTCGACCGCCGATCATGGTCGTCGATGTCTGAACCGTCGCACCGGGCAGGCCCTTGACGTACGTCACGAAGGCGTCTGTGGTGCGTGCAACGTTCATCTTCTTCGTGTCGGTCGCCGAGCAGGGGGCGCCGAATCCACCCGGATTCCTCACCACGACGAACGCCCGGAAGGGCTGAACGTCGCCGAAGGTCTTGATCTCCGGTGCCTGCTCGCCGCCGTCCATGCCGTAGCGCTGTCCTGTTGGAAGCGCCATCTGGATCATCGGCGTCACGCCGTAGTTGACCCCTGGACCGCCGTCGTTGACGGCGCCCAACGAGTGGACCCAGGTGCGTGCGAAGACTGCGGCACGGTTCGGGCATGCGTCCGCGACGAGCGTCAGCGTCAGAAACAGGCCATCCGTGGACCGGTTCCACGTGTAGAGGCCTTCCTGGGCTGCCTCGCACCCGAGGACCTGGAGGTCGGCACGGACGCGGAGCTCCTTCGGCCCGGCCTGCAATGACGTGCTCTTGAACGCGTTGCAGCAGTCATCGAGCACGGACCGCTGGATCCAGATCGTGAGGCCGTTCTGCCAGTCGATCGAGAGCTGGAGCTGCGCGGCCGGTTGGCTGAACGCGGGAATGGCCGGCACGTCGGCGGCCCAATCGCCCCAGATCGGTTGGGCTGGCGGGGCGATCGCCGCCGCGGCGGTCGCCGTCGGTTTGGCGGTCGGCGCGGCCGTTGGTGTTGCGGGAGCGGGACTCTTCGTTCCGCCGGCGAGCAGGTACGCACCGCCGACGAGGGCGGTGATCACGAGCGCGGCGGTCGCGATGATGGAGAGGCGGTTCATCGGGTACCTCCACGGGCCGATTCGAGGCAAGACCCGCGCCTGGCGGGTCGTCTCGACGGCCTGGAGGACGGTGGCAATCGCGCGATCCGGCGCCTCATCGGGCATGAGGTCGAGCCAGGCTCGAAGCAGTCGATCGGGGTCGCGAGTCGTGCTCATGCCATGCGTCCTTCGGGGATGACCGGCGCCATGTCGGCCGTGATGGCCGACCGCAGCAGCCGGATTGCGTAGTGGAGTCGCGATCGAGCGGTGCCCTGCGGGATGCCGAGCGTCTCGGCGATCTCGACGAGCGGCAGCCCGACGTGGGAATGCAGGACGAAGACCGCGCGTTGCTCCACGGTCAGGCGCTTGAACGCCCGATCGAGCGCGTCGCGGTCGATGACGGAGAGCAGGTCATCCGGACCCGCCGGCCCGTCGACCGGCAGGACGCGGACGGTTCCGACCCACACCCGGCGACGCCTGGCCTCCGCGTAGCAGGCATGGACCAGGAGGCGTCGCAGCCACGCTTCGAAACGATCCGGGTCGCGCAACTTCGGAAGGTCGCGCCAGGCCGTGATGAGGCAGCCCTGCAGGGCGTCCTCCGCGAGATCGGCGTCGCGCAGGATCCGCGTAGCGATCGCGTACATCCGGTTGCTCGTCAGGTTGACGAGCATCCCGAACGCCTCGCGGTCGCCACGCCTGGCCCGCTCCACGACGTCCCGCACCCTCACTCCTTCGTTTCGAGCGTCTGGCGACGCTACGCCATCAATGGGTGGGCGGGCTGCCGGAATCGTTCATGTTCCGGCCATAATCGCCGCCCGAAGGAGGCGCTGGTGACCCGGCTGGAACCCATGACCCAGGCGCGCTACGACACGTGGCTCGCCGCCACGATCCGCGAATACGCCGCTGAGAAGGTCGCCGCGGGCAACTACGCGGAGGAAGGCTCCCTCGAACGCTCGAAGGGCGAGTTCGACGCGCTGCTGCCGCAGGGCCTCCACACGCCCGGCCACGAGATCCGCTCGATGGTCGACGACGATGGCAGGGCCGTCGGCTACGTCTGGTTCACGATCGAGGACCGGCCGCAGGGCCGCGTCGTCTTCATCTACGACATCGCTGTGGATCCGGAGTACCGGCGACGAGGCCACGCCCAGGCGGCCCTCCTGCAGGTGGAGGCCTATGCCCGCGAGCACGGCTGCATGGGCGTGATGCTCCACGTCTTCGGACATAACACCGGCGCGCGCCAGCTGTACGCGAAGGCGGGCTACGAGGAGACGAACGTCATCATGCTCAAGCGGGTCGACCGGTAAGACCCGGGCCTCACTTCACCACGGCGCCCCACGAGACGGGGCACTGGGCGTAGAAGCCGGTCGCCCCGGCAACCTGCGTCACCACTCCCGTCGCCAGGTCAATCCGCTCTGCCGTTCGGTTGGAGAGCAGGTAGCGGATCGCGACGAGGATTGACCGCGAGTCCGGGGCCCACGTCAGCTGGCCGTCCGTCGTGTTGATCCGGCTCGCCTTGGCGCCGGTCGCGTCGAAGATCTGGACGTACCCGGTGTCGTTCGTGACAGCCAGCAGCCGGCCGTCCGGGGACCACGCAAGGTGGGTCTCGTTGCCCGGACTGCCCTGATCGAGCGACCGCACGTCTGACCCGTCGAGCCGGACGATGTACACGTCAGCGTCATTCGCCTCGATGCCCGAGGCCGCGATATAGGCGAGCGACTCGCCGTCCGGGGACCAGGCGATCGCGCGGACGTTCCCGGCGACTGCGATCGTCCGTCCCGAATTGTCCTCGAGGTTGTTGACGGCGATCCCGCCGGCAGGGGCGCCTGAATCGATCATCGCCAGGAGCCGCCCGTCGGGCGAGAGGGCGATCGAGCCCGGGAACTCGCCGCCGCCGATGCCGACCAACTCCCCTCTCCCGGCATCGCGCTTGCCGATGACCGTCCCGACCGGTTGCGCCAGCGTGGCCGCAACCGTTCCGCTGTCGGCGGACCAGACGACCTGGTGAAAGGACGAGGAGGAGAAGTCGCCCGACCAGAGCGTCCGCGGGCTCGTGCCGTCGGCTGCCGTGACGATGAGATCGCGAGGGTTCCGCCCGTCCGCAATCCCGATGAAGGCAAGCGATCGGCCGTCCGGCGAAATCGTGGGGCATCCCTCCGGCCAGCCCGCGATGGGGAGCGACGCGGCGATGCCATTGCGATCGGGGTAGACGGTCATGTACTGCGCCGTGCCGTCGCCTGCGGGCACGACCATGAACAGCGGGCCGTTCGTGATCGGTCCGGCCGTCGCCATCGATGCCGACGGCGTGGCGGTCTGCGTTGGTTGCATCTGGAGCTGGCGGTTGTCCAGGAGGCCGCCAAAGGCGACGAGTCCGACCGCGAGCCCCAGCAGCAGCGCGGCGGCGAGCGCGAGCCTCGCGAGGATCGGGCTGCGCGCGAACTGGCGCACGGACGCCCGTCGTGCGCTCGCGGTGGCCGCGGCGGCAATGGCACGTGCGTCGACGGTCACCGGGGCGGGCGCGAGGTACCGCTCGTAGGCGTCGGCGAGGCGCGATTCGAAGGTCAGCGGCTCATGCATGGTCGAGGTCCAATCGAAGGCGCTCGATCAGCCGGGAGAGTCGGCTGCGAACTCCGGATGCGGAAAGGCCCAGCTGTTCGGCGATCTGCGTCGAATCCAGGCCGGCAGCGAACCGAAGTGCCAGGAGGGAGCGCTCATCGGGATCGAGCGAGCGGAGCGCCCGCGCGAGATCCGCGACCAGGATTCGATCGCCGGGATCTGAACCGTGGGCGAGCTCCGCGACCTTCGAGAGATCGACGATCGTTCGCCGACGCTGGCGACGCACGACCTGACGCGCCTCGTTGGCGGCGATCGCCACGAGCCAGGCACGAACCGTGCCGGCGTCGCGCAGAGAACGCAGGCGCCGCCATGCGGTGGCCCAGGCGATCTGCACCGCGTCGGCGGCGGACTCGGCGTCGCCGGTGATTGCGTACGCGACCCTCGCCATCGACGGGTGGTGCTCCGTGACGAGCCGCGCGAACGCCGCCTCGTCACCCGCCGCTGCGCGCGCGACGACGGACTCGATCGCTGCTGCGTCGCGGATGGCCACCTCCGTCATGGCAGGTAGATGTCCAAGCGGCCGCGAGTGTCCCACCTGGACACGGCCGAATGCGGGCTCATCAAGCACCCGGGCGGAGGCGCGGATGCGTGCCGAACATGTAGCCCGAGGTCGTCGCCGGCCCAATGCCTGTGCCGTCGGCGAGCATCGACGCCATCTCCCAACCGGGCCATTCCGTGCCGTCCACCTGCACGAAGATGATCGAGCGACCGTCCGGAGCCCAGGTGGGCTGCGTGGACAGGGGTCCGCTCGCAGTCCCATTCCGGATCAGCGTCGAGCCGTGCGCATTGGTCGTGAGCTGCGTCAGGGCCGTGCCATCGGGCCTGATCGTGTACAGGTCCGAGGGAAGCGAAACGTCCGGGAAGGCGTTGCCGCTGTCACGGGCGCCGAGATCGAGCGTGGAGAAGACGATCCTGGAGCCATCCGGACTCCAATCCGGATAGGTCGCGAAGAGCGCCCAGTCGGTGAGCCGGTGGGGCTCCGGCTTCTTCACCGTGAGATCCAGGGTGGCGATCGCGCCACCTGTCTCAGCCGCCGCCGCCAACAGCGAATCCACGTAGCGCTGGAGATCGACGACGAGCGACTTCGCATCCGGCGCCCAGCGGACGTAGAACGGAAAGATGGGCCCATCGGTCTGGTACACATCCCGCACCGATCCGGCGCCGACGTCCAGAATCTCGATGAACGCTCGACCGCTGCCCTGCACATCGTCGTACCGGATGAACGCAATCGACTTGCCATCCGGCGACCAGGCGGGGTTGTCGACGCCGTAGCACGGGGTGGCGCAGGTGTACACGGCGCGCGCGTCCGATCCGTCCACGTCGGCGACCCAGATCGCCCCGCCGACGACGAACGCAAGACGCTGCCCATCCGGCGACCAATCGGGATGCTGTTGGTCGCCCGGCACATCAGGGAGCGCCCAATGGTTTCCGGACCCGTCCGGGCGAACCAGCATGATCCGGAAGCTGCCGCCGCAGCGGTCGTAGCACTGGTACGCGATCCAGGATTCGCCCGGAAGCACCGGGATGACGGCGGTCGCAGCCGCAGTCGGGCCAGATGTCGGCACGGTGCTCGGACCAGCGCTTGTCGACGCTGCCGTCGCAGGGACGGTCGCGGCCGCCGGAGGCGATGCCGAGCAGCCCGCGATCACGAAGCTGATCAGGATGCCTGCAAGCGCCTGGGTCATGCGAGGTAGATGCGATTCCGGTGCTGGGTGTCCCAGAATCACGACGCCCGGTCCTTCTACCGCTGCCGAGGGGGATGCGCCATGGAGTTCGCAGAGCTGGTGATGAGGCGCCGAACTGTGCGGCGATTCGAAGAGACGCCGGTGGAGCGGGAGGTGCTGGAGGGGATCGCGCGGCTTGCGCAGCGGACGCCCTCGGCGGGGTTCTCCCAGGGGCAGCGCGTGGTGATCGTGACGGACCCACAGCTGCGGCGGAGCGTCGCCGAGACGTGCGGCGAGGCCGGCTACGACGAGTCCGGCTTCGGGCGCTGGATCAGCGAGTGCGCCGCGCAGTTCATCCCGTGCGTGAGCGAGCAGATCTACCACCGCCGCTACCAGGAGCCGGACAAGCTCGACGAGGACGGGTCGGAGATCGACTGGCCCACGCCGTACTGGTGGGTGGACATCGGCAAGACCGCGATGGTGCTGATGCTCGCCGCCCACGACGCGGGGCTCGCCGCCGGCTTCGCAGGGCCCCAGGACGTGCCCGCACTCAAGGCCATCCTCGGCCTACCCAAGGAATTCCACCCGGTCGGCGTGATCCCGGTGGGCTATCCCCTGCCCGACAAGCGCTCCCCGTCGCTCAAGCGCGGCTGGCTGCCCTTCGAGGACTTTGCCCATTGGGAGCGCTGGTAGGCAGTTGCGCGCCGGGCCCGGAGGAGATCGGGCCCGGCGCGGCTGGTGGCGAGCGGTCGCGAGTCGCGACCGAACATCAGCGGAACGCGATCCGCTGCCAGTCCGGCAGATCCTTCGTCCACGCGAGCAGCTCGGAGCTCCCGGTGCTCGGGTCGACCGAGTAGACCTCCTGCTTCGAGCCTACGGCGATGAGGATCCTGGAGCCGTCCGGCGACCAACCCTTGCTGATCGCGGTGTCGCTCTTGTCGTCCGTGAAATGGACGCCAACGTCACGCGCCGGCCGGCTGCCGTCTGCCGGCATCGAGGCGATCCAGCCCTCGCCGCCGAAGACGTCGCCCCTTGTCTTGAAACGCAGCACGAGGATCGAGGTCCCATCTGGCGAGAAGACCGGCCAGTTCTCGTTGACCGTTGGGTCGGATGGGCCGGGCAATGCGCGGTCGTTCGAGCCATCAGCGTTCACGAGGTGGATCCGGAACATCAGCTCGAGCTTCCCGTCCGCCTGGGACACCACGTCGAGCCCGTTGTAGGCGATGGTCCTGCCATCCGGCGAGAACACGGCACCGGAATTGGTGAACTGGACCCCGTACGTCGTTTGCCTCGCCTCGACGATCGTCTGCCGATCCGATCCGTCGAGCTTCATCGTGTACAGGCCGACCTTCTCGCTGCCGGCCACTCGAGCTCGAATCAGCAACCGACCGCCGTTCGGCGGCATGAAGGCGATGTCGAGCGGGACGATGTCGTCCAACGCGATCACGGAAGCCTGGCCATTGACCGAGACCAGCGACAGCTGCGGCAGGCCCTTGACGTCGTAGATGAAGCCGACCGACCGGCTGTCCGGCGCCCAGGCGCCCTGGGCATTGCCGGTCGACGGGATGAGCGCGAGCTGATGCGGATTTGTGCCGTCGCCATTTGCGACCATGAAGTGATCGCCCTCGGCGCTGGCCGTGGCATAGGTGATCAATTCGCCATTGGGCGAGTAGCTGGCCGCGAACTGGTCGCCATCCGCCACGATCACGGGACGCTGCCGGCCCGTGATCGGATCGCGGGCGTAGATGTCGCCCGCGGCCGAGTAGAGGAGATCGCCATTCGCGGCCGGGCCGAAGGGCGCCGGCAGGCGCTTCTGCGAGCCGACGTAGAACGCGAGCGCGGCCGCAGCCAGCGCGACCAGCAGGGCGACGATGACCAGCTGGCGGAACGGGAGACGGCCGACGATTGTCGGCCGCGGGATCGCTGAATCCACGGGGAGCCACCTTTCGAGGAAGGTCCAGCGGGGCCGCTGCGCCTTGCGCGCGGTCTGCCGGAGGACGTCGTTCAGGTAGGCGGGCGGGCGGGTCGCGGCGATCTCGTCGATCGCCTCGGTGATCCGCCGCTCGAAGGGATCGAACCGGTCGAACGTGGTCATGCCGTCCTGCCTCCTTCAAGGCCTGGGACGACGTGCGCGTCCGCGGTCATCGATCGTCGAAGTCCGAGCATCGCCCGATGCAGCCGTGACTTTGCCGCCGGGAGTGAGATCCCGAGCGAGGACGCGGCGTCGGGCAAGGGGTAGCCGAGGTAGTAGTGGAGGACCACGAGCGCGCGGTGCTCCGGGTCGAGGCGGACGAGTGCCCGCTCGACGAGGTCGCGGTCGGCCAGGTGGCCGGCCGAGTCGGAGCCCGCGGGCTCGTCGATGGTCTTGATCTCGACCTCGATCGGGCGTCGCCGTCGACGGCGCGCCTCATCGAGGCTGGCGTTCACGAGGAGTCGATGGAGCCATGCGTCGAACCTGTCCGGATCACGAAGTCCGGGCAGGTCCCGCCAGGCTCTCACGAGGGTGTTCTGGACCGCGTCGCGCGCGAGCTCCGGGTCCCGCAGGATGAGGCGCGCGGCCGCGTCCAGCCGGGCTGACGCCGCCGTCGCGAGCACGGCAAAGGCGTCGTGATCGCCCCGCCCCGCTCGCTCGACGAGTGCCCGCTTGTCCACGGTCCCTCACCCAGAGTCCCGGTCGAGATGACCGGGTAACGCAGGGTATGGCGTCGGCCCCGCCCGAATCGTTGCTGGGTTCTTCGGATCAGCTCGGCGTGCGCTCGCGGAGCCACCCACCGAACGCTGTGAGGCGGTCGGAACGGGTCACGATGACACCGAGGACGATGACCGCGCCGCCGATGAGCTGGCCGACACGGACCGGCTCCTCGATGAACGCGGCACCCAGGAGCACCGCGATGAACGGCACGAGGAACTGGTAGGCGGTGATCCTCGTGGGGCCCAGGAGGCGGATCGCGCTGAAGACCACGACGTTCGCCAGCCCGGCCGGGATGAACGCGGAGAACACGAGCCCGGCCCACGCACTCGCATCGACCGCCGGCCAGTTGACGCCGGAGCTCTGGACGAAACCGGGTACGGCCAGGACGAGCGAGCCACCGACCATCGCCCACGCGGTTGTTCGGAGCGGCGAGTGGCGGCGCAGGATCGGCGCGCCGAACGCCGTGTAGATGGACCAGCACACCGCGGCCGCGAGCGTGAGCGCGTCACCGACGATGGCCTTGCCAACGCTGAGACCGGGCCCGGAGGCGACGATCACCGCCACGCCGCCGAACGACACGAGGCTGCCGAACAGCTTCGTCCGGGTCAGGCTGTCCGCGCCGGACACGACCGCGAGGAGGGCGGTGATCACCGGGGTCGCCGCGATCAGCAGCGCAGAGTCACCAGCGGGGATCTCCTGGAGCGCGATCGACCACATGATCTGGTAGACGCCGAAGCCGAGCGCGCCGAGGCCCATGATCGCCAGGGCGTCACGGCCGGGCCAACCGAACGAGCCCTCGCGCCAGCGGACCGCGAGCAGCAGCGTGAATGCGGCGGTGCCGAAGCGCAGGAACGCGAAGGTGACCGGCGGGATCTGCTCGTTCGCCGACTTGACGACGATGAAGTTGGCTGCCCACGCCGCCATGACGATGAGGACGCCGGCCTCCGCGAACCGGCGCTCGCTCGCGGTCGAGTGCGGGAGCGGCGGTGGCGTTCCGCGCCCGGACGGCGAAACGCCCGCCGGTTTGCCGGCGGGCGTCGAGCCCGGTTCGAGTGGCGGAGGGGCGTCGATCAGACGTCCTCGTCGAGCTCGAGCGCCTCTTCGTCGTCCTCTTCGGTGAGCTTGAGCCACACGAACAGACCGGCGAGGACGATCAGCGGGATCACGAGGATCGCGCCGAGGGTGATGCCCAGTGCGACCGCGACGGTCTTGAGCGCTTTCATGGCTGGAGCCTCCTTGCCGGTCAGGCCGGCGAATCCTTTGCCTTGGAGCCTCGCCGGAGCGCGGGTGCCCTGGCGATGAGGTCGGCGATGTCGTCGCGGGTGAACTCGACCACCTCGTGCTTGAGGCCGGCCTGCCCGGACGCCGTGAGGCGGATGACGTAGGCGCCATCCATCTCGAAGAAGAAGATGTCGCGCGGGTGCTGCTCGTCGATGTATCGGCCGATCACCCGAAGCTGCGCCTCGTAGTGCTTGGGGGTGGGGTCCGGCGCCTGGCCCCGGTGCGCGAGGGCGTCGTCCATGAACTTCCCGACGTCGTCGTCCTGGAGGGTCAGCGTCTCGCGGACGGCCTTGCCCAGGGACTCGCTGTACTGGGAGCCCGCGGCCCCCTGCACCGAGGTGCCCTGGATGATGAAGCCGGTGTCCGTCTCCACGAAGACGAGGCCGCGCATGCCGCGATCGTCGAGATACGCCCCGACCGAGCGCAGCACCTCTTCCCAGTCCTGCCGGGGACTCCCCTCGTAGATCCGCATCGGCTCGGCTCTCCAGGCGGCTGCGTGGTTGCGACGTGATGTCGCGGCGACGTGATGTCGCGGCGACGTGAACTGGCCACGCCAGTCTACCGACCGTCCCCCGCGTGGGCAACGAGCGCGTGGGCAACGAGGGCGACGGCCAGCCGCCCCGCGACCCGGGCGTTGTTGACGATCAACGCGGTGTTCGCCCGCACCGATCGGCCGCCGGTGATCGTCGCGATACGGGCCAGCAGCCACGGGGTGAGGTCCGGCCCGTGGATCCCGGCGACCTCCGCATCCGCGTTCGCCCCCTCCACGGCGGCGCGCGCCTCCGCCTCGGGGAGCGCCACGTCGGCGGGCACCGGCACGCACACGAGGATGCCCGAGCCAAGCCCGAGGTCGAAGTGGGTCTGGATGAGCGCAGCCGCGGCATCCTCGTCCGCGACCGAGTGCGGCGCGGGGATCCCGGCACTCCGGGCATAGAAGCCGGGCAGGTCCGCCTGCCCGATCGCGACCACCGGCACACCCCGGGTCTCCAGCACCTCGAGCGTGTTCGGGACGTCGAGGATCGCCTTGGGGCCGGCGCACACGACGGCCATCGGCGTGCGGGCGAGCTCGTCCAGGTCCGAGGAGATGTCCAGCGAGGGACCCGAGCCGGGTGGGGTGCGGTGCACGCCGCCGATGCCGCCGGTGGCGAAGACCCGGATGCCCGCGGCGTGCGCCGCGATCATCGTCGCGGACACCGTCGTCGCGGCCCAACCGCCGCGCGCGATCGCGGCGCTCAGGCTGGGTCTGGCGGCCTTCATCACGGAGCCGCGCTCAGCCGTCGCAAGGGCGAGCAGCTGGTCCTCGTCCAGGCCGACGAGCAGCTGCCCATCGAACACGGCGACCGTCGCGGGCACCGCGCCGGATTCGCGAACCGCCGCTTCCGATGCGCTCGCGACCGCGAGGTTGTCCGGATACGCCAGCCCGTGGCTGATCAGCGTGGATTCGAGAGCCACGACGGGACGGCCCGCGGCAAGGGCGACCGCGACGTCCCGGTGGACGGCCAGCCGATCCGCGACGCTGCCCGCGCCGGCGCTCATCCCGCGCTCATCCCGCGCTTCGCCTCGCGCTCATCCCGGCGGCAGCTCCGTCCTCGGGCTGCGCAGGTGGCGAGCGGCGGCGCGGTGCCCGGCCATCGTGGCGCGGTGGAGGGCATTCGCACCCACGTGGCCGCCGCGCATCGCGCCGAGCCAGCCGGCGATGAACCCTGCGTCGAACGCATCGCCGGCGCCGGTGGTGTCCTCGGCCGCGACGGGCGTCGTGGCGACATCGAACTGGAGCGGCGGCTCGCCGGGCGTGGCGTGCTCGTCGCGCGCGAAGACGCGTGCGCCGCGCGGGCCGCGCTTGATCACGGCGACCTTCGTGTCGTCCAGCAGGCCCTCCGGCGCGTGCCGGCCCAGGAGCGCCTCCGCCTCCGATTCGGTCGCAAAGACGAGGTCCGGCTTCAGGCGGGCGACGAGCTCGCGCGCCTCGCGGCGGCCGTGGGCCAGGAGCGGCCCGACGGACGCAAGGTCCACGGACACAAGGGCACGACGCGCACCACGGGCCCGGGCCAGCTCCACCGCCCGGACCCCGGCAGAGCCAAGCGGTTCCACGAGCAGCGAGTAGGCGGGCAGGTGGATCAGCTCCACCCCGTCGAACCACTCGTTCTTGAGGTCGCCGGGCTCCATCCGCGTCGCGGCGCGGCGGTCGGCCACGAAGGAGCGCTCGCCGCTGGGCGCAACGAGGACGCCGATCCGGCCCGTCCGGTGGCCCGCAACGCGGACCGCGTGGACCGTGACGTCATCGCGCCGGAGCTGCGCCACGAGAGATCGCCCGGCGCCGTCGCGCCCGATGGCGCACACGAGCGACGAGCGGGCACCGAGGCGGGCCAGCCAGCGCGCGACGTTTGCGGCCGAGCCGCCCTGGCGGATCTCGACGCGGCCGGGCACGTCGGTTCCGGTCTCGATCGGTGCCGCGGCGCGGAGGACGACGTCCAGCACGAGGTCGCCCAGGACGAGCACGCGCGGCGGGCTGCTGCGGACCGGCGGGGTGGGGGCGGAGGCCGTCACGATGCCGATGGTAGCGATGCGGGCGTGGCGTCAAGGCCGCCAACGTGGTCCGTTGGTACGATTCAGGCTGCATGCCATCCAGGATCGACCAGCTCTCGATCACCACGATCCGGACCCTGGCGATCGACGGGGTTCAGAAGGCCAACTCCGGGCACCCCGGCGCCCCGATGGGCATGGCGCCCATGGCCTACGTCCTGTGGACGCACTTCCTCCGCCACGCCCCCTCGAAGCCCGACTGGGCGGATCGCGACCGGTTCGTCCTGTCCGCCGGCCACGCGTCGATGCTCCTGTACGCCCTCCTCCACCTGACGGGATACGACCTCGGGATCGAGGACCTCATGCAGTTCCGCCAGTGGGGCTCGCGAACGCCCGGCCATCCCGAGTACGGCCTGACGCCGGGGGTGGAGGCGACCACCGGCCCGCTGGGCCAGGGTTTCGCGAACGCGGTGGGCATGGCAATCGCCGAGCGGCGGCTCGCGAAGGAGTTCAACCGCCCGGACCACGAGATCGTCGATCATCGAACGTACGCGATCGCATCGGACGGCGATCTCCAGGAGGGCATCTCGGCGGAGGCGGCGAGCCTCGCGGGCCACCTGCGGCTCGGCAAGCTGCTCGTCCTGTACGACGACAACCACATCCAGCTGGACGGCCCAACGGCCATGGCCTGGTCGGAGGACGTCCTGAAGCGCTTCGAGGCGTACGGCTGGGGCACGGCGCGGGTCGCGGACGGGAACGACACGACGGAGATCGAGGCGGCCATCACGGCGGCGAACGCGGACGCCCGGCCGTCGCTGATCGCGGTGCGGACGCACATCGGCTTCGGCAGCCCGAACAAGCAGGACAGCCAGAAGGCGCACGGCTCCCCGCTCGGCCCGGACGAGGTCCGGCTCACCAAGCTCGCGTACGGCTGGGATCCCGATGCCCAGTTCCTCGTCCCACCGGACGTCCGGGAGCACATGCGGGGCGCCGTCGCGGCGGGCGAGGCGCTGGTCAAGGACTGGGAGGCGCGCTACTACCGGTACCGCGACGCGTACCCGGACCTCGCTCCGGAGCTGCGCCGCCGGAGCCTGCGCCTGGGGCTCCCGGAGGGCTGGGACGCCGGGCTCAAGATCTACGCCGTGGGCGAGGACTTCGCGACGCGGCAGGCGAGCCAGGCCGCGATCCAGGCGCTTGCCGGGCCGGTGCCGGAGCTGTTCGGTGGCTCCGCGGACCTGAGCGAGTCCAACCTCACGCTCGTCAAGGACGCGGACCCGTTCGAGGCCGGCCGCAACCTGTGGTTCGGCGTCCGGGAGCACGCGATGGGCGGCATCGCCAACGGGATTGCCTACCACCAGGGCTTCATCCCGTACGCAGCCACGTTCCTGAACTTCAGCGACTACATGCGCGGCTCCGTGCGGCTGGCGGCGCTCGCCGGTCTGCACGTGATCTACGTCTGGACCCACGACTCGGTGGGACTCGGCGAGGACGGGCCCACCCACCAGCCCATCGAGCATTACGCGGCGCTACGGGCCATGCCCAACCTGTGGTTCGTCCGACCCGGTGACGCGAACGAGGCCACGGCGGCGTGGGCGCTCGCGGTCCTGCACACGAGCGGACCGGTCGCGCTCGCGCTCACCCGTCAGAAGCTGCCGACGCTCGCGGGAACGGCAGAGCTCGCTCGCGAGGGCGTGGCGCGCGGCGGCTACGTCCTTCGGCGGGGACGCGGCGAGGACGCGGGGCAGGCGCCGGACCTGCTGCTGATCGCGACCGGCTCCGAGCTCCAGCTCGCCTTCTCGGTCGCCGAGGCGCTGGAGGGCGACGGGATCGACGCGCGCGTCGTCTCGCTGCCGTGCTGGGAGGCGTTCGATGCGCAGGACAAGGCGTACCGTGAGTCCGTGATCCCGCGGGGGATCCCGCATCGAGTCACGATCGAGGCAGGGGCGACGATGGGCTGGGAGCGCTACGCCGGTGACGAGGGCGCGATCATTGGCATCGATCACTACGGCGCGTCCGCGCCGGCCGGCACGATCTTCGAGAAGCTCGGGTTCACGACCGATCGCGTCGTGGATGTCGCGCGGCGGGTCGTCCGCGACGGCCTGCGGGGGCGCGTGCCGACGCTGGATCCCGGCCATCAGCCGGGCGGCGGACACCCGACGCTGGAGACGGGCGATTCGGGCGTCGCTCGAACCGGCGCGTCCGACCCGGGACATTCGTGATGGTTGTCAGGAAGGTCGGGTTCGCCGCGGATCACGCTGGAGCGGCGATGAAGTCTGAGCTGCTCCGGCGCGTGGCGGCGGCGCGACCCGGCGACACGCTGATGGATCTCGGCGGCGACGGCTCCGACCCCACCGACGACTACCCGGACTTCGCCGAGCGCCTCGGGCTCGCGGTCCGCGACGGGAGGGTTGACCGCGGGATCCTGATCTGCGGCTCCGGCGTGGGCGCGAGCGTCGCTGCGAACAAGGTCAAGGGCGTGCGCGCCGCCGTGTGCCACGACACGTACTCGGCGCACCAGGGCGTCGAGCACGACGACATGAACGTGCTCGCGCTCGGCGCCCGCGTCATCGGGGCCGAGTTGGCGCTGGAGTGCTCCCTTGCGTTCCTCGGGGCCACCTTCAGCGGCGAGGAGCGCCACCGCCGCCGGCTCGGCAAGGTGCTCGCGATCGAGGCCGGCGAGACCGACTGACTGCGGCACCGACTGCCTCGGATCTAGGCCCGGGGGGCCGGGCCGCCGGCGCTTCGCGAGGCTGTCAATCCGGTAGAACCCTTGCCCGACGGAGGGTTTTGCCGGGTGTACACCAGCCCGAATCTGCGGTATTCCTTGCCTGAACAGCTGCGACCAGGTGCGGAGGGGACCAGTGGGCAGGATCGTTCGAGCTGGCAGCGAGGCGGTCCGCGCCCTCGTGAGTGCCGGATTCCTCGCTGTCGCGATCACCGCCATCGTCCCTCCTCCGGCTCAGGGGCTCCCGCCCGGGGGACTGACGGCCGGTGGAACGCCGGGACCGCTCACGGCCGACGAACGGAAGGCGGGAGCCGCCGATCGGTTCGAGGCGGCCTTGGCCGCAGGCGGCAGCGGCGTCACCTTCGAGGTCACCCAGCACAACACGCTGTATGCCCGCGCTGGTGGACCCAAGATCGAGCTGACCGATCCGGCCGACCAGACGAAGGTCGTCGCCCAGGTCGACGAGCGGTACGTCAACACGATCCTGAGTCAGGGCAGCGTGACCGCGGACGCCTTCTGGATGGAGATGCGCGTCTCACGCGCGTTCGACGCCATGTTTGCGAAGGCCGACTTCTTGGTCCGCGTCCAGGAGGCGGACGGAAAGCTCTGGCGCGACGATGGTGCGGGGTGGTACGGGACCGACGAATCACCGGGGGTCGGTATGGATCCCGTCACGGCGCGGCTGGTGCCGACGCTCCTGCGCTCGCTCGCGGATGCCCAGCCAACGGATCCATTGCAGTTCGACGGACGGGTCCTGCCGGGCATCAGCGGCACCGCGGCGAAGGGCGTCTTTCCAGGCGTCATCGCCGCTGATGGCGTGGGTCTTACAGAGGCGACGTTCCAGGTCGAGTCCTGGTTCGACGCCGAGGGCCGCCTTGTCCGGCTCCAGGCCCGCGCCCGCAACCTCAACCAGAGCACGTACGACCTGATCTCGGAGACCGTCGTCACCTTCGGCTATGGCGGTGCCGGCAAACCGCCCGAGCTGACCCCGATCATGTCGACAGGTGCGATGACGACCAGCCGGCCGGGAGCGTCCGTGCTGTCGTTCGCGATCGGCGTCGTCGGCATCCTCGCCTTCGCCGCCATCGGCGCGGCACTCCTGTCGCGCAGGAGCGCCACGCGTTGCATCTCGTTCATCCGCGCGACCGCAAGCGCGTTTCGCCGGCGGAGCTTCATCCGCCGGACGGCACCGGTCTGGCTCGGCCTGATCGTGACGGCGAGCTCGATGATCCCGCCGGCGCCGAACAGTGGCCCGCTCCTGCTTCCGCCGGTCGTCAGCATCCCGACCGCGCTGGCAGGCTATCCCTGCTCGAGCCACTCGGGCGAGTGGCCGCTCTTCACCGGCTACCTGTCCAACAGCTCCGCCGTCCAACTCACCAGGACGACGAGTGGCGACGTGTACGGTCGGATCAGCAACGTCGACCGGATCTGGCAGCCGACTCCCGGCTGCGGCTACTACCGGTACGACGGCATCGTCTGGGCGACGACCAACGCCACGACCAATCTGACCGTCGACTGGGGCGCCATGAGTGGCGACGGCCAGGGCTGTACGTTCTTGCTCAACACGTCCGATCTCATCAACAGCGACTCGGGTCCATGCGGCGCGCCGTCGCCCAAGCTCGTGGCCACGCTCAGCCCGGAGTGGACGTACCAGAACGATTCTGCCCTCAACACCACGGGCGACTTCGCCTTTGCCCACGCCGACTGCGTGACGTGGTACGGCATCGAGCCGATCAAGACCAACGCCACGACCTCGGTCACGAGCGGCGAACCCGGCGCCAACTGCGGCAACAAGCAGATCGATGCGACGACCGTCAGCCAGACCCTTGTCGTCGATGGCACCAAGCCGACAACCACATTCACCACCCCGGTGGGCGCCGCTGGCGGCACGGTGTACCGGACGAGTACCGCGAGCTACAACGTCGTGCGGACGATCACCGAGGCGGTGGCGGGCTTCGGCGGCGCCAACACCTGGAAGCTCCAGCGCCAGGTCGTCCCACTGACCACGCCCAACACCTGCGGCACGTCGTGGGCGAACGACGGATCGCAGGTCACCGGGACCACCACGGGCTCGGTCAGTACCGCCCAGACCCTCGTCGACCAGAAGTGCTACCGGTGGCTGGCCGACGCCACCGACCAGAACGGCAACGTCATGACCCAGGTCACGAGCGCGACGCTTGTCGTGGACGCCACCGTTCCCACGACGACCTTCACCTCCCCGCCAACCGGCAGCACGGTCGTTCTGACCGGCACCTCGACGACCGTGAGCTGGACCGAGGCCGAGACCGGGACGGGCATTGCCACGCGCTCACTGCAGCGCCGCAGCGCCACGTACGCGGCGGGCGCCTGCGGCACCTACGCCAACGACGGTTTAGCAACGAGCGCGGTCAGCCCGCTGAGCGTGTCCGGCCTCCTCGACGGCACGTGCTACCAGTGGATCCAGACGCTGACGGATGTTGCCGGCAACCAGAGCGCGACGACCTCGGGCACCGCCCGGGTCGACGCCGCCAGCCCGTCGGCCAACTTCTCGACGCCCGACGAGGGGACGACCACGGTCCAAACCTCGACGATCTATACGGTCGCCTGGTCCGAGACCGCCGGATCCGGTTCGATCACCAGCCGCTCCCTGCAACGGCAGAGCGGCGCGATCGTCAGCCCTGGCACCTGCGCGGGCGTGAGCTTCGCCAACGACGGCTCGGCCTCGACGGCAACGAGCCCGGTCAGCGCGACCGGCCTCACCAGCGGCAACTGCTATCGCTGGGTCCAGACCCTGACCAACTCGAGCGGCAAGTCCGGTGCCAGCACGTCCGGGAGCGTCCTCGTCGACGCCACGAGTCCGGCCGCTGCCATCGCCACGCCCGAGGTGAACCGCCCGATCGCCGGCATCGTCGACGTGACCGGAACGGTGACCGATCCCGGCAGCTTCCGGGACTACACCCTGGACTACGGCGCGGGCACGACGCCCGCATCGTGGACGCCGATCGCGTCCGGCACCTCGCAGGTTGCCGCCAGCGGCGTCCTCGGCTCGTTCGACACCCGCGCCCTCGCCGGCATCTACACCCTGCGGCTCACGGTGCGCGACTGGGCCGGCAACGCCAACTCCGTTGTCTCGAACCTCGTCTACGTCGAGAACTCGCTCCGCGGCGAGGAGACGTACCTCGAGCGCCAGCCGTTCGATCTCGGCGGCGGCTGGACGATCGACGTCGGCGTCGCCAACGGCGAGGCGCGCCTGTCGCGTGACCTGTTCTCGATCCCGTCGTACGGTCCTGCCCAGGCCCTGTCGCTGACCTACAGCTCGGCGGAGTCGACGGCCGCGGGCCGCTTCGGCTTCGGCTGGTCGAGCAACCTGACCCAATTTCTGTCGTTCGAATCAGGATTCGTCGTGTGGCATCGAGCCGACGGCGGCCGCGTGCCCTTCGGCAACGTCGCCGGGACGTGGACGCCGCCCCGCGGCCACTTCGAGACGCTGACGTCGGCTGGTTCGGAGTACACGATCACGGCGAAGGACCAGACCCGCTACGTCTTCGAGAACGCGGGGACCGGCTGGCTCAAGCGCATCGAGAATCGCTTCGGCAAGGCGCTGACGATGGTCTGGAACTCGAACTCGGCAACCGCGACCGACGCGTCGGGCCGGGTCAGCACCATCAGCATCCACGCCGCCAAGGACCGGATCACCGACCTCACCGATTCGGCCGGCCGGACCTGGACCTTCGGCTACGCGAACGGCAACACGAACGACCTCGTCTCGGTCACCGACCCCGGGGGCAAGGTCGCCAGCCTCGCCTACGACGGCAGCCACCGGCTCACGAGCGTCAGCCGGACGCGCACGCCCGCCTCCGGGGCGGCGGTGACCGTGACCTGGGGCATCGGCTACACCTCGGGCAAGGCGACGAGCGTCACCGACCCGGTCAACGCGTCGGTCAGCCATACCATCACGTACAACGCCGGCAGCACCGTCGTTGGCCTGCTCAAGGAGTACAGCCCGCTCGTCCGCACCACCTGGACGTACGCGCTCGATGACGTCGGCCTCGGCCGGCCCGTCGCGATCACCGATCCCGAAGGCTTCGTCACGACCAAGGCGTACGACGCTGATTCCAACCTGATCCAGATCGTCCGGCCGGTCGACGCCGGCCCGCCGATCGACTATCAGACCATTACCTACGCCTACGATGCCCGCGGCAACGTGACCTCGGAGACCGCCGAGCTCGATGCCGCCGGCACGGTCGTGACGACCGTCAGCGGCTACAACGCGACCAACGACATCCTCTTCCGCTCGGAAGCCGACAACGACAGCGCGCTCAAGCTCATCACCAAATACGCCTACGACGGCGCGGGTCACCTGACCAGCGCCAACGTGAACTGCACGACGGCAGGGACGACGCCGCCGGCGACGGCCTCGACGTGCACCGGCGCGGGCACGCAGGACGCCTCGACGAACCTCATCTCGAGCTTCACGTACACGGCCAAGGACCAGCTCGAGGACGAGACCGACCCCTTGGGTCGCGTGACCCACCACACTTACGACACGTCCGGCAACGAGACCGGCGTCACCCGCAACTACGTGTCGGGCCAGTCCGCCACGGGCGACCGGAACGTGGTCAGCTCGCAGGGCTTCAACCAGGCGACGACGGCGGGGAAGGCGGGCCATGCCACCTCGGCGACGGATCCGGTGGGCAACGTCACGACCTTCACCTATGACGCCCTCGGCCGGCAGCTCACAGAGGTCACGCCTGGCGATTCGTCGATCCCCGCCCTGACGACCACCACGACGTACGATGAGCTCGGCAACCCGCTCACCGAGACGCAAGGCTGGACGGGCGTCACCCGGACGACGACGCGCGCCTACGACAAGGCCAATCGCGAGACCAGCGTCACCGACCCAGCAGGCGTCGTCACGTCGACGACATACGACGCCGCGGGCAACGCGATCAGCTCAACCGGTGCCGGCGTGACCACGACCCGGACGTACGACGGCCTGGGGCGAGCCCTGACCGAGACCGTCGGCGGGGCGACGACCACCCACCTCTACGATCCCGCCGGCAACGAGCGCCAGACGGTGGATGCCGCCGGCGTGACCAGCACGCGCATCTTCGACCGCGCCGGCCGATTGACCAGCGAGACCGTGCTCGATGCCTCGGGCCAGCTCACCTCGGCGTTCGCATACGACCGCCTCGGTCGGCAGACCGGCAGCACGGACCCCGTTGGCGCCGTGACCACAACGACGTACGACCGGCCCGGCAAGATCCTGACGACCACGGTCGACGGCCTCGTCTCGACCAACGCCTATGACCGGGCGGGCAACCTGCTTTCCACGAAGAATCCGACCGGCGACGTCACGGCTTCGGTGGTCGACGCCTTGAACCGGACCGTCACCTCGATCGCCAACTGCACCAACTCGGGCACCACCCAACCTGCCGCGGGCACGGTGTGCACCGGCGCCGGGACGCACGACGCGACGACCAACGTCACGACCTCGACCTACCTCGACGCCGCGGACAACGTCCTCGCCACCAGGGATCCCTCGGGCATCGCCGCCCGGAGCTTCCCGAACGTCCGCAACGTGGCGAAGAGCTCCATTGCCAACTGCACCAACTCGGGCACGAGCCCGCCGGCCGATCCGGCGACGTGCGCGGGTACCGGGACCGCCGATTCGAAGACGAACGTCACCTCGACCGTCACGTACGACGGCGCGGGGGCGGCGATCACGACGATCGTCGCGGTGGGCCTGGCGGGCCAGCAGGCGACGATGGAGACCGCCTTCGACGCCGCAGGGCGGGCCCAGGCCAGCCGCGATCCGGCGGGGACGATCACCCGCACCTTCTACGACGCCTCGGGGCGAACAAGCTCGGTCGTGGGGAACTGCACGAACACGGGCGCGACCGTGCCGGCCTCGGGCTGGGAGAGCTGCGCCGGCACGGGGACACACGACGCCACCTGGAACGTGACCACCACGTCCACCTACGACGCCACCGGCAACCGGGACACCGAAACCGAGGCGAACGGCCGGGCCACGAAGTACGTCTACGACGCCGCCAACCGAGTGATCGAGCGGATCGAGAACTCCACGGCGGGCTCGCCAACGGCAGACCAGAACCTCTCGACGTTCACCGAGTACGACGCCGCTGGCCGCGTTGCGGCCGTGCGTGCTCCGACGGCTAACCGGACGACGTTCACGGTCACGTCGTACGGGTACGACAACGCTGGCCGGGTCCGGGCCGAGCTCAGGAACTGCACGGTCTCGGGCACCACGCCGCCCGCGAACCCTGACTGGCGCGGCTGCCGGCCCACGTGGAACAGTGGCACGTCGAGCTGGGACATTCTCGGGACGCAGGATGCAGATACCAACCTCCTGACGACGTACACGTACGACGACCGCGGCAACCGGACCTCGATGAAGACACCGAGCCCGTCGGATTCCGTCAGCGGCACCGCTACCGTGACCACGTCCTACGCGTACGACAGCGCGAACAGGCTGTGCCGCGTCCTCGAGGCTGCAACGACCGACCTCCAGTCGCTCGCCGATCCGTGCTCGACGGCAGTCTCGGGGACCGCGACCTCGAATGTCAGCACGCGGTACACGTACGACCCTGCGGGCAACCTCGCCTCGATGATCGACGGCCGGGGCAACACGACCGGCTACGCATACGACGCCGCAGGGCGCATGACCGGGCTCACGGATGCCCTGTCGAACACGCTCGCCTGGTCATACGACGCCCTCGGCCGCCGGATCGGCCAGACCAACCGGAGCACAGGCTCGGTGACCTGGACCTACGACGCTGCGGGCCGAATGTTGACCCGCGCGGCGACCTCGGTCGCAACCGTGACCTACACCTATGACCTCAACGGCAACCGCCTGACCGCCGATGACGGCAGCGCGGTGATCACCACGACGTACGATCGGCTGAACCGCCCGACGCAGGTCACCGTGGCCGGCGATTCAGCGGCAACCACGACCTACACGTACAGCTTCACCTCGCCAACGTGGACTGACGCCTCGGGCTCGTACAGCGCGACGATCGATGCGTTCGGCCGCGAGACCGGGCTCCTCGATCCGATCCACGGTGCCACGTCCTGGACGTCCGCCTACCGAGCCGACGGCCAGCAGGCGAGCCTCGCCACGCCCAACGGCAACACCACCGCCTGGACATACGACGACGCGGGGAGGCCAACGGGATCGGCGACGACGGCCGCTGGTCCGGTGACACGAGCCAGCTACACCTACACCTACAACCGTGCCGGCCAACGCCTGTCGGAGGCGTCGTCGATCACCGGCGACCCGACCAACGGCACGGTGACCTTCGCCTATGACGCGCTGGGTCGCCTGACCGGCTACTCGGGCACGCCCATCACGTCCCAGGCGTACGCCTGGGACAAGGTTCCCAACCGGACCTCGAAGCAGGTCGGTGCTGGACCAGCGGTGACCATGACCTACGACAATGCCAACCGGCCGGCCTCCGATTCCGCCGGCAACAGCTACACGAACGATCTTGACGGCAGGCTCACCGGGCAGATCGGCCAGACCCTCGTCTGGGACGCCCTCGGCCGCCTGACGCAGGTCAAGGATCCGATCACCCAGGCCAACATCAGCACGTACACCTACGACGCCCTCGACCGCCTCTTGACCGTGAGCAATGGCGCAGGGCTCACCAGGTTCCGCTACGTCGGCGCGACGACCCAGATCGCCCAGGCCCGCGACCTCACCAACACCGTCCTGTACAACGTCGGCACGAGCTGGGCGGGCGGCGCCCGAATGGACTTCGGACCGGGCGGCGCCAACCAGCGCTTCTACGGTGTCAACGGCCACGGCGATCTCACCTGGACGGCGAGTTCGACCGGCGCCGTCAGCGCCACCCTGCGCTCCGACCCCTGGGGTACCCCCGGGACGAGTTCGGGCGGAAGCCTTCCCGCCTTCCGCTTCCAGAGCAGCTGGTATGACACGAGTTCAACCCTCAGCTGGGTGGTCACTCGCTGGTATGCGCCGGCCCTTGGCAGGTTCGTAAGCGAGGACAGCCTGTTGGGGGAGGTAGACGCGCCTGCGAGTCGGCACCTATACGCATACGGATTGGGAGAGCCAGTTGGGAGATGGGATCCGGATGGGCACGTGGCCCTTGTTTGCGGTAATCGCGGTTGCGCTGGCCTCAAGAGCGCGCCTGTCAATCTTGGCGTGCAAAGTATCTTCGTCCAGGTCATCGGAATAAAGTTCGGGTTCATTCCACCCGGATCTACGTGGGGCACCCTTCGATTCCGGAACGTGTTTAACGGAATCACTTTCAATAAGGGCTTCTCAGGATTCCACCTCGGGATGAGCTTCACTGACACGGTGATCGCTCCTGCCGGAAAGGGCTTATGGCGGATCGAGCTCATTTCCGATTTCTGGCTGTTTCTGACGCCCTTTGTCGTCGACGTGTCTTGGCTAGGGCCGAATCATCCCGTCGACTGGGTATTAGTCTGATGGAGAATCCGCTTCACCTCAACGCTGCTCAAGCCATCGAAGCAGCCTCGAAGAGCGAGGCGCCGCTGTGCCAATTGCTCATTGAGCTTCTTGGTCCCGACGGCGAGGTCGAACGTGCGCTGGCTCCCACGCAGCAGATTCCACTGCTCCGCCGCCTTGCAGCCGAAGCCAGCGCTCATGAGAGGTACGGTGCGACCTCCCTTGAGCGGACGGTTCGACACGCTGCCGGTCGCGCGCAAGAGATCGGTGCTCCTCTAGTCACTCCCATGATTCTCCTGGGTGCTCTCGCGGCAATGCCCGGCATCCCTTCGATCATCCTCCAGCTACTCGGGCTCGACGAGCACGTAATCCTCGCGTTTGCCGGACATGTGCCCGCTCTCGAGAGCCAAACGGGTCAACCCCTAAGGGATGGACTGGCCGGCCACGTTGAGACCTACTTGCAGGTTGAGTTATCCCCGCTTGAGTCCGTGCGAGCCTCGGGCGCTTCGACCCGGTGCGGCGGTATCGAGATCGAGTTGACTGCGATCGAGACACGAGGCCGAGGCCTGATCTGCCTCTGGCGGGTGGCCGCAAGAGACTCTTCGATTAGAGAGATCACTGTGACGGCGCTTGACATCAACAAGACTCCCCTACTGGTCACGCCAATCTGGGTTGACGGGCCGGACATCTCAAAGCGAGGAGGTAGCGCCATCACGCCTCGACCTCCGGGAGGCGTTGTCGATGTCGAGATCCATGTCTCGGTTGATGGCGGTGCCCGGTGCTCCGCGAGGTTTCCGCTGCAGACAGGTTCACGCGAAGGTTGATTCTTGTCACACGACCGAGACGGGCCGCAAGGCCTAGAGTGCCATTAGGCTCGCCCGGTTGGACCGATCGACCGGCTCGCATGCAATCACGGTCGACGCCTTCGGCCGTGAGGATGGCGCGCTCGACCCGATCCGCGGCGTCTCCTGCCTGGACGAGCACGTACCGGGCCGACGGCCAGCCGGCGACCCTCGCCGCGCCCAACGGCAACACCACGACCTACTCGTACGACGACGGATCTCTTATCGATCGATGTGTCACCCGAGGGTGTGAAAGTCGTCGGACTCGCGGGCGGACCCTTCGCGGGTGAGTCATTTTCGAAAGCACTCGTTGTCTACGACCTTCAGGACGTCATACGCTAGAGGCTCACGGACACGGATCTCCAGACCCGATGCGAGCTCGACCGTCGCTTGAGCGCTGACCGCCACGGGCTCGGCAAGGTGCTCGCGATCGAGGCCGGCTGACCCACACCTGCAACGGGCGCGCCAGCCGCCCGAGCGTAGACTTCGAACGATGAGTTCCCGGATCACGCTCAAGCTGCCGCCGGCCGTGCAGGGCCGCCTCGACGAGTACCTCGAGCGGGCGACGCACGAGAGCTGGGCCCAGCGGCTGTTCGACCGCGACACCTCGCTGTGGACGCGCGACCCGGACGTCAGCGCGGACATCACGGACCGGCTGGGCTGGCTGGACGCGCCGGAGCATTTCCGCCTCCAGATCGCCGCGCTGGAGGGCCTTGGCGACGGCCTCGGCGACGCCGGGTTCGAGACGGCCGTCGTGATGGGCATGGGCGGCTCCAGCCTCGCGCCGGACGTGCTCCGTCAGACGTTCGGCACGGCCGAGGGCTACCTGGAGCTGCGCATCCTGGACTCCACGGACCCGCTTGCCGTCGGGGCCGTCATGGATGATCTGGACCCCCTGGAGACCCTCTGGATCGTCGCGAGCAAGTCCGGCACCACCACCGAGCCGCTGGCGTTCATGGCCGAGGCCTGGTCGCGTGTCGAGGCGGAGCTGGAGGCTCGCGGCTCCGACCAGAAGCCGGGCGAGTTCTTCGCCGTGATCACCGATCCGGGCAGGAGCCTGGAGGCGATCCCCCACCACGACGACCTGCGCGAGGAGTTCCTCAACCCGCCGGACATCGGTGGCCGGTATTCCGCCCTGACGTACGTGGGCCTGGTGCCCGCGTCGATCATCGGTCTGGACCTGGACGCGCTGCTGGCGTCCGCCGCCGCGGTGCTGGCGGCGTGCCGGGAACCGGATGCGCACGTCAACCCGGGCGTGCAGCTGGGCGTGGCGATCTCCAGCCTCGCGGCGATGGGTCGCGACAAGCTGACGATCCTGGCGGACTTCGAGATCGCCAGCTTCGGCGCCTGGCTTGAGCAGCTCATCGCGGAATCCACGGGCAAGCAGGGCGGCGGGATCGTTCCAGTCGACAACGAGCCGCTGTTCCGCGCGGCCGACTACGGACCCGATCGAGCCTTCGTGTTCATGCGCCTCGCCGACAGCGATGACGACGAGCTCGCGAAGCTCGCGGACGACCTGGAGCAGGGCGGCCACCCGGTGATCCGTATCGAGCTGGACGACCAGATCGACCTTGCCGGCGAGATGGTTCGCTGGGAGGTCGCGACGGCGATCGCGGGCATCGTCCTTGGGATCAACCCGTTCGACCAGCCGAACGTGGAGGAGGCCAAGGACCTGACCCGGAAGGTCCTCGCCGCCGCCGGCGGGGATGCACCTGTCGCGGACGATGCCGTGCCGGCCATTCGGGTCCAGGGCGCCGGCGTCGACGGGCTGGCGAAGGCGCTCAAGCCCGCGCTCGACGGGCTCGAGCCGCCCAGCTACATCGCCATCCAGGCGTTCATCGCGCCGTCACCCGCCGTCGACGCCGCGCTCGACAAGGTCCGCGCCGCCCTCGGCGTGACCGGCTGCGCGACGACGTCCGGCTACGGCCCGCGCTTCCTGCACTCCACCGGCCAGCTTCACAAGGGCGGCCCGGCGACCGGCGTCTTCCTGCAGCTCACCGCGGACCATCCCGAGGATCGCCAGATCCCGGGTTGGCCGTACTCGTTCGGCCAGCTGATCGACGCCCAGGCGCGTGGCGACCGCGAGGCGCTCAGGTCACACGGCCGGCCGGTGGTGCACGTCCACCTCGGCGCGAACCTCACGGACGACCTGACAACCCTTGAGCGGGCGATCACGCGCGCCCTTGCCTGACACGTTTGCCTAGGAGGACGGACATGCAACTCGGCTTCATCGGTCTCGGGCGCATGGGCGCGAACATGGTCCGCCGGATGGCAAAGGACGGGCACGCCGTCGTCGCCTACAACCGGACGGTCGAGAAGGCGCACGAGCTCGCCGACGAGGAGGGTGCGGTCGGCCGCAACGTCGTCGCCGCGGACACCGTGGCGGCGCTCGTCGCGCAGCTGGCGAAGCCGCGCACGGCCTGGATCATGGTTCCGGCCGGCGACGCCACCGAGGCGCAGATCAAGGAGCTGCTGGGGCACCTGGAGCCCGGGGACACGATCGTCGACGGCGGCAACACGAACTTCCACGACGACGTCCGCCGCCACGCGGAGCTCGCCGTGCACGGCATCAACTACGTGGATGCCGGGGTGTCCGGCGGCGTGTGGGGCCTCGCGAACGGCTTCTGCCTGATGGTCGGCGGCGATCGCGAGGTGGTCGCGCCGCTCGAGCCGATCTTCCGCTCGCTCGCCCCCGCGGACGGCTACCTGCACGCCGGCCCGCCGGGCGCGGGCCACTACGTGAAGATGATCCACAACGGCATCGAGTACGGCCTGATGCAGGCCTACGCCGAGGGCTTCGAGATCATGCACGCGAGCGAGTACCCGCTGGACCTCACCGCGATCTCCGACCTGTGGAACCACGGCTCCGTCATCCGCTCCTGGCTGCTGGAGCTCGCGACCCTCGCCTTCAAGACCAACGGCCAGGACCTCGCCGATCTCAGGGGCTGGGTCGCCGATTCCGGCGAGGGCCGCTGGACGGTCCAGGAGGCGATCGATCGCGACGTCCCCGCCCCAATCATCACGCTCGCCCTGCAGACGCGCTTCCGCTCCCGCCAGGACGACTCGTACGGGGCGAAGGTCCTCGCCGCGCTCCGCAACGAGTTCGGCGGCCACGCGGTCAAGTCGAGCTGACGTGGCCGGCATCGGACATCGGCTCGGAATGGTCTCTGGCAGCGACCGATTCTTCGCGCTGAGCGCCGAATCGGTCGCTGGCGGCGACCGCGGCGACCTGGACTGCGCCGTCTCGGTGGCGATTCCTGTCGGATCGGTCGTGGGCAGCGACCGGAGCGCGCAACCCGCGTCGAAACCGGTACCTGGCAGCTACCGCCGCTGCCGACGATGAGCCCGTCGCGAGCGGCGAAACCGGCGTCCGTCGTCCGAGCCACGGCGACCGGAGCGACCGTGCCCCCGCGGACGATCCGCGAGGAGCGCATCGCGCTCGGCGGGAAGCGGCGGCGCGCGGCGGCGAAGGCGGAGGTGAACCCGCTGCGGGAGGGGCTGCGCCTGGAGCGCGTGCCGGACCCGCACATCACCGTGCTGTTCGGCTCCACCGGCGACCTGTCGCACCGCAAGGTCTTCCCTGCGCTCGCCCAGCTGTCGCGGACGAACCTCCTGCCCGCGGACTGGGCGCTGATCGCGGTGGGGCGCCGGCCGTTCGACGACGAGAGCTTCCGCGCCGAGGTGGCAACCTCGCTGAAACAGTACGCCCGCGTCGCACTCGACCCGGACATGGAGCGCCAGTTCCTCGGCCGGATCACGTACCACCGCGGCGACTTCAGCGACAGCGCGAGCTACGACGCGCTCTCCGCCAAGATCGAGGGCATGCACCTGGAGCAGGGCACGGAGGCGAACGTCCTGTTCTACCTCGCGACCCAGCCGTCGGCGTTCCCGCTGATCGTCAGCGAGATCGGCCGGTGCGGGATGGACCACGAGGTGCACGGCGGCGGGTGGCGGCGGATCGTGGTCGAGAAGCCGTTCGGGCGCGACCTGGACTCCGCCCGCAAGCTCAACCGCGAGATGCTCCGGGTCTTCCGCGAGGCCCAGATCTACCGGATCGACCACTACCTGGGCAAGGAGACGGTCCGGAACCTGATGGTCTTCCGGTTCGCGAACGGCATCTTCGAGCCGCTGTGGAACCGCCGGTACGTGGACCACGTGCAGATCACCGTCGCCGAATCGCTCGGCGTCGAGGACCGCGGCGCGTTCTACGAGGAGACGGGCGCGGTGCGCGACGTCCTCCAGAACCACCTGCTCCAGTTGCTCAGCCTCGTGGCCATGGAGCCGCCGGCGACGCTCGCCGCCGATGCCCTGCGCGACGAGAAGCTGAAGGTCCTGCGCGCCGTTGCACCGGCGTCGAAGGCGAACATCAGCCGCCAGATCGTCCGCGGGCAGTACGGGGATGGCTGGGTGGCCGGCAACCCGGTGCCGGGCTACCGCGCCGAGAAGGAGGTTGATGGACACTCGGAGACGGAGACGTTCGTCGCCGGCCGGTTCGAGGTGGACGACTGGCGCTGGTCCGGGGTCCCGTTCTACCTGCGCACGGGCAAGCGCATGGCCAAGCGCGCCACGGAGATCGCGATCCAGTTCCGCGAGGTGCCCCACCGCCTCTTTGCCGAGGCGGCGACCGACCCCCAACCCAACCTGCTCGCGATCCGCGTCCAGCCGGACGAGGGGATCCTGCTCCGGTTCGGCTCCAAGGTGCCCGGGCTCGGGCTGGCGATCCGCCCGGTCACGATGGACTTCACCTACGGCACCGCGTTCTCCACGGACGCGCCGGAGGCCTACGAGACGCTGATCCTCGACGCGATGCTCGGCGACCAGTCGCTGTTCACCCGCGCGGACGAGGTGGAGGCGGCGTGGTCCATCGTCACGCCCATCCACGAGGCGTGGGTGGACGGACCCGCTCCCGAGTTCCCGGACTACGCAGCCGGCACGTGGGGCCCGGAGGCGGCGGACGACCTGCTCGCGCGCGACGGTCGTCGCTGGCGGCGGCTGTGACCCTGCCTGCCGGCGGCCCGATCTTGGCGGCACCGGCAGCCGCGCCCGGCCAGCCGATGCTGCGCTGGAGCTCGCGCGCACGGAGCGTGGACGCCGTCGCCGCGGAGCTCGCGAAAGTCTGGTCGTCCATCTCGCTGACCGCCCCCGGCCTGGACGGCACGCCGGAGCGGCGGGTCGCGGCGCGCTCCAGCGTCATGAACCTGGTGGTCATCGCCGGTCGCGGCGAGGTCGGCGAGCGCGCCGCATCCATCGTGGAGGGGCTGGCCGGCCGGCATCCCTCGCGCACCCTGCTCGTGGTCCCGGCGGATCCCGACGGGCCGCCATGGCTGGACGCGCAGGTGCAGGCGCACTGCGTGCTGCCGTCGGCCACCGCGCCGGAGACCTGCTCGGAGCTCGTGTACCTCACCTGCGGCGGCGAGAGCGCCCAGCACATGGCCGGCCTCGTGACGCCGCTCCTGATCCACGATCTCCCGGTGACGGTGTGGTGGCCGAACGAGCCGCGCTTCGAGTCCGGCGCGTCGACGGAGCTCCTGAACGTCGCCGACCGGATCCTCGTGGACGGCTCGGGCTGGTCCGGCGACGGGCTGGCCCGCCTCGCCACGCTCACGGCGCTGCCACACCAGTACGCGATCGAGGTGGCCGACTTCGCGCTGCTCCGCCAGGCGCGCTGGCGCGAGGCCATCGCCTCCACGTTCGATCGGCCGGCGATCCTCCCGTACCTCGGCCACCTGGATCGGATCGAGGTCCACTACGCGGCGAAGACCGGCACGCCGGGCATGTCCAACGTCGTGCGGCCGCTGTATCACGCGGCGTGGCTCGCGGCGCGGCTCGGCATGACGGTTGATTCGCCAATGCGCGCCGGGGCGGAGGCATGGAGCGGGTACGACGCGGTGCTCCGGCACGGGCGGCGGAAGGTCGCGGTCCATCTCCAGCCGGTGGAATCGTCCACGGTGGCGGGCACCACGCTCATCGTGGAGCTGCACGCAACGCGCGGGCACTCCCAGCTGTGGGTCGAGGTCACGGCCTACGCGGAGGGGGTCGTGGTCCATGCGTCACTCGATTCGGTGACGATGCCGGAGCGGCGCTTCCTGGCGCCCCGGCGGCGCGAGGCGGACCTCCTGGCGGAGACGATCGACACGGCGGGCCGTGACCGGCTGACCGCCGAGGTGCTGGACATGTCGGCGCACCTCGTCGCGCGGTGACCGGCGAGCCGACGATCCGGATCGAGGCCGACCCGGAGGCGGCCTCCAGAGCAGCCGCGGAGGCGATCGCGCTGGCGCTGCGCGAGGCCGTCGAGGAGCGGGGCCGGGCGGACTGGGCGACCACCGGCGGCTCGACGCCCGTCGGCATCTATCGGGCGCTGGCGGCTCCGCCGCTGCTGGGGCTGGTGCCCTGGGCCGCGGTCCACGTCTGGTGGGGCGACGACCGCTTCGTCCCGCGTGACGACCCGCTCTCCAACGTCCTGCCGTTCGATCGCGAGCTGCTGCCACACGTGCCGTTGGCGGCCGCTAACGTTCACGTTCCCAAGATGGCCGAGGCACTCGAGGCCGGGCTCGGCGCCGAGTCGGTCGCCGCCGCCTACGAGATGGCGCTCGTGGGCACCGACCTGCCCGCCGACGATCGTGGCTTCCCGATCCTGGACGTGGTACTCGTCGGGATCGGCGGCGACGGGCACGTGCTCTCGGTCTTCCCCGGCTCGCCGCTGTTCGACGCGGAGGACTGGGTGAGCCCCGTTCCGGCACCGACGCACATCGAGCCCCATGTCGCCCGGGTGAGCCTGCACCCACGGATCCTGGAGTCGGCGCGGCTGCCGATGGTCGTGGCGCACGGCGCCGGCAAGGCGGCGATTCTCGCCTCCGTGCTGGGGCCGGAGCGGGACGAGCGCCGCTGGCCCGCGCAGATCGCGCGACGCGCCGGCGCGATCTGGCTGCTGGACCGCGCCGCGGCCGCATCGCTGCGGTGATGGATCCGCTGATGATCCCGAGCCGCGACGGCACACCGATCGCGGTCTTCGAGGTCGCGGCCGCGGAATCAGGCGCGCGCCCCGAGCACCCGTCGCTGCTGCTCGTCCACGGGGCGACCGCGGATCACACGACGTGGCGTGCGGTCGGGCCGCGGTTCGCGGAGCGCCGCCGCGTGTTCGCGATGGACCGCCGCGGGCGCGGGGCGTCCGGTGACGCGCCCGCGTACGCGATCGAGCGCGAGTTCGAGGACGTGGCGGCAGTCGCCGATGCGCTCGCCGATGCATTCGCCGACGGCGCCGGGCCGCACGGCGGGCACCGCGGCGAGGTCGACGTCGCGGGGCACTCGTACGGCGGGCGCTGCGCGCTCGGCGCGAGCCTCCTGACGCCCGCGATCCGCCGGCTCGTGGTCTACGAGGGAGCGCCGGTGCCGCCCGGCATGACGTATCGGCCGCCCGGTCTCGTGGATGCAGTCCGCGCCGCGCTGGCCCGGGGCGACAACGAGGCTGCGCTGTCCACCTTCCTCGCCGGCATCGTGGGCATGTCCGGCGCCGGGCTGGAGGCATACCGGCGCGACCCGGTCTGGCCCGCGCGCGTCGCCGCGGCCCACACGATCCTGCGCGAGATCGAGGCCGAGGCGACCGATCCGGCCTCCATCGAGGGCCTCGCCTCGATGAAGGTGCCGGTGCTCCTGATTCTCGGCTCGATCAGCCGGTCGCCGTTCCGGATGGGCACTGACGCACTCGCTGCGCGCCTGGCCGACGCGAGCGTCGCGGTGATCGACGGCGCCGCACATGCCGCCCATCACACCCACGCCCAGGAGTTCGTGATCCTCGTGGAACGCTTCCTCGACGGATAGATACCCGCACCCGACATTCGTCAGTCGAGTGCCGCAACCTCGAATGGCCCCCTGAAGCCACGCAACCGCTCGGTGCGGAATTCGCCGTGCGAAACCGTACGCGCAGCAGCGGCGACCACCTGCCGACTGATGAGGATCTCTTCGGCACCCGCCAGGGCACCGATCCTCGCTGCCGCATGGACCCCGGCGCCTTCATACCCGGTCGAGGTATGCAATGCCTCGGCCGTGTGCAGGCCCAGCCTGATCGACGGTGCGTAGCCATGCTCGCGGCGGTGCGCCTCGAAGGTTCGGCGAATGGCCACCGCGCAGTCGAGCGCCGAATCCGCCGACTGGAACGCGACGAAGAAGCCGTCCCCCGCGTGGTGGACCTCCTGGCCGCCGTGGTCGAGCAGCAGGGACCGGATCGTGGTGTCGTGCCAGGCCAGCAGACGACCCCACGCCTCGTCGCCGACGGCATCGATCAGGCTCGTCGACCCGACGACGTCGGTGAACATGAACGTCCGAGTCGCTCGGCGGGCCGGCGCCGTCGGCCCGTCGTCGGCGGCGGCGGCCTCCATGCGCTCACGCGCGATCGCAAGGTCCGGGACCGCTCCGAGGGTCTCGAACATCGCCGCGGCGGCAGACAGCTCGAGTCCCGCCGCAGCGCCACCGCGTGCCGACGGCAGGGCCTCGCCCAAGGCCATACGGGCACGCGCGATCTCGTACGGTGCCTCGGTTGCCTGCCATGCCCGCACGGCCGCGCGCAGCGAGCTGATTGCGGCCGCGGTCGCTCCGGAGGCGAGCTCAACAAGGCCTCGAGCGGTGGCGGCTTCGGCCCGCAGCAGGTGGGTGTCATACGTGCGGGCGATCGACTCGAGCTCGTCGGCGCCAGCTCGCGCGCGGCCGAGATCCCGGATGGCGATCGCGACCTCAACCTCGGCAGGCAGGATGTGGGCGCGGACCAGCGGGGTGGCGGATGGCTCGGCAAGGGAGCCCGCCAGCATGCCTGCGGCGGCGTTGCTCTGCCCTCGCGCGTGGAGCACGAGTGCCAGGCCGGGCGATGGATCCCGGCCAAGCCGATGGGCCTGGCCGAATGCCTCCTCGGCGCCAGCAAGATCACCGATCCTGCGCCGGATCTCTCCGATCTGGTAGAAGCCCTCGGCGGCGTACTCATGGCTGAAGTCGATGAGCTCGGCGCAGGCACGGCGCGCCTCCACCTCCGCCTCCGCCCACGCCCCGCGGAGCCTGATCAGCTCGACCCGTCGCACGCGGCACATGCCTGGGAACCCGGCAATCGACTGGCGCTCGCACCAGCGCTCCGCGACCTCCGCGAACTCGCTCGCGCGGCGGTAGTCGGTCAGGTCCTCTGCGGCCACGGTCGCATTGCAGTACACGATGGCCGTGGGAAATGGCGAAACCTCGCCGGAAACCGCCGCCACCACCGCCTCATCGATCGCCTCGAGACCTTCTTCCACTCGGCCCATCGCAACCAGGACGCGACCCCGATCGTGCAGTCCGAGCGCCTCGAGGTCGCGATCGCCAAGCTTGATGCCCAGCTCCAGGATCCGATCCGCATACGCGAGGGCTCCGTCGAGATCTCCCCGGGCGAGAGGCTGATTCAGCTGGGCCCGGATCAGCCAGCCGTGGGCGGCCGATTCGGGCTGACCTTCAAGCAACCGCTGGACACGGCGCCTAGGATCGGAGGGTGACCGACCAGCGCGCCGAGCCTGACCCCGAACCTGCCGCTCCCCAGCCCGCCCCGACGTGCCCCTGGTGCGGCGCTCCGGCGACCCACGGCGCGACCCGCTGCTCCGCCTGCGGCGCGGCGCTCGCCCAGCACGAATCGCTCGGCGGCGTCCGGATCCCCGGGCTGACCTCGGTGGACCCGGCGCTGGAGGACTTCGACAAGCGGCCCCTCCACATCCCGGGACCCAGCCCCACCCAGGGCATGGCGCCCGCGCTGATCATCGGCGCGCTCGCAGGCGGACCGGCCGGCCTGGTCGCGATGGGCGGCGTCGCCGCCCTCGCGGGTGTCGAGTTCGTCGCCAGCCAGCACGACGGGACGGACACGCAGGAGCTGGCCGACGTCGGGCGCCCGAGCGAGCTCGCGCTCCAGGCGCTGCGGCACCTCGATACGGGCGAGGCGGCGGACACGCCACCCGCCGCACCGGCAACCCCGGCCGACGACGGACTGTCCATCTGGCGAGACCTCCCGCCGGCGACGGAAGGATCGGATCAGGCCAGCTGACGCCGATGAGCCGGGGCAGATCGGGACCTTCGGCACTCTCCGCGTCCGCGGCCGGACCTACGATCGCGTCAATACCCACTGGCGTCGGAGCGACGCCGAGAGGAGACAGACTCCATGACAGCGATTCGCGAAGTGGAGGCTCCGAACCGAGCCGCCACGGCAGAGCTCCGCATCGGCGAGCGGGTGCTGGAATTCCCGATCGAGACGGCCACCGAGGGCCAGTCCGCCTTCGACATCAGCCCCCTGCTGAAGGAAGCCGGCGTCACCACGCTGGACTACGGCTACGCCAACACCGCCCCGACCCGCAGCGCCATCACGTACCTCGACGGCGACAAGGGCATCCTGCGCTACCGCGGCTACCCGATCGAGGAGCTCGCAGAGCGCTCGACCTTTCTCGAGACCGCCTACCTCCTGATCTACGGCGAGTTGCCAACCGCGGCCCAGCTGGACGAGTGGACGACCTCGATCAAGCGCCACACGTTGCTCCACGAGGAGTTCCGCCGGTTCTTCGACGGCTTCCCCATGGACGCCCATCCGATGGGCATCCTCGCCTCGGCGGTCGCGGCGCTCTCGACCTTCTACCAGACCTCCGGGAGCCCGAGCGACCAGGCCGACGTGGAGATCAGCACCATCCGGCTGATCGCCAAGATGCCGACCATCGCCGCATACGCGTTCAAGAAGTCGATCGGCCAGCCGTTCGTCTACCCGGACAACAGCCTGGACTACGAGAGCAACTTCCTCCGGATGATGTTCGCCGTGCCGGCCGAGCCGTACGTCGTCGACGACGAGGTGGCGAAGGCCCTGCGGGTCCTCCTGATCCTGCACGCCGACCACGAGCAGAACTGCTCGACGTCCACGGTGCGCCTTGTCGGATCCAGCCACGCCAACATGTACGCGTCGATCTCGGCCGGGATCTCCGCCCTGTGGGGGCCGCTCCACGGCGGCGCGAACCAGGAGGTCCTGGAGATGCTCCAGGCGATCGAGGCGGACGGCGGCGACGTCTCGCGAGCCGTGGAGCGGGCGAAAGACAAGGACGACCCGTTCCGGCTCATGGGCTTCGGCCACCGCGTCTACAAGAACTACGACCCGCGGGCGCGGATCATCAAGTCCGCCGCCGACACGATCCTCGCGAAGATGGGCGCGAACGACAACCTGCTCCGGATCGCGCGCGAGCTGGAGGAGGTCGCGCTCAGCGATCCGTACTTCGTGGAGCGGAAGCTGTACCCCAACGTGGACTTCTACAGCGGCCTGATCTACCGCGCGCTCGGCTTCCCCGTGGGCATGTTCACGGTGCTGTTCGCGATCGGCCGGCTGCCCGGCTGGATCGCCCAATGGCGCGAGATGATGAAGGACCCAAGCTCGCGAATCGGGCGGCCGCGGCAGCTCTACGTGGGCAAGGGGCAGCGCGCGTACACGGCGATGGCGGAGCGCGCCGACCGCTGATTCCGGCTCGCCGGGCTACCATCCCGGCGATGATCGAAACCCAGCCGGACGCGCGGCCTTACTCCCCGGGGCTCGAGGGAGTCGTCGCCGCGGAGACGGCGCTCGGCTATGTCGACGGCGAGCGCGGCCGCCTGCTGTACCGCGGCTACCGGATCGGCGACCTGGTGGAGCGCGGGACGTACCCGGCGATCGCGAACCTGCTGTGGACCGGCGACTGGGACCCGGACCACCACCTTCCGACCTCACCCGTTCCGGCGGCTGTCATGACCGCGCTCCGCGCGTTGCCGGCCGCTGCGAAGCCGATGGACGCGCTCCGGACCGCCGTGTCGGTCTGGGGCGCCGCGCAGACGCTGGACTGGCCGCCGACGCCGGAGCAGGCCCGGGCCCTCACCGCGTTCTCGCCGTCGGCGCTCGCCGCGTTCGCCCGGCTGCGCCGCGGCCTGGAGCCGGTAGAGCCGGACTCGAGCCTGGACCTCGTGCCGGGGTTCCTGTACCAGCTCAACGGTGAGCGGGCGGATGCCGCGACCGCACGAGCCCTCGACGCGTACTTCATCGTCGGCGCGGAGCACGGGCTCAACGCATCGACGTTCACCGCGCGCGTCATCACGTCCACCCGGAGCGACCTTGCTTCTGCCGTCGTCGGGGCGATCGGGGCGCTGAAGGGGCCGCTGCACGGCGGCGCGCCGTCGGAGGTCGTGGAGCAGATCCACAACGCCGGCTCACCCGCGAACGCGGAGAAGTGGGTGCGCGAGACGATCGCCAAGGGCGACCGGCTGATGGGCTTCGGCCACCGCGTGTACCGCGCCTACGACCCCCGGGCCGCCGCGCTGCGCAAGGTCGCCGAGTCCATGGAGCACAAGCCGGACTGGCTGGAGCTCGCGATCGCGGTGGAGGATGTCGCGCTGCGGGTCCTCGCCGAGCTGCACCCGGAGCGGGCGCTGAAGACGAACGTGGAGTACTACGCGGCGCCCGTCCTGATGGGCGTGGGCCTCACGCCGGACCTCTTCCCGGCCACCTTCGCCCTGGCCAGGCATGCCGGCTGGACCGCGCACGTCATCGAGCAGGCGGGCGCGAACCGGATCATCCGGCCGGACGCCCGCTACACGGGCCCTGCGGAGCGCGACCTCCCGGCCTGAACCGCCGATTCGCCACGCTGGCGCGGTCGTAGACTGCGGCGACGGGAGGTGGACAGATGCTTGCGCGCCTGACGACGCGGTTGATGGATTCCCAGGGCTTCTGGACGAAGCCGCTCGGCAATGTTGCCTATCGGTTCCTGCACTGGTTCTTCGGCGCGATGCCGGCGATCCGCGACCTGCTGATCGGGCGCTGGCTGGGGCATCCGCTGCACGCGGTCCTCACCGACGCGCCGATCGGGATCCTGATGCTGGTCATCGTCTTCGACGTCCTGTCCATGCCCCAGGCGGCGGCGTGGGCGCTGGCCCTCGGCATCCTCACGATGCTCGGAGCGGCGCTGGCCGGCTTCGCGGACTACGCGGACACCGACGGCAAGGCGCGGGAGCGGGCGACGCTCCACTCCACGCTCATGCTGGTCGCGCTCGTCGTCTTCATCGTCTCCTTGCTGCTGCGCCTTCCCGTGTCCGCGGCGGCCGGCGCCTCGACGGGCGCGGTCCTGCTGTCCCTGCTTGGGTTCCTGATCGTCGCGGGCGCCGCGTACGTCGGTGGCGACATCGTGTACGTGCTCGGCAACATGGTCAGCCGGCACGCGTTCCGCGGCGCGGGCACGAAGTGGATCTCGCTTGAACCGGCCGAGGTCGGCACGGACGGCTCCATCCCCGAGGGGCGGCCCGTAAAGGCGAAGCTGGGCATCAACCAGCTCGTCCTCGTGCGGCAGGGGACGAAGATCCTCGCGCTCAACGACGCGTGCGCGCACGCCGGCGGGTCGCTCGCCGAGGGCAAGCTGATCGACGGGACGATCGCGTGCCCGCTCCACGATTCGCGGTTCCGCATGGACACCGGCTACGTGACCCGCGGCCCGTCCGTCTATGACCAGCCCGCCTACGAGGTTCGCGCTCGCGAAGGCGGCGGCTGGGAGGCGCGGCGCAGCGGGAGCTGAGCCGTCGCGACGCGGGGAGCCAGCCCGCAGGGATGCAGGCCCCGCGCGTCCTGTCGCTGCCGGAGCCGTGCCTCGTCGTCCTGATCGGCGCGGCCGGCTCGGGCAAGTCCACCCTCGCAGCTCGCCTCTTCCCGCCCGACGCGGTCCTCTCCTCCGACGCCTACCGCGCCGTCGTCTCCGGTGACGAGGCGGACCAGCGCGCGACGAGGACCGCCTTTGCGATCCTCCACCGCGAGCTCGACCGGCGACTCGCGCTTGGCCGAACGACGGTGATCGACGCCACGAGCGTCACGCCGTTTGCCCGGCGCGGCCTGGTGCGGAGCGCGGCTGCCCGTGGGGTCCCGGCGGTCGCCATCGTCCTCGACCTCGATCCGCAGATCGTGCTTGCCCGGAACGCGGCGCGTCCCGGGAGGGTCGTGCCCGCGGACGCGGTTCGCCGGCAGCTCGCGGACCTTGGACGCTCGCTCCGGCTGGGCGTCCTCGACGCGGAGGGCTTCGCCGCGGTGCACCTCGTCCGGACGCCCGCGGAGCTGGACTCGCTCGCCGTGACGCGGCCGGCATAGCCGTCGCGATGGCCCGGCGCGCCCGTCCGCGCCACTAGCCGGGCGAGCTGCCCGCGATCAACGCAACCGCCACGAGCGCCGCGACGATGCCCGCGGCCTGCACCGCCCTGACGCGCTCGCTCAGGACCACCGCTGCGAGGACGGTCGTGGCGACCGGATACAGCGAGGCGAGGATCGCGGCGATCGCGAGCGGGCCGATCTGGATGGCCGTCAGGTAGACCGCCGTCGCCGCCATGTCGACGAGGCCGATCGCCAGCAGCGCCGGCCACATGCCGCGCGGGACCCGCCATGGCGGGCGACGCACGAGGATCCAGGCGCCGATTGCCGAGACAGACCCGACGCGGATCAGCAGCGTCGGGGACAGCACCACCTCGTCGGACAGCTGGGCGACGGCGATCGTGAACGTCCCGAAGATCGCGCCGGCGGCGAGGCCGTACCAGAGCCCGCTCGATCGCCCGTCGGCGGATGCGGGCGATCGCGAGACCAGCACCACGCTCGCGATCGCGAACGCGATCCCGACGATGGCCACCGTCGACGGGGCGCCCTGGGTCGCGAACCCGAAGAGGACCGGCAGCGTGGCCGTGAGCACTGCGGCGATCGGCGCCACGACGCCCATCCGCCCGACGCTCAGCCCCCGATAGAGCAGCGCGAGGCCGGAAGCGCCCAGCGCGCCGGCCCCGAGCGCGATCGCCAGGTCCCGGGCCCCCATCGACGGCTCGTGCGCCAGGGCAACGATCGGGATCGCGACAAGGAGGCTGACGAACTGGCTTCCGAAGAGCACGCCGACGACCGCGGCCCGCCGGCTCGCGAGGCCGCCGCCGAAGTCGGCGAAGCCCCAGCCGATGGAAGCGAGCAACCCGAAGATGGCGACCGACATCCGCCTATCATCGCGACTGCTCATGCGTCGCGTCGTCGTCCTCCTTGCCGCCCTCGTGGTCACCGTGTCGCTGGCCGCCCAGGTCGCCCTCGCGGCGATGACGCTCCCGCCGAGCCGCGAGGGCGTGTACGTCTACGACCTCGCCAACATCTGGAGCGCCTCCGCGGAGGCACAGGCGCAGGCGATCGCCGAAGGGATCCGGACCCGAACGCAGGCGCAGCTCGCGATCGTCTCCTGGCCCAGCGAGGACTACGACGTCTCGACCGAGACCGCGCGCAAGGACGCCATCACGATCATCAACACCTGGGGCGTCGGGCGGAAGGACGTCAACGACGGCCTGGTGGTCCTGTTCGACATGGACTCCGGCAGCAAGAACCACGGCCAGATCTACCTGTACGCCGGCAAGGGCTACGTCGACCGGTACCTCAACCCCGACGAGGCGCAGAGCCTCGTGGACGGCGAGATGCTGCCCAAGGCCAAGGACGGCGACATCGACGGCGCGCTCCTGGCCGGCCTCCGCCAGATCGACCACGTCACGCAGCCGAATGGCAACCCGGACCGCGGCATCCAGACGCTGATCAACGGGCTCCTGATCGCCCTCGTCCTCGGTGCGGGCGTGCTGATGTTCGTTCAGTTCCTGCGGACCTGGTGGGAGCGCGGGCGCGACGTGGAGGTGCCGCTGATCGACGACTCGGTCCTCCTGCCCGTACCGCCGCCCGGCCTCACGCCGGCCCTCGCCACCGCGCTCCGAAACGAGGGCGTGGACAAGGATGCGTTCACGTCGGCCCTGGTGGATCTCGGCCATCGCGGCCTGGTGACGTTCGAGCAGCCGGATGGCGATTCCAAGCACGTGGACCTCGTGATCCCACCGGAGCCCCTCATCGACCCGAACTCGCTGGAGGCGCGCCGGCGGCCGCTCGGCAGCGCGGAGTCCCAGCTCTCCGCCTCGATCCAGGCGAAGGCCATCGGCAGCCGCCTCAGCTGGTCACAGCTCAAGACCGGCGAGGGCGCGAAGCTGTACGAGTCGTTCAAGCGCAACCTCGGGCGGTCGGCGAAGGCGGCCGGCTACTTCCGCGAGGACCCGAACATGCTGCCCACGAAATGGGCTGGAACGGCGATTGCCCTGATCGTGGGCGTCGTGATCTTCGGGTTCCTGTTCGTCTTCGACACCTCGGACAACGCCGAGCTGATCCGGCCCGGCAAGGGCCTGTTCGTTCTGCCGATGGCCGTCTCGGTGGGCCTTGCCATCCTGACCGCCGTGTTCAGCGGCCGGCTCGTGGCTCGGACGGAGGACGGCGCCCGCACGCTGGGCATGGCCCTCGCCTACAAGAACACGCTCCGCTACGAGCTCAAGCGGGCGCACACGGTCGACGAGGCGGTGGGGCAGACGAAGACGCGCCTCCCGTGGATCACGACGCCGGACCTGCTGACGGTCTGGGCGGTGGCGTTCGGGCTCAAGGACGAGATCGACGACCTGATCCGCGAGACCTTCGAGACGGCGCAGTCCACGGGCTCCACGGTCTGGATCCCGGCCTGGTACTCGGGTAGTGGCGGGATCAGCTCGGTGGGCAGTCTCGCCAGCTCCATTGGCTCCATCTCCACGAGCGCCACGTCGTCCTCCGGGTCCGGCTACGGCGGCGGGGGCGGCGGCGGGGGCGGAGGAGGCGGCGGCGGCTTCTAGGCGGCGGCGGGCGGCGCTGCCGGGGGGTCGGCGGCCGGCTGCTCCATGCGTGGTGCCGAGGCGGGCTCCGAATCCTCGGGGATCGTGTCCGGCGTGAGGCCCGTCGCGGGTGCGAGGATCGCGACGGCGTCCGCGGTCCTGTCGTATCGATCCGACGTGGTCAGGTAGATGACCTGGAAGTCCGTGCTGATGTCGTGGAGCAGCTCCAGGGCACGTGCGGCGCGCTCGTCGTCGAGCGTCACGAACGGATCGTCGAGCACGAGTGGCGGCCTCCGATCCCCCGTCACGAGGCGAACGAGGCCGATCCGCGCGGCGAGATAGACGGTGTCGAGGGTGCCCTGGCTGAGGCTGGTCACGTCCACCCAGTCGCCGCGCTCGGGCGCGTAGACCCGCAGGCCCAGGTTCTCGTCGTCCACCTGCACGCGGCGATACCGGCCGGCGGTCACGCGCGCGAGGTCCACGACCATCGTCTTCTCGAGGTAGCGCGTCGCGGTGCGGATCGTCGCCCGCTCCGCTGCGTCGAGCGCCTTGAGGGTGGCGTCGTAGACCCGGTTGCGCCGCTGGAGTGCCGTCAGCTGCTCCGCCCAGATCGCCGCGCGCTCCGCGTGCGCGGCAACCTCCTCGGCGTCCACGCTGTTCTGCTCCACGCGCGCGCGGGCCTGCGCCTCCGCGTCGCGCGCAGACCCGACCTTCCGGTCGGCGTCCGCGACGGCGACCTCGAGGCGCTCCCTGGCGCGCGCCTCGTGCGCGATGGGCCCGAGGGCCTCGAGGGCGCCTGACTTCTGCTCGATGTCGAGGGCGGCCTTGTCGCGCAGCTCGGGCAGGGTCGCGGCGGGCTCTCGCCCCACGAGACCCTCCAGCTGGGCCCGGAGCCGGAGGATGTTGCCCATGTGGGCCTCCTCGGCGGTCACCAGGGCCTCCACGGCGGGTAGGTCCGGCAGCTCTAGGGCGGCGAGCAGGTTGGAGAGCGTGACCTCCTCCACCTGGAGCTCCTGCTCCAGCATGGACCGGCCCCGCAGGCGGCGTTCGATCTCCTGGATCCGGAGGTCCTTCGTCTTGCGCAGCTGCATGGCTCGGATGCGCTGCCGGCGCCCGACGAGCGCGAGCCCTGCACCGAACAGCACGAGGAGCACGGCCAGCAGGGGCGCGCCCGGCAGCGAGATGGTCTGGCCGAGCGCGGTGATGCTGAACGTGCGGAGGTCGCGCGGCAGCACGTTGAGCTGGTCCGCGACGACCACGCCCACCGCGAGGAGGATCACCACGATGGCGGCGATCGCGGTGGGTCGCCACGAGCGGGGCGTCGGCTCGTCGACGACGAACTGCACCTCGACCTCGCCCGCGAGCGCCGCCTTGATCTCGCGGATCCGGATGTCCGCGGCGCGGACCTTCGACAGCGCCTCGCGCAGTGCCGGAAGCCCGTTCGAGGACGGGTGCGAGGCCTCCAGGCCGTCGACCTGCCGGCTCACGTCCACGGCGGTGCTGTAGCGCTCGAATCGCTCTCGCGCCTGCTCGCGCTCCGCGATCAGCCGCTCGGCGAGCCGTGCCTTCTCCAGCATGGACCGCTGCTCGTTCAGCTCCGACTCGGCGACGGTGCGCTCCTCGCGGGCCTGGGCAAGCGCGTCGCGGTCACGCTCCAGCTGCATGAGCGCGGCCTCGCCGTTGCGCTGGGCGGCGGTCTCGGTGGCGAGATTCGCCTCTGCCGCCTTGATCCGGCCGGGGTTCTTGTCGCCCTTTGTGTTGAGGTCGTAGAGCGCCTTCTCCAGCTTGCGGCGTGCGCGGCTCGTGCCTCGATCGGCACCGGAGATGGATGCCTGCAACCGATCCCGCAGCGCCGCCTCGTCGCGGGCGAGCCCATCCAGCTCGTGGTGCCGCACCGAGGCCGTGGAGCGGAAAAATGGCTCGCTGGGGATGCCGGTCAGGTCCGCGAGCACCTCGTCAGCCCGGGCGGGATCGGTGATCGTCTCGCCGTCGAGCTCCAGCCTCACCGTCCCGCGCGAGCCGCGGAACGCCTTCTCCAGCGTGCCGGTGCGGACGCCGTCCAGGTCCTCCTGCTCGAACTCCAGGCGCACCCACGGCCGGTCGTCGTCGCCGGAGTTCCATGAGCGCATCCCGTCCAGGTCGCCCGAGCCCGACGTCACGCGCCGGGTCAGCGCCAGCTCGATCGCCCGCTGGATCGTGGACTTGCCGGACTCGTTCGGACCGCGGACGACGGTGAGCCCGGGCGCGAGCGTCAGGTCGAGATCCGTGTGGCGCCGCACGTTGCGCAGCTGGAGGCGCGTGATCCTCACAGCGTGACCTCGGTTCCGGCGAGGAGCAGGCGGCCCAGCCGCAGGGCATCGCGCAGCTCGCCGGCCGCACCGTCGGCCGGGGACGCCTCCCCATCCGCCGCCTCGACCTCCGCGATGCGCGCCTCGAGATCGCGGATGAACGCGCCGAGCACCGTGTCCGGCGAGGCGATCATGCCCTCCGGCAGCGGCGCCACGGAGCGATCGCGCACGCGAACCTTGAGGAACCGGTCGCCGAGCTCCGATTCCACCTCGTCCACGTGGACGTCCAGCTCGTCCGGTCGGATGCCGATGAGCTCCACGTCCAGGACAAGGTCCTGGTCTGCCCGCTCGGCGAGCTTCGACACGAGGCCGGGCTGCGAGCCGACCTTCGCGGCGTCCAGCTGCACCCGCTCGAACCGGGTCCTGCCGACCTTGCGCTCCTCGAGGGTCACCTGCTTCTTGCCGTCCCGTGCATCGAGGCTCACCAGCAGGACGTTGCCGGCGCGGTCCTGGTCCAGGGCCACCGGCTCCGGCGCACCGGCATACGCGTACGTCGTCCTGCCGGCCTTGCCCCTGCTCGTGGAATGCCAGTGCCCGAGTGCGAGGTAGTCGAGATGGCTTGCGGCGATCTCCTCCGTGGAGATGACCACCTCGTCGCCATCCGTCTTGCCCTCGATCGCGACCGACGCGTGCAGCAGCCCGACGTGCCACGCCGCGCGCTGGTCCTTGCTCACGTCCACGCCCTGCAGGGGCGAGTACGGCGCCCGCTTCGTGGCGAAGCAGCGCCCGTGCACGACCAGGTCCAGCGCGCTCAGGAACACCTCCGGATGGTCCGGATCCAGGACCGTCACGAGGTCCGAGCCCACGGCCCCTGCGAGCGCGGCCAGGTCATACGCCCGGTAGATGGACGCCCGGTCGTAGACGTCATGCGTACCCGGCGCGATCACGATCCGGATGCGCGCCTCCACGAGGCGCTTGAGCTGCGCCGCCGCGCGCTCCACGGACCGGCGCGGCTGCACATTGGAGTCGAACAGGTCGCCGGCGATCAGGACGAGGTCCACCTTCTCGGCGAGCGCAAGGTCGATGGTCGCGACGAACGCCGCGAACTGCCGCTCCCGCTGCGTCGCGGCCCGGTCGCCGAGGTCGGCGTGGCGAGCCCCGAGGTGGACGTCCGCGGTGTGGAGCAGTCGCAGCATGCCTGTGAGCGGCCTCCCCGTGCGCCCGGCGCTCGCCAGGAAGCCTGGCGAGCGGGGCGCCCCCAATTGCTCCCCGCTCGCCTGTGCGAACGGTCGCAGGTCATTGTGACAGGTCAATTGGCACGACTCGGAGTGGCCGGCGGCCCTCTCCGGAGATCCGCGGTATCCTTCGGCCGAATTCACCCGGTGCGCCCAGACCAGGGGACTCCAGACGGCACCATGGGTCGCGCGGCACCGGCTCCGGCCGCTTCCGCGTTGCCGTCGAGGGTCTCCGGCGCACCAGCTGGCCATATCCACGCGCTCCGGAGGCACCCGTGACCTACGTCGATCGAACCCTCACCTGCGTCGATTGCGGCTCAGAGTTCATCCATTCCGCGGACGACCAGAAGTTCTACTCGGAGAAGGGCTTCGCGTCCGACCCAAAGCGGTGCGTGAGCTGCCGGGCCAGCCGCCGCGCGGCGCGTGACACCGGCCCCTCCGCCGCGGATCTCGGCGGACCTCGCGGCTACGACCGCGGCACCACGCAGCGCGAGTACTTCGCGGTCCTCTGCTCGGAGTGCGGCAACCAGGCGCAGGTCCCCTTCCGGCCGCGCATGGATCGCCCGGTCTACTGCTCCGACTGCTTCCGCAAGGCGCATCCCGACTGATCCAGGGCGTCGCTCGCCGCTGAGCGCCGAGGAGCGGTCGGTACACTCGGCCGGATGACGAGCCGGCAGCGCGGGACCCTGGGCGCGGCGATGCTCGGGTCCGCGATCGTCTTCCTCGACGGCAGCTTCGTCTACCTCGCGCTCCAGCGGATGGGCGCGGAGCTGCCCGTCACCCTGATCGGCCGGCTCGAGGGGCAGACGTACGTCACATCCGGCTACCTCGCGACCCTCGCCGCCTTCCTCGTGCTGGCCGGCGCCCTGGGCGACTACTACGGACGCCGCCGGACGTTCCTGATCGGGCTCGTCGGGTTCGGGCTGACGTCCGTGCTGTGCGGCCTCGCCCCGAACATGGAGCTGCTCGTGGCCGGGCGCATCCTCCAGGGAGTGGCCGGTGCCCTCCTGGTCCCGGGCTCGCTGTCCATCATCACAAGCACCTTCGAGGGCGCGAGCCGGGCGCGGGCATTCGGGCTGTGGGCGGCCGCGACGTCGGCCCTGTCCACGCTCGGGCCGCCGATCGGCGGGATCCTGGTGGAGGTCGCGGGCTGGCGCTCGCTGTTCCTGATCAACGTCCCGCTCGTCGTCCTCGCGGCGTGGCTGGCGTGGCGATACATGAACGAATCGCACGCCGAATCGGCCTCAAGGCGTTTCGACTGGCTGGGCGCCTTCGTCGCCGTGGTCGCGGTGGGCGGGCTCGCCTTCGGTGCCGTCCGCGGGCAGCAGGGTCAGTGGCGGGAGCCCATCGCGTTCGTCGCGCTGGGGATCGGCGCGGTCGCCCTGGTCGCCTTCCCGATCCTGATGGCCCGCCGCGAGCATCCGCTCGTACCTCTCGCGCTGTTCCGGATCCGGGCGTTCAGCACGATCAACCTGTCCACCCTGTTGATCTACGGCGCGCTGTACGCCAACTTCGGGTTCCAGGCGCTGTTCCTGCAGGGAACGCTTGGCTACAGCCCGCTGGGCGCGGCGCTCGTCGGCCTGCCGACGGGAATCATGCTGGCCCTCTTCTCTACCCGGATCGGAACGCTCGCCGGGCGATTCGGCGTGCGGCGATTCCTCATCGCCGGGCCCCTCGTCATGGCGGCCGGGCTGTTGTGGTGGCTGCGCGTTCCCTCGAGCTCGGTGCCGTGGGCGGCGAGCCTCGCGGACCCCGCATCACTCGCGCCGCCTATCGATGCGCTGATCGGCCCGTTGCCGGCCATCGTCATCTTCGGAACCGGGCTGTCCCTGCTCGTCGCGCCCCTGACCACGGCGCTCATGGAGTCGGTGCCGGTGCGCAATGCGGGGCTCGCGTCCGCGATCAACAACGCCCTGTCGCGGGTGGGCCAGCCGCTGTTCGCGGCGGCGGTGTTCATCGTGGTGAGCGGGACGTTCTACTCGGTCCTCGCGGCCACCGTCCCGGGCACGGACCCGAACTCCCGGGCCCTCCGGGCCGCCTACGAGCCCCTCAATCCGCCGCCGAAGGGTGCGCCGCCGGCGCTGGTGGCTGCGGCGAAGGAGGCGTCCACGGACGCCTACCACCTGGCCGTCATCGTGGCCGCCGGGCTGCTCGTGTCCGGCGCCGTCGTGAACGCCGTGGGCCTTCGAAGGCCCGAACAGGCCTGAGATCGACCGTCCCGGACAACGAAGCGGGCCGGGAGTGACCCCGGCCCGCTGTTGGGCAGCTGGAGCGCGCGAGGGTCAGGCGGCCGGCGGAGTCGCCTTGGGCATGGCCTGGTATTCCTTGTAGGCGAACCAGGCCATGACGCCGGTGCCAACGGCATTCACGATCAGGCCGATGCCGTACAGGCCGAACCCGAACAGGAGGCCGATCGCGGTCACCGCTGCGAGGATCGCGAAGATCGCGGCGATCCCGGCGATGACCACGACGATCGTCTGAACCGGCGCAGGCCAGTTGATCTTGTTCGGCGAGTACTTGAGCCAGTAGATGACGGTGATGGCGATCGCGGCGATCAGGTCGCTCGACGCCGAGCCGAACCCGTAGCTGCCGACGAGACCGATGACGAACGCGATCACGACGATGATCGCTCCGTACATGACCATCTTCTCGTTCGAGTTGAGCTTGTTCCAGAACGCTGAGATCGTCGGGGGCATGAATTCCTCCCTAGCTTGGACGGTGCACACGCAGCACTTGCTGGCGAGAGCGTAGCGTTCGACGCGCCGCGCTGAAAGGGGGTTCAGCGAAACTCATTGCGGATTCGCTCGAGGTCGGCTGGCAGATCCACGTCGAGGAGCGTTCGACCGGCGGGGTCGAGGGCAAGCCACTCGGCCGAGGGGATCTCCATCGAGCGCACGCGGTCGACGAACCGACCGAGTGATCGATCACCCGCGTCCATCGCCGTCGCGGCCGCGGCGGACGCCGCCGCGACGCGAACCGCGAGCGGCAGGACCTGGCGCGCCGCGCTGTCCTCCACCGGATTCGCGAGCAGCACCGCGTCCAGCCCGTCGTCCGAGGCGAGCCGAAGGAGCATCGTCGCGAGCACCGCCGGCACGAGGGCGGGCATGTCTCCGCCGACGACGATCGCGAGCGCCGACTCCGTGCCGCGAAGCGCACCCGCAAGGGCGGCCATCGGGCCCGCGAACGGCTGGGCGTCAGCCACGAGGCGGATCGGCCGCCCGCCGACCTCCACGGCGACGGGGGACGGAGAGCCCGCGACCACGATCTCGTCTGCGACGGATGCCACGGCCCGGATCGCGCGCTCGAGAAGGGTCGCGCCGCCCAGCTCCGCCTCGAGCTTCGGGCCGCCGAATCTCGAGGACCGCCCGCCGGCGAGCACGATCGCCGTGACGCCGGGCCGGCGCGTCATGGGCTGACGACCTTCGGTGCCCGCGGACCCGGCTCGTGGCCGTCGGGCGTGCGCCGGAGGATGCCCCGGCGATCGAGGTCCTCGAGGATCGCCATGACGTACTTCCGGCTGGTCCCCGTCGCGTCCCGGTAGGCCGCCGGCGTCAGCGGCCCCTCGCGCGCTAGCTCCAGCGCCAGGGCGGCGAGGCGGTGGTAGGTCGGAGTGGCCCACGCGAGGTCCGGTCCCAGCCGCACGATGCGCCCGTCGGCGGCCAGTGCCCGCACGCCCTCCGGAGGGCATCCGGCGCGGCTGGCAGCCTCGTCGAGCGGTGGCGGCGCGGCGACGGACAGCGCGGCTTCGAGGCGTCCCATTGCCGCCTCGAGCTCCGACGACATCGCCGTGCCTGCGGCGGGGTCCCGAAGCGCCTCGCCCGCCCGGACGACGGAGCCACCGGCAATGAGGGCATCGATCACCGCGGCCGCCACTGCCTGCGCCAGAGCGGCGTTGCGTCGCTCGATCGTCACCAGTTGCCGCAGGCGCCGGAGCACCGCGGCGCGTGCGCGCGGGAGTGGCAGCCCGGCGCTCACCGGCGCCTCGCGGTGGTGCGTCGTCACGGCATCAAGCGCGGCGGCCCGGAGTGCCTCCTCGACATCCGAGGCCACGATCATCGTGGAGCCGTGTGCGACGGCACCGTGCAGGTCCACGCGAGCCGCCGTGGCCTCCGGGTCGTCTCCCCGCGACACCGCCGAGGCCAGGCGTTCGAGTCGATCGGGCGTGAGGCGGCGTCTCGAGATGCCGCGGACGGGCTCCGGATCGATCACCCGCACCCCTGCCAGCACGGCACCGGATGCAGGCTCGCGAAGCACGGCACGGTCTCCGGCGAACGTTGCGATCTCGCGTTCGAGGGTCAGCACCGCCAACGACGGCCGCGCGGCAACTCGGCGCATCGTCGCATCGACCTGGTCCGTGCCCACGTGCAGCCGAAGGAGGGCGCCGGCCTTCGGCGCCCGACCCTCGACCGACCCGATGGGTGCCGCAGGTCGGAGATCGACCAGGAGTCGGTCCGTTCCGACGACCGCCGGGTCGGTCGTGAGCACATTCCCCCGCTCCAGCGCCACCGCCCCGGCGCCTGCCACGTTGAGGGCGGTCCGCCCGCCTTCGTGTCGATCGCGGGGTTGGTTGCGCACCTGGATCTCGCGCACCCGGACCTCCCCTCCACCGGGCTCGCGCCGAAGCACGGAGCCGTGCTCCAGCGGGCCGCCGCGAAGGCTGCCGGTCACGACGGTGCCGCGACCCTTGACGGCGAAGACCCGGTCGATCGCAAGTCGCATCGGCCGGCCGCCACCCCCGAGGACCGTTGCCAACCCGTCACGCACGCCCCGAAGCGCGGCCCGCACGGCAGCGATGCCCTCGCCGGTCAACGAGGAGGCGGTGAGGATCGGCGCGCCGGCGAGCGATGTCGACGCGAGCAACGTCGTCACCTCGGCCACGACCGTGGCGACGCGGGCGGGCTCCACCACGTCGACCTTCGTCACGACGGCGAGCCCCGCGGAGATCCCGAGGGCATCGAGGAGCTGGAGGTGCTCCATGGTCTGCGGCCGCGGGCCATCGTCCGCAGCGACGACGAGCATCGCGGCGTCGATCTCGCCGGCCCCGACGAGCATGTTCCCGATGAGCCGGTCGTGGCCCGGCACGTCCACGAAGTCGATCTCCACGCCGTCCGGGAAGACCAGATGCGCATAGCCGACGTCGATCGTCATGCCGCGCGCCCGTTCCTCCGGCAGCCGATCCGCATCGATGCCGGTGAGCGCGCGCAGGAGGCTCGTCTTGCCGTGGTCGATGTGGCCCGCCGTCCCGACGACGACGGTCGGCAATCCCGTCGCGTCGCCCATCAGCGCCCGCGGGTCGTTTGATACCGACGGAGCGCGATCACGGTCCAGACCGCCTCCACGACGCCGAACGGCCACGCGTTCGAGAGGAACCCGTAGGCGCTCGACAGCGCGCAACCGGCGGCGAATGCGAGGACGACACCGCGGCCGCGCGACTCGAGGGCATACATCAGCATCATGAAGGTGAGCGCCACGACACCGAACGCCGTGAGGAGGTCCACGCGGTCAGGCTCGGGTGCCCAAGGTCGCTCGCTGGAGCGCTGCTCTGACGGCATCGGCCAGTCGATGGTCGTCCGTCGGGTCCACCGTTCGAAGGTCGAGGACGACGACGTCGTCGATGACCCGACCGATGACGGCCGGCTCGCCACCTCGGAGCGCCGCGAGGAGGCGCTGCGGGGCGAGTCCGCTGATGGCGACTGCCCATGACGGCAGCGCCTGGCCGGGGAGCGAGCCGCCGCCGATGGTCGACTCTACCCGATCCACGGCCAGCGCGACCTTCGCACGTGAGCCATCGGGAACGAGCGCCGGCCCGGACGCGAGCACCGCGAGGACGCCGGACGCACGCCGCTCGAGCTCGTCGAGCGGCGCCGCGATCTGTCGCCAGATCGGGATCGCGGTGTGCGCGACCCCGCCGCGATACAGGCGCAGGGTGGCCGCGAGCGCGGCGAGGGCCACCTTGTCCGGGCGCATGGCGCGAGCGAGCGGGTCTCGCCGGAGCTTCTCGACGAGGCCTGCGCGGCCGGCGATGATGCCCGCCTGCGGGCCGCCGACGAGCTTGTCGCCGGAGAACGTCACCAGGTCGGCGCCCGCCTCCAGGCGCTCGCGCGGCGTCGGCTCGTGGGCCAGGCCGAAGCGCGCGGTGTCCAGCAGCGCCCCGGAGCCGAGGTCATCGATGACGATCGCGCCGTGCCGGTGCGCGACCGCAGCGAGCTCCGCGGCGTCGGGCGCCTCCACGAACCCGGTCTGGGCGAAGTTCGAGGGATGGACCCGAAGCACGACCTTCGCCCGCCCGTCCGCGAGGGCCGCCTCGAAGTCGGCAACGCGGGTGCGATTCGTCGTTCCCACCTCGACCAGGCGTGCACCCGCGCGACGCACGATCTCCGGGATCCGGACGCCGCCGCCGATCTCCACGAGCTCGCCGCGCGACACCGCGACACCACCGCGCCCGGCTAGCCCGACCGCGAGCGCCACGGCGGCGGCGTTGTTGTTCGTGACCAGCGCGTCCTCCGCCCCGGTGAGCGCCACGACCTCGTCCTCGACGGCGCGGAACCGGCGGCCCCGCCGCCCGGTGTCCACGTCCAGCTCCAGCATCGAGGGCGCGCTCGCGGCCGCGCGCGCAGCCTCGATCGCCGCCTCCGGCCACGGCGCCCGCCCAAGGTTCGTGTGGAGGATCACGCCGGTCGCGTTGATCACGGGCACGAGCCCGGGCTGGCCGGCCGGACCACCGATGCCCTCAGGCTCACCGTTCGCCAGCGCCTCGAGCCGGCCGAGCAGGTCGGCCGCGAGATCCGCCGGAGCGCGACCGGCCGCGCCGCCAGCGATCGCGGCACGCTCGTCGGCGATCACCGCGCGGGCCAGGGGGAGGACGGCCGCGCGATCGCGCGCGCCGAGCCCGGCCGCGTCCGCTTCCGCCGCGCGCAGCAGCGCATCGACGCTGGGTGGTCGTCGCGGCCCGGTCATCGGCTCGATGGTCCTCCGTGGCGGGAGCGCATGGGAGTCGAACCCACCGCGCGACGCCGAGCGCCGCGCCATCCGTTTTGAAGACGAAGCCGGGCACCGGCCCGAACGCACTCCCTCAAGCAGCGTGACATCTCCCGGCAGGCCGCGTCCATACTCGGTGATCACCATGGATCTCTACGCCGGGAAGCAGGGATTGGTCGCTCGGCTGGACCCGCTCGTGGAGCGGCTCGCACGCGGCGGCGTCTCACCGGATTCGGTCACGTTTGCTGCGGTGCCGGTTGCGATCCTCGCCGGCGCCCTGCTCCTCTCGTCCACCAGCGTGCCGGCAGTGCTCCTTGCCATCCCCATCCTCGCGGGCCTGCGGCTCGTGCTCAACCTCATGGACGGCGCCCTGGCTCGCCGCAGCGGAACGAGCCACCCGCGGGGCGAGCTCCTCAACGAGCTCGGTGATCGCGTGGCCGACATCGCCTTCCTCGCGCCCGTGGCGGTCCTGCCCGGCGCGAACGCGGTCATCGTCCTGCTCGGCGTGATCGGGGCGGTCCTCGCGAGCTACGTCGGGATCACGACCAGGGCCGCGGGCGGCGAGCGGATCTACCGGGGCATCCTGTCCAAGCCCGGCCGGATGATCCTCGTTTCCGTGGCAGCCCTCGGGTATCTCGTCGCCGGCCAGGTGGCGTGGACCTGGTTCGGGCCGCTCCTGCTGGCGGGGACGACCCTGACGATCGTCGAGCGACTGCTCGTCGCCTTCCGACAGCTCCAGTGAACCTCGACTCGCCGCTCGACCTTGCCACGATCGCGGTGATGGGGATCGCCGCGCTGGGCCTGCTCGGCGGCGCGGTGTTCGCGATCAGCCGGCGCGGCCGGACCGGCGGCCTCGCCCCGCGGACGGCGATGGCGCGCGCCGGCAGCTATGCCGCGCTCGCCATCCTCATCACCGTGGCGGCTCGCGCAGGCGTCGTGGGTATCGGCGCCCTGATCCTGGCGGTCGGCTCGATCGGCATCGCCGAGTGGGCCCGCCTGTTCGACCTGCCGATCCACCACCGCGTCTCGATGCTCGCGGGCAACGTGGCCCTGGTCGTCGCCGTCGGCATCGCGGGCGGGGCCGCCGCCGATTGGCTCGTGGGCGGCCTGGTCCTGGTGGGCGCAGCGTGGCCGGTCATCCGCGCCGACACGGGTCGCGCGGTCCGCGATCTTGGCTTCGCCGCGGTTGGCTTCCTCGTGGTCCCCGTCCTGCTGGTGCATGGGCTCGCCCTCGCCGTGGAGCTGCACGGCGCCGGGATCGCGCTGTTCGTGGCACTCGCCGTTGCGTGCGCTGGCTCGGACGTGGGGGCGTTCATCGTCGGCAGGACGTTCGGGCGCGAGCCCCTGGCGCCGCGCCTTTCGCCGAGCAAGACCCGCGCCGGAGTGGTCGGCAACATCCTCGGGGCCGCGATCGGGCTGGCGGCGTTCACCCCGGCGCTCGTCCCGACGTTCGGTGTCGGGTTCGTGGCCGCCCTCGTCCCCATCGTCGCCGCCGGCAGCCTGTGGGGCGACCTCCTGGAATCCGCGGTCAAGCGCGAGGCGCATGTCAAGGATGCCGGCGAGTGGCTTCCCGGCTTCGGCGGGATCCTGGACCGCATCGACTCCCTGCTCGTCACGGTGGCCCTCGCGTACTGGGCGTATCGGATCCTGGCGGCCCTGTGATGGCGGTCGCGTGATGGCCGCCTCCGACGGCTGGCAGTTCAGTGGGGCCGCATCGTTTGCGCGGGAGGCGACGGCGCGCCTCTTCGGGCCGCTGTTCGGCTGGTACTTGCGCGGACCGCGCGTCTACGGTGCCGAGCACCTTGCGGAGCTGGACGAGCCGGTCATCGTCTGCCCGACGCACGCGAGCCACCTCGACACGTCCGCCCTGCGGCTCGCGCTTGGACCTGGCCATCGACGGCGGCTCGCGCCGGCCGTGGCGGCCGACTACTTCAGCGCGAACCGCGTCCGCTGGTTCTTCGCCGCCTGGCTGGGCGCGTTCCAGTTCGTTCGCTCGGCGAGCCCGGATTCGATGGCCGCCGCCGAGGCGCTGCTCAAACGTGGCTGGAACATCCTGGTGTTCCCGGAAGGCACGCGCACCCGAACCGGCGAGGTGGGCGCGTTCCGGCCCGGGGTCGGGCTCATCGCAAAGCGGTCCGGCCGCCCCGTGCTCCCGGTGCTCATCACCGGGACCCACGGGATCCTGCCGCCCGGTGCGTGGCTCCCCCGGCGCGGCACGGTGGAGGTGCGATTCGGGGCGCCGATGTCCGTCGCGCCCGGCGAGGACGCCCGCGGCTTCGTCGCGCGGCTCGACGCGGCCGTTCATGCGCTGCGACCCGACCCCGCCGCGGCCCCCGCAGCCCAGGCGCCGTCAGCCCAGGCCTAGCTCGCTGACAGGCCCAGCCCCCGCAGGAGGAACGCCTTCCGCGATGCGCGAGCCTTCGCGCTTCGCATCGCATGATCCGCCGAGTACCACTCCAGCAACGGCTCGCCCGTCGCCGGAGCGGCGCGGACCAACTCAACGGCCGACATAGGGGCGATGAAGTAGTCGCGGTCGCTGAACTGCCAGAGCGTCGTCGCCCGCACGCCGCGGGCGGCCTCGATCGGGTCCAGCGGCGCGAGCGCGCGCAGGTACTCGAACCGGTCCACCTCGAGCTTCCAGAAGCGCAGGAACCAGTCGCCCCAGCGCGGGGTCGCAGCGATCACCACCGCGGCCCTGAACCGCTTCGGATGCCGTGCGGCCAGGAGCAGCCCGTGCATCGCACCGAAGTCGTGGCCGACCAGCGCGATCGGCGCGCCCTTCGGCAGTCCTGCGGCGAGCGCGTCGAGGGCCGCCGCCAGGCGCCGCTGCTCCAGCTCGATGTTCGCCGCGTCGGTCGCCGCGTCCACCGGGTCCTGGGCCCACGGCAGTCGTCCGGCCGGGAGGACGGACCGGACGCCGAGCGCCGCGAGCGACCGAGCCTCCGACAGGAACTGCGTTCGGTCGCTCCGGTGCTCGCCGAGCCAGTGCAGGAACAGCACGCCGGCGCGAGGCGGCCGGTCGCCCGGCTCCACGACGTACGCCTCGACGGCGGCATCACCCGCGCCGAACGTCGTGTCGACGACCTTCACCCGTTGGCCGCCCACCTGTTGATCTCGGCCAGCACCTCGGCCTGCGTCGACGGTTTGGCAAACGAAACGCCAACCGCGCGACGTTGCAGCGTCGCGAGATCCTCACGCGACAGGCCTGCCAGCTGCACGACGTGCCGGAGCTCGTCCGTCAGCGTCGTGTGGAAGAACGGCGGGTCGTCGCTGGAGATCGTCATGTTCACGCCCTCGCGCCAGAAGCGGGCCACCGGGTGCGCCTCGAGGGCCGTGAACAGGCTGATCGCGACGTTCGAGGATGGACAGACGTCGAGCGGCACCTGTTCGCGGATCACCCGCGCCAGGAGCTCGGGGTCGTACACGGACGCCACCCCGTGGCCGATCCGATCGGCACCCAGGACGTCCAGCGCCTCGGTGACGCTCTCCGGCGGGCCCATCTCGCCTGCGTGCACCTCGAACCCGAGCCCGAGCCTCGTGCTCGCCTCGCGGAGCACCCGGAAGTTCTCGATCGGCTCGGTGCTCTCGACGCCCGTCAGGCAGAGCCCCACGATCGGGGCGTCGGCGTGCTCGACGAGATCGATCGTTGCCTCCGCCTCGGCCGAGCCGAGGTCCCGGATCGCATCGACGACGAGGCCGATCCTCGTGTTCGGGCCGCCGGCAGCGAGGCCGGTCCGCAGCGCCCGCCACATCGCCGCGGGCTCCAACCCGTTCCGGACGTAGATCATGGCGGTGAAGATCGCCTCGGAGTAGACGATGTTCTGGGCGGCCTGGCCGCGCGCGAACTCGGCGGCGACGAACTCCAGGTCCTCAGGCGTCCGGACGAATCCGTTCGCGAGCAGGTAGGCATCGAGGAATCCCTGGAAGTTGGGGTACGAGCCCGGATAGCGGCCGTTCACCAGGTGGAGCGCCTGCTCGGGATCCGCCCCATGGCGTCGCGCCAGCGTGGAGGCCGTCGCTTCCGTGATAGAGCCGTTCAGGTGGATGTGCAGCTCCACCTTGGGGACGCTGACGATGTCGTGCTCCGTCGCCAGGCTCATGATCCGCTCCGCTCCGTTGCCGGCAACACCTCCGGCGGTCCGCGCATTGTGCCGCTCCGCGAAGGCCGGGTGGCAGGTCTCAGGACGAGATTCCCTCGATTCGGCCGGCGAGCAACCCGATCAGGACCCAGAAGAGGACATAGCCGATCGCTAGCAACCGCTCACGCCGGCGGACGAACGCGGGAGCGAGCGTGCCGATGAGCCAGAAGAGGGCGACCCCCGGTCCGATGCGGATCAGCCGATTGGCGAGCACGCCAACGACGTAGCCGGCGGGCGTCCCGGCGCCCTCCCACCAGGCCACCGTGTAGACCTTGAGGGGGATGCCCGGCCCCAGGTGGACCATGGCCAGCGGGTCGCCATCGCGGACCGCGAGCTGCGCCGCTCCCAGCGTCTGCTCGGTGATGCCGGGAACGCCGAGGACCATCCCCCGGCCGCTCGCCGGATCGTCCAGCGCGACCGAGCTCAGGACGAGGCTACCGACGAGGGCGCCCAGCACCGCCCAGCCGAACAGGGGTGCGGCGCGGCGCGGCGCCGCGATCGCGAGCACGTACAGGAGGACGTCGGGCACCACCGGGAGCACGATCGCCTCGCCGAGGCCCCAGGCCGCGATGATGGCGATGGCGACCCACCGTCCCGCGAAGCGCTCCACCACGTTGGTGACCATCCGGGCCATCGTAGGAGGCGGCGCACCGCCGCCGTACCATGCGGCCGTGACCAGCGTTGCCGCTCCGATTCGCCTCACGGACCTCACCACGTGCGGCGGATGTGCCGCCAAGCTCGGTGCGGATGCGCTCGCCGAGGCGCTGGCGGGCCTCGGTGTCGCTGACCTCGACGGCTCGCCCGGCCTGATCGCCGGCCTCAATCCGCCCGACGACGCCGCTGTCCACCTGATCGCGCCGGGCGTCGCCGTCATCGGCACGCTCGACTTCTTCCCGCCGATCGTCGACGACCCATGGACCTACGGGGCGATCGCCGCGGCCAACGCGCTCAGCGACGTATTCGCGATGGGCGGCAAGGTCCTGTTCGCCCTGTCGGTCGCGGCGATTCCCGAGGACTTCCCGGCGGGCGCCTTTCGGGCGATCCTCGAGGGCGCGTCGTCGAAGGTGCGCGAGGCCGGCGGCATCCTCGCGGGCGGCCACACGATCCGCGACCCGGAGCCCAAGTACGGCCTCGCCGTGATCGGCGTCGCGTCGCCGGAGCACCTGCTGCGCAAGGGCGGCGCGCAGCCGGGCGACCTGCTGATCCTCACCAAGGCGCTGGGCACGGGCCTGCTCGTCAGCGGGGACCGCCAGGGCAGGACGTCCGCCGCCGACCTCGGCGCAGCCGTCGACCAGATGCAGTCCCTCAATCGCGCAGCCGCGGACCTTCTCGTCGAGCACGGGGTCCGCGCCGCCACGGACGTGACGGGCTTCGGCCTCCTGGGCCACGGGCTGGAGATGGCGCGCGCCTCGGGGACGCAGTTCGTCTTCGACGCCTCGAAGCTCCCCGCCCTGGACGGCGCCCTGGAGCTGGCTCGGGCCGGCGTCGAGACCGGCGGCGCGACGTACAACCGGCGGTTCGTGCAGCCGGCGCTGACCGTTGGCATGGACGTGGCTCCGGAGCTCGTGACCCTCGCACACGACCCACAGACATCCGGCGGGCTCCTCGCCGCGATTCCGCCGTCCGATGCTGGGGACCTCCACCACGACCTCGAGGAGGCGGGCATCCGTCACTGGGCCGTCGGCCGGGTGGAGGCCGCCGCCAACCCCGGCGTGACGCTCGCATGAGCGACGGGTCGCTCCCTCCGGAGGACCTGCATCCCGAGACGCTCGCGGTGACCGCCGGGCGCCCCGATCGGGCCCCGGGCGCCCCCTTGAACGCCCCGATCGTGCCCGCGTCCACGTACCACCACGGGGGCGACACGATCTACGGCCGGGACGGGAACCCCGGCTGGGAAGCGTTCGAGGCCGCCCTGGGCGACCTGGAGCACGGCACGTGCGTGACCTTCGCCTCCGGCCTCGCGGCCGCAACCGCGATCCTCGACGAGCTGCCTGTCCACGCGAAGGTGATCGCGCAGCGAGCGCCGTACCACGGCGTGGCGGACATGCTTCGCGAGCGTGCCGCACGCGGCCAGATCGAGCTGCAGACGTATGCGGCGCTCACCGCGGACAGCCTCGCGGGCAGCCTCACGGGCGTTGCGCTGGTCTGGATCGAATCGCCGACCAACCCCATGCTTGACGTCGTCGATCTCCCGGCCGTCATTGCGGTCGCGAAGGCTGCAGGCGCGATGGTCGTCGTGGACAACACGTTCGCGAGCCCGTTCGGCCAGACGCCGCTCACCCTCGGGGCGGACCTTGTGATGCACTCCGGGACGAAGCTCATTGGCGGCCACTCGGACCTGCTGCTCGGCGCCGTCGTCGCGACCGATCCGGCAGTCGCACAGCGACTTCGCGAGCGACGCTCGAAGACGGGGGCGACCCCCGGTGTCCTCGAGACGCACCTGGCGCTGCGCGGACTCCGCACGCTCCCGGTCCGCTACGACCGCGCCCAGGCGACGGCGCGCGACCTCGCCGCACGGCTCGCCGCGCACCCGCACGTGGGTCGCGTTCGCTACCCGGGGAGCGGCACGATGATCTCCTTCGAGACGACGGGCACGGGCGAGGATGCGGAGGCGGTGTGCGAGGCGACCCGCCTGATCGTCCACGCGACCAGCCTCGGCGGGACGGAGACGTCGATGGAGCGCCGGGCGCGCTACGCATCCGAGCGCGTTGCCGGGACGCCCGAGACGCTCATCCGGCTGAGCGTCGGCCTGGAGCACGTGGACGATCTCTGGCGCGACCTCGATCGCGCCCTCGCGGCCGCCTCGGGTTGAGGGTCGGCGAGACCACCCCGGCGCCGTGAACCGCCTGGAGCTCACGCGGGCGCAGATCCTGGGACATCGCCGGGCGGCCGGCGAGCTCAACCGGCGCCTGCCCTTCGGCGCCGACGCACTGCGCCGGGCTGCCTGGGCCGGGCTGCAGGACAGCATGCCCCGAGCCGCGGTCCTGTCGATCCACGCGCGGGTCGAGGGGACGCAGCCGAATGCCTGGGAGGATCCGACGCTCGTCCAGCTCTGGGGCCCGCGGTTCGGCGCGTACGTGGTCGCGGCGCAGGACCGGGCGGTCTTCTCGCTCGGCCGGCTGCCGGCCGATGCGAAGGGCCTGCGCCGCGCGCAGGACATGGCCGCCCTGCTCCACGACTACCTCGACGGCAGGACGATGCGCTACGGCGACGCCGGACACGGCGTGGGCATGCACGGCAACCACTTCCGGTACGCGGCACCCACCGGCACCGTCCTGATCCGCTGGGATGGCTCGCGACAGCCCACCGTGTGGACGGTGCCCCCGCCGGACATGGATGCGTCGGCTGCCCGGTTGGAGCTCGCCCGCCGATACCTGCACGTGCTCGGCCCCACGACACCTGGGTCATTCGCCCGGTGGGCAGGGATCAGTGCCCGGGATGCGCACGACGCGTTTGCGACACTCGAGCCCGAGCTGACGCCGGCTCGCTCGCCGATCGGGGACGGCTCGGTCCTGCTGAGTGACGAAGCGTCCTTCCGCGGCCCGGCCGAGGCCCCCGGCAACCCGCGCTTCCTCCCGAGCGGCGACGCCTACTGGCTCCTCCACGGCAGCGACCGCGAGCTGCTCGTCCCCGATCGCGGCCAGCGGGACCTGCTGTGGACGCCCCGCGTCTGGCCGGGCGCGCTCCTGGTCGCGGGCGAGATCGCGGGCACCTGGCGGCGCGCCGATGCCGACCTGGCGATCGAGCCGTGGCGCACGATCTCCGCGTCGGAACGGCATGCTGTCGAGGCGGAGGCCGCGTCACTGCCGCTCGGGCTCGCGACGCCGATCCGCGTCCGCTGGGTGACCTCCGTCCCACTGGCTGGTCCGCTCGAGTAGGGCATGATCAGCGCCATGCGACTCCTCTCGACGCTTGCCCTGGTTGCCGTTCTCGCCGCATGCGGCGGCGACGCCCCGACCGCGACGGCTGGTCCCGCGGCAGCCAGCACGACCCAGGGGCGGTTCGCGCTGAGCTTCGCGATCGAGCGCTCGACGGTTTCGCAGAGCGCCGCGATCGCCGGCGCGGCGACGCTTACGCTGCTCGCCCCGGGTGGTGCAACGTTCTCCGGGTCCAGCACCCTCGTCGGGTTCGAGTTCGCCGAGGTCGGCGGCAAGGCTCGCCACGTGGTCCCGGTCTGGGACGACGTCTGCGCCCCGCACCGGCTGACGACGAACACGCCGATCGTGGTGCCGATCGCGAAGTCCGGCACCGTCGTCGAAGGCCCGGACGCGGCCTGGTATCGGACCTTCCTGACGGACCCGCTGGTGCACCTGCCGAGCGGGGACTGGGACATCACGGCGCTCGCCCAGTTCTTCGACGGGCAGAACTGCGTCGGCCAGAAGCTGGACATGCGCGTCACCGTGCGGGTGCACGTCACGGACTGACGCCGATACTGGCGGCGTGACCCCGGCAGCGCGGCGAGCTCTCCGTCGGACGATCGCCATCGGCGTGGCCGCGGTCGTCCTGACCGCCGTCGTGGTCATCCTTATCAGCGGTTGGCGGCCCGGCCCGCCGGCGGTCGAGCGACCGTCCGGGACGCCCATGCCCACGGCAACAGTCGCCTGCGCCGAGGAATCGGGACCGCTCGCGCCCGGGTTGAGCGGGCCGGCCTGTCGGTCGGCCATCCTCGCGGTGGAGCTCGCGGTCGCGCCGGTTCGACTGCCGATCGACCGGATCGTCATCCAGCCCGGGCCGTTCTTCTGCGATGTCATCTGGCCCGGCGTCCAGAGCCCCTCCGCGTGTGTCGGCATGAACGTCAGGCCGGGGCAGTACATGCACGCGTGGGCGAGCTTCGCCGGATCATCGAAGATCGCCGCGGTCATGCTGGGCCTGGACCTGCCCGGCGACGACACGGCTGCAGCGAGCCGGCCGCCGTGGAGCGCGACCCTCGTCGCCGTCGAGAATCCACCGGACGGCTGGGTGATGCCATAGTCCGCGGATGACCACGGATCGACCGGACGGCGACTGGAACGCGAGCAAGTACGACCGCGTCGCGGACCCGCAGACGCAGTGGGGCGCGGAGGTGCTGGCGCGCCTCCCGCTGGGTGGAGACGAGACCGTCCTGGACGCGGGGTGCGGCACCGGGCGTGTCACGGAGCTGCTCCTCGCACGACTGCCGCGCGGCCGGGTGGTCGCGCTGGACTTCTCGGGCGCGATGCTCGCGGAGGCGCGCGGGCGGCTGGCGAGATTCGGCGACCAGGTGACGTACGTGCAGGCGGACCTCGGCCGGCCGCTGCCCCTCTCGGAGCCGGTCGATGCCGTGCTGTCCACCGCGACCTTCCACTGGGTGATGGACCACGACGCGCTCTTCGCGAACCTCGCCTCGGTCCTCAGGCCGGGTGGCTGGCTCGTGGCCCAGTGCGGCGGGTTCGGCAACGTGGCGACCATGCTCCGCGTCGCCCGCGAGGTGCACCCGGGCTTCACGCGCCGGCACAACTTCCAGACCCCGGAATCGACGGCGGCTCGCCTCGGCGCGACCGGCTTCGACCACGTCGAGAGCTGGCTGTCGGAGGCCCCCACCCGCTTCGACCCGGGCGCACCATTCGAGGCGTTCCTGGAGACCGTCTGCCTGCGGACGTTCCTCGACGAGCTCCCGCCGGCCGAGCGCGAGCCGTTCGTCAAGGCAGTGGCGGCACGTATGCCCGAGCCGGTGCTTGACTACGTCCGCCTCAACCTCACGGCCCGCCGCGGAGAAACCTCGCATGCCTGAGCTCCACAACGTCCCGCTCGACTCGCCAGCCTGGGGCTGGGCACCCGGCGCCGTCATCGATTCGGAGTTCCGCGGCCGCCCGTGCATCACGTTCGGCGATTCGGTGGACCTGATCGCTACGGTCGCGGGCGCGGAGCTCACGCACGGCGTGATCGAGATCGACATGGCGGTGACCGGCGAACGTGCCTTCCACGGCGTCGTGTGGCGGGTGCGTGACCGCGAGAACTACGAGTCGTTCTACGTGCGGCCGCACCAGGTCGGCAATCCGGATTCGGTGCAGTACAACCCGGTCTTCAACGACGTTGCCGCGTGGCAGCTCTACCACGACGACGGCTTCTGGGCGGCCGTGAACTTCCCGATCGGCGAGTGGTTCACGGTTCGGCTCGTGTTCTCCGGCACCCGCGCGGAGGTGTTCGTCGGCGACATGGCGACGCCCGCCCTCGAGGTCGCCGAGCTGAAGATGCTCGTCGCGGCGGGCGGCGTCGGGATCCTGATCGGCGGGCCGGGGCTGCTCGTCTCGCGGTTCGCGTACGGCGACGGGGCGGCGCCGTTCGTCGGCGCAGCGCCGGTGCCGGCCGTGGCGGTTCCGGGCATCGTCCCCGCGTGGTCCGTCTCCGATCCGTTCTCCGAGCCGGACCCGGCGCCTGCTCACCTGGGGCCGGGCGCGCTCGACGGTCGAACGTGGACCCGCCTCGCCGCCGAGCCGTCCGGCCTCGTGAACCTCGCGATCGCCGACGGGATCCGCGAGGGTCGCGACACGGTGTTCGCCCGGACGACGATCACCTCCACCCATGCCCGAACGGTCCCGATGCACCTCGGCTTCAGCGACCGCGCGGTCGTCTACCTCAACTAGATCGCGCTGTACCGCGGCGACGACACCTATCGCTCTCGCGACTACCGCTTCCTCGGCAGCATCGGCTGGTACGACACCGTCTTTTTGCCCCTGGTCGCAGGCGCGAACGACCTCGTCGTCGCCGTCTCCGAATCCTTCGGCGGCTGGGGCATCCAGGCCCGCTTCGACACCCTCGACGGCCTTCGCATCGACGGAGCCCGTTGACTCGACAGCGTCGCCCGACTGTCGCGACGGCCGTCCCGCCGCTCGCGGATGTCGCCCGAATGGAGCGCGCACTCGGCTGGCGGCCGACGCGCTTCCGCCGCGCCGCCGAGGGTCGTGGCGTGTCCGATACAGCCGCTCGCTGGATCGTTGCCAACGACCGGGATTCCGCGTTCGTCAAGATCGGCACGACCAATCTGACAGCCGATTGGACGCGCAGGGAGTACCGGAACTACCGCTCGATCGAGGGGTGGTTCCTGCCCCGTGTCCTCGGCTTCGACGACGATGGCGAACGGCCCGCGCTGGCAATCGAGGATCTGTCCCAAGCGGTGTGGCCGCCGCCGTGGACGGACCAGCGAGTCGCGGCCGTTCTCGACGCGCTCGCCGTGATCCGTCAGACCTCCCCACCCGAGCACCTGCGCGGGATCTCACTCGACGAATTCGGCGCGAACTGGCGGGACGTCGGCGAGAACCCCTCACGCTTCCTGCGGCTCGGTCTTTGCTCCCCCGCCTGGCTGGAGACCAACCTGCCGGCGCTCGTCGCCGCGTCCGCTGCCCCACCCCTCGCGGGGGAGTCGCTTGTGCACCTGGACGTTCGGTCGGACAACCTCTGCTTCAGGGACGGCCGGGCGGCGCTGATCGATTGGAACCATGCCTGCGTCGCGAACCCTGTCGTCGACATCGCGGGCTGGCTCCCGAGCCTCCACGCCGAGGGGGGGCCGCCACCTGAGGAGATCCTGCCGTCGGCGCCGGAGCTGGCAGCCTGGATCGCGGGGTACTTCTGCAGCCATGCCGGCGAACCGCCGGTGCCCGGCGCCCCGCACGTCCGACCACTGCAACTGCAACAGGCCCGAGCGGCGCTCCCCTGGGCGGCCCGCGCGCTTGGGCTGCCGGCACCGCCTTAGTACGGCGAGCAGATCCCGTCCCTGGACATCTCGCGGCCGCCGAGGTTTCGGCTGGCGTGGTGACATCAACATTCCTGTCAGTCAGTAATCCCCGTGGTGGTATCCATCCGGCGTGCCGTCTCGATGGCGGCGAGGACGCCGGAACGCGCGCAAGTGATCTCGACCTGAGCGTGAGCTAGCACGAAACCGAAGCCTGAGCCGCGCGGAGGCCCGCCGAACGCGGGGCGGCAGCTGGGTACCACCACCCCGGTTACTGACTGACTGGGAAGTCCGCGCTCGGCACGGAGCGCGGAACGGCGGGGATACACTCGGCCGGTCGGTCGAGTGGCCGGCGGTGAACCCGTAGCGGAGGCATCGTTGCCGAAGTCGTACGTTCGCCTGACCCATCCCCTCGTGCGCGACACGAAGGGGGGCGAGCTCCGCCAGGCTTCCTGGGACGAGGCGCTCGACCGGACCGTCGATGGACTCCGCCGAGCCCTTGCCACCAAGGCAAGCGCACACGCGAAGGCCCCGATCGGGATCTTCAGCTGCTCCAAGGCGACCAACGAGGTCAACTACGCGGCGCAGAAGCTCTCCCGGCAGGTCCTGGGCAGCAACAACATCGACAGCTGCAACCGCACCTGACACGCGCCCTCTGTCGCCGGTCTGGCGACCGTGTTCGGCGCTGGTGGCGGAACCAGCTCATATCGCGAGGCTGAAGAGACCGACCTGATCGTGCTCTGGGGCAGCAACGCCCGGGAGACGCATCCGATCTTCTTCCACCACCTCCTGCGCGGCGTCCGCAACGGCGCCCGGCTGTACGCGGTCGACCCGCGCCGGACGAGCTCGGCCGAGTGGGCGGACGTGTGGCTGGGCCTCGACGTCGGCAGCGACATCGCGCTCGCGAACGCGATCGGGCGCGAGATCATCCACGCCGGCCTCGCGAACATGGAGTTCATCAACCGGGCCACCGACGACTTCGAGAAGTACAGGGCCAAGGTCGAGAGCTACACCCTCGAGTACGCGGAGCGCGAGACCGGCGTGCCGGCGGCCGCGATCCGGGAGCTCGCCCACGCCTACGCGACCGCCGACAAGGCGATGATCTGCTGGACCCTGGGCATCACCGAGCACCATAACGCGGTCGACAACGTCCTCGCGCTGATCGACCTGTCCCTGCTGACGGGCCATGTCGGGAAGTGGGGCAGCGGCCTCAACCCGTTGCGCGGCCAGAACAACGTCCAGGGCGGCGGTGACATGGGCGCGCTGCCAGACAGGCTACCGGGCTTCCAGTACGTCGAGAACGACGACCTGCGCCTCAAGTGCGACGCGCTGTGGAACTGCGTGGTCCCGGCGAAGCGCGGCTGGCACCTCTCGGGGATGCTGGAGGCGATGGACCGCCACGAGCTGACCGCGCTGTACGTGATCGGCGAGAACCCGATGCAGTCGGAGGCGGATCGGACGCTCACGGAGCGTCGCCTGACCGGCCTCGACTTCCTCGTGGTGCAGGACATCTTCCTGACCGCGACAGCGGAGATCGCCGACGTCGTGCTGCCCGCGGCCGCGTCCTGGGCGGAGTCGGAGGGCACCGTCACGAACTCCGAGCGGCGCGTCCAGCGCGTGCGCAAGGCCATGGATCCGCCGGGCGACGCGCGAGAGGACCTCTGGATCATCTACGAGATCGCGCGACGAATGGGCAGCGACTGGGGCGAGGCATCGGCCGAGCGGACCTGGGACGAGGTCCGCTCGATCTCCCCCGTCCATCGGGGCATGACGTACAAGCGGCTGGAGGAGCTGGGCGGCATCCAGTGGCCGTGCTGGGACGAGAGCCATCCCGGCGAGCTGTTCCTGCACTCGCGCCTGTGGGAAGACCCCGTGCCGGGCCTTCGGGCCCCGTTCGTCGCCGTGGACCATGACCCGCCGGTCGACAGGCTCACCGAGGACTTCCCGATCCGGCTCACGACCGGCCGCCGCCTTGACTCCTACAACACTGGCGTCCAGTCCGGCGGGTTCACCTCGCCGCTGCGCCGCGGCGAATCCCTCGACATCTCTCCGGAAGACGCCGAGCGGTTCTCGCTCGCCGAGGGCGAGCGCGTCCGGGTCGTCTCGCGCCGGGGGTCCGTCGAGGTCCCCGTTCGGGTGGACCCATCGCTTCGTCCGGGCCTCACGTTCATGACGATGCACTTCCCGGACGACGTCGCGACCAACATCCTGACGATCGACGCAACGGACCCCAAGTCCGGTACGGCCGAGTTCAAGGCCACTGCCATCCGCATCGAGAAGCTGGGAGCAGCCGTACCGGCCTGATCGCCGAGGTGAACACAGCCGAAATCGCAGACGGGTTGCTGTCCTGCGAGCGGATCCGGTTCGGGGACCAACTCAGTCGTGGCCCGACCGCCGAGCCGGCCCGGCCGCCAACACGGGCGCAACGGCACTGGGCCGGAGCACATCGCGCGACGACCATTCGAGGTGGAGGTATCGCCATGCTCAAGAAGCTCTTCGTGCTGGGCGCGGCCGCGGCATCCGCCGGCGCAGCGATCGGGTTCGTCCAGGCGCGAGCCCAGTTCCGGACCTGGGGCACGGACCCTGCCGAGAAGGCTCGGGCGCTGCCCGGTGACGACCTCGTGCCGAACGCCGAGGCCATCGACACGCGCGGCATCGACATCGCCGCCGCGCCGTCCGACGTCTGGCCCTGGCTCGTCCAGATGGGCTACGGCCGCGCCGGCTGGTACAGCTACGACCAGCTGGACATGAACAAGCCGAGCGCTGATCGGATCGTTCCGGAGCTGCAGGATCTCGAGGTCGGCGACATCGTGCCGACCCACCCGGGCGGCGGCTTCGAGGTCAGGGACCTGGAGCCGGGGCACGCCCTGGTGCTCTACGCGGACCGGGCGCTCATCGACTCACAGGCGGCCGCTCGGCCGCACGGGCTGACCGAGGCGTCCGTCAACGTGCAGGCGACCGGCAAATACCTCGAGGCGACGATGAAGGGCGACTTCAGGGCCAGCTGGACCTTCGTCGTGGAGCCGAATGACAAGGGCGGCACGCGTCTCGTGGAGCGGTTCCGTGGCCACATGGAGCTCCCGCCCGAGGCCGCGACCGGGCCTGCCGCGAAGGTCGGGCCGGTCGTCGCCGGGAACATGCTCGTGTTCGGGCTGTTCGTGATGGTCCGCCGCCAGCTGCAGGGCATCCGCGATCGCGCGGAGGGCCGGCCGATCCGTCGCTCGCGCATCGCCGAGTTCGTGCCGATCGTGCCCGCCGCACCCACCGTCGGGACCGCCCCCGCCTGATCGATCCCGCTCGGGCGCCTCGCGGGCCAATGGCCCCGAGGCGCCCGACTACACTCGGCCGCGATGGACCTGCACGTCATCGGGCCGCTCGCGTCGCCGGCTGAGCGCGCGGCGGTCGACGCGGTCCTGGGCCCCGCCGAGAGCGGTTGGCATGGTGGCCGGCGTGACTCGCCGAACGAGGGGCACGTCGCCAGCGGCGGGCACGACGCCCGCAGCCGGCGCGACCTGCTGCTGCCCGCGCTGCACGCGCTCCAGGATCGGGTCGGGCAGATCACGCAGCCGGGCCTGAACTACGTGTGCAGGCGCCTGTCCGTGCCACCCGCCGAGGCGTACGGCGTGGCCACGTTCTACGCGCTGCTGTCCACCAAGCCAAGGCCGCCCGCGGTCGCCCACGTCTGCGACGACATTGCCTGCCGGCTCGCGGGCGCGGAGGAGACGTGCGCGGACCTCGAGCGGCGGCTCGGGCCCGCGGGCTCGCCCGGCCGGGACGGACGGACGACCTGGCTCCGCAGCCCGTGCCTTGGCCTCTGCGAGCAGGCGCCGGCGGCGCTGTTCACGATCGCCGGCGAACAGCCCGTTCGCGAGACGGCCGCCCCGGTGGATGCCGCCGGGATCATCAGGCGGCTCGAGCGAACGACCAGCGCGTCGACCTCGGGAGGCCCCGGGCTCCTCGGGACCGCCCGTGCCTCCGCGCCGCAGGCGGGCGAGCCGGAGCTGCGGCTCCTCCGCCGCGTCGGTGTCGTCGATCCCGAGTCGCTCGAGGACTACGTGGCGCATGGCGGGTTCGCGGCCCTTCGATCTGCCCTTGCGATGGGCGCCGAGGCGGTGCTCAGGGAGGTCACGGACTCAAGGCTCCTGGGGCGCGGCGGCGCCGCCTTCCCGACGGGTCGCAAGTGGTCCGCCGTCGCGGCCCAGCCGGCCCAGCCACATTACGTCGTATGCAACGCGGACGAGTCGGAGCCGGGAACGTTCAGCAACCGCGTCCTGCTGGAGCTCGACCCGTTCGCCGTGGTCGAGTCGATGATCATCGAGGGCTTCGCGACGGGCTCGTCGAAGGGCTTCCTGTACATCCGCGGCGAATATCCACTCGCCGAATCGCGCATCCGTGGCGCCATCGACCGGGCGCGGGCAGCGGGCTATCTCGGCGCCTCGGTCGCGGGTTCGGGTTTCGCCTTTGACATCGAAGTCCGGCGGGGCGCCGGGGCGTACATCTGCGGCGAGGAGACGGCGCTGTTCGAATCGATCGAGGGCAGGCGTGGCGAGCCGCGGAACAAGCCCCCGTTCCCGGTCGAGGTCGGGCTGTTCGGCAAGCCGACCGCGATCAACAATGTCGAGACCATGGTCAACGTCGTCCCGATCCTCGAGGGCGGGCCCGGCGGCGGCGCGCGGTTCGCGGCGATCGGCACGGAGGGCTCGACCGGGCCGAAGCTGTTCTGCCTGTCCGGGGCCGTCGCAAGGCCGGGCGTCTACGAGGTCCCGTTCGGGACGACGCTGCGGGAGATGCTGGACCTCGCGGGCGGCGTGCCGGGCGGGCGGTCCATCCGCGCGATCCTGCTCGGTGGCGCGGCCGGTGTGTTCGTCGGTCCCGAGACCCTGGACACGCCGCTCACGTTCGAGGGCACGCGAGCGATCAACGCGACGCTCGGGTCGGGGGTCGTGATGGTCTTCGACGAGACCGCCGACATGGTCGGCACGCTCCGAAGGATCGCGGCGTTCTTCCGCGACGAGTCATGCGGCCAGTGCGTGCCGTGCCGCGTGGGCACCGTCCGCCAGGAGGAGCTGCTCGCACGACTGGCGGACAAGGTGGAGATCCGGAGCCGCGAGGAGGAGCTCGTCCTGCTCGCCGACATCGGGCGGGCGATGCGCGACGCGAGCATCTGCGGACTGGGCCAGACCGCGTCGTCGGCCATCGAGTCCGCGATGCGCCAGCCGGAGCTGGTGGCGCTGTGAGCAGGGTGTTCGAACCATGACGCACGACCCGCATCACGTCCCTGCCCCCGAGCTGCCGCCGCCCGGACTCGTGTACACGACGCCCGCGGGCCGCGCGACGCACACCCCCGAGGCACCGCGGCGCGAGCTGCCACCGAACGTCAGCCTCCAGATCGACGGCGTCGCGGTCTCTGTGCCCGCCGGTTCCACGATCCTCGATGCCTGCCGGGCGCAGGGGCTGGACATCCCGACGCTGTGCTACCTCGAGAATCTCACCCCCGTGAACGTCTGCCGCGTGTGCGTGGTGGAGGTCAAGGGCTCGCGCGTCCTCGCGCCGGCGTGCTCGCGCAAGGTCGAGGAGGGCATGGACGTCGAGACCGAGTCGGAGCGCGTCCGGCACTCCCGCAAGGTCGTGCTGGAGTTCCTCGGCTCGTCCGTGGATCTGTCACTCGCCGGCCAGCAGGTCCCGAACGGCGACGCCGCCCGATACGCCAGGCGGTACGGCGCGGATCCGGGCAGGTTCGGGCCGCCGGCAGACGGCGCCGGCGCGCACGAGCGCGATGACCGTGACCCGGGCCATCACCACTCGCCCGTGGGCGAGGAGGCCGTCCTTGCCGCGACCGTCGAGCAGCCGGTCAAGGTGGACAACAACCTCTATGTCCGCGACTACTCGAAGTGCATCCTCTGCTACAAGTGCGTCGAGGCGTGCGGCGAGGACGCCCAGAACACGTTCGCGATCGCCGTGGCGGGGCGCGGCTTCGATGCGCGAATCTCCACGGAGTGGGACGCGCCCCTGCCCGATTCGGCGTGCGTCTATTGCGGCAACTGCATCGGCGTCTGCCCCACCGGTGCGCTCATGTTCAAGAGCGAGTTCGACATGCGCGCCGCGGGCACCTGGGACGAGTCCGCCCAGACCACGACCTCCACGATCTGCCCCTATTGCGGCGTGGGCTGCGCGGTGGACCTGCACGTCCAGGACAACACCATCGTGAAAGTCACCTCGCCGATGGACTCGACCGTGACCGAGGGGCACCTGTGCATCAAGGGCCGCTTCGGCTTCGAGTTCACGAACGAGCGCCGCCGCGGGTAGTCCGGCGCGGGCAGACCTGCGCGGGCAGGTTCGCCCGGGCACCGCGGTCCAACCGGCACTTGCCTCGGAGGTGCTCGATGGCGAGGATGACGCCATGACGGATCTGTCGCCCGTCTGGATCAGCACGATCGCGTTCTGCGTCCTCACGACCGTGGGCTTCATCATCCTGGCCGAATGGTCCGCCGGCGGAGCGGCGCCCTGGTCCATCGCGGCCGGCGTCGTCCGCGGGATCCACGACTGGGGCGACGACAAGCCGTCGCCCGTCCGGATCGTCTCCACCCCGGCGACGGCGCCGCAGCCACCGATGGACACGGGTGCCCTTCCGCTTCCGCCGCTGGTGACGATCGAGGGCCAGCCCGCACCGAAGGTCGAGGAATACCCCTCGGCCGACGAGCTCGCCCAGGTCGAGATCGAGGAGCTGACGACCCGTCGTCGCTGACGGCCGCGACAAGGCCCGTGGGCCGGCGTTGCGGGTCGCCCAACCGGGCCGCCGCGTTACGCGGGCGTCTGTCGCCCGATGCGGCCCAGGTGCGTGTCTTGGAACGAGGTCGGGTACTTAAGGCCGTAGCCCAGCACCCGATCGATCCCCGTGTGGGCGACGAGGATGGCGCCGGCCATCCCCAGAACCGGGGTCGACAGCCACACTCCGAGCCCGAGCACCACGCCGCCGACGAACCAGTTGTGGGCGACGTTGTAGGCGATGGCGCCTGTGTGGTTGCCGCCGAGGTATCCGGCGGTCGACACGTCCGGCACCAGCAGGAGCGGCACGAACCAGAAGAGCTCGCCCCCGTACGACTGCCACACCACCCACCCGAGCGCGAGCCCGGCAAACCCCTCGAGGCGCAGCCACCGCCGCACCCACGGCGTGGTCTCCTCGAGGTGCACGTGGTCGTGGCCAGGCGAATCGGTCATGCGCGCAGCGTACCGGTCGGGTCGAGCGGTTCGCGCCGTCCGAGACGAATGCCACGCGGCGGGCGCTCCAGGATCTCGGCCCGACCACCCTGCAGCCTCGCCCAGAGGATCCCCGGCCCGGGCCATGGCGCCGACGGGCCACGAACCGCTTCCAGGGTTGTCTCGATCGCCGCTGGAAAGGACGCCGCGAGGGTCGCTTCGAACGTTCGGACGATGCTCAGGGTCGTCGCCGTAGACCGGATCAGCAAGAGCGGGGTGACGGTGCGGCCGACGACACCAGTGTCCGCGAGTGCGGCCGCCTTCTCAGCCACGCGACGCTGGATCGTGTCAATTGCGCGGAGCTCGGAATGCACCTCACACGCCACACCCGCCGTGTTATCGCGCAGCCCGATCGCGAGATCGATGAATCCCCGCGCCTTTGGAACCGCGAGTTCGGGGAAAGGACGCCAGCGCGGATGCAGCTGCCGGATCAAAGCCTCGACGATCGGTGCCTGCAGTCTGTCGCGAATTCGCGGACCTGCGCCAGCGAAGAGACGCATCCCCAGGTCAGCACCAAGCGCCGAAGCAACGGCAACGAGCACGTCGATGCTTGGCTGCACCAGTCCTCGCTCGATTCGGGAAAGGTGGCCCTGGTCGATGCCGGCGGCGGCAGCCAGCGCCGCCTGTGAGATTCCGGATTCCTCACGCAGCTCCCGGACCTGCACCCCGGCATGCTCACGGACCCGGCGCCTCTTGCGCTCGAGTTCCCTGATCCCGATCGGAAGCTGCGGCGCCGCCATGACTGCCAGTCAACATCACGAGTCTTGTCTGCGGCTTACCCGGGAATTCCTGTCGGATTCGAAGCGCTATCCCCCTGGCCATGACTGCGAGGCAAGAAATCGCGTCGGGGCGGAGTAAAGGTGCCGCATGGGTCGACCGACGCCCGCTGTGTTGACTCGGGGACATGAAAGGCGCGTGATTCGGCAACCCATGGGGTTCGATCGTCCGCCTACCTCCAGGAAACATGGCTCGCGGACATGGCGGCTCGGCGCGGCACCGCGCGCGGGCACCGGCATCGTGCTGCGCGAGGTGGCAGAACCGGGCCCGACTACTCAATCAGGGTGCTCTCCTCGACGTTGATCATCCGGGCGTAGAGGATCTGCTCGTTGACCTCGAGATTGTTGATGAGGCTGAGTGCCCGGACGATGCCGTGGCCCACGAGCTCGCCGGCGACCTCCCCGAACTCCACCTCGACGATCACGTTGTCCGCGCGGACGTCGTTGGAGACGCCGGTCGGGTCGCGCCACATGCCGGCGCCGCTCAGCTGCGTGGCGGCCGGGATGAACTCGAAGGCGAAGGACTTCGCGCGCGGCAAGGTGAGCGTGAGCAGCTCGCGCTGGACGCGGTCGAAGCTCGTCGCCGTCGTCGCGTCCCCAAAGAGCAGGGCGTACAGGACGTCCTTGGCATGCTCCAGGAGCTCGTCGCCGCTCGGGCGCCGGTGCGGCGGCGCGATGGGATCGGTTCCCTTGGCGGGCGTGGCGGGATCGAGGTGGCCGGCCTCGATCAGGGCATCGCGATCGAGATGGGCGTGGCGCTGCACGAACGCCGCCACCGCGTCCAGGTCCAGGGCGAGCGAGGTGACCCGCTCCATGCGGACCGCCCTGGCGGCCGAGGCGGATGCAGCGGCCCCATCGCCGGCGCCCTCGCCGCCGCTCAACGGGCCGCCATCAGGTCACGCAGGTCGATCCTGCCGTCGTGGCTGTACACGTTGAACCCGTCGCCGCGCAGGAATCCGATGAGGGTCACGCCCAGCCGGTCCGCCAGGCGGACCGCGAGATCGGACGGCGCCGACACCGCGCAGATGATCGGCACGCCGGCGACCGCGGCCTTCTGCACGATCTCGAAGCTCACCCGTCCCGAGACCATCAGGAGGCGATCCCACAGCGGCAGCTCCCGGACTCGCACCCGCGAGCCGATGAGCTTGTCCAGCGCGTTGTGGCGGCCAACGTCCTCGCGGATCGCGACGAGCGTCCCGTCCGTGTTGAACAGGCCGGCGGCGTGCAGCCCGCCCGTCCGCTCGAACGCGGCCTGCGCCGCGCGCAGCTCGTCCGGCATGGACGTGATGACCTTCCGGGAGACGACCGGCAGGTTCTTCGGCAAGGGCTCGCAGCGGATGGCGACGTCGTCGATGGAGGCCTTGCCGCAGATCCCGCACGACGCAGTGGCGATGAAGTTGCGCTTCGCGACCAGCGAGGGATCGAACCGCCGCGCGAGGCGGACGAGCACGCTGTCGTCGGGCTCCGCCATGACCCCCGGGTCGCCGTACTGCACCCCGACGACCTCATTGCCGGCGAGCAGGCCCTCGCTCGTCAGGAATCCGAGGGCGAGCTCTTCCTCGTGCCCCGGCGTGCGCATCGTGACCGCGACCTGGACCGGGTCCTGGCGCGGACCGGCGGCACGGATCTCCAGCGGCTCCTCGCCGACCACGAGATCGTCACGGACCTCCAGCTCCGACCCGCGCACGGCGACCACCTTCGTGCTGGTGACGTGCCGGATCGGCAGGTCCGGGTCCAGCGGCATCCGGGCTGCTGCCTCGGACGAGGCGGCCACGGGTCAGTGGGGATGCGTGTGCGCGACGGCGCGGGCAGGCGGGCGGCGGTCCGGACCGGGCTCCACGTCGCAACCCACCGCGAGGATGAGACGCTGCGACGCTGCCGCGATCTCGGCGATTGCCGCCTCGAATGCCTCGGCATTCCGCGCCGACGGCTGGCGAAAGCCGCTGACCTTGCGGACGTACTGGCGCGCCGCTGCCTCGACCTCGCCGGTGGTTGCCGCTTCGTCCTGGTGCCGGAGGGTTCGGATGCTTCTGCACATGGCGGGAGCGTACCAACGGCCGTGCATTTCGGCCGTGGTTGTAATGCCCCTGTGATTCTCGATTTGCGCTGGTCGGGGATGATGTAGCCCGACCACGCACGAGGGCCGCCCGCACTTGGATCCGATCACGACCGCGCTCCAGATCGCGTTCTACGTCCTGTTCGCCGTGAGCGTCTGGCAGTACGTGCGGCACCGTGGCACGCTCGAGCTGTCCGTGCTCGCGATCTTCGGCTCCTTCGCAGCCCTGTTCTTCCTGACCTTCCTCAACGCGATCCTGCCCGCCATCGCGCCGATCGCACGGCCCGCCCTCGTCGCCATCCTGTTCGCCCAGCCGTACCTGGTCCTCCGGCTCATCGCCCAGATCCGGTCGGTCCCGCGGATCCGGATGCGGATCGCGCTGCTGGGCGCCGTTGCCGCCTGGCAGGCGATCGTCCTCCTGCCGATCGCGCTCCCGGAAGCGCGGCAGCTCGGCACCGTGTTCGCAGTCGTGTACTTCTTCGCCGTCGAGATCGGTGCGGCGGCGTGGTTCGCACGCGACAGCCGCAGGCGCTACGGCGTCGCCCGGCTGCGACTCGCGCTGGCGGCGGTCGGCACCGGCCTGTTCGGTGCGTCGATCCTCCTCGCCGGCCTGACGTCGGTCGCTCGGCCCGTCGGTGCACCTGCGGACTCCCAGTCGGTCACCCGCCTGCTGGTGCTCATTGCGACCCTGGGCTACCTGGGCGCATTCGTGCCACCGAGCTGGTTCCGTCGCTGGATCAACCGGGCGGCATCGTTCCAGCTCGTCCGCAAGCTCGTGCTGCCGCCCCCGGAGATGAGCCCCGGTGGCCTGTGGACCGACCTCGCCCTCACCGCGCGCGACATCCTCGGCGCTCGCAGGGTCTCGATCCTGCCCGCCGCCCCCGGCGTTCCCCTGGCGCAGGTCGGTGATGTTGCGGAGGGTGCGCCGGACGCGGCCGGTGCCGACGCTGGTGCGGGCGGTGGCGACCGCCCGGTGAGCCGATCCACCGTGGAGCTGGCGGTGCGGACAGGCGGCGGGGTCACCGAGCTGCTCGTCGCCGACGTGGAGGGCAGACAACTGTTCGTCGACGACGATGTCGCGTTGATCCGCGACCTCGCCTCGCTGACCGCCCACGCGATCGACCGTGAGGAGAAGCTCATCGGCCTCGGCGAGGCCAGGCGCGAAGCTGCCGAGGCACGCCTGGTACGGGCGAGCGAGGCACGCTTCCGCGCCCTGCTGGAGGCAGACCCGAACGCGATCCTCGCGCTGGACGAGGAGAGTCGCGTCACCTGGGCCACGCGGCAGGCCGGGGTCGTCTTCGGCTGCGGGGTGGGCGACCTCATGGGGCTCCCGCTGGGCGACCTGGTCGCGCTGCACAAGGACGAGACGCCCACCTCCGTCGGCGATCGGCCGGTGTACCGGTCCGAGACGACGGGCCGCCGGAGGGACGGCACGCACTTCCCCGCCGAGGTCGCGCGGAGCACGTTCGAGCTGGACGGCCGGCCGTTCCAGCTCGCGGTCCTGTCGGACGTGACCTGGCGCCACGAGGCCGACCAGGTCCGCGAGCGATTCCTGGGCGTCCTCTCACACGAGCTTCGAACCCCGGTCACGTCCATCTACGGCGGCACGCAGCTCCTCCTGGGCCGCGGTGCGCGACTGGACGACGCGACGCGCAACGAGCTGCTCGTGGGCGTGGCGGCGGAAGCGGAGCGACTGCAGCGGATGATCGAGAACATCGTTGCGATGGCCCGCATCGAGCGGGGCGGCGACTTCGGCGCAATGCGCCCCGTCCTTCCCGAGCGGATCATCGCCCAGCTCGTGGAACGGGAGCGGGCGCTGTGGCCGGACGTCACGATCAAGCTCCTGCCCAACAACCACCTGCAGATGGTCGCGGCAGACGAGGACTACCTGGCCCAGATCATGCGCAACCTGCTGTCCAACGCCGCGAAGTACAGCGGCAAGGGCTCCACGGTCGAGGTCAGCCTGGAGGACGTCGGGGACGAGGTCATCGTCCGCGTCTGCGATGACGGCCCGGGCATCACCGAGGAGGACGCCGACCGGCTGTTCGGCCTGTACTACCGGGCGGCGCAGCAGGCGTCGATCGCACCGGGCGCCGGAATCGGGCTGTTCGTGTGCCGGGAGCTGGTGACCGCTATGGGCGGGCGGATCTGGGCGAAGAGCCGCCCGGACAAGGGCGCGGAGTTCGGGTTCACGATGCCGGTGTACGTGGACGAGCCCGAGGCTTCGCAGGGCACGGACGACGGAGTCGTCATCGCCGCAGCCACGAGCCCCTCGGAGGCCGGCGCGCCCGCGAGCGTCTAGGGCTCGCTGGCGTCTAGCGCGAGGCGAACCGCGCCGTGAAGTGCCGGAGCGCGGGCGGTTGCGACACGATGCGGACGCCGCGCAGCGACGCCGCGCGTCCGGCGACGTACCGGACGACCTCGATCACGTAGTCGATGTGGCTCTGGGTGTACGTGCGGCGCGGAATCGCGAGGCGGACGAGATCCATGGGCCCCGGCGCTTCTGAGCCGTCCGGGTGCATCCCGAACATCACCGTCCCGATCTCGCAGCCCCGGATCCCACCCTCCCGGTAGAGCGCGATCGCGAGCGCCTGCCCCGGGTACTCCAGCGGCGGGATGTGCGGCAGGAGGGCGCGGGCGTCGAGGTAGATCGCGTGCCCGCCGAAGGGCTTGACCAGCGGCACGCCGGCCGCATCCAGCGCCTCGCCGAGATACGCCGTGGAGCGCACGCGGTAGCGCAGGTAGTCCTCGTCCACGACCTCGCGGAGGCCCTGGGCGATCGCCTCCAGGTCGCGACCGGCCAGGCCACCGTAGGTGACGAAGCCCTCGGTGAGGATCAGCAGGTTCCGGCACTGCTCCGCGAGCGCGTCGTCGTTCACCGCCAGCCAGCCCCCGATGTTCGCGAGGCCGTCCTTCTTCGCCGACATCGTCATGCCGTCGGCGAGCGAGGCCATCTCGCGAACGATGTCGGGGATCGATCGATCGGCCTGGCCCGGCTCGCGCAGCTTGATGAACCACGCGTTCTCGGCAAATCGGCAGGCGTCCAGGAAGAGCGGCACCGAATGGCGGTCGCACACCGCCCGCACCGCGCGCAGGTTCTCCAGCGACACCGGCTGGCCGCCACCCGAGTTGTTGGTGACCGTCACGAACACGATCGGCACGTTCCCGGCGTGCTCATCGAGGAAGCGATCGAGCGCCGCGACGTCCATGTTGCCCTTGAACGGGTGGATGTACCCGGGGTCGCGGCCCTCTGGAATGACGAGGTCGACGGCCGTCGCGCCGCTGGCCTCCACGTTCGCCCGGGTCGTGTCGAAATGGGTGTTGTTGGGCACGACCCTGCCTGGCCCGCCGACGACGCTGAACAGGATCTTCTCCGCCGCGCGTCCCTGATGGGTGGGGATGACGTGCTTGAACGGGAACAGCGCCTGCACGCTCTCGAGGAAGGCGAACCACGACGGCGAGCCGGCGTAGCTCTCGTCGCCGTGCTGGATCGCGGCCCACTGGTCGCGGCTCATCGCGCCGGTGCCAGAATCGGTCAGGAGATCGATCAGGACGTCATCGGCGTGGAGGTTGAACAGGTTGTACCCGGCCGTCTCGAGCGCCGCGTCGCGCTGCTCGACCGTGGTCAGCCGGATCGGCTCGACGGAGTGGATCCGGAACGGCTCGATGATCGTGCGCCAGCGGTCCACGCTTCCGAGCATACGCCGGGCTTCGGCCTGGCGCCCCTCGGGGTCAGCCGAGCTTCCAGTACACCCCGCCGCCCGTGAAGCAGTGGCGCAGGAGCGTGCACAGCCCGCGGGTCATGTCCCACGTCCTGCCGGCAACGTACGGTCCGCGGTCGATGACCATCGTCGTGACCGTTCGGCCGTTGTACCGGAACGTCACCTTCGTGCCGCACGGCAGCGTCCGGTGCGCGACGCCGACGGTGTCCGGCTGGATCCCGCCCGGGACCATGCCGCACGCGCCGCTGCGGCCGTAGAAGCCTGGCCCGTACCAGCTGATGTTGTTGTCCAGGCGCCACAGGATCTGCACCGTCGGGGCGTTCGCGGGGAGGTCGACGACCGGGCGGTCCAGCGGAATCCCCGCGATCGGGCGCGGTTCGCTCAAGATCGCGGCGGCATCGAGGCGGCCGGTGGACGCGAGGTCTGGATCGAGCTGTGGAATCGTCATCGACGTCTCCGACCAACCGAGCCCGACAGCCTGGAAGGCCGAAGGATCGATGGCAGCCGGCGCGCCTGGAATGCGCGAACCGGCCAGCCCGGGGACGACGACCGAGGCGAGTGCCGCAATGAGCGCAGCACGCGCGACGACTCTGGGGAGTCGCACGTCTGGGTCCACCATACCCCAGGTGGGCTTGCGGTGGGCTGGCGCGACCGCGTGCGAGCACGTCACAGCATGATCGCAGTCCCGTGACGGACGCCCTCGAGGCCCGGGGCACGGCGACGACGCGTTCGATGCGGCTCCCGGAGCCGCTGGATCTCCGATCGGTGCTGGGTCCGCTTGTCCGCGGCGCAGGCGACCCCACGATCCGGGTCTCGGCGGGATCGGCGGCCCGCGCCTCCGTCACGGTGGACGGTCCGGCTTCCATCGAGATCCGGTCGACCGGCGCGTCGGTCGATGCCTGGGCCTGGGGTCCCGGCGCGGCCCGGCTGCTGGACGGGCTGCCGGCCGCCCTCGGCCTGGACGACGACGACACGGGCTTCGATCCGAGCCTGCATCCCGTGGTCGCCGGACTCGCCCGCCGGCTTGGCCGCGTGCGCCTGGGCCGGACCGGCGCCGTGTGGGAGGCGCTCCTGCCGGCGATGCTCGAGCAGCGAATCACCGGGACGGAGGCCTGGCGCAACTTCCGCCGGCTGGTCCGTGCGCACGGTTCGGCGGCCCCGGGCCCGCACGGCCTGCTGCTCCCGCCCACGCCCGCGACGGTGGCCGCGCTCCCCTCGTGGACGCTGACCGGCCTCGGGATCGAGCCTCGCCGCGGCACGCTCCTGCGGCGGATTGCGCGCGAGGCCGGTCGCCTGGAGGCCCTCGCGGGAGCCGCGCGCCTGCCGGGTGGCGGCGGCGCGGGTGCGGCGGCGCTGGCGGCCGCGCTCCAGGCCCACCAGGGGATCGGTCCGTGGACCGCCGCAGAGGTGACGGTTCGCGCGCTCGGCGACCCGGACGCGGTGAGCGTGGCCGATGCGCACCTGTCGAACGTCGTCGCGTTCGCACTCACGCGCGCGCCGCGCGGCACCGATGAGCGGATGCTGGAGCTGCTGGCACCGTGGGCCGGCCATCGAGCGCGCGTGATCCGGCTGATCGAGCGGTCCGGGATCACGCCGCCTCGCTATGGCCCCAGGGTCGCCCCTCGCGACCTCGCTCGCGACCTGTCCCGGCGCTGAGGCGTATCGTCGGGCGCGATGGCTGCCATGCCCAGGTTCGAGAAGTCGCCGCCCGAGCTCGTCGAGAGGTTCGCGTCGGCGCTGGATCGCGTCGGCGGCCCGGACACGACGCGACGGCCCATGTTCGGCTACCCGTGCGCGTGGGTCGGCGGCAACATGGCGAGCGGCCTGTTCTCGACGTGGTGGTGGGTCCGGCTCCCGCCGGATCGCCTCGCCGCGGTCCTTGCGTCGGGCGAGGGACGCCCGTTCGAGGTCATGCCCGGCCGCGGGATGAAGGGCTACGTCGCGATGTCGGATGCGATCCTCGCGGACGACGCCCTCGTCGACGCCTGGGTCCGCGAGGCCCTGGACTACACCGCGACGCTGCCGCCCAGGCGCTAGGCCGCGAACCGCCGGGAACCAGCGCTACAGCGTCGCCCCCGAGAACGTGTCGCAGCCGTCGATCGTGCCGTTCTTGAACCCGGTGTTGAACCAGGTGGCCCGCTGCTCGGCGGAGCCGTGGGTCCACGACTCCTTGTTGATCGTTCCCGTCGCCTGCTGCTGGATGCGATCGTCGCCGACCGACTGCGCGGCCCCGAGCGCTTCCTTGACGTCCGCATCGGTGATCGATTCGACGTTCGCCTGGTCGGGCGATGCCCAGATGGAGCTCGCCCAGACACCCGCGAAGCAGTCCGCCTGCAGCTCCAGCCGCACGGACAGCCCGTTCGCGCCGCCGGGGTCCTGCCCGGCCTGCTGCTTCTGTGCCACCTGGTCCATGGTCCCGAGGACGTCCTGGACATGGTGGCCGAACTCGTGGGCGATGACGTACGCCTCCGCGAAGTCCCCGGGCGCGCCGAAGCGCGTGTGGAGCTCGTCGAAGAACGCGCCGTCGAGGTAGACCTTCTGGTCCGATGGGCAGTAGAACGGCCCCGTCCGCGAGGACGCGACGCCGCAGCCGGACTGGGTGGAGCCGGTGAACAGCACGAGGACGGTCTGCGGGTAGCTCTTGCCGGCGGCGGCGAACTCGTCACCCCAGAACGTCTGTACGTCCACGGTGACGGCGTTGATGAACTGGCCCTGGTCGTCACCCGGAGCGAGCGACGCGATCGCGCCGCCCGGCGCGCCCTGGAGACTGCCGGTGGTGGTGCCGGCGCCGCCGCCCACGAGGTTCATGACCACGATCACGATGATCACGAGGACGATCCCGCCCAGGCCGCCGCCGACCGGAAGCGGGATTCCTCCGCCGCCGAGGCCGCCCATGCGCATGCCGCCCAGGCCACCGCCCAGGCCCCCGTCGCCGCGGCGGTCCTCGACCTGGGTGGTGCTCGATGGTCTCCAGCGCATTGGGATCTCCCTCCTGCATCACGCGGAGGGGCGGGTCATCGCCTCCGGCCGCATGAGCGTGTCGAACTCGGCTTCGTCGAGATAGCCGAGCGTGAGGGCAGCGGCGCGAAGCGTCGTCCCCTCGTGGTGTGCCTTCTTGGCGATCTCGGCAGCCTTGTCATAGCCGATCCGGGGTGTCAGCGCCGTAACGAGCATGAGCGAGTTCGCGACGTGTTCCTCGATTCGCCCCCGATCAGCCTCGAGGCCCTCCACGCAATGCTCGCGGAAGCTGCGACAGGAATCGGTCAGGAGCTCGATCGCATGGAGCAGGTCGTTGGCTATGATCGGCTTGAAGACGTTGAGCTCGAAGTTGCCCTGCGAACCGGCGATCCCGATGGCGGCGTCGTAGCCCATGACCTGCACGCAGACCATGGTCAGCGCCTCGCTCTGGGTTGGGTTCACCTTGCCGGGCATGATCGACGAGCCGGGCTCGTTCTCTGGCAGGCGCAGCTCGCCGATGCCCGCACGCGGCCCCGATGCCAGCCAGCGGATGTCGTTGGCGATCTTCATGAGGCTCGTGGCGAGCGTCCGCAGTGCACCGGAGGCGAACACCGTCGCCTCCTGGCCGGCGAGGGCGGCGAACTTGTTCGGCGCGGTCACGAACGGCAGCCCGGTCAGCTCGGCGATCCGCGCCGCGACCTTCACGGCGAAGTCCGGGTGGCTGTTGATCCCGGTCCCGACGGCCGTGCCGCCGAGGGCGATCTCGTACAGGCCCGGGAGCGTCGCCGCGATCCGGCCCAGCCCGCCGTCGAGCTGCGCGACGTAGCCGCTGAACTCCTGGCCCAGGGTGAGCGGCACGGCATCCTGGAGATGGGTCCGGCCGATCTTCACGACGTCGTCGAACTCGTCACGCTTCGCGTCGAGCGCGTCTCGCAGCGCCCGCACCGACGGCACGAGGTCCTCCACCAGCGCCATCGCGACGGCCATGTGCAGCGCCGTCGGGAACGTGTCGTTGCTGGACTGGCTGCGGTTGACGTGGTCGTTCGGGTGGATCGGCGCCTTGCCGCCCCGCACGCCCGTGGCGACCTCGTTGGCCCGCCCGGCGATGACCTCGTTCACGTTCATGTTCGACTGGGTGCCGGAGCCGGTCTGCCAGACGCGCAGTGGGAACTCGCCCCCGAGCCGGCCCTCGGATACCTCGCGGGCCGCCGCGACGATCCGGTCGCGCTGCTCGGCGGAGATGAGCCCAAGCTCGGCGTTGACGTCGGCGGCCGCCTGCTTGAGCAGCCCGAAGGCCCGGATGATCCGGTCCGGCATCCGATCGCGGCCGATGGCGAAGTGGTGCAGCGATCGCTGCGTCTGCGCGGCCCAGTAGTGGTCGGCCGGGACCTCGATCGCGCCCATCGAATCGGTCTCGCGGCGGGTCGCCTGGCCGGGTTGGTTCGTCTCTGCGCTCACTGATCACCCTCGGTGCGGCAGTCGGGCACTGCGGTGCCGGGATCGCCGGTCAAGTATCGCGCCTCAGACGACATGCGACTCCGGGATGAGCTCGCCGCGGGAGAACCGCTCGGGCCGCAGCACCCCGATGTCGATCGTGGTGGCACGCCCCGTGACGGCCACCTCGGCGAGGAGCTTGCCCACGACCGGCCCGTGCTGGAAGCCGTGGCCGCTGAAGCCCGTCGCAACGAGCAGCCCCTCCAGCCCATCTACCGGACCGACGACCGGGTGGTGATCAGGCGTCATCTCGTACAGGCCCACCCAGGTGGTGGCGAGACCGGCGGCCTCGACCGCCGGCAGCAGCCGGATCGCCGCCGGGAGGAGCTCCTCGGCCACGAACCGGTCGTCGGGCGACGTGTCGAACGTGGGCCCCGCACCCGCGGGCGGGATGCCCATCAGGATCCCGCTCCCCTCGCGGTGGAAGAAGAACATCGTGGACGTCTCGATGACCAGCGTTCGGCGAGCCGGACGACCCGCGAAATCGGTGGTCTGGACGAGCTGGCGCGGATAGGGCTGCACCGGCACGTCCAGGCCGACCGTCCGCGCGATGGCCGGACTCCAGACGCCGGCCGCGAGCACGACGAGGGGTGCCTCGATCCGGCCCTCCTTTGTCTCGACGCCGAGGACCCGCCCGCCGTCCGCCGAGGCCGCGATCCCGGTGACCGTGACCCCGGTCCGGATCGTCGCGCCGGCGCGGCGTGCCGCGGTCGCGTAGCCGTTCGTGAGCCCCGAGGGATCCGCGATCCCGTCGTCCGGGCCGAACGTCGCCCCGACGATGCCGTCCGCGGCGAGTCCGGGGATGAGCTCCACCGCCCCGGCCGCGTCCAGCAGGTCAACCCGCGCGCCGAGCCGCCGCTGCATCTCCGCGTCCGCGCGGTACGCGGCCCACGTTGCCGCATCCCGGCACAGGAACAGGTAGCCGTCCACGTGCACGTCGAGCGGCAGGCCGTGCACCTCGCTGAATGACCGGATCATGCGGATGCTCTCGAGCGACAGCCGGACGTTGATCTCGCTCGAGAACTGGTGCCGGAAGCCGCCGGCGCAGCGACCGGTGGAGCCGAGGCCCAGGCCGGCCTCGCGCTCCAGCAGCAGGACGTCGCGCACGCCCGCCGCGGCGAGGTGATAGGCCGTGCTCACGCCCATCACGCCGCCGCCGACGACGACGGCACCCGCGGTCCGGGTCAGGTTGCCAGCCATGCGGGCATCGTAGCCGCGACGGCAACGCCCGGACCCGGCAATGCGGCCGAGCGGCCCTCCCGAATGCGGCCGATCGGCCTGCCCCGATGACGGCACGAGCGCGCTAGTCTGCGCATGATGCGAAAGCTCCTCCTCTGGATGGCCCGCAACGCCTGGCTTCGCAATCGGCTGCCGAAGCTGTGGTTCGCGAAGCGCGCAATCCGCCGGTTCATGCCGGGCACGGACGAGGGCAGCGCGCTCGATGCCGGGGTCGCCTTCCGCGCCGACGGCATCACCAGCATGTTCACGCGGCTCGGCGAAAACATCACCAGGCTCGAGGAGGGCGACGAGGTCGCCGAGCACTACATCGGGCTCATGGGCGATATCCGCGCCCGCGACCTCGACGGCGAGGTGAGCGTGAAGCTCACGCAGCTCGGCTTCGACCTGGACGTGGAGCGCACGCTCGCCCACGCGAGCCGGCTGGCCGAGAAGGCCGCCGAGTACGGCAAGACCTTCTGGGTGGACATGGAGGGCAGCGCCTACGCCGAGGGCACCGTCGCCTTCTACGAGCGCCTCAAGGCGGCGCACCCGAATACCGGCCTGTGCCTCCAGGCGTACCTCCACCGGACCGCCGCGGACATCCAGCGGCTGATGCCACTCGATCCACAGATCCGCCTCGTGAAGGGCGCATACGCGGAGCCGGCGACGATCGCGTACCAGACCAAGCACGACGTCGATGCCAACTACGTCGGGCTCGCGGTGGCGCTGCTCGAGGGAATGCGCGCGGGACACAAGGTCCGCCTTGGGCTCGGGACCCACGACGTGCGGCTCATCGAGCAGATCGCGCAGCACGCCAAAGCGATGGGCCTGCCCAGGACGAGCGTCGAGGTGGAGATGCTCTATGGCATCCGGATGGACCAGCAGCGACGCCTGGCGAAGGAGGGCTACCTCGTCCGCGACCTCATCGCGTATGGCGAAGCGTGGTACCCATGGTACATGCGCCGCCTCGCCGAACGACCCGCAAATGTCATCTTCGCGCTCCGCCAGATGATCGGCTGAACGACCGGAATTCCAGCGCATTCGCGCTCGATTCTTGGTAATTCGCCGCGTCATTCGTTACAGTGTTCGCGCGTTCTCCTTTGCGACTCGTTCGCGCGCATGCACTGTTTCAGGAGGCCCCCCACGTGGTACGCGTACGCGACGCCAAACCGGAAGAGCTTGCACCAAAGCCCCGCACGCCTCGTGCGCTCACCCCTCGACAGCTTGCTATCAAACGGCGTGAGCAATTGATCGAGAAGACGCTCAACGAGCTGGGCGCCGGACCTGCATCCGCGATCAAGAAAGTGGAGCTGGAAGACAACGAGAAGCTGCCGAATATTCGCCTCGCGATTGCGAAGCAGATCAGGTCCAGTGGCAGCGCCGTGAACCTCGGAGTTCGCAATGGTGCGATCTACCTGAGTCGTGGACCCATCCCCGGTGGCCGGGGTGGCGGCAGGAAGCGCAAGAGCGCCTGACGGCACCGCCGGCCGGGGCCCTCGATGCGGGGGTCAGGATCCCGGCTGGTGTCGGTAGAAGGGCAGTGGTTCGGGCGGCAGCGGGGTGCTGCCGCGAATCAGGTCCGCGGCCTTCTCGGCGACCATCATCACCGGCGCGTAGATGTTCGCGTTCGTGACGTACGGGAACACCGACGCATCGACGACGCGGAGCCCGTCGATGCCATGGACGCGCATGGTCGTGGGGTCCACCACGGCATCGTCATCCGTGCCCATGCGGGCCGTGCACGAGGGATGCAGGGCCGTCTCGCCGTCGTGGCCCACCCAGTCGAGGATCTGCTCGTCGGTGGCCACGGACGGGCCTGGTGAGACCTCGCCGGCGTCGTAGCGCGCGAAGGCGGGCTGACCGAGGATGTGCCGCGCGACGGTGATCGCCTCCACCCACTCGCGCCGGTCCTGGTCCGTGGAGAGGTAGTTGAAGACGAGGGCGGGGTGGACGCTCGGATCCGTGGAGCGGATGCGGACCGTCCCTCGTGCGTCCGAGTACATCGGCCCCACGTGGACCTGGTAGCCGTGGCCACCCGCGGGGGCGGTGCCGTCGTACCGGATGGCCAGCGGCAGGAAGTGGAACATCAGGTTGGGATAGGCCACGTCCTCGTCACCCCGGACGAAGCCGCCGGCCTCGAAGTGGTTCGTGGCCCCGGGACCACGCCGGAAGAACAGCCACTGGAACCCGATCCACGGCCGGCGCCACGTCTGGGTGGCGTGCGGCTGCATGGAGACCGGCTCGCGACTCGCATGCTGGACGTAGACCTCCAGGTGGTCCTGCAGGTTGCGCCCAACGCCCCGCAGCTCGTGCACGGGCTCGATGCCAAGCCCGCCCAGGTGCTCGCGCTCCCCCACCCCCGAGAGCTGCAGCAGCTGGGGCGTGTTGATCGCTCCGCCCGCGAGGATGACCTCGCCGGCATGCACGCGGTGGTGGCCCCCGCCCGTGCGGTACTCCACGCCCGTTGCTCGCCGCCCATCGAAGCTGATCGAGGTGACGAAGGCGGACGTCCGCACCTCGAGATTCCGTCGACGCATCGCCGGCCGGAGGTAGGCGGTGGCGGCCGACAGCCGACGGCCGCGGTGGATGTTGCGGTCGAACGCCGCGAATCCCTCCTGGCGGAAGCCGTTGACGTCCTCTGTGAGGGCGTAGCCGGCCTCCTGGACGGCCTCGAAGAAGGCGCCGAAGAGCGGACTCGATGCCGGGCCGCGCTCCAGGATCAGGGGCCCGCTCCTGCCTCGCCACGGGTCGTCCGGCGCGGCCGCGAGGCAGGTCTCCATGCGCTTGAAGTAGGGCAGGCAGTGGGCGTAGTCCCAATCGGCCATGCCGGGGACCGTCGCCCAGCGCTCGTAGTCGAGCGGGTTGCCGCGCTGGAAGATCATGCCGTTGACCGACGACGACCCACCCAGGACCTTGCCGCGCGCGTGGTAGACGCGACGGTCGTGGAGGTGCGGCTCCGGCTCGGATCGGTAGCCCCAGTCGTACAGCGGGCTGCCGATCGGGAATGCGAGCGCCGCCGGCATGTGCAGGAACACGTCGAACCGCCAGTCCGGGCGCCCCGCCTCCAGCATCAGCACCCGCGTTCCGGGGTCTTCAGTCAGGCGATTCGCGAGCACGCAGCCGGCAGAGCCGCCGCCAACGATCACGAAGTCGAACCGCTCCTCAGCCATCGCCCGCCGACTGTACCGTGCCGACGGCTGCCTGGGGCTACCCGCCCTCGATGACCCGCACGGTCAGCCGATGCCTGCCCGGCCCGTCCGCGTTGGCGACGAGGTCGTACGCCAGCTCCCGGGGCCGCCCGTCGGCGTAGTTGAACCGAAGCGTGGACGCGAGCGATCCGTTCGCCTTGAACTCGCCCCACGCGGCGGCGGTCCGGTACGCGTACCAGACGACGGGGCCGCTACCGTGGCGAGCAAGCTCGGCCTGCTGGGTGACGACCGCGGCGGGGTAGCGGACCCGGAGGGCTTGCTGGAGCGTGGCGGGGGTGGCCGGCTCGGGAAGCACCGCCACCGCTGCCTGCGCGAACGCGACGAACTCGCGGTCCCTCGACGGGAACGCGCGAAGCCTCACGTCCACGCTGCCTGCCTGCCCTGCATCGTGATGACCCCGAATCGACGAGCGGGCCGCACGGCGTGCGGCCCGCTCGAGGGTTTCAACGCGAAATCGCCATGACCTCTATTTCTTGGGCGCCGTGTACGTGTTCGAGTTGGGGCTGAAGTTGCCTGCCGCGTCGTACGCGACCACGTAGTAGCTCGCCGCAAGGCGCTGGCGCGCCTCGCTCCACGCCAGGACCGTGCCGGCCACGGTCGCGACGAGGGTGCCGTCCCGGTAGATCCGGTAGCTCGTCACGCCGCCGGCATCGATCGAGGCCGACCACGAGAGCGAGGTCTTCGACTTCGTGTATGCCCCGGTGAGGCCCGGTGCCGTCGGCTTCGTGGTGTCGGGCTGCGGCATGAGGAAGCTCTTCGTCGCCGCGCCGGAGGTGTTCGGCACGGCATCGAACGCGACGACGCTGTAGTTGTACGAGGTCAGGGGCACGAGGCCCGTGTCGTTCCATTGCGTCGAGGTGGTGGTCCCGAGCAGGTTGCCGTCGCGATACACGTTGTACCCGGCGACCGCGAGGTTATCGGTCGAGGCGGTCCATGTGAATCGGGCTGTCGAGGCGCCGGTGGCGGCAACCTGGGGGCTCCCAGGAGTCGAGGGCGCGATCGAGTCAGGGCCCCACGAGACGTTGACGGTCGCGACGCCGCCGGTCACCGAGACCGTCGTGATCGTCACGCCGCTGAGTGGATCGAAGAAGCTGTTGCCCGGCTGGAGCGGCGCGTCGGCGTAGGTGCTCGTCGCCGGCGTGGTGTCCAGCAGCTGTGACTGGACGATCGTCGTCCAGTCGTACGAGATTCGGATGGCCACGCCGGTCACTGCCGGGTCCGACCCGCCGAAGTTGTCGAACTGCGTGCCGAAGGGCTGTCGCAGCTCCAGGTAGAACCAGGTGCCGTTCCCTCGCGGGACGCGCACGCCGCGCGGTGCGCTTGCGTTCACGTTCTCGGCCGCGCCAATCGTGTAGTTGCCGCCGGTCGTGATCGTCTGGAGGTTGCCGCCGGTGATCCAGCCCATGCTGGCCAGCTGCTGGCTGTGGGTGTGGCGGGTCGAAGCCGAGCCCATGACCGAGAACGGATCGCCGTACTCGCTCGAGGTGCAATCCGCGGCGTTCGCCGACAGGGTCACCCGGACACCGCCGACGGTGCACGACATGGTGCTCGCGTGATGGACGCCGTAGTTGTGGCTGAGCTCGTGGGCGGAGACGCGCAGGCCGAGGGCCTGGTTGAGCCACGAGTCGCGGCCGGGCACGTAGGCGAGGCCGGACCAGCCGCATGGCAGCGCGTTGTGGACGTACTGGATCTGCGTGTACGTGCTGAGGTCGATGCCGGCGGCGGCGGCGGCCGCTCGCGCCTTGTTGCCGACATCGGTGTAGTCGCAGGCGGCCGTGTTGACGGAGATCACGAAATAGCCGAACACGTCGCCGGTCACGGTCATCTGGCCGTACGACTCCTCGGCGAAGTAGTTGGCCACGCTGTTCGAGTTGCCGAAGATCACACCCTGCGCCTGCGCCACGGTATATGGCTCGGGATCCGTGTCCGCGAACTTGAGGAGCAGGACTGCCAGCTTCTTGGCGCCGGTCGAGGCGGCCGCCACGGTCTGGACCGAGGCGTCGGCCTTGTTGCCGCCGACCGCGAGGTTGCCGCCGACCATCGTGCCGGTCACGCGCACCTTCGCCCCGTTGAAGAAGCCCTCCGGGCGCGCGCCCTTGAACGAGAGGGAGACCTTGCCCGATGCCGTGACGAGGGTGTCATACCAGACGGGCTCGGACGCACCGCTGGCGGTGATGCGCTCGCCATGGGCGACGACGAGCGTGCCCGACAGGGTCCGCGTGGATCCAGCCGCGAAGGTTGCAGACGGGAGGAGCAGGGCCAGGCCCATGATGGCCGTGACCAGGGTCAATCGATGCGGACGCGCGGCGGACATGTTCCCCCTTCGGTGATTCCCGGCCCGGAGCCGGACGATGAGTTCGGTGCCCGACCTTGTCTCATCGGAGGTCCGGTCGCGGAAGGCGTACTTCCGGGCTACCGCATGCGGCGTCGCAGGCACCCGATCGACACCGGACCGCCCTTCCGAGCACCGGACCGACACGCGCTCGGTGCGCGCCGGCACCACCGCAAACCACTCCAGACCCTTGAAGGTCCGAGGCGGACCTCAGCCCCGGCGGAAATGGAGCTGCAGCTCCATGACCCCGCGGTCCTCGATCGACAGGACGAGGAACGACGTTGGCCGCTGGATCGAATAGTCCGAGAACTGGATCGTGATGGAACCGGTGACCGTGACGAGGTCGCCGGACAACCGCGCCTCGATCGGCACGGTCACGGTTCGCGTGACGCCGTGGAGCGTCAGCTCGCCAATGGCGGTCGCGGTGATCGTGGCGCCGTCCACTGGCACCACGCCGAGGTCGATGGGCGTCGAAAGGCGGAATGTCGCCTGCGGGAATGTGTTCGTCTCGATCGCCTGGTCGCGCAGCCGACCGTCCCGGCGATTGTCGTCGCTCTGGAGGCGGGTGAGGTCCGCGGTGATCTCCACGCTGGTGATCCGCGTGTCTGCGAGCACGAGCGTTCCGCTCACGACCGGCGTCCGACCGACCGCGGTGTTCGCCCGGTTGTCGGCGAACGTCTCGTTCACCCGGTAGCCGACGAACGACGAGGAGAAGTCCGAGAACGAGCCAATCGTCGTGTCGACGGTCCAGGTGCCGTCCAGCCCACCGGCTCCCGGCGTGGGCGCCGGACCCGTTGCCACCGGGCCGGTCGCGATCGGCACGGTTCCGCCGCTCGGTGCGGGTGCGCTTGCGGCCGGCGAGGCCGAGTTGAGCCCTACCGCGGCCGGCGGCGCGCCGCGCAGGAACAGGAACGCGAGGCCGGCCGCGCCCGCCAGCACGGCGAGGACGACGAGGCCGGCAAGGCCGAGGAGAATCGGCGAGCGTCGGCGCGCGATCACGAACCCGCTTCCTGAGTTGAGTCCGCCTTGACGCCCGGCAGCCGCACCTCGAAGCGTGCTCCGCCCGCCTCGGACTGGTCCACCGCGATGGAGCCATCGTGGTTCTCGGCAATCCACTTGGCGATCGCGAGGCCCAGGCCGGTCCCGCCGGCCGGCGCGCCGGGCGCTCGCCAGAAGCGGTCGAAGACCCGCAGCCGGTCCTCCGGCGCGACGCCCGGCCCGGCATCCTCGACCGCGAGGGTCGCGCCGCCGGCGGCGGACAGCGGCCGGATGACTACCCGCACCGCGCCGCCGCGGGGGCTGTGCCGGATCGCATTGTCGACGAGGATCGTCACCAGCTGGCGCAGACGCACCGGGTCGCCGACGGTCGCCGTCGGCGCCGGGTCCACCTCGAGCCGCACTCCCGCGGCCGCCGCGGGTTGAGCCAGCGCCGCCGTCGCGTCCGCGGCAACGTCGTCCAGGTGCAGCGGGACGCGATCCAGGCTGACCGCACCGGAATCGGAGCGGGCAAGTAGCAGCAGCTCATCTACCAGCGTCGTCAGGTGCTCCACCTCGGCATCGATGTCGACGAGCGCATCGCCAACCTGGGCCACGGGCTCGTCGGCGTGGCGGCGGAGGTGCTCCACGGATGCCCGGATGACGGTCAGCGGCGTGCGCAGCTCGTGGCTGGCGTCCGCGGCGAACTCACGCTGGCGACGGAGGGCTGTGCGCTGCCCAGCCAGCGAGTCACGGATCGGCACCAGCGCGCGGCTGGCATAGAAGGCGCCGAATCCAACGGCCACGAGGACCACGACCAGGCCGCCGAGGACGAGCACGAGCACGAGGCTCTCGAGCGTGTGGACCTCCGCGCTTCGGTCCTGAACCACCTGGACGAAGTAGGGCTCCGACGCGGACCGTGCGGTGACCGTCAACTGCCGCACCGGCACCGACACGGCCTGCCCGCCCGGCGAGTGGATGGTGATCGTCGAAAGGCGCAGGTCCCGACCTGCGACGGTCGCCGCCGCCGCGGCCGCGGTGTCGGGCATGCCTGCGGGGATCGGGAAGCCCCGTGGCCCCGCTGCGGACCCGTCCTGCCGGATGACGATCGCGAAGGTGCTGTCGCCGAAGATGAACGCGGTCGGGTCGTCGTCGCCATTGGGACGTTGCCCATTGTTGAAGTTGATGATGGTCGTGGCGCGCTCATCGAGATTCGCGACAGCCGTCACCTGCAGGGACGACGCGACGCTCAGGTACAGCGCGAGGCCGAGGACCATGAGGACGAGCAGGGTGGACCCACCGCTCCAGGCCACGAGACGCCAGCGCACGCCGCGCATGAGGCGCGCGTCGGCCTCCGAGGCGCCGCGCTCAGCTGCGTCGATCGACTCGGCCTGATCAGCCATCGGCCAGCCGATAGCCCACTCCGCGGACCGTCTCGATCCAGCGACCCGCGTCACCGAGCTTGGTGCGCAGGTAGTGCACGTAGGCGTCCACCGCGTTCGGGGTGACTGCGACCGAGAACGGCCAGGCATGATCCAGGAGCTGGTCGCGCGTGAGCGACTGGCCTGGATGGCGGAGGAAGCACTCCAGCAGCGAGAACTCCCGCGGACTGAGCTCCACCGGCTTGCCCTTCACCGTGACGCGCCGGCTGCGCTCGTCCAGTGCGATCGGGCCGGCAGCCAGCACCGGATCCGCCCGGCGCACCCCGGACTCAGCACGACGCGCAAGCGCGCGCAGCCGCGCGGACAGCTCCTCGTAGGCGAATGGCTTGACGAGATAGTCGTCGGCGCCCGCGTCGAGGCCAACGACCCGATCGTTGACGGTGTCCCGGGCGGTCAGCATCAGGATGGTCAGTTCGCGCCCGTCCTTGCGGAGCCGCCTTGCAACGTCGAGGCCGGACATGTCCGGCAGGCCCAGGTCCAGGATCACGGACTCGATGCCGGCGGTCGCCTCTGCGAGCTCGAGCGCCGTCCGCCCGTCGGGCGCGACCTCCACGATGTGGCGATCGTCCTCCAGCAGCCGGCGCAGGACGCGTTGCAGGCGCGGGTCGTCCTCGACGAGGAGGAGGTGCATCGGTACTCGTGCGCCCGTGGACTAGGGAACGACCGTGATGTCGCTGGCGCTCGGACCGTTCACCGTGGTGGTGCCGTTCTGTGGCCGGAGGTTGACCCGCACGAGAACCTTGCCCCCGCTCGCGACGTCGCTGGAGCTTGCACTTGCCTGAGCATGGTAGGTGGTGCCCGGTTCGATGGCGATCTGGATGGTCTGGCCGGACGCCAGCTTCAGGCTCAGCGTGGTGGCAGTGATGGAGTCCACGGTGCCCTCGATCGTGGTCCCGCCGCCGGCCCCGAACAGGCCGCCGCCGGGTCGGTTGGACTCGGCGGCCCCGTTGCCGGTGTGAGCGCCGTTGCCGTTGAATCCCTGTCCCCCGGGGAAGTTGCCAGACCCGGCGATCGCGGCCGGGGCCGTGAACCGGCCGGCAGCGAACGAGACGCCGGCGATCGCCAGGACCAGGGCACCGCCCAGCAGCAGATTCAGAAGGCGCGCACTCGGTGCCGTGCGACGGGGCGGCGTGAGCGCAGCTGAGCTGGCCATAGGCGAGCTCGCCGCCCCGGGCGGAGTCGGGTTCGAATCGAGGATTGGTGTCGACGCCGGCTCCGGTGCGTACACCGGCGCAGGCTGGGTCGGAGGATCCTGGTCCACGATTGGCTCCTTCACTCGTACCTGAGGGCGTTGACGGGATCGAGGCGCGCCGCCTGCCTGGCGGGCCACACGCCAAAGACGATGCCCACCGCCAGGCTGAAGACGGTGGCGACGGCGATCGTGGCTGGGTCGAAGATGAAGCCCCAGCCGGCAATTCGGCCGATGATGGCGGAGACGACGATCCCGGCGAGGACGCCGATCAGGCCACCGATCAGCGACAGCGTCAGCGCCTCGATGAGGAATTGGCTGAGGATGTCGCGGCCCCGGGCGCCGAGCGCCTTCCGGATGCCGATCTCGCGGGTCCGCTCGCGGACCGACACGAGCATGATGTTCATGATCCCGATGCCGCCGACGATCAGGGCGATGGAGGCGATCCCACCCAGGAGCAGCGTCAACGTCCCGCTGATCGACGAGGCGGCCTGGAGCAGCTGCGTCTGGTCGAAGATCGAGAAGTCATCGGTAGCACCGGCTGCGAGACCGTGGCGCACCCGGAGGAGCTCGGAGATCGAGTCGCGCGCGGCCTGCATGCCTGTAGCGTTCGCGACGCTGATTCCGATGGATTGGACCCCGGTCCCGCCGACGTAGTACTTGCGGACCACGCCGAGAGGCACCAGCACCTGGTTGTCGGGGTCGTTGGAGCCCGCGCCCCCCTTGGGCTGCAGGATCCCGATCACCTGGAACGGGAGACCGCTGATGTTGACCTGGCCGCCGATGGCGTCAGCGCCGAGGCCAAGGGCCGTCGCGACGGTTGCGCCGAGGACGACCTGGCGGAGTCCCTGGTCCACGGCAAAGGGTGTCAGGAAGGTCCCCTGCCAGACCTCGAAGGCGCGCACCGTCGCGTAGTCGGCCGACGTGCCCACCACCGATGTCGTGGTCGTGTTGGTCGTGCTGGTGGCGACGGTCCTCTGCGTCTGGATCTCGGGCGCCACCGCGGCGAGCCCGCTGAGCCCGGCGATCGCGGCGGCATCGTCGAGCGTCAGGGTGTTGGCACTCCCGCGGGCTGGGTTGATCGTGAGCAGGTTCGTGCCCAGACTGCTCAGCTGCTGGGTGATCCGCGCCGTGGTCCCCCGGCCCACGCTCACGAGGCCCACAACCGAGGCGACGCCGATGATGACGCCGAGCATCGTGAGGGCCGCGCGAACCCGGCCGCGGCGGAGGCGCGACAGGGCAAGCCGGACCAGCTCTACCGCGCTCACGCGGCGATCCCCGCGTCGACAACAGCACCGTCCAGGAGATGGACCTGCCGCTGCGCGATCGCCGCGACCTCCGGATTGTGGGTGATCAGCAGGATCGTGTGGCCGGCCGCGTGGAGATCCTGGAAGAGCGCGAGCACCTCCTGGCCCTGGTGGAGCGCGAGGTTGCCCGTCGGCTCGTCGGCGAGGACGAGCGCCGGCTTGGTGACCAACGCGCGCGCGAGCGCAACGCGTTGCTGTTCGCCGCCGGAGAGCTCAGAGGGCTCGTGGCGAAGGCGGTGCCCGAGCCCCAGCTGCTCCAGCGCCGCGGCTGCGCGTGCCTGGCGCTCGCGCCGCGACACGCCCTGGTAGAGCAGCGGGGTGGCGACGTTGTCCATCGCGGACGTACCCGGCAGCAGGTTGTAGCTTTGGAACACGAAACCGATGGTCCGGCTGCGGATCCTGGCCAGCGCAGCGTCGTTGAGCGAGCCGACGTCGGTGCCGTCCAGCTCGTAGCGCCCGGACGTGGGTCGGTCGAGGCAGCCGATGATGCTCATCATCGTGGTCTTCCCGGAGCCGGACGGGCCCAGGATCGCCACCATCTCGCCGCGCTCGACGGTCATGGACACGCCGTGGAGTGCCTCGACCTGGACGTGGCCCATGTCATAGGTACGGCCGATCTGATCCAGCCGCAGGAGGCTCACTGCCCGGTCCGGCCGTGGACCACGCCACCGCCCGGGAACACGCCCCCGCCGCCGACGCCGCCGCCACCACCACCCAGATTGGTCGCCGCGTTCTGCGCACTGCTCGTGCCAGTAACGACCAGATCGCCGGCCTGGAGGCCGGACTTGATCTCCGTGAGGGAGCTCGTGACGAGGCCGACCTGGACCAGGCGCGCGGAGACGGTGCCGTCCGCCGAGACGACTCGAACCGTGTACGCGCCGCCGGTGCCAGACAGCGCTCGCGACGGGATCGACAGGACGCCGGTCGCGCTTGCCGCCACGATCGTCACGTCGGCGGTCATGCCCGGCCGCAGGCCCGCTGGTGGTGCATCAAGCTGGATCCTGACGGCAAACGAGACGACGCCGTTGGAGCCCGTGCCGCTCCCGACCGGATCGATCGAGGTGACCTTGCCGCGCAGCGACGCATCGACCGCCACGACCGTGACCGTCGCCTCCTGCCCGATCTTGATCGCCGCGACGTCGCTCTCGACCACGTTCGTCGTGACCCGCAGCCCGGCCGAGATCATGGAGATCGCGGCGCCGGCCGGGGCATTCGCCCCCGCAGTGATCGCGACTGCCGTCACGATCCCGTCGACTGGAGCGGCGATCGTCGGGCGGGCGCGTTGTGCCTTGAGGTCGGCGAGGAGCGTCTTCGCGCGCGCGTCCGCGGTCTCGGCGTTGTACAGGCTCACCTGGGTCTGGCGACGGGTGGCGGTCGTGGTCGCTGCCGCGCGGTCCGTTCTCGCCTGGCTGAGCTGGATGCTCGCCGAGCTCGCGGCGCGCGTGGCGTCGGCGATCTGGGCGTCGAGGTTCGTCGTGTCCGCCGTTGCCAGCACTTGTCCGGCCGCTACACGATCGCCCACCGCGACCTTGACCTCCTTCACGGACCAGGCGACCGTCGTCGAGGCAGTGGCCGAGCCGAACGAGAGATCGTAGGTGTTGGCGGCCTCGATGGACCCCGTCGCGGCGATCTCGTCAGTTACGTCCGCGACGGACGCGGCGGCCATCAGGAGGGTGGACGCGCTGGATGCTGCCGGAGCGAATCCACCCATGGCCACAGCGATCGCGCCGCCGGAGATCACGAGCAGGACGACGATGGCGAGAAGCTTGAGACGCATGGTTCCTCCCTGGCTGGCTGGCTGGGCTGGGCGGCCCGAAGAGTCAGGCGGAAACGCTGCCGCGGGCGAGACCGATCAGGCTCGCGGCCGCCCCGATCGGGATGGCGAAGCCCAGGCCCTCGGCGCTCGTCGCCACGGCAGTGTTGATGCCGATGACGTTGCCGCCGATGTCCAGCAGCGGGCCGCCGCTGTTACCCGGGTTGATGGCTGCGTCCGTCTGGATCAGGCCGGACAGCGTCGTTTCCCGTCGGGTCGCCTCGTTGGTCACCGTGATCTGGCGGTTGAGGCCGGAGACGATGCCGCGCGTGACGGTTTCGGTATAGGTGCCCAGCGGACTGCCGATGGCGATCGCCGTCTGGCCAACCTGAAGCACGGCGGAATCGCCGATGGATGCGGCCTGGAGGCCCGTGGCCGCGACCTTGACGAGTGCGAGATCCGTGGTGTCGGACATCTTGGCGATGGTCGCCGGGAACTCGCGCCCGTCGGACAGGGCGACGGTGAGGCTTTGGCTCCCGTCGACGACGTGGCGGTTGGTCAGGATGTACCCATCGGCGGTGAGGATGACGCCGGACCCCACGCCGGTCACCGGCACCGAGAACGGCGAGAACCGGCTGGACGTGACGCCGTCGGCGGTGATGGTCACGACCGACTCGCGAGCCGCAGCGACCACCGCCGTGATGTCCTGCCCGGACTCGACGGTGGTGACCGTCCGCCCATTGGCGGTGGGCGTCGTCACGGCGGGCGTTCGAGTGAGGGAGCCGCCGAGGATCGCCACCGTGCCCGCGGAGGCGAGGACCGCCGACGTGAGGCTGACGGTGAGCAGGCCGGCGAGGCCCCGGCCGCCCATGTGGGACGGCCGGGGTGCCTGCGCGGTCACCGGGAGATCGAGCCGGGGAGGAGGAGCCGGCTCGACGCTGGTGAGGAAGGGGTTGTCTGTGGTCGTCGGCACGGGGGCAAGGGATGGGTCGGACTCGTCGCCGTGCATCCGTGGCTGCTCGTTCATGCTGCTCATGAAATCGCCGGTCCCTGAGAAGGTCGTGAGAATCGCGATTGGGACCGTCGGCGGGTTGACGATCGACGGCGCTACCCTGACGCTGCCACGGATCATCTCGCCAGCCGAGGGCCTGCACGCAGATGTCGGAACGCTTGAAGCGCGTCGCGATCGCGATCATCGCCCTCCTGGTCGTAGCGGTCGCGCCGATCGCGATCGCTGCGAGCAACGGCGCGGGCGCCAAGCCCCCGACCGCGAGTCACGGCCCGAAGCGAACACCGACGCCAACGCCGACCAAGGCACCAACGGCCCCGCCGACGACCCAGCCCACACTGCCACCGACACCCGCTCCCACCCCGACCGTGGCGCCGACGGGCGCCCTGCCCTTCGTCCTCGCCGGGGCCGGCGACATCGCCTCGTGCAGCTCGACCGGCGACGAAGCGACGGCAACCCTTCTGGACTCGATCGCCGGGTCGGTCTTCACGCTGGGCGACAATGCCTATAGCAGTGGGACGACGACGGAGTTCAACACCTGCTACGGGCCGAGCTGGGGCCGCACCGGGATCAAGTCGCGTACGCGGCCAGCGCCCGGAAATCACGACTACGGCACAGCCGGTGCGACCGGCTACTACGGCTACTTCGGTTTGGCCGCGGGCGATCCCGCGAAGGGCTACTACGCCTACGACGCCGGCGGGTGGCGTGTCTACGTCCTCAACAGCAACTGCTCGTCGATCGGTGGCTGCGCCACCGGCTCTCCCCAGGAGCAATGGCTACGAAGCGACCTCGCCGCGAACCCACGGTCCTGCGTTCTGGCGATGTGGCATCAGCCCCGATTCAGCTCGGGGTCCACGCACGGGTCGAGCACGGCGACGCAAGCACTGTATCAGGCGCTGTACGACTTCGGCGCCGAAATCGTGCTGGCCGCACACGAGCACAATTACGAGCGCTTCGCGCCCCAGACCGCGACCGGCACGCCGGACAGCGCGCGCGGCCTGGTGGAGTTCGTCGTTGGTACCGGCGGCGCAAGCCACTACGGATTCGGCACGCCGATCGCGAACAGCGTGGTCCGTGACGGCACCACCTACGGGGTGCTCCGGCTCGTCCTGTCCGCCAACTCCTGGACGTTCAGCTTCCTCCCGGTGGCCGGCCAGACCTTCACGGACAGCGGGTCGGGCACCTGCCACTGAGGCGCGGATGCACCTCGAGCGAACGGACGCGCTGCGGCGGGCGGCGGGCGCGGACCACGGCGTGCTGGCGACGCTGGAGCGAGTCCGGGGCGCGGACCTCGTCCCCGTCTGCTTCGCGATCGTCGGCCAGTGGATCGCCATCCCGATCGATTCGGTGAAGCCGAAGGGCTCGACCGCCCTCGGGCGGGTCCGCAACCTCGAGCGCGATCCGCGAGCCACCCTGCTGATCGAGCACTGGGATCGTGACGACTGGTCGCGGCTGTGGTGGGTGCGCCTCTCCCTGCACCGGACGACGCCGCCGGACGACGTCCAGGCAGCGCTCGTCCAATCGCTGCGTGACCGCTATCCGCAGTACCGGGACGCCCCGTTCACGGACGTCCTCGGCTTCCGGATCGAGCACGTCGCGGGCTGGAGCGCCTAGACCTGCCCACGTTCCACGTGGACGGCGTGCCAGCACAGGAGCGCCACCACGCTCCGATACGGTCGGAACCGCTCCCCTTCCGCCTGCAGCGCACGAGGCTTGAGCAGGTCGGCCTCGCCATGGATGAGTCGCCAGCCGTGGCGAACGCCGAGATCATCGACCGGCCAGACATCGGGTCGCTCCAGCTCGAACAGCAGGAACATCTCGGCCGTCCAGCGCCCGACACCCCGCACGGTCGTGAGCCGCGCCACGATCTCGTCGTCGTCCAGGCCGGCGAGCCCGTGGAGCGGAACCGTGCCGTCGGCGACCTTCGTGGCAAGGTCCAGGATCGCGACCGTCTTGGCGTTGGACAGGCCCGCCCCGCGCAGGGCGCTCACCTTGGTGCCGAGGATCGCCTCGGCGGTGACGGTACCGCCGATCACCGTGACGAACCGGCCGTGGATGGCGGCCGCGGCGCGCGTCGCGAGCTGCTGGAACACGATCGCCCGGGCGAGCGAGGCGAGCGCGTCGCCCTGGCCGGGGCGCGGCCCGTACATCCCGGCGCGCGCGATGAACGATCCAAGACGTGGGTCGGCGGCGGTGATCGCCGCGGTCGCGGCGGCCAGATCGACGGGCATGCGGCACAGGATCGCACGCCCGGCGGGAGCGTCGGCCCAGCCGGCGCGTCCTACGATCTACCCCGACGTGCATGAGCAAACGACGCCGAAGATGAACCCGCGGATCGACGAGCACGGCGCGACCTTCAGGTGGCTGGGCGGGTCCCCGCCGCCCATCGTCGTGGGCTCGTGGTGTGACTGGGACGTTGCGCGCGGACTGCGGCTGCGGCGCGTCGGGGAGCACTGGTCGGGGAGGCTGGAGCTCCAGCCCGACGCATACGTGGAGTACGGGCTGATCCGCGACGGCCTGCCCATCGCCGATCCACTGAACCCGCTCCGGGTCAATAACGGGGTTGGGGGAAGGAATCACCGGTTCTGGATGCCGGGTGCGCGTCGACGCGCGCTCGCCCTGGCCCGGCGGCGCGTGCCGCACGGAGAGGTCAGCCACGGATCGGTGAACCTGGGCTGGCTGGCAGCGCCACCGCTGCAGCGCCGCATCGCGACATACGTGCCCGCCGGCGCAGCGGAGCCCGAGCTGCGCCGGAGACTGCCGCTGCTGATCGTGCTGGACGGCCTCGACTACCTTCGCCGCGGCAGGCTCGCCCGGATCCTCGACGCGCTGATCGCCGACGGCTCCATGGCGCCCGTCGCCGCGTGCTTCATCGACGACGCGGGCCCGGCTCGGCCGGCCGAGTACGCCGCCAACGACTTCACGCTCGCAGCCATCGCGGAGCTCGTGGTGCCCGCGGCGATCGAGCGACTCGGGCTCGCGCCGCAGGTCGTCCCCGGTGGTGTCGGACGAGCGACCATCCTTGGCTCGTCGCTTGGCGGGCTGATGGCGCTCCACGCGGGGGTGCGGCGGCCGGACCTGTTCGGACGGGTCATCGGCCAGTCGTCGGCGGCACTCGTGGAGGCCCTGACGGTTGGCGGATCAACAATGCCGCCCATCCCGTCGACGCTCATGGCGCTCATCGCGGTGACCTCGCCGCCGCCGATCAGGCTGTGGCTGGACGTGGGCGACCGGGAGGGACTCGCCGGGCCCAACGATCGCCTCGCCGCCCTGCTCGCGCGCCGCGGGTTCGACCTCACCTATCGACGCTTCCCCGGTGGCCACGATCAGACCTCCTGGGCAGAGTCGCTCGTGGACGCGCTGCCGGCCATGTTCCCGCCCGGTGATTGACGGGCGGCCGTCGGTCGTTTGACCGATGGACGGACCGATCGGCATTCGTACACTCCGCGCATGTCGCAGGACCGATCGCTGCTCTCCCCCGTGATCATCGGTCGGGACGACCTCGTCGCACTTGCCGCCCGCCGGCTCGACGAGGTCCGCGGAGGCCAGGGCCAGTTCCTGCTCGTGTCGGGCGAGGCGGGAATCGGCAAGACGCGCCTGCTGGGCGCGATCACCCGGCTGGCCAGCGAGCGCGGCTTCCGGGTCGCGAGGGGCGAGGTGGCGCCCCAGGATCGTGACGTCATGGCGGCGTCGTTCCTGGACCTCGGTCGGTCGATGCGCGGCAATGCGGCATTCGGATCGATGGGCCGCGACCTCCTCGAGATCGCGTAGTCGCGGCTGACCGCCAAGCAGCCTCGGCGGCGAGACCTCGTGATGGAGCTCGTCGATCTGCTGACGGGATCTGACGAGCCGTCGGTCCTCGCGTTCGAGGACCTCCAATGGGCCGACGACCTCAGCCTCGAGACGCTCGCCGAATTTGCGCGACAGTCGCGAGAACGGCCGCTGCTGCTCATGGGCGCATATCGCAGCAACGAAGTCATGCTCAGCTCCGTGCTCCGGGAGTGGCGCTCCCGCCTCGTCACGCAGCGGATCGCCGAGGAGGTTCGCCTCGATCGGCTGAGCCGCGACGATACGGCGCTCATGACGACCCTCATCCTGGGCACCGGGCTGCCCGCGCCGCGCGACGTCGTCGACGCCGTCTACGCCAAGACCGACGGAGTGCCGCTCCACGTGGAGGAGCTCTGCAGCGCGCTCGGTCGGGAGCGGCTGGCCGACAGTCGCACCATCCTCGACGCCGCCGTTCCGGAGACGCTCGAGGATGCGACGCTCGCCCGGATCGGCCGCCTGACGTCCGAGGCGCAGCGCGTCGCCCGAGCAGGCGCCGTCGTGGGTCGGTCCTTCCAACCCGGCGTGCTGGCCGGGATCATGAACCTGCGGGCCGATGAACTCGACGATCCGATCCAGGAGCTGGTGGAGCACGACGTGCTCGATCCAGTCCGTGGTGGCGGGCAGTACCACTTCCGGCATCAGCTCCTACGGGACGCGCTCTATCGATCCGTGCCGGCGGGTGATCGCCGCCGCTTCCATGCACGAGCGGCCGAGTTCGGGGCTCAACTGGAGGGCGCATCGGAGATCCACGCCTCGATGCACTACGAGCGAGCGGGAATGACGGACGAGGCGTACCGGACGGCACTCGCCGCCGCCCGGCAGGCGATGGCGATGTCGTCCCACCGCGAGGCGTTCGAGCTCGTCCGGCGCGCCGCGGACAACATGCCGAGCGGCCTGCCGGACAGCGATCGGATCAGGCTCCTGCTGCTGTACTCGGACGCGGCCGGGAACGTCGACCGCAACGCCCTCTCCGCGGACCTGGCCGTCCGGGCCCGTGAGCTGGCGCTGCGCGTCGGTGACCAGTTCGGCGCCATCGAAGCACTCGTGAATCTCGCGCTGATGGCGCGACGCGAGGGCGAGAGCGTGACAAGCCGGCGTGGCGGCGCACGGCAGTTCCTCAACGAGGTGGAGGCGGCGCCGCCAGGCCCTCAACGGGATGCGTTCCGGGTCGTCGGCCTCCACCTTCTTGCCATCGTCGCGCAGGACGACTGCCGATTTGACGAGGCCCGGGCGCTGCAGGAAGAGGGGCGCAAGCTCCTGGTCGGCTCCGGCGACCCCGGAGGCCCGACCTGGCTCGACAACTACCTCGCCCAGCTGGACGTGATCGGCGGCCGGGTCGCCGAGGGGCTTGGCGCGATCCGGTCGATCGGCGAGGTGCTCCGCGCCCGCGGTGATGAGGATTCCGGCGTGAGCTGCTATCGGGACGTCGCGCTCCTCGCGATCCGGGCGATGGACTTCCGTGAAGCAAGCGTTGGGCTGGCGGAAGGGCTCCGCTATGCCGAGTCGGTCGAGCAGACGTTCTGCGGGCACTGGCTGCAGTCGTCAGAGGCGCTCGTCTCATGGGGCGGCGGCCGCTGGGACGACGCGCTTCGCCAGGGCGGGCAGGCGCGCAGCGATCCAGGCTCCGCCGCCGCCCGCATGATGGCCGAATGGGCGCTTGGGTACGTCGAGGCCGGACGCGGACGGCGCGAGTCGGCCGAGGAGCACCTGCGGCCCGCGCTCGAATTCGGGATCCGCGCCGAGCGCATGGACATGTTCCTCCCGCCCAATGGGGCCTTGCCGAGGCGGCGCTCCACGGTGGCGATCCCCAGCGTGCATCCGAGCTCTGCGATGAGGCGCTCCGCCTCGCTCGGGAGCGCGGCGAGTGGACGTGGCTCGCGCCGTTCGCGGTCACCGGCGTCTGCGCCCACTAGGGCGCCGGCCGGCCCGATGCGGCCGCGCGCTTCCTGGAACAGTTCCTCCGGGCGATCGGGCCGGCCGAGGAGATCGCGCGTCCTTCCATCCTGCACGCGACCGGCCTCGTGCGCCTGGCCGAAGGCTCGATCGTGGCTGCGAGGGTTGCGCTCGAGTCGGCGATTGACGCCTGGGACGCGCGAGGCCGCCGCTGGGAGGCGCTCCGGGCGCGTCTCGATCTTGCTGCGGCGCTCCTCCGGTCGAGCCGGTACGGCGACGCAGTCGCCCGCATACGGGAGGTCCAGGACGCGGCCGAGGCGCTCGGGAGCGAGCCGCTGCTGGAGCGGGCAGCGCACCTGACTCGCGTCGCCCGTGGCCGGGGCGAGGAGCTCGAGCCGTGGCATCCGCTCACCGCCCGCGAGTTCGAGGTGGCGTGCAGGATCGCGGAGGGGCTCACCAATGCCGAGCTCGCCGATGAGCTGAACATCTCGCCCAAGACGGCCAGCGCCCACGTGGAGCACATCCTCGCCGAGCTCGGCGTCTCTCGACGGGCGGAGATCGCGGCATGGACGAGCGCCATATCCGGCGGCGGCCCACACGCCTCCGCGGCCCCGTCGGCGACAGCTCGGCGCTGAAGGCCAAGGCCGGCACCACGAGCGCCGGGTCGCACGCGACGGCCCAGCCACGGCACCGGCTTTGTGGAGGGACGCTCGGTCCCTACGGAGGGCAGCCGCAAGACATTACGTCGCCGCGGTGGTCATCAGCCTGACGCCCGTCGCCATCATCCAGATTGCGAACAGGAGCAGCCCAAGGCCGCCCAGACCCGCCAGCATCGGGCTGAGAAGGGTCACGTTGAAGAGGACCGACGAGAGGCCGGCGGCGATGAACCCGATCCCGCCGGCCACCCCGAGCCAGACCAGCCAAGCCGGCCAGCCTGCCGCCGAAGCTGCCACCGCGATCGCGAGCAGCCAAAACGCTATCCCGAGAGACTGGACGAGCTCTACGCCCGTCTGCGTCGCGAGGTTCATCTCGGCGGCACTCGCGGCGAGCGCCTGTCGTTCCGGCGATGCCGTGCTGAAACCCTCAGCGACCCGATACAGACCCTGGTTCAGGGTGAACGTGACACCTGCGCTGACGACCACGGCGAGCCCGGCGAACGCGGCGGCGACGAGCAGCCAGCCATCGCGGCCCTCGCCGCGCAGCACCGTCCAAAGCGCCGCCGTGCCCGGAACGAGGAGCAGCGGGCCGAGGTGGAACAGGGCGTTCATCACTGGAAAGGAGGTGCCCGCATCGGCGATTCGACGAAGCGCGTCCGCCCCTTCGCTCTGCGAGCTCATCCCGATGCGGCCGTACAGGATCACGCCGAGAAGCAGCATCGGCAGGAACAAGATCAATGCCGCACCCCCGCTTCGCACGAGGAAGAGCTCCCGAGACTCGATCATGACGGCGAGGCCCGCACCGGAAACCGCGGGCGATATCCGGCCAGCCGGCCCAAGGGCGCCGCGATCCTTGTGAGCAGGTGCAACGGCGCTGGCGCGAGACGGAACTCAGGCCGATAGTGGGCGAGGAGCTCCGAGAACTCCAGGATCATTCCGAAGCTCGCGCGAGGCCCTCGAGCGCTCAGCATCGAGAACGCGTTCTCGAAGAACGTCTCGGTATTGAGGGCCGGCCGGAACTCCATCAGGCAGTGGGCCTCGACCTCGCCGACATTGCTAGGCAGGTGCGGAGTGCCCGGCGGCACGACGATGACGTCGCCCGCCTTTGCGATTCGTTCCTCGCGACCCATGCGAAACCGAAGGCTGCCGTCGAGGACCTCGAACCGCTCCTCCTGCCGGGGATGGATGTGCATGCCGCGGGCTGCCGCACCCGGCGCGAAGGAGCCGTCCGTCCTCAGGAGATCACCTGCAGTGTCGCGATTGAGTGCCAGGAACAGGACCCGCTCGCCTGTGGCGGTGTTGAGGACAACCTGCCCAGTGGACGCCATCAGTGCCCTCCGATCTTCCGCCTGTGCCCTAGCGTTCGGCGGACTCTTGCCGACTCCCAGCTCCCGTCAGCTACGGAAGGCAGCTCGAACCGAGAGTCGCAGCCAGTAGGCGAGGACCAGCAGTCCAGCCGCGATGAAGGCAGCTGAGATGAGCGGCGGCTGCCAACCTACGATGCCTCCCACGACGTCCGAGACCAAACTGCCAGCCAGGAAGATGAGGCCGAACCACCAGCCCCACCGCCGGAGCGTCCAGACGCCGTACGCGAGGACGAGCGCGAGCGCGCTATAGGCGAAGAGGCCGAGCGCGAGAGCGGGCCCGGAGAGGCCCGTCGGCCCTAGGCCGATGAATGCGGCGTCGATCAGCCCGACGAAGAGGCAGAACGCGACTGGTAGGGTGACGATGGCACCGAGCGCCAGGACCGCCAGGAAGATCGTGACGCCGAGCGGGCGGCGGGATGGGGTTGCCGAGGCGCCCATCACAGGAAGCGCATCAGGAAGACCCGGCTCGACCATCGCTCTTTCCTCCCGCGTATCAGGCATGACGAGCAGCCGCGCCGCACCCGTGTGGATCTGGCGACGGATGTCCTGCATGTTCCGTCCCGGTTCCTCATTGCACGACGATCGTCCCGACCATCCCGGCAACTTTGTGGCCGGGAAGCGCGCAGTAGAACTCGAGCGTGCCCGTCGTCGTGGGCTTGATCGCCACGGCGACGGTGGTATTCGCGGGCACGGAGACATGGATGTTCAAGGAGTCGATGTCGAACGAGTGAGCGAATGAATCCTTGTTCTCCACGAAGAGGCCCAACACTCCGGTCGCCGTCATGGAGTAGCTCGAGGTGAGGTACTTCGTACCCTCGGCGACGAGGCTGGTGGAGGTCGTTGGGGCGGCGGCCAGAGTGCCGCCGGACGCACTTCCCCCGCCCTTCGCCGCAACGAGACCGGTTGTGAAGGCGCCGAGCGTTGCGCCGACGACGAGCGCGGTCGCCCATTGAGCGCGGAGCGAGGAGCCAACCACAGCTCCGCCAGCGCGAGCCTGCCGGAAGGATGCGGCGCCCGCGACGATCAGGACGGTCGTCGCGACGACGAGGGGCATGATCGCGGTGAACCCAATGTCGGTTGGATGGGTGAGCGCGAACGGGATGAACGGCGCGTTCAACAGCAGGAACAGGACGGGCGGTACCAGCAGCGCGAGCCAAAGCCACCTGCGGCGCGGAGCCGACGCCATGAACGACACCATCGCGGCGCCCGCCACAAAGACGCCGAGGAACACCACCACCACGGGCAGGAATGCGCCCATTTCGGGGCTCGTCGCCAGCATGGGAAGGATCAGGACCACGAGGATGTACACGAACAGGATCGCGAGGAACCAGTACGTGGCCGCGTAGACCCGCATCGCGAACGTCCTGGGCATCTCGCTCCACTCCTCACTTGCCTCACCGGTCAACGCAAGGGTGAAAGCGCGGCCATCCCGTCGTCATGGGACGGCAGTCCCGAATCGGTCCCGGGACCAGACCGCATCAGGGTTTGACCGTGGATCAGGCGTCCGGTTCTCGCCGCTCGCCACCGATCCCGGCCTCCCGAGCCCGCACAATGGCCTGCGCGCGACCGGCGACCTGGAGCTTGCTGAAGATGTTGGAGACGTGATTCCGAACGGTCTTGGGTGAGAGGTACAGGCGCGAGGCGATGGCCTGATTGGCGTGACCGCCCGCGATGAGCTGCAGGACCTCGCGCTCGCGGTCCGTCAGCTCCGGAAAGGCCTGCGCCGGGACGCCGCGCCGGGACGTCGAGAAGAACTCCATGAGGCGCCGGGCGATGGACGCTCCGAAGATCGCCTCGCCGCTGGTGACGACCTGGATCGCCCGGATGATCTCCGCGCGGTCGGCGCCTTTGAGCAGATAGCCGCGCGCCCCTGCCCGCATCGCGGAGAAGACGGACTCGTCGTCCTCGAACATCGTCATGACCAAGACCGCGATGTGGGGGCTTGCGGCCACGATCTCGTGCGTCGCCGCGATGCCATCGAGCTCGGGCATCTGGATATCCATCAGGACGACGTCCGGCTGGAGGATGAGGGCCTGGCGCACGGCCTCTGAACCCGTCGCTGCTTCACCCACGACGACAATGCCAGGAACAGTACCGAGCAGGGCCCGCACCCCGTCCCGGAACGCCTCGTGATCATCTGCGACCAGGACGGCAACAGGCTCGGTCGCACTCCGCCCGATCATGCCGCCGCCATGAGTGGCTCGGTCGTCGCAAGCGGGAGCGACGCGATCACGCGGACGCCACCCTCGGTCGACTCGATCCGCCACGCTCCTCCGAGTTCCGCAGCCCGTTCGCGCATCGACTCCAACCCGATCCCGGCACGAGGATCATGGCCCATCCCCCGCCCATTGTCGGCAACCTCGATGCCGAGCTTGAGCGGTGAGTCGACGGCAAGCCGAACCTCGCACCGGGTCGCGGCGGCGTGCCGGACCGCGTTTGTCATCGCTTCAACGACGATGCGATAGGCCGCGACCTCGACCGCTGCCCCTAGCCTTGGCAGCTGGCCGGCGACGTTGATCGTGAACCGTGGCGGCGCGGTGCCGGCATTGCCTGGGCCGGCCTCGAGGCGGGCCATCTGCTGGCGGATGGCGCCCACGAGCCCGAGCTCATCGAGGGCGGGCGGGCGCAGGTCGTAGACGATGCGACGGATCTCCGACACAGAGCGCTGGATGCTCGCCTGCAGCCCCTGGAGCAGCTGCCGGGCTCGAATCGGATCACAGGGCGCGATCGCTCGCGCCGCGCCCAGCGTGACGGCGAGCGCGGCGAGGTTCGGACCGAGATCGTCGTGGAGATCACGGCGGATCCGATGCCGCTCCTCGTCGCGCGCATGCGCGATCCGGAGGCGGGACTCGGCAAGCGCTGCGCGCAGCTGGACGATCTGGACGACGCGACCCGTCTGCTGCGCGAGCTCCACAAGCAGCTCGCGATCCGTGCGCCCGAGCGGGGCGCCCGGGCGCTGGCCGAGCAGCAGGTGTCCGACCGTCACCCCCTGCGAGACGATCGGCAGCCGCAGCGGCTCGGGTCCTGCCACGCCGACGGTCGCCGCCACCTGGACAATGCCATTACCCATCTCGAGCTCGATGGCGACGTGCGGCAGGTGCAGGGCCTGTGCCACCGTCTCGGCGACGGCGGGCAGGACCGCCCGCGGCCGCACCGCTGCCTCGAGCCGACGGCCAAGACGGGAGGCCACCTCGTATGGCTCGTCCCGCTCCCCGTACATCAGCCGGTTGACTGCTCGCTGGATGCGCTCGCGAAACGGCTGCATGAGGACGGCCACGATCCCGGTGGCCAGGAGCGACACCGCGAAGCTCCGGGAGAGAACGAGGCCGGCGATTGCCACCGTGGCGACGTACAGCGCCGCGATCACCGCGGTCAGGGCCGCGTAGACGAGCGCGCGATTCCAGACGAGGTCGATGTCGAAAAGGCGGTGGCGTACGATCGCGATCGCGAATGTGATCGGAATGCCAACGACCGTGATCCGGGTGATGTCCTCTCCGATCTCGGCGGGCAGCACTCCGAGGAACCAGAGGAGTCCCAGCGGGATCGCCACCCCCAGGTTCACCGCGAAGCCGAACGCGACCCAACGAACCTTTGACCTCGCGTCCGCGTCGCGCTCACGGATGGCGAGCCACGCCAGGCGACCGATGGCCAACGTTAGGACCACAAACATCCAGAGCGAGGTCGTGATCGCGTAGGCGCGCCAGGCAGCCCGAAGGTCCGGCGACAGGGCGAACACTGCCGCCGTGATCAGGAATCCTGCGCCGTAAAGGATCCCCATGAGCAGTCGGCCCCGGTCCCGGAGGATCCTCGCGCGGACGGGGAAACCGAGCGAGAGGTGGCCGATCACGGGCGTGACCACGATCACCCAGACGAGCCCGTTCAACGCCGCAACGGACCAGAAGGCGAGCGGGTCGAACAGGTCCGCAGGTGTCGTGCCGCTGCCGCTAACAGTTTCGGCGATGAGGCTCGCGCCGATAGCCGTCGATAGGATCCAGAGCAGCTGAGCCGGGAGATCGTTATGCCGTTTCCACAAGACGAACCCGGCGAGGACGAGCAGGAGGAAGAATCCAACATTGGCTGCGGCCGCCTCACCCAATCGTCGGGCGATGTCGCCGGAGGTTGGCGCTGCAAGCACGACCGCGACATCCACGCGCGCGCCGTCGCGTTCGACGGTCTCGGTCACCGTCTGCCCGGCACGCCAGCGCTCGGGCCGCAGGGCGTTCGAGTCGGAAACGGCTTCGAGATACACCTCGATCGGACGGCCGTCGATGGCAAGGAGACGGTCGCCAGTGCGGAAGCCATTCGACGCCGCGGCCGTCGACGGTTCCCTGAAGATGAATTGCCAGACGGCTCCCCAGCCGGTGGAGTCCGCCGTGAAGCGCCATCCCTCGCCGACCTGTCCCCAGCGCAGGCTGGACTGCGCGACAGCGAGCACGAGGATGACGATTCCGAGACCCGCGACCATCATTGCGCGGCTTGTCCACCGGCGGGAGGCTGCGGCCTCTGGCGCGGGGGCCGCGAGCCCGTGCGCGCGATCTGTGGGCGCCCTAGTCGAATCCGCGACTCGCCCTGGGCTCGGCTCGTGCCCGGCGGTCCGTCGGCCGCGAAGCTGCTCGACGAGGCGCCTGACTTCGGTGACGATCGCCTGGGATTCCGCCTCGAGCTGCGCGAGATGGCGTGTCGCAGCCTCCGGGCTCGTTTCGAGCAGCGAGCCTGCCGCTTCCAGCTTCAGTCCAATGGCGGCGAGTGCCGGGCCTACCTCATCGTGGAGGCGCCGTCGCAAAACGCGCCGCTCCTCTTCCCGGGCCGCGATGAGGCGCGCGCGCGCGCGTTGCAGATCCTCGATCAGCAGCACGGCGTGCGCGGCGGTGGCCGCCTGTCGCGCGAGATCCGCCATCAGCCGTCGATCGGCCGCCGAGAACCCCTCGCCGCCTCGTCGCCCGCTCAACACGAGCCGACCGACGCGTTGCCCCTGGTAGGTGAGGTCGACCTCGGCTGACTCCTCGGTTTGCGTCCCAAAGGCGCCGGCCTCGACGAACGCCGCGCCACGGGCCAGATCGACTCGGGCGTGCCGCACGCGCATGGCACGCGCGACGGCCTCCGCGACCGCCTGCATGACGTCCCCCGCTGCCGGCGTGGACGACAGCTGGTGGCTCAGCCGCCGGATCGCCGTGTAGGGATCGTCGCGCTGCCCGTAGAGGCCGCGATTGACTGCTCGCTGGATCACCTCACGAGCGGGCTGGACGAGCACGGCGACCACCCCGGTAGCGGCGAGCGACGTGGCGAGCCCGGCTTGCTGCTGGAGCACAGAGCTGGCCAACGACAGGACCCCGACGTAGACGACAAGGACGAAGACGGTCAGGGAGCCATACACCAGCGACCGACGGAGGACGAACTCGATGTCAAACACCTGGTGAGGCAAGTCCACTACTCCTCCAGGACACAGCCTCCATTCTCGCCGCGCCGTCAGGCCACGCGTGGCTCCTGACCGGTCACGAACAGGAAGTGTCAACCATGGCGATCCCGGCCGTCATGGGATTTGCGTCCCGATCCCTTTGGGACATCGGGGCGACATCGACGCAGCCACCGCTGCATCGAGCATGCCAGGTGGACGCGACCGCCGGCCTCAGCGTTTTCCTCGGGTCTGCTCCCAAGAAGGGAGGTGGTCGGGGCGGCGGGATTTGAACCCACGACTTCTTCGTCCCGAACGAAGCGCGCTACCAGGCTGCGCTACGCCCCGACTGGGCGCCCGTTTCACAGGGCCCGCGGATGATACCCCCGTTCTGGGTCAGTCGTTCGCCAATGCGGTTCGCGCAATGGGCGCCGGATCCTTGACGGGATACATGATCACCGCGGCGACGAGGAAGGAGGCGGCCATCAGCCCGAACACGATGGGCAGGCCGGTGGTCTCGCCGAGGGCGTCGATGACGGCACCGTAGACGGCGGTCCACAGCGAGCCGACTCCGAAGGCGAGCGTGAAGTACAGCGCGAAGGCCACGTCGCGGATCCCGGTCGGGACCACGTCGGCGAGCAGTGCCTGGAGCTGCGGGCTCTCCGCGAAGGAGAACAGGCCCATGATCGCGATGCCCACCCACAGCCCGAGCAGGCTGGAGCCCACCGCGATGAACGTCACGAAGCCCACCGCTCCGCCAACGTAGGCGCCGAGGATGATCGGCCGCCGGCCAAGCTTGTCCGACAGCCAGCCGGCGACGAGCGGCATCGGCACCGACAGGACGATCAGCCCGGCGTACATCGTGTTCGTGGTGGATTCGGGGAGCTTCAGCACGTGGGTCACGTACAGCAGGGCGAACAGGTTCGCCACCCCGAGCCCGCGCCCGCCGCCGCCGAAGATCGACGCGAGGTAGGTGCGGCGGATCCGATGGTCCGACCAGACCATCCGCGCCGCGGCGCGTACCGAGCCCTGGCGGATGGCCGCAAGGCGATCCGCGCCGGTCTCGCGGATCCAGCGGAACATCGCGAGGGCGATGAGCGCCGCCGGGATCCCGAAGACGATCGATGCGCCTCGCCACCCGGCGACCGCGAGCAGCGGCGGCCCGGCGAGCGCGGCGATCACCGTGCCCACGTTGCCGCCGGAGATGTGGGCGCTGATGGCGAAGCCGCGCCGATCGGACGGGAACTGCTCGGCGAGCAGGCCATTGCCGACGGGGTGCTGCGGCGAGCCGCCGACGCGCGAGATGACGTTCGTCGCGGCGAATGACAGGAAGGACGTGGCCGCCGCCTGGGCCGCAAAGCCGAGCCCGAACAGGAGCCCGCCCGCGGCGAGGAGGTAGCGTCGGGCGACATGGCGGGTGACGAACGCATAGCTCGCCTGGATGAGGCCGGAGGCGATCGCGCCCGCGGCGGCGACCAGGGTCACCTCCTGCACGCTGACGCCGAACTCGTCGATGATCTTGAGGAAGATCAGCGGCATGACGACCGCCTGGGCGTGGTTGACCGCGTGGGCGACCGAGAGCAGCCAGAGGCCCAGCTCTGGGCGAATGTCCTCGTGCGCGACCGGACGGCCGCCGCCGAACGCCACCCCCGGCTCAGAGGGTCGAAGGAATCAGCCGGGCCTGGGCGTGGCCGCCTGGCGCCGCCAGGTGCTGAAGTAGCCGTCCCCGAGCCGGATCGCACGCATGTCGTAGATCCCGCCGACCCACTCCCCGCCAGTGACTGCGTCGGCGACCTGCGCGCCGGCCTCGTGATATGGGACGCCCGTCTCGACGACCTCGGCCAGCGTGTCGAAGAAGCCACTGGATCGGAACTCGGGCAGGAGCTCGCCCGTGATCAGCCCGATCATCCCGTCGCGCGGAACGCCTGCCCAGTGGGCCGCCGCCTGGTTCACGAACTCCAGGCGGAAGTCAAGGAGGCGGCCGTCGCGGTCCCGCACGGCGCTCGCGATCGACACCGGCTCGTCGATGGCATCGAGCAGGGCGAGCAGGCGCTCATCGAGGTCGGGACGCGGCGTTGTCACGTTCGGGGAAGCATAAGGTCGTGCGGCGATTCGGACGCGGCCAGGGTGCTCCTGGGTCGTTGGTCAGGGTCGGGACGAGCTCGCCGCGCCACCGCGGAGGGCGCGGCGCGACGAGATGGACGTGATCGTCCGAGGGTTGCGACCTGGCTGAATCAGAAGCGGCCGGGTTGCCCCGGCCGCTTCGTCGCTTCGTGTGCGCGGGCGTCACCCGCGCGGGGACGCTCTAGAACTGCTCGAGGTACCGCTCCACCTCCCAGTCGGAGACCTGGGTGCGGTACTCGTCCCACTCCGCGCGCTTCGCGTCGATGAAGTGGCTGAAGACGTGGTCCCCGAGAGCCTCGCGGATCACGTCGTCCTTCTCCAGCTCGTCCAGGGCCTCGCCGAGCGTGCCCGGCAGCTCCTTGATGGACTTGGCAGCGATCTGTGCCGCGTCCATCTCGAAGAGCGACTCCTCGACGGGCTCGGCGAGCTCCATGCCCTTCTCGACGCCGTCGAGGCCGGCCGCGATCATCGCCGCGAAGGCGAGGTAGGTGTTCGACGATGGATCCGGGCAGCGGACCTCCAGGCGGGTGCCTTCGATCGACTTGCCCGGCGACACCATCGGCACCCGGATGAGCGCCGAGCGGTTCGTCCGGCCCCACGTGAGGTAGGTCGGCGCCTCGTAGCCCGGGACCAGCCGCTTGTAGCTGTTCACGAGCGGCGCGAGCACCGCGATCATCCCGCGCGCGTGGCTGAGGATGCCCGCAGCGTACGACTTGGCGAGAGGCGACAGGCCGTACGACGACTCGGCGTCGGCGAACGAGTTCCGGGACTCGTCGATGGAGTACAGGCTCTGGTGGGTGTGCATGCCCGAGCCGTTGATCCCGTGGATGGGCTTGGGCATGAACGTCGCGTACAGCCCGTGCTGCTGCGCGATGGCCTTCAGCGTGAACTTGAAGGTGATCGCGTTGTCCGCGGTCTGGAGCGCGTCCGCGTATTCGAAGTCGATCTCGTGCTGGCCGGCCGCGACCTCGTGGTGCGCCGCCTCGACGCGGATCCCGAACGCCTCGAGGGCATCGACCATGTCGTGCCGGATCGTGGTCGCGAGGTCCGAGCTGAAGTCGAAGTAGCCCGCCTGGTCGTGGGGCAGCGGCTCGATCGTCCCGTCCTCGCCGCGGCGGAAGAGGAAGAACTCCAGCTCCGGGCCCATGTTCACGATGTAGCCGAGCTTGCGCGCGCGCTCGACCTGGCGGCGCAGGACGAAGCGCGGATCGCCGGCGAACGGCTCGCCGCGCGGCGTGAAGACGTCGCAGATCACGCGCGCGGCCGTGCCGTTGGACCACGGGATCTCCGAGAAGGTCCGCATGTCCGGCATGAGGTACTGGTCGCTCTCCGCGATCCGGGTGAAGCCCTCGACCGACGAGCCGTCGAACCATGTGCCGTGGCGAACCGAGCCCTCCAGCTGGTGGATCGGGATCGTCACCGCCTTGACGACGCCAATGATGTCGGTGAACTGGAGCTGGATGAACCGGATGCCCTGGGATTTGGCCTTCTCGATCTGCTCCACGCCTGACACCGCTTCGTAGGGCGCAACCACCGACGCTGCCTCCTGTCCGCAAAACGCGTTGCCGGCCGAGCGTCTTGTGCATCACGCACCAGCAATCGCTCGACTGGGGTTCTCGGGAGGCTACAGTAGCACCGACCGGTCGGGACGAGCGGTGGGAGTCCCGCCATCTGGGGCGTCAGACTTATTCATCGTGCACGAGTCCGATGGCGACGAGGAGCGGCAGCCGCAGCTCCGGGTCGGCAAGGCGCCAGCCTGTCGCCGCCTCGATCACCCGGATCCGGTACGCGACGGTATTGCGGTGCACGCCGAGCGCCGCCGCGGCCTCGCCGACGCTGCCGTGGGCGAGCAGCGCCCGGAGGGTGTCCAGCCGCTCCCGTCGGACGTCGGGGCGCGCATCGAGCAGCGGGGCGAGCACGGCGCGTGCGAGCCGCGGGCCATCCGGCAGCTTGTGCAGGACGCCCAGCATCCGGTAGATGGGCAGCCGGTCCGCCTGGGCGATCGTCGGTGGCCGATCGAGCGCGAGCGCGGCTTCCAGCGTCGCGCGGGCCTCAGCCTCCGCCGCCGGGCGATCGGCGGCGCTGGAGAACGCCCGCGACACCGCCACGGACCTGCCGAGCGTCTCGCCGACGCGCTCGGCCAGCCGACGGGTCTCCTGCGGGGCACCGGCCGCGACGAGCCGGACCTCCAGGCTGTCGGCATCGCCGCGAAGTGCCAGCCGGCGCGCAGGGGCGAGCAGCCGGACCGCGCGCCGGATGCCCTCGCGCGACTCCCTCGCGGCGGGGGCATCGTCCTCCGCGCCCGGCTCGCGCTGGTGCCCCAGGATCACGATCCAGGGCGGTCCGGCACCGGGCATCGGCTCGGCTCGCCTCGCGCGATCCGCGGCGCCGCGGATCGCCTCCTCGCGGGCCAGCTCGAGGGCCAGCAGGCCGGCAACCCTCGGCAGCGTCACGCGTGCGAGCTCGGAGGCCGGCTCGGACCCCAGGATCACCAGCGAGCCGTTCGCGCCGGATGCCGACGGCAGGGGCACGCGGAGCGCCACGGCGGTCTGGTCGGATGCTCCTGCCTGGTAGCGCGCCGCGTCGGCGGCTGCCGACGGCGCCTCCACCGGGGCATGGACTGCGATCGGCTCGCCGCGGCCCGCCTCCAGCGCGAGCGCACGCCCGAGGAAGCTGGAGACCGTGGCGACGAGGGCCGTCACGCCACCGCCCTCGAGAGCCCGCCGTCGGAGCTCGGCGTCGAGCAGCGCCGCCTGCCGTTCGAGCTCTGCACCGCGGGCGACGATGTAGCCGACGATGCTCCGCTCCAGCACCTGGGGATCGGTCCGGGGAACGCGCACCAGCGGCAGGCCGGCAGCCGCGATCACCCTCGCCGCGTCGTCCAGCGAGGCGTCGCCCTCCACGAGCAGCACGCCCGAAACCGGGACAGCCGCGAGCGCGGCGACGAGCTCCCCCAGCTCGCGCCCTCCCGGCGCCACGACCGCCAGGGCCGACGCGGGCGCGATGATCAAGTCGCCGGGCTCGAGCGCATCGAACGCCGGCACGCGAGCCCGGAGGACGCGGACCCAGGCGATGGTGCGGGCTCCGCGCGCAGCCTCGCCGCCGCTCCGATCCCCGACCCACGTGGAGCCGGGCAGGAGCTCCGCCGCCAGCGTCCCGAGATCGGTCACCCGGCGGGGCCGGACGGCGCCGTCGCCGTGCCCCGAGCGACGACGATCGGCGCGCCCGGGTCACGCTTCGCGATCAGCAACGTGCAGTCGCCGAAGCCTCGGAGGGTGACCGCCACGCCGACGCTCTGCGCGACCGCGAGGTTGACGGAGGTGACGAGGCGCCAGATGCGCATGCCGGCACGGGCGGCGAGGCTCGGGCCCGCCTGGCCGTCAGGCCGCGCGATCGTCAGGCTGGCCACGGAATGGGCCCGGTCAGGTCCCGCGCGGTGAGCGCGAGGCGACGCGGATGGCCCGGGTGGGAAGGCCTTCGGTGTCGTCGCCCATCGCCCGGCGATGCTACACCGCGCGGGCCGTCAGCCCAGCCTGTCAGCCGGCCCTGTCGGCCTCGCGGCTTCGCCCGCCTTCGTGGCTCTCGATCGCGACGACCATCGGCTCCGCCGTGGCGCGCGCTACCCGGTTCTTGCCGCCTCGCTTGGAGGCGTACATCGCACGGTCGGCGCTGACGAGGAGGGCGTCCGCGGAGCGCCCGTCGGCGGGGTACGAGACGACGCCCACCGAGACAGTGGGCGTCGGGTCGATGCCCGGCATGCCCTGCTCCGCGACCGTCAGGCGGATCTTCTCGGCGAGCACCCAACCGCCCGTCGGGTCGGTCTCGGGCAGGAGGGCGACGAACTCGTCGCCGCCGTAGCGGGCCGCCACATCGATCTTGCGCACGCCGCCGCGGATCGTGTCCGCGACGTTGCGCAGGACCTGGTCGCCGGCCACGTGACCGAACCGGTCGTTCACGGACTTGAGGTCGTCGAGGTCCAGCATCACCAGGCAGAACGCCCTGCCGGATCGGTCGCCACGCGCGATCTCGCGCTCGAGGGCAGAGAAGAAGAAGGTCCGGTTGTACAGGCCCGTGAGCGCGTCGACCGTGGACATGCGGATCGCCGCGTCGCGCGCCCGGCGCTGCTCGCGCCCGACGGACGCGCCGATGTAGGCGAGGAGGTACAGGCCGGTCAGGTTGACCAGCATCTGGACGAGCGGCCCCGTTTCGGGTGTCTGGTCCACCGCGAGGCCGGCGCCGAGGTACGCGGCGGTCGCGAGGATGGCGAGGATCAGGGCGATGCGCGGAGCGACGAGCAGGGCCCCGGCGCCCACGATGAGCGGGAAGGTGAACGTGAAGGGGCTCTCGAAGCCGCCGGTGAGGTAGACGATCGCGGCGGCAAAGGCGAGCGCGAGAACGCCCTGGAGCGGCCCACGGAGCGCGCGGAGCGGTGTCCGGGGAACGACGTCCTGGAGGATGAGCAGGACTTCGCCGGTCACGGCGATGAGGATCACGATGGCGGCGAGGTTCGCGGCCCACAGGCCGCTTGCGGCCGCGAACACCGCGACGGCCATCAGGAACGCCCAGCTGACGATCCGGATGATCCGGTCCTCCAGCGTGGGGTCGGCGGCGGCAGGGCCCAGCGGGGCCGCGGTGTCCTGGCCGTCGTCGTCGACCGTCTGCCCGGCGGTCCGGACGACCAGCTCCCTGGCGATGGCCTTGGGGTCCAGCGTTCCCTCCGTCTTCGGCTCTTGCTGCTGCTCACCGGCCCTTGCGAACCGACGACGCACCCACAGGAAGGTCGGTGCGACGAGGAGCGCGATCGCCGTCACCGCGAGGATCGCGATGGCTGCGAGCACGATCTCCGTGATGGTCGGCATCACCGTGTCCCGAATTGATAGGTCTGCTTGACGAGTCGCAGGTACGAGAACGTCTCGGTGTCGCGCACGCCGTCGATCCGCTGCAGGCGGTCCGCGAGGAAGTGCAGGAGTCCCTCGTTGTCCTCGGCGACGGTTTCGATCAGGACGTCGAAACGGCCTGCCGTCACCACGACGTAGTCGACCTCGGGCATGCTCGCGAGGGCCTCCGCCACCTCGAGCAGCTTGCCCGGCTGGCAGCGAATCCCGATCAGGGCCTGCTGGAAGCCGAGTGCCTCAGGGTCGGCCACGCCGACGATCTGCAGGATGCCACGCTCAACGAGCCGGTTGGTGCGGGCACGCACCGCTGCTTCCGAGACGCCCAGGTCCGCGGCGATCTGCGTGAACGGACGCCGGCCGTCCTGCTGGAGGTGCTCGATCACGTGCTTGTCGAGCGGTGACAGCTCATCCGGGCGGCGATTCCGGCGCCCGACCTCGTCCGGATTCGAATCTCGCAATGCCAGCCCTCGCTTCCGGCCGATGCTACACCGGCCCCCGACCCGCGGTTTGGCCCTAGCGGCGATCCAGCTCGGCGAGCATCGGCCCGAGTGCGTGGATGGATTCGATGGTGATGGGGTCAACGACCAGCTGGACCTCCACGAGGCCGAGCTCGGCGTACTCCCGCATCCTGCGGGCGAGCTCGGCCGGCGACCCCTCCAGTGGCGGGATCGACGCCGAGGACGTCTCGCCCATCACCCGCCCGGCTCCACCGGGCAGGCGGACGAGGACCGCGCTCGTCTTCTCCAGCGTGTCCGGGTCGCGCCCCACCGCGCGGCAGGCGTCGTCCACCTGCCGGAGGATCGGCTCGAGGCCCGCGATCGAGTTGTTCGACTGCCGATACCAGACGTTCCATTGCTGGACGTGCGGGAGCGTGATCTCGAGCATCCTCGGACCGATGCTCCCGACCATCAGGGGCGGGCCACCCGGGGTGGGCGGCATCGGCCTCAACTCGCAGTCGCGCGCCTGGAAGAACTGGCCGTCGAAGTCGATCCTGCCCTCGGCGAGGAGCGTCCGGATGATCGTGAACGCCTCCTCGAAGCGCGAGATCCTGTGGTCGAACGGAAACCCGAAGGCACGGAACTCCGTGTCGTTCCAGCCGGCGCCGAGCCCAAGGATCAGCCGGCCGCCGCTCACCTCGTCGACGGTCGCCGCGAGCTTCGCGAGCATCGCCGGGGCATGGAAGGCGGTCGCGGCAACGAGCGGCCCGAGCTTGATCCGCGACGTGCTGGCGGCGATCGCCGAGAGCAGCGTCCAGACCTCCCACGGACCGCGAGTGGAGCCGTCCTCGTAGCGATACAGGAGGTGGTCGCCCAGCCAGATCGTGTCGAAGCCCACCTCCTCGGCGGCTCTGGCCATCGCGACGTACTCCGGCCAGCGCACCTCGCGCTCCACCTCCGGGAGCTGGATGCCGACGCGAATCGGGCGCGTGCGAGGCTGGGTGGCGGACACGGGCGGAAGCCTACACGCGATGCCCGCTGAAGCGTCCAGAATTGGCGGTGATGTCACCCCGTCGCCTGCTTCGTGCCATCCGTCGTCGGTGGCGGCGCCTCGTCCGGAGGCCCGTGCTCGGTGGCGTGGCCAGGGTGATGCGGGCCGTGCGGCCGGGACCCGCGACGGAGGAGCGACTCCTCCGATGGAGCTGGAGCTCGCGCGACGCCGGCAGCCTGGACGAGTACCTGGTCGTCGGCTGGCAGAACCCGCGCATCAACGTCCAGAGCATCTTGGTCCGCCATGCGCTCGTCCGGAGGCTCTTCGGGTCCGAGTTCGAGGACCTCATGCACGCCGAGATCGACTTCGCGATCGAGCTGAACGAGGTCCTGCGCCTCGAATCCGCGCGGAGGAACGTCCGGATGGGCGCGTTCCTGGACCCGGAGAGACGGGCCGAGATCCGCGACGTCAGCAGCGTCATCGCGGACCGTGAGGCCGACTTCGAGGAGCGCTGGCGCGCCACGTTGGCGTCGCGATCAGGGCCGAAGGTGTCCGTCATCGAGTTCGCCTGCGGATCGGCCAACGACTACCGCGCGTTCGCCGACTACGGCCTGGCCCCGTTCCTCGACTACCTCGGGATCGACCTCAACCCCAAGAACGTCGCCAACGCCCGGCGCCGATTCCCGGCCGTCCGGTTCGAGATCGGCAACGCGATGGACACGAAGCAGGCTGACCGGTCGTTCGACGTGGCGATCGCGTCGGACCTGTTCGAGCACCTGCCCATCCCGGTGGCGGCCCAGGTGCTGGCGGAGGCGGCGCGGGTCGCCCGCCATGCCGTCGTGCTGTCGTTCTTCAACATGGCCGAGGTCCCGGAGCACGACGACCGGCCCGTCGCCGCATACCACTGGAACCTGCTCAGTCGAGCCCGCTACGAGGAGGCGCTCAGGCGCTCCTTCACGAACGTCTCCGTGACGCCGATCGCCGACTGGCTCCAGCGTGAGTTCGGCTACAAACACTCGTACAACCGGAGCGCATACACATTCGTCGCGCAGCGCGACTGACCGATGGTCGGCCCGAAGACCGGTCCTGCCGTGTAGGTGGTCGGGGCGGTCGGATTCGAACCGACGGCCTCATGCTCCCAAAGCATGTGCGCTACCAGGCTGCGCTACGCCCCGAGGCCTCGGCCATTCTAGGTGCAAGGCCGGCGAACCCCATCTCGGGTATCGAGGAGGGAGCCGGCAAACGGCGGGAACCGCCCGTGGACGACCGGCGTCCCAGGCCCGACGCCGGGTGGGAGCTGGCAGGCTGATGGAGCCTTTGGTCCCGATGTCAGCCCTCGGGCCGCCATCGACGTCGATGGCGAGGTGGCGACGCACCTGGTCATCAGCGACCCTGAACACATTGCTTCTGCGCGGGCCGACCCGGCCACGTTCACGCCACTCGGCTCAGCCTGTCGTGGAGCCGAGATGTTTGCAGTCAACGCAAACCGCTAGCGGCCTGCCGCACGTAAGGGCAACCGCACGGACGTATTGCGGCGCCGCCACCGAAGGGCGATCAGTCGAAGCCGAGCTCGTGCAGGACGGGAATCATCCGGCGCGCCGCGCGCCCTCGGTGCGAGATGGAGTCCTTCTCGCTCGCCGGGTACTGGCCGAACGTGCGTCCGCCCGGCTGCTCGCGCGCCGGCTCGAACAGCGGGTCGTAGCCGAAGCCGCCCGTGCCCCGCAGCTCGCTGGCGATCCGCCCTCGGCTCGTCCCGCGCCGGCTCAGGAGCCGCAGGCCACCGGGTGCCGAGGCATCGGGCAGCGCGACAGCGAGCACGCAGACGTAGCGCCCGCCTCGGCGCTCGACCGGAACGCTCGCGAGCTCGCGCAGGAGCTTGACGTTGTTCTCCGCGTCCGTCGCCTCCGGGCCCGCGTACCGCCGCGTCCGGACGCCGGGTGCGCCATCGAGGGCGTCCACCTCCAGGCCGGAGTCGTCTGCGAGCGCCGGCAATCCCGTCGCGCGGGCCGCGAACCGGGCCTTGATCTTGGCATTCGTCTCGAAGGTCAGGCCGTCCTCGACGGGCTCCCCCGCGACGCCGAGCTCGTCGAGGGAGATGAGATCCACGCTCCCGAGGCGCAGCATGTCCCGCAGCTCACGCAGCTTGTGCACCGAGCGCGTGGCGACGACGAGTCGCGGCCGCGCGGCTCCAGCGCGCGAACCGGTCAGCGGCGCACCGTCGCGAGCGCGCTCGCCTGGAGCTCGAAGAGGCGGGCGAGGCCGGTGTTCGCGAGGTCCAGCAGCGCATCGACGCGCGCCCGGTCGAACGGGACGCCCTCCGCCGTGCCCTGGAGCTCCACGTATGTGCCCGCGTCCGTGCCGACCACGTTGAAGTCCACCTCCGCGTGCGAGTCCTCGGGGTAGTCGAGGTCAAGCACCGCGATCCCGTTGACCACGCCCACGGAGACCGCCGCGACCTTGCCGATGAGGGTTCGCTCCAGGCCGGCGCCCATCAGCGCGGCCGCGAGGGCGACGTAGCCGCCGGTGATCGAGGCGCAGCGCGTGCCACCATCCGCCTGGAGCACGTCGCAGTCCACCGTGATCGTCCGCTCGCCGAGCTTGGCCATGTCCACCACGCCGCGCAGGGAGCGCCCGATGAGCCGCTGGATCTCGTGCGTCCGGCCGCCGACCTTCCCCTTGACCGATTCGCGATCCGATCGCTCCGCGGTGGCGCGCGGCAGCATGGAGTACTCGGCCGTGACCCAGCCCTGGCCCTTGCCGCGGAGGTGCGGGGGCACGCGGTCACCGATCGTCGCGGCGCACAGCACCTCGGTGTCGCCGACACGGATCCGGCACGAGCCTTCCGCCCACTTCAGGACGCCGAGGGTCATGGTCACGGGACGCAGGTCGCCGGGGCGCCGGCCGTCCGCGCGGACCGACGGCGGTCGATTGCCGATGCTCATCGCTCGCCCTCACTCCCCGCGGCCACCGGTCGAGCTGCGGTCGCAGCTCGCTCCTGGGCCTTGGCAGCATCCCACAGCTGGTCGAGGGCCGCGAAATCGAGGTCGCGCAGGGCGACGCCACGCTCGCGGGCCATCCGCTCGACGCGGCGGAACCGGTCCCGGAACTTCTGGTTCGACGCGCGCAGCGCCGCCTCCGCCTCGATCCCGAGCTTCCGCCCGACGTTCACGGCGACGAGGAGCAGGTCCCCGAACTCCTCGTGGCGCTCGGCGTCCGTGGTGGCGCGAGCCAGCTCTCCGAGCTCTTCGGCGACCTTGTCCAGCACGCCCTCGATGTCCGGCCAGTCATAGCCGAGCGCAGCGGCGCGCTCCTGCATCTCCTGCCCCGCCGCGAGCGCAGGCATGGACGGGCTGATGCCGTCGAGCGCGCTCTTCGGTGCGGCTGCCGCTCCCGGCGTCGCCCGGGCATCACCCGCGACCGCGCGTGCCGCGTCCTCTCGCTCGCCGGCCTTGATCCGCTCCCACTGGCGGTTCACGTCCGTGGCCGTGCGCGCCACCGCATCGCCGAAGACGTGCGGGTGCCGCCGCACGATCTTGCGGGCGATGGCGGCCTGGACGTCCGCGAGATCGAAGACGCCGGCCTCCGCGGCCAGCTGCGCATGCAGGATCACCTGGAGGAGGAGGTCGCCGAGCTCCTCGGCAAGGTCCGGCGTCGCGCCGCCCTCCAGCGCGTCGTAGACCTCGTACGCCTCCTCGAGGAGGTGCTTGCGAAGCGACGCGTTGGTCTGCTCGCGATCCCACGGACACCCGTCCGGCTGGCGCAGGCGGTCGCTGATGTACGGCATCGCCCACGGGCCCGCCGAGGCAAGCTCCGGGGCGACCGGCGCCAGGTACAGCGGGCCGGCAAGGTCGGCGGCGGTCAGCGAATCGATGGTCGTGGCAGCGGGCGGACCCGCAACCCCAGCAGCGGACGAACCGAGCCGGGCCACCGGGGCATCCGGCGGATACAGCCGGCGCAGGACCCGCAACGGGTCGCGGCCGTCCGGACCGTGCCGGCCGGGGAGGGGGTGCGGATCGGCTGCCGCGACAGGCCCGAGCGTTGCGAGCGGCACCACGAGGAGCGGTCGGGACGCCTCGATCGGCGTGGCGGTGAGGCGCTCCGCCGGGACGATCTGGATCCCCGCCGAGACGTCCAGGCCCCAGCGATCGCGCGCCTCCGCGACGAGGGCGTCAAGCACGGAACGGTCAGCCAGTGCCCGCGGACGATCCGATGTTGTACTCGATCTTCGCGGCTTCCTTCTGCTTCGTGTACCACGTGGAGAAGCCGCTGTCGGTGAAGATCTTCAGCTGATCCTTGGTGGGGCTGCGCTGCTCCTCCGCCAGGATCCAGAACAGGTACGTCCCGTCGCTCGTGACCTCGGTGACGTCCGACATGGTTCCCACGCCGAACGCGAAGACGGCCTTGTCCAGCTTGTCCGCGAGCTGGCTCTTGGCGACCCAGCCGATGTCGCCACCGTCCTTGGCGCCGTCGCCCTCGCTGTTGTCGATGGCGAGCTGGCGGAACGCCGCCTCCGAGGTGGCCTTCGCCTTGAGCTGCGTAAGCCAGGCCGCGTCGCCGGTGCCGATGGGCCGCATGAACTGGATGACGTGCCAGCCGAAGGTGCTCTTCACGGGCGGCAGGAGCTGGCCCGGCGTGAGGCCCGGCGCAAGGATGGCGTCCTTGAACGCCTGGTCCACCGTGCTGCCGGTGTAGTACCAGGGCTGCTTGCCGCCGGTCTGCTTGGCGGTCCGCTCGTCGGACAGCGTCCGGGCCATCTCGTCGAACTTCTCGGGATGCAGCTGGAGATCCGCATAGGCGGCGTCCGCCTCTGCCTTGGCCTTGGCCCACGCCGGATCGTCGGCGGGCAGGTCCTTGGCCTTGGTTGTGTCGTCATTCGGGGCAAAGAGGATCTGGCGAACCTTCACGCCCTCGTCCGACGGATTGGCGGCGGCATTCGGCGTGGGCAGGTAGATCTCCAGGACATGGCGCTGCAGCCCAGGTGCCGACAGGTCGGCGACGATCTTGTCGGACAGCTTCTTGCGCACGACGTCGCCGCGAGCGGCGACCCGGTAGTCGGCCATCAGGATGCCCGCATCGGTGATGCCGGACTGGAACGTGCCGTCCACCGAGGCAGGCGCCGATTCGGTGACGCGGCCAATCCGGTAGACACCGTCCTCGCCTTCGATCACGTCGGTCGGCGTGTTCAGGTCGGCTGCGAACACGGCATCCATGAACCCGGTGTCGTAGCCGCTGTCCTTCGCGAGCCAGCCGATGTCACCGGACTGCGCGGCATTGCCGGCATCCGAGGCGGTCCGCGCGACGTCCTCCCAGGACTCGCCGCTCTTGAGCCGTGCGAGCGCACGCTGGGCATTCCCGAGCGCGACGCGCTTCTGCTCGTCCGTGACCTCGCCGGTGATCGCATCCGCGTTCGGCGTGACCTCGATCATCCAGACGTGGCGCTCCTCCGACGTGGTCGCGAGGTTGACCAGCTGCGCGTCGACGTCCGCCTCGGTCACGGTGATGCCGTTGTCAGCCGCAAGCTTGGACTGGAGTGCGACGTCCACGAGCCGCTCCAGCGTGAGATCGGTGAGCTGCTGGCGGCGCTGGGTGATGATGTCGAGCTGCCGCTGCGCGTCGGTGGCGGAGACCCGCCCGAGTGCGAGGAGCGTCTGGACGCGGCTCGCGACGTACGTGAGGTTGTAGTCCTCGATCTTCAGGCGGCTGCGGAGGTCGTCCTTCGTGATCACCTGGCCGTTGACCGTGGCCGCGGCACCGAAGTGGTCGTCGTACCAGCTCCAGGCGGCGTAGCCGACGAGGATAAGGATCGAGAGACCGATGGCCGCGAAGAAGCCCAGGTTGATGAGGTTGTTGCGGCGGTCGCCGGCATCCCACCCGGCGCGGCCGCGGCGCCGCGCAACGGGTCTGGCTCGGAGGGTCATGCGGAAGGGGCGTCCTGTTCGCTGTCGGGCGCGCCAGTCATGCCAGGCGCGTTGGCGGGGCCGAATGGTACCCGATGCCGGGCGCCCGCCCTTCGAACGTCCTCTCTACGGTCGACCGAGGGCGACGGTCCGGAGCCCCGCCCTCTCGGCGGCAGCGCGATCCACCACGCCGCGGAGGTCGAAGACGAGGTCGCCGCGCAGCGCCCGGGCGCAGGCCGCCCAGTCGATCGAACGGTATTCGGCCCACTCGGTGGCGACCAGGATCGCGTCGGCACCCGCGGCCGCTGCTTCGGGCGTCGACGCGATGGCAAGGTCGGGCGCGACGCGGCGCGCCCGCTCGCTCGCCCTCGGATCGGTCGCCACGACCGTCGCTCCCGCCTCGCCCAGGAGCGCGGCAAGCGCGAGGGCGGGCGATTCCCGGACGTCGTCGGTGTTGGCCTTGAAGGCCAGGCCGAGCAACGCGATTCGCCGGCCGGCCAGCGGCAGGCGGCCGCCGGAAGCGGCAGGTTCGACGGGTACTGCGTCCGTGTCGAGGAGGCCGGCAAGGCGGGCGACGATCGCGCGCTGATGGGCGTCGTTCGCGACAGCCACCGCATCGAGGACCGGGGCGGGAACGCCCGCCGCGCCCGCGAGCGACGACAGTGCCACCGCCTGCTCGGGAAGGCACGACCCACCGAAGCCCGGCCCCGCGTCGAGGAAGGACCGGCCGATCCGCTGGTCCATGCCCATGCCGTCGGCGACGATCTGCGCATCCGCGCCGAATGCGTCGGCAAGGCGCGCGAGCTCGTTGGCGTAGGCGACCTTGAGCGCGAGGAAGCCGTTCGAGGCGAGCTTGACCAGCGCAACCGTGCGGGCGTTCGCGACCAGCGTCTGCGCGTCGATGCCGGCGTACAGCTCGAGCATCGCCTCCGCCGCGGCCTTGTCGCGCTCGGCCAGCCAGCCGGCCACGATCCGCCCGGGCTGCGCAAAGTCCCGGAGCGCCGAGCCCTCGCGCATGAACTCGGGGTTGGTCACGATCGCGGGCGCATCGGGCCGGTCGCCGCGAAGCCGCTCCAGCGTGTCCGGCCCGGAGAGCGGGAGCGTGGACCGCACGACGATCGCCTGGTCGCCACGGAGGCTCGTGAGGAGGCCTGACACGGCGACCTCGACGTGCTCCGTTGACAGCGGCCCGTCCGGGCCCTGCGGCGTGTTGACCGCGACGAACGCGTGGCGCACGTCGTCGGGGGGTCGCAGGTCGGTCGTGAATGACAGCTTGTCTCCGGCCTCCGCGATGGCCGCCTCGAGCCCCGGCTCGTAGAGCGGCATGCGGCCCGAGCGAAGGCCGGCGATCCGCGGCTCGTCGATGTCCGCGACGGTGACGGTGTGCCCGAGTCGTGCGAAGCCGACCGCGGTCACGAGGCCGACGTGGCCGGCCCCGAGCAGGAAGATGTGCATGGTGGTCCGGACCTTACCGGATCGAGGCTCCACCAACCGGATCGAGCGCCGGCCTGACCACCGCGTCCACGAATCGCGCCGTGGCGAGGCCGTCCATCACGTCGAAGCTCTCGGCCGCGAACCGCCGCACGCGCTCCGTGTCGAACGAACCCGCTCGCAACCAGCCGGCCAGCTCGTCGGTGGAGGTGAAGACCGGTCCCGGCACGCCGCTCATGTAGTCGAAGTAGAAGCCCCGCTCCGACTCGTAGGTTGCGTGATCCGGGGCGAAGAACGCCATCGGGCGGCCGAGCAGCGCGAACTCGTAGATGGCACTGCTGTAGTCCGTGACGAGGACGTCGCTGACGAGCATCAGCTCGTTGATGTCCGGGTGGTCTGAAACGTCGATGGCGAACGGCGTGCTCGACGGCAGCCGCGATCGCTCCCGTACGAACGGGTGGGAGCGCAGGAGCAGCACGTGGTCGCTCCCGAGGACGGCCTCGAGCAAAGCGATGTCGAGATCGAGCGGGTCTCGTGCGTTGGTCATCCGCGACGCGCGGTACGTGGGCGCGTACAGGATCACGCGCCTGCCCGCCGGGATCGCATACCGGCCTCGAACGGCCGTGGCGGCAGCCGCCATTCGATCGTGGTCGAGGAAGAGGTCCGTCCGCGGGATGCCGAGCGCGGACGTGAAGCGCTCCGGGGGGAGCCGGAATGCCTCGGCGAACGCCGGCGTGAAGCGGGCGGCAGACACGAGGCACAGGTCATAGGTCGAGTGGATCGGGATGGCCTGGACCTGGGCGGCATCAGCGCCGAACTGCTTGTCGATGACGCTGTAGGCGAACTTCTTGAACGCGCCGCAGGCGTGCCAGACCTGGACGTAGGTCGTGCCGGCACGCGGGCGAGCGACGTACATCGGGAAGAAGTAGTCATCCACGACGAACAGGCGGGCGGTTGCGAGGTGGAATCCCGACGTGAGCGCGTGAAGGGCTGCGCGGACGTACGTCCTCTGTCCACCGGGCCAGAACGTCAGCTGGACGATCCGTACGCCCGGCAGCTCGCGGCGGATGCCGTCGCGGATCCAGGCGAGGTTTCCGCCGATCCGATCCCCGTGCGCCGATGCGAGCACGACGCGGGACCGGACGGGAAGGATGTGGCCTGCCGCGAAGCCGAGGCGGACGAGCAGTGCACGTGCCGCAACGAAGGCGTTCATGGATGCGGCATCTCCGGCGCGGATGATACGGCGTCGCACCCTCCCGGCTATCCTCGGCTGGTCCATGCGAGTCCACGCGCTCCTCCTGGCGGGCGGCTCCGGCGACCGCTTCGCCGCCGAGATTCCCAAGCAGTTCGTCCGGCTCGCTGGCGAACCCATCCTGTTGCGCAGCCTGCGAGCCCTTGCCGGCGCGGGGATCGACCGGCTCGTCGTCGTGGCCCACCCGTCCTGGCTGAGCGAGACCCAGGCACTGGTCGACGCGATCGCGACGGACTTCCCGGTCCACGTGGTCGCCGGCGGGGCGACACGCAACGAGAGCACACGGAACGGGCTCGCCGCCCTGGACGCGGCGGACGACGACATCGTCGTGATCCATGACGCGGTCCGCCCGCTCCTGCCCCAGGAGGTCGTGCTCCGATCGATCGAGCCGATCCTGTCCGGGCGGGCTGACGGCACCGACACCGTGATCCCGAGCGCGGACACGCTCGTGGTGGTGGAGGGCGACGACGTCGTCGAGATTCCCGATCGAGCTCGGTACCGACGTGGCCAGACACCCCAGAGCTTCCGCTTCTCCGTGCTGCGCCAGGCATACGCCGCCGCCGGGGCCGTCGGCGACATGTCGGCGACCGACGACTGCAGCCTCGTCCTGCGGTACGTCCCCGGCGTGCGCCTCGTCGCGGTGCCGGGCGACGAGCTGAACCTGAAGATCACGACGCGGATCGACATGGTCCTTGCCGACCGGATGATCCAGATGCGGACGATGTCCGGGGCCGCGCAGTCGACGCCCAGTCGGTCGCTCCGGGGCGCGCGGATCCACGTCATCGGCGGCACGGACGGCATCGGCGGCACGATCGCCGAGCTGGCGACGGAGGCGGGCGCCGCCGTGGTGGTCGATGGGCGCCGGACCGGGCTGGACGTCCGGCAGTACGACGCGGTCGCAGCGCACCTGGACGCCGCCGCGCGACAGCTGGGGGGCCTCGACCACGTCATCTGCACGGCCGGACTGCTCCGCGTCGGGGCCGCGGCGGACATGACGCCGGCGGAGCTGGCGGAGGTCATCGACGTGAACCTCGGCGGGAGCCTCAACGTGGCTCGCGCCGCGCACCAGGCGCTGCGCGCGAGCCACGGCTCGCTGACCCTCTTCGCATCGAGCTCGTTCACCCTCGGGCGCCCGAACTACGTCGCGTATTCGGCGAGCAAGGCGGCCGTGGTCAACCTGGCGCAGGGCCTCGCGGACGAGTGGGCGGCGGACGGCATCCGGGTCAACGCCATCAGCCCGGAGCGCACGGACACGCCGATGCGGCGACGCGCATTCCCGGCGGAATCACGGGTCGGGCTGCTCTCGGCGCGGGAGGTGGCCGACGCCACCTTGCGTCTGCTCCAGACGAACCTGACCGGCCAGGTGCTTGACGTTCGCCGGCTCGACGCGGTCGGCCAGGTCACGGGCGCGCCGGCCGCGGCCGGGCCGGTGTCCGGCTGACGGCGAGGCCCGCACCCCGCATTCGCAGGCACGGGAGCCCGACGTGACCCGGCTGGAGTATCTCGTCGTCGCGCCGATCCTCCGAATGCTCCGTTGGCTGTTCGGCCTCCTGCCCGTGCGGCCGGGCCGGGTCACCCTCGCAACGGCGCGGCTCTCGTACCTCGACGGCAATCTCCTGTTCATCCATCGCGCCATTGCGCGCCTGCGCCCGGGGACCGACGTTCGCCTCGTGCTGGAGCCGTACAGCTACGGCTTCTTCGGCAAGGTGCGCTATGCACTCGGGCTCGTTCGCGGAACGTACCTGCTCGCGACGTCCCGCCTCGTCGTCGTGGACAACGCGTGGCTCCCGGTCCACGTGGCACGCCATCGGGCCGCGACAGAGGTCGTCCAGGTGTGGCACGCGGAGGGCGCCCTCAAGCGCTTCGGGGTGGACGCGGTGACGCCGCTCGCGGAGCCGGAGCGCACCTTCCTGCATCGCCACTACGACTGGGTCGTGACGTCCGGCGAAGCGTCGCGAGCGGCCTGGTCGAAGGCGTTCCGCACGCCTGTCGAGCGTGTCCTGCCGCTCGGCACTCCCCGGACGGACCTCTTCTTCGACGCGGATGCCAAGGCCGCGGCGAAGGCCCGGCTGGTCTCTGCCTACCCCGCGCTGGCCGGCCGCCGCGTGATCCTGTATGCACCGACGTTCCGCGGCCGAGGCCGCGAGAAGCGACCCAGCGCCGGGCTGGAGGCCACGGAGCTGCGCGCGGCGCTCGCCCCCTTGGATGTCCTCGTGCTGAAGGGCCACCCGAACCTGGACCCGACGCTGGCGTCCACCGCGGGCTTCGACCTCGTGGTCGACCCGAGCGAGGAGCTCAATGCCCTGCTCCTCACGACGGACATCCTGATCACGGACTACTCGTCGGCGATCTTCGACGCGGCGCTCCTCCGCCTCCCGATGGTGCTCCTCGTGGGCGATCTCGCCGAGTACGAGCGGGACCCCGGCCTGTACGTGGACTACGCCTCCGACATGGTCGGCACGCAGGTGCGCGATACGGCCGGCGTGATCGAGGCGATCACGACCGGGCGGTTCGACCTGGAGCCCTACCCGGCGTTCGTGCAGCGTCATCTCGGGCCATCGGACGGCCGGGCGAGCGACCGATTCGTCGAGCGTTTCGTGCCGCCCATCGCCGCACCACTCGGCCGGTGAGCGCGACGGACGGGCATTTGCCGTCTCCGGTCGTGTCGGTCCTGCTGCCGTGCTGGAACGCAGCAGACACGATCGAACGCGCGATCGAGTCGGTGCTCCAGGAGCGTTCCGTGGACCTCGAGTGCATCGTGGTCGATGACGGATCCACCGACCGCACCGCCGACATCGTGGCCGGCGTCGCAGCCCGCGATGCGCGGGTGATCCTCGTGCGGATGCCGACGAACTCCGGGGTGTCGAGCGCCCGCAACGAGGGGCTGTCGCGAGTGCGCGGAACCTGGCTCACGCTGCTCGATGCCGACGACCGGTTCCTGCCTGGTGGCCTCGGGGTGCTCGCCCGCGCGGCCGTTGCGACCGACGCTCGCGCCGTGGTCGGGCAGCAGGTCTGGTGGGATGGCCGGCGCAGGTGGGTCACGTCCCTGTACGACATCCCGGACATCAGGGCGCCGGGGCGCAAGTCCCTCGCGGCCAACCCCGGCCTCGTGTATGCCGTCTCCCCGCACGCGAAGCTCCTCCACCGGTCGTGCTTCGAGGGCCTGCGCTTCAGCGGCCGCGTCCTCGGCGACCAGCCGTGGATCATCCGCGCACTCATCCGCGCCGGCGTGGACATCGAGGTGCTCGGCGAGACGGTCTACGAGTGGTACCGCCCGCGAGCCGCCGGCCCGTCCTCCATCACGTCGGCGACACGCGCATCAGCACGGCGGAGCGTGGAATCGTCGGAGGTCGCCGTCGAGGCGTTCGCAGCGGTGGCGGCGGAGGCGAAGCTCCACCTCGTTGACGCCGGTCGCGATGCGATCCTTGCCCGGTACGCGGAGCGCCTTCTCCGGGCCGACCTGGGCCTGAACCTGTCGCAGGCGGCTGCGCGCCGCGATCCCGGGACCGCCGAGCTCATCGACAGCATCGGGGCATTCGTTGCAGCCGTGCCCGCCCGGTACCTGCAGTCCAGCGATGCCCCCGCCCGCGACCTCCTGGAGCCGCCACTCCGGCACTGGCGAGGCCTCGACGGGCAGGCTCGGGCCGCCTATGCCCAACTCGTCGCGACGGTGCTGGGCGCTGACCCGGCGTGCGCCTCGCGACGGCCGTTTCTCGCCCGCATCGGCCTGGCTGCCGGCCTGCATGCACGGAGCCGGCTCGCGCACCTCCTGGCAGCGGCGCTGCTCACGGCCCAGTGGTTGCTCGAGGGCGCCGCGCGGCGATTCCGCCGGTGGCGGACGCGCTGACGGGACGGGCCCGCGCCCTGGTGCGACCGATCAGCCGGCGCGGCGGCGGATGCGCGAGAGAACGGCGAACACGAGGCCGGCGGCGGCTCCGAACGCGAGCGCGCCGCGCCAGTCGAATAGGACCCGCATCTCGCCGGAAACCCGTCGGGCAACAAGGAACATCACGGCGCTCTGTGATGCGCGCACGTCGGCCGCGATGACGACCCGCGCGGCGCCGCGATCCAGCTGGACCTGGCGCGCAAGGATCGATCGCGCATAGCCGCGGCTGACCTCGACCGTGTCGGCCATCACGGCGCCGACGGCGCCTCGATCCACCGAGAGATGCTCGGCACGCACGGCGCCCACGGCGCCCGTGTCGACCGTCACCCGCGAACCCTCGACGCGCCCCACGGCGCTGAGCCGCAGCGCTACCGCGTCCGCCTCCAGGGAGGCGCCGTCCTCGGCCACGGCCGGCTCGGACGGCACGCTCCGTTCCGGCGCGACGTCCGTCACCGCTGCAGCGGCCGGAGCCGCCGCGACGGCCTGAGCGGTTGCGCGGGACGGCTTGCGCCGAGCGCGCCGGCGCTTCGGGACCGTCGTCGATGGATCGTCTTCGGCCATTCCTGCCTCCGCCTCCAGCCAGCGCCCGATTCGCACGTCGTCGCAGAGTATTCTGCGCCGCGCGTGGCTCCATCGACACCCAGCAGGTCCGGCTCGCGGCATCGCGGCTTCGTCGGGCTCCTCGGCCTGGCGCTGGCGACGCTTGCCATCGTGCTGGTCTGGCAGGTGGTGGTGCCGCTCTCGAGCAGCAACGCGACGGCGACAGGGTCGCCGGGTGCCGGGTCCGCCCTGGCCTCGACGGGCGTCGTGCTGCCATCGGCTACGGCCGTGCCGCCGACCCAGGCGACGCCGACGGTTCCGCCTCCCATCCCAACGCCGACGCCGCGCACGGTGCCCGGTCCGCTGACGGGCCTGCCCGTGAGCCCCGAGGCGGCGCTCCAGCGCGTGATGGCGGTGATGGTCGACGACGACGTGCACGCTCGGCCGCAGTCCGGGTTCAACGCCGCCGCCATCGTGTGGCAGGCTCCCGCGGAAGGCGGCGTACCGCGCTACATGATGGTCTTCCAGGATCGGATCCCCGCCGGCGTGGGCCCGATCCGGAGCGCGCGGCAGTACTTCATCGAGTGGGCGGCCGAGTGGCGGGCGATGTACGTCCATCACGGCGGCTCGCCCCAGGCCAAGGCCACGCTGTACGCCAAGGGCAGCGGCCAGTGGGTGTACAACGCGGACGGGTTCCGCTGGACCGGCCAGTACCTGTGGCGGACCACGGACCGGTCGCCGCCGCACAACGTCTACACGGACGGGGCGAACCTCCGGAAGCTCGCGTCCCGCGTCCACGCCCCCGACGGGCCGATCACGCCGATCTGGAGCTTCGGCCCGGGCCGGGCAGCGGCGCTCCGTCCTTCCGGCGCAACGATCACCGTTGTCTACCCGTACGAGACGATCACCTACCGCTACGACGCGGCGACGAACCGCTATGTGCGCTACATCAACACGTCGACGACGCCCCAGGTGGATGGGGACGACGGGCAGATCGTTGCGCCGACGAACGTCGTGATCCTGCGGATGCGGTTCGGTCCACTCAACGACGGTGCCCCCAGCAAGCACCGGCTGGAGGCATGGGACGTCGGCAAGGGCGAGGCGTGGATCTCCACGAACGGCGTGACGGTCAAGGGCACCTGGAAGAAGAAGTCTCCGACCGCACCCACGATCCTGTTCGGTCCCGACGGGAAGCCGTTCACGCTCACCGCCGGCCAGACGTTCGTGCAGGTGCTGCCGCTGTACGACTCGTTCACCCTCACCGCAGGCGTGCCGGCCACTTGGCAGCCGCCGATGCAGGTCAGGGCGATTCCGCCGCTCTAGGCGCTCCGACCCGCGCCAGGTCCCTGGCCGCTCGACCCGCCGTGGTGATCGGCACGCGACCGGCGCAGCCGACGGCGGCGGAGCTCGTCCCAGCGCAGGCGGACGACGACGAGCAGTGCCTCCACGATGATCCGGCGGGACATCTTGGAGTGCCCCACCCGTCGGTCCTGGAACGTGATCGGCACCTCATGCACGCGCGCCCCGTGGCGGCTCGCGCGATAGGTCATCTCGATCTGGAAGACATACCCGCCGGCGTGCACGCCATCGAACGGGATGGAGGCAAGCGTGGTCGCACGCCACGCCTTGAACCCGCCGGTCAGGTCGTTCGGCCGCAGGCTCAGGACGACGCGGGCGAAGATGCTGCCCAGGCGCGAGATGAGGCGTCGCCCCAGGCCCCAGTCGAGCACGCGGCCGCCGCGCACGTAGCGGCTGCCGATCACGAGGTCCGCGCGATCGTCGGTGATGGGCGCGATCAGGGCGGGCAGCGTGCCGGGATCGTGCGACCAGTCGGCGTCCATCTGCACGAGCGAGGTGGCACCCGCGTCGAGCGCGACGCGAAAGCCGTCGAGATATGCCCGCCCCAGGCCTGCCTTGCCCGGCCGGTGCCGGACCCGGATTCGCGGATTGATCGCTGCGAGCTCGTCCGCGAGCTGGCCAGTCCCGTCCGGCGAGTTGTCATCGACGACGAGGAGGGTCGCGCCGGGCAATGCCGCGAGGATCGCGCCCGCGATGCCGGGCAGGTTCTCCGCTTCCTCGTAGGTCGGCAGCACGACCCATGTCCCGTCACCCGCCGCCTTCTGGTCTGTCATCGGGGACGAGTGTACGGTCGAGGCGCGCTCCGACCCGCCGCGCGCTATCGCAGGACCTCGAGCGCGTCGACGTCCACCCGCGGGCGGCCGGGGGTGCCGACGACCACGATCCGAAGCGTATGGAAGCCGCTCACGGACCACGTCTTCGCGAACGCCACCCGCCGGAACGAGGTCGCAGCCGCGTACGTGTCCACCGTGGCGACGAGGACGCCGTCGAGGTAGACCAGCGCGGCGCCGTGATCGGCGGCGAGCGTTGTCACCCAGGCGATGGACCGGCCCGTGAACGCGTAGGTGGCACTTGCCCCCGCGGTGGTCGCGAAGCGATCCGAGTCACCCGAATAGCCAGTGCCGGCACCGTTCGTCCATGTCCCCTTCCAGGAGATCCCGGTGCTGGCCTGCTGCGGCAGGTACGGTCTGATCACCGGTCCCACGACCCAGGCACCCACGTTGCCGGCATTGTCCCTTGCTCGCACCTGGAAGCGGTAGCTGTGGCCTGGCGTCAGGCTGAGCTCCACGGTCGGGGTCGCAACGTCGGTTCCGAACAGGGCATAGGCGCCGCCGTCGATGCTGCGCTTGATGTCGTAGCTCCGGATGCCTGCGCCGCCTGGGTCCTTCCCCGCGAGGTTGAGCGATGCGGGCAGGTCCGCCGTGGTGGACGTCGATCCCAGGCTCACCCCGGCGAGCAGCGCGACCTTCGGGGTTGCAGCGGTCGGCGCCGACCGATCGATGAGCAGGGTCGCCGCGTTGATCCGCACGGCCGGGCCCGAGTTCGCGACTGCATCCGACACCGTCCCCGCCTTGAGGCCGAGCGTGACCGTGCCTGCACTGCACCTGGTCAGCGTGATGGTGAACGTCGTACCGTCGCCCACGGGCGCACCAACGACGCAGCCCGTCGCGGTTCCGGAGCGAACGAGGTCCGAGGCCGACAGGCCACTGATCTGACCGCCGAAGGTCAGCGTCCAGACCGGCTTCGTTGCGTTCGTCGAGGGTGCCGGCGGCGTGAACGAGCGGACGTCGGTGGGGCTGGCGTCGCGGACGATCACCCCGGTGAGCAGGATCTGGGACGCGTTCACCGGGCTGGCGGACGGCGCGCTGTAGGTCGCTCCGCCGTCGATGCCCTGGAGCTGCAGGACGTACGTGCCGGCGGGAACCTTCACGCCCTTGACCCTGCCGTTCCAGTCATACGCGTGAGCGCCCGAGCCGGTGCCGCTGAGGCTCACCGCGCCGACGAGCGTCCCATCGATCCGGAAGACACGGAGCGCGAGACGGTCGAACGTGCGGTTGTTGGTCCAGGTCAGGTGGAGCGTGTCGTGATCACCGTCGCCGTTCGGCGTCATGACGCGCAGGCCGCCGCCGTTGAGCTGCATGTCCGTGATCCCGGCAGCGACGCGCGTGGCGTAGACCGGGCGCCGGGGGCCCACGTTGACCTTGCCGTTCCCCGACGCGGCGACCCAGCCGCCCACCTGCATCGGATCGACGGGCGACCACTGCCGGACCGGACCCGTGACCTGGAACCACAGGTACCCTTGGGCGACCACCGGACCGCCGGTAACGAGGAGTGCGTCGCCCGCCGCCAGCGTGGTCACGACCGACGCCCCGGTGGAGGGGCTGGTGCGCATGCGCAGCCCATCGATCAGGACGCTCGCGAAGCTGCCGACGGTGATCCCGCCGGGGGGATCCACGTTCGCCGAGGATGCGGCCGCGTACCAGCCGGAGGTGTTGCCGTGCACGTCCGTGGCACGGATGCGAAAGGCGTACGTTCGGCCGTCCGACCCGAGATAGATGCTGCTGGTCAGGGTCGTGCCGGTGAGCCAGGCTGCCCACGGGCCGCGGTCGACCGACACCTGGACGTCGTAGCCGCGGATGGCACTGTCGTCCCACGAGCTCCAGGCGACGCGGAAACCAGCGTCGCGCTGGCTCTGCGCGAGCGTCGCCACGCCGACGACCGGGGGCGTCTTGTCGACCCCTCGGAACTTGTCGACGAGCGCCTGGCGGAGCTCCGGCCGGACGCCGTCGTAGCCGAGGGCCCAGATGCCGACGCCGCGGAGCGAGGCCCGGTTCACCAGGTCGTAGCGCAGGCGGAGTGACGCCGCGTCGTCGTAGTACAGCTCGCGCCACGCGGTGACGCAGCCGTACGTGCTGGTGCACGTCTCCTTTCGATATGCCGTCCAGGGCGCCTGCTCGACCGGATCCCACCTGCGTCCGTACCGGGCGACCAGATCGGCCACCTGGCTGTACGTCGGATCGGCCACGCCGCCGTACTTGGTTCCCGAGATGGTGGGAGCGTTCGGGGCGTTGGACGCGGTGGACCACGCGCGCCCGTAGTAGGGCACGCCGAGGATCACCTTCGACGGCGAGATCTTCGCCGTGTAGGCATTCACCGTGTCGTTCAGGTCGTAGCGTGGACCGGTCAGCGGCGAGATGGACCCGGCGTTCGCCGAGCTGTCGGTCCGGTAGTCGTAGGCCATGACGAAGACCGCATCCGCGCCCCCGGGCGCGGTTGCGTCCACGATCGGGTAGTTGCCGATGGTCCCGAGCGTGTCGAACGTCAGCTGGTACCCGGGGGCCGCCCTGTTCAGCTCGCTCCGGATCGACCGGACCAGGGCGGTGAACTCGTCCGAATAGCCGGCGACGATCGGCTCGAAGTCCAGGTTGATGCCGTCAGCCCCGCGGTCGCGAACCGCGGCGGCCGCCGCCTTCGCCAGTCTGGAGCGGGCCGTGGCGCTGCCCAGCAGGCTGGCCTGCCGCGCAGCGCCGCTGCTGCTCCAGGCGAAGCACGAGATCGTCAGGACGACGCGCGTCTGGTTCGCGTGGGCGTCGTTGATGATGGAGGTCATCCGGGAGCTCGTCCAGCCGCCCCAACCGGTCGTGGTGGTCCCGTCCGCATCGAACCTGTCCAGGGCACCCGACGACTGGCAGCCGACACCGAAGTAGGCGATGGTGGACAGGGTCCCGTAGTCGATCGTCGTGCTGCTGTCGCCGATCTCCCAGTACGGCAGGAAGCCGAAGACCTCGCGGCGCAGGCCGCTCGCGCTGACCGGTGCGCCCGCAGCGGTGTCACCCGCGCCCGAGGTGACGTACGACACGGGCGCGACACCCTTCGGCGTCCCGGCGTACCGCCGCGCGTCGAAATCCGGAGTCACGTCCGCGGGCGCCGTGTCGTCCCGTGGGTTGACGCGCATCTGGAGCCCCGTTGCGTCGCCGCTCGGGAGCGCGCGCGGGGGCTTCCCGTCCACCTGCCGGTCGTCGCCGGGACGAGGGCTGAAGGGCACGGTCACCGGGCCGCCGGCATCGAAGGCGAGCTGGTCGCCCTCGTGCTGCAGCGCCTGCTCGTAGTGGATCGACGGGGTCGCTGCGGCGGCGGCATTCGGAGCTGCCGGCTCCACCGTGGACGCCACGGCCGGTGCGGGCGCCGGCAGGACAGCGGCGGCGGCCCGATGCGGAGCGGCTGCGAGGGGCGCAAGAACGAGTGCCGCGAGCACCGCCGCGAGCCATTCGCGGCGCGCGAGGCGGGCACGGCGTGGCGGCCGCATGCGCTGGGTAGGTGGCTCCACTGGACTGCCGACGCTAGTCCCGGTGCGCCCGGCACCGCAGCCCTACGAAAGTCCCGATTTGGGTGGTACAGGTGGGTTGCGGTGTGGTTGTGTGCGGTTTCGCGGACCTCGCCGGACGGCCTCGAGCCGGCCGCAACGGGCTACGACCGGGGCGAGGCGCTCCCGCGCGGGGCATTCGACGCACATGGCTGGTCGGAGTCCGGCAGCGTGCCGCCGCTGGTCGGCGTGCACGGCACGTCCGTCTCGATGGGTCCGGTGATGCCACCCTCGTAGTCGGTGATGACCAGCAGGTACTCCAGCCGGTCGAGCGGTGCCGCGGGCTCCAGGAACACCGTCTGGACGACCTCGTTCGGATCGCGCTTCAGGTCCACCACCCGCCCGATGAGCAGGCCCTTCGGGTAGGGCGAGCGGATCCCGCCGCCGAGCTCGATGCCCGCGGTGAAGACCTCCTCGCCGATGGTGATGGTCGCCGCCGCGTCGACATCCTTCATCACCAGCGCGCCACCCAGCTGGCCGATGACCTTGCCCGTGGCGGCGCTGGACAGCAGCTGCCCGATCACGGTCGAGGTGGAGTCGCTCATCAGGACGACATGCGCGAAGCTCGAGCCGACCTCCACCACTCGCCCGGCCAGCGCGCCGCCGGAGGTGATGACGATCTGGCCAACCCGGATCCCGTCGTCCGCGCCCCGGTCGATCACGATCGCCCGCCGCGCATCCGAGGATTCGCGGGCGATCACGCTCACAGCGCGGGTCTGGTACTGGAGCCCGTTCCGGAGCTGCAGCAGCCCGGTCAGCAGCTCGTTCTCGCGCATGAGCTCCTGCGCGGCCCGGCTGCGGGCCTGGAGCGTGTCGTTCTCGGCCCTGAGCGCCGCGTTGTCCTGGCGCAGCTGGTCGATCTCGGCGATCGTCGTGGCGATCGACCGCACGTCCCGGGCGATGCCGTTGATGGCGACCTGGACCGGCTTGAAGGCAAAGGCAACTCCGTGCTGCAGGTCGCGCACGAAGGGGTTCGAGGAGATCGCGAGCAGCACCATCGACACCACCAGAAGCGACACGTACAGCGCGCCTTTCCGGCGGGCGGCCCGGTTGGCGAGCAGGGCGCTCATCCCCCGACGCGCCTACCGAAGCGGTCGGGAGTAGGTCTCGGTGACCAGGACGCGCTGCAGTCGATCCAGGCCCTGGAGCACCTCGCCGGTGCCGCGGACGACGCAGGTCAGCGGGTCGTCGGCGACGTGCACGGGCATCTGGGTGGCCTCGGCCACGCGACGGTCCAGGCCGGCGAGCAGCGCGCCGCCGCCGGCGAGGACGATCCCCTGGTCCATGATGTCCGCGACGAGCTCGGGAGGCGTCTCTTCGATCGTGTCGCGGATCGTATCGACGATCTGCTGGACGGACGGCTCGATGGCCTCCCGGATCTGATCCGCGCCCACCTCCACGCTGCGTGGCAGGCCGGTCAGCAGGTCGCGGCCGCGCAGGTTGACGCGCTGCGAGTCCCACTCCCCCGGGTACGCGGAGCCGATGGCGATCTTGATGTCCTCCGCGGTGCGCTCGCCGAGGAACAGGTTGTACTCGCGCCGGGCGAAGTTGACGATGTCCACGTCCATCTCGTCGCCACCGATGCGGATGCTCCGGCTGACGACGATGCCGCCGAGGCTGATGACCGCAACCTCCGTGGTCCCGCCGCCGATGTCCACGATGAGGCTGCCGGACGGCTCGCTCACCGGGAGCCCGGCACCGATCGCGGCGGCCATCGGCTCCTCGATGAGGCGCGCCCAGCGGGCCCCCGCGTTGAGCGCGGCGTCCAGCACGGCGCGCTTCTCCACCTCGGTCACGCCCGACGGGATGCCGATGATCATGCGTGGCCGGGGCAGCAGGCCGATCCGATCGTGGACCTTGTCCACGAAGTAGCGAATCATCTGCTCCGTCACGTCGAAGTCGCTGATCACGCCGTCGCGCAGCGGGCGGATCGCGATGATGTTCGCGGGGGTCCGCCCCACCATCCGCTTGGCCTCCGCGCCGATCGCCAGGACTCGCCTGGATTTGGCATCGATCGCCACGACCGACGGCTCGCTGATCACGATGCCGCGGTCGCGGACATGGACCAGCGTGTTGGCGGTGCCGAGGTCGATCCCGATGTCGCGGGAGAACAGGCCAAGGATGCAGTCGAGCATGCGGAGAAGGGGTCCTCGTGCGGCCAGCCGGACGGTGCGACGCGCGGAATGAGCGCGGGGAACGGCAGTATAGCCGTGCCTTCCCCGATGGCCGGATGTGCAGCCAGCCCTAGCGCCGTGCCTGGCCGGCCTGTTCCTCCTCGACGAGTCGCAACAGGCCGATCGACTCCGACAGGTGGGCGTTGAAGATTCGCCGGGCTGTGTCGAGCAGATCGAACAGCTCCAGGTCGGCGACGCGGTAGATGATCGTCGTCCCGTGGCGCTCGGTGGCGACGACGTTTCGTGCGCGCAGGACAGCGAGCTGCTGGGAGACCGAGGAGCCCGCCACGCCCGTCGCCGCCTGGAGCTGGGTGACGCTCATCGGGCCCGCGCGCAGGAGCTCGAGGATGTGGATGCGCAGCGGGTGCGCAAGTGCCTTGAAGAACTCCGCCTTGAACTGGCGCAGGCGCTCGGCTTCCTGGACGTCGGTGCTGGTGCGTGGCATCTCGAGCCCAAGGGTAGGCATCTGCCACTATATTCTGCAATCTTCAAGAATTGCGGAGGGCTAGCTCGGCGTGCCGATTGACGCGATCCCGGCCTTGATCGCCGCGCTGCTGGCGCTGTCGTTCCTGTCCGCCGTCGCCCCGGTATCACGCTGGAACCGGCGCCCGATCGCGCTCGTTCTCGCCGCCCTCGCGTCGGTCGCTATCGCGCTGCTCGGCCTGGCTGCGCTCACGGGCGGGACGCCCGTCATGGTCGAGGCCGGCACTGTGCTGGGGTTCGCGGTCATCCACGTTCGGTACGACCCGCTCGCCGGGCTGTTCATGATCGCCCTCGGGACCGTCGGCATGGCGTCGTCGCTCTTCGGGATCGGCTATGAGGGGGGTGACTCCCATGGCGCGGGGCCCGATCGGACACGGGCCGCATACCCCGTCTTCCTGGCGAGCCTCGCGCTCGTCTTCGGCGCTGACGACGCGTTCGCGTTCCTGCTCGCCTGGGAGCTGATGGCCCTGAGCTCTGCCGTCCTCGTCGTAGGGGCACGCCCCGGGCCGGAGGTCGCCCGGACCGGCTACCTCTACCTCACGCTCACCCACCTCGCGACGGCAGCCCTCGTGGTGGGCTTCGCCGTTATCGCGGCGACCGCCGGGTCGACCGACTTCGCCACGTTCGGATCAGCGGCCGCAGCGCTGCCACCCACCGCGCGGGGCGTCGTCTTCGTCCTGCTCCTGGTCGGCTTCGGCACGAAGGCGGGCGCCATTCCGCTCCACGTCTGGCTGCCGCGGGCCCACCCGGTCGCGCCCTCGCATGTCTCGGCGCTCATGTCCGGCGTGATGATCAAGGCCGGCATCTACGGGATCGTGCGCTTCGGCCTCGAAATCCTGGGGCCGGGGCCTGAGTGGTGGGGCCTGCTCGTCCTGTCGATCGGCGTCGCATCGGCGGTGCTCGGGGTGCTCTACGCCCTCATGGAGCACGACCTCAAGCGGCTTCTTGCGTTTCACAGCATCGAGAACATCGGAATCATCCTGATCGGCGTCGGCGTGGCGATGCTGGCGTACGCCGATGGCGCGCCTGCGCTCGCCGGCCTCGCGTTGACCGCCGCGCTCTTCCACACCTTCAACCACGCCCTGTTCAAGTCCGTGCTCTTCCTGGCCGCGGGATCGGTCCAGGCTGCGGCGCGGACGCGGGACCTGAACATCCTTGGCGGTTTGGCGCGGGCCATGCCGGTCACCGCCATCGCGTTCGGCATTGGTGCGGGTGCGATCAGCGGCGTGCCGCCGCTCAACGGCTTCGCGAGCGAATGGCTCACGTTCCAGGGCCTGATCGGTGCTGGCGGCACCGAGGCACTTTCGCTCCTTGCCCGCGCCGCGGCGCTCCTCGCGGTGGCGGGGCTGGCGCTGACGACCGCGCTCGCCGTCGCGTGCTTCGTCAAGGCTACGGGCATGACCTTCCTCGCGTTGCCGCGCGGGCAGGGGGCGGCCGGCGCCGGCGAGACAAGCCGTTCCATGGGTGGCGCGATGATCGGTCTCGCGGTGCTGTGCATCGCGGTCGGCGTCGGAGCAGGACCGGTCGCAGGCATGATCGCGGGCATCGCGGCCGGGCCGCTGCATCTCGGGCCGGTCGCGGCGGGCGGCATCGCCGCACCGGTCGCGGGCCTCCAGGCTGTCTATGCCGCCGCGCCGATCGCGCTGCTGCTGGCTGCGGTCGCGGGAATCGCCTGGCTGGTCGGCATTCGCCCACGGACGGTCCGGCGGGTCCCGACGTGGACGTGCGGGATCGCTCCCGAGCCCGCCTTCGAGTACACCGCCACGAGCTACGCGAAGCTCATCCGGCTGTACTTCGGGCCGATCCTGCGCCCGGCGCGCGAGGTGACCGTCGAGATGCACGCGGGAACGCCGTTCCCCCGGACGGTCCGGTACGACGGCAGGGTGAGCCACGTCATCGACGAGCGGCTGTACGGTCCTCTGCACCGGGCTGCGGTGGGCGGCGCCCAGCTCGTCCGGCGTCTGCAGTCGGGCAGCCTGCAGCTGTACCTCGCGTACGCGGTGACGACGCTCATCGTGTTGCTCCTGGTGGCGCGCTGATGGCCGGCTCCCTCGTGCTCGGCGCACTCCAGGTGGCGGGCACGCTCCTGCTCGCCCCGTTGCTGTTCGGCGTCACGAAGCGCGTCAAGGCGCGGCTCCAGTACCGGCGAGGTCCGTCGCTGTTGCAGCCCTATCGCGACCTCGCGAAGTGGTGGCGCAAGGAATCCGTGGAGAGTGATGCGGCGAGCCCGCTCACCGCGGCCGCGCCCGCGATCGTCCTCGCCAGCGTCGTCGTTGCCACCTTCCTCGTTCCGATGGTCGGCATCGTGCCGCCACTCGACGGATGGGGCGACCTGCTCGTCGTGATCGGGCTGCTGGCCCTCGGCCGGTTCGTTCTCGCGCTGTCGGCCCTCGATGCCGGCAGCGCCTTCGGTGGCATGGGCAGCAGCCGCGAGGTCGCGATCGCCACGCTCGTGGAGCCGGCGCTGCTCCTGGCGCTCGCCGGCGCCGCGCTCGCGGCGCGCTCCACGGACCTTGGCACAATCGCTGGGGTCGGCCAGGCCGCGGGACTGTCCTGGTATACGCCGGCCTTGCTGTTGTCTGCAGCGGCCTTCGCGATCGTGGCGGTGGCGGAGACGGGGCACGAACCCGTTGAGAACCCTGACACGCATCTCGAGCTCACGATGATCCACGAGGGCATGCTGCTCGAGGCCTCCGGTCCAAGGCTCGCGATCCTCATGTACGCAGCCGAGCTGAAGCTCGTGCTCGTCGCGGGCCTGTTCGGTGCGGCCTTCCTGCCGGTGGGGCTCGCCAGGACGGCATCCCCCGTCGAGATCCTCGTTGCGCTGGGTGCAACACTCGCGAAGGTGGCCGGCGCCGCCGTCGCGCTTGGCATCCTCGACGCCACCCTGGCCAAGATGCGGATCCTGGCGCTCCCAGGCCTCCTGACGACGGCCTCGCTCCTCGGCGCCGTCGGGCTCGCTGTGCGCCTGTGGCTGCCGTCGTGACGCTCGATCCGCAGACGGCACGAGCCGTCATCGATGCGTGCGCCGCCGCCATCGTCGTCATCGGGATCGGGATCGCCGCGACACGCTCCATCGGCCGATCGATCTGGCTCGTGGCCGCTCAGTCGATCCTGACCGGGGTCGCGGCGATCGTGGTCGGCCTCGGGACGGGTGCCTCGCACCTGCTGCTCGGAGGCCTGCTGGCGATCGCCGTGAAGGGGTTCGTCGTGCCGCTCGTGCTCGGCTCGGTCCTGCGACGGTCTCCAGTCCGGCGCGAGCGGCATCTCCTTCTCGGGCGGCAGGCGTCGATCGTCGCGGCGGTCGCGATCGTGTTCATCGCGGCCACGGCCGTGACCGGAGCGATCCCGGGCACGAGCGTCGCCGCAAGCCGCGCCCTGCCGGCGGCGACTGCCGAGGTCCTTACCGGCCTGCTCATCGTGATGACGCGACGCAAGGCGCTGTCGCTCGTCGTCGGGCTGCTGATCTTCGAGAACGGGATCGCGCTGGTCGCGTTCTCGCTGACATATGGGATGCCGTTCGTGGTCGAGCTCGGGGTGCTGTTCGACGTCCTGATCGCCGTCGTCGTGGCGTGGGTCTACGCAGGTCGGATGCTTGACGTCCTCGGCAGCACGTCGACAGACAGGCTCAGGAATCTGCGCGGATGACCGAACTGCTCGTGTTCCTCACCATCGGTGTCCCGACGCTTGCCGCCGCCGGCGCCTGGTTCGCGGATGACCGGCGCGCCGGAGCCCTTGCGCTCGTCGGGTTCGGCATGAGCACCGTCGGAGGCCTCGTCCTCGCCGGGCTCGTATTCGCCGGAGGTACGGCGCACGCCTTCGGCGGACTGGTCGTCGTGGATGCGCTCGGGGCCTGGGTCATGGCCCTCGTCCTCGTCGTCGCCGCCATCGCAGGGGCTGGCTCGCTCGGCCATCTTGCCCACGAACGGGCAGCCGGAACGCTGCGGCCTCGAGACGTGGGCCGCTACTACGCGCTCCTGCTGCTGTTCGCGGCCGGTCTCGCGGCCGTGCCCCTGCTCGACAACCTCGGCCTGATCTGGGTGTCGATCGAGGCGACGACGATCGTGTCGGCGCTGCTGGTCGGCTTCGCGAGAACCCCGGCCGCGATCGAGGCCGCCTGGAAGTACCTCATCCTGGGGTCGATAGGGATCGGCTTCGCGCTGCTCGGCACGCTGCTCCTGTATGCCTCCAGCGTCGGCGTTCTCGGCGAGACGAGCGACGCCCTCGACTGGACACGCATCGTCGGAGTCGCACCGCGACTCGACTCGAGCCTGGTCCGGCTCGCGTTCCTGTTCGCGCTTGCCGGCTATGGCACCAAGGCCGGGCTCGTACCGTTCCACACCTGGCTACCCGACGCCCACAGCGAGGCGCCGAGCCCCGTCTCCGCCCTCCTGTCGGGCGCCGCGCTCGCCGTCGCCGTGTACGCGCTGGCGCGGTTTCACCTCGTGACCCAAGCCGCCCTCGGCCCGGCGTTCTCCGCGACGCTCCTCGTCGCCTTCGGGCTGATCAGCCTGGCCGTGGCACTGCCGTTCCTCGTCGCACAGGGCGACCTCAAGCGTCTGCTTGCGTACTCATCGATCGAACATATGGGGCTCGCCACGCTGGCCCTCGGCTTTGGCGGCCACCTGGCGCTCGTTGGCTTCGCGCTCCACCTCGGAAGCCACGCCCTCGCCAAGTCGACCGGCTTCCTCGCCGCGGGCGCGCTCGTCGCGGGGCGCGGCAGCCGCCGGATCGGCCGGCTGGCCGGCAGCCTCGCGTGGTCGCCCTCAAATGGGCGCGCGCTCCTGGTTGCGGCACTCGTGCTCGCCGGCCTCCCGCCGTCGGGCGTGTTCGCGGCCGAGATCGCGATCCTCCTCGGTGGCGTACGGACCGGGTGGGGGATCGCTGCGGGCATCGCCGCAGCCATGCTCGCGCTCGCGGTCGCGGCAGTCCTGTTCCACGCGATGCGCGTGTCGGTTGCGAGTCCGCGAGCATCGACCCAGGTCGCACCAGGCCCAGCAGGAGGGCCTGTCAGCGGCCGGGGCTCGACGCGGACGAGAGCTGGGCTGCTGGCGATCCCACTGGCCGCGGTCGTTGCCATTGGCCTATGGACGCCGGCACCCCTCATGGCCGCGCTCGAGCAGGTCGCGGTGATCCTGGGCGGCGGCCGTGGCTGAGCCCGTGGAGCACATTGCCCCGGTGGCGCTCGGGCCACGTGTCGCGGAGCTGATCGCGGACGGGGGCCACTTCGTGATGCTCGTCGGGCTCGACGAACGCTCAGTGGGCGGGGATGGACTTGCCATCGAGGCGGTGGTGGCGACACAGTCGGGCCTGGCCCGCCTTCGCGCGCAACTCCCCCTCACCAACCCGTCGTACCCGACCATGAGCCGGATGGTGCCCGCCGCGCACTGGGACGAACGCGAGGCGAAGGATCTCCTGGGCATCGTCCCCATCGGGCATCCCGACCCGCGGCGTCTCGTTCTCCACGAGCAGTGGCCGTCCGGCTATGCCCCGCTTCGCAAGGACGTGCCCGTCGACCGGCAGCCGGCCCTGGGCGACCACCACTTCGTCCCGTTCGAGGTGCATGGCGAGGGCGTCTACCAGCTGCCGGTCGGACCGATCCACGCGGGCGTCATCGAGCCCGGGCATTTCCGCTTCTCCGCGATCGGCGAGCGCGTCCTGCACCTCGACGCCCGCCTCTTCTTCGTCCATCGCGGCCTCGAGAAGCTTGTCGAGGGGCGAACGTTCGCTCGCGCCCTGCCGATCGTGGAGCGTGCATGCGGCGTGTGTACGGTCACGCATGCGCTGGCCTATGCACAGGCGGTTGAATCGCTGACCCGGACCACGATCCCCGATCGCGCGCGGTGGGCCCGCGTCCTGCTCGCCGAGCTCGAGCGGCTCTACAACCATGTGGGAGACCTGGGCAACATGTGCGCAGGTGTCGGGTTCCAGCCCGCGATCTCGCGTCTCGGCTGGTTGCGGGAGCGTCTGCTCCAGCTGAACGACGCACTGACCGGCCACCGCTATCTCACCGGGATCGTGGCCCCGGGTGGGCTTGCCGCCGACTTGAGCCCGGACGGGCTGGCCATCCTGCCGGCGGCGCTCGACGACATCGGGGCGGAGCTCGCGGCCGCAGTTCGCTCGATCATCCGGTCGGAGGGCGTGATGGACCGGTTCCAGGGCACCGGTCTCGTGGGCCCCGCCGAGGCCAGGACCCTGGGGGCGCTCGGGGTCGCGGCACGAGCAAGCGGGCTCCTCCTGGACCTGCGCGCCGATCGGCCGTACGCCGCCTATGGCGAGTTGGACGTTTCGACCACGGTCTTCCACGGTGGTGACGTCGCCGCTCGATTCCATGTTCGAGCACAGGAGGCGCACGAGGCTCTACGGCTCGTCCGCGAGGTGCTGCACGAGATGCCGGACGGACCGTTCCGGGCGCCGCTCGCGGCCGTGCCGGCGACGGGCGCGTCGGAGGTCGCCGGGGTCGAGGGCCCGCGCGGTGCCTCCTGGCTCTGGCTGCGCGCTGGTCCCGACGGGACGATCGATCGCCTGCGCCTGCGGTCGGCGTCGTTCGCCAACTGGCCCGTGGTCGCGGCGGCCGTGCCCGGCAACCTCGTGCCCGACTTCCCTCTCATCAACAAGAGCTTCGAGCTCTGTTACGCCTGCACGGACCGCTGACGATGGCCCGCGATGTCCTCGATCGAATTCTTCGGCCTCTCCGCCGCCGTCGGGTCACCAGCGGTTACCCGGACACTCCGCCCGACCTGCCGCCAGCGGCGCGTGGTCTGCCCGAGCTCGATGCTGCCAGATGCGACCGGAGCGGGGCCTGTGCCGAGGTATGCCCGACCAACGCGATCATGGTCACGGACGGAACCTGGGTGCTCGACGTGGGGCGCTGCGTCTTCTGCGATGCCTGCGCGCGTGCCTGTCCGCGCGACGCCATCCGGCTCGGCCACCGGATCGAGCTCGCAGTGCTGGATCCCGCCGATCTCATCGTCAGCCGCCGGATCCGGGGGCGGACATGACCGGTGGATCGAACGGCATGATCCCGGCAGGCGACCTTGACGCGGCACAGCGCCTGCGCCGGACCATCCAGCACACGCTCGGCCGGTCCCTCCATATCCGGCACCTGGACGCGGGCTCGTGCAATGGCTGCGACTCGGAGATCGCCGCCCTGCTCAACCCGTATCACGACATCCAGCGCCTCGGCATCGACTTCGTCGCCTCGCCGCGCCACGCCGACCTGCTGCTGGTGACCGGCACCATGACCAGAAACCTTGAGCAGGCAGCGAAGCGAACCTACGAAGCCATGCCCGAGCCGCGCCTCGTCGTCGCAACGGGTGCCTGTGCGATCAGCGGCGGGGTCTTCGCGGGAGCGTACGCGGGACGCGACGGAATCGGCGAGGTCCTGCCGGTCGACGTCCGGATCCCCGGGTGCCCGCCGCGCCCGGAGGCCCTGATCCACGGCCTCCTCGTCGCGGTCGGACGACTGGCGCCGTTCGACCCTGCCGCATGAGGGTGCTGCCCTGGCTCAGTCCGCGGCCTTCCTGATCAGGTCCGCGATCCGCTGCTCAACGGCTGGGGTCAGCTCGATGACGGCGAACTCGGTCGGCCACATCGGGCCGTCGTCGAGTCGCGCGTCGGGCTGGAAGCCGACGGTCGAGTACCGAACCTTGAACTTGGACTTGGGCTTGAAGAAGGCGAGGACCTTCCCGTTCTTGCCCTCGGTGGCGTACGCCGGCATGCCGTAGTAGGTCTTTGGAACGAGGGCGGGGACGGCGCCGGTCACGATGTCGTGGATTCGCTCGCCCATCGCCCGGTCGTCGGGCGGCATCTTCGCGAGGGCTTCCCGAAGGTCCTGAAGGCCTTCCGCCCGCTCCTCTTCCGGGCTGCGGCCGGACGCGGCCTTGCGTTCGCGTGCGGTTGCCGCCACCGCGGCACGTTCAGCCTCGCTGAAGACCTTGTCCTCGTCGCGCCTTGTCGGCATCTCCGGCTCTCCTTCAGGTGTCGACGCGGATCAGGCCGTGGCCGCCGCAGCAACCTTGCCCTGCTGCAGGATCCGGATCGCGTTGCCGAACGGATCACGGAGGCCCATGTCGGTGCCGTAGAAGTGGTCGGTCGGCTCCTGGGTGAAGTCGGTCACGCCGCGCGACTTGAGCGTCTCGTACAGGCCGCGCACGTCATCCGAGATGAAGACGAGGCCAGACATGGCGCCCTTGGTGATCAGCTCCCGGAGCTGGGCTGCAGTCGCTTCGTCGTGAAGCGGCGAGCCTGGCTCCTCGAGCGAGATCTCCGTGCCGTGCTCGCCCGGGACCCGGACGGTCAGCCAGCGGTAGCCTCCCTGGCGGACGTCGTTGCCCTTCTCCAGGCCCAGCTTCCCGACGTAGAAGTCGAGGGCCTCCTCCTTATCGAGGACGTAGATCGTGGCGACGTTCAGCTTCGTGATCATGGCGATCTCCAGGAGTCTTGATCTCGTTGTCAGTGAGGTCAGGCTACGGGGCCGCCGTCCGGCGCGCTTCTCCGAAACTGCTCATCCGCAGATGGACGCCGGCCGGTAGCCGGGGCCGTGTCTGGGCCATCTGGAAGCAGTGTGGCGCCTCGATCGGCTCGTGCCCGAGGCGGTAGTCCGACGGCGTCTCGCCGACGATCTCCCGGAAGGTCCGGCTGAACGTCCCGAGGCTCCCGAAGCCGACGTCGAAGCAGATGTCCGTGACGCTCCGGTCGGTCTCCCGCAGCAGGAACATGGAGCGCTCGACGCGCCGCCGCTGCAGGTACCGGTGCGGCGTCTCGCCGAAGACGGCGCGGAAGCTGCGGCTGAAGTGCGCCTCCGAGACGTGGGCGACGGCAGCAACGGCGGCGACGTCGAGCGGCTCCGCGTAGGCGCGGTCCATCGCGTCCCGGGCGCGAAGCAGGCGCCGGTTCATGTCCTCGACGGCCCGGCTCATCGGGCAACGCTACGCCATTGCCCTCCGCTACGCCGCCGGGGGTGGCCTCGTGCCGATCCGATCGAACGCGATCCCTCGGTCGCGCAGCGACACGTAGGCGTCGTGGCCGATCACCAGGTGGTCGAGGAGGTCGATGTCCAGGAGGCGTCCTGCCGCAAGCGCCTCGGCAGTCAGGTGCAGGTCGTCCGGCGACGGCGTGGGGTCCCCCCTGTGCGGAATCGGGGGTGAAATCGGGCGAGATGCGCCGCGCGGGGATCGGCGCCCAAGTGGTGGTAGTCAGCTTACCCGTAGGCAAGGCATCGGCCGATAGCCGAGCGCCAGACGACGATCCGCGAGACGATTCGTCATCCCATGAAGCCTCGCCCATCGCGCCGGACCCAGCCTGACTTCAGTCAGTTCAAGGAGCGCCCGCGGGGCGATGAGGGCAACTACATCGCGGTCCCGGAGCCCGGTCGCATCTATCTGGCCGGCACCACGATCCCGGCGATCGGCGCCAAATACGTGAAACGCGCGGACGGCCTCATCGTCCCCGAGTCCGCGACCCGTGGCCCGCAGCCAATCGATCTCATCAAAACCTACGTCACGTACTCGGATCTGTTCGGCTACCCGCCCTACCCGGACTACGTGGTTGAGGCATTGGGTGGGGTGCGCCGGCTCGAGTTCGTGCGGGCGTGCGCCATGGTCTTGGCGGCCTACGAGAAGCTCGGGGCTTCACGACCAGAAGTCGATCGGCAGCTTGCCGACTTGTGGTTCAAGGGGACGGGCAGGGAGATCGTCCTCGGCCTCTTGAGCGACCATTCAACGCTCGTAGCTCCGCAGACTCCGCTGCTCTTGATGCAGTTCGCGTTGGCACGATCGCCCGACGAACTGGCCGACGAAGCGTTGACACCCCACGCCCTTCCGAGCTTGGTCCTCGCTGTCCAAGAAGGCCTCGGCGCGAGCGCTGATGACAACGAGAGCAACGTCTTCACCGGCGACCCGAAGTCCGCGCTGTTCCGGATGGTGGTAGCGAGCCACCACTTCGGCTCCGGTGAGGACGAGGCGACCACGATCGCCCATCACCAGCAGCGATGGGTCGGCCTTCCGCGCGCCCACGCTGCCGAACCAGGAGCCGTCGATCTCTACGCGGCATTCCGCGAAGCGACCGGTCTCGACAAGGACGACTTCACGACCGTCGCACTGGCCCTCTGGGCGCATTGCGAAGTTCACAACGCCTACCCGATTCCAGCTTCGGTCGTGGAGTCCATCACGATGCCGCGTGAGGCGATCGAGATGACCCTGTCGCTGATCGCCCGGACTCCCGATGAGTTCCGCCAGTTGGTTCTGAGCACCAAGCCGGAGGATCGGACTGAATGGTCCTTCGACACGTTGCGCCGGTTCCCGCTCATGCGCCTTGAAAACGGCGATCTGTTGGTGCTCTCAAAGGCGCTGCTTATGCAGCGGATCTATGGCTGGCTTCCGATGTTCGACCTGATCGAGGGCCTCAAGACGGCGAAGCGTGGGAAGGATGCCGAACGGGCCGTCACGTGGTTCCGACGGCTGTGTGAGCTCGACGCCCTCGAGGGGATTGCCAGCTTGGCGGGTTCCCGACTGTTCGGCGAAGACGCGATCCAAGCTGCCTTCGGCACGGCCCAGTCGAACGCGGACGCCGCCATCGAGTACCCAGACGCTTGGGTGGTCCTCGAGATCGGGACGCGACAGCTCACGCGCGCCACGGTCGTCGCCACGACACCCGAGGGGCTCGAGGATGACCTCAAGCGCGGCGTCGACGAGAAGGCAAAGCAGCTCGACGCGACTATCCGTGCGCTCATCGCCGACGAGACCCGGCTAACGGGTGAGCCAGCGCGCCCGCGCCGACGTTACGCCGCAGTCCTTGTTCTTACCGAGGGCTTCCCGGTCAATCCGATGACCAATGAAGCCATCCGCGGGCGCTTGGCGGCAGCCGGTCTCCTCGCGGACCCACGAATCGGCCCGCTCCACGTCGTCGACCAGGAGGAGCTCGACATGGCGGAAGCAATCGCCGAGGACGGTGGGCCCAGCCTGCTGCAGCTCCTCGAGGACCACGAGCGCTCAAACCTCGCCAAGTCGGCCTTCAAGGATTGGCTGATCGTCGAGCGAGGCCGCGGCACGGGACCGCGCCGTCCGCGTCGCTTGGAGGGTGCCCGCAAGGAGGCTTGGAAGACGGCGGTCGACCGACTGCGGGAGGCAGCAGCGAAACCTATTGAGGATGAGCCCGACGAGGGCTAGGCCCCCGCGGCTCTCGTGGGTGCGGCGAGTCGCTCGCTGAAGAACGACGCCATGCGCTCCAGCGAGATCTCCTCGTTCTGAGGCGTCTCCCTCCACGGCCGTTCCGCGTGCGTGAGATCAACGAGGGCCCAAGCGGTCAGCTGGCCGTATTCGGCGTAGACGCGGTCGAGAACGGCTCGCACGTCGGGATCAACCTCAAGCAGGTTGAGGTCCGTCGGTCGGGGGAGCACTTGGGCGGCTTCGTACTCGTAGCGCAGCTGCGGGATCACCGGGCCGTAGCTCCAAGCCTTGATCTTCTCGCCGAAAAGCGGCCGACGAAGGAGCGCCAAGGCGTGGCCCTGTGCGAGGTAGAGAAGCTTCTGGAGCTTGAGGAGCGTGAACTCGACATCTCGGTCGTCATAGATCGCACAGAGGTAGGCAGCGGCATCGCGCGCTGTCGTCACCGGTTCCTGGGTAGCAGCTGCCGCTGCGACCTCTGCGCCCAGCTCTTCCACATAGGCGCGGAGGCGGCCGAGAATGCGGTCGGCCCGCTCGACGGAGGGGTTGAGTTGGCGGTTCTCGAGGCGACTGACATCACCTGGGTCCTCCCCGGTGATCGCCCCGACGGCGCGCACCGACAGCCCAAAGGCATCGCGAAACTCGCGGAGTCGACGGGCGAACTCGATCTCGCCACCCAGACGCTCGGCGTAGGCGGTGAGCTCAGGGCTCCATGCCGCGCGGAGGCGCTCCTCGTTGCGACGGAAGGATGCGGTGGAGTTGATCTCGGCGGTGGCGGTGGTGGTCATGGTTCGGCGTCCCATGCAGCGTATGTTGGCAGATACACCAACACTTGGCAAGGGGACGATGTGTGTCGGCCGGTGCCTGTCAAGGATCCGTGGGACATCAAGCCCGACGGCTCACCGGATCCTGCGAGAGGAAGTCCAAGCGCCGAGCGCAGGCGACCTTCGCCTCACGTTCCTCCCGAGCAGGGTCGAGATCTGCGCCCTTGTCGTATCCATGAAGGAGCACGAGCCTGAATGTGGGTGAGCACGAAAGGTGCCGAGAGATCGCCACGAAAAGTGCAGAGGCGATCGAGGTCAGCCGAGCATAGGCGATGCCTCCCGGGCTGATGGCACGTGAGCCCGCATCCGATACGACTGGCCCTTGATGTTGACGACC
>JACPOS010000008.1 GCA_016191395.1 Chloroflexota bacterium
ACGACGAGACGGCGATCGGCGCCGAGCGGATCCGGCAGCTCATCGCCGACTTCGGCTGCCGCTGCGGCGGCGAGATCGTCCCCGAGCACCTGTGCCGCGACGAGCAGCCGGCGGTCGTCGGCAGCGCCGTGGCGCCGGCCGAGCACGCCAGTCACGCCGCCGAGGCGATGCCCGCGGGCGAGATGGCGCAGATGGCGCACGCGATGGGCCACGGCGGCGGGATGTCGATGGCCGAGATGGTCCGCGACATGCGCGACCGCTTCCTGGTCGCGCTCGTCCTCGCCGTCCCCGTCTTCGCGTACTCGTCGCTGGCGACCGAGGTCTTCGACCTTCGCCTGCCGACACCCTTTGGGGTATCCAATGCGCTGCTGCTCTTCATCCTCTCGACCCCGGCGGTGCTCTGGAGCGGCCAGATCTTCTTCGTCGGCGCGTACCGAGCACTCCGGAACCGCACGCTCGACATGTCCGTCCTCGTCGCGCTCTCGGTCGGCAGCGGGTACCTCTTCAGCGTCGCCGCGACCTTCCTGTTCGAGGGCGAGGTCTTCTACGAGGCCGCGGTCGTGCTCCTGGCCTTCGTCCTCTTCGGCCACTGGCTCGAGATGCGCGCCCGCGCGGGCGCGTCGGACGCCATTCGCACGCTCCTGGACCTCGCGCCGCCCAAGGCGACGGTCGTCCGCGAAGGCCAGCCGGTGGAGGTGCCGACCTCCGAGGTCGTCGTCGGGGACGTCGTCCTGATCCGGCCGGGCGACAAGATCCCCGTGGACGGCGAGGTCACCGAGGGCAGCTCGACCGTGGACGAGTCCATGGTCACCGGCGAGAGCCTGCCCGTGGACAAGGCCGTGGGCTCGCGAGTGACCGGCGCGACCATCAACAAGACGGGGGCGTTCCGCTTCCGCGCGACGAAGGTCGGGGCGGACACGGCGTTGGCGCAGATCGTCCGGCTGGTGCAGATCGCGCAGAATTCCAAGGCTCCGGCACAGCGCCTGGCCGACCGCGCCGCGCAGTGGCTCGTCGCCGCGGCCGTCGTCTTCGGCCTCGCGACCTTCGCGGGCTGGTACTGGCTCGCGGGCGCGACCTTCGTCTTC
>JACPOS010000020.1 GCA_016191395.1 Chloroflexota bacterium
GGCCTCTTGCTGGTTCTGTTGCCACTGCCGGGTCGCGGCCGGGTCCGCCTGGCAGCTGGAGCCGGTGTCCAGGCAGGGCCGATGTCCATCCGGGTCGCTCAGGGTCCAGGGGTTGGCCTCGGCATAGGCGAAGCGGTTGAGGGACAGCGGGTCAGCCGGAGACCCCGCATAGGAATCGAGCTGGGTGAAGGCGCCGGTGCCCGGGTCGTAATCCCGCGCCCCGAAGTCATAGAGCGGGTGGGAGTCGGGGGACAGGTCCAGGCGGCCTCCGAAGCGCCAGGGAGTGGGGAAGCCGCCTCCGCTGTCATAGCTAGCGGCGGTCTGCCCGAAGGCGTCGTAGCGGGTGGCGGCGAGGAGCGCGGTCTCCGCCGAGTCGACCACCGCCGCCAGGTTGGCGTGCAGGTCGGGCAGCAGGTAGCCCCGCGTGCTGCCCAGCTTTGTGGCGACGCGGGCGCCGGACGGATCGAGGGCGGCATTGAGGATGACCCCGTTGCTGGTGATGCGCCACACGGCCTCACTGGTGCCCAGGTAGCGGTAGGTGTCGGTGGCGGTGGGGGTGACCCGGTCCATATAGCGGCCCAGGGCGTCGAGCGTGAAGCTGGTGGCCGCCTGGCCCGGTGGGTCGAGGCTGACGAGGCGATCGGCCAGGTCGTAGGTGGCGGCGGTGTTCTGGTTGACCGCCGGGGCGGAGGCGGTCTGGTTGCCATAGGCGTCATAAGCCAGGTAGGTGGTCACGCCGCCGTCGGTGCGGCTGATCAGCTCGCCGCTGCGGTCGTAGGCATAGGTGGTGAGGGTGCCGCCCAGGGTCGCGCTGCTGCGGTTCGTGTCGCGGTCGTAGGCGTAGCTGGCGCTGAGGGTCAAGCCCGAGGCGGCGGTGACCCGGTTGGCGCCGTCGTAGACAAACGACTGGGTGTTGGCCCCGGCATCGCCTGACACCCCGGTCAGGGAGCGGCCCTCAGACGTGACGTTGCCGTCGCGGTCGTAGGTCTGGCTGAAGGACGAGGCCGCGCTGCCGGCCTTGGCGAAGGCCAGGGGGCGCTTGGCGGCGTCATAGCTGAAGCTGGCGGCACCACTGGCGCCGGCCGGCCACTGGCGGGCGTCCAGCAGCCCGTCCAGCCGCCAGCCAAAGGTCAGGGAGCCTGAGTAGACCGGGCTGGTCA
>JACPOS010000010.1 GCA_016191395.1 Chloroflexota bacterium
CGAAGCCACGCTCCTATGAAGTCACACCGGTCGGTCCGATCCATGTCCGACGACCGGCAGATCCCATGATCGCCACACCCCGTCGGGTGGGCACCGAGCCTATGAGCCAAGCCGCCGGACCACGACAGGGTGACACTCAGGTCGATCCTACGCCGCCTCCGAGCGATGTGCATGACTTGACAGTGCAACGTGCGACTGTCATGATGTGGCCATGGCAAGCGACGGAGCGCAGTACGCGATCGGGGACCTGGCCGGCCTGGCCGGGGCCACGCCGCGCACCATCCGCTACTACGTCGCGCAGGGCCTGCTGCCACCGCCGGTCGGGGGCGGGGCCGGCGCCCACTACACGGACGACCACCTCGCACGGCTTCGCCTGATCCGCCGCCTCCAGCGCCAGCACCAGCCACTCTCGGAGATCCGGCAGCGACTCACGTCGCTCGGGGAGCGGGAGGTGGCGGCCCTTGTCGCCGCCGAGCCTGAGGAGTCGACGCCCCCCGATTCCGCATTGGACTATCTCCGGACCGTGCTCGCGACGCCGTCGATGCCCACGGGAGTGGTGCTGCCGGCAAGGCCCGGTGCGCCGGGGCCGCCACCCGCGCCCTCGATGGCGGCCGCGGCGCCGATGTTCCTGCGTCGGATCGCGGAACCGAAGGCAGTCTGGGCGCTGTCGAGCGAGGTCGCGCCCCAGGATGCGGAGACCAGCGAGCCCGCTCCGGCCGACGAGGCACGTGCAGAGACGGGAACGGCAACCGTCGAGCAGCGCTCGCAGTGGGACCGGATCGCCCTGACACCCAACATCGAGATCCACGTGCGCCGGCCGCTTGGCCGGCTCGAGAACAGACGGGTCGAGCGCCTCATCACGATCGCCCGCCAATTGCTCCGGGAGGAACAGCCATGACCCTGCGTGCTCGATCAGACCGTCGCTTCATCCGTTCGGCACACCGCAGCGAGCGCTTCGTGCTCGTGGAGCTGGAGGCGCCGGCATCCAGCAGGAAGACCCAGCGGGATCCCCTCAACGTCGCCTTCGTGATCGACCGCTCCGGCTCGATGTCGGGGTCCAAGCTGGACCTCGCGCGGCGCGCGGTGGAGACCGCGGTGGAGCGGCTCCTGCCGATGGACCGCTTCGCGATCGTGGCCTACGACGACCGCATCGACGTCGTGGTCGAGAGCACGCCCGCATCGCGCGAGGCGAAGGCGCTGGCCGTCGGCCGCCTGCGCACCATCGACGCCCGCGGCTCCACGAACCTCGGCGAGGGCTGGCTGCGCGGCGCGGAGCAGGTGGCCCGCGCCCAGGCGGGGCGGGACGCCGTCGCAGGCGGGAGCGCGGTCAACCGCGTCCTGCTGCTGACGGACGGGCTCGCGAACCAGGGCATGACTGACCCGGCGGAGCTCACCGGGCACGCGTCGGAGCTCCGGCTTCGGGGCGTGACCACCACGACGTTCGGCGTCGGCGAGGACTTCGACGAGACGCTGCTCCAGTCCATGGCGGACGCCGGTGGTGGCCACTACTACTTCATCGCGAACGCGGCCCAGATCGTGGACCAGATCGCGAGCGAGGTCGGCGAGATGCTGGAGGTCGTCGCGCGGGACGCGACCCTGGAGATCACCGCGCCGGATGGTGTCGGGATGGCCGTGGACAGCCTGTCGCGGTTCCCCGTCGAAGCGCGCGGCAATCGCTGGCTGGTCCGCCTCGGCGACCTCATCGCGGAGCAGCGCCTGGAGATCGTGCTCCGCGTCGGGTTCGGCTATGGCGGGATCGGGCAGGAGGTCGGCATCCTCATCGGCGTCAGCGATCGCGACGGTGCCCTGGGAGCGGCGGGACTCGTTCCCGTGCCGGTCGGCTGGCAGTACGCCGACGACCAGGTGAACGACGGGCAGCCGCGTGACCGCGTCGTCGATCGCCTCGTCGCGCGGCTGTTCGCGGCGCGCGCTCGGCAGGAGGCGGTCCAGCTCAATCGGCTCGGCAACTACGATGCCGCGCGGCAGGCCGTCCGGTCCGTCGCCCGCCGCATCGCCGCGTACGCGGACAGCGATCGGGAGCTTCGCGATCTCGTCGCGGAGCTCGGCGCCGAGGAGCACCGCTGGGCCGCGCCCGCCCCGGAGATGACCCGCAAGGCCGCCTTCGCGAGCGCGAACTACACGATGCGCAGTCGCGGCCCGGACGGCCACGCCTCTCGCTGACCGCACCATGCCGCGCCCGGCATACTCCCGGGCATGACACGGGGCAGGCTCGAGGCGTTCAGCGACGCGGTGATCGCGATCGTGATGACGATCATGGTCCTGGAGCTCGCGCCGCCGCACGGCGCGACGCTCGAGGACCTGGTGCCGCTCTGGCCGGTGTTCCTCGCCTACGTGCTGAGCTTCACGATCCTCGCGATCTACTGGAACAACCACCATCACCTGTTGCAGGCGGCGAAGACCGTGAGCGGGCGCGTCCTGTGGGCGAACATGCTCCTGCTGTTCTCGCTGTCGCTCATCCCGTTCGGGACCGCGTGGATCGGCGACAGCTCTTTTGCGTCGACCCCCATGGCCGTGTACGGCGTGATCCTGCTGGCGTCGGCGTTCGCGTACTACGTCCTGGTTCGGGCCCTGATCGCCGTGCCGGGCCAGGCACCGGAGCTTGCGATCGCGATCGGCAGGGACCGGAAGGGCAAGATCTCGCCGATCCTCTACGCCGCGGCGATCCCGATCGCGCTCGTGGCCCCGATTGCGTCGTTCGCGATCTACGTCCTGGTAGCGGCGATCTGGATCGTTCCCGACCCGCGGATCGAGCGCCGAATCGCGCGCTGAACGCCGCGACGCGCGGCGGTACCGCGATCAGGCGGGGCGAGGCGGCATGAGCTGGCCGCGGAGTCGAGCGTCGGATCGAATGAGGTCGCCGAACCGGCGGACGAGCTCCGGATCGAAGTCGTGGCCGGCGGTCGCCTGGAGCTCCTCGAGCGCGGCCTCGATCGAGACGGGCGCCTGGTAGGGGCGACGGTTCGTCATCGCGTCGAACGCATCCGTGATCCGCACGATCCGGGCGGCCAGGGGAATGCGGTCGCCGTACAGGCCGTCCGGGTAGCCGCTGCCGTCCCAGTTCTCGTGGTGCGAGCGGGCGACTTCGCGGGCGACAGCAAGGTGCGCCCCGTCGCCGAGTGCCTGCTCGCTCCAGATCGGGTGGAGGCGGACGACCGCCCACTCCTCGCGGCTGAGCGGGTCCGGCTTCAGGAGCACGTGGTCCGGCACCCGCAGCTTGCCGATGTCGTGGACCATCGCCGCCCAGCCGACTTCGGCGGCCGCCAACGCATCAAGGCCGGCGTGCTCCGCCAGGCGGCGCGACAGGAGCTCCAGGCGGCGGAGGTGCTCACCGGCGTGCATGTCGCGCGATTCCGCCGCGATCGCGAGGGCGATCAGCTGCTCGCGCTCGGGACTCACGGTGTCGGCCTCGGGCGCGGCGTCGCCATCGACGTCGGGATCGAGCATCCGTCCGAGCCGTACCCCGAGCCGGCCGAACATCGTTGCCGCGGGACCGCCGCTGCGGCGCGCGGCATCGGACGCACCCCCGGGCGAAGGCTCGGGCGTGGCAGGCGAGCGGACCCCCGAGGACGCTCCCATGGCTGTCCGCAGTGTCGGGCCGCGGGCGGTGCGCGCAACCCCAACGATCGGGTCAGGACCCCTGGAATATCGGATGCGAGCCGCCGCCTGGCGGCGCCGCGGGCGCTGGCACGGCCACGAAGCAGCCGCCCGGCGACATGGGCATCGACCCGAACGAGTTCAAGTGGCCGCCCGTGCCCCCCGTTGCGGCGCGCCCCAGGAAGGGCTCAGGGCGCGGGCGAGGGTCGGGGTGGGGACTCGGAGCGGGAGATGTCGCCGGCGCGGAACGCGCGCATGAGCTCCAGGTAGCCGGGGATGCCACGCTCGTAGCCAATGGCCCAGAAGCCGGCGCCGGCGAGGCCGTTGTCCAGTGCGAGCGCGAGCTTGGGTCGGAGCGTGGCGGGGGAGTCGTAGAAGGTGACCAGCCAGTCGGCTCCGTCCTGCTCCCAGACCACCTGCGCGATCTCCAGGGTGTCGAGCCCCGGGTGGAAGGCCGGATCCAGGAGCTGGTTGCGATGCTGGCTCGGCACCCACGTGACGCCGTCGCCGATCACGTTCGTCGTGCGGCCCGGGCCATCCAGTCGCCAGCGCATCCCGTACAGGGGCAGGCCAAGCAGGATCCGGTCGCGTGGCACGCCGGCCTCGACGTAGCTGTCGATGGACCAGCGCAGCGTGTACAGCCCGTCGTCTCGATCGACGGGCGAGGTCGCTCCCGGCTGCGAGCTGGAGAAGTGGTAGTCGTAGCCCATCAGGAAGAGCCGGTCCGCACCGGCGGCGTTTGCCACGACAGCGTTCCCCAGGCCGCGCTGCCCGGCCTCGGTGGAGACCGTGAGCGTCGCGTTCGGACTCGCGGCGACGAGCGCGGCACGAAGCTCCGCCAGGAACTCGCCGAACGCGGGCCGGTCCAGCGCGTCGAGCACCTCGATGTCGACGTTGATGCCATCGACGCGCAGCTTCACAACGAGCGCCACGAGCTCGCCGACCGTTCGATGCCACGGCGCGATCGCCGGAGTTGCGCTCGGTCCGGTCGTCGCGGTGGGCAGGGGAGTGGCGGCGCCCACTTCCGGCGCGGCACTCACGCCAGGCGCGCCCGACGCCCCGGCCGACGGGCCCGGGACCGGCACGGCCCGGCCGAAGAACGCCGCGTTCTTGTCCGCGCCGAAGTTCGTGAACACGAGGTCGACCTTCGCGCCCCGAGCGCGGGCCTCCTCGATCAGCTGCCGCCCGATCGAGCCTGCGATCCGCCGGTAGCCCGTGGCGGTCGTGTTGAGCGAGCCGTCCTGGCGGGCAGTCACCGAGAAGAGCGCCAGGGTCGTCAGCGGCGCCGAGCGGAGGTACGTCGCCATCGTCGCGCTCATCTGCCAGTACGGCAGGAAGCCGTACAGCTCCGTCCGACCGAGGCTCGGGCGGGGCGTGGGCGTTGGGGCGATCGTCGGCTCGACGGTCGCCTCGGCGCCGGCGCTCGCCTGCGGATCGCCGCTGCCCGATGGGCCGCCGCTCGACGGGATGGCCGGGGTCGCGCTCGCGCCCGGGGCGGTGACGTGGACGAAGGTGCCGGACAGCAGCAGGCCCCCGACCGCCACCACGAGCGCGAGCAGCGCGAGCACGAGCAGACGGCGCCGCGCGGTCATCCCGGCAAGCGTAGGCGATGCCCCGCGGGGGCCCGTTCAGGCGGCCCGGGTCAGACCGCCGCCGCGGCGCCCAGGGGCAGCGAGTTCGAGATGACCTCGGCCCACGCGTCGATCGCCGGCCAGTCGCGCCAGTCACCCTCGGGGATGAACCGGCGGCTCACGAACCGGGAGATCGTGCCGAGGTCGCTCCTGTCCAGGGCCGCTCGATCCAGTGCCCCCCAGAAGATCTGGTGATCCCGCGGGCGAAGGCGCTCGCGGAGCGCGGCAACCTCCTTCGGGTCGGCAAGCGGCCCGGGGTTGGTGATGTTGCCGACCGGGCCGCTGCTGAACAGCCAGATGGGCCGCGCGGTGAGCGCCGCCTCGTGGCGCCGGGCGAACTCCAGCGCCGGCTTGTGCCAGTGGTTCGCGAAGACGCCGCTGCCGAGCACGACCGCGTCGAACTCGTCGACCTTCGACACGTCGGTCACCGTCTTCACCACCGCCTCGTGGCCGCGCTTGCCGAGCCCGGCGCCGATCGCCTCCGCAATCCCCCGCGTTCCACCGAGCCGGCTCGCATACGCGACAAGCACCTTGGACATGGTCGATGTACCTCCAGCGGTCCACGATGCTTCGTCCCGTCCGCGGCGGCCAGTGCCGTTGGTCGCGTTCCCCGCGACGGCGCCCTGATCTATCTCTTGACAATGCATCCGAAATCATGGTCTCGTCGGCGCGCGGGTGGGCGCTCAAGCCGGACCAGTTCGCGGCGCTCGCCGGGCGCGCGAAGCTCGAGCGCGCGCGGGCCTGACGGTGGGCTTCGCGCAGGCTCCCGGGCGGTTCGGCACCGACCCCGGCTTTGATGCGCCCCGATCGACCAGGAGTGAACGCCTCTACGCCGGCCTCCTTCGGGCCTACCCGCGGGCGTTCCGCTCGCGGTACGGCGAGGAGATGGTCGTCCTGTTCGGCGACCAGCTCCGCGACGCTCGAGCCGCGAATGGCGCGGGCGGCGTGACGACCACGTGGTTCCGGACCCTGATCGACCTCGCGTCCAGCGCGGTCGGGGAACACCTCAGAAAGGATCGAACGATGGCCACGTCCCTGGCGACCTTCGAACCGACGCGATCCATGCGCTGGCTCGGCCTGTTCGGTGTCGTCGGCTGCGTGCTGCTCCTGTTCGCGTTCATCAGGTGGTCGCCGTTCGAGAGCCTTGCGGTCAACACCGTCCGGCTGCTCCTGTTCGGGCTGGCCGGCGCTGCGATCGCGGTGGCATTCCATCGTCGCCAGGCAAGCGTCTCGCCGCGAATCGCGCTGGTCGCGACCTCGGCCGTGGTCATCGCCGGCGCCTGGTACACGGCCGGGACCGCGTTGGGATCCTTCGTCGAGAACCCGTTTGCCGGCACGTTCGGCTTCATCGGGGCCCTCGCCGCCGCCGCGCTGTTCGCAACACCGACCCTCTACGGCTTGGCCATGCTGCGGATCGGGGCCGCCTGGCAGGGCATGTCGAAGTGGCGTGCCGCAGTGACTCGGATCGCAGCCGTCGTCCTCCTCGGCTCGTTCCTCGGCGTTGCCGGCAACGATCGCTGGGGTCTCACCGACGACCCGACCTTCGGATGGGCCTGGTCGCGGCTGGCGGTGCTCGGCGTGTTCTTCTGCGGGGCCGGCTGGGGGCTCCTGGGTGCGGTGCTCGTCAGCGGCGGCCGGGGAGCGCGCGCCACCGCCTGAGCCGGGCGCTACCGTAGCGGCGTGGATGACGCCGCACTCCTTCAGGTCGCGCTCGAACAGGCGCGCACCGGGCGTGCCGAGGGCGGCGTCCCGATCGGCGCGGCGATCCTGATCGACGGGGTCGTCGTGGGCGCCGGGCACAACCGGCGGGTCCAGCTCGGGAGCGCGATTCGGCACGGCGAGACGGACGCCCTCGAGGTGGCCGGGCGGCTCCCCGCGTCCGCCTACCGCCGCGCGACCATCGCGACGACGCTCTCGCCGTGCGACATGTGCACCGGCGCGATCCTGCTCTACGGGATTCCGCGCGTGGTCATCGGCGAGAATCGGACGTTCCTGGGCGGCGAGGACCTGCTGCGGTCGCGCGGCGTCGAGGTCGTGAACCTGGACTCCGCGGAGTGCTTCGAGCTCATGGGCGACTTCATCCGCGAGCATCCGGAGATCTGGAACGAGGACATCGGCGAGGAGTAGCTCTTGGGCTCGGCGCGCGGCAGGACCGCGGCCCGTTGCCGCCAAGATCTTCCACTTAGCGCTCACAAGACTGCTATCCAACGCGGGGCCACGCCATGGCTGCATCCGGGCGCCGATTTGTCCGAGCCTGAGCGTGGCTCGGTAAGAAGTTCTCCGGCCACCAGACTGGGTGCTGTTCCGTTGCTCCATAACAGCGTTCTCAGCACTATCTGAACAAATCGGTCCTCGAGCGGCGGCAGGACCCAGGCATCCGCGACCGACCGGACGCGGCAGCCTCGAACGGGTCCCCCGGACGAGTTGCCCATCGACAAGGCCTACGCGGGTCGTGACCATGCGGCGATGGGTCGACGGCCGCCTCGCGCCTCGCTCGTGCTGGCGCTGGCGCTCGTATGCGGCGCGCTCGTCGCCTCGCAGGCGAGCCTCGTCACGACATCGACCGGAGCGGCAATCGGCGGGCAGGGCTTTGCCGATACCGGTTCGGACTCTGGGACGTCGTCGGGCCAGGGCACCTCGTCCGGGACGGTGACGGGCGCCGACGGATCGACCGGGTCGAGCGGCTCGAGCGCATCGAGCAAGGGCCCGCGCGCGACGAACAAGCCGGGCAGGACCCCGGGGCCCACGACGAACCCGACTGCGGCCCCGACATCGAATCCGACGACGGCCCCCACGTCTGCGCCGACCAGCGCGCCGACCAGCGCGCCGACCAGCGCGCCCACGACGAACCCGACGACCGCTCCAACCGTCGCGCCAACGACGGCCCCAACCGCAGCGCCCACCGTGAACCCGGCTCCGTGCACCGTCTTCCCGTCGACGAACGTCTGGAACCGGCGCGTGGACACCCTGCCGGTCCGCGGCGACTCCGCGACGCTGATCAGCTCGATCGGGCTGGCCAGCGTGCTGCACCCGGACTTCAGCTCGCTCGCCTGGAACGGCGGCCTGGGCTACGGCATCCCGGTCAACACGGTGAACCTGTCGACACCGCGGTACCCCGTGAGCTTCTACTACCCGGACGAATCGGACGCCGGCCCGTACCCGATCCCCGCGAGCCCGAAGATCGAGGGCGGCAGCGACGCGCACCTGCTCTCGTGGGACACGGAGGGCTGCTACCTGTACGAGATCTTCGACGCGTCGAAGTCCGGCGGGTCCTGGTTCGGCGGCTCGGGCGCGACCTGGAACCTGCGCTCCAACACGCTTCGGCCGGACGGCTGGACCAGCGCAGACGCCGCTGGCTTGCCGATCCTCCCTGGCCTCGTCCGCTCGAATGAGGTCCTGGCCGGCGCGATCCTCCACGCCCTCCGGTTCACGGCACCGAAGACCTGCCCGAACCATATCTACCCCGCCCGGCACGACGCCGGCAGCTACAGCTGCGCCACCTACCCGCCGATGGGCCTTCGGGTTCGGCTGAAGGCGTCGGTGGACATCTCCGCCTTCCCGGCGCAGGCGCGCGTGATCCTGCTGGCGCTCCAGCGCTACGGCATGCTGCTCGCCGACAACGGCTCGCCCTGGTACGTCACCGGCGCTCCGAGCGCGAGCTGGAACGATGACGACCTGCACACGCTTCAGCAGCTGCACGGCAGCGACTTCGAGGCGGTCGACACCACGAACTTCCGCTAGCGGCGCGCCCGAGGCGCCCGCCAGCGCTGCGACGGTGCGGGGGCGATGATTCGCGTCACCGTGAGCCCAACCCTCCGTGACCCCGGTCGCCTCGTGAAGTCGCCGCGCGTCCGATCTGCGCTCGCCTACGCAGCGTTCTTCGCGGCGGTGGGCTCCATGCTCCCGTACCTGCCGCTGTACTACCGCGGCATCGGTTTCCAGCTCGGGGAGATCGGCGGGATGCTCGCGCTGGGGCCGCTCGTCGGGCTCGCGATGGCTCCGGCCTGGGGCGCCCTCTCCGACCGGCACCGCGGCTCGCCGAGGGTGTTCGTCGCCGCGACGTCCACCGCCCTCGCCGGGGTCGCACTCCTCGCCCTCGGTTCGGATCGCATCGTCGTGATCGCCGGCGCCGCCGTCCTGGGCGCCGGCATGGCCGGCCTGACGCCGATCCTTGATGCCCGGGCGCTCGAGACGGCGGGCGGCGACCGATCCGGGTACGGCCCGGTCCGCGCCTGGGGATCGGCGGGCTACATCGTGTCGGTGCTCGGCACCGGGCTCCTCGCCGACGCCGCGGGGCTCCGCTCCCTGTTCATCGTGTTTGCCGCGTGCCTGGTCGCCACCGGCCTCATCGGGCTGACGCTGAAGCCGTCGGCGGCACGTGCTGCGCTCGTTCCGTCCCTCCGCCCGATGCGTGACACCAGCCGGCTCTTCGGGCCCAGCGGCCTCGGGGTCTTCCTCCTCGGGACGTTCCTGACCTGGCTCGGCATGTCCGCCGTACTGAGCTTCACGCCGCTCCGGTTCGAGGAGCTGGGTGCGAGCCGAACGATCGTGGGCCTCGGCGGCGCGCTCGCGGCCGGCATCGAGGTCCCGCTGATGCTCCGCTACCCGGCGCTCGCCGCGCGGTTCGGCCCGGCGCGGGTGCTCGTCGCGGGCGCGGGCTTCCTCGCGGCGCGCTCGGTCGTTGCGGCACTGGCCAGCGACCCCATCGGCCTGCTCGCCGCATCGGTCTTCGCCGGCTTCGGCTATGCGCTGTTCTTCGTCGGGGGCGTCACCTACGTCTCGGCCCGCGTCCCGCCCCAGCTGGCCGCGACGGCGCTTGGAATCTTCCAGGGCGTCGGCAGCAGCCTGAGCCAGGTGACGGCGGCCGTCCTCGGTGGAGTCATCGCGGCAGCGGTCGGGATCCAGGGGCTGTTCGGGATCGCGATCGCGCTCGGGGCGGCCGGGACGGCGATCATCTTCCTCGCGGTCCGCAGGCCGCCACCACCACCGGCCTCGTCCGCCCGGCGCGGCTCCCCGCCGGCCCAACCGAGCGCGCCGCCGGTCCCATCTGCCGCCGATCGTGCCGGACAGTCATGTGGTGACTACGGCGCTGCGATTTCTCGCCCAGATGCCGCGTTTCCCGTCAAATCGCCACTGGGTGAATACTCGTCAGCGATTCGTTGTCAGCCAATCACCACGTGCACAGATGACGCTATCGGGAGCCGCCCGCCGGGCGGTTCACGATCAGCTCGCGTGACACCGATCTGCAAGGCACCGACCAGGATGCATGGAGTGACGAAATGACGGAAACAGGCCACGAAGGCGCTCCGCGTGGGGGCACCGCCACTCCCTCCCGGCTCGGCGTGCTGCTCTGGAACCAGGCGACGGACTGGCCCGCGTACGAGGCGGCCGCGCGGCGCGTGGACACGCTCGGCTACGACAGCCTGTGGGCATGGGATCACCTGTACGCGATCTTCGGCGACCCGTACCAGCCCATCTTCGAGGGCTACACCACGCTCGCCGCCTGGGCGAAGGTCACGACCCGCGCGCGCCTGGGCCTCCTCGTTGGCGCGAACACGTTCCGGAACCCGGGTGTCGTCGCGAAGATGCTGACCACGATCGACCACGCGAGCGGCGGCCGCGCGATCTGCGGCATCGGCGGCGCCTGGCACGAGCTGGAGCACCACGCGAACGGCATCGAGTTCGGGACGGGCTTCGGGCAGCGCCTGGACTGGCTCGAGGAATCGGCGGCTGCGCTCCGTGCGCTCTTCGCGGGCGAGACGGTCACGTCACCTCCTGGCGGGCACTACGCGTTCGACGAGCTGGTCCTCCTGCCACCGCCCGTCCAGGAGCGGCTCCCGATCCTCATCGGCGGCTCTGGCGAGAAGAAGACGCTGCGGACGGTCGCCCGGCACGCCGACATGTGGAATGCGATGGGCGAAGTCGAGTTCCTGCGCCACAAGCTGGACGTCCTGCACGCCCACTGTGACGACGCCCGGCGCGACCCGGCGGAGATCGAGCTCACGGCCGGCTGCAAGCCGATCATCCGCTCCACCGCCGAGGCGGCGGATGCCGTCTGGCGCGAGCAGATGGCCACCAACCGCACGCCGATGGCGGACGTGGAGAACGACGCCACGTTCTGGGTGGGCACGCCGGAGCTGATCGCCGAGCGGATGGCGGAGCGCAAGGCGCTGGGCTTCCACACGTTCCTCGCCGAGCTGGCGGCGCCCTACGACGACGAGACGCTGGACCGCTGGATCAACGAGGTCCGCCCGATGGTGGACGGCGGCTAGCCCCGAACCGTCCCGACCATCTTGCGGCCGCGAGTCGCGATCGGGCCATCCGCGGCCACGCGCGCGAACAGCTCCTGGTAGGTCGTGCCCACCTTGGTCCACGCCGCGCCTCGGCTGTGCTCGTGCGCGAGGGCGCCCATCGCCAGTCGCGCGGGCTCGTCGCCCAGGAGGCGAGTGATCTCCGCGCCGAGCGCGGCAGCTGTCGGTTCGGCGACCACGACGCCGCGGCCGTCTGCCAGCATCTCGGTCGCGTACGGGTAGGCGGTCGAGACGATCGCGCGCCCGGTCGCCATCGCGAACGACAGCGTCCCGGACACCATGGAGCCGAGGTTCGTCGTCGGCGTCACGAAGACGTCCGCGGCCTGGACCCAGCGGGCCAGCTCCACGCGCCCCACGAACTCCGGCACGAAGCGCACGTGATTGGTCACCTTGAGCTTCGCCGCGCGGCTCGCGAGCGAGATTCGGTAGGCCTCGCCGTCGCGGAGGCGCACGTCCGGGTGCGTCGCGCCGACGATCACGTACGTCACGTTGGGATGCGTCTTGATGATCGCGGGCAGGGCATCGATGACCAGCTCGTAGCCCTTGCCTGGCGCCAGCAGCCCGAAGCTGAGGATCACCTCGCGGCCGCCGAGGGTGACGCTGGGCTTCATTGTCTCCGCGGGCATGATCGGCAGGTCCGGGACGCCGTACGGGATGACCTCGACCAGGTCGCGATCGATGCCGTAGCCGGTGCGCAGCAGCGCCGCTGCCGACTCGCACATCACCACGGCCGCGCGTGCCGACTCCACGAGCTCCGTGACGATCTCGCGCTCGCGTTCCGTCGGTTCGACCGGCAGCGTGTGGAAGGTGACCACCGCCGGCAGGGTGAGCGCGCGGGTGAAGTCGAGCACCGAGTCGCCGTCCGTCCCGCCCCAGATCCCGTCGCCGAACTGGATCGCAGCAACGTCGGCACAACGAGAGAGCGAGGTCGCGGTCCGCGCGTAGTCGTCGGGCACGTCGCGGCGGATGCGGTGGTGCACCTCGAACGCGTACGCGGCCACGGGCTCGGCGGGGTGGAGCGCGACGATCTCGCGGTCGGGCGTGACGCGGCTCAGGTCACCGGTGAAGGTGGCGATGCCGCACTGGCGCGGCGGATAGGTCGAGACGTAGGCGGTTCGAACGATTCCGTGGGCTCCGATCGGCAGCTCGCCGAGACGCTGGGCGAGAAAAGGAAAGAGCGGCCCGCCTTACGACGGGCCGCTCTTCAGAGGGGCCTAGGCCGCGCGAACGTGCTCGGCGCGAGGACCCTTGGGGCTCTGGGTGACCTCGAACTCGACCTTCTCACCGCCGACGAGGCGGTCGAAGTCGAGGGAGGAGTCGAGCCCGCCGCGATGGAAGAAGTATTCCTTCGCATCCTCGGCGGCGATGAAGCCGAAGCCGCGATCGGCGACGACTTTCTTGATGGTTCCGGTGGTCACGAGGACCTCCTACGCTTCCCGAACGAGGGAGAGTAGAACGCACGGTCCGTTCGAGAAGGGGGTTGACCACGCGGGTTCGCCACGAGAGGTGACGAGGTCACCAGCCTAGCACTGATGTTCGAACGGGGCCCCACCCTACGGATGCCGCTGCGATCCGTTTCGCATCGGCCGGCCGGGGCTGGGCCAGGCGCCCGGCTGGGATTCGCGTGCGGCTCGGATGCGGGCGCGCTCGATGTCCCTTGGTTTCACCGGAATCTGATGATCGTTGTTGCATCAGCTGGGCGGCGAGGCCGGTACCACCCCAACGGAGGCCTGTACCGCCCCAAGCTTGATGCAGCGAATCTCATCAATTTGCCGCTTGACGATGGTGACCGACGGCGTCCCGCAGGCGCCCGGCACTTGCGAATCTCCGCAAACAGGCGCATGATGGTTGCACAGTCAACTACCTCCAGTTCGACACCAACGCCACCCCAGGAGCCACACCGGCCATGACCCTCGAAACCCCCACGCGCACCCCACGCACCGAGCGCACCCTCACCGCTGCGCTTGCGGCAACCCCAGCGCCGCCCGCCAATGCCGAGGAGGCCGATCGGGCCGCCGCAGCAGCGATGCACTCCGAATTCGCGAAGCCGGCCGACGACGCCGCGATCGAGCGGACGGTCACCGCGATGCGCGCGAAGGGCTATGTCGTTCACGTCGCCGACGACGCGGCGGCCGCGAAGGAGCTGATCGTCAGCCTCCTGCCCGAGGGCGCCGAGGTGAACCAGGGTGCCTCCGAGACGCTTGACGAGCTGGGTGTCACCGACGCGATCGAGCATTCCGGTCGGTTCGATGCCGTTCGCCCGCGAACTCGCGCGATGGACCGAAGCACGCCGGAGGGCCTTCGCGCGATGCGCAAGCTCGGCGCGGTGCCGGACTACTTCGTCGTCAGCGCCCAGGCGCTGGTCGAGGACGGGACCCTCGTGCTCGCATCGAACACCGGCAGCCAGCTGGCACCGGCGGCATTTGGCGCCGGCGAGGTGATCTTCGCGATCGGCTCGCAGAAGATCGTGCCCGATCTCGAGACGGCGATGACCCGCATCGAGGAGCACAGCCTGATCCTCGAGCACTCGCGGATGCACAAGCTGTGGGGCGTCAACAGCGCGATCAACAAGATCCTGATCATCCGCAAGGAGTTCCGCCCGGGCCGGTTCACGGTCGTGCTCATCAAGGAGCCCGTCGGGGCATAGGGGCGTAACCGGCCGATGAGCCGGCGTGGCTACCCTTTCGGGGATGCCACACGCCGACCCCTCGGAGCTGCTCCGCGACCTGGACCCGGAGCAGCTGCAGGCCGTCCAGCAGGTCCGCGGGCCGGTCGTCATCCACGCCGGCGCGGGCAGCGGCAAGACGCGGGTGATCAGCCGCCGGACCGCCTACGCCATCGCGACGGACGCCGTCCCCGCGGATCAGGTCCTCGTCGTCACGTTCACGGACAAGGCGGCGACCGAGATGGTCGACCGGCTGCGGGCGCTCGGGCTTTCGCGCGTCACGGCACGGACGTTCCACGCGCATGCGCTGAGCCAGCTGCGCCACTTCTGGCCCGCGCGGCATGACGGCGCGCCCCTGCCGGAGATCCTCGCCAACAAGGGCCTGATCGTCGGCCGGCTCGCGCGCCAGCTGCCCGGCCACAACCGGTTCACGCCCTCGAAGGACCTCGCGGACGAGATCGAGTGGGCGAAGTCGCGGCGGATCGAGCCGAGGCGGTACGAGGCGGAGGCGGCAGCCGCCGGGCGCGAGTCGCCGATCCCGGCGGACCTGTTCGTGCGCGTCTACGGCGACTACGAGCGCACGAAGACGCGCATGAACCGGATCGACTTTGACGACCTGCTGCTCGACACCGTCGCGCTGCTCGAGACCGACGCGACCGCCGCCGAGACCGTCCGCGCGCGGAAGCGCTGGTTCAGCGTCGACGAATACCAGGACACGAACCCGCTCCAGCAGCGCCTGCTCGAGCTGTGGCTCGGGAACCGCGAGGACGTGTGCGTCGTCGGCGACGAGGACCAGACCATCTACACGTTCACCGGCGCGACGTCCGACTACCTGACCGGCTTCGCGACGCGCCACCCGGCCGCGCGCGAGATCACGCTGTCGCGCAACTACCGGAGCTCGCCGGAGATCCTCGCGCTGGCGAACCGCCTGCTCGCGGCCGAGGGTCGGCGAAAGCAGCTGATCGCGACGATGCCTCCCGGGCCCAGGCCGTCGATCGACCGCTTCGCGGATGCCGAGGCGGAACTCGCGCACCTCGTCGCGACGATCCGACGCCTGGTCGGCGAGGGGATCCCGGCCTCGGAGATCGCGATCCTCGTCCGCATCAACGCGCAGATCCCGCCGATCGAGGCCGCACTGACGAAGGCCCGCATCCCGTTCCTGGTCCGCGGCCAGCGATTCTTCGAGCGCCCGGAGATCCGCGACGCGCTGCGGCTGCTGCGGCGGCTGCCGGAGGACGCCATCGGCTCCAGGTTGCTGGCCGCGTTCGACGCGCGGCTCCGCTCCGAGCTCGGGTTCGAGGACGAGTCGAGCGGCGGCGTTGGCGGGGCAGGGGCCGCCGGCGGCCCGCCGTCCCGCGCGGGAGCGGAAGCCCGCGAACGAACCGCGTCGCTCGCGCTGCTGCTCGAGATCGCCGGCGAGGCGGTCGCGGCGCGACACGACATCGATCGCGCAGCACTCGCCGCGGACTTCGACGCCCGAGCCGCCGCCGAGGGCGAGACGGGGACCGACGGGGTCAACCTCCTGACGCTCCACCGAGCGAAGGGCCTTGAATGGGATGCGGTCCTGCTCCCGCAGTTGGAGGAGGGGACGCTCCCGATCCGCCAGGCGGAATCGGACGAAGAGCTGGCCGAGGAGCGTCGGCTGCTGTACGTGGGGCTCACGCGCGCCCGGCGCCATCTCGCGCTGTCGTGGGCGGAGCGGCGCATCGGCCAGGGCGATCGCGAGACCCGGCGCCGGCCGAGCGAGTTCCTCGCGGCCCTCGTCGACAGGCCGGCGCGCCGCGTGACCGTGCTCCCCGGCGCCCCGATGGCCCCGCCCCACCGTGCCCGCGACGCGGACAGCCCGCTCATGACCGCCCTGCGGGAGTGGCGGCTCACGACCGCGCGGTCGGAGGGCGTATCCGCGTTCATCATCGCCCCCGACACGCTGCTGCTGGAGATCGCGGAGCAGCGCCCCACCACGATCGCGGCACTCCGGCGCGTCAAGGGCATGGGCCCGTCGCGCCTCGCGCGCTACGGCGAGGAAATGCTGGAGGTCGTGCGCACCGCCGTCGCTTGACTCACCGCGTCCGATCGGGGTCGGCGGTCGCGCCCAGCCGGCGGTTCGCTTGGCCAGTGATGGCCGCGATTCGCTCGTAGTCCCCATCGATATGGACGATTGGATGGCCGGAACGCTCCGCGACTGCCGCGATGATCAGATCGACCAGCGGCACACTCCGCTGATGGCCTGCACCCGCTGCCGCAAGCTGGCGATGCACCTCCAGTGCCCGGGCCCAGTCACGGGCGTTCGTCTCCACGATGCGCACCGCCCGCAGTCTGGCGTCGAATCGGTCGTACTCCTCGATGTTCCGCGCGCCGTTCAGGTATTCGAGCAGGATCGGTTCGGTGATGGCGACCTCGTCCTCACCGAGAGCGTCCGCCAGCTCCCCGGCGCGCTCCGGGTTGCGTGCTGCAACGATGAGGGCGCTCGTGTCCCAGATCTCGATCACGCCGGATCTTCCGTGCCATATGGCGCCGGATCCTCGGCGAACCGGTGCGCACGCATCGCTCGCAGATCGTCGAGATCGAGACCGGGCCGGAGTCGGAGAATCTCCATTCGCAGCCGCCGCCGGACCACGTCGGCAAGGGCGGCGTGGACGGTGTCCGTGGTCTTCGTCGTCCCCAGGACCTCGCCGGCCTGACGCACGAGATCGGTGTCAAGGTCGATGGTCGTGTGCTTGCGCATGGCGGTAATCATATGCAGAACTGCGGCGCTCGTCTATGCAATCTTGATAGTCAGGGCTGCGTATCGCCCTGAACAGGCGCTCCACCAAACGAGGCGGCACACCTCGGCGCATGGCTAGACTCTCGGTGATGGACCCGAGCATCCGAGCCATGTTCCATCCGGCGTCGGGCCTGACCTACCTCGACACGGCCACGTACGGCCTGCCGCCCGACCCGACCCTCCTGGCCATGCGCGCCGCCGAGGAGGCGTGGCAGTCCGGGACCGGCGTGTGGGTGGAGTGGGACCGCGAGGCGGAGCGGGCTCGGGCCGCGTTCGGGCGCCTGATCGGCGCGGCGGCCGCCCGCGTTGCCCTCATGCCGGGCGTCTCCGTGGGTGTCGGGCTCGTCGCTGCCGACCTGAAGCCCGGCGACCGCGTGGTGATGCCCGCGGCCGAGTTCACCTCGGTCATGTTCCCGCTGCTCGTGGCGCGCGAGCGCGGGGTCGAGATCGTCGAGGTGGACGACATCGACCGGCTCGCGGACGCGATCACGCCGGGGACGACGCTGGTCGCGCTCAGCCTGGTGCAGATGCAGACCGGCCGCGTCCTCCCCGTCGCGGAGATCGTCGAGCGCGCCGAGGCGGTTGGTGCGCAGGTGCTGCTGGACGCGACCCACGGGGTTCCGTTCGTGCCACTTGGAGACGTCATCGACCGCATCGACTACGTCGTGGTTGCCGCGTACAAGCACCTGCTCTGCCCGCGCGGCGTGGCGTTCCTCGCCGTGCGCGAGGACCACATCGGCCGGCTGCCGCCGATCTTCTCGAACTGGCGCTCGTCAGATGCCCCGTACTCGCACTTCTTCGGCGGCCCGCTCGCGCTCGCCGGGGGAGCGGCGCAGTACGACGTGTCGTTCGGCTGGATCACCTGGATCGGTGCGGCGGCGTCGCTGGAGCTGCTCGTGGACTGGCAGGCAGCCGGTGCGCTCGATGAGTCCGTTGCGCTGGCGCGCGACCTCGCCGGTCGGCTTGAGATCCCATGGGGTGGAGGAACGCTGGTCTGCCCGCCGATCGACGACCCGGATCGGGTCCGCGCGGCGCTTGCCGAACACCGGCTGAAGGCGGCGTTCCGCGGGACCGCACTTCGCCTCTCGACCCACGTCTACAACGACACGGCCGACATCGACCGGGCAGCGGCGATCGTGGCGCCGCTCCTCGCACATCGGGTGAGTGCATGACCTCGCTCGAGTCGTTCGCCCGCTACCCGCTGCTGTTCGGGCCGTCGCCGATCCAGAAGCTCGAGCGCCTTACGAAGCACCTCGGCGGCGCGACCTTGTGGGCGAAGCGCGAGGACTGCAACTCGCCGTACGCGTTCGGCGGGAACAAGGCACGGAAGCTGGAGTACCTCGTGGCCGACGCGCTCGCGCAGGGCTGCGACACGCTCGTCTCGATCGGGGGCGTCCAGTCGAACCACACCCGCCAGGTCGCGGCGGCGGCCGCGGTCGCGGGCCTCAAGTGCGTCCTCGTGCAGGAAAGCTGGGTGGACTGGCCCGACGTCACGTACGACCGCGTCGGCAACATCCTCCTGAGCCGCCTCATGGGCGCCGACGTGCGGCTCGTGAAGGCGGGCTTCGGAATCGGGTTCAAGGAGAGCTGGGAGCAGGCGCTCGCGGACGTCGTGGCGGGCGGCGGCAAGCCCTACGCGATTCCCGCGGGAGCGTCCGACCACCCGCTCGGCGGGCTCGGGTTCGCCTCCTGGGCGCGCGAGGTGGAGGCGCAGGAGCGCGACCTCGGCGTCTTCTTCGACACGATCGTCGTGTGCTCCGTCACCGGCTCCACCCAGGCAGGGATGATCGCCGGCTTCGCGGACGGCCCACGGTCGGACGGGTCAACGGCTCGCGCACGCCGCGTCCTCGGCATCGATGGCTCCGCCAAGCCGGGGGAGACGTGGGACCAGGTCGCGCGGATCGCGCGCTTCACGGCGAAGGCCATCGGCCTGGGGCGCGAGCTGCGCGACGACGAGATCCTCCTCGACGACCGCTACCACGCCGGCACCTACGGCATCCCTGACGCGGAGACCCTCGACGCGATGCGCCTCGCCGCCCGACTGGAGGCGATGATCACGGACCCCGTCTACGAGGGGAAGTCGATGGCCGGCATGATCGACCTCGTCGCCCGTGGCGAGATCGACCGGTCTTCCAACGTCCTCTACGCGCACCTCGGCGGCCAGCCCGCGCTCAACGCGTACGCGTCGCTCTTCACCTGACGGTCCGGCTGAGGGGATTCGCTACAGAATCGCTACACTTCCGCTACAGGAGGCATGCGATGAGCGCGATGACGGCATTCGCCGATGAAGTGAAGCGGGTCAGGAAGCTGGGTGTCGCGACGGGCGACATCGCGGCGGCGACCGGCTCGCAGCCCGCCACGGTGAATGCCTGGGCGCGCGCGACGCGACAGCCGAGCGGCGAGAAGCGCGAGCGACTCATGGAGTTCGTGGCGCTCGTGGACCGCCTGGAGCGCGTGATGGCCGCGGCGTATGTCCCGCTGTGGCTGCTCAAGCCCGTGCCAGCGCTCGGCGACCGACCACCCCTGGAGCTGCTCAAGAAGGGCCGGTACCGCGACGTCTCGCGCCTCGTCGCCGAGCTCGAGAACGACTCGTTCTCCTGAGCTGATCGGTGGCAACGCCTGGCGATCGAACGGCCACTCAGCCGACCGAGCCGCCCGGGGCGGCCGACGAGCCCATCGAGGAAGCGCCCCGGATCCACGTGCAGGGCACGTGGTGGCGCATCACGCGGGCGGACTCGGACCCGCTCTTCTGGACGGCCGAGGCCGCCGACGGCCGCTGGCAGCGGGGGAGCGTGGTTCGGGCGCTGTACCTCGGCGACTCGGAGGAGACAGTGTGGGCGGAGTGGTATCGCCACACCTCGGAGGCCGGCGTGCCGCCACACCAGCGCCTGCCGAGGGCGATCTGGCGGTTGGAGGTGGACATCGATGACATCGCCGACCTGACCGCGCCGGGGATCCTGGAAGGGGAGGGGATCAACCGCCTGGACCCCACGCGCCAGCAATGGCCCAGGACGCAGCCGATCGGCGAGTCGTGCTGGCGCGAGGGAGCGCGCGGCGTCCTCGCTCCCGCGGCGGCTCGCGCGGGCGGCAGGGTGCTCGCGATCTTCCGCCTCGCGGCCGGCCCCACGGATACGGTTACGGGCGTCCGACCCGTCCCACCGCCGAAGCGATTCACCAGCCTCCCGGCGCTCCCGCCGGGACTGCGGACGTAACGGAATCGGCGTGCGGTTGACGATCACGAAGAGTGGGGTACCCTCCGCGGCATCGGGCACGGCGACGTCGGACCGAGCGGGCGGCAGATGCCGCGAGCAGCAGGTGCCGCGGTGAGCGGGACGCTCCACTCGACGAGGTCGGGACAGTGATCCTTCGGCTGCTTCGCGCGCGCGTGCGGGACGGCCACGAAGCGCAGCTCCGGCGCTTCATCCGGAACGAGGCCGTGTCACGCGCGCTCCAGGTTCCGGGCCTGCGATCGTTCCAGCCGGCCCTCCGTCCAACCGCGTCCGGCACTGAGCTCGTGATCGCCTCCACCTGGGACGGGTTCGATGCGCTCACCGCCGCAGGCCCGGCGCTCGACGGCCCGATCAGCATGCCCGGCAGCGACCCGTTTCTGGAGGACGCCCACGCGGAGCATTACGAGCTCGTCATCGGCGAGGCGCGCTCCATGCCGCTGCGGGCGGCGAGGCTGCGGCTCACGCGGATCCCGATCCAGCGCGGAGCGGAGTCGGCGTACTACGAGGCCGTTCGGCGCTGGAGCGATGGACTGCTGGACGCGGCCGGGATGGTCGCCTTCACGCTGGGCCGGCGCGTCGTGGGCAGCCAGGACGAGATCCTTGCCGTGCAGGTCTGGCAGGACGAGGCCGCGCTCGTGGAAGCCGCGGGCGCCGACGTCGACAAGCCGATGGGCGAAGCGGAGCTCTCGCAGTTCTGGGCGGCCCCACCGGCGATCGAGCACTTCGATGCGCTGACGGCGACCGAGCCGCGCTCGAACGCGCCTGCGATCCTGCTTGCCGACGACGAGCGCCGCTACGTCCACGCGACCCCGGCCGCGGAGCGCCTCAGCGGGCACTCGCTCGCGCGGCTGCTCACGATGCGCGTGGAGGACATCGGCCGCGCCGCGGATCGCGAGGCCATCCAGGAGATCTGGAGCAAGTTCGTGGCGGATGGCTCCATGCGCGGGCCGTACGTGCTCCAGCGGGCAGACGGGTCAGAGGTGGAGGTCCAGTTCGCGGCGAAGGCGAATGCGCCATGGCCGGGCTCGCACGCGTCGCTCATGGTCCCGACGAGCCCCGAAGCGGGCGACGACACGGACCTGGACGTCGACGAGGCCCTGGCGGAAGCGGGCCTGGTCGCCCGCTACGCCTCGGCGGGATCCACCTAGCCTCGCCAGGCCTCGCGAGGCCCGCGAATCCGCAAACATGTGAGGATTGCGGCGTGACACGCAGGATTCGCGCGCGCATGCGTGCGGTCGTGGTCGCCGTCCTGACGAGCCTCGTGCTCGCATCGGTGGCGGGCGCCTCCCTCGTCCTGGCGCAGACCGGGCTGGAGCCGTCGGACGTCGTCCTGATCTTCGACGTGTCGGACTCCATCCTCGACAGCCCGGAGCGCACGAACGTGGAGTTCGCCGACGCCCTCGAGGGCATCGCGGACCGCGTCGACGTCGTCAAGGACGACCTCGCGAGCGGGAACGCCACGATCTCGTTCGTGGTGTTCGGGAAGACGGCGATCCCGTATCCCGCGAACTGCTCCGGGATCCATCTCCACGGGGATCTCGCCGCCATCGCCCGCTTCGAGGGCTGCCTCCGGAGCATCGCCGGGGAGTACCGGGCCGGGATCAAGGCCCCGGTGCGAACGAAGGTCGACACCCTGTACACCGATCACGTCGCCGCGCTGGACGAGGCCGCGAAGCTGCTGCCGAAGACCTCCAGTCGTGCGGCGGTGATCTTCTTCACCGACGGCAAGCACGATCCGCCGGGAACCGCGCGCGACAACGAGGACGTCGTGGCGCGGGTGGCTCCGGCGTTCCAGGGCCGGGCGCCGCTGGCGATCCTGCCGGTGGGCCTGGGCGCAGGCGCCGGTGCGTTCCAGACGGAGCTGGCGGCGATCTACCAGGCGTACTTCCGCGACATGCAGCCGTGCGAGGGTCGCGCGAGCTTCTCGTGGCCGCAGGTCATCTTCCCGTCGGCCGATGCTGCCGGCAGCGCCGTCGCGCTCGCCCTCCAGGAGGTGACCTGCAGCTTCACGGTCGCGCCCACGCCCACCCCGACGCAGGCGCCGACGCCCACGCCCATCGCGCTCGGGCCGCCGATCGGCGTGCGGGTCCTCGCCGCCGACCGGTCGCTGACGATCCAATGGCTGCCGCCCTCGACGGGCGCCGAGTCCGTGACCGACTACATCGTCCGATGCACGCCAACGTCGGGCGGCCTCGGGGCCGAGTCCCAGGAAGGGGTCTCGACCGCCCTCGAGACGAGGATCGACGGCCTCGTCGCCGGAACGGGCTACACGTGCGTCGTCGCGGCGACCGACGGGGTCACCATCGGTCCTTGGTCACCGGATTCCGCTGCCGTGGTCGTCCTGGGCATCCCCAGTGCACCGTCGCAGCCGAGGGCGGAGCCGCTGGATTCCGCTGCGCGCCTCTCGGTGACCCCGGGGACCGGAGCGCCGGCCGAGCAGTACGTCTTCGAGTGCACCATCACCGCCGGCGGTGGCGCGCCCGTTCGGGCTGCCAGCCAGACCCCGACCGTGGTCGTCGGCGGGCTCACCAACGGGGTGACGTACCAGTGCGTGGCCTACGCGGAGGGCAGCCTCGGCCGGAGCCCGGCTTCACCCGCGTCCGCGAGCTTCTCGCCGTGCTCTGGGCTCCTGGGCTGCAACCCGTGGCTGACGTGGGTCGGGGCCGGGGTGGTCCTCGCGGCGCTGGCCGGCGGCGTCGCGCTCTTCATGCAGCGGTACCGGCGCCGGAATCTCACCTGGATCACGGCCCAGGTGGACGGCGGCGAGAACCGGCCGCTCGGCTGGGGACCGGAGCTCGGCATTCGGCTGGACCAGGACGAGACGGGCTGGTTCGCGAAGGCGCTCCCGCCCGAGGGCGCTGCCATCCGGGTCCGGTATCGAGGCGAGAATCGCTTCCTGGTCACCGCCGGCTCGCGGATCGCGGACGTCCACCAGGGCGATGCAACACCGGTCAGGGACGACGCCGGGGTGACGCACCAGGTCATCCTTCGGCGCTATCGGGATCGGCCGGTGTCCCGCAAGGAGGCCGGCGCGGGGGCTGGCACCGAGGCGGCCACATCGACCACGGCGGCCACATCGACGGCGCTCGACGCGCGCCTGGAGGGTGCCGAGGACAAGGCCGGGACCGAGACCGCGCCCGAGCCGCCGGAACCACAAGGACCGCCCGAACCGCCGGAGGCACAGGTCGGACCCTGGATCTCCTGACGGGCCGGGGTTCCGCTGTGACAGGAGAGGTGGCACGGCGCGGGTGCACGATCGTGGCGCATCGGGAGAGCCGAGGCGGATCCGAGTGGCGGGTCTCGCCTCCGTGCCGGGCTCGGACGGTGCGAAAGGCAGGGCACCGTGGACGTGGAGCGGAGCTGTCGGAGCAAGCAGGCCTACCTGAGCAAGGCTGACGCTAAGGGGATCGCGCGGTCCATGAGCGCGCGCCATCGCGACGCGTTCCACATCTACGCGTGCGACCACTGCCGGTACTGGCACGTCGGGCACATCGTGCCCGCGTCGCTGCGCGCCCGAACTGTCGCCAACTGGGAGCGCCCGGCGGTCCGCGTTGCCTGACGAGGACGAGCTGGAGATCAACGGCGAAGATCAGGCACGCGTCGAAGACATGCTCCTGGTCGAGACGCTCATGGGCTGGGACGGGGATCCATGCCGGTGCCCGGACTGCGCGTGCCAGCGGTTCCTGGACGGCTCGGACGACACGCTATGCGCGGCGTGCCTTGCGGGTGATCATTGGCGCGCCCATGGCTGACGAGCGCACGATCCTGCCGTTCCAGAGCAAGGACGACCGCGGGACGCGGTCCATGTGGGCGACCACGCTCTCCGACGGCCCGCTCAAGCTCGAGGGCCAGGACCTCGGCGCGAGCGTCAGCTTCTTCGCCGAGGACCTGCGCGAGTACGAGTGGGACTGGACGGTCGCCGCGGCGGACGTCCCGTTGCTCGCCGAGCACTTCGGCGGCAAGCCCGGCGACGACCCGATCCCGCTGATCCGCCACTGGATGCAGCAAGCCGACGGCCGCGACCCCGGCCAGCACCTCAAGGACGCTGGCCTCGAGGTCCAGTTCTGGAGCCGTCTCGGTGATTGACGGTCGCCGACCTCAGTCGGCCCCTGCGTACTCCTCGAGCAGGCGGCGGACGACGCGGCTGACCGTTTCGCCCTCGGCAGTTGCGCGTCTCAGGACCCGACGACGGAGCGACTCGGGAACACGAACCGCAATGCGCGGCGAGTGCTCGGTGGCCCGCCCGTCAAGCCTCGGTCTGCCTGGCCTGGTGGTCCACGTCGAAAGTTCGAAGTCGGTGGACTCGATCTCGTCCGCCAGCTTCTCGATGTCGGCCTCGGTCAACCGACGGCCGCTCTTGGTGAAGCTCCAAGCCATGGACCTCATTGTGTCGGACGCAATTTGGATCGTCAACGCCGCGCGACGACGCCAACCATTGCAAGAGCGGCTTCGCTGCGGCTTGCCGCTGGCTGTATTCGCGACCGATCTGTCACTGCCATGGGCCGTGCCACGGGCCCGACCAATGCGGGCGGCACTGATCGGCTCGCCGGGTCGGTTCGAGCCCGTGCCCGGCCGTCGCGGATATTGGCGGTGGAAGGAGCCGCGCTCCTAGCGGCGCTTGTCGGGCGTCGTGCGACCTCGATGCTCGATCTGGCCCACTCGTGCGCCGGAGACGCCGATCAGCTCCCCGACGTCGCGGGTCGAGAGGCCGGCGGCCCTGAGCTTCGTCGCCGCGTCGCGAGTCGCGCGGACGACCTCCTCTCGCAGGCGCTCGGCCTCCAGTCGCTGCTGCCGGAGCGCGTCGATCTCGACGTCGACGCCGGGTGGCAGGCGGACCTCGTCGATGATCTCGACACCGGCAGCGAACAAGTCATCGATCTCCAGGTGGACCGATAGCAGGCTCCGCGCGTTTGCCTGAGCGGACGCGAGCGTTCGGCCGAAGGTCGCTATATCGGGGTCGACGAACTGGCAGATCCATCCCCGGCCGTCGAATCGGTAGGTCGCCGTGTATCGCACCGGCCTACTGCCCGCGGCGAGCGTTCGAGAGCCAACCTTGGCCGAGCGCGCCGGCGCCTTGCCGCTCGATGCTCTGGAGCGTGCCGATCGGGATGTCTCGCGAGTGGATCGGGATGATGACCGAGGAACCATCCGCTAACCGCCATTTCTGATGCGAGCCGTTCTGATGCGCGACGAACGCCCTCCGGGTCGAGAGCTCTGATCAACCGGATCACCGCACGCGGGGTCACCGGCAAACCGCCCAGCTGCTGGACAGTATCTGACAAGCTGCTTGACAGTCAACGGTTCCGCATCTCCGCACGATTCGCGCACGGTAGTCTGGCGCCCTTATCCGGCGATCATCGACGCGGAGGGGAGCTGCACGCCGACGACAAGAAGCTCGACCGCATGCTCTACCTGGGCGTCAGCGGGGCGCCCCAGCACGTGGCGTTGATCGTGCCGGGAGCGGTGGCTCGGCGACTCGGGCAGTTACCCGCGATCGATCGATAATGGCAGGAGCTCGTCGCAATCGGGCGCCCGATCCTCCGCGTAGAGACGCATGAAGACGGCGTTCGCCTCACGCAGGTCGTACTCGATCGCGCGGAAGTGGTGGGCGCTCTCCGTGCCCCGGAGGCCGTGTCCTGGTTCGCAGTGCGCGTGGGCGATCGGAGGTCCATCGCCGACCGCATGCAAGTGATATCCGAGACGCCACGAGCGCACGAGGTCCGCGTACTCGTATGTGTACTTGACCAGCATCCAGGTCTCGGTGCCCTCACGGTCGTAGTACTCGCGATATATCGCCGTCGCGTCGGGCAGCAGGTCGCGCGCGGGCACAGCGAGGCCGAACTCGAGCAGTGCGCGTCCAAGCGTCATTCCGTCATTGCTCGCCCGCACGTCTCCCCAGTGCTCCAAATGGCGAGCGACTTGATGCAGGCGCGCTCTCAGGTAGCCGGTTGTGAGCGGCACGGAGTCTTGCCGCTACTCCAGGCTAACCGCGCGGTCCGGGTCACTCGAGAATTCGATCGGCTTGGTCGGGAGCCCGAGGAGCAGCATCACCGACTTGCGCGGGATCCGGTAGACGCGCGCAGACAGGCGGACCGCAGCGAGCTTCTCCGATCGGATGTAGTTGAGGATCGTCGAGTTCGACACCGACGCGAGGCGTGCCACCTCGGTGGGGGAGTAGAACGACTTTGTCAGCGTGAGGGTATCGATTCCAGGTGACTCGGCGACGGCCATGGTGAAATCTCCAAGTTCGCGCTATTGGGTATCGCCCACTATGCCCAACATGACCAAGTTGTCAATAGTCTACCCGGCAGCTCTTAGCTGCGGCTTATCTTGTCCCTCGTGACAGCCTGCCGCGTTAGGCTGCGCCTAACGTAGTCGATCGTCTCCGGAACAAGGACGGTCCGAAGATATCCGCTGAGATCACCTACCCAGCGCGATCTGAGCACGCCGGATGGTCGTCGGACCTGCGGTGTGAGCGGGCATGAAAGCTGCAGAGAGTTGAGCACGAAAAGTGCAGAGGCCCTCGGGGTGACCCGAGGGCTCCTTGTTTGGACCGACAAACGCGAGGTCCCCCCTGTCAGGCTCGGGCTGCTGAGCTTCGAACCGAC
>JACPOS010000012.1 GCA_016191395.1 Chloroflexota bacterium
CCGTGGAGCTTTACTGCACCCTGACATTGGATTGGGAATTAGCTTGTGTAGGATAGGTGGGAGGCTGAGAAACTGGGGCGCTAGCCTCGGTGGAGCCAACGTTGAAATACCACCCTTGTTTGATTTCGATTCTAACCGCGACCCGTCAACCGGGCGCAGAACAGTGTCAGGCGGGCAGTTTGACTGGGGCGGTCGCCTCCCAAAGTGTAACGGAGGCGCCCAAAGGTTCCCTCAGGCTGAATGGAAACCAGCCGAAGAGTGCAAAGGCATAAGGGAGCTTGACTGCGAGACCTACAAGTCGAGCAGAGACGAAAGTCGGGCTTAGTGATCTGGTACCTCCGAGTGGAAGGGGTATCACTCAACGGATAAAAGCTACCCTGGGGATAACAGGCTGATGGTGCCCAAGAGTTCACATCGACGGCACCGTTTGGCACCTCGATGTCGGCTCGTCGCATCCTGGGGCGGAAGTACGTCCCAAGGGTTTGGCTGTTCGCCAATTAAAGCGGCACGCGAGCTGGGTTCAGAACGTCGTGAGACAGTTCGGTCTCTATCCGCCGTGGGCGTAGGGAACTTGACAGGAGCTGCTCCTAGTACGAGAGGACCGGAGTGGACGAACCGCTGGTGTGCCAGTTGTCCCGCCAGGGGCATCGCTGGGTAGCTATGTTCGGCAGGGATAAGCGCTGAAAGCATCTAAGTGCGAAGCTCGCCTGGAGATGAGGTTCCCCACCGGGTTAACCGGGTAAGACCGCAGGTAGACCACCTGCTTGATAGGCCGCATGTGGAAGTCCGGTGACGGATGAAGCTGAGCGGTACTAATGGTCGAGGGCTTGACCACTTCAGCTTCTGACCCAAGGGTCAGGGACTGAATGGAAGATCGGGATATCGGATCCCAACACAACACAACGAGATCGCAAGATCGCGAGACTTCTTCGGCGCCCGCACATCGAACCGTTCGAGTGCATGGACGCAGCCGATCACAATCCAGCAGCAGGATGCTGGTGACGCTAGCGGAGAGGCCATACCCGTTCCCATCCCGAACACGGAAGTCAAGCTCTCCAGCGCCGAAGATACTGAGAGGGCAGCCTTTCGGGAAAATAGGTCGTCGCCAGCATCTTGTGCTTTCCGGCGGTTTTCGCGGCCGGCCTCCAATGGCCGCCGTTGGCTATGCTGCCCGGGATGAACATGGCCGATCCAGACGTGGCGGACGCCGAGCCCGCCGAGGTGCCGTCGCGCCCGTCGCAAACCGCGCTCGACTCCCTCGCCGCAGCCCCCGTCGATCCGGTCGCGGACGTCGCAGACCTCGCGATGGCGCGTGGCTGCCCGTTCCTGCTCGCGGAGAGCGGGGGCTGGCGGTTGGACGTGCCGTCGCGCGACCACCGCTGCGGTGCCGTCAGCCCGCCGGCAGCCCTCTCGCCGGAGAAGCAGTCGCGGCTGTGCCTCACGGCCGCGCACACCAGCTGCGCCACGTACCTTGCGTCGATGTCGGCGCGGGGCGCGCGCCTTGGGACCCCGGCAACGGAGCGCGCGACCCGCTGGGGCCTCGCACGTACGACGACCGTCATCGAGGACACCGGCGGCCTGCGCTCGCGGGTGGTTGCGCTCCTGCTCGATCGCCGGCGGTGGCCGGCCATACCGGCCGTGATCCTCGTCACGACCCTGCTCGTCCTGGCCTTCTCCGGCCTTCGGGGCGGCAGTGCGACCCCCGTCGCAACGTCCAGCCCCAGCGTCCCCGCGGTGACCTCGAGCCCGACGGCACGGCCCAGCGTCGCACCCACCGGCACGCCTGCCCCGGTCGCAACGCCGACGACCGCGCCGTCCGTCGCTCCCAGCCCAACCGCGAAGGCGAGCGTCGGGCCAACGGAGACATTCCGGACCTACACCGTGAAGTCGGGTGACACGCTGAGCGCGATCGCCAGCCAGTTCGGGACCACCTCGAAGGCAATCGCGGACCTGAACGGGATCAGGGTGAGCACGACCCTGCACATCGGGCAGGTCCTCAAGATCCCGAACACGTGATCAGCGCTGGCAGCCCCGGCACCACGTGGTGGCCTCGCTTCGGGAGCTGACCTCGCTCAGGCGGGTACCGCAGCGCGGGCACGCCTCCCCTCCGCGCAGGTGGACGGCAAGGAAGTCCCGGACCTGCTTCTCGAACGTGGGCGGCACGCGCTCCTCGAGGACATCGATGGCGCGCGCGAGGGTGCTCCGCGTCGCCTCGTACAGCGCGTCGACCTCCTCGGGGGCAAGCGACGACCGTCGACGGAACGGGCTGAGCTTGGCGGCGTGGAGGATCTCGTCGCTGTAGGCGTTGCCGATCCCGGCGACGAACGCCTGGTTGCGCAGGAGCGACTTCAGCTCGCCCGGATGGCGGCGGATCCGCTCCCGCCAAGCCTCCAGCGTGAGGCCGGGCGCGTCTGCGTCCGGACCCTGGTCGCCGTCGTCGAGCCCGGCGACGGCACGGGCGACGCCTGCCGGCATGAGGTAGACCTTGCCCATCTGGCTAGGGTCGCGATAGCGCAGCTCGGCGGGGTCCGCGTCGCCGGGGAGCCAGGCGGCGCCCCTTGTCCAGGAAGCGATCCGCCTGGGCCGTCCGGCACGCGGGCCGAACGCCAGGATCACCGCCGTGGCCTGCGGCAGCTTGTCGCCTGGCTTCGCGAGCTGGAGCCGGCCGGTGAGCATCGCGTTGATCGCGATGCGATCGCGGTCGAGCTCGAGCAGGATGAACTTGCCGCGCCGACGGACCTCGCGCAGCGTCTGGCCGGCAAGCGCCGCAAGCTCGGCGGGCGTGCCACGGACGGCCAGCGGGGCGGGCGCCTCGGCGCGCACGATCTGCCGGCCGGCGAGTGCGGCGTGGAGGGCGTCCGCGACGACCGCCAGATCGGGCAACTCGGGCACGGCCGCGCGATTGTAGCCGCGTATTCGGGCGTGCTAGACTCCGCGGGCCCTTCGGGGCGGAACAGCAGACTGCCTCGCTCAACCCGATGCGACTACGAAGGAGCGGACCGCGGGCCTACCAACCGACGGACCACTTGATCGCAGGACACACGGCCTGGGCGACGCGCTCGGGCCGTTTCGATTCGAGGGAGCTCGTGGACAGGAGACAGAATTGACCGAAGAGCAACAGGGCGGGACGATGCCGCCGGCCGAGGCGACCGCCGAGGCCTCGACATCCCAGGAGCCAGTCGGCACCGTGGCAGTCGCCGACGAGCCCGCCACCAGCCCCAGCCTCGAGACCGAGGCGATGGGCAGCGATGCAGCAACGAGCGACGCGGCACCCGCCGTCGGGGCCCCCGCAGCAGCGGAGCCCGTCGACGCGCCGGAGGCCCGGATGTCCGCCCCGGAGACCGAGCTGGTCGCCGACGAGGCCGACATGGCACCGCCCGCCGCGGAGGACATCGAGGACGAGGCGCCCGCAGCGGAGCCGGAGCCCGTGATGGCCGCGTCGGCCCCCGCGCCCAAGCCTGCCGCGCCGACCGGCCCGGAGCCGACGACGATGGCCGAGCTGCTCGCCGAGCAGGACACGGACATCAAGAGCTTCAAGCACGGTGACGTGGTCGAGGGCTCCGTCGTCCGCATCGACAAGGACGAGATCCTGGTCGACATCGGCGCCAAGAGCGAGGGCGTCGTCAGCAACCGCGAGCTCTTCGGTCGCAACACGGAGTCCCAGCCGGCGCTCAACGTCGGCGACGTGGTCCTCGTGTACGTGCTCCAGCCCGAGTCGCCGGAGGGCCACGTGGTCCTCTCGCTGCGTCGGGCGGGCCTCGAGCGCAAGTGGCGCTCCATGCAGGAGCAGTTCGAGGCGGGCGTCATCATCGAGGCGCCGGTCATCGACCACAACAAGGGCGGCCTCATCGTCGACTGCGGCATCCGCGGCTTCGTGCCGATCAGCCAGATCGTCGACTTCCCGCGCCGACCGCAGAACGACCAGCCGCGAGACGCGGCCCAGGAGATCGCCGAGAAGCTCCAGCCGTTCGTCGGCCGGAAGCTGCGGCTCAAGATCCTCGAGGTCAACCGCAAGGCCAACCGCCTGATCCTGTCGGAGAAGGTGGCCCTGTACGAGGAGCGCCGCGAGAAGCGCGACGAGCTGTTCAGCAGCCTCCAGGTCGGCCAGAAGGTGACGGGCAGCGTCCGCTCGATCGCGCCGTTCGGCGTGTTCGTGGACCTCGGCGGCATCGACGGCCTGGTCCACAAGAGCGAGCTCTCGTGGAACAAGGTCAACAACCCCGAGGGCGGCTACCGCGTCGGCGAGGAGGTCGAGGCCGAGGTCATCGACATCAACCACGAGCGCGGCCGCATCAGCCTGTCGATCCGCCGCCTGCAGCCGGACCCGTGGCATTCCACGGTCGCCGACTTCAAGGTCGGCGACGTCATCGACGGCACCGTCACCAAGCTCGTGAACTTCGGGGCGTTCGTGCGCGTGCGCGACGGCCTGGAGGGCCTGATCCACATCAGCGAGCTCTCGAACCAGCGCGTCGCCCACCCGGGTGACGTGGTCCACGAGGGCCAGGCGCTGAAGCTGCGGATCATCAGCCTGGACTCCGAGCGCCATCGTCTCGGCCTCAGCCTCAAGCAGGCAGAGGAGTCGGCGCCGGCACGCCCGGCCGTCGAGGAAGCCCCGGTCTCCGAGGGCACCCCCGGACCTCGCGCCGAGCGACCCGAGCGCGCCGAGCGCGGCGATCGACGGCCGCGCCAGGATCGCGATCGACCGCGCCCATACAGCGCGTCCGATGCGGTCCAGGAGCCCGAGGGCGGCATCGACACCACCCTGGCCGCAGCCTTCGCCGGCGTGCGCGAGCAGCTCGCTCGTGCCGAGGCGGAGGACGGCGGTGAGCCCGAGGAAGCGGCGCCGGCAACGGCCGACGCGGCCCCCGCGGCCCCCGAGGTCGAGGCGGCTCCTGCCGCGGTGGCCGAGCCCGTCGTCGAGGCCGAGCCCGCAGCGGAGCCGGTGGCGGAAGCCCCGGCCGAGCCCGAGCCCGTCGCCGAAGCCGCAGTGGAGGCGGTCGCCGAGACCGCGTCCGAGCCGGAGGTGGCAGCCGAGACCGGGACGGCCATGGCCGAGCCCGCAGCAGCCGACGACGCAGCGCCCGCCGAAGACGAGGCTCCCGCGACCTAGTCGCGAGGCGCTGCCCGGCCCCCCCGGCCGTCATATCCGCCCCATCCGAACGGGCCCCTCGCGGTCCTGGCGCCGTCGCGCCACGCTCACGGAGGGCCTGATCGGGCGGGTCGCGTGCTAGCATGGCGACCGCGCCAGACAGGCGCAGCAAGGGAACGGGCGTTCGACTTCATGGAGCGATTCGACAAGTTCACGGACCGGGCGCGCAAAGTCCTGACGCTCGCGCAGGACGAGGCGCAGCGGTTCAACCACAACTACATCGGGACCGAGCACCTGCTGCTGGGCCTGGTGCGCGAGGGCGAGGGCGTCGCCGCGCGCGTGCTCGAGAACATGAACGTCGAGCTGGCCAAGGTCCGGACCGCGGTCGAGTTCATCATCGGTCGCGGTGATCGGCCGGTCGTCGGCGAAGTCGGGCTGACCCCGCGCGCGAAGCGCGTCATCGAGCTGGCCATCGACGAGGCACGCCGCCTCGGCCACAACTACATCGGCACGGAGCACCTGCTGCTCGGCCTCGTCCGCGAGGGCGAGGGGATCGCGGCGGGCGTGCTCGAATCGCTCGGCGTGAACCTGGACAAGGTCCGCCACGAGGTCATCCGCGTCCTGTCGCAGTCGTCCTCGGTGGGGCCGGCGCAGGAGACGAAGCGCTCGTCCAAGACGCCGACCGTCGATGCCCTGGGGATCAACCTGACCGAGGCAGCGCGCGCCGGCAAGCTGGATCCGGTCATCGGGCGCGAGAAGGAGATCGAGCGGGTCATCCAGATCCTCGGTCGAAAGACGAAGAACAACCCAGCCCTGATCGGCGAGCCCGGCGTCGGCAAGACCGCGATCGCGGAGGGCCTCGCGCATCGGATCGTCGCCGGCGACGTGCCGGACATCCTGCTCAACAAGCGCGTGCTGACCCTGGACATCGGGTCGCTCGTCGCCGGCACCAAGTACCGCGGCGAGTTCGAGGAGCGCCTCAAGAAGATCATCGAGGAGCTCCGGAACACCAACGACGCGGTCCTGTTCATCGACGAGCTGCACACGCTCGTCGGTGCCGGCGCGGCCGAGGGCGCCATCGACGCGGCGAACATCCTCAAGCCGCCCCTCGCGCGCGGCGAGCTGCAGTGCATCGGCGCGACGACGCTGGACGAGTACCGCAAGTACATCGAGCGCGACGCGGCACTGGAGCGGCGCTTCCAGCCGGTGATGGTCGAGGAGCCCACGCTCGAGCAGACCATCGAGATCCTGATGGGCATCCGCGAGCGCTACGAGCAGCACCACAAGGTCACGATCACGGACGACGCCGTGAAGGCGGCCGCGGACCTGTCCATCCGCTACATCACGGACCGCCACCTCCCGGACAAGGCGATCGACCTCATCGACGAGGCCGCCAGCCGTGTCCGGCTCCGCCACTCGTCCGCGCCGCCGGCGCTGCGCGAGGCGCAGCGCGAGCTGGACAAGCTGACGAAGGAGAAGGACGGGGCCATCAACTCGCAGGACTACGAGTCCGCGGCGAAGCTCCGCGAGGACGAGGCCGCCCTGCGCGAGAAGGTCGACGGGCTCCGCGGCGAGTGGCAGACCACGATCGCCGGCGACGCCCCGAAGGTGGACGAGGAAGAGATCGCCCAGGTGGTCGCGATGTGGACCGGCATCCCGGTCACGCGCATCTCCGAGGCGGAGTCGGAGCGGCTGCTGCACATGGAGGACGCCCTCCACCAACGGGTCGTCGGCCAGCAGGAGGCGATCGACATCGTCGCCAAGGCCGTCCGTCGCGCGCGGGCGGGCCTCAAGGATCCCAAGCGGCCCATCGGCTCGTTCATCTTCCTCGGGCCCACCGGCGTCGGGAAGACGGAGCTCGCGAAGGCCCTCGCCGAGTTCATGTTCGGCAGCGAGGACACGCTCATCAAGATCGACATGAGCGAGTTCATGGAGCGGCACAACGTCAGCCGGCTCGTCGGGGCGCCTCCGGGCTACGTCGGCTTCGACGAGGGCGGCCAGCTGACCGAGGCGGTCCGCCGCAAGAGCTACTGCGTCGTGCTCCTCGACGAGGTCGAGAAGGCCCACCCGGAGGTCTTCAACATCCTCCTCCAGATCCTCGAGGACGGGCAGCTCACGGACGCCAAGGGCCGCCGCGTGGACTTCCGGAACACGATCATCATCATGACCTCCAACCTCGGAGCGCGGCAGCTTCAGACCAACTCCTCGCTCGGCTTCCGGCCGGTCGCGGACGACGAGGGCGGCCGGCGCGAGGCGTCGTACGAGCTCATGAAGGAGAAGGTCACCGCGGAGCTGAAGACCAGCTTCCGGCCGGAGTTCCTGAACCGCATCGATGCGACGGTCGTGTTCCGCAGCCTGACGGTGGACGAGATCCGCGAGATCGTGGAGTTCATGCTCAAGCGGGTGCGCGAGCAGCTCAAGGCGCAGGGCATGGCACTCGAGGTCACCCAGTCGGCAAAGGATCACCTCATCAAGCTCGGCTGGGATCCCGCGTTCGGCGCGCGACCGCTGCGCCGGACCATCCAGAACCTGATCGAGGACGTGCTCGCGGAGCACCTGCTCCTCAACAGGTACCCGGTCGGGTCGACGATCGTGGTGGACGGCAACCCCGATGGCGGGCTGCTGATCCAGGCTGCCGAGCAGAAGACCCCCGTCGAAGTCTCGTAGGTCCGGCATGGCCCGGGCCCAGAGCCGGTTCGTCTGCCAGGCATGCGGCGCCGACTTCCCGAAGTGGGAGGGCCAGTGCCGCTCCTGCGCGGCGTGGAACACCCTCGTCGAGACGGTGGTGACCGCACGCCAGCGCGCCAACCGGCCCGCGGCGCGCGGGGTGACCGGCGCCGTGGAGGCCGTTGCGCTGTCGGCGCCCGCCGACGGCCCCACGGCGCGCCTCCGCACCGGCCTCGGTGAGCTGGACCGCGTGCTCGGCGGCGGCATCGTCCCCGGGTCGCTCCTGCTGATCGGGGGCGAGCCCGGCGTCGGGAAGTCCACCCTGCTGCTCCAGGTCGCCGGTGGCGTTGCGTTGGCGGATGGCGGCGTGCTGTATGCCACGGGCGAGGAATCCGCCGGGCAGGTCCGCCTTCGGGCGGCGCGGCTCGGGCTCGGGTCGGGCGCCGCCGCGGACGCCGTTGCCGTGCTCGCCACGAGCGAGGTCGGCGCGATCATCGAGGCAGCCCGGGCGCGGAGGCCGGCCCTGGTCGTCGTCGATTCCATCCAGACGATGACGGTCGATGAGCTGGACGGCCCGGCCGGCAGTGTCGGCCAGGTGCGCGAATCGGCGCTGAGGCTCATGGAGCTCGCGAAGGGCGAGGGGATCGCGGTCGTGCTCGTGGGCCACGTGACGAAGGACGGCTCCATCGCGGGGCCCCGAACCCTCGAGCACCTCGTCGACGCCGTCATCGACCTCGGTGGCGAGCGCGGCGGCGTCATGCGGCTCGTGCGCGCGTCCAAGAACCGCTTCGGCTCCACGGACGAGCTGGGCGTCTTCGAGATGGGCGAGTCCGGCCTGAAGGAGGTCGCCGATCCTGGTCGCGCGGTCCTCGCCGACCACGAGGGTGCCGCGCCCGGCAGCGTGGTTGCGGCGACGCTGGAGGGCAGTCGGCCCCTCCTGATCGAAGTCCAGGCGCTGGTCTCGCCCGCGGGCTACTCGAACCCGGCCCGCCGCGCGTCGGGGATCGACCCCACCCGGCTCGCGCTCCTCCTCGCCGTCCTCGGGCGCCGCGCCGGGGTGAGCCTTGGCACCCACGACGTCTACGCGAACCTTGCCGGGGGAGTGAGCATTGCCGAACCCGGTCTCGACCTCGCCGTGGCGCTCGCCCTCGCGTCCTCGCTGCGCGACCGGCCCATCGACCCGCGGACGGTCGCGGTCGGCGAGGTCGGGCTGCTGGGCGAGCTCCGCCCGGTCTCCGGGCTGGGCCGGCGCCTGCGGGAGGCCGCCAGGCTGGGCTTCGACCGGGCGATCGTGCCGGCCGGGCGATCCGGCGCGGCGCTCGCGATCCCGGGTATCCAGCTCGTTCCCGCAGCGAACCTGGGCGACGCGCTGGCCGCCACCCTTGGCTCGGTCAGGCGCCCAGAACCGAAGCCTCCGGCGCCCGTCGGGGTGGTGACCGTGGACCCCGGAAGTCCGGTGCTAGGCTGACCGGCCCGTGATCCGAACCATTCGATTCCTCGGCGCCGCCCTTGGCGGGCTGATCGGGATCATCAGCGTCATCGCGCAGCTTGCGGTCTTCCAGCCCGCCCCTGGCGCCGCCGTGCTCGTCGTCGCCTGGGTGGTGGCGTGGATCGTGCTCGGCTACACGCTGCTGCCGTACCTCACGGTCATCCCGGCGCTGTCCGCCCTGCGCGCCGTTCAGCAGCTCTCGACCGCCGAATTCGTGACCGCGATCATCGGCCTGTTCCTCGGCCTCCTGCTGGGCCTCCTGCTGGGGCTGCCGCTGTCCAACATCGACGGACCCATCGGCACGGTCGCCCCGATCGGCATCTCGATCTTCCTCGGGCTGGCCATGGTCGGCCTCACGGTCGCAAAACGCCATGACCTAATCACGGCCGCGGAGTCCATGGGCCTGATCCGACGGCCCGCCGCCGACGGCGAGGGCGGCGGCATTCCCCGGATCCTGGTCGACACGAGCGCGATCATCGACGGCCGGATCGCGGACATCGCGGACTCCGGCTTCCTGTTCGGCGTGCTGGAGGTGCCGCGGTTCGTGCTGGACGAGGTCCAGCGGCTCGCCGACAGCTCGGATTCGCTCCGCCGGACCCGTGGCCGGCGCGGCCTGGAGATCCTCGCGCGCATGCGCAAGACCGGCACGACGCCCGTCCAGGTCATCGACGAGGACGTCCCGGGGACGCCGGAGGTGGACTCCAAGCTGGTCGCGCTGGCGAAGAAGAACGGCCGCGCCGTGCTGACGAACGACCTCAACCTCAATCGCATCGCCGACCTCCAGGGCGTCCGCGTGCTCAACGTCAATTCGCTTGCGAATGCCGTGAAGCCCGCGCTCCTGCCGGGCGAGGATCTCAAGGTCCGGGTCATCCAGCCCGGCAAGGACGCCGGCCAGGGCGTCGGCTATCTCGATGACGGCACGATGGTGGTCGTGGAGGGCGGAGCGAAGGCGATCGACACGGAGGTCGACGTCACGGTCACGCGCGTGCTGCAGACGGTAGCCGGCCGCATGGTCTTCGCCCATCCCCGACAGGGCTGATCGCGTGGAAGGCATGACTCGCACCGGGTTCGGGTCGGACGGCCACGCCTTCGGGCCGGGCGATGGGCTTCGTCTCGGCGGCGTGGAGATCCCCGGCGCACCGCGCCTCCACGGCCACTCCGATGGTGACGCCGCGCTCCACGCGATCGCCGACGCCCTGCTCGGCGCGGTTGCGATGGGGGACCTCGGCGGGCTCCATCCGGCGGATGCGCGGACACCGCGCGGCGTCGCGAGCACCGACCTGCTCGCAAGCGTCGTCGGCGCGCTCGCCGCCGAGGGCTGGCGCCCCCTCTCGGTGGACCTGTCGATTCGTGCCGGCCGCCCATGGCTGGCCGATCACCTGCCCGGCATGCGCACGGCGATCGCCGGGCTGCTCGGGCTGGAGATCGGCGCCGTCAGCGTCAAGGCGTCCACGGGCAACCTGTCGGGCGACGTCGGGGCCGGCCGAACGATCGAGGCCGAGGCCATGGCCACCGTCACACGGGCGGAGCGTGCGCCATGACGCTCCGCCTGCACGACACGCTCTCCGGCGAGACACGGCCGCTCGAGCCGCTGGAGCCCGGTCACGTCCGGATCTACTCCTGCGGCCCCACGGTCTACGGCCCGACCCACATCGGCAACTTCCGCTCGTTCCTGTTTGCCGACGTGCTCGTGCGCTACCTCCGGTACCAGGGCCTCCGCGTGACGTGGGTCATGAACATCACGGACATCGACGACCGGATCATCGAGCGCGCCAACGCAGCCGGAGAGACCACCGCCCAGCTCACCGACCGCTGGCTCGCCCAGTTCAAGTCCGATTTCGCTGCCGTCCGGATGACGCCCCCGGACGTCCTCCCGCGAGCGACCGAGCATATCGACGCCATGGCCGAGCTCATCGCCCAGCTGCTGGAGTCCGGCAACGCCTACCGAACCGAGGATGGCTCGATCTTCTTCCGGATCAGCTCCTGGCCGGCGTACGGCCGGCTCGCGCGCCTGGACGCCACGCAGCTCCGTGTCGGCGAGCGCGTCGAGGCGGATGACTACGGCAAGGACGACGTGCGCGACTTCGCGCTCTGGAAGGGCCCGAAGCCCGGCGACCCGTCGTGGGAGACAGGGATCGGCCCCGGGCGGCCGGGCTGGCACATCGAGTGCTCAGCGATGAGCATGCGCCACCTCGGCCTGTCCTTCGACATCCACACCGGCGGCATCGACCTGATCTTCCCGCATCACGAGGACGAGATCGCCCAGAGCGAGGCGGTCACGGGCCAGCCGTTCGTCCGCACGTGGTTGCACTGCGACCACCTGCGACTCGGCGGCGCCAAGATGGCGCGACGAGTCGGCAACATCGCCCGGGTCGCCGACCTGCTGGCAGAGGGCACGTCCCCGCGCGCCCTCAGGTATGCCCTGATCTCGGTGAACTACCGCCAGGCGCTCGAGTACAGCGAGGCGTCCATCGATGCCGCGACCGCTGCCATCGCGCGGCTCGACGCGCTCGTGGCGGCGCTCGAGGCCTACCGCGAGGGCCGCGCCGATGCCGAGGACCTCCCTGACGAGCTATCGGCCGCGCGGACGCGCTTCGAGGCGGCGATGGACGACGACCTGAACGTGTCCGCAGCCCTGGCCGCGCTGTTCGACCTCGTTCGCGAGCTCAACCGCCGGATCGCGGACCGCACGCTCTCGTCCGGCGATGCCGTCCGCGCCCTCGCGCTGCTGCGCGAGCTCGACACGGTGCTCGGCATCCTGCCGGACCAGGCCGAGGACCTGCCCCCGGGCGCCGCCGAGCTGCTCGCGACCCGCGTGGCTGCGCGCGCGGGTCGCGACTGGGCCGCATCAGACCGAATCCGCGACGAGCTGCTCGCACTCGGGATCGCCGTCGAGGACACGCGCGACGGGCAACGCTGGCGCCGACTGGAGGCTGTTCGATGACCGACGGGCCGTATCGACCCCGCGGGGGCGGCCGCCCTGGCGGCGGACGACCGGGCGGCCCTCGTCCGGGCGGCCGCCCAGGTGGGCGCCCCGGCGGCCCTCGCCCAGGCGGCCCACGTCCCGGCGGCGGCCAGTCGGGCTTCCGGCGCAGCGGCCCGGGCGGCCCCGGCGGCTTCCGGGGTGGGGGACCAGCCAGGCCCGACGATCGCCCGCGCGAGTTTCGAGCACGCCCCAGCGAGGAGCGCCCGGCCGGCGAGCGACCCGCGGGTCCGCCGCGCGGCGCCTCGCCCTCACGTGGGCCAGGCTTCGACGGTCCCCATCGCCCGACGGGCCGACCACCGCAGGGCCCGCCCGGGTTCGTGCCGCGCCCACGCTTCCCGACGGACCGGCCGCAGCGCCCGGATGCGCGACCGCAGCGCCCGGATGACCGAGCGCAGCGCCCGGATGACCGGCCGCGCGAGTACCGGCCGCGGACGCCGTCGGATCGTCCATGGCAGGCGCGCCCACCGCGCCCGTATGCGCCGCGACCGTTCGCTCCGCGCGCGGCGGGCCCCATCCGCGACGCGGACGAATCGGTGCCGCCGCCCCACCTGGCACCGCCGTCGCATCTCGCTGCGGCCGCGCCCCCGCTCGAGGAGGGCGAGGAGCTGGTCGCCGGTCGCCGCCCCGTCGAGGAGGCGTTCGCGGCCGGCCGCCCGCCTCGGCGGCTGCTCGTGACGCCCCAGCGCCGCATGGCCCTGGAGAAGATCGTCCTGCACGCCACGACGCTCCGCATCCCGATCGTCGAGGTGGAGGGCGGCTCGCTGACTGCCCTCGCCGGGTTCGATGGCCACCAGGGCGTCGCCGTCGTCGTTGAGGCCCGCCGGTTCGCGTCCGTCGACGACATCCTCGCGCGGTCCATCGAGCGCAACGAGGCCGCCTTCGTCCTCGTGCTCGACTCCCTCGAGGACCCGCAGAACGTGGGCACCCTCCTGCGCAGCGCCGAGGCCGCGGGCGTCCATGGCGTCGTCTTCCCTACGGAGCGCCAGGCTCCGCTCTCGCCGGCGGCGATCAAGGCATCGGCAGGAGCAACGGAGCACCTGCTCCTGGCCCCGGTCGACGACCTCGCCGGCGCGCTGACGGACCTTCACCTGCGTGGCCTGCGGATCGTCGGCTCGGAGGCGGACGCCGCGCTCACGGCGCGCGAAGCGGACCTTCGTGGGCCGATCGCGCTGATCATCGGCAGCGAGGGCCATGGCCTCTCTCCCGCCATCCGCCGCCGCTGCGACCTGTTCGTCCGCATCCCGATGCGCGGCCTCATCGGATCGCTCAACGCGGCCGTCGCTGGCTCCATCCTCGCCTTCGAGGTGCTCGGCCAGCGCGACCCGACAGCGCGACCGGGGGGCTCGCAGCCCGCCACGGTGGAGGCCTCAGCGCCGGCCGCGAAGCCGGCCGCGAAGCCCAGGGCGAAGCGCGTCTCGAAGCGGGCGAGCACCTGAGCCACGCGCCCATGCGCGCCGTCCACGGTGGGCCACGCTTGACCGGTTCTCCCGGACCGACCTATCATTCCGCGGCGCCCCGGCGGCTTCTTTGGGTTGCCGTGCGTCGCCGACGTAGCTCAATTGGTAGAGCAGCGGTTTTGTAAACCGCCGGTTCCGGGTTCGAGTCCCGTCGTCGGCTCCACTCGCGAAGCCTTCGGGCCCACATAGCTCAGTCGGCAGAGCACTTCCTTGGTAAGGAAGAGGTCATCGGTTCGAACCCGATTGTGGGCTCCATGACCTCTGGCAAACCCCCGGAAGAGAATTCACTGGCGAAGCCGTGCCCGTCCGGCTCGGATCCGCAACAAGAGATGGAGTGAGACTGGTCCTGTGGCCAAGAAGAAGTTCGAGCGCACCAAGCCGCACGTGAACATCGGCACGATCGGCCACATCGACCATGGCAAGACGAGCCTGACCGCGGCGATCACCAAGTACCTCGCCCTGAAGGGCTCCAGTGAGTACCGCGCGTTCGACACGATCGACAACGCGCCCGAGGAGCGGGAGCGGGGCATCACCATCGCCATCGCCCACGTGGAGTACGAGACCGCCGCGCGCCACTACGCCCACGTCGACTGCCCCGGGCACGCCGACTACATCAAGAACATGATCACCGGCGCGGCGCAGATGGACGGCGCGATCCTGGTCGTCGCCGCGACCGACGGGCCCATGCCCCAGACCCGCGAGCACATCCTCCTCGCCCGCCAGGTCGAGGTGCCGTACATCGTCGTGTTCCTCAACAAGGTCGACGCGGTCGACGACCCCGAGCTGCTCGACCTCGTCGAGCTCGAGGTCCGCGAGCTCCTCTCCAAGTACAACTTCCCGGGCGACGACACCCCGGTCATCCGCGGCTCGGCGCTCAAGGCCCTCGAGGCCGGCGACAACCCGGCCGACCCGGCGTACGCGCCCATCCAGGAGCTGATGGACGCGGTCGATTCCTACATCCCGACGCCGGAGCGGGCCATCGACAAGCCGTTCCTGATGCCCGTCGAGGACGTCTTCGGCATCAAGGGCCGGGGCACGGTCGCCACCGGGCGCATCGAGCGCGGCATCGTCAAGGTCTCCGACGAGATCGAGATCATCGGCGTCAAGGCGACCCGCAAGGTCGTCGTCACCGGCGTCGAGATGTTCAAGAAGATCCTCGACGAGGGCCGCGCCGGCGACAACGTCGGCCTGCTCCTGCGGGGCATCGAGCGCGAGGAGATCGAGCGCGGCCAGGTCATGGCCAAGGCCGGCTCGATCAAGCCCCACACCACCTTCAAGGCCCAGGTCTACGTCCTGACCAAGGAGGAGGGCGGGCGGCATACCCCGTTCTACAACGGCTACCGGCCCCAGTTCTACCTGCGCACCACCGACGTCACCGGCAACATCAGCCTGCCCGAGGGGGCGGAGATGGTCATGCCCGGCGACAACGTCGAGATGGGCGTCGAGCTGATCACCCCGATCGCGCTCGAGGTCGGCCAGCGCTTCGCCATCCGCGAGGGTGGCCGGACCGTCGGCGCCGGCGCCATCACCAGCATCAGCGCATAACGACATGGCAAAGGTCGAAGCGCGCCCCACGATCCAGCTCGCCTGCACCGAGTGCAAGGAGCGGACGTACACCACGCGCAAGAACAAGAAGAACGATCCCAACCGGATCGAGCTGATGAAGTACTGCCCTCGCGATCGTCGCCACACCCTTCATCGGGAAGCCAAGTAGCATCAGCCAACCGCAGGGGTGTAGCTCAATTGGCAGAGCACTGGTCTCCAAAACCAGCGGTTGTAGGTTCGAGTCCTATCGCCCCTGCCACAACTCAAAGCTAGGTAGGAACAGCACAACGTGACGCGAATTCGCCGCTTCCTCGCCGAAGCGATCTCCGAGCTTCGGAAGGTCTCCTGGCCGACGTTGGCCCAGACCCGCAACCTGACCGTGCTGGTGTTCGCCGTGAGCATCGCCGTCGGGGTGTTCGTCGCGGTCGCCGACCAGCTGTTCCAGGGCGTCATCGGCTTCATCGCCTCGGGGCTCACCCAGTGAGCACGGCGATGACCCCCGACGTCGAGGCGAAGCGCCCGGACAAGCGCTGGTACGTCATCCACACCTACTCGGGCTACGAGAACAAGGTCAAGGCCAACCTCGAGCACCGCATCGAGTCCATGGGCATGGAGGACAAGATCTTCCAGGTCCTCGTGCCGATGGAGGACGAGATCGAGATCCGCCAGGGCCAGCGGCACACCGTCCAGAAGAAGGTCTACCCGGGCTACGTCCTGGTCGAGATGATCCTGGACCCGGACAGCTGGTTCGTCGTCCGCAACACGCCGGGCGTCACCAGCTTCGTCGGCGGCTCCAACATCCCGGGCGTCCGGAGCGAGCCCGTGCCGCTCGACGAGACCGAGGTCAAGCAGATCCTGCGGCACATGGGCGTGGAGACGCCGAAGTACCGCGTGGCCTTCACGAAGGGCCAGAGCGTCCGCGTCACGGACGGGCCGTTCTCCGAGTTCATCGGGACGGTGGACGAGGTCAACCCCGAGCGCAACAAGGTCAAGGTGCTCGTGAGCATCTTCGGCCGCGAGACACCCGTGGAACTTGACTTCCTCCAGGTAGAGAAGCTGTGAGCACCTCCCGGACCGGCCATGCCGGCGTTGGCGCCTGCGCGCCCTCGCTCACGCACGGACGTGCGCTCGCTTCGGGTGCTCGGCGCCGCCTTGGCCTGACCGGCCCTGTCGGCGCTCACTAGAAAGGAACCTGCTCCACAGTGGCTAAGAAGATCCGCATCGTGCTCACCCTGCAGCTGCCGGCCGGCAAGGCGACGCCCGCCCCGCCCGTCGGCACCGCGCTGGGTCCCCACGGCATCAACATCGTGGAGTTCACCAAGAGCTACAACGAGAAGACCGCCGACAAGGCGGGCCAGGTCATCCCGGCCCAGATCACGGTCTACGAGGATCGCTCGTTCACGTTCGTCCTCAAGACGCCGCCCGCCGCGGACATGCTCCGCAAGGCCGCTGGCATCGACAAGGGCTCCGGCACCCCGAAGCGCGAGACCATCGGACGCGTGACCCGCGCGCAGGTCCGCGACATCGCCGCGATCAAGATGGCCGACCTGTCGGCCAACGACATCGAGGCGGCCGCGCGCATGATCGAGGGCACCGCCCGGAGCATGGGCATCGAGGTCGAGGCCGCAGCCAAGGGCTGAGGCACCACGCGGAGAGGGATTGACCCCGACCCTCACCGCACCACCCGAAGGGGGAGGCCGGCCAACCCGGTCGAAGGAGGCACCAGACATGGCACACGGCAAGAAGTACCTCGAGGCCGCGAAGCTCGTCGATCCAGGCAGGCTGTACGCCCCTGACGAGGCAGCGCGACTCGCGAAGGAGACGACCACCGTCAAGTTCGACGCCACCGTCGAGGCGCATCTCCGGCTCGGCGTCGACCCACGCCACGCAGACCAGATGGTCCGCGGCACCGTGGTCCTCCCCAACGGCACCGGCAAGGTCGTTCGCGTGGCCGTGTTCGCCCAGGGCGAGAAGGCCCAGGAGGCGCTCCGCGCCGGGGCGGACGAGGTCGGCTCCGAGGACCTCGTGAAGAAGATCGAGGCGGGCTGGCTGGAGTTCGACGTCGCGCTGTCGACGCCGGACCTCATGGGCCAGGTCGGGCGCCTGGGCAAGATCCTCGGCCGGCGCGGCCTCATGCCGAACCCGAAGGCCGGAACCATCACCTTCGACCTGGACCGCGCCATCCGCGAGGTCAAGGGCGGCCGCGTCGAGTTCAAGGTGGACAAGACCGCGATCGTCCACGTGCCGGTCGGCAAGGCCAGCTTCGAGCCCGAGGCGCTCGTCGCCAACCTCGCCGCACTCGTCGACGCGATCAACCGCGCCAAGCCTGCCGGTGCGAAGGGCACGTACCTTCGGACGTTGACGATCGCAAGCACCATGGGCCCCGGCATCCGCGTCGACATCCCCGGGATCCTGGCCGCCGCCTCGGCTGCGTGAGGCACGCCCGGACAAATCGGGCATAATGCGCAGCCCGCCAGCGATGGCGGGACGACACATCGACGGATACCAGCCAGAGACAGCCTGCGCCCGCAGACCGCACCTTCGCGTGACGGTCGGGGCTTGATCCGCCGGTCCGGATCGGGGCAACCGCCCCGGGGACGCCGGCGAGCATGCCGAGGCAGGAACGGATCGTCCGCCCTCACGGGTGGGCGCACCCCCTGCGGTCCAAGGTCGCGCCTTCGGGCGCCCGTCGCAGGGGAGCATCGGCCGGCAGGCCGGAGCGCCCACCGCCGCGCGCCGGCTGCGCGCACGAATCGATGGAGGGCACCATGCCGACCGAGGCCAAGCGAGAGGTCGTCGCCGAGCTGCGCGAGCAGCTGGCGGGCAGCCGCACGCTGATCGTCTCGGAGTACCGGGGTCTGACCGTCCGCGAGATCGGCGAGATCCGGCGCGCACTGCGCAAGCAGGACGTTGCCTACCGGGTCGTCAAGAACCGGCTCATGAAGATCGCCGCCGCGGACAACGTGCGGTCGGCGCTCGACGAGCTGCTCGTCGGACCAACCGCAATCGCATTCGGCAAGGACGAGGGCGCCACGGCGAAGGCCGTGATCGACACGATGCGCCCGTACAAGCAGGTGAAGATCACCGGCGCACTCCTCGGCGATCGAGCGATCGATGCCGCGGGCGTGGTCCGGCTCGCCGCGCTGCCGTCCCGTGACGTCCTGCTCTCGCAGATCGCCGGCGCCTTCGCGGCGCCGATGGCAACCACCGCTGGCCTGTTCGACGCGCCGCTTCGCGATGTCGTCGGCCTGGTCGCGGCACTTGCAGAGCAGCGCGCTGCAGCCTGACCCCGACCTTCAGACCGCAACCCACCACCTGACAGGAGACCAGACCCAATGGCAACGATGACCGCCGACCAGCTGCTCGAAGCGTTCGAGAAGATGACCGTTCTCGAGCTGTCGGAGTTCAAGAAGAAGTTCGAGGATCGCTTCGGCGTCACCGCCGCGGCCCCGGTCGCGATGGCAGCCGCCCCCGCGGCAGGTGGCGGCGCCGCTGCCGAGGCCGCCCCGGCCGCCGAGGAGCAGACCGAGTTCACCGCGACCATCGTCGAGATCGGCCCGAACAAGATCCCCGTGATCAAGGTCGTGCGCGAGCTCACAGGTCTCGGCCTCAAGGAGGCCAAGGACCTGGTCGACGCGACCCCGAAGGCCGTCAAGGAGGGCATCGCCCGCGACGAGGCCGAGAAGATCAAGACGGCCCTCGAGGAGCAAGGCGCCAAGGTCGAGATCAAGTAGCGCAGCCCCGGACGGTCGCGGCGGGCGTTGTCGCCTGTGCGCGGGAGCTCACGCACGTCAAAGTGCGCTCGCTCCCGTGCTCGGCTCCGCCTTCGCCGCGGCCGCCCGGACCTGCGCTAGCACGGCCGGCTCACCGGGTCGGGTGGTCCTTCCGACCATTTGACAAGTCAACGTTGCGCGATACACTTTGTCGTTCTGTGAGCGCGGCCCTTTTCCTTCCACCTGTCCTCCGCCAAGGAGTGGTCCTTGATGCTGTCTCCCGCTGAATCGCCGGCTGCGGGCACGTCCGCTGCTGCCCGCAAGCGCTACGCCCGTATCCCCGAAGTCCTGCCCGTCCCGAACCTGATCGAGCTCCAGCTGGAGTCCTTCCGGTGGTTCGTCGACAAGGGCCTCCGCGAGCTGTTCGACGAGATCAGCCCGATCAAGGACTTCACGTCCAAGGTCATGGAGCTCCAGTTCCTGGACTACGAGTTCGGGGACCCCAAGTACTCCGAGGAGGAGTGCCGGACCAAGGACCTGACCTACAGCCGCCCGCTGTACGTCAACGTCGAGCTCCTGATCAAGGAGACCGGCGAGATCCAGCGCCAGCGCGTGTACATGGGCGACTACCCGTGGATGACGGACCTGGGCACCTTCGTGGTCAACGGCGCGGAGCGCGTCGTCGTGTCCCAGCTCGTCCGCTCGCCGGGCGTGTACTACAGCGAGCTCGAGGACCCCGCCTCGGGCCGCATGCTCTTCAGCGCCAAGGTCATCCCGAACCGCGGCGCCTGGCTGGAGTTCGAGACCAACAACACGGACCAGCTGTGGGTCAAGGTTGACCGCAAGCGCAAGATCGCTGCGACGACCCTGCTCCGCGCCGTCGGCTACGAGACCAACGACGAGATCGCGGCGCTGTTCGCTCCGGTCGACGTGGATCCCGAGCACCCGTTCATCGCGAACACGCTGGACAAGGACGTCACCCGGACGCCGTCCGAGGCGCTGATCGAGGTCTACAAGAAGCTTCGCCCCGGTGACCCGCCGACCGGCGACAACGCCCGGGCGCTCGTCGAGGGCCTGTTCTTCAACTTCCGGCGCTACGACCTCGGCCGCGTCGGCCGCTACAAGTTCAACAAGAAGCTGGACGGCGCCGCGGCCCGCATGGGCATCGAGCTGGACCGCGAGAGCCGGACCATCACCCGCGAGGACATCGCCGCGATCGTCGGCCACCTGATCGAGTGCAACCGCACGCTGCACGCGAAGGACGACATCGACCACCTCGGCAACCGCCGCATCCGTGCCAACGGCGAGCTGATCCAGAACGCGTTCCGGATCGGCCTGCTCCGCATGGAGCGCGTCGTGCGCGAGCGCATGACGATCCAGGAGATCGACAAGGCGACCCCGAACGCCCTCATCAACATCCGCCCGGTCGTGGCGGCGATGAAGGAGTTCTTCGGCGGCAGCCAGCTGTCGCAGTTCATGGACCAGACGAACCCGCTCGCCGAGCTCACGTCCAAGCGCCGGCTGTCGGCCCTTGGTCCCGGTGGCCTGTCGCGCGAGCGCGCCGGGTTCGACGTCCGAGACGTCCACCACAGCCACTACGGCCGCATCTGTCCCATCGAGACGCCCGAAGGTCCGAACATCGGCCTGATCGGCTCGCTCGCGACGTACGGGCGGATCAACAGCTACGGCTTCATCGAGACGCCGTACCGCCGCGTCAAGCGGACCGTCGCCTGGGACGACCCCAACGTCGGCGACTACGAGGCCGGGACCGACCTCATCGCCAAGGGTGGGGGAGTCGTCGTCAAGAAGGGCGCCTCGCTCGCCGACGGTGCCGCCGCCGAGCTGAAGAAGCAGAAGCTCAACGCCTTCCCGATCCGGCCGGTCGTGACCGACCAGATCGAGTACCTCCCCGCCGACGAAGAGGAGGAGCACGTCGTGGCGCAGGCCAACGCCCGCCTCGACGCCGAGCGCCACTTCATGGACGAGCGCATCCCGTCGCGCTTCCGTGACCAGTTCCCGGAGGCCCGCGCGGACCAGATCGAGTACATGGACGTGAGCCCCAAGCAGGTCGTCTCCGTGGCGACTGCGCTCATCCCGTTCCTGGAGCACGACGACGCGAACCGCGCCCTCATGGGCTCGAACATGCAGCGCCAGGCCGTGCCGCTCCTGGAGCCCGAGGCGCCGATCGTCGGCACCGGCATGGAGGAGCGCGCCGCGCGTGACTCCGGCCAGGTCGTGGTCGCCAAGCGCGACGGCGTGGTCATCTCCGTGACCGCCGAGCGGATCCGCATCGAGGCTGACTCGGGCGACCTCGACGAGTACCGGCTGCACAAGTTCGTGCGCAGCAACCAGGGCACGTGCATCAACCAGCGGCCCATCGTGGACCTCGGCCAGCGGGTCACCGTCGGCCAGGCGATCGCCGACAGCTCGTCCACCAGCCTTGGCGAGCTCGCGCTCGGCCGGAACGTCCTCGTGGCGTTCATGAGCTGGGAGGGCGGCAACTACGAGGACGCGATCGTCATCAGCGACCGCCTCGTCCGCGACGACCTGTTCACCAGCATCCACATCGAGAAGCACGAGATCGAGTCGCGGGACACCAAGCTTGGCCCCGAGGAGATCACGCGCGACATCCCCAACGTCGGCGAGGAGTCCCTCAAGGACCTCGACGAGGAGGGCATCGTCTACATCGGCGCCGAGGTTCGCCCCGGCGACATCCTCGTCGGCAAGATCACGCCCAAGGGCGAGACCGAGCTGACGGCGGAGGAGCGCCTGCTCCGCGCGATCTTCGGCGAGAAGGCCCGCGAGGTGAAGGACAGCTCGCTGCGCCTTCCCCACGGCGAGCGTGGCAAGGTGGTCGAGGTCCGCGAGTTCCGGCGTGAGCTGAACGACGACCTCCAGCCGGGCGTGAACCGCCTGGTGCGGGTCTCGGTCGCGCAGAAGCGCAAGATCTCGGTCGGAGACAAGATGGCCGGCCGCCACGGCAACAAGGGCGTGATCGCGAAGATCCTGCCCGCCGAGGACATGCCGTTCCTGCCCGACGGCACCGCCGTCGACATCATCCTCAACCCGCTCGGCGTGCCGAGCCGGATGAACATCGGCCAGATCCTCGAGACCCACCTCGGGTGGGCGCTCCACGCCAAGGGCGAGACCGCCGCCACGGCAGTCTTCGACGGCGCGACGGAGGAGCAGATCCGGGACGAGCTCAAGCAGGCCCGCCACATGGTCTACGGCGTCGAGCAGGCCCTGCCGCAGGACGGCAAGGTGGAGCTGCGCGACGGTCGCACCGGCGAGACCTTCGACCGCGACATCACCGTCGGCTACATCTACATGCTGAAGCTCCACCACCTGGTGGAGGACAAGATCCACGCGCGCTCCACCGGCCCGTACAGCCTGATCACCCAGCAGCCGCTGGGTGGCAAGGCCCAGTTCGGCGGCCAGCGCTTCGGCGAGATGGAGGTCTGGGCCCTGGAGGCCTACGGCGCGGCCAACATCCTCCAGGAGCTGCTGACCGTGAAGTCGGACGACGTGCTCGGCCGCGTGCAGACGTACGAAGCCATCGTCAAGGGCGAGGAGATCCAGCCCCCGCGGGTCCCCGAGTCCTTCAAGGTCCTCATCAAGGAGCTTCGCAGCCTCGGCCTCAACGCCGAGATCCTCGATCAGAACGACGAGGAGATCCCGCTCGCGGAGGACGACGCCTCCGGCTACCTCCTCCCCGATCTCGGCGGGATCAACCTCGCCGGGTTCGAGGACTAGTCACGAACGTCATTTCCACGCGTCATCGCGGCCCGGCCACCGCGCTGACGCTCGCCACAGGTCCGAATCCCGCCACCGAGCCACACGGTTGCGCTGAGGAGAACGATGCTCGAAGTCAATAACTTCAACGCGATCCGCATCTCGCTTGCCAGCCCGGACCAGATCCGGGAGTGGTCCAAGGGCGAGGTCACGAAGCCGGAGACCATCAACTACCGGACGCTCAAGCCGGAGAAGGACGGTGTACTTCGCCCTGTACATCGTCACGGGCGTGGACGAGGAAGTCCGCAAGCGCTTCGCCGCGAACATCGAGGAAGAGGCCGCCGGCCGTGGCGGCGAATCCGGCAAGAAGATCGGCGAGCTGGAGGCAGAGCTCAAAGCGGACATCGAGCGCCATCGTGAGGAGCTCACCGCCGCCCTGTCCGCGACCAAGGCGGAGCTCGAGGCGCAGCGCGCCACGCGCACCGAGGAGATCGTCGCCGCGGCGCAGGGCGTCGAGGCCAAGCTCGCGGAGCTCAAGACCGGCGCCGCCGACGAGACGATCGTCTTCGAGCCCACCGGCGAGGTCATCGTCGCCGCCGGTGAGAAGGGCGGCAAGGCGGCGACCGCCAAGCTGCGCGCCGTCGTGGGCGCCGAGACCGAGCGCGTCACCGAGGAGATCCAGGGTCGCGAGCGCGACGAGGCGCTCGCCGTGGACCAGAAGATCGCCGACCTGCGTGCCGGGATGGACGAGACCATCCGGGCGGAGAAGGACCAGCTCAAGGAGCAGGCCCAGGGCCTGAAGGACGAGCTGCGCAAGCTGCGCGACGAGCTCGAGTCCATCAAGCCGATGCTGACCATCGGCGAGACGGAGCTCCGGACGCTCGACGAGAAGTTCAACCAGGGCGGCAAGGGCCGCCTGTTCACCTCGGGCATGGGCGCCGAGGCCGTGCGCGACATCATCAGCCGGATGGACCTCGAGACGCTGGCCCGCCAGCTCCACGTCGAGGTCCGGACCAGCTCAGGCCAGCGCCGCAAGAAGGCGATCAAGCGGCTCCGCCTCATCGAGGCCTTCCGCCGCTCCGGCACCCGCCCGGAGTGGATGATCCTGTCGGTCCTGCCGGTCATCCCCCCGGATCTCCGGCCCATGGTCCAGCTCGACGGCGGCCGCTTCGCCACGTCCGACCTGAATGACCTGTACCGCCGCGTCATCAACCGGAACAACCGCCTCAAGCGGCTCCTGGAGCTCGGCGCACCGGAGATCATCATCCGCAACGAGAAGCGGATGCTCCAGGAGGCGTGCGACGCCCTCATCGACAACGGCCGTCGCGGCCGGGCGATCGCGGGCACGGGCAACCATCGCCTGAAGTCCCTGAGCGACATGCTCAAGGGCAAGCAGGGGCGGTTCCGCCAGAACCTGCTCGGCAAGCGCGTCGACTACTCCGGCCGCTCGGTCATCGTGGTCGGGCCGGAGCTCAAGCTGCACCAGTGCGGCCTGCCCAAGAAGATGGCGCTGGAGCTGTTCAAGCCGTTCGTCATGCGCCAGCTCGTCGAGAAGGGCTTTGCCCACAACATCAAGAGCGCCAAGCGCATCGTCGAGCGCGTCCGACCGGAGGTCTGGGACGTCCTCGAAGAGGTCATCAAGGACCACCCGGTCCTGCTGAACCGCGCCCCCACGCTCCACCGCCTCGGCATCCAGGCGTTCATGCCCGTGCTCGTCGAGGGCTCGGCCATCCAGATCCATCCGCTCGTCTGCACGGCGTTCAACGCCGACTTCGACGGCGACCAGATGGCGGTCCACGTGCCGCTGTCCTCGGCCGCCCAGGAAGAGGCGCGGACGATGATGCTGTCGACCGCCAACCTGCTCTCGCCCGCCGACGGCACGCCCGTCGTCGCGCCGACCCAGGACATGGTCCTCGGCTGCTACTACCTGACCATGGAGAAGGAGGCGACCAGGGGCGTCGCCGCCACGCGCATCTTCGGCTCCGAGGATGACGCGATGTACGCCCACCAGCTGACCGCCCAGGGGCTGACCGGCGCGAGCGCCCGGATCAGCGAGGGTGACAGCGCCACGGTCCGCACCCAGGGCGGGCTCGACCTGCACGAGCCCATCGAGGCCGTGGTCGCCGCGTGGGACGAGGCTGCCGGGGCACTCACCCAGCAGCGCCTCCGGACGACCGTCGGCCGGATCATCTTCAACCAGATCGTGCCCGACCGGCTGCGCTTCACCGAGCACACCAACCGGGAGATGCGGCGCACCGATCTCAAGAAGCTCGTGGACGAGTGCTACCGCCTGCTCGGCCCTGCCGACACGGCCAACCTCGTCGACGGCATCAAGGACGTGGGCTTCAAGTTCGCGACCCGCGGTGGCATGACCATCGGGCTGTGGGACATCGTGACCCCGCCCCAGAAGGTCAAGTCGCTGAAGGCCGCCGACGACCAGGTCACCGACATCGACAAGCAGTTCCAGCGCGGCCTCATCACCGATGAGGAGCGCTACGAGCAGGTCGTCGAGCTCTGGAAGCGGACCACGGACGGCATCTCGGCCGCGATGATGGCCCAGCTGCCCGAGGACAACGCGCTCCGGATGATGACCGACTCGGGCGCCCGCGGGAACAAGGGCAACATCGGCCAGCTGGGCGCGATGCGCGGCCTCATGGCCGACCCGTCCGGCCGGATCATCGACGTCCCGGTCCGCAGCAACTTCCGCGAGGGCATGACGGTCCTCGAGTACTTCATCAGCACCCACGGCGCCCGCAAGGGCCTCGCGGACACGGCCCTCCGCACCGCGGACTCGGGCTACCTCACGCGGCGCCTCGTCGACGTCGCCCAGGACGTCATCACCAAGGAAGACGACTGCGGCACGGAGGAGGGGAGCTGGATCACCTCGGTCGACACGGCCGACATGACCGGCGCCACCTGGCCCGCCACGGACGACACCACGCGCCGGAACGTCCTCGACGAATTCCGTCGTCGGCTCGTCGGTCGGTACTCGGCCGCGCCGATGCGCGACCCGAATGCCAAGGGCAAGAACGCCGGGCTCATCGCCGATCGCAACGACATGATCACCGAGGAAGTCGCGCAGCGGCTGGAGGACGCGGGGATCGAGGAGGTCCTCGTCCGCTCACCGCTCACCTGCGAGGCTCGGTACGGCGTCTGCCGTCGGTGCTACGGCCGGAACCTTGCCAGCGGCGACGCCGTCGGCGTGGGCGAGGCGGTGGGCATCATCGCCGCGCAGTCCATCGGCGAGCCGGGCACCCAGCTCACGATGCGCACGTTCCACACGGGCGGCGTCGCGGGCCTGGACATCACGGCCGGCCTGCCGCGCGTCGAGGAGCTCTTCGAGGCCCGCGTCCCCAAGGGCAAGGCCGAGATCAGCCACATCGACGGCGCCGTCACGATCCTTCGCGCCGACACCGGGACGAAGGTCAAGGTGACCAGTCGCGAGTCGTACGACTCCGGGCTGAACCTGCCGAAGAACGCGGAGCTGCTGGCAGCCGCCGGCGACACCGTCGCCCTCGGCCAGGCGGTCGCCCGCGTCGAGGGCGCCCCGGACGTGCTCGCGTCCGTGGCAGGGTTCCTCGTCAAGACGGATGACGGGCTTGTCATCCGGGCGGAGGACATCGTCGAGCGCGAGTACCCGATCCCGCACAACGCCCGGCTGCTCGTCACCGAGAGCCAGGACGTGCGCGCCGGCGACGCGATCACCGACGGCCCCATCAACCCGCAGGAGTACCTCGAGACGCGGGGCCGCGACGCGGTCCAGCGCTACCTGGTCAAGGAAGTCCAAAAGGTCTACCGCAGCCAGGGCGTCACGATCAACGACAAGCACATCGAGATCATCGTCCGCCAGATGCTGCGCAAGGTCCGCATCGACCAGCCGGGTGACAGCGAGCTGCTGCCCACCGAGCTGATCGACCGGCTGGACTTCGAGGAGGTCAACAACCGCGTCCTCGCCGAAGGCGGCGAGCCGGCGACGGCCCAGACCGTGCTCCTCGGCGTCACCAAGGCGTCGCTGAACACCTCCAGCTTCCTCGCCGCGGCGTCCTTCCAGGAGACGACCCGGGTGCTCACCGAGGCCGCCATCAACGGCGCCAAGGATCACCTGATCGGCCTCAAGGAGAACGTCATCATCGGCAAGCTCATCCCGGCCGGCTCCGGCGCACCGGCGAACCTCGCCGCGCGCAAGGAGCGGGAGCGGCGGGCCGCCCTCGAGGCATTGGCCGGCGAGGCGATCGACGACGGTGCCCAGGCGTACAACCCGTTCCTCGAGGACGGCGAGTCCAAGCCCGCCTCCGATGAAGAGGTGGTGCTCATCGCGCAGCCGGTCGCGGCTGCCGACGAGCCCGAGTTCAACCCCTTCCTGGCCGACGCCGCGGAGGACAAGGGCTCCGACCTGTAGCTGATCGCGGGGCCTTGCCGGGGCAACCCGGCGGGGCCGCTGCGAGGGTCGCTCCGAGCGCGCCGCCCGTTTGACACGCTCAGCGCCCGATTGCTACACTCCGCGTTCGTGGCTTCGGAAGGTCACGGCTCCGGCATCGCGCCGAGACGCCCCTCCGAGCCCCCCGTCGAGAGACGGGACCCGGGAGTCACCGGGGTCATAGACCCCGGCCCGGAGGGCCAGCGGAGCCCGCGCCCGCGGCCGATCGACCAGTTCGACGACAGGAGTAGCGTTTTCGTGCCGACGATCAACCAGCTCGTGCGCCACGGCCGGCGTGCCAAGATCTCGAAGATCAAGGCGCCAGCGATGCGCAAGAACTGGAACAGCCTCCGCCAGCGCCAGGTGGCCATTCCGGGCGCCCCGCAGAAGCGCGGCGTCTGCCTCCAGGTCCGGACGATGACGCCCAAGAAGCCGAACTCCGCGCTGCGCAAGATCGCGCGCGTGCGCCTGACCAACCAGATGGAGGTCACGGCCTACATCCCGGGCATCGGGCACAACCTGCAGGAGCACTCGGTCGTGCTCGTGCGCGGCGGTCGCGTCAAGGACCTGCCGTCGGTCAAGTACCACATCATCCGCGGCACGCTTGACGCCGCCGGCGTGCGCGACCGCAAGCAGGGCCGCAGCAAGTACGGCGCGAAGGCGACCCCCGCCATCGCCGGGAAGCGCTGATGCCTCGTCGAGCAGGGATCGCCCGCAAGACCAAGTACGAGCAGGCGCCCGCCAACCGCACCACGGTCCGCTTCCACGCCAAGCTCATGAGTGACGGCAAGCGCCGCCTCGCCGAGCGCATCCTGCGCCAGGCGCTGGCCCGCGCCGAGGCGTCCGCGCGCCGTCCCGGCCTGGAGGTCATGGAGACCGCGCTGCGCAACGCCACGCCCATCATCGAGGTCAAGCCCCGCCGCGTCGGTGGCGCCACCTACCAGGTTCCGGTCGAGATCCGCGGCGATCGCCGCCTGTCGCTCGGCGTGCGCTGGCTTGTCCAGGCCGCCCGCAAGCGCAGCGGCAAGAGCATGAGCGAGAAGCTCGCGGCGGAGTTCGTGGACGCATCCAACGGTCTGGGCGCCGCTGTCAAGCGGCGCGAGGACACCCACAAGATGGCGGAGGCCAACAAGGCCTTCAGCCATTTCAAGTGGTAGTCCGGGAACGACCACAGCCATGACACGCCAGATGCCGCTCGCGCGCACACGCAACATCGGGATCATTGCCCACATCGACGCGGGCAAGACGACCGTGACCGAACGCATCCTCTTCTACACCAAGAAGATCTACAAGCTGGGCGAGGTCCACGAGGGCGCGGCCACGATGGACTGGATGCCGCAGGAGCAGGAGCGCGGCATCACCATCACCGCCGCGGCCACGACCTGCTTCTGGAACGACCACAAGATCAACATCATCGATACGCCCGGGCACGTGGACTTCACCGTCGAGGTGGAGCGCAGCCTGCGCGTCCTCGATGGCGCGGTCGTCGTCTTCGACGGCGTCGCCGGCGTGGAGCCCCAGTCGGAGACGGTCTGGCGCCAGGCGGACAAGTACTCCGTCCCGCGGATCTGCTTCATCAACAAGCTGGATCGCACCGGTGCGGACTTCTGGCGCTGCGTGGACATGATCGTGGACCGACTCGGCGCGCGGCCCGTCCCCATCCAGATCCCGATCGGCAGCGAGGACCGCTTCGAGGGCGTCATCGACCTCATCGAGATGAAGGCGATCCTGTACCGCGACGACCTGGGGTCCAAGATCGACGTCGTCGAGATCCCCGAGGCGCTCAAGGCCGAGGCGGCCAAGTGGCGCGAGCGAATGATCGAGGTCGTCGCCGAGGCGGACGACACCCTCACCCACAAGTACCTCGAGGGTGAGGCGCTCACCACCGCCGAGATCCGCCATGGCATCCGGCTCGGCACCCTGCAGTCGAAGTTCGTCCCGGTGCTGACCGGCTCCGCGCTCAAGAACAAGGGCATCCAGCCCATGCTCGACGCGGTCACCGAGTTCCTGCCCTCGCCGCTGGACGTCCCGCCGACGATCGGGCTTCGCCCGGGCACGGACCAGGAGCTGCTGCGCACCGTCGACGACAAGGAGCCCTTCTCCGGCCTCGTCTTCAAGATCGCGACCGACCCGTTCGTCGGGCACCTCGCGTTCTTCCGGGTCTACTCCGGCACGCTGAAGGCCGGCTCGTACGTGCTGAACAGCGCCAAGGGCAAGAAGGAGCGCGTCGCGCGCGTCCTCGAGATGCACGCCAATCACCGCGAGGAGATCAGCGAGGTCTACGCGGGCGACATCGGCGCGATCGTGGGCCTGAAGGACACCTACACGGGCGACACCCTGTGCGACCCGGAGCACCCGATCCTGCTCGAGAACATCTCGTTCCCCGAGCCGGTCATCGAGGTCAAGATCGAGCCGCGCACCAAGGCCGACCAGGACAAGATGGGCGTCGCCCTCCAGCGCCTGGCCGAGGAGGACCCCACCTTCCGCGTCCACACGGACCAGGAGAGCGGCGAGACCCTCATCGCGGGGATGGGCGAGCTGCACCTGGACGTGATCGTGGACCGCATGGTCCGCGAGTTCAAGGTCGCCGCGAACGTCGGCAAGCCACAGGTCTCCTACCGCGAGACCATCCGCCGCGCTGCCGAGGGCAACGGCCTGTTCAAGCGCCAGACCGGTGGCAAGGGCCAGTACGGGCACGTCGTCCTCACCGCCGAGCCCGGCGAGAAGGGCACCGGCTACGAGTTCGTCGACAAGATCGTCGGCGGGACGATCCCGCGCGAGTACATGCGCCCGATCAACATGGGCATCGCCGAGGCCCTCAAGACCGGCATCTACGCAGGCTACCCGATGGTCGACGTGAAGGTCACCGTCCACGACGGCTCGTACCACGAGGTCGACTCGTCGGAGATGGCGTTCAAGATCGCCGCCTCGATGGCCATCAAGGATGCCGTCGCGAAGGCGAGCCCGGTCGTGCTCGAGCCCATGATGCGGGTCGAGGTCACCATGCCGGAGCAGTTCATGGGCGACGTGATCGGCGACCTCAACAGCCGCCGAGGCCAGGTCGACGGGATGGATTCACGCGGTTCCACGCAGGTGGTCCGCGCGTTCGTGCCGCTCGCCCAGATGTTCGGCTACGCCACGGACCTGCGGTCGATGACCCAGGGCCGGGCCAGCTACTCGATGGAGCTCTCGCACTACGCCGAGGTCCCGGGCAATCTCGCCCAGGAGCTCGTAGCCAAGTCCAAGGTCAGCTGAGCCGGTCCCGACCGAAGGAACCAGGAGAAACCAACGATGGCCAAGAAGAAGTTCGAGCGCACCAAGCCGCACGTGAACATCGGCACGATCGGCCACATCGACCATGGCAAGACGAGCCTGACCGCGGCGATCACCAAGTAC
>JACPOS010000014.1 GCA_016191395.1 Chloroflexota bacterium
GAGCCGGGGGCTTTCACACGCGACTTGTACGACCGCCTGCGCGCTCTTTACGCCCAGTAAATCCGGACAACGCTCGCCACCTACGTATTACCGCGGCTGCTGGCACGTAGTTAGCCGTGGCTTATTCCTCAGGTACCGTCATTATCGTCCCTGAGAAAAGGGGTTTACAACCCGAAGGCCTTCATCCCCCACGCGGCGTTGCTGCGTCAGACTTTCGTCCATTGCGCAAAATTCCCGACTGCTGCCTCCCGTAGGAGTCTGGGCCGTGTCTCAGTCCCAGTCTGGGTGATCGTCCTCTCAGACCACCTACCGATCGTCGCCTTGGTGAGCCGTTACCCCACCAACGAGCTAATCGGACGCAGGCCCCTCCCGAAGCGCCTTGCGGCTTTACTGGTGTAATCGAATACACCACCACATGCGGTATTAGCCACCCTTTCGGGCAGTTATTCCCCACTTCGGGGCAGGTCACCCACGCGTTACTCAGCCGTCCGCCACTAACGATCAAAGCAAGCTTTGATCGTCCGTTTGACTTGCATGTCTCATGCACGCCGCCAGCGTTGATCCTGAGCCAGGATCAAACTCTCCGAAAAGATGCATAGCCTTGCGGCTACGACTTGTTCCGAGGGTTTGACCGCTCGCACATCCGTGTTTTCTGGATCTCTGCCACTCTTCAGTTGTCAAGGTGCAACCCACTCCGAAGCACGCAGGGGTGCTTGGCGCAGAACGCGCAGTATGGGCCCTCCTCGGCGGTCCGTCAAACGGGCCGCAGGGGCCTTCCGGGCCTCAGAAGATGCCCGTCTCGAGGAGCGAGATCACGAGCGCGCCGGCGATCCACGACTCCAGCGCGAGCTGAACGGAGCCCGGCGCGCCGAACGGCCCGGTGAGCACCGCGTAGACGACGAGGCCGATCACCGTCGCGATCACGAGCTTGGCCAGGCGGAGGCCGATCTCGACCAGGAGCTCCTGCACCGCGCCCTCCTACCTCGGCCGCTCGCCGAGCGCCCGGCGGCCCTGCAGCGCCCGGATCAACGTCACCTCGTCCGCATATTCCAGGTCGCCGCCGACCGGGATGCCGCGCGCGATCCGCGTGACGCTCCCGACCTTGCCGGCGAGCCGCTCGTCCAGGTACATCGCCGTCGCCTCGCCTTCCAGGGTCGGGTTGGTGGCGAGGATGACCTCGGTGAAGGGTGACCCGGCATCCGCCGCCTCGTCGACCCGACGCAGCAGCTCGGCGATGTGGAGCCGGTCCGGTCCCACGCCGTCGATCGGCGAGATGGCGCCGTGGAGCACGTGGTAGACGCCGCGGAACTCGGCGGTGCGCTCGAGCGCGAGCACGTCGAGCGGCTCCTCGACCACGCACATCCGTGCCTGGTCGCGCGCCCCGTCACGACAGATCGGACAAAGGGGAGCGTCGCTGATGTTGAAGCAGCGCTCGCAGAACACGACCTCCTCGCGGACCGCGACCAATGCCGAGGCGAGGGCGCGGGCCTCCGCGTCCGGCGCCCGGAGGATGTGGTAGGTCAGGCGCTGGGCCGTCTTGGGGCCGATCCCGGGCAGGCGGTTGAACGCCTCGATCAGCTTCGCGACGGGTTCGATGAGGAGCGTGGCCACCCGGCTGGTCGGTCAGCGCCCGAGGAGCCCGCCCAGGCCGCCGGTCAGCGACTGGAGCGCGCCCATCTTCTGCTCGGCGAGCCGGCGGGACGCATCGAGCGCCTCGTTGACGGCGACCGCGACGAGGTCCTGGAGCATGTCGACGTCATCCGGATCCACCGCCGCCGGATCGATCGTGATCGAGACGAGCGACTGCTTGCCGGTCACGACGGCGCGCACCACGCCGCCGCCCGCCGAGCCCTCGACATGGGCCTCGGCCAGCTCCGCCTGGATGCGCTCCATCTCCTGCTGCATCTGCATCGCCATGCGCTGCAGGTTGCCCATGCCCATGTGTCGTGCTCCTCGTCAGGTTGCGCTCAGTCTGCGTGTTGCCGGTCGGGCGTGCATGACGCCCCTCAGCCGACCTCCGCCGGGTTGCCCTCGTCGGTCTCGAAGATGCGGCGGGCCTCCGCGAGGACCCAGGCGGCCTCGGCGTCGGACGGGAGATCCGGCACGACGTCGATGTTCGTGGCCACGCAGCGGACCGCGACCGACCTGCCCAGGACCGCCGACACGTTCTCCTCGAGGACCGTCCGCCGTCGCTCCGCCACCTGGCGCAGGAACGCCTTGTCCTCGGGGAAGCCGAGGGTGACGATGCCGTCCTCCACGCTGATCGGGCGGCACGCGACGATGAGCGGCTTCGTCGGCGGGTGGAGGCTGATCCGCGCCACGATCTCCGGCCAGCGATCGCGGAGGACGGCCAGGTCGCCCGTTGCAGGCGCCGGCGCGACGCTCGATGGCGGGTCGGCGGCAGGCGCCGGGACCTGGACCATTGTCGCATCGTCGGCGGGTCTGACGACCGGCCGGGGCTTTGACCGAGCCGCGGGCGCGGCTTCAGCTGGAGCTGCGGGGTACGCCTCGGCCACGGGAGGTGCGGGAGCCACGGGAGGTGCGGGAGCCACCGGAGCGGCCGGCTCGCGCCTCGGTAGAGCCGTGGGCGCAGGAGCCGCGGTCGCCGCGAGGCGCGGCGCCAGGCTGGGGTCCGGGAAGAGAGCGAGCTCCAGCTGGAGGCGGAGGCCGCCGACGCCGGCGCGGCTCGGGTCGATGGAGGCCAGACGGCGAGCCGCCGCGGCGAGCTCCGTGATCGAGTGGGGCATCGGGCCCGCGCCGGCCATCCCGGGCGCGGGCGGCGCGCCGATGATCGCCGCGCGCAGCAGCTCGATGACCTGGTCGAGGAAGCCGCGCAGGTCGCGGCCACGCTCCTCGAGCCCGTCGAGCAGGCGCATGCCGGACCGCGCGTCGGAGGCGACGAGGGCGTCGACAAACGCACCGACGGTCTCGGCGTCGGCCAGCCCCAGCAGGTCGCGCACGCGGGCGTCGTCCAGCTTGTCCGACGACGAGGACAGCAGCTGGTCCAGCATCGATTCGGCATCGCGCATGCCGCCCGCGGCGAGCCGGGCGATCAGGTGGATCGCCTCCGGGGTCGCAGTCCGCCCGTCCCCCTCCAGGATTCGGCGGAGCTTGCCCTCGATCTCGTCGGTCGTCAGGCGCCGGACGTCGAAGCGCTGGAGGCGCGAGAGGATCGCCGGCGGGAACTCCTGGGGGTGGGTGGAGGCGAACATGAAGACGACGAAGTCCGGTGGCTCCTCGAGCGACTTGAGCAGCGCGTTCCAGGCGTCCTTGGTGATCTGGTGGGCCTCGTCGAGGATGTAGACCTTGCGTCGAAGGTCAGTCGGGGCGTAGTTGATGCGTTCGCGCAGGTCACGGATGGCATCGATGCCGCGGTTCGACGCCGCGTCGATCTCCAGGAGGTCCATGGCCCGTCCCTCGCGGATCGCCACGCATGACGGACAGGTGTCGCACGGATCGCCGTCCTGGAGGTTCGTGCAGTTGATCGCCTTCGCGAGGATGCGCGCGAGCGACGTCTTGCCCGTCCCGCGCGGGCCGACGAACAGGATCGCGTGCGCGACCCGCTCGGTGCGAACCGCGTTCCGGAGGGTCTCGACAACGGCCTCCTGCCCCACGACCTGGGCGAAGGTCTGGGCACGCCAGCGCCGGTAGATCGCCTGGTGGGCGGGTGCCTGGATCGGGAGGTCTGTCACGCGACTCCGTGCCTGGACGGCTGGCTCATATGCCGTGCACCTCCCGTCGACCCACTGGCGCCCGGGCCCACCACAGAAGACGACTCAGATCAGGCCGTTCCGCGGCACCCGACGAGCTTCGCTGAGTGCTGCTTCCTTCCGGACCTGACACGGTTCGCGATTCGCCGCTGCGCGGGACCCGATCCTCAACGCCGCCTGGAGCGGCGGCCTCCGAGCGCAGAGGCCTCGAGGAGGAATTCAGCCCTGCTGGAGCGGATTGCAGGTACAGGGCACCGCTAGTTCCCCGCCTAGCACGGCCCGCCAAGGATACCCCGGCCGGTCACGACGGGCCCGCGCTCAGGGCCAGGCCCGATGGTCGTGGCCGAACAGGACGCGCTTCGGGTTGAGCGCCCGCAGGCGCGCCACCGACCGTGCATAGGCGGGCTGATCCCGGGCGACGCTCGCGCCCTCGCGCGCGCCGGCGAGCCCGGCCCACTCCCCGTGGCTGTAGACGGCCTGGCCGGCGAGGAGCAGCGGGCCTTGCGCTGTCTCGACGACGAGCGACTGGTGGCCGGGCGAGTGTCCGGGCGTCGCGAAGACGCGGATGCCCGGGGCGACCTCGTGATCACCCGCGACCTGCTCGTAGCGCGCACCGGGGAAGTCGATCCACTCGACCACCGTGTAGTCGGGCTCGTGCGCGGCAGCCCACTCGGCCGGCTGGACGAAGATCGGCACGCCCGGGAACAGCAGGTTCTGCCCCGAGTGATCGGGATGCAGGTGACAGTTGGCGATGGCAGTGATCTCCGCGAGGTCGATGCCGGCCTGGGCAAGGGCTTCCGGGACCGTGCGTGCGCGGACCTTGTAGTAGTCGTCCAGCTCGGCGTTGCCGAAGCCGAAGCCGGTGTCGAACAGGAAGACGCCGCCGCGGTGGCGAATCGCGTAGGCCACGACGACGCCGGTCTGGCCCTCGTACTCCTCGCCGGGCGCGAACGTGAACTCGCCCATCGGCAGCGCGACGACGTGCAGGTCCGACGGGCGAGTCATGCCTGCCCTGCTCCGCCGCGATTCAAGGACGGAATCCTGTCAACCAGCTCACGCCCTGTGGAGTGGCGGAGAGGGAGGGATTCGAACCCTCGACGGGTTGCCCCGAACCGCATTTCCAGTGCGGCGCCATAGTCCACTAGGCGACCTCTCCGCGGATGCGCACTGTAGCCGGGATGCCGGTTCAGTCGCGTCGCGTCCCGTCCTCCCACTCGGTGGAAAGGCGGGGGTTCTCGTGGATCGCCGTCTCTCGAAGGGGCTCGGTGCCGGTGGCAACGAACCCGTGCCACGCGCCGGGCGGGATGATCAGCACGTCGCCGGCCTCGGCATCGAAGGTCTCGCCGTCGACCTCGAAACGTCCCGCGCCGGTGTGGATCACGAAGATCTCGGTGTGTGGGTGGCGGTGGCGGATAGGGCCACGCCCGGGCGCCACGGTCGCATGCATGACCGATGTCGCAATGCCGAGGTCTGATCCCGCGAACGCTCGCAGGTCGTAGGCCTCAGGGTCGAAGCGCCGACCGAATGGCGGGATCTCCGCGTGCCGGATGAGCCGGGCCTTCACGGACGGCCGCCGCCGAATGGCGGAGAGGGAGGGATTCGAACCCTCGGTGCTCTCGCACACCGCTTTTCGAGAGCGGCACCATCAACCACTCGGACACCTCTCCGCGCGAGAGGATACCAGCGAGTGGTGTGGGGGCCCGTGGAGACGAGCCGCCATGGCTAGCGCGCAGCCGCCGCGTAGAGCTCCTCGACCTCGTCGCGGCGGATCCCGCTGACGACCTTCACCCGGCGCCGGAGCGCGGGGTGCTCGGCGAGCTGCAGGATCGTGCCGGCCGCGCCGTCCGTCCGGTTCGGAATGGCGTAGACGAGCGCCTCGACGTCCGACGCCAGGAGCGCCCCCACGCACATGGGGCACGGCTCCATCGTGCAGAACATCGTCACGTCGCGCAGGCGGTCCGCTCCGACGCGTCGCGCGGCCTCGCGCAGCGCGACCATGACCGCGTGGGCCGTGGGATCGCCGGTCTCGTTGACCCGGTTGTGGCCGCGCGCGACCATCGCCTCGTCGACGACCGCGACGGCCGCATGTGGCCGCTCGCCACGCGCGACGGCGGCCTTCGCCTCCGCCAGCGCCTCGCCCATGTACAGCTCGTAGTTCACGGTTCGGATCATACGCGCCGGCACGTTGCGCGCGGCTCGATACCATCGACTCGATGACGACTCCCAGGCGGATCGGCGTGCTCACGGGCGGCGGCGACGTGCCCGGCCTCAACTCGGTCATCAAGAGCGTCACGTACCGCGCAACCGAGCTGGGCATGGAGGTCATGGGCATCCGGCGCGGCTGGGAGGGGCTGACCCACGTCAAGCCCGGCGGCGCACTCGACCCCGACTACCTCCGCCCGCTGGACCGGCAGAACACCCGGACCATCGACCGGACCGGCGGCACCATGCTGCACACCTCGCGCACGAACCCGGCGCGGATGAAGCCGGGCTCGCTGCCGACCTGGCTGGATCCCAAGGTGGCCGAGCGCTATCGAACGGACGACGGGCGGTACGACCTGACCGAGGTCGTCCTGGAGCACTTGGAGGCGCTCGGCATCGAGGCCCTGGTGCCCATCGGCGGCGACGACACGCTGTCGTTCGCGCGGATCCTCGTGGACAGGGGCGTGCCCCTCGTCGCGATCCCGAAGACCATGGACAACGACGTGCCCGGCACGGAGTACTGCATCGGCTTCTCCTCGGCGATCACCCGGGCGAAGGAGCTCATCGACCGGCAGCGGACGACGCTCGGGAGCCACGAGCGGATCGGCGTGTTCCGGATCTTCGGCCGCGACGCAGGCTTCTCGGCGCTCTTCGCGGCCTACGTGACGTCTGCGCGCTGCCTCATCCCGGAGGCGCCGTACGACCTCGACGCGCTCGCCGCCCTCATGGCCGACGACCATCGGCTCAGCCCCAGCCACTACGCGATCGTGGTGACCGCGGAGGGCGCGATCTGGCAGGGCGCGAACCTGGACGAGGTCGGCGAGGCGGACGCGTTCGGGCATCGCAAGAAGGCCAACGTCGGCGAGGCGCTGGCGGCAGAGCTCACGAAGCGGACCGGGGTGGAGTCGCTCGCGATCGAGCTCACGTACGACCTGCGGAGCGGTCAGCCGGACGCGCTCGACCAGATCGTCTCGTCCACGTTCGCCAACGTCGCGATGGACCTGCTGGCCGGTGGCCGGTTCGGGCGCATGGTCGCGATCCGGGACGGCAAGTACGCGGAGACCTCGCTGCCCGCGGCCGGCTCCAAGGCGCGCCGCGTGGACGTCCCGGGGATGTACAACGTGGACCGGTTCCGGCCCCGCTACGACGGCCGGATCGGTCGGCCGATGCTGCTCGTGGGGCTGAACGACTAGCTTTCCAGGCCGGACAGGGCTCGGATCGAGCGTGCGACCGCGGACATGTCGTCGTCCGCGTGGCCCTGGCCCATCACGCCGGCCTCGATCGCCTCGACGAGTGCGCTGATCGGCAGCGACGCGCCCAGCTCCCGCGCCATCGAAAGGGCGATGCCGAGGTCCTTGCGGTGGAGCGAGACCTTGAAGCCCAGCGGGTAGTCATTGGCGAGCATGCGGCCGCTGCGGTTGGTGAGGACCCACGACTGCGCGGCGCCACCCGAAAGCGCCGCCACTGTCTGCTCCACGTCGAGGCCCGCCTTGATCGCGAGGACGATGCCCTCGGCAACGCCGATATACGTGCCGGCAAGGATCACCTGGTTCACGGCCTTGACGGCCTGCCCGGACCCGATCGGGCCGACATGTGTGATCGTCGTCCCGAGGCTCTGGAGGACGGGTCGCGCGCGCTCGAGGTCGACGGCCTCGCCGCCGATGAAGATCGACAACGTGCCCTTCTTCGCGCCCTCGCTGCCACCCGACACGGGGCCGTCCAGCATCGCCACGCCATTGGCGGCAAGACGGGCAGCGAAGTCGCGCGTCGAGGACGGCGAGATGGTCGACATGTCGACCACGAGCGTCCCGGCCTTCGCCCCCTCCGCGACGCCCGCGGGCCCGAACAGGACCGCCTCCACGTCCGGCGTGTCCGAGACGATCGTGATCACGATCTCGCTCGCGGCGGCAACGGCCGCCGGGCTCTCGAGGAGGTGCACGCCGAGGTCCGCGAGCTCCGCGGCGCGGCCCGGTGTTCGATTCCAGGCGCTGACCTCGAAGCCGGCCCGCGCCGCGTTGGCAGCCATCGCGCCGCCCATCGTCCCGAGTCCCACGAAGCCCACGCGCACGGCGGTCCTCCTCATTCGCTCGACGCGTCGATCGTACGCGCGAAGGGGCCTGTCGATTCGGGGTGGCGCCGTTCGTCGATCCGGTGATGGCGGCCGACCGGCCGGCCGACAAGACCAGGAGGTCCACCGTGGCCAAGATCGTGCACGCCGAAGTCGTCGGGAAGGACGGACCGGCACTCCACAGGTTCTACGGGCAGCTGTTCGGCTGGAAGCAGAACACCGACCTGCCGGGTGGCTATGCCATGACCAACCCGGATGACTCGGGGATCATCCTGGGCACGGGCCCGGCGCTCGACGGCAGCGCCGGTTGGGTGACGTTCTACGTCTGGGTCGACAGCATCGACGCGACGCTGGCGATGGCCGAGTCGCTCGGCGGCAGGACCGTGATGCCCAAGTTCAGCCCGGCGCCCGGAAACACCATCGCGATGTTCGCGGATCCCGAAGGCCACGTCATCGGGCTCAGCGAGTAGCCGCAGGCGGACCCACGCGAGCGCGAATCGGAACGGCGCGGGCGCTTAGGGGCGCCCGGCGCCCAGCGGGGGCGCTGTCCGGGCCCTATGGGAGTCTGCTCCAGGCAAGCGTTCATTCTTGCCGCCGCACACAGGGGGGCCGAGTGGATCGCGTCCGGGTCCGTGCACGGGCCGATGTCGTGCCGTTCGGCGCTGGCCAGCCTGATGCGATCGCTCCAGGATCGTGCCGTGCACTTCACGGCGAGCTGGCGCTCGTCCACGCGCCTGCTCGCGCTCGACCTGACGCCCAGCGACTACGGGAAGGGCGTCCTGTATGCACTCGCTGCGGGGATGGCCCTCGGCACCCTGGGGCCGTTCAGCAACCTCGCCTACGGGGCGGGGATGGGCACCGCGACGTTCGCCGCGCTGCGGGCAACGCTCGGGGCCGCGGTGCTCGTCGCGTTCATGCGAGTGGCGGGCCACCGCGCCATGCCCCTGTCGCGCCTCGGCAGACGGGACCGGGCGCTGCTCGCACTTACCGCCGTTGCCCAGGCACTGCTCTCGCTGAGCATCTTCGCGGCGTACGGCGCCATGCCCGTTGCGGCCGTCCTGGCCGTCTACTTCTGCTACCCGCTCGTCGTCGCGGCAGCGTCCATCGTCCTGGGGCGCGAGCGCCTCACCGCCTGGCGCGCGCTCGGGCTTGCGCTCGCGCTGGCCGGCCTGCTCACCGTCCTGCTCGGCAGCGGCCGTGGCGGTGTCGCGGTGTCGCTGCTCGGGGTCGCCCTGGCGGCCTTCGCGGCCCTCTGCCAGGCCGGCTACCTCGTCATCTCGCGCTCGGGCTACTCGCGGCTCCCATCGGACCAGGCCAGCGCGGTGATCCTCGCGGGAGCCGCGGTGCTGATCTGGATCGTCGCGATCCCGATGGACGTCGTTCCGAGCGGGCTGCCCTGGCTCGGATCGAGCCTCGCGTGGCTAGCCGTCGGCGTCGCCGGGCTGATCGGTGCTGCGGTCGCGAAGGTCTTCGTGCTTCGTGCGGTCCGTCGGGTCGGCGGGACGCGGGCGTCCGTCCTGATGCTCTCCGAGCCGCTCGCCGGCGTCGCGCTCGCGGCGCTCCTCCTCGGCCAGGGACTGACGGCGTGGCAGGCGCTCGGGGGCGCCGGCGTCCTCGTCGGGGCGGCACTCGCCCAGCGCCCCGCGGGAGGCCCCAAGACCACTTGACATGTGACTAACTAGTCACATAACCTCCGTGGCGTGGACGACTCGACGGCTCCGGCGTTCCGGGCGCTGGCCGACCCGAGTCGACGGCTGCTCCTGGACCAGCTCTTCGAGCGAGACGGCCAAACGCTCGGCGAGCTCTCAGCCCACCTGTCCGAGATGACCCGCTTCGGGGTCATGCGGCACCTGGACGTCCTGGAAGGAGCCGGGCTGATCACGACGCGGAAGGTGGGGCGCGAGAAGCGCCACTACCTCAATCCCGTCCCGATCCGCCGGATCCACGACCGCTGGATCAGCAAGTACGCGGCGCCCGTCGTGGGCGCGATGAGCGCCCTCAAAGGGCACCTGGAGGCTCCACCGATGGCCATCCCACCGGACGAGATCGAACACGTCTACAGCATCTACATCAACGCTTCGCCGGAGCGGGTCTGGCGCGCCATCACCGATGGCGACGACACGGTCCAGTACTACTACGGCACGCGCGTGAACTCCGACTGGACGGTCGGTTCGCGAGTGAGCTACGAGTACCCCGACGGCACGGTCGCAGCAGACGGCGAGGTCATCGAGTTCGACCCGCCGACGCGGCTCGAGACAACGTTCCTTGCGCGATGGGACCCCGAGGCGGAGGCCGAGGGCCCCGTCCGGCACGTCTGGGAGCTCGCTGCCGAGGACGGCGCCACGAAGCTGACGGTCACCACCAAGGGCCTCAAGCGGGGCTCGAAGACGGCCGAGGGCTTCGGCAACGGGATGATCTTCATCGTGTCCGGCCTCAAGACCTTCGTCGAGGGCGGTCGCACGGCGGTCCCCGCCGGCTGACCCGCCGCGCTCCTCGCCCGCCGGTCAGCCCTCGCGGACGTTCCGCGAGGGCCGACGCTCGACTGGTAGGCTCGCGTGAGTGTCACCCTGTCGTGGTCCGGCGGCTTGGCTCATAGGCTCGGTGCCCACCCGACGGGGTGTGGCGATCATGGGATCTGCCGGTCGTCGGACATGGATCGGACCGACCGGTGTGACTTCATAGGAGCGTGGCTTCGC
>JACPOS010000018.1 GCA_016191395.1 Chloroflexota bacterium
GCGAAGCCACGCTCCTATGAAGTCACACCGGTCGGTCCGATCCATGTCCGACGACCGGCAGATCCCATGATCGCCACACCCCGTCGGGTGGGCACCGAGCCTATGAGCCAAGCCGCCGGACCACGACAGGGTGACACTCACCCGAGCCTAGACGAGCGTGACGCGTTCCCGCCAGTGCGGGACGTGGACCTCGAAGCCGAGCGCCTGCACCTTGGGCGCGATGGCGATCTGGGCATCCGGGTCGCCGTGGACCAGGAAGATGGTCTTCGGATAGCCGGGCTCGCCAGGGTGCCGGCCCTTCGCGAAGTTGCCGATCCAGGCAAGGAGCTCGGACTCGTCGGCGTGGGCGGAGAAGCCGCTGATCGACCTGATCCGGCACTTGACCTCGCGGACGGCGCCATCCAGCTTGACTGTCTTGGCGCCCGCCTGGAGGTGTGCGCCGAGCGTGCCGACGCCCTGGTAGCCAACGAACAGGATCGTGGCCGACGGGTCGCCGATCAGGTTGCGCAGGTGCGACACGACCCGCCCCCCGGTCAGCATCCCGTTTGAGGCGACGATCATGTACGGCCGGGTCGCCGTCGCGATGGCCTTCGATTCATCCGCCGAGCGCGTGATGGTCTGGTCCGGGTAGTCGAGCGGCGAGTTGCCCTCGTCGAGGAGCTTCTTCGTCTCCTCGTCGTAGAACTCCGGGTGGCGGCGATAGACGTCCGAGGCGCGCGAGGCCATCGGCGAGTCGAGGTACAGCGGCAGCATCGGGATCTCGCCGTGCTCGATGAGGCGATCCAGCTCCCACACGACCTCCTGGGTCCGCCCGATGGCGAACGACGGGATCAGCAGCACGCCGCCGGCATCGTGGGTCGCCCGCACCACCTCGGCCAGCATGCGGACCGATTCCGCGGCCGGCTCGTGCTCGCGCCCGCCGTACGTCGATTCGCACAGGACGTAGTCCGCACCCGACATCGGCGTCGCGTCGCGGAGGATGGGCGTGTCCGGCCGGCCAAGGTCGCCCGAGAAGACGATCGTGGTCGGGGCGCTTCCGTCGTCCTTGGCGACCTCGAGATGGATGATCGCGGAGCCGAGGATGTGCCCCGCGTCCACGAACGTCGCCGTGATCCCGTCCGCGACCTGCACCGCCGTGCCGTACCGGACCTGCTGGAACATGGGCATGACGAGCTTCGCGTCATCCTCCGTGTACAGCGGCTCGTCCAGGTTGGCCTCCACCGCGGGCGGCTGCGCCCGAAGCGTCGCCTCCTCGTCCCGGATCGGGGGCAGCGTCGGCTCGTCGTCCGGCTCGATGGACGTCGGGACGTGGCCCTCCTCCGCGGCGCGCTTCGCCTCGTCGAGGGCCTCCTGGTACTTCGCGGCCTCCGCGGCATCGGCGGCGACGGCCTCCGGCGCGTGCCGCGCCTCCCACCGGTTGTGCCGCTTCGCGAACTCCTCCTGGAGCCGGCCGCTGTCCAGCAGCACGATCTCGACGAGCTCGGCGGTGGCACTCGTCAGGAAGATCCTGCCGCGAAAGCCGTCGCGGACCACGACCGGCAGGAGCCCGCAGTGGTCCAGGTGGGCGTGGGTGATCAGGATGGCATCGAGGTCGGCCGGGCTCATCCCGAGCGGCACGCGGTTGCGCACGGTCTCGTTGGGGCTGCCCTGGAACATGCCGCAGTCGATCAGGACCTGGGCGCGCCCCGTGTTCAGGAGGAAGCGCGATCCGGTGACGGTGCTCGCGCCGCCGAGGAAGGAGAGGTCCATGCGGGTCAGGGCGCGAACTGGAACGATTCGATCACGACGTCGACGGGCGCCCCGTTCGAAGGAGCTGCCCCACCGAACAGCCACAGGTTCAGGTGGACGCGCTCGTCGCCGGGCTTCGGAACGTCAGCGCCGGTGTAGGTGTAGCGGTAGATCTCTGCGCCGGTGTCCGCGTTCGTGCTCAGGAAGCTCGCCCGCCCCGCGCTCCAGGTGAACTGCTGCTTCGTGCGCACGGCGGCCGTCGCATCGAAGCGGACGAGGTGGCCGGTGACGTCGTACGGCTGGACCACGAACTGGGCGTTGGTCGTGTCCGCGGCGTTGCCCCAGCGGGCCGCCTCGAAGTCGATCTCGCGGTGGGCGTACGGCGCCCTGTCGCTCCAGGTGAACAGGCCGAGGACCACGTTGCGGTCGAGGGCGTTGACCGGGCTGCCGACGGTGAACGTGTACGTCCCGTAGCCGTAGCTCGTGGGCCCGATGATCTCGGCGGTCGTCCAGCGTCCGCTCGAGTCCTTCTGGATCTGCAGGTGCAGCTTGTCACCGGCCGCAACGCTGACATTCGAGCTAGAGAAGACGTTCGGGCCGGGCCCGACGGCGGCGTTGCTCGTCTTGACCTGCCAGGAGATTCCGCCCCAGCTCACCCGGTCCGGATAGCCGGGCTTGCCCGCCGCGAGTGACGAGCCCGCGATCGTCGCCGTGGCGATCAGGGCGAGCGCGGCGGCCTGGAGGATCCGGGGCGATCGTCGATGCATTCGGGCGAGTCTAGTACGACCCGGCTCGAAGCCGGCGGTCAGCCCGCCTGCCGGCTCCGGGCTGCCAGCCCGACGAGCAGCAGCACCGCTGCGACCAGCACCGCGACCGCGAGCGGTGCGAGCAGTCCGCCGAACGGGGAGCCCGCCTCGCCCTCCACGGCGCCGAAGGGCGCATGGGCGTCAACGGGCCGGAGCTTCAGCAGGTCATCGGTCCACGGCATGGTCGGCGTGCAGTTGTTGTCGTGCAGGGCGCCCTCGCTCACGTAGGGGAAGAACAGGTACTTCGCGCCCACCTTGAACTCGCGATCGACGGACGTGGCGGCGTTGCCGGCGGGCCCGCCCTGGATGACGATGCTGCGTGCCTGGTCCGGACCCTTCCAGATCTCCTCGACCGCGACGTTTGCCCACGTATCGCGGTTCGAGGTCCCGGTGACGGTGCCCACGAAGACGATGTCGGCGGACGAGAACGCCGCATCGAGCGGCAGGGGCGCCACGCAGCTTGCAAGGGCAGAGGTGGGTGCGGCCAGGAGTGCGATGGCCGCGATCGCCGGGACAAGGGTGATGCGACGGAGGAGTGTCATGCCGCGGGGACGCTCGCGGTGGGTCGGGGGTTCCGCTACACGCGCCAGACGGTGTCGAGCGCGACCGCCGCGAAGAGCACCGTGAGGTACGTGATCGAGTAGCGGTACAGGCGAATCGCCTGGGCGGTGGAGGCCTCTGGAGCGGTCCCCTGCCGCCACAGCGCCCAGGCGCGCCACAGGAACAGCACGCCCATCACGGCCGCCGCGATCGCGTAGATCAGGCCCATCCGCGCCACCACCGCGAACACGACGGTGAGGACGACGAGGAGGATCGTGTACAGGCCGATCTGGCGGCTCGTCTCGGCAATGCCGCGCACGACCGGAAGCATCGGCACGCCGGCCGCGGCGTAGTCGCCGCGGATCCGCAGCGCGAGCGCCCAGAAGTGCGGCGGCGTCCAGTAGAAGACGATCAGGAACAGCAGGAGCGCGGGCAGGGCGATGTTGCCGGTCACCGCAGCCCAGCCGATGACCGGCGGAAGGGCACCGGCCGCGCCGCCGATGACGATGTTCGACGGCGTGCTGCGCTTGAGCATCACGGTGTACACGACGACGTAGAAGCCGATCGCGAGCAGCGTCAGGAACGCAGCGAGCAGGTTCACCGTCCACGCCATGAGGGCGACCGAGCCCGCGCCGAGCAGGATCCCGAAGGCAACCGCGCGCTCCGGTGTCACCGCGTTGGCAGGCAGTGGCCGGCGCCGCGTCCGGGCCATCAGGTGGTCGATGTCGCGCTCCAGGTACTGGTTGATCGCGTTCGCGGAGCCCGCGGCGAGGGTTCCGGAGATCAGCGTCCAGAACGTGAGGCGTGCCCAGTCCGTGATCGGCATGCCGGGCACCTCGCGGGTCGCGAGGACCATGGCCGGGACGGTCGTGACGAGCAGCAGCTCGATGATCCGCGGCTTGGTCAGGGCCACGTAGGCGCGAATCGAATCGCCCAGCGTCTCGCTCCGCCCGGGCCCGGCGGGAGGGACTGCCTCCCCGCCCGCGCCCTCGGCGGGAGCGGCGATTCTCGCTTCGTAGTACGCGGCAACCGCGAGCGCCACTGCCCCGCCCCAGATCGCTGCGCCGAGGGCGACGTGCAGCGTCTGCGTCCAGGGGGCGAGGAGCAGCAGCACCTGGAGCCCGCCGACGACCACCTGGGCGACGTAAAGCGCGAGGACTGCAATCGCGAGTCGCGACAGCCGCGGTTGTGCCACTCGGTTCTTCCACGCAACCCGTGCCGATATTGCTACGACGATGAGGACGAGCGCGGCGGCATACCGATGCATCGCGTGCGTGACGAGCCCGCTCACGTTGACGAAGATGTCGGCTCCCGGCGGCGACTCTGGGGGCGTCGGCACGAACCCCCCATTCATCAACGGCCAGTCGAGGTAGATGAGCCCGACTCCCTGCGCCGTGACGTTCGACCCGAAGAGCAGGACGGCGAACGTCGCGGCCGCCGCGAACGCCGCCAGCAGTGTGAACCGCTGACTACCTCCGCCGGTCAGCCTGGCCGGGTACGACGCACGCACCAGCAGGTACACGAGCAGGCCCACCAGCGCCATCGCGGCCGCAAGGTGCGCCGTGACGGACTCCCCGGAATTGCCGAGCCGGACGGTCTCGCGTCCGAGCCACGCCTGGAACCCCACGAGGAGCACGGCGACGATCGATGGCCAGAGGATCGAGCGCCGATCTCGGTGGTCGATCACCGCCAGGGCCGCCAGGCCGACGATGAGCAACCCGATCAGCGCGGCCACGGACCGGTGGATCCACTCGATCCAGACACCGAACCCCGCGTCCAGTCCGGGCAGGAACTGGCCGGCAAAGCAGCCGGGCCAGGTCGGACACGCCACGCCCGAATCGGTCGCGCGCACGGCGACGCCGATCACGACGAGCACGAACGAGGCGATCACGGTGGCGGCGGCAAGCCGCTGGAAGCGGGTCACGAATCCTCCGGGTGGTGCCGGCGGATTCTAGCCGCCCGCGCGACATTCCTCTCCCGACTGTGCCTTGCCGCGATCGGCGCAGCGACCCTGTTCGTCGCCTTCGTGGCTGCCGCTTGCTCTTCGGGCGGCGGCCAGACCGCCAGCCCGACCGCCGCGGCGACAGCGGGACCGTCCACGTCCGGTGCCTGCCCCACGGCGCCCGCTCTCGTCGGCGACCCGGCCGGCTGGAGTCCGCCGACAACCGCGCCCGTCGTCGTCCCGCTGATCATCGCCGGCGCGGGCGAGCTCGCCTGCGGTCCGAATCGCGTCCTGTTCACGATCCTGGACAAGGACGGCCGCCCGATCGGTGCGCCTGATCGGACCGCGAAGATCGCCATCTTCGATCTCGGCCGCGACGCGACCAAGCCCATCGCCACGCTCGACGGCACGTTCATCTGGGCCATCGAGAACGAGCGCGGCATCTACGTGGCGAACACGACGTTCCCCGAGGCAGGGCTGTACGGCGCCGAGTTCACGACGGCCGTCGGCACCGCCACCCCGGTGGTCGTGCGGTTGACGTTCGATGTCCAGCCGAGCTCGGCGGTCATCAAGGTCGGCCAGAAGGCACCGTCCTCCAGGACTCCCACGGTGGCCGACGTTGGTGGTGACCCGACCCGCATCTCGACGGACCCGACGCCCGACCCGGCCTTCTACCAGACCTCCGTGGACCAGGCGATCGCGGCCCACAAGCCGTTCGTCCTGATCTTCGCGACGCCGAAGTTCTGCACGAGCGCCCAGTGCGGTCCCACGCTCGACCGCATCAAGCCCTACGTGACGAAATACCCGACCGTGACGTTCATCAACGTGGAGCCGTACAAGCTCAAGCTCGTCGACGGCGTGCTGCAGGCGGATGTCGACGCCAACAACCGGCTCCAGAACGTCGCCGCGACCGACGAGTGGCACCTGTTCAGTGAACCCAACGTGTACGTCGTGGACCGCAACGGCATCGTCACCGCCAACTTCGAGCTGATCTTCTCCGACGCAGAGCTGACGACCGCCCTCGACGGGATCAAGTAGGCCTTCAGGTCGAGGCATCGTCGATCGTAAACCACCGACTGGCCGTTCTGCGGGCGGAGGAAGACGCGGATCGGCTCGCTGGACGCCATGTGCTCCGAGAGCCGAGGCTGGGCGTCCACCGCGGTCACGATGCCTGTGGCGATGCGCGCTCAGACCGGCCCGACTCCGGTGCTCCCGGGGGCGTGGATGGGGCTCCCAGCGGCACAGGCGGGGCACGTCGCCGAGCCCGGCTCGAACGTGGGCAGGTCCAGGATCCACAGGGCATTGAGGCCGTAGCGGCGGCCGGTCACGGGCGAGGCGAGCGAGCTGGTGCCACCCGATCGATCGACCAGCACGGCGCACTCGACGATCTCGCCGCCCATCGCCTCGACGGCGGGGATCATCGCCAGCAGCGAGCCGCCGGTGGTGAGGATGTCGTCGACGAGGAGGACGCGCTCGCCGGGCACGATCTTGAATCCGCGACGGAACTCTCGGCGCGGGTGGCCGCTGCCGTGGACCTCCTCCGCGAAGATGGCCCGCGTCCCCAGCTGACGACCCGTCTCGAAGGAGAGGATGACGCCACCGGTGGTCGGGCCGGCGACGAGATCGACGGTCGGCCGGTCGTCTGCGCCTCGGTACTGGCCGGCCCAGAAGCCGCACAGCTCGCTGGTCGCGGCCGGGTCGGAGAGGACCGCGAACTTCTCCAGGTAGGCCTCGGAATGACGGCCGCTCTTCAGCAGGAAGTGGCCGTCGCGCAGCGCGCCGGAGCTGCGGAAGAGCGCCTCGGTGCGGGCTGCGATGGCAGCCCTCGCCGTGAGCTCCAGGCCGGGCTTGATCGTGGTCATGCGCCACCGAGTGTATTCGGGGCGGCGGGTTTGGCCCTCCGCCCGGCTCGGCTCGGAGGCGCGCGAGGCTACGTGCCGCTCTCCCCGCCCGACGAGGCGGCGGCAGGCACAGCGCTCGACCGTCGAACCCGGCGGTAGATGAACAGCCCTACGCCGACGATGATCGCTAGCGCGAGCAGGATCGGCAGCCACACGATCGCGAACCAGATGCCCGCGGTGGCGATGCCCTGGAGGATGCTTACGAGGCTGGCCGACGCCTGGTCCACCTCGCTCTTGGGGTCGAACTGCTGCTGCGAGGTGAGCACCGGGTTCGGCTTGAGCGAGAACGTCACGCTGAGCGTGGAGTAGGCGGCCTGGCCCTGGAGGTTCGTCATCTCGGCGGTCATCTGCTCGATCTGGCCGCGAACCGTGGTCAGCTCGGCCTGGACCGCGAGCACGTCCTTGATCTCGACGGCGCGATCCATGATCGCCTGCAGCGCCCGCTCGGTCGCTTGGAGGTTCTTGATTCGCGCATCGAGGTCGACGACCTGGGTCGTCACGTCGTCGGTCTTGGTCTGCTCCAGGAGGACTTTTGTCGCGAGGCCGTGGAGGCCCGTGAGTGCCTGCTCCCACTTCGCCGCCGGGATCCGGAAGGTGATCGTCGCCTGGTCGCTCTCGCCGTCCCCGGACCGATCCGAGCCGCTCGCGTAGCCACCCAGGGCGGTGATCTGTTGGGTCGCTGCGGTGAGCGCGGCGTCGATGCCGGTCACCTGGAGGACCATCGAGCCGGTCTTGATGATCAGGAGGTCCGGCTGGCCAACGAGGTAGTTGACCTTGTCGCGGGTCCCGCCATCGAGTTCACTGCCCGAACCGTTTCCCTGGTCCGTTCCGGGCAACGGAGCGGGCCCCGCGGTGGCCGCCGGCGCCCCGGACAGCGCGCCCGTCGCTGCGCCGCCGCATGCCGCGACGATGGATGCGATCACCAGGAGGACGAAGATCGTCGGCCCCTGCCGGCCGAAGGTTGTGTCCCTGGACGGCATTGCGCTGCTCCTCTCGTGGCTTGCCTCGCACCACGGTACGACGGCATGTCCACGACGAAGCCGCGGTCGGTTCAGTTCCCGACCGGCTCCGGGAATGGGCTGCGACGGAACCGACGGACGATCAGCGCGCCGATCAGCGTCACAACCGCGAGGGCGATGAGGATCGGCAGCCACACGATTCCGAACCAGATGCCAGCTGTCGCGACGCCCTGCAGCACGCCGACGAGGCTGGCCGACGCCGCGTCCACCTCCGATGCCGGATCGAACTGGCCCTGCTGCTCAACGAGCACGGGCGCCGGCTTCAGGACGAACGTCGTGGTGAGGCTGGAGTAGGCGGCTCGGTCCTCGAGATGCGCCTTCTCGGCGGTCAGCTGCTCGATCTGCCCGCGAACGGTCGTGAGCTCAGCCTGGACGGACAGGACGTCCTTGATCACCGTCGCGCGGTCCATGATCGACTGGAGTGCGCGCTCCGTTGCCTGGAGATTGCGGACCCGCGCGCCGAGGTCCACGACTTGCGAGGTCACGTCCTCGGTCGTCGATTCCTCGGTGAGGACCTCGCTCGCGAGGCCGCGCACCGCGTTCATGGCATCATCCCAGCGCGCCGCCGGGACGCGAAACGAGATCGTCGCCTGAGCGTCTTCGCCCGAGCCGGAGCGCTGCGATCCGCTCGCGTAGCCGCCCAGCGTGTCGATGCGCTCCGTCGCCGACGTGATGGCGGCACCGATGCCATCGACCTGCAAGGTCATCTTCCCCGTCTTGATGATCAGCAGGTCGTCGCGGGGCGCGGCGTTGATGACGCCGCCCGTGCCCGAGCCGCCCGTGCCCGAGCCGCCCGAGGTCTCGCCACCGGAGGTCTCGCCACCGGTCGTGGCGCCATCGGTCGTGTCGTCGCTGGCCACATCGTTGCCCGGGTAGGGACCGCCCTCGATCGACGACCCGACATTCGAGAGGATGCCGGTGACCGGCGACCCGAGGAGCGTGAGGACGAAGACCGAGCCGATCAGGAGCGCGGTCCCCACCAGCGCGGCGTTCATCCATGCCTGCTTGCGAATCGGTGTGGATGCCATGGCCGCCACGCTGGCAGGCCGGACAACGCCGCGACACTCGTCAGGACCCGGAGATGCGTTACGCATTCTTCCGCAACGCGCGGGGCTCAGGGCCGGTACTCGACACCCTTCGACGATGGGGCGGAGGCGCGCTTCGGGAGTGCGGTCCCGATCAGGGGCGCATAGCTCGCGAACCCGCGGCGGCGGCACTCGGCGCCGAGCTCCTCGACGAGGCGGACCGGCAGCGTGGGGTCGGCGAAGATCGCCGTGCCGACCTGGACCGCGACCGCGCCGACGGCGAGGAAGTCCAGCACGTCGGCGAGCTCCGTGACGCCGCCGATGGCGACGACAGGAATGTCCACGACCTGGCTGACCTCGTACACGATCCGAAGCGCGACGGGCTTGATCGCCGGGCCGGAGAGGCCGCCGTACGTGTTGCCGAGCAGCGGCCGCTGGCGCGACGGCGCAACGGCGATCCCGGACAGGGTGTTGATCGCGGTCAGCGCGTCTGCGCCCGCATCGGCGATGGCCCGCGCGATCGGGCGGACGTCGGCGACGTTCGGCGAGAGCTTGACGAGCAGCGGCAGGTCCGTGGCCCGCCGGACCGCGGCGGTGACGCCCGCGGCGGCGCCGGCATCGATCGCGAACTGGATCCCGCCGGCGCCCACGTTCGGGCAGCTGATGTTGAGCTCGATGCCGGCAATGCCCGGCACGCCCTCGAGGCGGCGCACGACCTCGACGTAATCCGCAACCGATTCCCCCGCCACGTTGACGATCACCGGCACGCGCCACCCGGCCCATGTCTCCGCGTACTTGGCGATCACCGCATCGACGCCCGGGTTCTGGAGGCCGATGGAGTTCAGCATCCCGCCGGGCGTCTCGGTGACGCGGGGCGTCGGGTTGCCGATCCTGGGCCGCAGGGTCGTGCCCTTGCAGCAGATGGCGCCGAGGCGCTGGATCTCGACGACGTCGCTGTACTCGGTCCCGTAGCCGAACGTCCCCGAGGCGACCAGGATCGGGTTCTCCAGCCGCAGCCCGCGCCCGAGGTCAACCGAGAGGTCGACGGTCGAGTTCGAGGCCGAGGTCGTCGGCGCCGCGCAGGCGTGGCCGAGCGACGGCCGACTCCCGCTGGACGCGGGCGCCCTCGAGGGCGCCGCAGCATCCGGCACGTGGCGCGACACCGGAGCGATCGCCGGCTTGATCCTGCGAACGGTTGGGCGCCGCTTGGCGAGACCCGGTCGCTCGCCGTTCGCGGACGTGACGACACGGCGCTTCGCCTTCACCAGCCGCCCTCCCAGTCCAGCTCGTCCGACGCGAACACTGGCCCCTCGCGGCATACGCGCTGCGGCGTGCCGGCCGTGTTCATGACCACGCACCCGAGGCAGGCCCCCACCGCGCAGCCCATGTTCTGCTCCATCGACACCTGCAGGAACGCCTTCCGTCGCGCCTGCGGGGAGCCGGCGGGGATCGGCCGGCCGCCGCCGCGCTTCCGACCCAGGTTCGCGACGCCGAGCCGGCCACGTCGCGAATGCGCGAGCGACGCGAGGACCTTGAGCATGGGCAGCGGGCCGCAGGCAAACGCCTGGTCCGCCCAGCCCTCGTATTCGGGAATGAGCTCCGTGACGAAGCCGTGGTGGCCCACGGAGCCGTCGTCGGTCGCCACGACGTACTCCACCTCGTCCGGGAGCAGTGACGACGGGTAGACCTCGCGCGCCGACGCGCCCCCGAACAGCAGCGTGACCTGTCGGCCGTCACGGATCGCCTCGTCCGCGAGCGAGCGGACCCCCGCGATGCCGAGCCCGCCCGCGACCAGCAGCACGTGCTGGGTCCGCGAGTCCATCTCGAACGGCCGGCCAAGCGGCCCGAGCATGTCCACGCGATCGCCGGGCCGGAGGCGCGTGAACCATTCCGTCCCGCGCCCCACGGTCCGGAAGTGGATGGAGAGCGTGCCCGTGGCGGGATCGATCGTGTTGTACGAGAACGGCCGGCGCAGGACCATGCCGGAGAAGTCGCCAGTACGGACGTGCACGAACTGGCCGGCACGGGCACCCGTGACGAGCTCAGGCGCGTGGAACGTCTGCAGCCACTGGCCGGGAAGGATCTCGCGACTCTCGAGCAGCTCCGCGCCCGCGAGGCGCATGGACGCCGGTTCTGGTCCCGCGGGGCTTGGGTCTCGGGTGCGGGTGGCCAGCCGACCGGCCTCTAGGACGTGGGATCGTCGGCAGCGTCCTCGACGTCCTCGACGTCCTCGGCCGCGCCGGCCACGGCCGGGTATGCATCGACGAGCGCCTCGGCGAGATCGCCGAAGACGTCGGTGGGGTCATAGAACCGGACGATCTGGTCCGGCGTGGAGATGTCCTCCCAGTCCGTGTTGCCCTCCGGGATCACCCGGCCACGAAAGCCGCCCGTGGCGAGCTCCAGGTGCTCGTCGTGGTCGTCGACGATCGCGATCGACCCGACGAACCCGAGCAGCCCGATCGCCGCGTTCTCGAACGACCCGATGAGGCCGGCCTCCGTGCGCTGGCTGCGATCCTGGAAGTCGAGCGCGAGCTCGTACAGCGCGAGCGCCGCGCCGGCCTCGTCGTGGACCTCCGGGACCACCGGCTGCCCGGCGGCCCATTGGTCTGCCGCGCCGGCGTACGGGTCCGCGCCGGCGACGACCTCGTCGCCCTCCACGTCCTCGTCATCGTCGGTGTCGCCGTTCACGCCCGCGTCCTCCGCCTCGGCGTCGGCAAACGCCTGGAGGATGTCAGCGGGGTTGTAGATCTCCACGAGCTCCGCGGCCGTCTCGATGACCTCGGTCTCGGCGATCCATTGGCCGCGACTCTCGTCGTAGATCCGGCTCCGGCTGCGGAACGTGCCGTCGGCGTTGACCGCGAGGTAGTCCGGGTCGTCGTCGATCAGGACGAGCCCGCCGAGCTGCTGGATCCGATGCTGGTGGGCGGCCATGAACCGGTCCAGCTGCTCGCCGGCGCGGGCCAGGAAGTCCGTGCGCTCGATCTCGGCGTCCCGAGACATGTCGGCGAGGAGAGCGTTTCTTCGCGCTTCCATGTCTTGCCTCCTACAGGTGGATCTTGAGCTCAGGTCCCATCCGCTCTCGGAGGAACATTGTGTGGTGGCGCTCCATGATCCACTCGGCGCCCCGGTGGGCGATCGCCTGGATCCCCTCGTCCTTCTCCATCGCGTCGAGGACTCCGTAGGTCGGCAGGTCGAACAGGATCACGTTGTCGAAGTCCCAGCCGTGGGCCACGTTGTACCAGCCGATGAGCTTGATGCCGTACTTCTCGCCGTATTCGCGGACCTGCCGCGGGAACAGCGTCTTCATGTAGAACTTGAAGAACGGGTCACGCCCGCGTCGAACGGTGAAGTAGGTCGCGAGCACGGGCACGGGGCGTGAGGTCCTCCGTCTGGGTTCGGGCCGGATCCGGATCGAGGGCGGTGCCTATTCTCGCACGGCGGGCGGCTCGCTCCCGGTGTCGCCTCCGGACTCGTCCTCGATCTCGCCGACGGTCTTCGTCTCCGACTGGAGCGGGCGGCGGCGGCCGGTGGCGCGGCGGTCGGCGGCCACGAGGCGCAACAGGAAGATCACGGTCTGGCCCACGAACAGGAGCAGGATGAGGGTCAGCGCCAGCAGGACGATCGTGACCGGGATCGGCCACTCCCAAGATGCGCTCAGGGGCGTCAGCACGACGACGACCGCGAGCACGGTCACCTGGATCCAGAAGCAGCCGAGGCCCGGCCCCTTCGCGGCATCCAGCGGGGCGCCCTTGTAGTCGACGGCGCGCTCGGTCGGCGCGGGCGTCGGTGGAGGTTCCGGGGTCACGCCCTGACTCTAGCGGCTGTCAGCGCAGGACGGGCGCGCCGGTGCGAGCGACCTGTTCGATGCGGTCGGCAGCGAGGGTCGTGCCGGGGTTCGCGCGGATTCGCGCGCCGTTCGCGGCCATCCGGTCGCGGAGCGACGCGTCGGCGAGCAGTCGATCGATCGCGCCGGTCAGCTCCCGATCCTCGAAGTCGTACGTCCGGAGGCGAACGCCGAATCCCGTCTCGTCGACGCGCTGGGCATTGTCGACCTGGTCCCAGAAGAGCGGCAGCACGACCATCGGCTTGCCGAAGTGGAAGGACTCGGTGACCGTGTTGTTGCCGCCGTGGGTTACCACGAGGTCGACCTTCGGAAGGATCGCCGGCTGGGGCAGGATCGCCTCGCCGGTCATGTTGTCGTGCAGTCTGATCTGCTCGGCAAGCGGACCCTTGCTCACGATCACCCGATGCCGGGTCCGGCCGAGGACGTCGACGAGGCGCTGGAGCAGGTCGACGTCCGCCGAGCCGAGACTGCCCAGCGACAGGTAGAGCAGGCCGCCGTCGCCCGAGGCGAGGTGGGCGGGCACCTCCCAGGTGCCATCGATAGCCCGGACGCAGGCGTCGAGGCGGTGCCACGTGGCCCCGAGGCGCCGCTCCCGGTGGTAGTCGGCGATCTCGGGATAGAGGAAGAGGTTGAGCCACGGCGATTCGTGGATGAAGTCCGGACCCATCTCGCGCCAGGTCAGACCGGGCGCCCCGCGCTCCTGGCAGAACGCATCGAACGCCGACCACATTCCTCGATGGGTCCTGTCGACCTCTTCGAGGAACTCCGGCCACGCAGACCGATCGTCCACTGGGTAGCCAGACGAGAACGGCGGGATCGCCGCGTCCTTGATCTCCGCGGGATTGCACGAGGCGATACGGACCCACGGCCGTCCGCACGCCGGCAGCGCCGGGAAGGCGACGACATTGTCCTCGACGATGACGTCCGGCTGGAGCTCGGCGATGATCTCCAGGAGCCGGTCGTCGACGTACTTCGCGCCGTCGATCAGCGCCTGCCACGTCGGCTGCATGAACTCGCCGAGCTGCTCGATCGTGGGCTTCCGGAAGATCGGGGCGGTGTCCCGGATGAAGTCGATCCAGAACTGGCCCGGGGCCTCCTCGGTCTCAGGCTTCGGCCCGAGCCGCATCAGCCGCTCCTCGAAGCCCTGTGCCGCGAGGCGGCCGGCGAACGATTCCTCGACGATGAAGACGACGCGGTGGCCCCGCTGCCGCAGGACGTTACCGATCCCCACGCAGTTGTTCGTCGGGCCGTAGGCGCCCTCGGGGAAGAACACGATCGTCCGGAATCCGTCGGCCACGCCCGATGTCGCCTCCCTCCACGCCGGTGTTCCCACGCCCGCGGCGTCGGGCGATTATGGCCGCTCGGGCGGCCGGGATCATCGCCGGCATGCGCATCGCTACCCTGTCCTGCCATGTGGCATCCGGAGCCCGAGCTGATCTCCGTCCGCGAGGCCGAGGTCTCCCGCGACGCTCTCCGCGAGGCGGGCGCTGCGATCTGGGAGACGGCGCTGGATTACCTCTACGACCACGCATTCGGTCGGGCGATGGGTCCCCATTCGGAGTACGACGCCCTGCGAGCGGCGTTCTTCGGACCCTCGCGCGCCCCTGCCCCCGCGCCGCGGGATCCCACGATGCTCCAGGCGGTCCTCGACGAGTTCGCCGAGCGCATCGCGCCTCACACCGTGAGCGCGTATCACCCGCGCTCGTTCGGCTACTTCACCCCGCCGCCCCTGCTCGCCTCCGTGGCCGGCGAGATCCTCGCCCAGGTGGCCCAGCAGGGCATCGACATCTGGCACGCCGGGCCGATCGGGGCGTTCGTCGAGGAGGAGGTCCTGCGCTGGCTGTGCGACCTCGTGGGCTACGGCGGGGGCAGCTTCGGGATCCTGACCTCCGGCGGCGTGATGGCCAACTTCATCGCGATGGCCCTCGTCCGCGACGTCCACATGCCACGCCTCCGCGGCGACGGCGCGCTCCCGCGCGGCCGGGTGCTCGAGGGCGTCCGCGTCTACACCTCCGACCAGACCCACTTCTCGATCGGCCGGGCGCTGGACGAGCTCGGCTTCCCGTACGAGACCCTCGTCGTCATCCCGGCCGACGACGACTTCCGGCTCCGGGGCGATCCCGTCGCGGCCGCGATCGCCCGCGACCGGGCTGCCCGCCTGCTGCCCATCGCGATCGCCGCGGTCGCGGGTTCCACGAACACAGGGTCCGTCGATGCGGTCGGCGAGCTCGCGGACGTCGCCTCCCGCGCCGGCCTGTGGCTCCACGTCGACGCGGCGTACGGGGCCGCCGCGCGGCTCTCCCAGCGCGACGCGGCTCGCGTGCCAGACCTGGAGCGTGCGGATTCGGTCACCGTGGACCCGCACAAGTGGCTGTTCCAGTCCTACGACATCGGCGGGCTGGTGGTCCGCGAGGGCTCGGCGCTCGGCCAGGCGTTCGGCAACCGGCTGCCGGAGTACTACCGCGCGGGCCACGCACCAGGGCCCACCGCCGCCCGGGACCACGACGGCCACGGGGCCACCGACCAGCTCAACTTCTGGCGCCTGGGCTTCGAGGGCACGCGCCGCTGGCGCGCGCTCAAGCTGTGGCTCTCCTGGAAGCACGTCGGCTCGACGGGCTTCGCGAAGCTCGTGGAGGCGAACGACGACCTCGCGGCGCACCTCGCTGAGCGCGTCGCGGCATCGGACGACTTCGAGGCGCTGCCGGCAAACCCGCCGCTCTCGGTCGTGTGCTTCCGCCACCTACCGGAAGGGCGCCCGGGACCAACAGCCGGGACGCCGGCCGCCGCCGCGCTCGACGAGCACCAGGATCGGCTCCAGCGCGCCCTCGAGGCGAGCGGCGAGGGCTGGCTGTCCACGACGCGCCTCCGCGGCTCGACCTACCTGCGCGCCGGAATCTTGAATACGCAATCCACCATGAACGACATCGACGACCTGCTCGCCCACCTCCGCCGGCTTGCCGGATCGCTCGACGGCGGATGACGGGGTAGCATCGGCGCGTGCGTAGCGGAGGCCACCTGTCGCGCCTCACGCGACTCGCCGGGCTCGTCCTTGCGATCGTCGCGTTCGTCGTGATGCCGGGGGCGGCACCAGCTTCGATCGGGCCGGGCGACGCGGCGATCCGGGAGCTGATCGACGCGCCGACGCAGGGCGGCGGGTCCGGCGGCACGCTCGGCGACCCCCTGGTCGGCCTGATCCTGATCGCCGGGCTTGTCGTGGCAGTCGTCGTCCTCCTCGCGGCCGCGTACGTCCTGTTCCGGACGCGCAGCCCCAAGGTCATTCCTCCGTCTGAAGGCTGGTGGACGTGCACGAAATGCGGCGCGAGCAACATGGACGGGTCCGCACGATGTCACGCCTGCTCGACGTGGCGCGCCGCGACACCCAAGGCGACTCCGAGCTCCTGACGCGCCGCCGACCGTGGCCTCGCACGGCTGCGCGTCTGGTCGTTGCGGCCGCCCTGCTGGCCCTCGCTCCCGCGGCCCTCGCCGCCGATCCAAGCCCCGACCCGGCCGCGACCGCGCGACCACCGACGTGCGCGGAGCGGTTCCCCGCCGACGGCCCGGCCGGGGTTGACCTTCGCCTCGGCTGCATCGTCGGCGAGGTCGTGGGCCTGTACACGCCGAACCAGGCCGCGCCACCGGCCCCGCTGTCGACGTACGCGATCCTGCTCGGGATCGCCATCGGCTCGGTACTCCTGCTCGTCTGGATCACGGGCCGGCTCATCGCCCAGCGGGCCGGCCGGCGGCTCGCGCCGACCCTCGCTGCCGAGTGGTGGGTCTGCGCTTCGTGCAAGTCCGTGAACGGCGCCAACGTGGCGTCCTGCTACTCGTGCGGCAGCCCGCCTTCGGGTGGTCCCGCGCTCCTCACCGATGACCACCCGAACATCCCGCAGTCATTCGGGAGCACGCGGAAGCGCGGCTAGGCCTCGGACTGGTCGGACACCTTCTGGCGCGCGGCCATCCGATCGCGCAGGCGGAAGAACTCGCCCGCGAACGGCAGGAACCACGGCCGGCCCTCGTAGGGCGCGGGCACGATCGGGAAGCGAAGCTTCGCGAGCGCCGGGGCCTCGCCGCCGCCCATCCACTCGGCGGCGCGCGTCCCGAGCCAGTTCGACATGACCACGCCGGTGCCGGAATAGCCCATCGCGTACATCACGCCACCGGCGCGCCCGATGTGGGGCATGCGATCCATCGTGAGCGCGACCTTGCCGCCCCACGAGTACTCGATCCGGAAGCCGGCAAGCTGCGGATGGACTTCCAGCATCCGCTTGTGCAGTAGACGGGCCGTTCGATCCACCGTCGTGGGCAGGAAGCTGACCCTCCCCCCGAAGAGCATCCGCCGGTCCTTCGACACGTGCCAGTACGACAGGAAGTTGCGGGTGTCGAAGTACGCCCGTCCGTTCGGCGACAGCTCGTGGGCGAGATCCTCGGGCAGCGGCTCCGTCGCGATGATGTAGCTCCCGATCGGGATGATCCGGCGCCGGAGCGTGGGCGCGACGCCGTCCGTATAGCCGTTGGTGGCGACGAGCACCTCGCGGGCGAGAATCGCGCCGCGCTTCGTCTCCACCACGAACCGGCCGTCCGCCTGGCGCCGGATCGACGTAGCCCGCACGCCTTCGTGGAGCTCCGCGCCGGCGCGCTCGGCGAGGCCGGCGAGCGCCGCATACCACTTCGCCGGGTGCAGGACGCCGCCGGCATCCACTGCCAGCCCCCCGTGATAGGCCGTGGTGCCGATCTCCGTCGCGAGCTCGTCGCGGCGAATGACCCGAGCCGTCGTCCCGACCTCGGCGAGCGAGGCGACGTCCGACGGGAAGTCCTCCGCGTGCTTGCGCGCCCACGCGAGCTCCAGATAGCCGTTGAACCGGAGCTCGGCATCGATGCCCTGGTCACGCACGATGCCCGCGACCAGATCTGTCGCCTGCACCGTCTCCGCGTACAGCGCGTGGGCCAGCTCGCGGCCGTGCCGCTTCACGAGCGTCTCCGGTCCCCACTTGAAGCCCGGGTGGGCGATCCCGCCGTTGCGCGTGGACGCGCCCCAGCCGAGCGTGTTCGCCTCGAGCAGGATCGTCCGGGCGCCCTGGAGCGCGAGCTTGCGCGCCGCCGCGGTGCCCGTGTAGCCACCGCCGATGACGACCGCATCGACGGCATCCGGGAGATCACGGCCGCTCCGATCCGGGAGCTGCGGCATCGTGGCGTGCCAGTAGGCTCGCCGTTCGTAATCGTCGTTCAGGGCCGGGGTCTTCGCCATCGCCGACATCCTAGCCGTGGGCGAGGCGTCCGCCCGCGACCGTCAGCAGCACGACGCCGGGCAGCGACCGGTCCGCGAGTGGGTTGCCCCAGCCCCGGGTCCGCAGCGAATCTGGTCCCACAGTCCACCGCTCGGCGCGATCGAACACGACGAGATCGGCCGGCGCACCGATTGCGAATCCGGGCTCGACCACGCCGCCAAGCACGCCCGCGGGCCCCGTCGTCAGCGCCGTGATCAGCCGGGACAGGGGCAGGAGGCCGGCGTCCACCGCCTCCAGGAGCACGCCCAGAGCGGTCTCGATGCCGGCGATCCCCGGCTTCGCCAGCCCGAACTCCATGTCCTTGTCGACCTGCGTGTGCGGCGCGTGGTCGGTCGCGACGGCGTCCGCGGTGCCATCCAAGAGCGCCTGGAGGCACGCTCGCGCATCCACCGCGGAGCGCAGCGGCGGATTGACGCGCAGCGAGCTGGCGTACGGCGCCGCGACGAGCCCCCGATCGCGCCACGGGTCGCGCGCCTCGCCGTCCTCGCCGTGCGCCGCCCACGCAAATCGCCGCGCACCGGCAATCCATTCATCGGTCAGCGCCAGGTGGTGTGGCGTCACGTCGCACGTGACCGGCAGGCCCGCGGCCTTTGCCCGTCGGACCGCATCCAGGGACCCCGCCGTGGACAGATGCGTCAGGTGGAGGCGGGTGCCCGGGACGTCGCGGACCACTTCGGCGAGCAGAGCGATGTCGCGCGCGACCGCGTTCGACTCGGCCGCGGCCGGCCACCCCTTGAGCCCAAGGACGGTGGCGACGAGGCCCTCGTTCGCCTCCGCACCCGCCGTGAGCGCGAGGTCCTCCGGATGGTCGATGAGCGGCAGCCCGAGCATGCCCGCGTACGAGAGCGCGTTACGGAACAGCTCGGCATGCTGGACTGGCGCGCCGTCGTCGCTGAACCCGACGACGCCGGCGTCCGCGAGCTCGCCGAGTGGCGCCAGCTGCTCTCCCGCTCGCCCGAGCGTCGCCGCGCCGATCGGCAGCAGCCGGACCGGCGAGCCGGACGCGGCCGCGCCGGCGAGCTCCGCAATCACCATCGCCGCACGATCGATCGGCGGCGTCGTGTTCGGCATCGCGCAGACGGTGGTGAAGCCTCCGTGGGCGGCCGCAGCGAGCCCGCTCGCGATCGTCTCGGCCGTCTCGTTGCCCGGCTCGCGCAGGTGCGCGTGCAGGTCGATGAAGCCAGGCGCCACGACGACCCCGCGGTCGTCCTCGGCGCCGCCGTCGCCCGCCTCCAGCCACGTCACGGACTCCAGGATCCCTGCGCGGACCACCACGTCCGCCGGTCCCTCGCGCCCGGAAGCGGGGTCCACCAGCCATGCCCCGCTCAGGTCCAGGTCCACGGCCTTGCCGATCTCGGCATCGACCTTCGGCCGGGTCGCGAGCGCGCTCATGCCGCCCCTCCCCCGATGCCCGCGGCGGCGACGACGAGCGACAGCACGGCCATCCGGACCGGGACGCCGCTCGCGACCTGCTCGGTGACCAGCGATCTCGGACCGCCGGCCACGTCAGCGGCGATCTCGACGCCCTCGTTCATCGGCCCCGGGTGCATCACGAGGCAGCCCTCGGCCGCCGTCATGAGACGTTCCTCGGTGAGGCCGAAGCGCGCCGCGTACTCGTGCAGCGACGGGAGCAGGCCCGCGGCCATTCGCTCCTTCTGGATCCGGAGGGCCATCACGACGTCCGCATCGCGGACGGCGGCGGCCGTATCCGTCGTCACCGTGAACCGTCGCTCGCCACCGACCCCCGCCGCGGCCCACGCCTCGAACCCGCGGAGCAGGGTCGCCGGCCCGCAGACCCAGACGTCGGCACCGGCGGCCGTGAGCGTCCAGAGGTTGCTGCGGGCGACACGGGAATGGAGGATGTCGCCCAGGATCACCACCTTCCGGCCGCGGAGCGAGCCGCCGGGCATGCGGCGCACGAGCGTGAACAGGTCCAGCAGCGCCTGGGTCGGGTGGGCGTGACGACCGTCGCCCGCGTTCACGACAGCGCCGCGGAACTCGCGTGCGACGAGGTACGGCGCTCCCGACGTCGCATGGCGCATGACGAGAACCTTCGCGCCGAGCGCCTCGAGGGTGCGCATGGTGTCCAGCAGCGACTCGCCCTTCTCGATGGACGATCCGCCGGTCGACACGTTGACGACGTCCGCCGACAGGTACTTCGCTGCCGTCTCGAAGCTGACGCGCGTTCGGGTGGAGGCCTCGTAGAACAGGTTCGTCACGCCGATGCCCCGCAGCGCGGTCGAGCGCGGCCGCGCCCCGGACACGATCTCGGCCATGTGGCGCGCGGTGTCGAGGACGAGCTGGATCTGGGGCCAGGTCAGGGCGTCCGTGTCAAGCAGGTGGCGGTGCGGCCAGGCCCGTCCCGGCGCCTCGGTCGGTACGGAACCGGCGGTGGCTGGCGCGCCCGCGATCGCTCCGCTCACGCGCCGACGCCGGCGGTCGCCGCGACCTGGTCGATGTCCACCGCGTCCTCGTCGTCGATCTCGCGGATGCGGACCCGGACGATCTCCTCGCGCGAGGTCGGGACGTTCTTCCCCACGTGGTCTGCGCGGATCGGCAGCTCGCGATGCCCGCGGTCCACGAGGACAGCAAGGCGGACCGCCTGCGGTCGCCCGAACTCGCGCAGCGCGTCCATGGCCGCGCGGATGGTGCGGCCCGTGTACAGCACGTCATCGACAAGCACGACCGTCGCGCCCCCGATCTGGAACGGCACGTCCGTGCCCTTGACGAGCGGCGAGTGGCCAAGCTTGGAGAGGTCGTCCCGGTAGAACGTGATGTCCAGCGCACCGACGGGCAGGGTCGCGCCCTCGTGCTCGGCGATCGCCTCCGCGAGTCGATGGGCGAGGGGCACGCCGCGGCGCTGGATCCCGACGAGCACGAGCCCGGCCGTGCCGGCCTGCTTCTCGACGATTTCGTGGGAGATGCGAATCACCGCCCGGCGGACCTCGTCCGCGGTCATGATCCGGCGACTCGGCATGCGCCACCTCCCGGCCTCACGGGGCCACCAACCGGCTCACGCGGCCGGGCAACGAAGGTCAACGCGAGTGTACCGCCGCGCCGACGGTCCAGCGGCCCAGCGTCAGTAGATCCGGACCGTCACCGTGGTCGTGCCGGACCACCAGCCGCAGCCGCAGATCCGGAAGAAGTCCGGCCGGTACATGTCGATGATCCTGCCCGTGGTCTTCGCCGGGCCATAGTCGGAGACCACGGTCTGGATGCAGCCGCCGGCGCCGCAGATGACGATCGTGGTACCGCGCGGAACGTCACGCATCGCGGTGGTTCCGTTGTCGTAGAACGACGCATAGCCGGTCATGGAGTATCGCGGCGGCTTCCACTTGAAGGACGGGCTGATCGTCTTCAGCTTCGGCTGTGCACGCTCGTCCGGGGACAGCGGCTCGCCCGGCGCGGGCTCGGAGAAGACGTCGAGGCCATCCAGGGCGCCATCCGACCGACCCGCCGCATCCGGGAGGAAGATCCCGGCGCTCTGCCGATCGCGCGTGGTCGCGAGGTAGACCTGTCCGAACAGCGCTGCATCGATGGGCTGGTCCTGGCTCGGCTCATGTGAGCCGACGAGCCCCGGCAGTGCGCCGAGCGCAAGCGCGGCAGTGAGCGCCGCTCTTGCGACCGTCCTGCTTGGTCGCATCCACGCCCACTGTAGGGCATGGACAGGGTGTGCCGCGACGCCTCAGCGGACGAGGTACAGGGCCTTGGCGGGAATGGACCGGATCTCGCCGAAGTCGTTGCTGGACCAGCCGAGCACCTGCACCGTGCTGTCCTGGCCGTCCTGGCCGCTGGGTGTGACCCACGCCAGCCGCCCGATGCCGATCGAGAACCTGCGGAGCGCCGGCGTTCCCGCCAGCGGCTCCGGCCCCTCGGCGATCGCGCCGGTCTTCGGGTCCAGGACGACGAGGTGAAGGCGACCGATGTCGGCGTTCAGCTGCTCGCCGACCCAGACCGCGAGGCGCGTACCGCTCGGGTCGAACTTGGCCTGGAACGATGCCGCACGGTCGGAGACGACCGTGACGGCCGTCCCGGTCGGCCCGAGCGCGGGAGCAGCGGTGGGCTCCGGCGTCGCGGGGTCGGCGGTCGCCGCGGGAATCGGTCCGCTCGACCAATCCGAGAGCACGACCTTGCCGGTACCGAGCTGCCAGTCGAGGCCGTCCGCCGTCGGCATGAGCGTGCCTGACCAGAACGCGGCGCGATGACCGGATGGATCGACGACGGGCAGCCACAGGTCGGACTGCCCGATGGCGGTCTCCGCAAGGCTTGCGGGGTCAAGCAGGAACGACGACGGATGCACCTCGACGCGTTGGGGAGCCGCGGTGGGGCCGTCGCTGGCTGCGGGGACGACCGGCTCGCCGACGCGACTGGCAAGCACCTGCGTGCCGAGCCACGCCGAGAAGTACGTTCGGTGGTCCGTCGTCACGGCCACCGCGGTCGGCTGCCCGACGGTCCAGAGGTACAGGTCCGGGCCGGAGGACCCGTCGCTCGGCCGGGCGGAGAAGGCAAGCCACTTGCCGTCGGCGGAATAGGCTGCCTCGCCGACGACCTTCACGCCGGACGCGATCTCGAGGGCGACGACCGGGGTCGGGGATGGGCCCGGTGTCGTTGGCTTCGGTGTCGCCGGGACAGCTGTCTGTGGCTCGCCGGAGGGGATCCCATGGGTCGCGCCGGCGGTGGGCGCAGGTGTGGCTGCCGGGCTCGCGGACGGGACGGGCAGCACGTAGATCTTGTCGGGACCGGGACCGGTGCCGTGCGCCTCGACGACAAGCTGGTCGTCGTTCGGGGAGATAGTGACGCCGACCGGGGTGCCGGCGAGGCTGAGCGGGCGGCCGGGCTCGTCCTCGGCAAGGGGCCGGCAGCTTGGACGGGTGCGCGGGCAGACGCCGTCGACGTCGGCACTGACGAACTCCCAGGAGCCATCCGCGCTCGACCGCAGGTACGCCACTGGCCCGGCCGTCACCTCGAACGTGGTTGCCTGCGGCTCAGGGGAGGCAAGGCCAACCGCGGAATTGCCGGGCGTGGAGCTCGGGGGCGCGATCGGCGGGATCAGCGATGCGCCGATCACCACGAGGACGATGAGCGCACCGGCGGCGGCGCCGAACGGCAGGCTGCGTGCGCGCGCGGTACGTGCCGGCGCGCGTCCACGCCGTGTTCGTGACTCGCGCTCGATGGCGGCCGAGGTGCGTGCCCACAGGTCCCGCGGCGGTTCCGGGGTGTGCGCGCGGAGTCCGCGGAGCAGCGCTCGATCGGCAAGGAATGCCTCGCGGTCCACCTGGCACTCGGCGCAGGACTCGAGGTGGCCCGCCAGCCAGCTCGCGTCGGCGTCATCGAGCGGCTCCAGCATCTCGGTGGACGTGAGGGCGCGAGCGCGGTCGTGCGCCGCCTCGTCATCGTGATGCCGGCGGCGGAACGGCAGGGTCATCGATCGCCCCGCGCTTCCGCGGCGAACTTGGCGTCGATCTCCGCTTCGGCGGCCTGCTCGGCGTCCTTCTCGGCGGCGAGGGCACGCCGGAGACTCTCGCGGGCTCGCGTCAGGATCGCGCGTGCGGCAACGTGGCTGACGCCCATCGCCGCGGCCAGCTCCAGCCCCGTGAGGTCGTGCAGCTCGGCGAGCAGGAGGGCCGCGCGCTGGCGCTCCGGGATCTGCGCGAGCGCCCGCTCGAGGGGGCCGGACAGCCGCAGGTCCATCGCCAGCTTCTCGGCGGATGGCGCAGCACCGCGAGCCTCGCCCGTCCACGGCACCATCCGGATGATCTTGCGGCGGCGCAGCTCGTCCAGCGCCACGCGGTGAGCGATCTGATACAGCCACGCCCGCGCGTTCTCGTCCTTCTCGAGGGTGTCGTAGTTCCTGTACGCCTTCACGAAGGCGTCCTGGGTCAGGTCAGCCGCGAGCTCGGGGTCGCGCAGCATGCGGACCAGGTACGCGTAGATCTCGTGCTGGTGCTTGCCGAACAGCTTCTCCACGAAGGCATGCGCGGTGTCCTGGTCCCAGGTGCGGCTCACCGGACGCCCGATCGAGATGGCCGGCCTGCTGGCAGCGCGTTCGAACAACTGGGTGGATCGTCCCGTCTGGGTGCCGCCGGGTCAGTCCTGATGGATCGACGGTGAGCGGCGATATCAGCCCAAGGGACGAGGCGGCCTGCGGTCATGTGATGCCGCGCTCGAGCAGCTGCTCCACCGCGGCCTCCGGGGAAACGGGATTGACGGGCAGGCCGGTCGCGAGCTCCAGGCCGGCGATCTCGCGCAGGCGCGGGTGGATCTCCCAGTGCCAATGGAACGTCGCGTCCACGCGCTCGCGCAACGGTGCCGTGTGCAGCACGAGGTTGTACGGCGGTCCGTCAAGGCTGACGCCCAGCCCTCCGAGCACGTGCCGCAGGGCTGACGCGGTGGCGCGGACCGCGGCGTCGTCTGCGCGCCCGAAGTCCGCCTGGTGGACGCGCGGCACGATCCAGGCCTCGAACGGCGAGCGCGAGCCCCACGGGGCGAAGGCCACGGTGGACGAGTCCTGCCAGACGAGCCGGTCACGCGACCGCGACTCCTCGCGCACCAGGCGGCACCACGGGCACTCGCCCTCGCGGATGACGAAGCGCGCCGCGCCACCCAGCTCCTCGCCCACTCGGTGCGGGATCAACGGCAGGTCGTACAGGTCCAGGCACAGGTGGTTCGTTCGGGCGCCGGCCTCCGCGCCCCAGTTCTGGACCACCTGCAGGTAGTCCGTCTGCCCAGCGGCGGCGGCCTCGGCAACGGCGCCACGAGCGAGGGTCAGCATCTTCTCCGCGACGTCGCCAACCTGGGCCAGTGATCGGTGCTCCCCTGGCGGCGCCGCGATGGTGCGCCAGCTCCCGGCCGCCTTCGCATCCGCCACCGTGATCTGGGCGATGCCGCGGTCCAGCTCGTCGCGCTCGTGTTCCGTGCCGACCATGTGGAACGCGCAGTCCTTCAGCACGCGCATTCGCACGCCGTCTCCGGGCGGCAGGCGACAGTTCTGGCAGTCGCCGCCGTCGTCGACGGGCGTGGCGGGTCTCGCGAACCGGCTCCGGTCGAAGTCGCGGTCCACGATCGTGGCAACCCACCAGCCGGTGATCGGGTCCTTGCGGAGCTCGAACAGGCCCGCGCTCATGGCCTCAGGCCTCGACCGACACGCGAGCGGCCGTGGGGACACCGGCATCGATCCAGGCAAGTGGCGCGCCGAGCTCGCCCGCGAACGCCTCGGCGAAGATGACTCCCGCGCGCTCGACGGCCGCGGTCGTAGGCGGCTCCGCGGTCCGGCCGAGCTCCTCGGCGATCGAGGTGGATACGAGGCCCGGCATGCCGCACGGATCGATCAGCTCGAAATCGCGCAGGTCGGGATCGATGTTCAGGGCGATCCCGTGGTAACTGACGCCGCGTTCGATCCGCAGGCCGAGCGCCCCGATCTTGCGATGCGGGCGCCCGTGGTCGCCCTCGATCCAGCAGCCCGGGTGACCGTCGCGCCGGAAGGCCTCGACGCCGAGGCGCGCGCAGGTCTTGATCATCGCCGCCTCCAGCGCCGCGACGAGCGGCCGGACGAGCAGGCCCCGGTCACCCAGCCGGATGATCGGGTAGGCAACGAGCTGGCCGGGGCCGTGGTACGTGACCTCCCCACCGCGCTCCACGCGGATGACTTCGATCCCGCGCTTCGTGAGCTGCTTCGGCGTCGCGAGCACATGGGCGCTGTCCGCCTGCCGCCCGAGGGTGAGCACCGCATCGTGCTCCAGCAGGAGCAGCCGATCCTCGATCTCGCCGTCCGCGCGCCGCGCCACGAGCTCCTTCTGGAGCTGCCACGCCTCGCGGTAGCTGATCCGCCCGACCCAGGTCGCGGCGAACCGGACCTGCGGTTCCATGCGTTCGAATCTAGCAGGGGTCCCTTCGCGGACCGTTCTAGCGGATCGCCTCGGCCATGGCCTGGAGATGCGGCGGCGTGCTCCCGCAGCAGGCTCCCACCACGCCCGCGCCGGCATCGCGGAAGAGGCGCGCGAAGTCCGCCATCGTGGCCGGCGTGGTCTCGTACCGGACGGCCATCCCGACCAGCTGGGGCATGCCCACGTTGCCCTTGGCAACGAGCAGCGCGTCCGGGAAGGCCTTGCGCATCCGCTGGATGACGGGCACGAGCTCCTCCGGCCCGTTCCCGCAGTTGCCGCCGACCGCCACCGCGCCGGCATCGAGCAGGGCTGCCGCCGCGCGCTCCGGGGTGACGCCCATCATCGTGTGGCCGCGCGTGTCGAAGCTCATCGTCGCGATGACCGGGAGCCCCGGTGCCGCATCCATCGCCCCGCGGATCGCCGCGACCGCCTCGTCGACGTCGCTCATCGTCTCCACCCACATGACGTCAGCGCCGCCCGCCGCGAGCGCGCGCGCCTGCTCGGCGAAGACCTCGCGGGCGATCTCCGGGGTCAGCGTGCCGCCGATCGATTCCATGATCTGGCCGGTGGGGCCGAGGTCGCCGGCCACGATCGCGGGGTGGTCCGCGGCGTCCACCTCCACCCGGGCGAGCACCGCGGCCGTGCGATTCAGTTGATCCACTCGATCCTGGCGCCCGTGCAACTCGAGGCGCAGCCGGTTGCCGCCGAAGGTGTTGGTCAGCAGGACCTGGGCGCCGGCGTCCAGGTAGGCGCGTTGGACGCGTCGGATGATCTCCGGGTGCTCCAGGTTCCAGAGCTCCGGAGGGTCGCCGAACTCCAGCCCGTTGGCCATGAGCATCGTGCCCATCGCGCCATCGGCCACGATCGGGGCGCCGGAAGCCGTCAGCTCATGCCAGGTCGTCATCGAGCCGCGATTGTGCACGGATCCGGCCGGGGCGCCTAGCCGCCGATCCGCGGTCCCCACCAGACGGCGGCGGCGATGATCACGTAGAGGCCCAGGAGCATGGCGCCCTCGAAGGCGTTCGCCTCGCCGTCGGTCACGATGAAGATCACCAGCAGGACGCTGACCGCGAGCGTCCCGAGCAGCAGGGGGCTGAGGATCAGCGTGAGCGGCACCGGGGCGACGAAGAAGCTCAGGAGCACGATCACCGGCGTCAGGAACAGCACGACCTGCAGCGCCGAGTTGAGGATCAGGCTCATCGACAGGTCGCCGTTGCCCTTGGCCGCAGAAGTGACGCCGGCAAGGTTCTCGACCGCGTTGCTCGCGATCGCGACGACGATCAGGCCGGCGAATGCCTCGCTCATGCCGAGCGTCGACATCGCGGGCTTCAGCGCCTCGACGAACCAGTCGGCCACGAAGGCGGAGGAGATGGCCGAGACGGCGAGGAGCGCGAGCGTCTGCGGGAGTGGATGGATCGCATCGGGCGTGGAGGCGTCCTCGTCGTCCGGAATGTGCGGCTTGGCTGCCGGGCCTTCAGCGGCGAGGCGGAGCGAGATCGGGACCGACACGGCGAACACGACGAGCAGGACGATGGCCACGACCGCGGACAGCTCCTGGGCGTGACCGAAGTCCGGGGCGCCCGGTTGCGTCGCGAGGAACGGCACCGTCAGGGCCGCGACCCCGAGCAACAGCTCGGTGGCGTAGAGGCGGTTTGCCGCCGCGGAGAAGGTCAGCTTGCCGTGGCGCAGCCCGCCCACGAGCGTGGCGAGCCCGAGCACGAACAGGGCATTCCCCAGCACGGAGCCGACGAGCGCGGCCGCGACCACCTCGACGAGGCCCGCCTGGAGCGCGAAGATCGCCAGGAAGAGCTCGGGCAGGTTGCCCAGGACGGACTGGACGACGCCGGTCGCCGCGGGTGAGAGGCGGCGCGAGAGGCGCTCCGTGGCCTCGCCGACGGCGACGGCGCCACCCGCCAGGGCAATCACGGCGGCCGCGAAGCGCACCAGCGGCGGCAGGTCGAGCACGTTCGTGATCGCGACCACCACGAACGCGACCGCATAGCCACCGTAGATGTACAGCGTTCGGCGACTGATGTTGGCGGGCATGTGGACGACATCATCGGGGATGCGCGGTCCCCGCCGCGCGACGGCTGGGCGCCGGAGATCCGCGGCGCTGTAGCGTTCACGGCCATGGCCCACCCGTCCGTGCGCTCGGGGAACTGGCGGCGCGTTCAGCTCGATTCCGTGTTCATCGGGGTCGTGAACGCGTCGGGCACCTTCCTGCCCGTGTTCCTCCTCCGGCTGGGCGCATCGGCGAACGACGTGGGCCTGCTCACCGCGCTGCCGGCGTTCACGGCGTTCGCGCTCGCGATCCCGTTCGGCCGGTGGATGCAGCGGCGGCGAAACATCGTCCCGTGGTACAGCCGGCTCCGGCTCGTGGCCTGGTCCAGCTATGCGGTGATGGCCGCGGTTGCCGCGATCCTCCCGCGCGAGCAGGCGATCCCCGTGCTGCTCGCGGTCTGGGCGCTCGCGTCGCTGCCCTCGACGGCCGCGCTCGTCGGGTTCGCGATGGTCATGGACGGAGCCGCGGGGCCCGGCGGCCGCTTCGACCTCCTGGGCCGACGATGGGCGATCGCCGGCGTCGTCGCGACGGTCGCCGTGGCGCTGGGCGGCCAGCTCCTGAGCGCCTTCGCGTTCCCGACGAACTTCGAGATCCTGCTCGTGATCGTCTCGCTCGCCGGTCTGGGCAGCTACTTCCAGTCCAGCCGCCTCGTGATCCCGGACCAGGTTCCCGTCGTCAGCTCGGCGCAGGCGCCGGTCCGAGAGCGGCTTGCCGGGCTGTGGCGGCTGATCGTGGCCAACCGGCCATTCGTCCGGTTCGAGCTGCGCGGGTTCGTGTATGTCGCGAGCATCGGGATGTCCATGCCCGTGCTGCCGCTGTTCTACGTCCACGAGGTGGGCGCACCGGATGCGTGGATCGGCGTGATCGGGTCCGCGGGCTCGGCGGGCAGCGTGCTCGGCTACCTCGTCGCCCGACAGCTGGCCCGGCGCCGCGGCGCGACGATGACGCTGCTGCCGTCGCTGCTCGCCGCCGCCATCGCCCCTGCGCTCCTGTCATTCGTCGGCTGGCTGCCGGCCGTCGCCGCGCTCGCGTTCGTCACGGGCGTCGCCGGCGCGGGCGCGCAGCTCGCGATGTTCGACCAGATGCTGCGCACGATCCCGGCCGAACATGGCGTGACGTTCAGCTCGGTGGACCAGTCGCTCTCGAACGCGGCGATCATGATCGCCCCGGTCGTCGGCGGGCTCCTGACCGTCGCCTTCGGCGTGCGTGAGACGTTGCTGGTCGTCTCGCTCGTGGGCCTCGTCGCCCTGGTGCTGTTCGCCCTCGACGCGCGCCAGCGAGCCGCGAGCACCACCACGGTTCCGGAGGGAGGGATGCCATGACGCGCGAGGTGACGCTGGTCGCATCCGGCGATCTTCGAGAGACGGCGAACCGGCTCGGCTGGCCGGCGCAGGCCGAGCTGGAACGGAACGTCGCTGCGGCGTTCGGCAGGCACGGCGCCACGGTCCGGCGCGCCCATCCGGTGGACGAGACCCGCGGCCACGGTTTCATCTCCAGCCAGCGCATGGGCATGGCGGTGTTCGCGGGGATCGATCGCGATGCGCCCCTCGTGGTCGCCGAAGCGGTCTGGCAGTACAGCCACCACGTGCTGGCCGGCCTCCGCCGACATCACGGCCCGATCCTGACGGTCGCCAACTGGAGCGGCGAGTGGCCGGGGCTCGTGGGCATGCTCAACATCAACGCGTCGCTGACCAAGATGGGCCGGCCGTACAGCACGATCTGGGGCGAGGACCTGACGGACCCGTTCGCGGATGCGGCGATCGCACGCTGGATCGAGACGGGCACGGTCGAGCACGACACCTCGCACGTCCGGGACCTGGATCGGTCGGCGCTTCCGGCCGCCGCTCGAGCGCTCGGCGGGCGCCTTGCGGGCGAGCTCGGCGAGCGGATGGCGATCCTCGGCGTGTTCGACGAGGGCTGCATGGGGATGTACAACGCGATCATCGACGACGAGCACCTCAACCCGGCCGGCATCTACAAGGAGCGGCTGAGCCAGTCCGCACTCGTCGCCGAGATGCGCCGGGTCAGGGCTGGCGAGGCGCGGGACGCGTACTCGTGGCTCACGGGGCGCGGCATGGAGTTCCGGCTCGGGAGCGACGGCGCGACGGAGCTCACCGAGGAGCAGGTGCTGGACCAGCTCCGGCTGTACATCGCCGCGACGCGGATCGCGGACCAGTTCGGCTGCGACGCGATCGGGATCCAGTACCAGCAGGGGTTGAAGGACATGGCCCCGGCGTCCGACCTTGCCGAGGGGCTGCTCAACGACGCCGATCGGCCGCCCGTGTTCGCGCTGGATGAGAACCGCGAGCTGTACGGGGGCCGGCCGGTGATCCACTTCAACGAGGTGGATGAGGGATCTGCGGTGGACGCGCTGGTCACGAACCGCGTCTGGTCCGCGCTGGGTCTCGACGCCGCGACGACCCTCCACGACGTGCGCTGGGGCGCACCGTATGGCGACGACTTCGTGTGGGTCTTCCAGATCTCCGGTGCGGTGCCTCCTGCGCACCTGGTCGGTGGCTACGCAGGCGCCGTGAGCGAGCGCCAGCCGCCCGTGTACTTCGGGCTCGGCGGCGGGACGATCAAGGGCGTGAGCCGGCCGGGCGAGATCGTCTGGAGCCGCGTCTTCCTGATGGACGGCCAGCTGCACGCAGACCTGGGACGCGCGACGGTCGTGGAGCTCCCTCGCGCCGAGACGGAGCGGCGCTGGCAGGCGACCACGCCGCAGTGGCCGATCATGCACGCAGTCCTGCACGGCGTGTCCCGCGACCAGATGATGGCCAGGCACAAGGCCAACCACATCCAGGTTGCCTACGGGACCGACACCGCATCGGCGGACGCCGCGCTCGCCGCGAAGGCCGCGATGTTCGACGTCATGGGCATCGCGGTGCATCTCTGCGGCGACGTACCGGTCGGCTGAGCGAGGTGGGCGAGCTCCTCGTCGGGATCGACGTCGGGACGCAGAGCTCGAAGGGCGTGCTGGTCCGCCCCGACGGGACGCTCGTCGCGGAGGCTCGCGCCCAGCACGGGATGGAGGTCCCACGACCAGGCTGGGCGGAGCAGGACGCCGATGCCGTCTGGTGGGCGGACGTGTGCTCGATCGCCCGCAGGCTCGTCGCTGCCGTGCCGGCCGGGGATCGGATCGCCGGCATCGGGGTGAGTGCGATCGGGCCGACGGTGCTGCCGCTCGACGCCGCCGGCCGGCCGCTGCGGTCCGCGATCCTGTATGGCGTCGACACGCGAGCAACGGCGCAGATCGCGGCGCTCGAGGCGCGCCACGGAGCGGATGCCCTCGCCGCCTGGTCCGGTATGGATCTCTCCAGCCAGGCGGCCGGACCGAAGATCGCCTGGCTCGCGGAACATGAGCCGGCCGTCCACGCCGCAGCCCGCTGGTTCGTGACCGCGACGACGTACCTGGTCCACCGGCTCACGGGCGCGATGGTCATCGACGCCCACACGGCATCCCACTTCAATCCCCTGTTCGACCGGTCCACGATCGGCTGGTCGGATCGGTTCGCGGACGGCATCACCCCGATCGACCGCTTGCCGCCGGTCGGCTGGCCGGCCGAAGTGGCGGGGGTCGTCACCGACGACGCGGCTGCTGCGACTGGATTGCCGGCGGGCGTGCCGGTGGCAGTCGGCACGGTCGATGCCCTGGCAGAGGGGTTGAGCGTCGGCATCTCGCGCCCGGGCGACCTCATGATCATGTACGGGTCGACCACGTTCTTCATCCTCGTGACCGATCGCGCGATCGGGGCCGGCTCGCTCTGGCTCACGACGGGCGCGGAGCGCGGCCAGTGGGCGCTGGCGGCGGGCCTCGCGACCGGTGGCTCCGCGCTCGCCTGGTTCCGGGATCAGCTCGCCGCGGACCTCGTGGTGGCGGAGCAGGACGGCGGGCAATCGGCCTTCGCGGCGCTGTCCTCGGAGGCGACCGCAGCCGAGACTGCCGGCGCGGAAGACCTGCTCTTCCTCCCGTACTTCTCGGGCGAGCGAACGCCGATCAACGATCCGCTCGCGCGCGGCGTGGCGGCCGGCCTGTCGCTCGGCTCGGGTCGCGGCGACCTGTACCTGGCCCTGCTCCGTGGCATCGCCTACGCGACGCGGGCGAACCTCGAGGCGATGCGTGCGCTCGGCGCGCCGATCACGCGGGTCGTCGCCGTCGGTGGCGGGACGGCCGACCCCTTGCTCCTGCAGACGGTGTCCGACGCCTGCGGGATCGAGCAGGAAGTCCCGGGCGCCACGATCGGCGCCTCGCGCGGCGACGCGCTTCTTGCGGGGCTTGCATCGGGTGTCATCGGGCCTGACGACGTCGCGGGCTGGATGTCGGTCGATCGGATCATCCGGCCGAGGCCGGCCGCATCGGCCGCCCACGACCGTCGGTATCGAGCGTTCGGCGACCTGTATCTCGCCACGCGCGGGATCATCCACGGACTAGGCTGAACGCGGTGCAGCGACCCATCGACTACTTCGACAACACCGGGCGCGACGACGCGTGGGCGGGCGGCGTCCGAATGCTCCCCATCACGACGCCGAAGGGTGAGTTCCGCGTCTGGACGAAGCGGGTCGGGAACAACCCGACCGTGAAGCTGTTGCTGCTCCACGGCGGCCCCGGCGCGACGCACGAGTACTTCGAGGCGTCCGACTCGTTCCTGCCGGCCGCGGGCATCGAGTACTACTACTACGACCAGCTGGGCTCGGCGTGGAGCGACCAGCCGGACGATCCCGACCTATGGACGGTCCCTCGCTTCGTGGACGAGGTGGAGCAGGTCCGGATCGGGCTCGGGCTCGACAGTGACAACTTCTACCTGCTGGGCCACTCGTGGGGCGGCTGGCTCGCCATGGAGTACGCGCTGGAGCACCAGGAGCACCTCAAGGGCCTGGTGATCTCGAACATGATGAGCAGCGGACCCGCGTACAACCCGTACGCGGAGCGGGTGCTGATGCCGGCGATGGACCAGGCCGTCCTCGCGGAGATCAAGCGGTTCGAGGCGACCGACACGACCTCCGATCCCCGGTACATGGAGCTGCTCAACGAGCACCACTACGTCCACCACGTCCTCCGGCGCCCGCTCGACCAATGGCCGAATCCGGTCATCCGCTCGTTTGCCGCGATCAACCCGTCCATCTACGTGCCGATCCAGGGCCCCAGCGAGCTCGGCGCCGGCGGGTTGCTGCTGACCTGGGATCGAACCGACGACCTCCAGCGGATCACGGTGCCGACGCTGGTCATCGGCGCGCAGCACGACACGATGGACCCGGAGTGGATGCGGATGATGGCCGGCAAGCTGCCTCGCGGCACCTACCTGCATTGCCCGAACGGCAGCCATATGGCGATGTACGACGATCAGGCCACGTACTACGAGGGCCTCATCGGCTGGATCGGACGAGTGGAGGAGGGCGCGTCCGGACCCGCCGCCTGACCAGGCACGACCACACGGCGGTTCATGAAGCCGGCGTACGCGATCGCGAGCCAGACGGCACCTGCCAGGAACCCACCAGCCACGTCGGAGAGGTAGTGGTAGCCGAGGTAGATCCGGCTCGTGCCGATCAGGAGCACGAGGATCCCCGCGATCGCGGCGGCGATGGATCCGGCTCGACGGCCGCGCAGCGCCCACACGATGACGGCCAACGCGCCGTAGAGCACGAGCGAGTTCATGGAGTGGCCGCTCGGGAAGCTGAACTCCGGCTGGACGGCAGCCCACTCCAGCTGTGGACGGGGCCGATGGAAGAGCAGCTTCATGGTCTCGTTCAGCGCCACGCTGCCCACGACGGCAACGGCAAGGAAGCGCGCCTCATCGCCGTGGCGACGCCATGCCAGCCACGCGACCCCCAGAACGAACAGCGGCGCAACGACGAACCAGCCCAGCGTGGTGATGGCCGCCATCACGGCGTCGAGGGCCGGGGTCGCAAGGCCGTGGAGGAACGGGGTCGCGACCATATCCAGCGCGATCGCCTCCTGCTCCCGGATCTCGTCGGCGATCACACCGAGGAGCAGCAGGGCGCCGAGCAGGGCGACGAAGCGACCACCGATCGCGAGCCATGAGCGCGAGCTCGAGCGAGCGGGGCCGGGGCGCGCCGGCGAGCTCGCATGGTCCGTGGGTTCGGCGGTTCGCACGATCTGGGGGACCTCGGGGACCTCAGGGTCCCCGGGAGTGTAGGTCGCGCGACTGAGGAAACCGCCCGCCCTCGGGTGGCGTCTCCGGGCTACGCGGCCGGATACGCCGCATCCACCCACGGATGGAGCCTCGCGATGTCCTCCCGAACGATCTCTCTTTCGCTGCCCGTTCCCGGTTCGCGCGTCGGCTGGCTCGCCACCGGCCTGGCGCTGGGCATGCTGGCGGCGGTGCTCGCCGGGCCGCTCCTCTCCACCCGCCCGATCCTCGCCACGGATCCAACGGGTGCCAACGAGCACACCATCGCCGTCTCCGGCACCGGGCGAATCGTCCTGAGCCCGGACACCGCGGACCTCCGCATCGGCGTGAGCTCCACGGCCAAGACCGTCAAGGCGGCACGGTCGGCAGCCGCGACGTCCATGACCGCCGTCATCGCGAGCCTGAAGAACCTCGGCATCGCGGACAAGGACATCCAGACCACGACGCTGTCGCTGCAGCCGGTGTACGACTACAGCCTCAACACGAACCCGCCGCGCCTCACCGGATACCAGCTCTCGAACGCGGTGGCAGTCACCGTCCGCGACCTTGGCAAGCTTGGTGACGCGATCGACAACGCCCTCGCGGCGGGCGCGACGAGCCTCGATGGCGTGTCCTTCCGAGTCGCCGACCAGACGGCCGCCGAGCAGCAGGCGCGCCAGGCCGCCATGGATCAGGCGAAGGCCAAGGCGAAGACCCTCGCCGACGCCGCGGGAGTCTCCATCTCCGGCGTCGCCTCGATCAGCGAGACGGTCGCGCCGGTCCCCTACCCGATCTACTACGGCTATGGTGCGGCTGGCGCCCCCAGCAAGGACGTCCAGACGCCCGTGCAACCCGGCACGACCGAGGTGACCGTCACTGTCGCGGTCGTATACCTGATCGGCTGACACATGGGCAGGAGGGTCACATCGCTAGAATGTGGCCCTCCCGAGCGGGAGTAGCTCAGTCGGCAGAGCGTCTGCTTCCCAAGCAGAATGTCGCGGGTTCGAATCCCGTCTCCCGCTCCACTCCCTCACCAGACCGATTCTCGGTACGGTCTTGTGCAGTGCGGTGCGGTTGACCGGTCTCGATTCCTCTCCTGGCTTCCCGTGCCACAGGGAGCCGACATTCTGCCCGCACGGTCAGCCCGATTGAGCTGACATTCTGCTCAAGCCTTTCGAGTCCTGATGGTCCCCCGCCGGGGGGCTGGCTTCCACCTCCAGCGGGGAGGTTGACCGGACGCCGGCAGCGGGATGCCGCGGTGTCGTTCCCATACGACGGAGCACCGAACCTGCGCCCGGGCGCGAACCCGGAGATGCGTGGCCGTGCCCATCGTTTCGATCCCGAGCTTCCGCTCGCCATGCTCTTTGAGGAGTTCCTGGCGAGTTCGGCCTCGATCATTAACGACGCCACCGAGCAGACCTACAAGTACGACTGGACCTACTTCGAGGCCTGGCTCGCCGAAGGCGGCGTACGGCCGGTGCTCGGGTCCCTAAGCCGCGAGCTCCTGGTCGCTTACATCGCTTCCCAGCAGCGGCGCCCCAAGCGAAAGGGCACAGGGACGCTGTCGTCGCACTCGGTCCACAAGTACACGCGCGTAATCCGAACTTTCAACCGCTGGCTCGTGTCCGAGGACTACTTCCCGACCGACCTTCTCGCCGGGGGCAAGCGCGGACCGATGCCGCGAAAGGGCGTTCGTGTCCTCAAGCTCGGCAAGGTCGCCGACATCGAGACGCTCCTCGAGGGCACGGAGAAGCGGGCTCGAACGAGCCTGGAACGGGCGTCCCGAGAGCGGGACCAGGCCATGATCTGGCTCGTGGCTGACGTCGGCATTCGCACCGGCGAGGCGGCCCGGATGTCGATCGGTCACGTCGACCTCGACGAAGCGTCGGCCTACGTGCGAAAGGCCAAGGAGGACCGTGAGCGGTGGATCCCCCTGTCACGGGAAACCGTGGCTCACCTCCGCATTTATCTCCGCCGCGAGCGCCCGATCCTGTCGGGCGTGCAGTTCGGCGCCACTCGGCCCGACGATCCCCTCTTCGTCTCAGCCCAGACCGGCCGCGCGATGACGACCAACGGGATCTACCAGGCAGTCAGCCGTGAGTACGTCCGCGGCGGCGGCACTGGGCGGTTCGGGCTCCACCGGCTGCGCCACCTCTTCGGCACGACGGCTTCAGAGCGGGGCATGGATCCGCGGGTCAGCCAGCTGATCATGGGGCACGCGGGGCCGGAGAGCCAGGAGCCGTACCAGCACCCGTCCAACGACGTGCTGAGGGAGCAGCACGCCAAAATCACACCGATCCGGCAGGTTCGGCCGTCGCGCGGGAGGAGGTTGGCGTAGATCGCCGGTCCACCTGGCGGCTCGAGGACCCGCCAGCCTGAGCCCACCGCCTAACTCCGGCCCCGGCCGTCGCTCGCGCTGTAGTAGAAGCCTGTCATGGCGCCGAAAACGCCGAGCAGAGTTGGCGGCAAACGATCGCCGCCGCAATCGGGGCGTACCCAGCGGCCTAGCTTGCGCACTCTCCCCGACCCAGCGCCGCGAACTAGCTCATCAGCACAGTGCGATGTGCGCGGCCCGCCACTGCGGGATCGTGCGTCACGAGGATCGTGGTGGTTCCTCGAAGCTCCTCGAGCATGAGATTGAGGATTTCGTCACGCCGGTCGGCATCAAGCGAACCCGTAGGTTCGTCCGCGAGGAGCACCTTGGGCTCACACACGACGGCGCGTGCTATCGCCACGCGTTGCTGTTCCCCACCGGAAAGCTCACCCGGACGGTGCTCCAGTCGTCGTGCCATGCCAACGTCGGCAAGGGCGCTGCGGGCCATGTCCGTGGCTCGAGCGCGCGGCATCCCCCTCAAGGAGAGCGGCAAAGCCACGTTGTCGACGGCGGTCAGCATGGGCAGGAGCTGGAAATCCTGGTAGATCTGGGCGATGTTGGCGAGGCGGAACTGGGCACGCGCGTCGCGGCTCATCCGCGCAAGGTCAAAGCCAAGGACCTCGACGGAGCCCCCGTCTGGAACGCGCTCGCCGGAAACGAGCGAGAGGGCCGTGGACTTCCCCTGTCCAGACTCCCCAAGAAGCGCGACGATCTCCCCATCCGCGACGGACAAGTTGAATGACTCAAGGACAGGCACCGTTCGCCGGCCCTTCCGGAATGCGAAGGAGACGCCGCGCAGGCGAATCGCATCAGCCACCGACGGTTGTTCAGCCGATGGATCGCGCTGCGCGGTCACGCGCGAGCCACATAGCGTGCGACGAACGAGGCCGAAACGACCAGAGCGGCCAGACCGAGGATCGCCGCGACGAACCAGATCTCCTGGGATGTCACGTACAGGCTGGTCCAGGACAGCACGAACGTCCGGGCGATGACGGCAGAAGCCCAGCTCGCAAGCACGGTCATGATCGTAACGACGACCAGCACGAAGAGCGGAGGCAGCGCTGGTCGTACGCCCAGCCCAAGGAGCACTCTCCAGGGTTCGCTCAGGCTCGTTCGGAAGCCGTTCCAGACCCGGATGGCACCAAACGACCAAAGGCCAACGCCGATGAAGGCGACGAGCCACACGAAGGCGGTCCAGCCTGCGTTGGTCGCGATGACGCTCTCGACGACGTGGGCCTTGGTGAAGCTCGCTTCAGGCACCGCCGAGAACCAGTATGCGGTGATGGTCCCGGCCATCGACGAGAGGATGCCGGGTGCCATGGATTCAACAAGTGCCGCGCTCGTCACCACGTAGCCCCGTGCTCCTAGATTCGCTTCTGGATGCCACGGGTTGAGGACACCGCAGACGGGTACCCGCGCAGGCCGGGCCGACGCGTCTGCCGGCCACCAGAGGGTCACCTCGTCTCCGACGCCTACGGACAGGTTCGCGGCTGTGGCCTCATCGAGACCGATCCCGCTGTCGCACAACGCTCCCGAAATCGTGGCTCCGCCGAACAGCCTCATCGCGTCGGACAGTTCCCCCTCCCCGTACGTCAGAACTGTTGCGTCGACCGTCCGCTGCAACGCGGCGATGTCGTCGGTACCCGAGGATGGCGCGACGCCGCCGTCCTTGTAGCTCGTGATCGCAAGATCGCCGAGTCCAGGCCGCGCATCGGCCACGAGCGCCGCATAGCTCAGTGAGCTCTCGTGGACCAGGTTGTCAAACACGACTCGGCCAGTGAACAGGACGACAAACGCCGCGAGGGTACCGACGGCGATGAGAACGAGAAGATCCCTGACGAGCTCGGTCCGCCTGAGATGACTCGCGAGGGTGCGCCAGGAAACGGCTAGCTGACGCATGTCATATCCCGGTCTGCCGATAGGTAAGGCGCGCCATCAGCGCGGTCAAGACAACGGCCGACATGACGGTACCCAGCCAGATGAAGAAGACGAGCGGCTCGAGGTCGGGTGGGAAGGTGCTGGCGAGCACGCCACCGGAGTATGCCAACCGAGCAAGGAAGATGGCCCCGCTGATGGCCAAAACGGCGACGGCGGTGGCAGCTGCGAAGGCGCTAGCAACACTTGCCAAGAGGTTGCCACCCAGTCGGTACACCACCTGGATGGTGCGCTGCGACCCCCGCCGAAACACATCGAGCTCGCGCAGCATGATGAGGATGACGCCGATCGCGGCCAATGCGCCGATGGTCCGAACGAGGCCCAGTGAGTTCATGGAAAGCTGCGCGGCGGAATCGGCCAGATCCCTTTCGGACACGATGATCGGAGGGTAGCCCTTGGCGTTTTCGAGCTCGGGGCGCACCGGGCTCGCGGCCAGACGCGCCTCGATTTCCGTGGGCAGCAGATCCGTGAGACCGATGCTGTATCCGGGGTCGACGCCGGTGGGCAGGTGCGCGAAAAGGACCTGCGCAGGTGCCATTGCCGTAAAGGCGAAACCGGTGGCGCGGACTGCATAGATGTCGCGGACGGTCAACACGACTGGCTCGATGCCAGGGCCAACACTGACCTTCACCTCGGAGCCGGTCCACACGTTCAGGGCGCGGGCCGCATCGACACCCACATCGAGCCAGGCAGCGTCAGCTACGTCTCCAGCTGCGATTCTCGCTGCCGATGGGAAACGGGACACCCCGTTCGAGCACGCAGGCGACATCGCGTCGAGTTCGGTTGGCCCTGCAGACATCGACCCGGCACTCAACTCGGTGTGCCAAAGTGCGACGAGACACGAGCGCGGGCCGAGCGCCTCGAGCACCGCGTCGGCCGTGTCGGCCGGGAAGACGCCCTGCACCTCATGCTGGTACATAGGCGCGCTGTATCGCCCGAGGTCAAGACTCCTCTGGACCGGATACAACAATCCAAGGCCGATGGCAAGGCTAGAGCCGGCGAACATCACCAGCCCTAGCCTTGCGAGTAGTCCCCTCAGAGGCCGAAGAACAGACACGAAACTCCTTATGACCGCCAGGGGACAGGGAAGCTGCTTACTGCACCGAGACTAGGTCGATCGCGTTCTCGTCGGTCGAGTGGCCAGTCCCGGTGCCGCCGTGGAAGTAGCCGCTGACCCGGGTGTCGGTCTTACCCGAGCCATTCACGATGACGGTCGCGTCTCCCCAGAAGCCCTTGCTGCCGTTCACTGTCCACGCGTACTTCCCCATGTATGCGTCCCATGCGTAGGCGTAGGTCAAACTGGCCAGGGGTGAATTCGCGCTGACAAGCGTTGGCTTGGCAAATGGTGCGTATGGGAACGAGTTGATGTAGTAGCCCGTGACCGGGATCGGGAGCCCCAAGAAGTGGGCCGTATACACGATGAACCGCACTGGGTTTCGTGGAGACTCGGCTGATTGGATGTCAGGCGGCCTCGTTGGTCGCCTGTAGTTGATGGTAGGCGGCCTCGAACTCGGCCGGCGGGACGTCGCCGCAGGCTTCGTGGAGGCGACGGGTGTTCCA
>JACPOS010000019.1 GCA_016191395.1 Chloroflexota bacterium
TCTCGGAATCGCTCTACGTCGAGGTCTTCAGCAGCTCGGCCGAACGCGAGGTTGCCCTGCACCGCTTCGTCCGCTACTACAACGACGAGCGCCCGCATCTCGGGCTCGGCGGTCAGACGCCTCGGCAGCGGTTGGTGGTCACGTTGGCCGCCTGACCGTCACCAACGTCTTGGGGGACTACAGCTAGCGCCCGCTCGAGGCCGCCACGTCGACGTCCGCGAACCAGGTCCCGCAGGCCTGGCTGGTGCCCATCCAGTCATTCATCGAAGCGCACGCATCGATCGCCAGCGTCCACCTCCCCTTCGCGTGTGGGGCCACGAACCGTACCTCCGTCGGCACGCCCTCCGCGGGCACGACGGCTTCGCCTTCCTCACACGTCGCGGCCGGGTCGCCCACGAATACGTACCCATCGAGCGAGCCGCAACGAATGCTCGCGGACAGGATCGTCCACTGGCTGACGGCGAACGAAAGTGATTCGCCGGCGATGACTGGGATGGCCGCGTCGGGCCGCTCGCGCACGTCGCCGCTGCCGTCACCACATGGCTCGCCCGCGGTCGTCCAGCCGTTGTCCAGGGTCACCGCGAAGTTGCATCCTTCGACTGGAGTTTCACCTTCCGACCGGGTCGCGATGTAGGTGCTCGGGTGCTCGTATGGCTGCACGGCGACGTGCCATGTCGCCCGTACTGCCAGGGTCTGGAAGGTGAGGTCCGCCGTCAGGTCGGCATTGAGCCCGCCGAATGGCGCAAGGAACAAGTCGAACCGGTTCTGCGACGCATACAGCGGGTTAAGGCCGGCATTCCCAAGGTCATCGACGGTGGCGGACGGGAACCCGATGGACCAGGCGTTGGCGCACGCGGCACCAACGATCCAAAGGGCGGCCGGAACGTTGGTTGACACCAACAGGCGCTCTCGGCTTGGAATCGGGCTCGGGGCAGGGATGGCGCCACCCGAGGCCTGGAGCACCTCCATGTCTCCCGGGTATGGGATCCCGTCGACCTCGAGGAGAACGTTCGGGGCAGCAGTCGGCGGGGCGCCGCAGGCCGTCCACGGCGTTGCAGCCGGCGTCACGCCGGGCGCCAGCCCCGGGACCGTTGGTCCCGGGCGGGCGGAGCTTGTGCCACTCCCGTTGGCGGCCGCCGCCGCCTGGCTCGCGCTGGGCTTCCCTCCGAGTGCCCCGAACCCCGCGGCGAGCAGGACCGCGAGGCTGCCGGTGGCCACGATGGCAGGCAGGCCGATGCGCGCGCGTCCTCTCGGAACCACGCGGGCGACGGACAGCTCCTCGAGCTCCACGTGGTTGGCCGCGGGCTGGCGGTCAGCACCGACCTGCCGGTCGTGCTGGTCGTCATCCAGCCTGCCGCGGATGCGCCGCTGGCCTGTCACGATGTCCCGCGATGCGTCATCCGGCGACCCTTTCATCCGAGCCGCTGACACGGAGCGTTCGGCTCGGCGGACGATCCGTGGAGTATCGCCTACGGCACTCCGCGAGATCGAGGGGTTTGCGCGTCACCATCGACCAACGTCACGGGCTGGTCGTGTCCGTTCCGCCTCCGACGAGGCGGGGCTGGGCGCGGCCCGAGGGCCACGTCGAGGCGTTCCTCCGCGAGCGCGAGGCGTGGGTGCTTCGGCACCTCGACGGGTTGGCACGGGAGCGAGACGCGGCACGGGTCCGGGGTGGGGCGCGCGACGGTGGCCAGATGCTCTATCGCGGCCAGCTCCATCGGGTCCGCGTGCGGCCGAACGCGGTCGCGGGCCGCCGATCGACCGTCGAGCGCTCCGGCGGCGACGCGGAGGACGAGCTCGTGATCTCGCTCGGGACCGGCGAGCGTCGCCCGCTCGAACGGATCCTGGCCGCGTGGCTGCGCGAGCGGGCGAGCGAGGCGATCGATGCGGCGCTGCAGGTCCACGCAGGGGCGCTGTCGGTCCGGCCGACGAAGGTCGACATTCGCGACCCGCGCAGTCGATGGGGGAGCGCCTTGCGCAACGGCCGCCTGATGTTCTCGTGGCGCCTCGTCCTGGCGCCACCGGCCTCGCTGGAGACCGTCGTCGTCCACGAGCTCGCCCACCTGCGCGCCTTCGGGCATGGGCCGGGGTTCTGGGCCCTCGTTGCGAGCCGCCGCCCGAGCCACCTCGCGGATCGCGCCTGGCTGCGGCGCAACTCCCACGCCCTGCATTCGGCGCTGGACCCGGCGCCCGACGAGGGCTGAGGGGACAACGAAGGAGGGCCCGGTTCCCCGGGCCCTCCGTGATCACGAGGCTATGCGTCCGAGCGGCGGCTACCGCTGGCGGACCGGCTTGGCGGGCTTCACCAGCACCACGCTGGCAAGGAGCATGCCGAGTGCGATGACGAGGAGAAGGCCGTTGGTCCCGGTTCCAGCGCTCGCGGCGCCGAGCTCGGCGTCCGTCGTGGGCTGGGTCGCGCCGGCGACCGCGCTCGTCGGGTTCGGCGTGCCGCTGGGTGGATTGGTGGCCGGCGGATTCGTCGCCGGCGGCTCGGTGGCCGGAGGCTGGGTCGCCGGGTCGCCCTCGGTGACCGTGACCGAACCGGTGTCGGTGAAGTCGTGCGAGCTGACGCAGGCGCTCAGGTCATGACAACCGTTGACCGAGGCGGTGTTCTGCGTGCCGGGCGTCACGCCGGTCACGGTGCAGGAGTACGCCCAGGTCTCGCCGGGCTCGAACTTGCCGTCCCCGTCGTCGCCGGTCGGGGCGCCGAGGGTGCAGCCGGCCATGCCGTCGTCGACGACGACGGTCTGGAAGAACCCGGTTCCGGTGTTCTCGACCCAAATCGTGTACTCGACGTCGCCGCCGGTGGCGGGCACGGCCCCCGGGTCGGCCGTCTTGGTCACGTCGAACGTGTAGGTCGGCGGCGCCGCGACGACCGCGGAGGCCGCAAGCATGACCAGGCCCCCTGCCGCGAGCAGGGCTCCCAGCTTCGTTCTCCAGTGCATCTTGGGCGACATCCCTTTCCCTCGTCGGCCCTGATCGGGCCGGCAGATAAGTGCGGCCTTGCCACGGCGAATGCCGATGGCGGCAGGCGTGAGGGGGACCTTAGGGCGCACGCACACCATCGTCGTGGACCTGAAGGTCCCGAGAGGGCGGGGTACGGAAGCACCGGTCCAGAGTGCACTGGACCGCACCGCTCCCCACCCGACCGCACCAGGGGTCGGGCCCTTTGGCCCCTCTGGGCGTGACCGTCGTACCGGTGCGAGCTGGCACGACGCGGGGAAATGGGGGGAGGACTCTGCCGGATCCCACGGCGACGAATGGGTGGCGCGTCCAGGCGCCAACCGAGCCGCTCGGAGTGCTTGGTGGGCCGGGGCAGAATCGAACTGCCACAGTCGAAGACGAGGGTTTTACAGACCCTTGGGCTCACCACCTGCCCAACCGACCCACGCGGTGAGAATGGTGGAGATGAGGGGACTCGAACCCCTGACCCCCGCGATGCGAACGCGGTGCTCTTCCAGCTGAGCTACATCCCCACGCGGTCGCGGAGTCTAACAGGACCCCCTCGGCTCCGACTTCGGCGGACTCCCCGGCCGGCTGTTCGGTCAGATTTGCCTGAGGCTCACGTTGGTCACGGGGCTGGGCGCTCGGCTGATTGACTTGACCACGGGCTCGCGCGCGGATTCGCTCACGAATGACCGCCCAGTGGGCAGGTGTCACGAACCGGCTGACGAGCGTGAGCCGGGTGGGAATGTGGCGGAAATCGAGCCGCGCGCCCTCTTGATTCATTCGAACATCTGTTCGATACTGAGGGCGATGGCGACGCCCTCGACGGACCTGAACGCAGCCCTGGCGACCCTTCGATCGCGCTGGGGGGCGGCCGCGCCCGGCTACGCCGGCGAGGTCGTCGGCGCCCTCGCCACCGTGCCGCTGGAGCAGCCGGGCGGTGCGCCGAGCCGCGAGCTTGACCCGGATCGGATCTTCTCCACGGGGTTCGCGGAGCTGGATGCCATCCTCGGGCCCGGCGGCGTACCGAGGGGCATGGGGGTGTCGCTGCGGGGTGACGCATCGAGCGGGCGGACCACGCTCGCGCTGCGGCTCGTCGCGGAGGCGCAGGCGGCCGGCTCCATCGTGGCCTGGCTGGACCTGACCGAGGCGCTGGATCCCGTGGAGGCGGTCGCGCGCGGGATCCGGCCGGAGTGGCTGGTCGTGCTGACCCCGGCGGACCCGGAGGAAGGCCTCGCCATCGCCGGCTCGCTGCTCGCGGGTCGTGCGGTGGACCTGCTGGTCATCGACCTGCCGGCTCGGTTGCCCAGGCCTGCGCCCGGCACCCGGAACGGTGCCACGGAGGCGAGATTCGCCGATCGACTCGGGCGGCTTGCCGCGCTCGCGCGCCGAGCCGGGATCACGCTCGTCGTACTCGAGTCGGACGCGCGGGGCGGCCTGGCCGCCGCCGTCGGCGAGGCGACCGGCATCCGGCTGGAGCTGGCCCGTCGATCGTGGATCCGGCTCGGCCGGGACGTGGTCGGCCAGCGAACGGAGGTGGTGGTCGCGCGCAATCGCGCCGGCCCACCCGGCCGGCGGGCGACCCTCCGGATCCTGTACGCCGACGGAGGGGCGCGCGACGCCTGCCTCCGGCGTGACGAGCTGTTCAGTGCCGCCACAACCGCCCCCATCCCAGTGCCCGGGATACGGAACGATGCGACTCCTCCATCTCCATCGCCAGCACCTCCTCCTCGACTTCGCGAAGCGGCGCCTGCCCTCCGGCTCATGGCCGGCGGGGCCGGTGGTCCTCGGCGGGAAGCCGTGGTCGAACGGGAACGTCCTGGACGCGGATCCGGCCGCGAGGGCGCTCGGCGTCCGGCGCGGGATGCCGCTCGGGTCGGCGCACCGGCTGGCGCCGGAGGCGACCTTCCTCGATGCGGATCCGGAGGCTGATCGAGCAGAGCTCGAGGCCGCCTTCGAGCGTCTCGCCGGGTTCAGCCCGGCCATCGCCGGGACATCCGAGCCGGGCGACGTCGCGTTCGGGCTGCTCGAGGCCCAGATCGACGGGCTGGAGGGGCTGTGGGGCCCCGAGCCGGCACTCGTCGAGCGGGTCGGCGCGGCCCTGGAGCCGGCCCTCGCCGGCCGGTCCCGGGCGGGCATCGCCGGCACGCGCTTCGCGGCCACCGTGGCGGCGCTTGCCGCGGAGCCGGGCGCGTTGATCTCCGTGCCGCCCGGTGCGGAGGCGACGTTCCTCGCGCCCCTCCCGGCGTCGCTGCTCACGCCGGACGGCGACATCCGCGCCCGGCTGCGACGCTTCGGCCTGCGCCGGATCGGCCAGGTGGCGGAGCTGGCCGCGTCGGCGCTGGTGGCGAGGTTCGGCGAGGAGGGGGCCCGCATCGGCGCTCGCTCCCGTGGCGAGGAGGTGGATCCCTTCCGACCCCGCCGCACGCCGGAGCGCCTGGTCCTGGGGCTGCCCATCGAGCCCGCCGTCGCCGAGCTGGAGGCGATCCGGTTCGTGCTCCGCCGCCTCGCCGTCGCGCTCGGTGAGAATCTGGCGGCGCGCGGGCTCGCCGCGGAGCAGGGCCGGCTGCGCCTGGAGCTGGACCTCGCCTTCGCCCGGTCCGGGACTCCCGCGGAGCTCGTGGTGGAGACCCGATTCCCCGAGCCCACCGCCGACGCGGAGGCCATCGAGCGGCTGCTCCTCGCCAAGCTGGAGCGGACGCCGCCAACGGCTGCCGTCGCCCGCCTGGAGCTGGAGCTCAACGGCGCGAGCCCGGCGGCCGGCCAGCAGCTCCCGCTGTTCGTCCCGCAGGCGCTGCACGGTGCGCGGCTCGCCTGGCAGCTGGCGCGCCTCGCCCTGACCTACGGCGACGACCGCATCCGCCGGGTGGAGGTCACGGACCCCGAGGCGCCCCTCCCGGAGGGCCGCTGGGCCTGGCGCGACGTCGGGGCCGGCACGCGATGACGCGCCTGCTACGCGGCCACCCACCGATCCGCGTCGAGGTCGATGACGGCCGCGTCGTCGCCATCGCCTGGGCTGACCGGCACGAGCCGGTGGAGGTCTGCAACCACTGGCGCATCGAGGAATCGTGGTGGCGCGCGCCGATCGCCCGCGACTACTTCAAGGTCGTCGGCGAGCACTGGCTCGCGCTGATCTACTTCGACCGGGTGGCCAGCACCTGGCATCTCGAGCGTCTGTACGACTGACTGTCGGTGGCCGCGGGCCTACTCGAAGGGGCAGGCCGCGCCATACAGGATTCGCGCCACGAACTGGTCGCCGAGCGGCACCACCCGCACCTCGATCGCGCAGCCGCCGGTCACCGTCACGACGAAGCTCCCGTCCTCGAGCGGGCCGTCATGGTTCACGGCCGCGAAGCCCGCCTTCTGGAACTCGGTGAAGAAGAAGCCGGCGGCGGTTGCCGCGGTCGATCCGGCTGCAAGGGTCAGCTCGGCCGTCAGCGAGCCGCTGCCGGTGTCGGTCGGCTTGGCGCCCGATGGGATCGGGAACCACGGTGGCAGCGCATCCCAGATGCGACCCCACTGAGTGGCGGACTGGGCCGGCAGGCTCGGCGTCGGCGCGAAGGTTGCCGGCGTCACGGCCGGCGTCTGCCCGGTCGGTGGCGCGGCCGTCGCGGACTGCACGGTGCCGACGGGGCCGCCGATGCAGCCGGCCGCGACGAGTGCGATCGCAAAGGCCGCGAGCGGGGCTGCGATCGAGCGGGTTCCGTGCATGCGCTCGATGGTACGGCCGGACATGAAGGGACCCCGTCGCCCCCAGTAGCGACGGGGTCCTTTCGTTTGGTCGACTGCCCGCTCACCAGGCCTTCGACCGGTCACCGCGCCCCGGGGTTGGAGGTGCCCGGGGATCGGATGCGTGGTTACCGGCTGTTCGCCGCGAGGGCCGCCGGGAGGAGGACGAGGATGAGGAGAACCGCGATCAGAAGACTCACGGCGGTCCTCGTCACGACAGCGGCCAGGCTGCGAATGTCGATTTCCACGGCCCTCAGACGATACGGATCAGGGTCGTGTTGCGTTGCATCGAATAGAACGTTTGTTCTATGCTGAGGAGCCCCCTTGGTCGCGGAGAGCCAGACGGGCGAGCCAATGTCACCCACCTACGCCGAGCTCCACAGCCACTCCAACTTCTCGTTCCTGCACGGGGCATCCACGGTGGATGACATGGCCGAACGGGCGGCCGAGCTGGGCCTCTCCGGGCTCGCCGTCACGGATCACGACGGGCTGTACGGCGTGGTCAGGTTCGCGACCGCGGCAAGGGCGGCGGGGGTGCGTCCTGTCATCGGAATCGAGATCGAGCTGATCGACCCTGCGGCACCGGATTCGGCGGGCGTGGTGGTTCCCGCTCGAAGGACATCGCGGGGCGGGGCACGGAAGCGAGGGCCGGCACTCCCGGAGCCAGCGCCGGCGGAGGGCCTGCCGGCACGACCTCGCGCCGAGCGGGCGCGACTGCCCGGTCATCGCTCCGTGGTCAAGGAGGACCTGCGCGGCATCGCCGAGCGCCAGCGCGGGCCGCACCTCGTGCTCCTGGCCCGGGACGCGACCGGCTATCGGAGCCTGTGCAGGCTCGTCTCCCGCGCGAATCTCGACGGGACCAAGCGCGTCCCCCGGTTCACACATGCGCTGCTCGAGCAGCACCACGAGGGCCTGCTCGCGCTGTCGGGCGGGCGCGAGGGTGAGATCGCACGCCGCCTCCTGGTCGGCGATCGTGCCGGGGCGCGGGCCGCCGTCGAGCGCTACGCGACGCTGTTCGGGCGCGCCGGCGCTCGCGCTCCCGTCGGCGCCGGCGACGCGCCCGCCACGGCGGGCTTCTTCATCGAGCTCGCGCACCACCTGCTGCCGGACGACGACTGGCTCGTCGCGGAGCACGCGGCGCTCGCCGCCGAGCTCGGGCTGCCGGTCGTCGTCACCAACGACGTCCACTACGCACGGCCGGAGGACCGCGAGCTGCACGACGTCCTGACCGGCATCTTCCACGGCCGAACGCTGGACACGCTCGGTGCCCTCCGCCGTCCGGACGGCGAGTCGTACCTGAAGTCCGGCGGGGAGATGGTGGCCCTGCCGCCGGGCGACCCGGCCTTCGCCCACGCGGATCCGCGCACCGCCCGTGCCTGGGCGGAGGCGATCGCGACCTCGGGCGAGGTCGCGGCGTCGTGCACGGTGGACCTGGGCTTCGAGCAGTACCGCTTCCCCGGCTTCCCCGTCCCGGGCGGCGAGACGGCATTCTCGTACCTCTCGGAGCTGTGCTGGGCGGGCGCCCGCAGGCGCTACCACCCGTTGACCTCGGAGGTCATGAAGCGGCTGGCCCACGAGCTGGGCGTCATCGAGCGGGCCGGCCTCGCCGAGTTCTTCCTCATCTGCTGGGACCTGATGCGCTTCGCGAAGGAGCAGGGCATCCCCGCCCAGGGCCGGGGCAGCGCCACCAGCTCCATCGTGTCCTACACGCTCGGGATCAGCCGAGTGGAGCCGATCCAGCACAACCTCCTGTTCGAGCGGTTCATCAACGAGGGCCGGACCACCTACCCGGACGTGGACATCGACTTCTCCTCGGCGCGCCGCGAGGAGGTCATCCAGTACGTCTACCGCCGCTACGGGCCGGAGCACACGGGCATGGTCTGCAACCTCGTTACCTACCGCGCCCGATCTGCTGTTCGCGAGGTGGGCTATGCGCTGGGGTTCCCCCGGCCGCTGGTGGACCGTGTCGCCAAGGCGCTCGAGACGTACGACAGCGTCATGGTCCGGCGCGACCTCGAGGCGGACGGCGGCTTCGCCGAGTTCTTCCGGCGGCCCGGCGAGGGCCTGCCGGCCGAGGCGGGCGCCGCCGAGGCCGCCCACTCGCTGGGCTTCGTCGACGGGATGGGCCAGCTCAACACCCGCATGCCGCTGGTCGGCAAGGTCCCGCCATGGCGCCAGCCGCCGAAGCCCGTGGACCCTGCCGCTCCGCGCCCGTTCGCATGGCTCGGTGCGGCGAATGCGGCCGGGCCGAGTGCGTCAGGGATGTGGGAGGAGGCACCCGAATCGCCGCCCGCGGTCCGGCCGGGTGGGCGCGCCGACGATGAGGGTGGTCCCGGCGACACGCCGGCGAGCGTGGCGTGGCTGCGCGCGGGGCGAGGGACCGGGTATGGCGTTCCGCCGGCGCGGCCGGGAATCCGGGTACGAGGCGAGGGACCGGCGCCCGGCACGGTCGACGGTCGAGCGATCGACCCGGAGTCCGGCGCGCTCGAGCAGCCGCCGCGCAAGACCGACCGGCTGGGCAGGCCGGTCATGTGGGATCCGCCGGCGCCGGCTGCCAGCGCGATGGGCCGCGGGGGAGGGGACCCGAAGAGCTCGGTGGCGAGGATCGAGCCGGAGGCGCCTCCGCAGGCGCGCGGTGGGAGCACGGTGGGCATGAGCGACTGGGAGCGCTGGCTGGAGTTCTGCGCCCGGATCGATGGCTTCCCGCGCCACCTGTCCATCCACTCGGGCGGGATGCTCGTCACCGCCGCCCCACTCATCGACATTGCCCCGATCGAGCGGGCGACGATGCAGGACCGAGTCGTCGTCCAGTTCGACAAGCGCGACGTGGAGGAGCTCAAGCTCATCAAGCTGGACCTGCTGGGGCTCGGGATGCTGGCTGCGATCGACGAGACGCTGCAGCTGATCGAGCACGACTGCGCGACGTGCATCGACGTCGACCGCATGCCCGAGGACATCCCCGAGGTCTTCCGGATGATCCAGGCGGCCGACACGGTCGGCGTCTTCCAGATCGAGAGCCGGGCACAGATGCAGACGCTGCCGAAGTCGAGACCAGGCTCGCTGGACGACCTGGTCGTCGAGGTCGCGATCATCCGGCCCGGCCCGATCCAGGGCAACGCGGTGCACCCGTACCTGCGAAGGCGGCAGGGCCTGGAGCCGGTGACGTACCTGCACCCCAGCCTCGAGCCGGTGCTGCGCGACTCGAAGGGCGTGATCCTGTACCAGGAGCAGGTCATGCGGATCGCGATCGATGTCGCGGGCTTCACGCCGGCCGAATCGGACGGGTTCCGGCGGGCGATGGGCACGTGGCGATCCACGCGGGAGATGGAGAAGCTCCACCAGCAGTTCCACGACGGGTGCATGCGCCAGCCGGGCATGACCGAGGAGGTCGCCGAGGAGCTGTTCCGGCAGGTCTCGGCATTCGCGTCGTTCGGGTTCGCCAAGTCACACGCCGCCGCGTTCGCGCGGACCGCCTACGAGTCCAGCTTCCTGAAGCTGTTCTACCCGGCGCAGTTCCTGGTCGGGTTGATCAACGCCCAGCCGATGGGCTTCTATCCCGTGGAGGTGCTCGTCAACGACGCGAAGCGCCACGGCGTGGCCGTGCTGCCGGTGGACCTCAACGCCTCGATCTACGCGACCGGCACGGAGTGGGTCGGGCAGCCGGGTTGGGTGCTCGCGGGAGCGGCGGGCGACGACGGCTCGCACGACGACGAGACGCTCCACCCGGGCGAGGAGCTGCCGGAGGGCGCCGGGATCGAGGCGCGGCCACGCCCGGTGCGGTCGTCGTCCTGCGTCATCCCGGGCGCCGCCGCGCGGGAGCGCTGGACGCCCGAGAGCGCGACCGGCTGGGGCGTCCGGCTCGGACTGCATCTCGTGAAAGGGATCGGCGAGCAGCACGCGGAGCTGCTGGATGCCGAGCTGGCGCACGGCCCGTACGTCTCGCTCGCCGACGTGGTGGAGCGCACGGGCCTGCCCGAGGAGACGATCGAGCGGCTGATCCGGACGGGTGCGCTGGACTCGCTGGGACGCCCGCGGCGCGAGCTGCTGTGGCAGCTCAGGGAGGTCACGGGCGCCTCTCGCGGGAGTGTCGGCACTGGCGGGGCACGGCGAGCCACGCGCGGTACGGCGGGTCCGGCGGCAGGCCGGCCGATGGACCTGCGCCTGCCGGCGACCGAGGCGCCACTCCTGCCGGCGATCACGGAGCCGGAGCGCCTCGGCGATGCCTATGCGGTGGTCGGGCTGGACGCGCGGCACCAGGTGATCTCGCTCTTCCGCGATGCCCTCGATCGACTCGGGGCGGTGCCCAACTCGGCGCTCGCGGAGCGACGCCCGGGGCCGGTCAGGATCGGCGGCCTCGTGGTGACGCGGCAGCACCCGATGACCGCCAAGGGCACGGTCTTCCTCGCCCTCGAGGATGAATCCGGGATGGTCAACGTCACCCTCTGGCCGGATACCTGGGCGCGCCTCCGTGGCGTTGTCCGGCGCCACGCCCTGCTGCTGGTGGACGGCGACCTCCAGCGCGAGTCATCGGTCGTCAACGTGATCGCGCACGACGTACGCGCGCTGACGGACGTGGCAGAGCGCGCGGGCGGCCCCGAGGCGCCCGCCGGGGTTCGGCAGCTCGGTCACGCTGGAATGAGGAGACTGGGCTAGACGGGCCGTAACCGCGGATGCGTCCCGAACCACTTGAGCACAGTCAGGTTCGATCCGTCGGCATCGACGAACGCGATCTTCCGCTCGCCCCATGGATCGCTGGCCGAGCGGGCAATGTGCACGAAGATGATCCGCTTTCCGTCGGGCGTCCAGGTCGGCTCGATCGCTCGCGCGTCGTTCTCGCCGAAGTGCGTGATCTGGGTCAGCCCGGTCCCGTCGGGCCGGATCGTGTACAGGTTCTGTGCCTTCGTCGTGTCCTGGAAGGAGCCGATCGGGTACGTGTTGAAGACGATTCGCTGCCCGTCAGGGCTCCAATCCGGATAGGAACCGAACAGGGCGGGGTCGGTCAGGATTCGAGGTGCGTCGACCTCGGACCCGTCCGCCTTCACCACCGCGATCGTGCTCGAGAGGATGTTCTCGTCGGTCGGTGGGGTCGGGTACGTGTGCACCGCGAACACGATCCGCATGCCATCCGGCGACCAGCGGGCATATACGTACTCGACGTACTTCCCACCGGCAACCACAGGCGACAGCGCTACGACCCGCGTCTTGCCGCTGGAGAGGTCGAGCACCTCGATCGCGATCTGGTCGTCCTCATAGCCCTTTGTCGTCGGCTGGAGGTATCGCTGGAACGCCAGCTGCTTCCCGTCAGGCGACCACACGGGTGCGGCGAATCCGACGCACGGTGCCTTCGTACACGCTGCGAGCGTCCTGGGACCGCTACCGTCCGCATCGATCGCCCAGATCTCGGATTCATCAGCCGAAGGTTCGGCAACGAGCGCGATGCGGCGGCCGTCGGGCGACCAGTCCGGGTGCTCTGCGCGGATCGTGAGGAGCTGGTGCAGATCGGGGCCATCCGGCGGGACCAGGAAGACACTGGCCCCATCGACGCCGGTCGCGTCCGTGTAGGAATGCTCGTAGACGATCCACGGCTCGTCATCGACCACGGCGCCGCGTGTCGGGGCGGCGCTCGGAGTCGGCGTCGCGGTCGGCGCGACGGTCGGAGCCGCTGTCGCCGGGAGGGAGGCGGTTGGCAGCGGTGGTCCAGTGCCGGAAGCGGAGCATGCGCCGGACGTCAGCAGGGTCATGGTGAGTGCGGTTAAGAGCTTGCGGGACGCGAACACGCTGCCTCCTTGGGCCGTGCGGCGACGTCGATCGGGACGCGGCCGGGTTCGACCCTATGGCGTCACGGACTCGCGATTCGTTCCCGAGTTCATTCCTACGCCCGGCGCGCCGGCATGCGCCGACTGGGTAGCGGCCCGCTAGCAGTACGATCGCGGCGCAATGCTCCGGGCCGTGCGTGCGATTGGGGTGGCCGTGATCGTCATGGCCTGCACCGCGCTGCCTTCGGCCTCGCCTCCTCCATCCGCAAGTGACGTCACCGCCTCCCCGGCGACACCCGGGCCTGCGAGCCCCGCGATCACGCCCGCTACCTCACCCACTCCGGTCCCCACCGCCGACCTCGGCGGCTGGCGGAAGGTGGCGACGACCGACGTCATGGGCAATGGCCCGACCGACGTCGCATGGTTCAAGGACCGCTGGGTCGCGATCGGCGTGGACCGATCCACGAAGCGCTGGCGCCCCCTCGCCTGGTCGTCGACGGATGGCGTTGCATGGACGGCGAGCCGACTGGGCGCGATCCCGGGTCGCGCGGTGTCCAGCGACCTGGTCAGCCTGGCAGTTCGCGGCGACCTCCTGGTCGCAGTCGGCTGGTCGAGCAGCGAGCTGTCCCAGTCCGCGAGCGTTGACCTTGCGCGCTCGGCTGGCGGCTCGGGGCCCGGGCACGTCACGACCGCGCTCGCGCGGGAAGGCCCCCACCCCATCCCTGCCGCCGCGTGCTTCCCGACCCTGCGCTCGGCCGATGCCCTCGTCATGACCTCGACCGACGGCGTCGTCTGGACGACCGTGCCCGAGCGGCCGTCGCTCAAGGGCCAACCGATGCTCGGCGTCGCGGTCCGAGACGGAGGCTTCATCGCGGTCGGCGGCGCGGATGGCACGAGACGATCGGCGACGTGGACGTCACCGGATGGCGTCGCATGGACGAGAGGCCCGGACAGTCCTGCCCTCCAGGCCGGCGTGATGCAGGGCGTCCTCCCGATCGGGGACGCGCTTGTGGCCTGGGGCTTCTTCATCGATCCGGACGTGTGTCCGGCGCCGATGCTGTGGCGCTCCGTCGATGGCAGCGAGTGGTCGCTGGTCTCCGATCCCGTGGGCACGCAGTCGCTCTGGCGGTCCATCTCCACGGCGGCGACAGCCACGATGGGCCTGACGGTCGTCGGCACCACGGCCGGGGGTCCGCTCGACCTCACGACGGCCGACGGCACTACGTGGTCACAGCACGTTCTGCCTGACGACCTGACCTACGGCCCGATCATCGCCTCGGGCGGCGGGTTTCTCGCCGGTGGCGCCCAGTCACTGTGGCGCAGCCCGGACGGCGACAAATGGGCGGTCGTGTCGACCCCTCAGGTTCAGTTCCAGCTGCTCGCGACCGGGCCCGGAGGGACGATCGCGATCGGGGACGCGACGGACCCGGGGAGTGGGCCGTTCGTCAGCGGCAACGACGTCTGGCTGGGGCCGGCTGGCGGGCCGTAGCGCGTCCTTCAGCGACCGCCCCCGCGCTTCGATGGTGCCGCCTTGGCGGCCGGCCGACCGGATGACCCACGTGCCCCCGATGCCATCCGCTTGGGGCTGGAGAGCGACAGGAAGCGCCGGTACCAGGCCGCGGCGGCTGCGAAGAGGGTGCCGCTGATCGGGCCGGTCACGAACGAGACGGTCAGGAGCGCCAGGAGCTTGTCGCTCGGCACGGCCGTGGTGCCGCCGAGGATGAACAGCGTGAACACGGCGCCCTGCGCGATCCCGACCAGGAGCCCCAGGAGGTAGCTGGCGCGCGGGGCGAAGAAGCCCGCGACGAGCTGCGGCGCCAGGGCCTGGCCGGGATAGACCAGCAGCTCCCAGGCGAGGTTGGAGCCGGTGTAGTTCGGGAACAGCAGCGCGACGACGAGGCCCACGAGCACGAGCCCGATCGCGGCCAGGAACCCCCGGCTCAGCAGCAGCTTCGGGAGGTACGTGAGGTCCTCGCGGAGGTGGGCGGGGTGGTACGCGCCACGGAACGCCGCGAGGAAGCCGGGACGCCCCGACGGGCTCTGGGTGGGGCGTGCCTGGGCGGCAGGGCGAGGCGCGGAGGCTGCGGGCTTCGGCGCGGCGTCGTCGAGCTCGACGTCGGCATCGTCCCCGGGAAGGCTCCCCGCCTGGCGGTAGCGCCGGCGCGCCTCGGCTCGAACGGTGTGCTTGGCGCGGGCCACGCTTCCTCCTTCGGTGATCGGACGGCCGTCGCGGCCGGTCCGTCATCGTACGCGCCGCACGTGATCCGCGGGTGATCCAGGGATAAGTGGCTCCTGCTACAACCGCCCCTGCCGTCCCGCCCGGCCTCGCTGGCACCCGCCCGGAGGTCGATCGTGGAGCGTCGCGTCGCGCCCCTCGCCGCGCTGTTCATCGTGCTGTCCGTGGCTGGCGCTGCCTTCGCGGCCGCCTCCGCCGTCGCCCCGGGACCCCTGGCCGCCGTCACCTGGCCCGTGTCCACGCTGCTGGTGTCGGAGGTTCAGACGGGCGGCGCCTCCGCGTCGGACGAGTTCGCGGAGATCACCAACGTCGGGGCTGCCACGGTGGACCTCGCGGGTCTCGAGATCGTCTACGTCACGTCGACCGGCAGCACGGTGACCCGCAAGGCGTCATGGACGTCCAGCACGCTCCTGGGTCCCGGCCGGCACCTGCTCATCGCGAACACCTCCGGGATCTTTGCCGCCCTCGCGGACGCGACGTACAGCGGCGGATTCGCCGCGACGGGCGGCGCGATCGTGCTCCGGGCGATCGGGGGCGCACCCGTGGACGCGATCGGCTGGGGCGACGCCACGAACGCGTTCGTCGAGGGAGCCGCTGCGCCGGCACCCGCCGCGAACGGCAGCGTCGAGCGCAAGCCGGGTGGCCTGGACGGCAACACGACAGACACGAACTCAAACAGCGCGGACTGGTTCGCACAGGCTTCTCCCAATCCGCAGTCGCTCGCCGCGCCGCCGGTGCCTGCGCCCGGTGCCTCGCCGGCACCGAGCCCCAGCGCGAGTCCCGCCCCAACGGCGGCGCCAACTGCCTCGACGATCCCAACGGCGGTGCCGACGGCCACGACCCCGGCGCCAATGGACACGCCGGCGCCGACGGCCACGGTTGATCCCACGCCAACGCCGACGACGGAGCCATCCCTCGAGCCGTCGCCCGAGCCCACCGCCTCACCGAGCGTGACGCCCGATCCGACGGCGGTGCCGACCGCCGAACCCACTCCCGAGGCAACGCCCGCCCCGACGCCCACCCCGACGCCAGCACCCACCGCCACGCCTTCCCCTACGGCCACGCCGCTCCCGGTCACCTCGATTGCGCAGGCGCGCAGCCAGGCGAACGGCACGACCGCGCGGATCTTGGGCGTCCTGACGACGCAGCTCGGGGCGCTGGAGAGCGGCCGCAAGGCCTTCGTCCAGGACGGCACCGGCGGCATCGCCCTGTACCTGGATGCCGCGGTCTCCGGCGGGCTGCCTGCCGGCACGCTGGTGACGGTCGCCGGGACCGTCGACGATCGCTTTGCCGAACGGACCCTCCGGGTCGCCGTCGCGGACGTCGTTGAGCTCGGGCAGGAGCAGCTGCCTGAGGCGGCGGCCCAGGGCACAGGCGCGATCGGCGAGGCGGTGGAGGGTGCTCGCGTCCTCATCGAGGGCTCGACCGTCGGATCGGCCACGGACCTCGCGGATGGCCTCGGGCTGATGGTCGATGACGGGAGCGGCCAGGTCCGCGTGATCGTGAGCCCGAACGCGCTCGGCGGCGTCAGCGTGCCAAGCGGAACCCATGTCGTGGCGAGTGGCCCCGTTGGCCAGCGCGACTCCACCGGTACCGGGCTCGCCGGGTATCGCATCCACGCGACCGAGGCGGGCGAGTTCGGCATCATCGCGCCGCCCGTGCCAACGCCAACGCCCGTGCCAACGCCAACGCCCGAACCGACCCTGAGCCCGAGTCCCAGCCCATCGCCGACGCCTTCCCTGACACCCACACCGACCCCGACCCCGACGCCCGCCCCGACCGCGACGCCGACTCCGACACCGACGGGCTCTCCGGCGCCAACCGCGCCACCAACCCTCACGATCGTCGAGGCGCGCGGCGCACCGATCGGCACCAACGTGACCGTCGCGGGCGTGGTGACGGCCGAGGGCGGGAGGCTCGGCCTGCCACCGCTCATCGCCATCGCCGATGGCACGGGCGGCATCGCGGTTCGGCTGCCCGACGGCGTGCCCGCGCCAGCGCGTGGGACCACCGTGCTCGTCAGGGGCACGTTGGCCGATCCATACGGCCAGCTCGAGCTGCGCCCGTCGAGCTCAGGGTTCAAGGGCACCGGTCAGAGCAGCCTGCCGTCGCCGCTGGTCCTGGCGGCGCGCGACCTCGGGGAGGCGACCGAGGGCCGGCTCGCTGAGCTCACCGGCACCGTCCAGGCGGCCCCGCAGAAGGGCACCAGTGGAGATCTGACGATCGACCTGGTCGACTCCGCGGGCAACGCGTTCCGGGTGATCGCGGACGGGTCGAGCCAGGTGCTCGCAACGGACCTCGTGAAGGGTCGCGCCTACCGCATCACGGGCATCGTCGGCCAGCGGGCATCCCGTAAGGGCGCGCTCGACGGCTACCGGCTGTACGTCCGCGACCGAGTCGACATCGTCGCGGTGACCCAGGGCACCGGCCCGGGCGCAAGCGCCGCGCCGACGACCGCGAGCCCGATCTCGATGGCGCTTGCGCTCCCCGATGGCGCGACGGTGACCATCGAGGCGACGGTGACCGCGGGCGTCTCGCTGCTCGACTCGAGTGGTCGCCGGGTCGTGGTCCAGGATTCCGGCGGCGCCATCGAGGTGTCGCTGCCCGCCGGCGCGAATGCGCCGGCTGTCGGCTCCAGGGTGCGGGTGACCGGCGTGACCGGCCATGCCTGGGGTGCGCCACGAATCGCGGCAACGGCCGTCGAGTCGATCGGCGGAGGCAGCTCGATCGGGCCCTGGAGCCTCGGTCGTGCCCCCGCCGAGCGCGATGAATGGCTGCTGGTTCGGCTGTCCGGCTCCATCCTCAAGGTGGAGCGGGTCGGTGATCGATGGCGGGCCGAGATCCTGCTGGCGGACGGCGCGAAGGTGCCGGTCCTCGGCCAAGCCGGTGCCGGGATCCCATCCACGGCCATCGTGGCCGGGCGGGCGATCACCGTGACCGGCATCGTCAAGCGGCCCTACCCGACGGCGACCGATCGGCGGTTCGCGGTCCTGCCGCGGTCACGCGCCGACGTGGCGATCGGGCCCGCGGGGAGTCGCCCGGTGACTGGTGTCGTGGGGGCGACCGCCGACGGTTCGACGACGCCCGCGGAAGGCGCGACCTCGGGGATCACGCCGGACACCGATCTCGCCGCGCTGCTGGAGCACGTCGGAGCCCGGGTGCGGGTCGCCGGGCTCGTCACGAACGTCGCCGGCGACGGCTTCGATCTCGACGACGGCACCGCGCTTGCGCACGTCGTTCTGGAGGGCGACATGACGGCGCTGCTCCCGCACCTGCGCGAGGGCGAGGCGATCGCGGCGACGGGGACCGTCAAGGTCGTGGGTGGCGCGGCGGTCGTGGTCGTCGGTGACGATGGCACGCTCGTGCGCGTTGGCAGCCTCGGCCAGGCGTTGCCGATCGGCGGCTTCGGCGCTGATGGGGGTCCCTCGCCCAGCGGTCCCGACGGGCCGGCGGCAATCACCGCCGACGCGGCCGGAATCGCGGCCGGGCTCCCGACGACGAGCCTGTTCGCGATGATCCTGATCTCCGCCTTTTCCGTGCTCGCGACGATCATCCGGCGGCGCCTGGTGCGCCGCCGGCTCCGCACGGCGCTCGTCGGACGGCTCGCGACGCTGCGGGCAAAGGAGGGCTGAACGGGGCCCGAGCGCCGGCGGTGCGCGCCCTGAGCACGGATCGTGCTTGACGCTCGTTCGAACGGGCGCCTACGCTGCCGCCAGTTCCGCACCCGCGGGCATCGAGGAGGAGAACGGGATCTTGCCGAACGCGGACCACCGCGTCGCGCTCCCCGTGGGGGAGCGGCAGTACCACATCGATCTCGGCCCGGGCGAGCTGGCCGAGTACATCCTCCTCCCCGGCGACCCAGATCGGACCTCCAGGATTGCCCGGCTGCTCGACGACGTCGAGCTCGAGCGCCGGAACCGCGAATTCGCGTCGGTCACCGGCTCGTTCCGTGGCCAGCGCCTGTCCATCGTGTCGACCGGGATCGGCACCGACAACGTCGAGATCGTGATGGCCGAGATCCTCGCCATCACGCAGCGGCCGACGATCATCCGCGTCGGCTCGTGCGGCTCGCTCCAGCCGGAGATGGCCCTCGGGGATCTCGTGATCTCCACGGGCGCGGTCCGGCTCGAGACGACCACGAGCTGGTTCGTCACCGACGGGTACCCCGCCGTGGCGCACCACGAGGCGGTGATCGCCCTCATCGAGGCCGCCGAACGGCTTGGGAACCGCTACCACGTGGGCATCACGGCCACGGCACCGGGCTTTTTCGGTGCGCAGGGCCGCCCGATCCCACAGCTTCCCATCCGGTACCCTGACCTCGCCGAGGACATGGCGCGCCAGCGCGTCATGAACTTCGAGATGGAAGCCTCGGCATTGCTCGTGCTCGCGGGCTTGGCGCGCTGTCGGGCCGGGGTGGTCTGCGCGGTCTACGCGCAGCGCACCACGGGGGACTTCGTGACAGGGGCCGCAAAGGACGCGGCGGAAGCTGCCTGCGTGGAGACGGGGCTCGAGAGCCTACTGATCCTCGCGGAGATGGACCGTCGCATGCTTGCAGCGGGGACGGATCGCTGGCGACCGTCGCTCGGATTCTGAGCGCAGCGTGACTCCGGGCACCGAGCTCGGGGCACAACGGAGCTTCGGGAGGACCTGAAACCCATGGCACAGGCCTACTGCGTCAAGGACAAGATGAAAGTCGAAGTCCAGAACCCCCAGCAGATCACGATGAAGAACGGCAAGAAGGCGCTCTCCGGCACCTGTCCCAAGTGCGGGACCAAGGTGTTCAAGATCGGCGGCTAGCCTCTCCTCATCGAGCACCGTGGACCCCCGCCGGGCGACCGGCGGGGGTCCTTGGTTTTCTGGGCGCAGTGGCCCGGCTGCTAGAATCCATGGGCGTTCCCAGATCAAATGACGTAGAGGTTTCGCCCTGTCCTCCCGACCGGTCATCGCTGTCGACCTCGGCGGCACGCGGATTCGCGCCGCGGTCGTCCTGCCCGATGGCACCCGGCTTGCCCGGAATGACAGCCCGACACCGAGCGATCGCGGACCCCGTGCCGTCGTGATGGCGTGCCGCGAGGCTGCCCGACGAGCCCGGGCGGAGGCGCCGACGGACATCGCCGCAGCCATCGCCGGCATCGGTGTCTGCTCCCCCGGCCCGGTCGACCCGGCGCGGGGCGTGGTGCTGGAGCCACCCAATCTCGGGCCTCGCTTCCGCGATATCCCCCTGGCGGCGGAGCTTGGAGCCGCGGAGGACCTGCCGGCCTTCCTGGACCGCGACACGAACGTGGCCGCGCTCGGGGAGCGAGCGTTCGGGGCGGCGCGCGACTGCGATGACTTCATCTACCTCACCGTGTCGACCGGCGTCGGTGGCGCGATCGTCGCCGGCGGGAAGCTGTTCCACGGTCCCGACGGGCTCGCCGGCGAGCTGGGGCACGTTCCCGTGAGCCTCGACGGGCCGCGCTGTGGCTGCGGCGGCGTGGGCCACGTGGAGGCATACGCCGCCGGCGTGTCGCTCGCGCGCATGGCGGATGCGCTCGTGGCCGCGGATTCCTCGCCGTACCTCGCGAATCGCGCCCGGGAGCTGCTCCACGGCGAGGCGCTCTCTGCACGCGACGTCGCGGAGGGCTCGCTCGCGGGCGATCCCGCGTGCATGGAGCTGATGAACACCGCGCGCCGCGCGGTCGCCGCCGCGTGCGTCGGCTACGTCAACACGTTCAATCCGCACCGGATCGTGATCGGCGGCTCCATTGCGGAGGCCGAGGGCGACCGGCTCCTGGAGCCGATCCGCGCCGCCATCGCCAGCGAGGCATTCCAGGTCCTCGCGCGTCGGGTTCGCGTCGTCCCTGCCGCCCTCGGTGGCGACGTCTCGCTTGCCGGCGCGCAGCCCCTCGTGATGTCGCGCCTCGCCGACCTCGACCAGGACCCAACACAGCCCATTGCGCGACCGGATCGCCCGGTCGCCGTCCCAGGAGGTACCCCAGCATGACCGTCCGCGTCGGCATCAACGGCTTCGGCCGCATCGGCCGCCAATCCCTCAAGGCGATCCTGGAGCGCGCGCCAGGTGTCGAGGTGGTCGCGGTCAACGACCTCGTCGACACGAGCATGAACGCGCTTCTGTTCAAGCACGACTCCACGTACGGCGCGTATCCGGGCACCGTCGATCACACGGCGGACTCGCTGATCATCGACGGGCGCGAGATCAAGGTGCTCCAGGTCAAGGATCCCGTGGCGCTGCCGTGGGGCGACCTCGGGGTGGACCTGGTCCTCGAGTCCACCGGCCTCTTCACCGACGCGGAGAAGGCAAGGGCGCACCTCGCCGCCGGCGCCAAGAAGGTGATCATCAGCGCGCCCGCGAAGGGCGAGGACATCACGATCGTCCTCGGCGTCAACGAGGGCAAGTACGACCCGGCCAACCACCACGTCATCAGCAACGCGAGCTGCACCACGAACTGCCTCGCGCCTGCGGCGAAGGTCGTCCACGACCTCCTGGGCATCGAGCGCGGCCTGATGAACACCATTCACAGCTACACGAACGACCAGCGGATCCTGGACGTGGCGCACAAGGATCCGCGACGGGCCCGTGCGGCCGGCCTGAACATCATCCCGACGACGACCGGTGCGGCGAAGGCACTCGCCCTCGTGATCCCGGATCTCAAGGGCAAGTTCGACGGCTTCAGCCTGCGCGTCCCGACCCCCACGGTCAGCGTCGTGGACTTCACCGCCGACGTGTCGCGCTCCACGAGCGCCGAGGAACTCAACGAGGCATTCCGTGCCGCGGCCGCCGGCCCCATGAAGGGCATCCTGGGCGTCTCCGACGAGCCGCTCGTCTCGTCCGACTTCCGGGGCGACTCGCGCTCCTCGATCATCGACGCGGCCAGCACGATGGTGCTCGGCGGGACGATGGTCAAGGTCATCGCCTGGTACGACAACGAGTGGGGCTACAGCTGCCGCTGCGCCGATCTCATCAGCCTCGTCGCGGCCAAGCTGCCGTCCGGCGCGGCAGCCTGAGCGCGGCATGGACAAGCTCACCGTCCGCGACGCGGACGTCACCGGCAAGCGCGTGTTCGTTCGGGTGGACTTCAACGTCCCCCTCGAGGACGGCAAGGTCACCGACGATTCGCGCATCCGTGCCGCCGTCCCCACCATCCACTACCTGCTGACCCACGGCGCGCGAGTGATCCTCGCGAGCCACCTCGGCCGTCCCGACGGCAAGGTCCAGGACGGCCTCCGGCTTCGGCCCGTCGCCGAGCGCCTGTCGCAGATCCTTGGCCGCAACGTCCCGGTGACCGGCGACGCGCTGGGCATCGGCACCGTCGATGCCGTCAAGCGCCTCCGCAACGGCGAGATCCTCCTGCTGGAGAACCTCCGCTTCCACGCCGCGGAGGAGAAGAACGACCCAGCGTTCGCGCGACAGCTCGCGGACTACGCGGACCTGTACGTCAACGACGCGTTCGGCACGGCCCACCGGGCCCACGCCAGCACGGTCGGCGTCGCGAAGCTCCTGCCGCCGTACGCGGGATTCCTGATGGAGCGCGAGCTCGCGATGCTCTCCAAGCTCATGGAGAACCCGATCCGCCCGTTTGCGGCGATCGTGGGCGGGGCCAAGATCTCCGGCAAGCTCAAGGTCCTCGACACGCTCATGTCCAGGCTGGACGTGCTCGTCCTTGGCGGCGGCATGGCCAACACCTTCCTGCTCGCGCAGGGCAAGGCCGTGGGCAAGAGCCTCGCGGAGCACGACATGGTGGAGGAGGCTCGGCGCGTCCTCGCCGCGGCCGAGAAAGCCGGCGTCAAGGTGATCCTGCCCGTCGACGTGGTCGTCGCCAAGGAGGTCACGCGCGGCACGGAGTACAAGACGATCCCGGCCGAGAAGATCCCGGCCTCGTGGCACATCGTGGACGTGGGCCGGGCGACCCTGGACCTGATGGAGGAGGCGCTCGCCACGGCCCAGACGGTGTTCTGGAATGGCCCGCTCGGCGTGTTCGAGATCCCCTCGTTCGCACACGGCACCCGCGCCATCGCCCGCTACCTCGCGACACGTGCCGACGCCGGCGCGACCGTCGTGGTGGGTGGCGGCGATTCCGTGGCCGCGATCACCCAGCAGGGGCTCGCGGACCGGTTCACCCACATCTCCACCGGCGGCGGCGCCTCGCTGGAGTTCCTCGAGGGTCGCGAGCTGCCCGGCGTGGCCATCCTCCAGGACCGGCCGGCACCGCCACCCAAGGCGCGGGCCACGAAGCGGGCACCGGCCAAGAGCGCGACGTGAAGATCGTCCGCGTCCACGGGCGCGAGATTCTCGACTCCCGCGGCAACCCGACCGTGGAGGTCGATGTCACGCTCGCCGACGCCTCGTTCGGGCGCGCGGCGGTGCCATCGGGCGCCTCGACCGGGATCAACGAGGCGGTCGAGCTGCGCGACGGCGACAAGGCCCGGTACGGTGGCAAGGGCGTGCTTCGCGCAGTCGCGGCCGTCAACGGCGAGATCGCGACGGCCCTTGCGGGCATGGATGCGACCGACCAGGCGGCGATTGACCGCGCCCTGATCGACCTCGATGGGACGCCGACGAAGCGGCGGCTCGGCGCGAACGCGACGCTCGGCGCATCGCTGGCGACGGCGCAGGCCGCCGCGGCGCATGCAGGCCTCCCGCTGTACCGCTACCTCGGCGGCGCCGCGGCGACGACGCTGCCCGTGCCGTTCTTCAACATCCTCAACGGCGGCAAGCACGCCGTGGACTCCACGGACTTCCAGGAGTTCATGGTCGCGCCCGTCGGCGCGGAGACATTTGCCGAAGCCCTTCGCGCCGGGGCTGAAGTATTCGCGGCCCTCCGGTCCATCCTCCACGAGGAAGGGCACTCCACCGGCCAGGGCGACGAGGGCGGCTTCGCGCCGAGCCTGCCGTCCAACGAGGCAGCGGTCGAGGTCATCCTGCGGGCGATCGAGCGGGCCGGCTACCGGCCCGGCGAGGACGTGGCGCTTGGCCTCGATCCCGCCGTGACGTCGATCCTCGTCGAGGGCACCGGCGACCAGGACACCCCGGGCCGCTACCGGCTGGAGACCGAGCACCGCACGCTCGACACCGGCGAGCTGATCGACCTGTGGGCGTCGTGGCTGGACCGCTACCCGATCGTGTCCCTCGAGGACGGCATCGGCGAAGTGGACTGGGCGGGCTGGCGGGCCCTCACCGCAAGGCTCGGCTCGCGCGTGCAGCTCGTCGGCGACGACCTGTTCGTCACGAACACCGCGTTCATCGAGCGCGGCATCGCGGAGCAGGCGGCCAACGCCGTCCTCATCAAGCTCAACCAGATCGGGACGCTCACCGAGACGATCGGCGCCATCGAGCTCGCGCGGGGCGCGGGCTGGGCGGCGATGGTGAGCCATCGCTCCGGCGAGACCGAGGACACCGCGATCGCGGACCTCGTCGTCGCGCTCGGAACGGGCCAGATCAAGTCCGGGGCGCCATCCCGCTCCGAACGCGTCGCGAAGTACAACCGCCTGCTCCGCATCGAGGAGGAGCTCGGCGCCGACGCTCGCTATGCGGGCCGGGCGGCGCTGGCAACGACGACGACCCCGACACCAGCGGCATCGCCCGCCCGATGAGCCGGTTCTTCGATCGCGGCGCCATCGTCGCCGCGTACGTGGGCATCGGCATGGCCGTGACGATGGCCATCAGCTTCCTGCTGGTCATCCCGATCGAGCCCGCGTACGTCCTGCTCTCGATCCCCGGCGGCCTGATCATCGGCTACTACGCCAACGCCAGGTCCAACCGGACGCGTGGTGAGTGGCGCCGCATCCTCCCGAACGCGCTCCTCGTCGGCGCGGTCACCGGATTGACGCTCGCGGCGTTCGTCCTGGGCGTGAAGGCGCTGTTCTTCTTCGGCGACAGCGGCTTCCCGGACTTCAACCGCGTGGAGAACGGCGTCGCCGTGGGGCCCACGTGCGTCTCGGGCGGCGACTGCGTGTACCACCGCTACCTCCTCGCCGAGCCGGGCCACCTCGCCGATGCCGGCATCACCGATTCCGCCTCCTTCGCCAACGTCTACTGGGAGCAGCAGTGGTCCAGCGCGCGACTGCTCCTGGGCACGACGACTGGCAGCGCCCTGATCGGCGGCTTCCTGTTCGGCGTCGCCGGCCCACGACGCCAGCGCCTCGCTCCACGGAGCGCGCCGGCCCCCGCCTGACCTCACGATCCGCGGCGCCGGGGATTCTTTGTGCCCTATGGCCGCGTGCCGCGCCCATAGCCGTTGACCGCGACGGCACCATAGCCGCCACGGCATTTCGGGAGCGGCATGGACACCGACCTGGTGACACGGGCGCAGCGCGGTGACGAGGAGGCCTTCGCGAGCCTCGCTGTTGCCATGGGCGACCGTCTCCATGCCCTGTCGCACAGGATCCTGCGCGACATCGACCTCGCCGAGGACGCGACGCAGCAGGCGCTGCTCGCCATCTGGCGTGACCTCCCGCAGCTCCGCGATCCGGCGCGCTTCGACGCCTGGTCGTACCGGCTCCTCCTGCGTGCCTGTTATGCGGAGGGTCGTCGCAAGCGCCAGTGGGCGCCGAACCTCCGGATCCTGCCGGCTGACGAGCCGTCCGGACCGGATGCCACGGGCTCGGTCCACGATCGGGACCAGCTCGAGCGCGGCTTTCGCCGGCTGTCCATCGACCATCGTGCGGTGGTGGTCCTGCACCACTACCTCGACCTGCCGCTCGAGCAGGTTGCCGAGATCCTCGGCGTCCCGCTCGGCACGGTCAGATCCCGACTACTTCACGCGATGCGCGGGCTCCGCGCGGCGCTCGACGCCGACGCCCGACCTGCACAGCAGGAGGCCGTCAGATGAGCACCGATCGGGAGACCACGCTCGCGGTCCGGTCGTGGTTGGAGGAGGGCGTCACGCGGCTCCCGGACCGGGTCCTGGATTCCGTGCTCGACCAGGTCCCCGCGACCCCACAGCGCCGCTCCTGGTGGCCGGCGCGGAGGTTCAACGACATGAATACCTACGCAAAGCTGATCGCCGCCGCCGCAGCGGTGCTGGTCGTGGCCTTTGTCGGCTATCAACTCCTGCCTCGGAACGGCGGCATCGGCGGGCAGCCGACGGTCGCGCCAAGCCCGACGGTGCTCGCCAAGGGCAACTTCACGACCATCGGCGCAACGGTCGGGCTCGACGCGACCCGCGCCGGCGACAAGGTCACCGGAACCATGACCGTGACGAGGAACGAGGGCGACTTCACCGTCGATCTTCAGTGCTCGCGTGCCACCAGCGCCGGCTCGCTCTGGATCGCCGGTGACGTCACCACGTCGACGGACAGCACGAACGCGCCGATGAACACCCGAGCCGGGATCATCTTCCAGCGTGGATCCGCGGTGAAGGCGATCTTCATCTTCCAGTTCAACGACCCGCGGGCAGCCACCTGCCAGGCGTTCCTGGACAACATGATCGCGCAGGTGGGCGAGCCCGATTTCGCCTCGCTCGCGCCGATCGTGGGAACCGTCCAGCTCGCGCCGTAGGTCCCGAGCCAGCCTCCAACGACGCCGGCGAGGGTGACGCCCCGCCGGCGTCGTCGTGTCCGGTGCATCGACATTGAAGGTTCGGCCCGCCGCTCCCGCCCATACCGTGTGAGTGCGCCGGTACTGTGCCGGCGAACCGGCGGTGGAGGAGCATGGACCTCGAGCTCGTCGAACGAGCACAGCGCGGCGACCGGTCGGCCTTCGCGTTGCTGGCCGCCGGGATCGCGACGAGGTTCCTCGGCGTGTCGCGCCGGATCCTGCGCGACATCGATCTCGCCGAGGACGCGAGCCAGCGCGCGCTGGTGAGCATCTGGCGTGATCTCCCGCAGCTGCGCGATCCGGCGCGCTTCGACGCCTGGTCGTACCGGCTGCTCGTCCGCGCCTGCTACGCGGAAGGGCAACGATCCCGGAGATGGGCGCCCAATCTCCACGTCCTGCCGGTTGATGGACCGGCGGTCGGTGGGGGACTGGACGACGTCATCGCGCGGGATCAGCTGGAGCGCGCCATCCAGCGCCTGTCGGTCGATCACCGAACGGTGCTCGTCCTGCATCACTACGCCGACATCCCGCTCGACCGGGTGGCCCAGATCCTGGAGATCCCGGTCGGCACCGCCTATTCCCGACTTCATCACGCGATGCGTGCCATGCGGGCGGCACTCGATGCCGACGAACGCCCGGCGGCGAGGGAGGCTTCCCGATGACCACCGAGCGCGATCCCGGCACGCGCATCGTCCTGTCGTGGCTTCGCGAGGACGCGCACGAGAATGCCGAACGCATGCTCCGGCGCGCCCTCGACGAGGTGGACACGACGCCACAGCGCCGCTCCTGGTGGCCGGCGTGGAGGTCCTTCTCCATGAACTCGATCGCGAAGGTCGCGATCGCGGCGGCCGCCGTGGTGGTCGTCGCGGTCGTCGGCATCAGCCTGGTGCCCGGCGGTGGCCTGGGCGCCAAGCCAACTCCGTCACCGACGGCCACCCCAACCCCGCCGAGGTTCCCGCCGACCGGCCCACTCGCAGTCGGGCGGCACTCGATGACCCTGGGAGGGGCCACGTTCACCTTTGCGCTTTCGACTCCCGATTGGTCCAGCAATGGGGAGTGGGGCATCGACAAGTCCGTCCTGAGCCTCAAGCCGCAGGGAGCGGGCTTCATCTTCTGGGACAACGCCGCGGACGGCGTGTACTCGAAGCCATGCGACGGACTCAAGGCACCCGCCGTCGGGCCGTCTGCGGCGGCACTCGCGGCGGCGATCACCGGCATTCCGGGCATCCAGGTCGTCAGCGGACCGACCGCCGTCACCGTTGGCGGAAAGCCCGCACAGAAGGTGGTCGTCAGGATTCCTGACAACCCTGGCTGCGCACCGGAGAGCTTCTTCCTCTGGTACGACGACAGCAACGACGGAAACCAACGGTACGCGTCGCAGGCTGGACAGACGATTCGCGTCTGGATCATCGAGGTTGGCGGCAAGCGGATCCAGATCGACGGGGAAACCTTCGTCGGTGCCGGGGCACAAGTCGACAACGAACTGCAGGGAATCGTCGACTCGATCCAGTTCGACTGACGTCACCGAACGCGGCCCCTCAGGGCCCGGATGAACGCCGGCGCGGGCGCTCCCCCGCCGGCGTTTCGATTCGCGATGCGTCCCCGAGGACGCTCGACGCTACTTGCTCGTCTTCTTCGCCGCGGGCTTGGCGGCGGCCTTGGCTGCGGGCTTGGTCGCCGCCTTCGTGGCTGCGGGCTTCTTCGCCGCGGGCTTGGCGGCGGGCTTCGCCGCAGGCTTGGCCGCTGCCTTGGCAGCCGGCTTCGCAGCGGCCTTCGGTGCGGCTGCCGCAGCGGCCGGAGCGGCCTTCGCTGCCGCAGCGGCAGCAGCCTCGGCGCGCGCGGTCTTGCTCAGCGCGGTTCGGGCCTTGCCTGCGGCTGTCTGGGCGCCCTTCGCCTTGTCCGCCTTGCCGGCGGCGATGCGGGCCTTCGCAGCCTTCTGGGCGGCGGCCTTGCCGACGCTCTTGGTCTTGCCCTTCACGACGACGTTCGTACCGGCCAGGATGTCGTTGACCTTGATCGTGAGACGAGACTTGCGGCGCGCGGCCGCGTTCTTGTGGATCGCGCCGGTCTTGGCCGCGCGGTCAAGCGCGCTCATGGCCTCGGCGAGGCTGACCTGGGGATCCTGCGTGCCCGGGGTCGTCGCGACCTCGATCGCGGTGCGGACCATCGTCTTCGCCGTGGCGCGCCGGGGTCCGAGGACCTCATGTCGTCGCTCGGCGCTGCGGACGCGCTTGAGACCGCCCGGAGACCGGGCACCCGTCCACTTGCGGGGCGTTCTGGCCAAGTGTTGGAACCTCTCGTTCGACTTGGAGTCAGGTCGTCGGGCGCGAGTCGGGCGCCGGACGCGAACGCGGATGGTACCAGAGGCAGGGCCTGAGGTCAGCCGGCGGGGTCCGACACTTCGGTAGACGCGCCAGAATGTCGCGATGGCACAGAACATGGACGTCGTTCGCGGTCAGCTGATCGAGCCGCTCGAGGCGACGGGCGCGCACATGCCGTTCGAGGCTGCCGTCGCGGACTTCCCGGCGGAGGGCATCAACCGGCGAGTCCCGGAGTCCCCGTACACGCCGTGGCACCTGCTCGAGCACATCCGCATTGCGCAATGGGACATCCTCGACTACATCCGGAACCGCGCGTACCTGGCGCCGACGTGGCCCGACGAGTACTGGCCGGAGCGCGAAACGACCGCGACGCCCCAGGTGTTCGGCGAGACGATCGCCGCCTTCCAGCGGGATCGCGACGCGTTGCGCGATCTCGTTGCGGACCCAACGACCGACCTCTTCGCGGTGATACCGCGTACCCCCGGCCACACGATCTTCCGCGAGATCCGGATCCTCGGGGCACACAACGCGTACCACCTCGGCGAGTTCGCGATCCTGCGCCAGGTCATGGGCACGTGGCCGGCGAACCGGGCCGGCTGAGCGGGTAGCCGCTCCCAGCCCCGCTCGGGCTGTCACACTCCCGGCTCGATGGTTGCGATCCTCGGTGGCCTTGCCGCCGCCTGCTCGTGGGCCGTCGCCACCCTCGCGTCGTCCCGCTCCAGTCGAATGATCGGCCCGTGGTCCGTCCTCGGCTGGGTCATGGCGGTCGGGCTCGTCGTGGCGATCGTCCCGGCCCTGCTCGTCAAGCCCGTGGACCTCGACGCGCCCAAGCTGGCCGGGCTGATCGCGGTGGGGCTCTGCCAGAACATCGGCCTCCTGCTCGCCTACTACGCACTGCAGGTGGGCCGCGTGTCCATCGTGGCGCCGATCACGTCGACCGAGGGCGCCATGGCGGCCGTGCTGGCCGTCATCCTCGGCGAGCCCCTCGCGCTCCCCACCGCACTCGTGCTCGCCGTGATCGCCATCGGCGTGGTCATGGCGGCGGTGGAGCGGTCGCGCGATGACCGGGTAGTGGATCCCGCCCGCACGGCCCGCGACCTTGCGCACCCCCAGCGCGCGATCCTCCTCGCCGTCGCGGCGGCCGTGGTGTTCTCGGTTGGGCTCGTCCTGTCGGGGCGGCTCGGTGCGGCGGGGATCCCGCCCCTGTGGGTGATCGTGGCGTCGCGCACCGTCGGCGTGCTGCTGATCGCGCTGCCGCTCGTGCTCACGCGGCGGGTCCAGCTGACGCGACCGGCGGTTCCTCTGGTCCTCCTCGCGGGGGTCCTGGAGGCGGTCGGCAGCGGGGTCTACGTCGTCGCGGCCAGCGTGGACATCGCCGTGGCGGCGGTGCTCTCGTCGCAGTTCGCCGCGATCGTCGCCGTCGGCGGGTTCGTGCTCTTCGGCGAGCGACTGCAGCGGATCCAGGTCGCGGGCGTGGTCCTCATCGCGGTCGGAGTGACGATCCTCTCCGCGGTCTCCGGCTAGGGAGGAGCCGTGCCTCGCGATAGAGTCCGGGCCTTGACCACGAACGAGGAGTGAGGGGAATGCTTCGACCCGAGGACGCCTACGGGCTCTATTCGCAAGCCTGGAATGATCCAGACCGCGCCGGTAGCCTCCTCGAGGAGTGCTGGGCGCAGGACGGCATCTATGCCGACGACGAGGTGCCGGATGGCGTCGTCGGACGTGCGGCACTCGTGGAGCTGATCGTGGCGACCCACCAGGCTCTGCCGGGCTTCCGCGTCTGGGAGACCAGCACGCCAAGGTTGCTCGCCGGTCGTCTTGGGCTGACGTGGTCGCAGGAGGGTGGAGACCCGCCAGAGTCGTTGGCCGGGACCGATGTCATCGAGTTCGCGCCGGACGGGCGCATTGCGCGGGTGACCGGCGTGCTTGCCAACGCCTGAAGGGCTTCATGACGGACGGAGTCGGAAGACGGCTGGGCTCCGATAGACTCCGGCCCCGTGACCATCCCCCAGTCGAGACTGCGCAACTGCTAGCTGCGATCATCGATTCGACCGGGCCTCTGGCGCCGCGATGCCGCGCCGGTCAGCGAAGGCTGGCCGGGAACCGCGGGAGCGAGGCCTGATCCGCCGGCGAGTGCTGGATGATCACGCGAGCGCCGGTCTCGGCGACGAGCGCCTCGACCCGGTCCATCGAGGCGAGGGTCTGGGCGCGATCCGTGTTGAAGGTCGGCTGCCGTCGATGTGTGCGGCTCTCGGCCAGATGCCAGAGGTCGCCCGACAGGAGGATCGGCCCGGCTTCGGCCAGACGGACGAGCAGGACCGTGTGGCCGGGTGTGTGGCCGGGGGCCTGGATGATGACAATCGATCCGTCCCCGAAGACATCGTGGTCGTCGGTGATCAGTCGCGTCTCCGCGGTCTCCAGAGCGCCGTAATCGTCCATCGCCGGGGTAGCGCGAGCCTCGTCATCGAACATGATCTCGCGCTCGACCGGATTGACGATCCACGTCGATCCGAAGAACAGGCCGCCGTTGCCCGAGTGGTCCCAATGGCCGTGCGAAACCGACAGGAACCGGATGTCGCCGGGCGCCAGCCTGATCGTCGCCAGCTGGTCCACGAGGCTTGGGCCCGGGGTCGCCCACGCACCGAGGTCCGTTCGGGTCTGTGACATGCCCGTGTCCCACATCAGGTCGCCGAGCGGATGCCGAACGAGAAAGCATGGGACCGGCATCTCGAGCGTCCGGCCTGCATAGGCACCGTCGTCGGACATCTCGGCTGCGTCGGCGCCGGTCGCAAGAATTCGGCCGCCGTCGAGGGCGAACAGACGGATCTCGTCGGACGGCGCCATTGCGGGTGAGCATGGCATGTCGAGAGGCACGTGACATGCGCCGGGTAGACCGTCCCCTCCCGTAGACTCCGCCTCCGTGACAATCCCGCAAGCACGACTGCGCAACTTCTCGATCATCGCCCACATCGACCACGGCAAGTCGACGCTGGCCGATCGATTGCTGGAGCTCACGCACGCCATCGACCCGCGGCAGATGACGAGCCAGGTCCTGGACTCCATGGACCTGGAGCGCGAGAAGGGGATCACGATCAAGGCGCGCGCGGTGCGGCTGGAGCACACCGCGAACGACGGGCTGGTCTACGGCCTGAACCTGATCGACACGCCCGGGCACGTCGACTTCGCCTACGAGGTCAGCCACAGCCTCCAGGCGTGCGAAGGCGCCATCCTCGTCGTCGACGCCGCGCAGGGCATCGAGGCCCAGACGCTCGCGAACGTCCACCTCGCCCTCCGCGAGGGGCTGACGATCATCCCCGTCCTCAACAAGATCGACCTGCCCTCCGCCCAGCCGGACGTCGTCATGGACGAACTGGAGAACGCCCTCGCGATCCCGCGCGAGGAGGTGCTCCTCGTGTCGGCCAAGGAGGGCACGGGCGTGCCGGCGCTGCTCCAGGCGATCGTCGATCGGATTCCGCCGCCGAAGGGAGATCCGAAGGCGCCGCTCCAGGCGCTCGTGTTCGACTCGCACTACGACCAGTACAAGGGTGTCGTGGTCTACATCCGGCTCGCGGCAGGGACCCTCCACGACCACGACCGGGTGCGGCTGATGGCGTCGGGCGCCGAGGCCGAGCTGATCGAGATGGGCTACTTCCGGCCGGCGCTCGTGCCGGTGCCGCTGCTGACGGCAGGCGAGGTGGGCTACGTCGCGACCGGGCTCAAGAACGTCCGCGAGGCGCAGGTCGGCGACACGATCACCTCGGCGGATGCGCCGGCCGGCGCGCCCCTCCCGGGCTACCAGGAGGCGAAGAGCCTCGTGTTCGCCGGGATCTACCCGGTGAGCGGGGAGGACTACCCGCTGCTCCGCGACGCCATCGAGAAGCTGCACCTCAACGATGCCTCGTTCACCTTCGAGCCGGAGAGCTCGGTGGCGCTGGGGTTCGGGTTCCGCTGCGGCTTCCTGGGCCTGCTCCACATGGAGATCGTCCAGGAGCGGCTGGAGCGAGAGTTCTCGCTGGACCTCATCGCGTCCGCCCCGTCGGTGGAGTACGAAGTGCTCCGAATCAACGGCGGCGCACCGATTCGCGTCGACAACCCGTCCAAGCTCCCGTCGATCGGCGAGATCGAGGAGATTCGCGAACCGTGGGTCCAGCTGTCCGTGGTCACACCGTCGTCGTATATCGGGGCGTTGATGGAGCTTTCGACCAACCGTCGCGGCAGCTTCGTGGGCCTGGAGTACCTGGACCCCACCCGCGTCCTGATGAAGTTCGAGCTGCCGCTCGCCGAGTTGATCGTCGACTACTACGACCAGCTCAAGACCCGGACCGCGGGCTACGCCTCCATGGACTACGAGGAGATCGGCTATCGCGCGGCGAACCTCGTCCGGCTGGACGTGCTCGTGGCCGGCGAACCGGTGGATGCCCTGTCGATGATCGTCCACCGCGACAACGCCACGAAGCTGGGGCGGACGCTGGTGGGCCGCCTGCGCCAGCTGATCCCGCGCCAGATGTTCGAGGTGCCCATTCAGGCCGCCATCGGGTCGAACGTCATCGCCCGGGAAACGGTGCGCGCCATGAGCAAGAACGTGCTGGCCAAGTGTTACGGTGGCGACATCACCCGGAAGCGAAAGCTGCTCGAGAAGCAGAAGGAAGGAAAGCGCCGCATGAAGCGGGTCGGGTCCGTGGAGATCCCGCAGGAGGCCTTCCTCGCCATGCTCCGAACAGACGAGTCATGACGCCGCCGGTCGCCTCCCGATGATCACCGACCTTCGCGTCCTCGTCGGCCTGGGCCTCACGCTGCTGCTGGTCATGCTCCGGATCGAGGCGTCGCGCTTCGGCGCCGCCGAGTACGACGAGCCGATCGGCGGCCGGCGCCCGTCGCTCCTCCGCCGGCTCGGCTGGTACATCGTGGGCGTGGGCGGGGTGCTGGCGCTGCTGTTCGTCAACCCGTATTCGGAGAGCTCGCTCCACCTGCAGGTCGGCGAGCCGTCCGGGATCCTGATCGCGCTGCTCCTTGGCGGCCTCGGGGTGGGCCAGGCCATCGCGATCGCCTGGTACCACTACCGGCGGCTGCGGTTTCCGGACGTGGCGGCGTATCCGGGCGCGCTTGTCAACGAGATCCTGACCGCGTTCATCGACGAGGCCGTCTTCCGCGGCGCGGTGCTCGGCTACTTCCTGTGGGCCGGCGCGCCCGCGAACCTCGCGATCGTTGGCCAGGCCGTCGTGTACGTGCTCGCGACACGCCTCGGGGCCCCCGGCCGGGATCGGTACATGCTCCTCGTCGCCGCGGCCATCGGGCTGCTCGGCGGCTGGGCGACGCTCGCCACCAGCGGCATCGGCGCGTCGTTCGTGGGCCACGCGGTGACGCGCGTGGCGGTGTTCGTAACCACCGGCCACGCGGGACAGCCGCCGGCGCGCGGGGCCGAGATCGAGGATGTCGAGCGACGCCGGCGCACGCCCGAGGGCTGGAGCGTCGTCGACCGGAGCGGCGTCCGGGACCGGTGAGCCTGCCCCCGGACGGGGAAGCCGCCCCCACGGGGGATCTCGGGTGGGGCGCCGTGGCGCCCGTCGGCCTGTACCTGCACATCCCGTTCTGCGTCTCGCACTGTCCGTACTGCGACTTCGTGGTCGTTGCGGGCCGGGAGGCGCGGGGGCCGGCGAACCGCATCGCGTCCTTCGTTCGTGCTCTGGAGCAGGAGCTCGACCTGCGCGCCGATGCCCTCGACAGGCACTGGGGGCCGCCCGGCACCGCCGCGCGACCCCTGCTGGACACGGTCTACCTCGGGGGCGGGACCCCGAGCCTCCTCCCGACGAATTCGATCGCGCGGCTGCTCGCGCTGGTCCGCTCCCGATTCGGCGTCGCGGACGGCGCCGAGGTGACGCTGGAGGTCAACCCCGGGGCGGACGAACGAGGCGATGCCGGCGCGATTCGGGCGGCGGGCGTGACGCGCCTGTCCATCGGCGCGCAGAGCCTTGATCCGAAGGAGCTGCGAACGCTTGGTCGCCGCCATTCGCCGGACGATGTCGCCGAGACCGTCCGGGCGGCGCGCGCGTCCGGGCTCGCCTCGGTGAGCCTGGACCTCCTGTACGACATCCCCGGCGCGACGCTGGAGTCCTGGGCGGCGACGCTCGACACAGCTCTAGCCCTGGTGCCGGACCACCTGTCGCTGTATGCCCTGACGCTTGACGATCCCGATGCCGAGGGCATCACGGGCCCGGGCGGCGACCACCTGCCGGTCTCGGCAGGCGCCCGCCGGTGGCGCGACCAGGCGCGCCGCGGCCAGGACGACGATCGAGCCGCCGCGATGTACGAGCTCGCGGACCGGCGCCTCGCCGCTGCCGGGTTCGCCTGGTACGAGATCAGCAACTGGGCCCGCCCAGGCCATCGCTCCCGGCACAACCTTGCCTACTGGGAGGGTCGCGCGTGGGAGGCGGCTGGACCCGGCGCCCACGCGTTCGATGGGCGGACGCGGCGATGGAACGCGGCGAGGCTGGATGGCTACATCGCCGCACTCACGCCGAGCGACGGATCCGCGCCCCGGCTCCCGCCGGGCTTACAGGAGCCGGTGACGGCCTCCGGGCGCGAAGCGGAATCCGCGATCCTTGCCCTGCGGACGAGCATGGGCCTGCCGCCATCTGCGTTGGATCGGCCTGCGCTTGGTCCCACCCTGACCTGGGCGCTCGAAGCCGGGCTCCTCGAGCCCACGCGAGATGACCGGCTCGTGCTTACCCTGGCCGGCCGGCTCCTGTCGAACGAGGTGTTCGTTCGGCTGGTCTGAGCGCGTTGACACTCCCGGTGCCTCGGGCTACGATCCTCAGCACCGCGTTAGCACTCTGGCATGGAGAGTGCTAACCGACCGCACAGAAATCGGGAGACTCGGCCTTGGCGCGTCGGATCCGTCGCTCCACCGGCCCCCTGGACCTTCGCGCACAGGCGATCCTCCGGGCCGTCATCGAGGAATACGTCACCACCGCCACGCCGGTCGGCAGCCAGGCGCTCGTCGATCGGTACCGGCTCGGCGTGTCCAGCGCCACCGTGCGCAACGTCCTCGCGGAGCTGGAGCTCGCCGGCCTCCTGGACCACCCGCACACCTCGGCGGGCCGCATTCCCACGGACGCCGGCTACCGCTGGTACGTCGAGTCGATCATCGACTACGCGCCGCTCCCCCAGGTTGAGCAGTTGATGATCCGCCATCAGTTCGGGCAGGTGGAGTTCGCGAGCGAGCACTGGTTCCGCCTCGCGGCATCCACCATCGCCGGGCTCACGCATGCGGCCGGCCTCGCGACGCCGGCCAAGCCAGCCGCAGCGCGCGTACGCCGCGTGGACCTCGTCTCGATCAACGACCACATGGCGAGCCTCGTCGTCGTGCTCCGCGAGGGCTCCGTCAAGCAGTCGCTCGTGACCCTCTCGACGGTGGAGGACCAGTCGGCGCTGACCCTCGTCGCCGCGGTCCTCAACTCGCTCGTCCACGACGCGACCGCCGATCAGGCGGAGACCGCGCTGTCGCACCTGGACCCGGCCCTCCCGCACGTGGACCTCATCGCCCGGGTCGGTGAGCGCCTGGTTCGCCTCCTCGCGGACTACGACCGGGCCGCGGTGGAGGAGGTCTTCAGCGACGGACTCCTGAACGTGATGGGCGCCCCGGAGTTCGCGGACAGCGAGAAGCTCCGGCGCGTCTTCACCGCACTGGAGAACCGCGCATACCTGGGCGAGCTCGTCGGCAACGTGGCCGCGTCGGGCGTCGTCACGGTGTACATCGGCCACGAGAACCAGCCGCCGGACATGCGCGAGGTCGCTCTGGTGCTGGCGCCGTACGGCCGCCGCGACCGGGCCGTCGGCGTGGTCGGCGTGCTCGGGCCTACGCGGCTCGCCTATTCCGAGGCCATCGGCACGGTTCGCTTCGTATCCGGGCTCATGAACGAGCTCGTGGACCACCTCTACAACTGATCGGGGACTGAGTTCGACATGGACAGGCAGACACGCGCCCAGCAGCGCGCCGCGGGGATCGACATCTCGCCGGCGCGGCTCGCAGCGGAGATCGAGCGACTGATCGGGGAGCGCGACGTCGCCCGCCGCCAGGCGGAGCTGGCGCGCCAGGAGCTCGCCCGGATCCAGGGCGGCGGCGCGATCGCGTCCGACGGCGGCGGCAAGCCGGCCGCCAAGGTGAAGGCCGTGTCGGGTGCGGCCAACGCCGCGCTCGAGGCAGCCCAGAAGGAGCGCGACGAGTACCTCGCGGCGCTCCAGCGCGAGCGCGCGGAGTTCCTGAACTTCAAGCGCCGCACGGCGGAGGAGCGGGACGCCATGTACGGCCTCGCCGCCGAGGGGCTCATCCGCAAGGTGCTCGGGCTCGCGGACGACTTCGATCTCGCGGTGGAGCACCGGCCCGCGGGCGGCGTGGACGAGGCGTGGGTCGAGGGCATCGCCGCCATCGATCGCAAGCTCCGCCAGCTGCTCGAGAGCGAGGGCGTTTCGCGGGTGGACGCGTCGGCGGGCGTCCCGTTCGACCCTCGCGAGCACGAAGCCGTGGTCAACGTGCCGGGCACGGGCCGCCGCGGCGGGGAGATCGTGGAGGAGCTCCGGCGCGGCTACCGGCTGCGGGATCGGGTCATCCGACCCGCGCTCGTCGCCGTCGCGGACGATTCCGGCGAGGGCGCCGGAGACACCGGGGATGCCGGCAAGGGCACCGATTCAACCGAACCAACCGACCTCGTCAACTAACCGACTTCGTCAACCAGCCAGCGAACAGGAGCCAGCAGACCAATGGGCAAGATCATCGGCATCGACCTCGGGACGACCAACTCGGTGGTCGCCGTCATGGAGGGCGGCGAACCGACCGTCATCCCGTCCGCCGAGGGCGGCCGGACGGTGCCGTCCGTCATCGCGTTCACCAAGAGCGGCGAGCGCCTCGTTGGGCTGCTGGCCAAGCGCCAGGCCGTCACGAACCCGGGCAACACCGTCTACTCCATCAAGCGCTTCATGGGCCGCCGCTGGGACGACCCGGAGGTCCAGCGCAGCAAGAAGCTCGTGCCGTACCTCGTCGAGAAGGACCCGAACTCCGACGGCATCGTCGTCAAGATCGGCGACAAGAGCTACACCCCGCCGGAGCTCTCGGCGATGATCCTGCAGAAGCTCAAGGCGGACGCCGAGGCGTACCTCAACGAGAAGGTCACCGAGGCCGTCATCACCGTGCCCGCGTACTTCGACGACACGCAGCGCCAGGCAACCAAGGACGCCGGCCGGATCGCCGGCCTGGACGTCAAGCGGATCATCAACGAGCCCACGGCGTCCGCTCTCGCCTACGGCCTGGACAAGAAGCACGACGAGAAGATCGCCGTGTACGACCTCGGCGGCGGCACCTTCGACATCTCCATCCTGGAGCTGGGCGACGGCGTCTTCGAGGTCAAGGCGACCAACGGCGACACCCACCTCGGCGGCGACGACTTCGACCAGCGCGTCATCGACTGGCTGCTCGCCGAGTTCAAGAAGGACCAAGGCATCGACCTGTCGAAGGACGCCCAGGCCCTCCAGCGCCTCAAGGAGGCGGCCGAGAAGGCCAAGATCGAGCTGTCCTCCACGGCCTCGACCGAGATCAACCTGCCATATGTCACGGCGGATGCCTCCGGCCCCAAGCACCTCGTGATGACGCTCTCCCGCGCCAAGCTGGAGGACCTCGTCGGCGACCTCATCGAGAAGACGAACCCGCCGGTCAAGGCGGCGATGAAGGACGCCGGGCTCAAGCCCTCCGAGGTCGACGAGGTCATCCTCGTCGGCGGCCAGACGCGGATGCCCAAGGTCCAGGACGTGGTCAAGGCCGCGTTCGACAAGGACCCGCATCGCGGCGTGAACCCCGACGAGGTCGTGGCGGTTGGCGCGGCGATCCAGGCGGGTGTCCTCGCCGGCGAGGTCAAGGACGTCCTGCTCCTCGACGTCACGCCGCTGTCCGTCGGCATCGAGACGCTGGGCGGCGTCATGACCAAGCTCATCGAGCGCAACACCACCATCCCGACCTCGAAGTCGCAGACGTTCTCCACCGCCTCGGACAACCAGAACCAGGTGGAGATCCACGTCCTCCAGGGCGAGCGCGACTTCGCCCAGGACAACAAGACCCTGGGTCGGTTCATCCTGGACGGCATCCCGCCGGCCCCGCGCGGCATCCCCCAGATCGAGGTGACGTTCGACATCGACGCGAACGGCATCCTGGACGTGAAGGCCAAGGACCGGGCTACCTCGAAGGAGCAGCAGGTCCGGATCACGGCCTCCTCGATGCTCTCCAAGGACGACGTGGACAAGATGGTCCGCGACGCCCAGGAGCACGCAGAGGAGGACAAGCAGCGCCGCGACGAGGTCGAGGTGCGCAACCAGGCCGAGCAGCTCACCTACCAGGCGGAGCGGACCATCGGCGACCTCGGCGACAAGGTGTCGCCCGAGGACCGCGCCGAGGTTGAGCGCCAAGTCTCGACCCTCCGCGAGTCCCTCAAGGGCTCCGACATGGCCGCTGTCCGATCCGGGATGGAGGCGCTGACCGCGACGCTGTCACGCGTCGCCACCGCCGCCTACCAGGCCGCGAGCCCGATGGACGGCCCCGGCCAGCCCGGCTCCGACGGAACGGGCGCGGCCGGCGAGTCTGGCGGCGAGGGCGGCGAGCCCGCCGGCGCCGGCGCTCGCTCCGGCGGCGCCGAATCCGGCGCTCCCGACGAGACGGTCGAGGGCGAGTTCAAGGAGGTCTAGACCTCGGAGTGCCCGCTCGCACCCGCGGGCGCACGTAGGTGCTCGCCGGCGCTCGCGTGCACTCGCCGGCAACAAAGGTTTCGGTCAAATTGCCACCGGGCTCACGTTCGTCACGGGTTTGGTGACGGATGTGCGCCCGGTGACCGTTTGTCAGCGGATGACCGTCGGTCCACGCTCGGCATGGGGCCGTGTCCGCGGTACTCGCTGACGAGCTTGCGTGGTGCGCGCATTTGACAGGAACAGGACGCCCGCCAGGTCGTGCGATGGGCTGGCGATCCACCGCTTGACGGCTGCGGTCCGTGCCGGCAGGGCGCGATCGAACGTCGCCGAATGTCGATCGACCCGGCGGCGCGACGTCCGGTCGTCGGGCAGGACCAGCACACGGCCGGTTGCGACGGGATCCCATCCCCGGTCCCAAGCGAGGACCGGGCCGAGGCGCGCCTTGCGATCGATGCCGTAGAGGGTCGCCTGCACGTCGGGGACGGCGGACTTGATCTCGATCACCAGCACCGCGCGGGCGACCGGATGCCAGGCAAGGATGTCGATCGAGCCACGTTCGCCCGCCACGTGGAACGTGACTTCCGGGAACGCGACCCAGCCTTCGCCGGCGAGCGCGCGAAGGGACACCTCGACCATCGCGGCGTGATCCCGATCGAGCAGTCGATCGAGGTCCTCGCCCCGCCAGAGCACTCGCACCGTGAGGCGGGCCCCGAGTGCGTCGACGATCCGATCCAGCCGCCGGACCGTGAGCGTCGACACCGCCCCACGCTCGACCCGGGAGACCTCGGATGCCGAGCAGCCGCACCGTCTCCCGAGCTCCGCCTGGGTCCAGGCCCTCCGCCGCCGCAACGCGCGGATCGAGAGGCCGATGCGCACGCTATCCATCGGCGGAGGATGGGTCGGAGGGGTTATCGGCGACTTATCTCCGATCCCAGATCGCCGGTCAGCCGCGGTCGAGGCCGGCGAGCAGGGCGAGCATCTGCGTGCGCGACGAGACGCCGAGCTTGCCGTAGATCGTGGTCAGGTGACCCTCGACCGTCTTCACGGACAGCACGAGGCGCTCGGCGATCGCCCGGTTGGACAACCCAGCCCGGACGAGCTCGAGGATCTCGCCCTCCTGGCGCGTGAGCGTCTCCGGTCCGGGCACATGAGGCGACCCAGGTGCGGGCGTCCGCTCGCCTGCGAGGCGGAGCTCGGCCATGGCGCGGTCGCGCCAGATCCGAGAGCCGACATGCTCGAATGCGGTCGCCGCGAGCGCGAGCTGGTCGCGAGCATCGGCGCGTCGGCGCTGCCGTCGGAGGAGCTCGCCGAACGCGAGGCGAGTTCGCGCCTCCTCGAAGCGGTTCCCCCAGGCAGCGTGTTCGGTGAGGGCCCTTTCGAACGCTGGTTCGTCGTCGTTGACGATCCCCAGCGCGCGCCACATCGGCGCCGCGAGGCGGGGCTGTCCGCTGCCGATCGCCACCGGGAGCGTTGACGCAAGCACTCGGCGGGCGTCCTCCGGTCGACCGGCTCGCGCATACGCCTCGACGAGGTCCGCGGCGAACGGTCGATAGGCGGTCATCGCCGCGACCGGCCCGAACCGCGTCTCGACCAGCTTCGCCTCGAAGTCGGTGACGGCGTCGGCCGCCATTCCCTTGCTCAACGCGAGCAGGCCACGGGCAAGCCCGCCCGGAGCGGTCACGCGCATCTCGTCGTGACGACGGCCGGCGAGATCGACCAGCTCGCGACAGCGTCGCTCGTCGCCCAGGAGCGCCACGATCCAGGCGAGGAGGCCGATGCAGTCCAGCTCGTCCATCGTCCCCTCGCCGTCGACGATGGCGAGGGCCTCCTCGGCAGCTCGCCTCGCCTCGAGGAGCCGGCCCGCGTGCGCCTCTGCAACCGTGACGAGGTTGAGGGCATCCAGGACCGTCTGGCGCTCGTCGGCAGCGCGCGCGGCGACGAGCGCCCGGTAGGCACCGTCATGGGCGCCGGGGTCGCCCAACCGGATCAGCGCATTTGCCCGCTCGGCAAGGAGGCGAGGGTCACCGTCCCCCGGGTCGACCGACGCGCTGCGCCAGGTCGCCGTCGCTTCGCCGTAGCGGCCGGCCCACGACAGCGCATCCCCCAGCCTGACGACCGTGGCCACGTGCTCCGAGCCCGACGTCCCAGCCATGAGATCCACTGCGCGCTGCGCGATCGAGACGGCTCGGCTCGGTCCGCCGACACCCAACCCGATCTGCACCGCGTCCACCAGCAGCGTCGCCGCACTCGCGGGCGCCTCACGAGCGACGCGATCCGCAGCCGCCTCGAGGACCGCAAGCGCTTCGGCGTCCAGCCCGCGCGCAAGCAGCGCGGACGCCTGCCGTCGAATGGCCTCCACCTCCATCGGCGCATCGTATGCGGCCGGAACGGCCGCGAAGTCAAGGGTTTCCTCCGATTTGGCCGTGCGCGTCGATCCATAGCCTCCGGTCCAGATCGCGCGCCAATGCGCGAATGGAGGTACAGGAGGAACCAGCAATGCGTCGATCGATCTCCGCCTCGGCCCTCGCCGTCGTCGCCACGTTGGCGATCGCCGGCGCGGCGGCGGCCAATCCCATCAGCGAGCCCGCGAGCTGCGCCGGGTACCTCGCCTCGTATGCGAACCCGAACAACGCCTTCATCATCCACGAGATCGTCATGCCGATCGCGGACGACCTCGGTGTCACCGTCGGCCAGGTGACGGTCTGGAATGCCCAGGCCCACAACGGCGGCCTCGAGGCGTGCATTCCCGAGTAAGGGCCTTCCGACCAGGCCGGGGCCGCTCTGACCTCCAGGCGGCTCCGGCGACTCCGCCTGTCCGCCGGCTTGCGGACCGAACGCCAGGAGGTGCTCGTGTTGCGCTCATGCTCGCGCCGATTCGGCGTGCTGGCCTTGACGATCTCGGGGCTCGTCGCCGCCTGCAGCCCGGCCGGCGTCGGAACGTCACCTGCAGGCTCGGCTGCACCACCGTCGGCAACATCCACGCCGGCCGGACCACGTCAGATCACGAGTGGCAACCTCCCGCCGGGAACGTACGCGACGACGCTGTTCCAGCCGCCCTTGACGTTCACGCTTGCCGACGGCTGGTTCAGCCTGTTTCCTGACGATCCCGACGAGGTCGCATTCGAGCGCAATGGCTACACCGAGGGCTTCTACATCGGTCGCGTCGGACAGGTCGTCGATCCGGTCACGAACCCGGTGGTCAGTGCTCCAACGGACCTGGTGGCATGGCTGTCGAAGCACCCGGCGTTCAGGCCCGTCGGCGCCCCGACCAATGTGACGGTCGCTGGCATCGCGGGCCGTGCCGTCGAGCTCGACGTGATCGGCGCCCCGGAAACCGAGGTGTTCGCCTACCCGACCGGCAACACCCGCGTGCATCCGGGCTCACGCTTTCGCTACATCGTCCTCCCGATAGCCGGCCCGGCCCTCGTGCTGACCTGCTTTGGAACGTCGCGGAACGCCTTCGACGAGGCGAGCCCGCTCGTGGATGCCTCGCTCGCGTCGCTCGCCATCCGGGGCTGACCTGACCCAGTCGACGGAATTCGTGACGGGCGACCTGGCACGCTCGCGGGTAGGATTCGCCGTCCCATGGACGACGCCGCGCCGCTGATTCTCGCCCGGCACCTGACCAAGCGGTTCGGGGCGTTCACGGCCGTCGACGGCGTGGATTTCGAGGTCGCGCCCGGCGAGGCCTTCGGGTTCCTCGGGCCCAACGGCGCCGGCAAGACCTCGACCATGCGGATGATCGGGTGCACGTCGCCGATCAGCGATGGCGAGCTCACGATCCTGGGGATGGACCCGCGCCGGCAGGGCGCGGACATCCGCGCCCGCCTCGGGGTGGTGCCCCAGCACGACACCCTGGACAACGAGCTCACCGTCCGCGAGAACCTGATCATCTACGGCCGCTACTTCGGGCTGCCGCGGGCGGAGTGCCAGCGCCGCGCAGATGAGCTGCTGGAGTTCGTGCAGCTCAGCGACCGCGGCAAGGACCTCGTGGAGCCGCTGTCCGGCGGCATGAAGCGGCGGCTCACGATCGCCCGGAGCCTCATCAACGAGCCGGACGTGATGCTCCTCGACGAGCCCACGACCGGCCTGGACCCACAGGCGCGCCACCTCGTCTGGGACCGGCTGTACCGCCTCAAGCAGCGCGGAGTCACGCTCGTCCTCACGACCCACTACATGGACGAGGCGGAGCAGCTGTGCGATCGGCTCGTGGTCATGGACAAGGCGAAGATCGTGGCGGAGGGATCGCCGCGCCAGCTGATCGAGCGGTACTCCACGAAGGAGGTCGCCGAGTTCCGGTTCCCGGCCGGGGTCCAGGAGACGCTCGATGGCCAGTTCGATGGCCTCGGCGATCGGATCGAGCGTCTGCCGGACCGGGTCCTTGCGTACGCCGATGACGGCGAGGCCGTCGTGATCGCCGCGCGGGACCGCGGCCTGCATCCGGAGACGGTGCTCGTGCGTCGTTCGACGCTGGAGGACGTCTTCCTCCGGCTGACCGGCCGCTCCCTGATCGAGTAGGGCGACCGATCGATGTCGGTCATTGCCGAATCTCGCTCCCGTGGCGGCTCCGGCGCAGGCGGGAGGCCGTCGGCAAACGCGCCCGCATGGTCGACCATAGGTCGCGTTATCGAGCACCGGGCGATGCAGTACCGGCGCACGTTCCGCGCGTCGCTGTTCGGCTCGTTCGGGATCCCGGCGCTGTTCCTGACCGCGATGGGCCTCGGGCTCGGCGGCTATGTGGACCGCTCCGCGGACGCCGTGCTCCAAGGGGTGAGCTACCTGCAGTTCCTCGCGCCGGGCCTGCTCGCGTCATCGGTGATGCAGACCGGGTCGTTCGAGGCGACCTTCCCGATCCTGGGCGGGCTGCAATGGAACAAGATCTTCCACGCGATGGTCGCGACCCCGCTCCGAGCGCGGGATGTCGCCATCGGCAACATCCTCTGGATCGCGCTTCGGCTCACGCTCGTCGGATCGATCTTCGCGCTCGTGATCGTCGCGTTCGGCGCGAGCCGGTCGCCTCTGATCGTCCTCGCGGTTCCCGTCGCCGTGCTCACGGGGCTCGCCTTCGCCACCCCGATCATGGCGTTCACCGCGACGCAGCGGACGCCGGACCGGTTCGCGGCGCTGTTCCGGTTCGGCACGACGCCGCTGTTCCTGTTCAGCGGCACGTTCTTCCCGATCGAGAGCCTGCCGTCGTTCCTCCAGCCCGTCGCCTGGCTGTCGCCGCTGTGGCATGGCGTGGCGGTGTGCCGCGCGCTGATGCTCGGGACCATCGGCAACGAGCCCGTCCTCGCCGTGATCCACATCGGGATCCTCGCGGCGATCGCGACGGTCGGGGCCGTGCTGGCCGTCCGCACCATCGATGGGCGCCTGGTGAAGGGATGACCGCGCTCCGGATCACGCCGATGTTCGCGTTCGGGAGCCGCCGCGCGCTCCGGATGGTGGAGCGCAACCTGCTCGTGTACAAGCACCAGTGGCTCGGGCTCCTGTCCGGCTTCTTCGAGCCGTTCTTCTACCTGCTCTCGATCGGGTTCGGGCTCGGGCGGCTGGTCGGCGACGTCGCCGGGCCCGGCGGCCAGACGATCCCGTACGCGCTCTTCGTCGCGCCGGCGCTGCTGGCCGCTTCCGCCATGAACGGCGCGGTCGTCGAGAGCACCTTCAACTTCTTCTTCAAGCTCAACTACGACAAGACGTTTGCGTCGATCCTCACGACGCCGATGTCCCCGGCCGACATCTCGCTCGGCGAGCTGGCGTGGGCGCTGATGCGCGGCGCCATCTACACGGTGGGCTTCCTCGGGGTGATGGTCGTGTTCGGGCTCGTCAGGTCGCCGCTGATCCTGCTCACGGTGCCCGGCGCGCTGCTGATCGGCTTTGCGTTCGCGACGGTCGGGATGGCGGCGACCTCGTTCATGCGGACCTGGCAGGACTTCGACCTGATCCAGCTCGTGATCCTGCCGCTGTTCCTGTTCAGCGGCACGTTCTTCCCGATCGATGCGATGCCCGAAGGCGTCCGCCTCCTGATCCAGCTCACGCCGCTGTACCACGGCGTGGATCTGCTGCGGACGCTTTCCGTCGGGGTCGTTGGACCGGACACGCTCGTCCACGTGGCGTACCTCACGGTGATGGGCCTCCTCGGGCTCGCGGTCGTGTCGCGACGGCTCGACAAGCTGCTGCTCAAGTAGCGGCGACAATGCCGGGGGCCGAGCTCGCCGTCATCGAGCGCGAGGTCGTGCGCTGCGCGCGGTGCCCGCGACTGGTGGAGTGGCGCGAGGCGGCCGCCCGGAAGCCGCCGAGGCGCTACGCGGGCGAGACGTATTGGGCGAAGCCCCTGCCGGGGTTCGGCGATCCGGAGGCGCGGATCCTGATCCTTGGCCTGGCCCCTGCCGCGAACGGTGCGAACCGGACCGGCCGGATCTTCACGGGCGACGAGAGCGGCAACTTCCTGTGGCCGGCCCTGCACGCGGCGGGCCTCGCGAACCAGGCCACGAGCGTGGGCGCCGGCGACGGGCTCGAGGCGACGGGCGCATGGATCACCGCCGCCGTGAAGTGCGCGCCGCCCGGCAACAAGCCGCTCCCGCAGGAGCGCGGCAACTGCGCGCCGTACCTCGTCCGCGAGCTCGCCGCGCTACGCAACGTGCGCGTCGTGGTCGCCCTCGGCGCGTTCGCCTGGGACGCTGCGCTCGCCGCGTTCGCGGCGATGGGCCACCCCACACCCAGCCCCAGGCCGCGCTTCAGCCACGGCTCGGACGTTCGAATCGGCAGCTGGACGCTGCTCGGCTGCTACCACGTGAGCCAGCAGAACACCTACACCGGGCGCCTCACCCGCCCGATGCTGGACAGCGTGATTCGTCACGCCACGGAGCTTGCCGAGGAGTAGGCTGCCGATCGGTCGGCCCTGCAGGGAGCGTGGAGGTGCTGGCGATGGTCGTGGTTCGGCTGGGCGGGCTCGCGCTGCTCGCGTTCGTGCCGCTGCTGGTCGCGGGTGTCGTCCTGTACGGTCGGATCGGGATCAGCTCCCAGTCGGACGGGCTGACCGCGTTGCGCCGGATCGCGGACGCCGGGACGACGTTTCCGGTCATGAACGCCCTCCTCCACCTGGGCGCGCTGCTGATCCTTCCGGGAGCCGCTGCACTCGTCGTGGTCCTCCGCAACGATCGGTCCGATCCATGGCTCGTCGTGGCGACCCTGTTCGCAATCCTGGCCGTGGTCGTGGGTGCGGGCTTCGTCTTCTCGCTGAACCACGGGCTGTACGGGGTCGCGCGCTCGTTCGCCGTGGCGCCCGCTGAGCAGCAATCCGCCTACGCGGCCGCGGCCGACATGAACCTCCGGACCCAGGCCGGGGCCGAGCTCGTGCAGTCGATCGGGCTCGGGTTGTGGGTCCTCGGCATCGCCCTCGCCATGAACGGGACGGACTGGCCGGCGTGGCTGGTCGTGCTCGGCGTCGCCGGCGGAATCGGCTTCCTGCTCGCCGGGCTTTCCTCGGTCCTGTACGGCGTGGCGGTCGTCGGGCCCGCGCTGGGCGCTGCCGGCGCGCTCGGGCTCCTCCTGTTCGTGCTCTGGGACCTGGCCGTTGGCGTCCGCCTGGTGACGATGCAGGTCGGCTGATCGCTACCGCTCAGCTAGGTACGCGTCCAGGCGGTCGAACACGACGCCGTGGAGGGCCTTCGCCTCGGCGATGAACTGCTCCAGCATCGCCATCCGGTGCCCGCGCCCGATGCACTCCGGGTGCATCGTGATCGTCAGCAGGCCGCCCGGCGCGTGCTCGTGGGCGTAGCGGAGCTCGCCCGTCCAGATCTCGATTACCTTCGACGGCGCAGACAGCCCGTCGCGATTTGGACCGGGCTCGAAGTGCGGCCAGTCGTCCAGCGCCCAGGAGATCGGCACCTCCAGGAGCGCGCTCTCGGGGCCGAACGTGGAGCCGTCCGTCATCGAGTGCTGGTCGCCGAGCCGCACGCGGTACGGGCGGTAGTCGTCGGCCATGAGCGACGAGTCGTACTCGAAGCCCGCGCCCAGCACGAGATCCAGCGTCACCGGCCCCAGGGCCCAGTACGGCGCGCGGAACCCCTTCGGCGGGGCGCCGGTCGCGCGCCGGACGGCCTCCACGGAGCGCTCCAGGATCGTCGACTGCTCCTCGCCGTTCAGCTGCGAGAAGTCCTCGTGGTACCAGCCGTGGCAGGCCAGCTCGTGGCCGCCGGCGAGGATCGCCGCGGTGTTGTCCGGGAACGTCTCCAGGGTGTGGCCCGGCACGAACCAGGTCGAGGGGATCCGCTCGCGCTCCAGGAGCTCCAGGATCCGCGGCACGCCGACCCGTGGCCCGAACTCGCCGTGCGACAGCTTCACCGGTGAATCCCCGCGACGGATCCCGTCGGAGATCGCGTCGCTGTCAAATGTGAGCGCGACGGTGAGGCGCGGCCGGGTCACGGGCGCGATGGTACGGCGCATCGCCCGCTGCAGGGCGCCCGCCCGTATTCTTCCGAGCGATGGCGATCGGCGACTACTACGAGCTCCTCGGCGTGGAACGCACCGCGTCCGAGGCCGACATCAAGAAGGCGTACCGCAGGCTGGCGCAGCGGTGGCATCCGGACGTGAACCAGGAGCCCGAGGCGCACGACAGGTTCAAGGCGATCAACGAGGCCTACCAGGTCCTCTCCGACCCCGAACGGCGGCAGCGCTACGACGTGTTCGGCGTGGCGGGCGCGCAGGCGGAGCCGGGTCCGGGCTTCGGCGGGTTCGCCGACATCTTCGATGCGTTCTTCGGGGGAACCCAGGGCGGCGTGCGCCGCGGCCGCCCGGCGGCCGGCTCCGACCTTCGCTACGACCTGCGAATCACGTTCGAGGAGGCGATCCTCGGGACGCAGAAGGAGATCGAGTTCCCGGTGCTGGCGCGCTGCGAGACGTGCGGCGGCAACGGCGCGAAGCCGGGCACGGAGCCGATCACCTGCCCGCAGTGCAACGGCCGGGGCGAGATCCGCGGGGTGCGCAACACGATGCTCGGCCAGATGATCAACGTGACCACCTGCCCGCGCTGCAAGGGCGACGGCCGCATCGTCGAGACGCCGTGCGAGACCTGCCGGGGCGAGGGCCGGACCGAGCGCAAGCGGACGCTCCAGGTGACGATCCCGCCGGGGATCGACGAGGGCCACCAGATCCGGCTGTCCAACGAGGGCGAGGCGGGTCCGCGGGGCGGGCTTGCCGGCTCGCTGTACGTGGCGGTCCACGTCACGCCGCACCAGGCACTCCGGCGCGACGGCACGGAGCTGATCTACGAGACCTCGGTCGGGCTCGCGCAGGCGGCGCTCGGGACCACGATCCTCGTGCCGACCGTGGAAGGCGAGGAGAGCGTCGAGGTCAAGTCTGGCACGCAGCCGGGCACCGAGATCCGGCTGCGAGGCAAGGGCGTGCCGTACCTGCGCCGGCCGGGGCAGCGCGGCGACCTGCACGTGATCGTCGACGTCGCCGTGCCGAGCCGCCTCTCGCGGGCGCAGCGCGAGGCGCTGGAGGCGTACGCCGACGCGTCCGGTGAGATCGTCACGGAATCGACCAGCATCCTGGATCGCGTGCGGGGCAAGAAAGCCTAGGTGCTCCCTCGACCTCCGGGACCCGGCGGGCGACCCCGATCACGCTCGGGGGCGACGCCCCCGCGGCCTTCCGGTCGGATGGGCCGGTGGCTGGAGCTCACCGTCGAATCGGACATCGAGGCGGTCGAGGCGGTGTGCGAGATCCTCGCCCGCGTGGCGCCCGGCGGCACCAGCGTGGAGCCGGGCTTCGAGCTCGTGGAGGACGGGCTCGGCGCGAGGATCGACACGAACCGGCCAGCGACGATTCGCGCCTACGTGCCGGCGCTCGATCGGGCAGCGGCGGATCACGCCGTCGCGATCGTCTCGGAGGCGCTCGGCCACCTGCAGGCGTTCAACCTCCGGCCAATCGGCGAGCTCCGCACCACGGTCGTCGACGAGGCCGACTGGGCGGAGGCGTGGAAGGAGCACTTCCACGTCCTTCGCCTCGGGCGACGGCTGGTGATCAAGCCGAGCTGGGAGCGCCACCAGCGCGGCGCGGACGACGAGGTGGTGATCGACCTGGATCCCGGGATGGCGTTCGGCACCGGGCTGCACCCCACGACCCGGCTCTGCCTGGAGGCACTGGAGGCGAGGGCGGATCGCGGACCCCTGGGGCGCGCGCTGGATGTGGGCTGTGGCTCGGGCATCCTGTCCATCGCGGCGGTGAAGCTGGGGGCGACGCGCGCCGTCGGCGTGGACATCGACCCGATCGCCATCGAGGCGACGCTGGCGAACGCGCGACACAACCGGGCCGGCAAGCGGGTGCGCGCGCACGAGGGCAGCGTGCCGACCGACCGGGGCCCGTTCGACCTGGTCCTCGCCAACCTCATCGCGGGCCTGCTCGTGGAGCTGGCGGCACCGCTTGCCGCCGAGCTGGTCCCGGGCGGGACGCTCATCGCATCGGGCATCTTCATCGACCGGGAGCCGGAGGTGCGCGCGGCCCTGGAGAGCGCCGGCCTGCGGATCACGGGTCGCCGCCACGAGACCGACTGGGTCGCGCTGGAGGCCATCGGCCCCGCCTGAGTGTGCGCCCCACGCCGGCGGCCCAATCGACCCCGCGCCCCGCGCACCTCCGCCAAATTCCCACCCGGCGCACGTTGGTCAGCGCTGCGCCGCCGCAGGCGCCGAGTCTCACGCTCATCTGCCCCGCGGATTCCTGACGTTCGGCCGTCCGGTGCATGGCTGACACAAATCCGTTGACCAAGGTGAGCGCCGTGGCAATCTGGCGGAAACCGACCGAGCGGCTGTCGCCAACTACAATCTCGCCCGATGCCCCAGGCCCTCACCCCCCTGTTTCTGGTCGCGCACATCGCGCTCGCGATCACCCTGTTCGTGCCGTCGCTGCTGCTGCCGTTCAGCTTCCGCTCGCGGCGCGGGTCGCTGGCGCCCGAGCGATCCGGACGGTTCGTGCGCCTGCTCATCGCGCTGCAGTCGCGCGGCACCGTCTGGATCGGCGCGGGGTTGGCGATCAGTGGCATCGCGCTCATCGCATCGCTAGGCGTCACGGTGCTGGGGCAACCGTGGCTGCTGGTGGCGGTGGCGATCTACACGTTCAACCTCGCCGTCGCGTATTTCGTCCAGGTGCCGCGCCTTCGCAGCCTGATCGGCCTGCGGTCCGGGAGCGACCCCCGCTGGCCGGATCTCGCCCGGAGGCAGCGCTACATCTCGTATGTGATGGCCGGGCTCGTGGGTACCATCGGGTTCCTGATGAGCTCGAAGCCGGTCCTCTGGTGAGCGCCTCGGACGCCGCGGGCACCAGCCCCGGCGCCGGCGCCCGGGCGCCGCGGCGGGACCCGAGCTGCCTGTTCTGCCGCATCGTCGCCGGCGAGCTCTCCTCGACCAAGGTCGCCGAGGACGACCTCGCGATCGCGATCCGGGACATCGCGCCCCGCGCCCCGACCCACATCCTGGTCCTCCCGCGCGACCACGTCCCGTCCGCCGCCGACCTCACGGACGCCGATGCGCCACTCGTCGGGCGGCTGTTCGCGCTGGCGGCGGAGATCGCCCGATCCGAGGGCATCGCCGACGGCGGCTACCGCATCGTGACGAACGTCGGAACGTGGGGCGGCCAGACCGTGGACCACCTCCACTTCCACCTCATGGGGGGCCGCGCCTTCGACTGGCCCCCGGGATGAGGCCGCGGCGCCGCGTCCTCGCACTGCTGGCGGCGGCCGTCGTGTTCGTCGGCGCCTGCGCCGGCACCACCGCGCGTACGACGTTTCCGCCCCTCGGCTCGACGCCGCGACCGGTGGGCGATGCGACCGCCGCGACGTCGCGCCAGGTCGTCGGTGCGCTCGCGGCCGTCGGGTTCCAGGGTGTCGACGCGATCCGCCAGTACCGGCCGCCCGAGGGAGCGATTCTCGCCGGCGCGCCGCGATCCGTCCTCCAGGCAACGCTGCCGGACGACCCGGCGCACGGCTTCATCGTGATCTACGCCCTCGCCTCTGACGCAGCAGCCCAGGCGGCCGCGGAGGATCAGGCCGCCTACGTGGCGAGCGGGCCGGGACGGGTCCAGTTCACGCCGGACGCGCATTTCGTGCTGCGGGTCGCCAGCTCGACGGTGGTCTTCTTCTGGTGGTCGCCCGGCGCGGCCCTCGACCAGCGAACGAAGGACATCGAGGCCGCGCTCGGGAACGTCGGCACGGAGGTCCCGGTCCGGGGCTGACGGCCTACGAAGCGGTGACGCGCAGCGGCGCCTCGACGGTCGCCCAGGCGCGGACCTGGTCGCGCCGAACCTTCAGCGTGTGTGTCCGCGGGAAGTCCGAATCGGGCCAGAGCCGCCAGCCCGCGATCCGCTGGTTGGCACCGAGGGTGGCATTTGCCGCCTTCACGGCCGCGTCGAGGAGGGCGCGCAGCTCGGCCGGCGGGTCGGTCGGGTCGAAGCCGAGGGGCTCGCCCGGCTGTCGAATGGCCGAGCCCGAGGGCGCCAGCACCACGGCGTCGATGCGGCCGGGCCTGGTTTCGACCACCACCGACTCGCGCACGCCGGCGATCCGGAGCGCGTTCTCGATGTCCTCCGGGTACACGTTGAAGCCGTTGGGCAGGACGATCATGTCCTTCTTCCGGCCCGAGAGGATCAGGCGGCCCGCCGGGTCGAGATGGCCGATGTCCCCGGTCTTGTACCAGCCGTCCTCGGTGAACGCCGCGGCCGTCTCCTCGGGCGCCTGCCAGTAGCCCTTGAACAGCATCGTGCCCTTGAACTGGACCTCGCCGTCCTCGGCGAGCCGCATGTTGACGCCCTCCGGCGGTCGGCCGACGGTGCCCAGGCCGTGATCCTGGAGCGTCGTGCACGCGCCCGTCCCCGTCTCGGTCGCCCCGTAGCCCTGCAGCACGATGACGCCCAGGTCCTCCCAGGCCTGCTGGAGGGCGGGCGGCAGGAACGCTCCGGCCGACACGAACAGCCTGAGCCCGCCGCCGAGGCGCGCATGGACACTCCGGAACAGGAGCCGGCGCATCCCCATCGGCAGCCGCCGGGCGACCCGGCGCAGCCGTTCGAACGTCTTCCGGCGACCAGCGCGGTCGACCTCGCGCTCGATGCCGCTCCAGAAGAGGTCGAGCGCCTGGGGCACGAGGACCATCGAGGTGACGTGGTGATCGCGCAGCGTCTCGAACATGACCCTTGGGTTGAGGCTGCGCAGGTACAGGATGTTGGCCCCGACCGACAGGGCGTAGAACAGGCCGACCGACTGCTCGAAGAGGTGCGACAGCGGGAGCAGGGACACGATCCGGTGGTGCAGCCGCGGGATGATGCGATGGTACGACTCGATCGTCGCGATCGAGTTGTCGTGGGCGAGCATCACGCCCTTCGGCGTGCCGGTGGTGCCCGACGTGAAGATGAGCTGGAAGAGCTCATCCGGTCGCGGTCGCGGCCAGCCGGCCACCTGCTCCGCCCAGTCGGCGGGCAGGTCGCCGTCGGGGTTGGCGGTCAGCGCGTCGAGCGTCGTGGTGGGGAAGCGGTCGAGGCCGGCAGTCGCCGGATTGGGCGCCTCGCGGCCCGTTCCGACGACCAGATGCTTGGCCCCGGACTTGCGAACGATGCCCTCGACGGCGGCCGCCGACATCCGGAGATCGAGGGGCACGTAGATCAGCCGCGCACGGATGGCGCCGAAGTACGTCGCGGCGAGCTCCGGTGACGAGGTCGCCCACGTGAGCACCCGATCGCCGGGCTCCAGGCCCAGGGCGCGCAGCCGGTAGGCCGCCGCGCGGGATCGGCGGTCGAAGTCCCGGTACGTCCAGCCGTCGCTCGTGCCCTCGTCCCGGCGGATCGCCATGGCGCGCTGATCGCCGAATCTCGCCACCGCGTCGTCCACGAGGTCCAGCAGCGTCTCCATCGCGGGAAGCCTACCCACCCTTCATGGGCCCCGCCGAAGCAACGCTTCGTGCTACTATCCAGTAGCACATTATTGTCCTCGAGGAGGGCCGGGACATGACTGGACACCGAGTCGCGGTCACGGGTGCGTTTGGGTACACCGGACGGGCGCTCGCCGAGCAACTCCTCGCCGCCGGGCACGAGGTCGTGACCCTCACGCGGCGCCGAGGCGTGGGCGACCCCCTGCAGGCGCGCCTCATCGTGCATGCCATCGAGGGCGTGGCCGGGAACGTGCTCGCGGCGAGCCTCGAAGGCGTGGATACGCTCTTCAACACGTACTGGCTAAGGTTTCCGCGCGGGACGGAGACGTTCGAGGGCGTCCTGGCAAACTCCGCGGCCCTGCTCGAGGCGGCGCGGACGGCAGGCGTCCGTCGGATCGTCCACGTGAGCGTGATCAACGCAACGCTGGATGCCGAGACCCCGTACGTCCGCGCCAAGGCCGCGCTCGAGGCCCTCGTGCGGTCCAGCGGGCTGGAGTGGGTGTTCGTGCGCCCGACGCTCCTGTACGGGCCGGGCGACATCCTGATCAACAACCTCGCGTGGGCGCTTCGCAGGCTCCCGATCTACGGGATGCCGGGCCGCGGTCGGTACACGGTCCAGCCCGTCCATGTCGATGACCTCGCGCGGATCTGCATCGACGCAGCGGACGGCGAGTCAGGTCGCGTCCTCGATGCTGCCGGGCCCGAGATCCTCCAGTACCGCGAGCTGGTCAACCTGATTCGCACCGCCGTCGGCAGCCGGTCGATCGTCCTGCCGATGCCGCACGAAGTCGTGCTCGCCGCAGCCCGCCTCCTCGGCCTTCTGGTTCGCGATGTCGTGCTGACGCGCGATGAGATCCGCGAGCTGACCGCAAGCCTGCTGACCTCCAGTGAGCCGCCGCGCGGCTTGTTTCGCATCTCCGACTGGGTGCGCGAGAACGCCGATTCGCTCGGCCGCCGCTGGTCCGGCGAACTCGCTCGGAACTACCGCAACATCCGCTAGGCCGATCGACTCGTCGCAATCGGCGGGTAACCGGCCGGTGATCGGCGAACCTGATCATGCCTCTCGATGGACGGGCTGCGGGTCGGCAGGTCTCTTCGCGCGATCCGGATCCAGCTCCGGTTGCGCCAGGTCGACGTTGCCGAGCGAGCGCACGTCTCGCGCTCGTTCGTTTCCAAGGTGGAGCTCGGTCTGATCAGGACTTCTGACCTCGACCGCCTGGAGCGAATCTGTCGGGTGCTCGGGGCGGAGCTCGACGTCCGAATTCGATGGCGCGGCGAGGGCCTCGATCGGCTCCTCGACGAGGCGCACGCGATCCTCGTGGATCGCTCCGTGGGCGAGCTCCGCGCCTTGGGTTGGGAGGTGGCCGTCGAGGTCACGTTCAGCCACTTCGGAGACCGTGGGTCGATCGACATCTTCGGCTGGCACCCTGCCACTGCATCGATCCTGATCGTCGAGGTCAAGTCGGTCATTCCGGACTCTCAGGGCACGTTGATGCCCCTCGACCGGAAGACCAGGCTTGGCCTGACAATCGGCCGCGAGCGCAGCCTGGAGGGCAAGACGGTCTCGAAGCTGCTCGTCGTTGGTGATCGAACCGTCAATCGGCGCCGAGTGGGACGCCTTGCGTCGATGTTCGAGGCGGCACTGCCGGCGCGTGGGCATGCGGTCCGCCGCTGGCTCAAGGCTCCGACGGGGACCCTCGCCGGTATGCTCTTCCTGTCGGATTCTCCGCCGGGTGGCGTTCGGCGCGGGGGTGCCGGTCGTCTGCGTGTCAATCCGGCTCGACGAGGTCCTCCGAGGGTCGGATGACACCACGGGTGCCATCCAACGAGGCTGAAGGCTCGGACTGGCCGCATCGGCCCTCGGCGAGCAACCGAATGCCACCGCCGGTGTCGTCCGGCGGAAGCTGGCTCGCATACGAAATGGCCACCGAGTGCCGCGCCGCCAAGCGCGTAGGCTCGCTCTATGGGCTACCGGCGCTTCGAGTTCGACGGCGGGACGGTCGAATACCTCGTTGACGGCCCGCCCGACGCGACGGAGCTGCTGCTCTTCCACGTTGGCACGCCGTCCGCGGCCGTGCTGTACCCGGGCCTCGTCGCGGCGGCCGCGGCGCGCGGCATCCGAACCGCGGCCTACTCGCGCGGCGGGTATGGACGGTCGAGCCGTCGCCCGGGCCGCAGCGTCGCCGACGAGGCCGCGATCTCCGCGGCGCTCGTCGATCGACTCGGGTTCGAGCGCTTCATCACCGTCGGCTGGTCCGGTGGCGGACCGGTGGCGCTCGCCTGCGCGGCGCTCCTCCCGGATCGGGTGGGGGCGTGCATGGCGCTGGCCAGCCTCGCCCCGCGGCTCGAGGCTGGCGCCGAATTCGATGCCTGGATCCCGGCCGACCAGCGCGCCGAGTGGGACACCCTCGCGAGCGACGATCAGTCCGCCCTCATCGACGACTTCGAGGCGCAGGTCGGGGTCATGAGCAGGATGACCCCGGCGCGACTGCGCGCGGTCGGCGGACCGCCCGACGCGCGTGCCGTCGCGTACCACCACCGCGAGGAGATCGCCCCGGCGCTCACCCGGTCGATGCGCAGGGCCGTGCTCCAGGGCCATGCCGGCTACCTCGACGACAACGTCGCACAGGCCCGCCCGTGGGGCTTCCGGGCCGCCGACATCCGGGTCCCGGTCGTGGTCCGGCACGGCGAGCTGGATCGGCTCGTGGACATTCGGCATGGCCGCTGGCTCGCCCGGACGATTCCCGGTGCGCGCGGTGTGTTCCTCCCCGACGCCGGGCATGGCTCCATCGCGCTGCCGTGGACGGAGGTGCTCGCGAACCTGCTCGACGTTTGACCCGCATTTGAGCGTGTGCCACACTCCGGCGGCCCTTTCGGGGGACGCACTGAAGCCGTCGGGCAACGAGCTTTGGGTGTGCCGCAGATCGATCGCCCGAGGAGGTGAATCCCGGATTGGCAGAAGTTCGAGTGGGTGAGAACGAGACGTTCGAGAGCGCCCTGCGCCGCTTCAACAAGAAGATCCAGCAATCGGGCATCCTCGCCGAGGCTCGCCGTCGCGAGCACTACGAGAAGCCGAGCGTGAAGCGGAAGCGCAAGGAAGCAAAGCGCAAGAAGAACGCACGGACGCCGCAGGGCTAGTCCCGATCGGGACCCAGCGCCACGGCGGCCCCGCCCGCAGGTGCCGACACCGGTGACCCTCCGAGAGCGAATGCAGGCAGAGATCACGGCCGCGATGCGGTCGGGCGACTCGCTGCGCCGCGACACGCTCCGCATGGCCGAGAGCAACATCTACAACGGCGAGAAGCGCGATCGCCGGACCTATTCCGATGACGACGTCGCGGGCGTGCTCGCGCGCGAGGTCAAGACCCGGCGCGAGTCCGTCGAGGCGTTCCGCAAGGGGAGCCGCGAGGACCTCGCCGCGAAGGAAGAGGCGGAGATTGCCATCCTCGCCGCGTTCCTGCCGGAGCAGCTGTCCGCCGACCAGATCGCGGCGCTCGTCGCCGAGGCGATGGCGGCCACCGGCGCCGCCGGGCCTCGCGACATGGGCAAGGTCATGGGCTGGCTGGCACCTCGCACCAGGGGCAGGGCGGACGGGCGGCTCGTGAGCCAGGCCGTGGGGCAGGCGCTCGCCGCGGCCGCCGGTGGGGCATCGTGACGACACCCGTCGCCGCCGGCGCGGATCGGCGTCGCATCCCGGACCGGCGCGAGGTCCTGCGGCTCATCGTTGCCGCGGCCTCGCTCATGATCGTGATGACGCTCACGCTTGGCCTGGACCTGTCGCCCGGCCTCGACCTGAAGGTCGGCGACCTCTCCCCGGGCGACATCAAGGCTCCGCGAGCACTGACCTTCACCAACGAGATCCTCACGGGCGAGGCCCGCGAGGCGGCGCGCCAGGCGGTCACGCCCAAGTACGACTACACGTCCGAGCGCGCGATCACCATCGCGGCGGCGCAGCTGGCCGCCTTCACGAGGCAGGTATCGCCGCTCGACACGGCGTTTGCCCCTGCGACGTCGGCCGCACAGCGACAGGCGCTGCTCGATGCCGTCCTCCCGGGCCTGTCCAACGCCGCCCGCACCGTCCTCCAGACCATGGCGCCCGCGCGCTGGGCGCCGCTCCGCTCCGAGGCTGCGCGCGTCCTGGACATCACCGAGCGCGATGAGCTGCGCGATACCGAGGTCGCCCAGGCCCGCGAGCGGCTGTCCGCCCAGATGGCCGGGGAGCTCTCGGACGGCGAGCGGACGCTGGCCGCCGAGCTGATCGCGCCGCTCCTCGTGCCGAACAGCTCGTTCAGCGCCGACCTGACGCAGCAGGAGCGCGATCGCCAGGCAGCGGCGGTGCCGCCGGTCGTCGAGAACATCGTCCAGGGCGAGGTGATCGTCCGCGGCGGCACCAAGATCACCCAGGTGGACCTGGCGCGCATCCGCGCCCTGGGCCTGGACGTTCGCCAGCCGGACATCGCCGCGTTCGGGGGCTGGCTGCTCCTGTCCGGCCTGCTCGTTGCGATGCTCATCGCCTGGCTGCGCATGTTCCGGCCCGAGTACTGGCACCGGAACAACGTCGTGCTCCTGCTGTGGCTGCTGATCGCGGTCGCGACGCTCGCGCTCCAGCTCACCCAGGGACGCGCGGCGCTGCCGTTCATCCTGCCGGTCGCCGCAGTCGGGCTGCTGGTGACGGTCCTCCTGGATGCCGAGACGGCCATCGTCGTCACCGCGATCGTCGCGATCGTGACCGGCGCCGTGAACGGGCCGTCGCTGGAGCTCGGGAGCTACGCGATGCTCGGTGGCCTTGCCGGGATCCTCGCGATCCGGCGCGGCGACCGCCTCCAGACGTTCATCCAGGCCGGCGCGGCGATCTTCGTCGTGCAGGCGGTGGTTGTCACCGCGTTCTCGCTGCTCGGCGAGCGCGACCTCACCGGCGTCGTCCAGCTGATCGGCGCCGCGGCGATCTCGGCCGGCGGCGCCGCGGTCGCGGCGGTCGGCTCATTCGCGGTGCTCGGGAACGTGTTCGGCCTCCTGACGGTCTTCCAGCTGCTGGAGCTCGCGAATCCGTCGCAGACGCTCCTCCGGCGACTGCTCGTGGAGACGCCCGGGACGTACCACCACGCGCTGATGGTCGGCAACCTGGCTGAGCGCGCCGCGGAGACGATCGGTGCGGATCCGCTGATCACCCGCGTCGCCGCGTACTACCACGACGTGGGCAAACTCGCGAACCCCGTCGCGTTCATCGAGAACCAGTCAGGCGGCGAGAACGTCCACGACATGCTGGATCCCGAGGAGTCGGCGGCGATCCTGAAGCAGCACGTCGCCGACGGCATCGACGTCGCGTACCAGTCGCGGCTGCCGAAGGCGCTCATCGCGTTCATCCCGCAGCACCACGGCACCGCGGTGATGGGCTACTTCTACGGCAAGGCGCGCGAGGAAGCAGCCGCGCCGTACGGCGGCCTGGACACCGAGGAGGGCCGCCGCGCTGCCGACGCGGTCGACGTTCGCAAGTATCGCCATGCCGGGCCCAAGCCACAGTCGCGCGAGGCGGCCCTCCTCATGCTCGCCGACGGCGTCGAGGCGTCCGTGCGGTCTCTCTCGTCGCGGGACGAGGGCGCGATCCGCTCGATGGTCGCCCGGATCATCAGCGACCGGATGGAGGACGGCCAGTTCGACGAGTGCGACCTCACGCTTCGCGACATCAGCCGCGCGCAGGAGGCGTTCGTCCAGCAGCTGCTGGGCATGTACCACCAGCGCGTCGCCTACCCATCCAGCAAGGTCGTGGAGATCGAGTCACGCCGATCCGCCGGCGGCGCGGGCGGCGGTACGCCGGCATGAGCTCGCGCTGACCGAGGGACAGAATGAGCGGTTCGAGCAGCGGCAAGGGCAAGGTGGTCGTGAATCGGGCGATGTCGATCGACGGCTTCATCGCCGGGCCCGGCGACGCGATGGACTGGATCGGCGAGCTCGTGCCGAAGGATGTCCTCGCCGAGGTCGCCACCGCGACGGGCGCGATGCTCGTCGGTCGGCGGACCTGGGATGTCGGCGACAGGATGGAGGCCGAGGAGCCAGGGAGCGTGGACTATCCCTTCACCGGACCGATGTTCCTGCTCACCCATCGGCCGCTGGACCCGCCCGACCCGGGCGTCACGATCCTCAGCGGCGACATCGGGGACGCGGTCGCGACCGCACTCGACGCTGCCGGCGGCAAGGACCTGGAGCTCCTCGGTGCGGACGTGGCTGCCCAGGCCCTCCGGCGAGGGCTCGTGGACGAGATCCTGGTGTACCTGCTGCCGATCGTGCTCGGCGACGGCATCGGCTTCTCTCCGGCGGGCAGCGCCACGGTGGACCTGGAGCTGATCGACACCAGGCAGGCAGGGCCCGTCACGTTGCTGCGGTTCCGCGTCCGGCGGTGACCGATGCGACCCGTCGAACGATCTACCTTCGGCCGTGGCGGATCGACATCGTCCGTCTGCCCGGGGTTGCGTCGCCGCTCCCGGCGAGCCTGATCGCACGGGCCACCGTGGCGGCGCTGGAGGCGGCCGCGGCGCCCGAACCGGGTTCGGTCACCGTCGTCCTCGCCGACGACGAGGAGCTAGCGGACCTGAACCTCGAGCACATGGGCCACGAGGGTCCCACCGATGTCCTGTCGTTCCCGATGCTGGAGCCCGGTGCATTTCGTGGCCGCGGAACGCGGGTCGTCAAGCGGATCCACATCGGCGACATCGCGATCTCGGTGGAACGCGCCATCGAACAGGCCGTCGAAGGCCGAGGCGGGCACACCGGCGACGTGCGCTGGTCACCGGCCGACGAGATGCGGCTCCTGGTGACTCACGGCACGCTCCACCTCTGCGGCCGGGACCATGAGGAGCCCGCCGACGAGGTGGCGATGCGGGCACTCGAACGGGATCTGCTGGCGGTCAAGGCGACATGAAGCGAGCGGTGCTCGTGGCCGCGCTGGTCATCATCGGCTGCGTCCAGCGGACGCCGGACGTGACCATCTGGCCGGGGCTGCACCCGAAGTTGACGCCGGCGGCCGCCGAACTCCTCGCCCGCGACGCGATCGCAGCGCAGATCCATGTCTCGATCGGGCGCAGCGACCCGCCTGACGCCGTGGCTATCTCGGCAATCCCCGGTGGGCCGACGGTCGGCGGCTATCTCGCCGGCGTGTCCTGGATCGTCGAACTGCGCGGAGAGTTCATCCTGGAAACCGGCCGGCCCTCTCTGAGAAACATCCAAACCGCGCCCGCCGGGGCGTTCCGGCTCGCCTCCGGCGTCAAGGTGCATATCTCGGACGACGACGGGAGTGTCATTTCGGTGGACTTCGAGGACTGAGCGCACCTCGGGGGTACCATGACCGCGAGCCCCGGACACCCGTCCCGGGGCCGTTCGGCGTGCTCGCGTGGTGAGGTAGACGAGATCAACAAGATCGTGGTGGGGCTCGGGAACCCCGGCGAGCCGTACCGGCAGACGCGACACAACGTCGGCTGGATGGTGCTGGACCGCCTCGCGGATCGGGCGGGCTGGGGCGGCAAGGGCCGCAGTCGTGACGCGTCGACCATCGTCGGCGGGCGCTTCCGCAGCCTGGACCTGCTGCTCGTGAAGCCCCAGACATACATGAACGAGTCGGGCATCGCCGTGCGCAAGGTGCTCGCGCGCGACCGCGCGCCGCTCACCGAGATGCTCGTCGTGGTCGATGACTTCGCGCTGCCGTTCGGCAAGCTGCGCTTCCGCGAGGGCGGGGGACCGGGCGGCCACAACGGCCTGCGCTCGATCATCGGCGAGCTGGAGTCCGAGGCGTTCAGCCGCCTGCGCGTCGGCATCGGCGCGCCGAACGACCGGTTCATCGACCACGTGCTCACGAAGTTCGAGCCCGACGAGCGCCAGCGGCTCGACGAGCTGCTGGACGCCGCCGCGGACGCGGTGGAGGCGTGGGCGCGCGAGGGCACGAACAAGGCCGCGACGCGCTTCAACGCGTTCGAGCTGCGCCCCGCAGACCGGGACCTGGTCGCGCCCCCGGGCGCGGTCGATGGGCCCGCAGGCGCGGACGGGATCCGGCGCACGAAGACCGGCTGGCGAAAGATCCGCGCGAAGATCGAGGGGTCGGAGGGGCCGTGAGCGGCCCAACCTCGCTGCGCGGCCGCAAGGGCTGGGAGCGACGGAACGCGGAGCTGGACGAGGCGGCGCCGGCGCCGGCCCGGAAGCCGGTCGCACCGGAGGCCGATCCAAGCGTCCGTTCGATGGCGCAGCCCAGGGTTCCGGCCCCGGGTCGAGCGAGCGCCCCGGCGCGTCCCGGCCCCGGCCGGCGACTCCCGAATCTCGCGGGATTGCCGCCCCTGCTGGCGGGCTCCGGCGCGTTCGGGACGCTGCGCGAGCGACTCGGGCCGATGGCGGCCCCGTCATCCAACGCCGGGCGCCACGCCGGCATCACCTCCGTGCCGCATGGCGCGAAGAGCTATCTCGCGGCGGCCCTCGCGCTCGTCGGGGACGAGCGGATCTGCTGGGTCGCCCGTGATTCGGAGATCGGGGATCGCGTCGCGGAGGAGCTGGCGGCGTGGGTCGGCGACCCCGCGGCGGTCGCGGTCCTGGAGCCCCGAACGGCCCTGGCGTACGAGCGGAGCGAGCTTGTCGCCGACGAGACGGCGGCGCGCGTCGCTGCGCTCGCGGCTTGGCGAAGCGGCCGCGCGCGGATCCTCGTCGCGAGCGTCCAGGCGCTGATCCAGCACACGATCGCGCCGGCGGATCTCCCGGAGCAGCCGCTGGAGCTCAGGGTGGGGGCCCGCGTCGCGCAGGGCGCGCTGCTCCGCGAGCTGCTTGCGCTCGGCTACTCGCCGGTCCTCGAGGTTGCCGGCCGTGGCGAGTTCGCGCGCCGCGGCGGCATCGTCGACGTGTTCCCGCCCTCGGCGGACCTGCCGGTCCGGATCGAATCGTTCGGGGACGAGATCGATTCGCTCCGGGCGTTCGACCCAACCGACCAGCGCACCACGGGGAAGGTCGAGCGGGTCATGCTGCTGCCCGCCTCCGAGTTCCTCGTGCCCGAGGACGGTCCTGACGGCCTTCGCGCGCGTCTCGGCGCAATGGCGAAGCGGCTGCCCGAGCGGCTGGCGCATGACCTCGAGCGGCTGCTCGGCCCCGACGCCGGGCCGCATCACGAGGCGACCGGCGGCTCCCGCGGAGAATCTCGCGCCGCGGCCGTCGGCGACGCGGCAGAGATCTGGGCGCCGCTGCTCGCGCTCTCCACAGCCCTCGACCACCTGCCGCCGGAGACGCTGTTCGTGCTCGACGAGCCGGGTGACCTCGGCGAGGCAGGAGAGTTCCTGTGGCGCCAGGCAGACGAGCGCCGCGCCGACCTGCTTGCCTCGAACGAGCTGCCGAAGGATTGGCCGCCCACGCTCCTCCCGCCCCGCGACTGGAAGCGCCGGATGCTCGGCGCGCGCACCCTGGAGCTGACCTGGGAATCCGAGGCGGGCGACGCGATCGCCGGCGGTGGCAAGTCATCAGGCGACCTGTTCGGCTGGCGCGAGCCGCAGCTCCCGCCGGGGCGCGGCGCCAGGATCGCCGAGGCCGTCGAGCGCTGGCGCGCCGAGGACGGGACGAAGGGGGCGGCCCAGCCGCGGATCGTGATCGCCTCGGACCAGGCTCCCCGTCTCGCCGAGGTCCTGGAGGAAGCCGGATTGCCGGCGGGCGTCACCAATGCCGTCGCCGAGGCGCCGCCGCCGGGCACGGTGACCGTCGTCGATCGGAGCCTCAACGGCGGGTTCACCGGCGGCCCCGACGGGATCGTGTTCGTCACGGACCGCGAGCTGTTCGGCAACGTGCGGGTCCGGCGGCCCAAGGCCATGCGTCGGGTGGTGCCGCGCGACATCCTCGAGCGGCTGACCGCAGGGGACCTCGTCGTCCACATCGATCACGGCGTCGCCCGCTACGAGCGGATGCTGCGCCGGAGCAGCGGCATGGGGGACGAGCGCGATTTCCTCGAGCTCGCCTTCCAGGGGCAGGACCGGATCTTCGTGCCGGTGGAGCAGATCGGCCGCATCTCGCGCTACTCGGGCGGCGAGAACCCGACCCTCTCGAAGCTCGGCGGCACGGAGTGGCTGCGCACGAAGGCGCGCGTCAAGAAGGCCGTCGCGGACCTCGCCGAGGAGCTGCTCGCGCTGTACGCGGCACGCGCCTCCGCGCCGGGCCACGCCTACCCGGACGACACCCCGTGGCAGGGCGAGATGGAGGCCGCGTTCCCGTACGAGGAGACGGTTGACCAGCTCCGCGCCGCGAACGAGGTCAAGCACGACATGGAGGCGATCCGGCCGATGGATCGCCTCGTCGTTGGCGACGTGGGCTACGGCAAGACCGAGGTCGCGATCCGCGCCGCGTTCAAGGCAACCCAGGACGGCAAGCAGGTGGCGGTGCTCGTGCCCACGACGGTCCTCGCTGCCCAGCACTACGCGACATTCGGGGCAAGGTTCGGGCCGTTCCCCGTCAAGGTCGCCCTGCTCTCGCGGTTCGTCCCCAAGGCGGAGCAGGAGAAGGCGGTGCAGGGGCTCGCCGACGGCTCGGTGGACCTCGTCATCGGGACGCACCGACTGCTGTCGCGCGACGTCCGGTTCAAGGACCTGGGCCTGGTCGTCGTCGACGAGGAGCAGCGCTTCGGTGTTGCGGCGAAGGAGCGGCTCAAGCAGCTCAAGCGCGAGGTGGACGTCCTGACGCTGTCGGCGACGCCCATTCCGCGGACGCTCAACCTGGCGCTCGCGGGCGTGCGCGACATGAGCGTGATCGAGACGCCGCCGGAGGACCGGCTGCCGATCCAGACGCGCGTCGCGGAGGCGTCAGCCGGGCTGGTCCGGGACGCGATCCTGCGCGAGCTCGATCGCGGTGGCCAGGTGTTCTACGTGCACAACCGGGTCGAGACGATCGAGGCCCAGGCGGAGCAGCTGCGTGCCCTCCTGCCGGACGCCCGCCTCGTCGTGGGCCACGGGCAGATGGCCGAGGGCCACCTCGAGAGCGTCATGCTCAAGTTCGCCGCCGGTGAGGCGGACGTCCTCGTCTGCACCACGATCATCGAGTCCGGCCTGGACATCCCGAACGCGAACACGATCGTCATCGACCGGGCAGACACGCTGGGCCTCGCGCAGCTGTACCAGCTCCGCGGACGGGTGGGCCGGTCCAGCCGGCGCGCGTACGCGTACCTCCTGTATCGCCGCCGCGAGCGGATGAGCGAGGAGGCGCGCAAGCGGCTCCAGGCGATCTTCAACGCGTCGGAGCTCGGTGCCGGGTTCCAGATCGCGCTGTCCGACCTGGAGATCCGCGGCGCCGGGAACATCCTCGGCGGCGAGCAGTCAGGCCACATGGCCGCGGTCGGCTTCGACCTGTACTCGCGCCTGCTCGCGGAGGCGGTCGAAGAGCGCAAGGCCCAGCGCGAGAACCGGGCGCCGGTGCTCGTCGCGCCCCAGGCGGTCATCGACCTGCCGCTCGAGGCGCACCTCCCCGACGACTACGTCCCCGAGGAGGCGCAGAAGCTGGAGCTGTACCGCCGGTTGGCCCGAGCCCGGACGCCGGGCGACGTCGCCGCCTTCCGCCAGGAGGTCACGGACCGCTTCGGGCCGATGCCGCTGCCGGTCCAGCGCCTCGCCGAGGTCGCCGAGCTGCGGCTCGCCGCGGAGGCCGTCGGCGTCGCGTCGATGTCCCGTGAGGAGGGCCAGCTCGTCGTCCGCTTCGGCGCCGGCCTGTCGCGCGCGACCGCGATGCGCCTGCTGACGCCCGGGTCGCTGCCGGGCGTCAGGCACTCCGACGTCGCCTTCGCCTCGAACCAGGTCCGCATCCGCCTGCCGAAGGACCCGCTCAAGGGCTGGCAGCTGACCCAGGCGATCGTCGCGCGACTATCCGCCGAGACGGCCCACGTGGATGCGGCCGTGACGGCCGCGATGAAGCCGGTTCCGGAGCCTGCGCGGGAGCGACGCGACCCATACGGGCCCACCCGTCGCCCCGACTTCGACGAGCCGATCTGAGCCGAGATGCGCCCCCGTAACCTTCGGCAGATTGCCGACTGACGCGCGGCGCGGCGCGGTCCCGATCATCGCGCGGTCCTCCAAAGCAGCCTACATTCCGCACAGGGTCCTTGACACGCCATTCGCGAGGGAGCACCGTGGCAAAGCCCTTGTCAGGACTCGATGTTCCCGCTTCGCGGTTGCGTCTCCCGCGTCCTGCGCTTGCACCGTCCCCCAATTGGGCTAGTTACCCGCGCGTCCCCTCGATTGACGCGCCTGTCGTCGGTCAGCGCAGAGGTGTCCCGATGTCGAGCGTCCGTCCGCACTTGGCTGTCGCCGTCGTAGGCGCCCTTGCGTTCAGCCTCGTGCTCGGCGCGTCGCTGGCAGCTCCCGCTCAGGCAACCGTCACGGTCGACTTGTCGGGCGTGGTGTCGGATGCATCGGGGCCGGTGTCCGGCACCAGCGTGTGGTTCGGCGGCGGCTCGCAGGTGTCGACCGTCACCGGCGCGGACGGGTCGTATGTCCTGCACGTGCTGCCCGGTGACACCGGGCTGCTGGAGTTCGATGCGAGCAGCTCGACCGCCGCGCCCCTGTCGCGGCTGACCGCGCGACAGAACAGCTACACGATCGGTTCGGGGCCGGTCGTCGCGAACCTCGTCTGGCCGGCCCACGCGCAGGTGCGGACGACGGTCGTCGATGCGATCCCGACGCCATTGCCCGACGTCGTGGTGCATCGCCTGAACGCCGGCGAAATCCAGGGGACCCTGTCCGACGGCACGGCGATCACCTTCTCCTCCGACTACCCCTACTCCGAGGACTCGTGCACGACCGATGCCGCGGGCCAGTGCACGTTCTCCACGCTGGTCGGCGCGACGCCCGGCTTCTATGCCACCTATCAGCTGGTCCCGGGCGATCCGAGCTACCCGAACTTCTACGTGTACTCCTACCCACTCATCACGGCCGATCCGACCGACGCCACGATCTCGTTCCTCAACGTCGCCTCGTTCGAATCGGCGGGCTCAGTCGTGGGTCCGGTGGTTGTCAGCGCGCCAGACGGCACGTCCTTCTCCGGAGTGAAGAACGAAGTCGTGGCGGGCAATGCCCTCCCGTCCGGCGCGACGGTGCTGACCGGCGAACTGTCCTACCAGCTGGACGGCCTCGCCCCAGGCAGCGCCATCGACGTGACGTTGCTGTTGCCGTCGGGCAGCAGCCCGACCAGCGTGATCAAGCTCGAGGGCGGCATCTACACGGACGTTTCGTCGATCGCAACGTTCGCCGGAGCCGCGATCACGCTCCACCTCACCGACGGGGGCTTCGGTGATTCGGACGGGCTCGCGAACGGAATCATCGTCGACCCGGTCATCCCGGTCATCCCGGTGGCCCCCGGTGCTCCCACGATCGGGCAAGCGACAGGCGCAAGTGCGTCGGCCTCGGTGGCCTTCACGGCGCCGGCGATTGATGGCGGAAGTCCCGTCCTGGACTACACGACGACGTGCACATCAAGCAACGGAGGGACATCCGGGTCCTCAACCGGCGGCGCGAGCCCGCTGCTGGTCGCTGGGCTGACGAACGGTCGGTCCTACACCTGCATCGTGGTGGCGCGCAATGGCGTGGGTACGGGCCCTCCTTCGGCGACGTCGAACTCGTTCACGCCGGCGGCCGCACTGAATCAGACCATCAAGTTCAACAGTCTCGGCAACAAGTCCATGACCCAGTCACCGGTGACGGTCAGCGCGACCGCCTCCTCGGGTCTCCTCGTGACGTTCACGACATCGACGTCGTCGGTCTGCACGGCGAGCGGCGCCACTGGCGCGACGATCACGCTCGTCGGGCTGGGGACGTGCACCGTGATCGCCCACCAGCCCGGCAACTCGACGTACAACCCCGCCCCCACCGTGAGCCAGAGCTTCCGGGTGCGCTGACCGAGCAGCGGCAGGACGTCCTGGGCGTCCAGCAGTCGTGGTCCGAGGTGCACGATCGGGCAGGCTGGCCGCCCGTTCGGGCACGCCGCGCGCCGCGGCACGGCGCTAGGTTGTCGGGATGCCGACGCATTCTGTCCGTCAGGGTCGAAGGGTCGCCGGCCCGTCCGTCTCAGGCGGCAGCTCGGGGGCTCGCGGATCCCGGTCTGGGAGCCCGCTGATCGCGCGTCTCCAGTCGGCCGCGGGCAATCGGGCCGTCGCGCACCTGCTCGCCTCGGGCGTCCCGGACGGCGCGATTGCGGATTCGAGCGGTGGCAATTGGGCGACGCTACGCCTCCTCACCGCCCAGCGCGAGGACGAGAAAAAGCCCGCCGACGCGTCGAAGGCGCAGCCCAAGGCGGACACGAAGCCCGACGCAGCCAAGCCGGACACGAAATCGCTGCGGAAGGCATGGGCAGATGCCGGCCTCGTCGCCGGCGGCCCGCTGTTCGACCTGATCAACGACGACCTGAGCCTCGCGAAGCTCCTCGACATGGGCCTGCCGGAGCTCGGCGGGCTGGCCGGCAAGGGCGCCGGCGCCGCGTTCGACAAGGGCACCGAGGCGGGCGGCTCGAAGGGCGAGGTCAAGCCGATCGGGCTCGAAACCAAGGAGGTCGAGCAGGTCGGCGGCGCGCTCGCCGGCTGGGCCGCCGCCGCCGCGCAGAAGTGGCTCAAGACCGACGACGGCAAGAAATTCCTCAAGAAGGTCCAGGACAAGGTCGAGCAGAACCCGACCGCCGCCTACTGGACGATTGTCTCGACCCTCGCGGTCGGCATCGGCGGCGCGGTCACCGGCTACTTCATGGGCGCGTTCGACCCGCCCGAGTTCAAGAAGCAGTTCGAGATCCGCGGCGTGAAGATCGACGCGGCGGTCGACCTCGGCAACTTCAAGGAGCGGGTCCTCCAGAGCGGCAAGCTCGCGATGTCCACGAAGGCGGGACCGGGGACGCTCGGCCTCGAGGGAACCGCGAAGTCCGTCTCCGACGACAAGAGCAAGGCGCAGGGCTACGACCTCGGGGTGACCGGCTCGTACACCCTCGGCGACGAGAAGACGGGTGGCTCGGCGAAGCTCTCCGGCGGGGTCGGCTACAGCACCCTCAAGGACCAGGCGTCGGCGAATCTCGGCGCGAGCTTCAAGTTCCAGCCGCTCACCGTGGACACGACCTGGAAGTTCCTCGGCGACGGCACCGGCGTCCTCGACACCACCGCCGTGGCCAAGGTGAACGAGCAGTACGCAATCGGCGCCGGCGCGAGCGGCAGCGTCTACGGCCCTGGCGAGAGCAAGGCACCGCTCGGCTTCAAGCTGTCGCTCACCTCCACCCAGGGCAAGGACACGGACAAGGTCACCGCGGAGGTCAACCCGAACAGCCGGATCGTGACCTTCGGGCGCGAGGCGACGCGGACGCTGTGGGGCGGCTCGCTGACCGCCCTCGAGTCGCACGGCACCGAGGGCAAGAGCGTCGGCGCGGCATACGTCCGCGATGCGCTCAAGCTCGACCTCAAGTACGCCGTCGACAAGGCGGGAGCGCAGACGCTCGAGACCGGCGCCTCGACGAAGGGCCAGGGCTTCGAGGCGGCGCTCGCGGCCAAGTTCGGGCTTGACGAGGGCGAGCTCCAGAAGCTGACGGTCCATCTCGGCTTCACCACGCCCGACGAGACCGTCACGTTCCTCCACGACCTCTCGATCGCCGTCGCCGCTGGAAAGACGGAGACGAGCGCAACCGAGACGATCAAGGTCCGCCTCAAGCAGATCGCCGTGGAGCTCAAGGCGAGCGTCGGCGAGAAAGGCGGCAAGGAGCTCGCCTCGAGCGCGAGCGCCGAGGTGGGCTGGAAGCTGCCGTCGGGGCTGGTCCTGGGCGCCGGCGCGGGCGCCAGCTACACGCCCGGCAAGGAGGGCACGAACGTGCCCTGGATGATCGGCCCGACGGTCTCCGTGGGCCACGAGGCGCTGCCGGTCCGGCTGATCGGCGGCGTGAACGTGCCGGTCGGCGCCGGCTCGGAGAACATGCCCCCGGTCTTCGGGCTGAGCATCGGCGGGGCCTTCGAATTCGGGAAGGACAAGGACAAGAAGAAGTAGCGCCGCGCCGGCGCTGTCTGGCATCCTCCCGCGCATGCCCGTCCCGCTCGAGCAGCTGCTCCTGTTCCTGCCCGGCTCCATCCTCGTCACGATCGTCCCGGGGCCGGACATGGCGCTGGTCATGCGCCAGGTGTTCCTCGGTGGCACGGCGCTGGCGCAGCGGACGATCTTCGGCAACCTGACCGGCATCGGCGTCCATGCTCTGGCGCTGGCCGTGGGGCTGTCCGCGCTGCTCGCGGCCTCTGCGGAGGCGTACACCGTTGTGAAGCTGGCGGGTGCCGCATATCTCGTGTGGCTCGGGATCCAGACGCTCCGCGCCGCGCAGGCCACCGGGTCGGGCGAGGACCAGGCCCCGGCCCGGTCGCGCGCCGTGCCGTCGATGCGCCACGCGTACGTGCAGGGCCTCGTCAGCACGGTGCTCAATCCGAAGCCCGCGCTGCTGTTCCTGACGTACCTGCCCCCGTTCCTCGACACGGCCAGGCCGCTCGCGCCGCAGATCGCGTTCCTGGCCGGTGTGCACATCCTCATCGGTCTCGTGTGGATGACGCTCTACGCGCACATCGTCGAGCGCGCGCACACGGCGCTGAGCCGACGGGACGTGCGGGTGTGGCTCGAACGTGCGACCGGCATCGTCCTGATCGCCCTCGGCGTCCGCGTGGCCCTCGAGCGCCGCTGAAGCACCGGCGACGCGGGAGCGGCCCTATGCTCCCGGGCTGATGCCAGAGGAGATCACCGCCGAGGAGCTCGCGCACCCCGAGAGCCTCGCGGTCCACCAGGTCCCCACACCGCCCGGCGAGGGCGGCCTGTGGTCGCCGGCCCGACGGCCGCTCACCCTCGGTCTCGTCCTGACGATCACCCTCGTCGCCGCGGAGGCGCTCGCGGTGTCCACCGCGATGCCGATCGTCGCCAAGGAGCTGGGCGGGATCGAGCTGTACGGGCTCGTCTTCTCGGCGTTCCTGGTCGGCTCGCTCGTCGGGATCGTCGTGGCGGGCAGCCTCATCGATCGTCGTGGCGTGGTGCTGCCATTCGCCCTCGGGCTCGCGTGCTTCGCGATCGGCCTGGCGATCGCCGGCTCGTCGGTGTCGATGCCGATGCTCATCGGTGCGCGCCTGATCCAGGGAGTCGGCGGCGGCGCGATCCCGCCGATCGCCTACGTGGCGATCGGGCGAAGCCTGCCGGAGCACCTCCGGCCCCAGATGTTCGCGACGCTCTCGACCGCCTGGATCCTGCCCGGGATCCTCGGCCCGGCGATCGCGGGCATCGTTGCCGAGACCTGGAGCTGGCGGCTCATCTTCCTCGGGTTGCTGCCGCTGCTCGCGGTCTCGGGCTCGATGGCCTATCGCGGGCTGCGCGGGCTCGCGGATGCCGCCGCCGGCAGCCGAGGCAGCTCCGCCGGAACGCGTATCCGGGACGGGCTGATCGTCGGTGCCGGCGTCGCGGCCCTCACGACCGGCCTGACGACCGATTCGCCGGCGCTGATCTGCGGGGTCGGTGGCCTGGGCCTCGTCGTCACGATGTGGGCGTTCGCGCGGCTCGCGCCGCGAGGCACGCTGCGGGCGGCCCGGGGCTACCCGACGGCCGTGCTCCTCCGCGGCATCCTGACGTTCGCCTTCTTCGCCATCGACGCCTACGTTGCCCTCCTGCTCGTGGAGGTCCGCGGCTGGTCCGCGGCGCAGGCGGGCATCGCGCTCACCGCGGCGACGGTGTCATGGACCGCCGGCTCGTGGACCCAGGCGCGGCTCACGACGCGGTTCTCGCACGAGCGCTTCGTGCGCGTCGGCTTCCCCGTGGTCGCGGCCGGCATCGCCGGCCTCGGGCTGATCCTGATCCCCGAGGTGCCGGCGTGGCTGGCCGTGCCGATCTTCGCCTTCGGTGGGTTCGGGATGGGCCTGACCTACGCGCAGTTCGCGCTGATCGTCCTGCGCGACGTCCCGCGCGAGTCCCAGGGCGAGGTGACCGCCGGGCTCACGCTGTCCGATGCGCTGGGCACGGTCTTCGGCACGAGCGCCGCCGCGGCGTTCGTTGCCGCCGCCTATCGCGCGGGCGCCGGCCCCGGGCCGGGCCTCGCGGCGGCGATCCTGTTCGGGACCGTCGCCGCCATCGTCGGCTGGGCGCTGTCGCCGCGGCTCCTCCCGCACCCGTCGAACGCCCGCGTGACGTCGGCCGCCGTCGGCGAGGCGTCGCGCGCGACGCGGTAGACTCGGGCTCGCCCACCCGCACGGGCGCCCAGTCGCGAGGAGGTCCCAGCTTCGTGTCCGCCGAGGAGCTTCGGGCGAAGATTCGCGAGGTCCCGGACTTTCCCAAGCCGGGGATCCTGTTCTACGACATCACCACCGTGCTCAAGGACGCGGCCGCCTATCGCGAGTCGATCCGGCTGATGCTCGAGCCCTACCGGGGCGACCAGCTGGACATCGTCGTCGGCATGGAGTCGCGCGGGTTCATCTTCAGCGCCCCGCTTGCGTATGAGCTCGGGGCCGGCTTCGTGCCGGTTCGCAAGCTCGGCAAGCTGCCCGCCGAGACGCTGTCGGTGGAGTACGCGCTCGAGTACGGGTCGAACACGCTCGAGATCCACCGGGACGCGATCCAGCCCGGGCAGCGGGTGCTGATCGTGGACGACCTGCTCGCGACCGGCGGCACCGTCCAGGGCACGATCGACCTGGTGGAGCGGCTCAAGGGCGAGGTCGTGGGCCTCGCGTTCCTCGTGGAGCTGGAGTTCCTCCACGGCCGCGACCGGCTCCCGAACCGGCGCGTGACGAGCGTCATCCAGTACTGATCAGGCCGGTCAGGGTCGAGCGGCCGGACGACGATCAGCGATGACCGATCAACCGACCGAGCCCGCGCCTGAATCCCGCGCCGAGGTGGCGGACCCGACACGGCGCCAGTTCTTCCGCCAGTTCGCCGGGGACGTGATCACCAGTGCCGCGCAGGTCATGGGTGCGGTCACGGAGTTGCGCGATCGATCCGCGCACGAGGCCTCGGTGCTCCTCGGGGAGACAGCCGCGGACGCCCCTCCCGTCGAGGGAGCCGTCGACGGCACGCCGACCGGCTTCCGGACGCCCTTCCGGTTCGAATCGGACACGGTCCTGCTCGTCATCGACCAGCGCAGGCTGCCCGAGGTCCTCATCGAGCTACCGGTTCGGGGGGCCGCGGACGCGGCGAGCATGATCCGGCTCATGGTCGTCCGCGGGGCCCCGGCGATCGGCCAGGTGGCCGCCATAGGACTGGCCCTGTCCGCGGGCATCGTCGCCCGCTCGACGCCGCACACTCGCCGGGCGATCCTCGAAGGCGCGGCGAACGCACTCCGCAACGCCCGCCCGACAGCCGTGAACCTCGCCTGGGCAGTCGATCGGCTGATGGATCGCTATCACGCGATGGGCGACCTGTCGCCTGACGGCGCTGCGATCGCCCAGGCGCTGTTCGAGGAGGCGATGGCGATCGTCGCGGAGGCGACCGACGACCACGGCCGGCTGGCGGAGGCCGGTCTCGCGATCCTGCCGGCGCCCGCCGACGGCGAACGGCCGCTGCAGATCCTCACCCACTGCAACACGGGGCCCCTGGCATGCGGCCAGTTCGGGACGGCGCTCGGAGTCGTCCAGGCCGCGTACCTGGCGGAGCGGCCGCTGCATGTCTGGGTCGACGAGACCCGCCCCTACCTGCAGGGAGCGCGGCTCACCGCGTGGGAGCTCCAGCAGGCGGGCGTGCCGCACACGCTGATCCCCGACATGGCCGCCGGGCCGCTCATGGCACGCGGCGAGGTGGACGTGATCCTCGTCGGAGCGGATCGGGTTGCCGCAAACGGCGACACCGCGAACAAGCTCGGGACGTACACGCTCGCGGTGCTCGCCGCGCGCCACGGGATCCCGTTCGTGGTGTGTGCCCCGCTCTCGTCCGTTGACCTGGCCACGCCGGACGGCGCGGCGATCCCGATCGAGGACCGCTCGGCTGACGAGGTCACGGTCATTCGCGGCCAGCGGATCGCGCCCGAGGGGACGGCGGTGCGCAACCCGTCGTTCGACGTGACGCCCGCGGAGCTGATCAGCGCGATCGTGACGGAGGAGGGGGTCCTGCGCGCGCCCTACGAGCCGGCACTTCGCGCGGCCATGGACCGGCGAGACGCGCGCCGTGCACCGGCCCAGCCCGCCGGGGTGGCCGGCTGATGGCAACCGTCACGCTGGACCGCGCCGCCTCGCGCCTGTTCGCCACGACCACCACGGACCGGACCCTGATCAAGGCCTTCCTGGATCGCGACCGGATCTATGCCGCGTACGCGCTTGCCGACCTGGAGGATCGCGAGGCAGCGCGCTCTCGCTGGGGGATCGCGAAGGCGGGCGACGAGGTCGTTTCGCTGGTCCTGGAGTACGGCGGTCCGTCGCCGCAGCCGCTGTTCGTCGCGGGCCGCGAGGACGGCATCGAGGCGATCCTGCGTGACGTCATCACGCCGTCCATCGCGTACGTCGCCTGCCTGCCGGGCAGCATCCGGTCGGTGGAGACCAGGTATCGACTGGAGCCCGGTCCGCAGATGGTGCGGATGTGGGTGGATCGCGAGACCTTCCGACCCGCCTTCGACCCCGGCGTGGAGCCGCTGGACCCGGGCGACGCGGGCGAGCTCAATCGCCTGTACCGGCTGGGCTTCGGGTCGTGGCTGACGCCCCAGGCAATCGCGGAGGGGATCTATCGCGGCATCCGCGTCAATGGCCGCCTGGTCGCGGCGGCGGGCACCCACGTGATCGGCCGGACGGCGAGGATTGCCGTGGTCGGCAACGTCCTGACGCAGCCGGAGTTCCGCGGGCGCGGCTATGCCCAGGCGACGACCGCCGCGGTCACCGCCAAGCTGCTCGAGTTCTGCGACCATGTCGTCCTCAACGTCCGCTCGGACAACCCGCCGGCGCTCAACGCGTACCGGCGGCTTGGGTACGCCGAGCACGTTCGATTCGAGGAACGGCTCGGGCATCGGATCGGCTCCCTGTGGGCCGACATCGCGTCCGCGCTTCGACGGTTCGCGCAACGCAGGGAGCAGCACAGCAGATGACCTCGCCCAACCATGACGTGACCAATCTCGAGCTCGCCGCCGAGGGTGTGCGCCGCATCGAGTGGGCGGAGCGTGAGATGCCCGTCCTGCGCTCCATCCGCGAGCGGTTCGCGAAGGAGCGGCCGCTCGCCGGCCTGCGCATCGGCGCCTGCCTCCACGTGACCACGGAGACGGCCAACCTCATGCGCACCCTGGCGGCCGGTGGGGCGGAGGTCGCGCTCGCCGCCTCGAACCCGTTGTCGACCCAGGACGACGTCGCGGCCGCGCTCGTCGCGAACTACGGGATCCCGGTCCACGCCCGCCGTGGCGAGGATCGCGACACCTACTACAGGCACCTCAACTCGGTCGCGGACACCCACCCCACGCTGACGATGGACGACGGCTGCGACCTCGTCTCGCTGCTGCACCAGGAGCGACCCGGCCAGGTCGGCGAGGTGGTCGCGGGCACGGAGGAGACGACGACCGGCGTCATCCGCCTTCGAGCCATGGCCGCCGACAACGCGCTCGGCTACCCGGTCATCGCGGTCAACGAGGCCCAGACCAAGCACCTGTTCGACAACCGCTACGGCACCGGCCAGTCCACGCTCGACGGGATCCTCCGGGCAACGAACCTGCTCATCGCGGGCCGGAACGTCGTCGTCGCCGGCTACGGCTGGGTGGGCAAGGGCATCGCCTCGCGCATGCACGGCCACGGCGGGCACGTGGCGATCGTCGAGATCGACCCGATCCGCGCCCTGGAGGCGCTCATGGACGGGTTCCAGGTCATGACGGCGGGCCAGGCGGCGGCCTGGGGCGACCTGTTCGTGACCGCCACTGGCAACGTCAACGTCTTCCGGCGCGAGCACTTCGAGTCGATGCACGACGGCGCGACGATGGCCAATTCCGGCCACTTCGATGCAGAGCTGGACCTGGCCGCGCTGCGCCAGATGGCGGAGGGGCACGTCCGCGACGTCCGCGAGAACGTCCAGGAGTTCGACGTGGGCGGCAAGCGGCTGCACCTCATCGCCGAGGGCCGGCTCGTGAACCTCGGCGCGGCGGAGGGCCATCCGGCCGCGGTCATGGACATGAGCTTCGCGAACCAGGCGCTCGCGGCGGAGTACGTCGCGCAGCACCACGCAGAGCTTGGGAAGCGCGTGTACGGCGTTCCGCCTGCGATCGACGCGGAGGTCGCCCGGCTCAAGCTCGCATCGTTCGGGATCACGCTCGACGCTATGACGCCCGAGCAGGTGGAGTACATGGCTGCCTGGAAGCACGGCACCTAGGTACGTATGCGTATCGACCGCCGTGCGGGGGCACCGGCACTATCGAACTCCCAGACCAGGAGAGGTGCATGAGCCCAGCCACCGCGACCGTCGCCCCGTTCGGCTCGTGGGCGTCGCCGTTCAAGATCGAGCGGCTGACCGACCGCGTCGTGTTCCTGTCCGAGGCGCGCGGGGTCCATGGGGTCCGCTGGTGGCTGGAGGGCCGGCCGGACGAGGGTGGGCGTCAGGTGCTCGTACGGCGCAACCTTGACGGAACGCTCACCCGGCTGACCCCCAATGGGTTCAACGCCCGCTCGCGCGTGCACGAGTACGGCGGCGCCGCGGTCCTGATCTCGGGCGACCTGATCGTCGTCTCCGATTTCGTGACGGGGCGGCTCAACCGCGTGGTCGCGCCGGAGCAGCTTGCTCCGCTCACGCCGGAGAAAGCGTGGCGCTACTCGGACGTCATCCACGACGCGGCCCGCAACCGGCTGATCGCCGTGCGCGAGGATCACGAGCCGGCCATGGTTGCCAGCCACGGCGAGTGGATCAATGACCTCGTCGCGATCGACCTCACGACGGGCGCCGTCTCGGTGCTGGCGGAGGGCTCGGACTTCTACATGGCACCGCGCCTCTCGCCGGACGGCTCCACCCTGGCCTGGCTGGAGTGGCATCACCCGAACATGCCCTGGGATGGCACGGAGCTGCACCTCGCGACCATCGCCGCCGACGGGTCCCTGGGGCCGTCGCGGATCGTCGCTGGCAGCCGCACGGACTGGATCGCCCAGCCGCGCTGGTCGCCGGAGGGGGTCCTGTACTTCGTCGCGGAGCCCGAGGGCTGGATGAACCTGTTCCGCCTCGTCGGCGGGGCCATCGAGACGGTCACCAACTTCGAGGCCGAGTTCGCCGGACCGGACTGGCAGTTCGGCTACGTGACCTACGACTTCATGGGTGACGGCACGATCCTTGCCATTGCCCGCTCCGGCGGCCGCGACCAGCTGGTCAAGGTCCGCGGTGACGGTGAGCTGGAGGCCATCGACCTGCCGTACACGGAGATGAACGGACTGTCCATCGACGGCGAGCGGGTCGTGCTGCGGGCGGCGGGTCCGGCACAGCCGGCGTCCGTCATCGAGCTCGATCGCGACGGCAACGCGACGGTCCTGCGCCAGGCGACGCCCAACGTGCCGGACCGCGAGGACGTCTCCATCGCCCAGCACATCGAGTTCCCGACGACCGGGGGCCTCATGGCGTACGGAAACTTCTACCCACCCACCAGCCGCTCGTTCGTGGGGCCCGCAGGCGAGCTCCCGCCGCTCATCGTGACCAGCCACGGCGGGCCCACGGCGGCCGCGTTCTCCGGCTTCGCGACCGGCCTGCAGCTGTTCACGAGCCGCGGCTACGCCGTGCTGGACGTGGACTACGGCGGCTCCACCGGCTACGGCAAGGACTACCGCAAGCGCCTGGAGCTGCAGTGGGGCGTCGTGGACGTCGATGACTGTGTCGCGGGCGCGAAGTACCTCGTGGAGCAGGGCCTGGTCGATGGCAACCGGCTCGCGATTCGAGGTGGCAGCGCGAGCGGCTTCACGACTCTGGCGGCGTTGGCGTTCACGAAGGAGTTCGACGCGGGCTGCACCTACTACGGGATCGGCGACCTGCGGGCCTTCGTGAAGGACACGCACAAGTTCGAGTCGCGCTACCTCGAGAGCCTGCTCGGGCCGTGGCCGGAGGCGAAGCAGGTCTACCTCGATCGCTCACCCAGCCTGCATGCCGAGAACATCACGGCGCCGGTCCTCGTGCAGCAGGGTGCGGACGACAAGATCGTCCCCCAGTCGGAGGCCGAGCGGATCGTCGACGCGCTGTTCGAGCGGCACGTCCCGCACGCGTACCTGCTGTACCCGGGCGAGGACCACGGCTTCCGCGGCCACGACGCGATCATCCGGTCCTTCGAGGCGGAGCTCAGCTTCTACGCGCAGGTCTTCGGGTTCCAGCCCGCTGACGAGATCGAGCCGCTGGAGATCCAGTTCCTCGAGGAGTCCCGCCAGCACGCCTAGTGGCCGGAGCGGCGGCTGAGCCGGACAAGGAACGAGCCCCGAGGCGTTCGCCTCGGGGCTCGAACGTTGGAGGGGGAATTCGTGGTCAGCTGCGGGCGAGGAGCCGTCCGCCGGTGAGGGCATGCAACGCGGCCGACGCGAAGCCGAACCGGCCCATCGTCCGCCCGGTCGTCTCGACCGAGCAGTGCGTGTCCGCGAGGCGACTGAGCATCTCCTCACGCCGACGGGCAGGCTCGAACGCTGCCGTCGTGAGGACATCGTGCTGTCCCATGTACATCCCGAATGCGGTGTTCGTCCACATCACGTTCATGACCTGCCTTTCCGGAGCCTCATCTGCTCTGGCGGTATCGTAGCCCGTATCTGCTTCGATGTCAAGATACTTCAGGTCGAGTAACTCAAACTGTAGATACTTGACATCGACGCGCTGGCAGGCGGAAACTGACGGCATGCCCTCGAAGCGGCCGGAACCCGATTCGCTCGACGACTCGCTCGTCATCTGGGCGCGCGAGATCCCGGACCTGGACCCCCTGACCGAGGGGATCATCGAGCGGATCCAGATCCTCGCCTGGAACGTGAACCACTCCCTCGACGAGACCCTGGAGGCCTTCGAGCTGGATCGCCGGTCGTACCACCTGCTCGGCAGGCTGCGCAAGCAGGGCGCGCCGTACCGCGTATCCGCAGGCAAGCTCGCCGAGACGCTCCGGCTGTCCAGCGGGGCGATGACCAACCGCCTGGACCGAATGGAGGCCGCCGGCCTCGTCAGGCGGCTGCCGGACCCGAACGATCGCCGCGGCACGCTCGTGGAGCCGACCGAGCTCGGTCATGCCCTCTGGGACAAGACCGTTGGCGCGCAGGCTCGGCGGGAAGCCGAATACAGCTCCGGGCTGTCGACGGCGGAGAAGGTCCGCCTCCACGACCTGCTCCGACAGCTGATGCGCGCATTCCCGGACTGGAAGCACAAGAAGCACGCCGTCCAGGAGACGGAGACCGGCGAGGCCCCCTCGCTCTAGCCCGAGCCGCCGAGCAGCTCGCGGAGCGTGGTCAGCCCTCGGTGGACGTCCTCGAACGAGGTGCTGAGCGGGGAGAGGCCGACCCGGATGGAGTCGGGGGCGCGGTAGTCGGGGATCACGAGGCGGTCGATGAGCTCGCGGGTGAGCCGGCGCGCGTCGGGATGGCGGATCGAGATGTGGGCGCCACGGCGCGCCGGGTCTCGGGGGGCGCCGAGCGAGCAGCCGAGCGGCGCCAGCCATTCGTCGAGCAGCGCGATGGCGAACTCGGTCAGGGCGATGCCCTTGGCGCGGATCGCGTCGATGCCGGCCTCGGCGACGACCTCGATGCCCGCCTGCGCCGCTGTCAGGGCGATGATCCCGGGCGTTCCCACGAGCCAGCCGCCGATGCCCGCCCGGCGCTGGAATCGTGGCCCCATCTCGAACTGCTGCGCCTGGGCGAACCACCCCTGGACCGGCGGGCGGAGCTGGTCCTGGAGCTCGGGCCGGACGTACAGGAAGGCGGGCGCGCCGGGGCCGCCGTTGAGGTACTTGTACGTGCAGCCGACGGCGAGGTCGACGCCGTTCGAGGTCAGGTTCACCGGGATCGAGCCGGCCGCGTGGGAGAGGTCCCAGAGGACCAGCGCGCCGGCCGCGCGGGCGGCGTCCGTCACGGCCCCGATGTCGACGGTCGCCGCCGAACGGTAGTTGACGGCTGACAGGATCAGCAGCGCCGTATCGTCGTCGAAGCACGAGTTGATGTCGTCGCTCGTCAGGCCCTCGACCGGATCGCCGTGCAACCAGCGGATGTCGAGGTCCCGCTCGCGTGCCAGTCCCTCGACGATGTATCGATCCGTGGGGAACTCGGAGCGCTCCACGACGACCGTCCGACGCTCGGTCCGCGTGTCGAGCGCGGCGACGGCGACGCGATAGAGGTTGACGGTCGTGGAGTCCGTGACGGCCACGGTGCCGGGTTCGGCGCCCAGGACACCTGCTGCCAGCTGGTCTCCGACGATCAGCGGCAGCTCCAGCCAGCCGTCCTCCCAGCCGCGGATCAGCCGCCGCGACCATGTCTCGGTGATCGCCGCGACCCGGTCGATAGCGGACTTCGGCGGCCGTCCCAGCGAGTTGCCGTCCAGGTAGACGAGGCCGGGCTCGGTCGGGACGAACCGGTCGCGGAATCGCGCAAGCGGGTCGGCCGAGTCCAGGGCCCTTGGGTCTGTCGTCCGCATCGGGCGGAGCATAGTCGGAGGGCCCGGTGGCCCGGTGGCCCGGTGGCTCGGTGGCCCGGTGGCCCGTCGGTGGCCCGGTGGCCCGGTGGCCCAGTGGCCCGAGCGCCGAGGGCCGCGCGCGGGTAATCGTCGACGGTCGAGACCCTTCATCGGACGTCGGATTTGCCGCATCGGCCTTCATCGGTTGAGCATTTCCGACCAGTCGTGCGGAGAACGTGACGCAATCGATCGTTGGATGACGGGCGCAGACACCAGACAGTCCGCAGGCTTCATCGAATGACCGATCGGGGCCCGATTGGCCGGCTCGGGCGCAGGGGGCCGTCGAGAATGCTCGTTTGATGAACGGCCGGTGATGCCGAGCGGAGGGGGCCCGGTGGTACCCTCCCCACGATCAGCAGCTGAGGTTTCCTTGACCAGCATCGTCGACGCACCCGAATACCTGTTCACCTCCGAATCGGTCACGGAGGGCCATCCGGACAAGCTCTGCGACCAGGTCAGCGACGCGATCCTCGACGCGATCATCCGCGACGATCCCGACGCCCGCGTCGCATGCGAGACGGCCACGACGACCGGGCTCGTCATCGTGATCGGCGAGATCACGACCTCCACCTACGTGGACTTCCAGCAGGTGGTCCGCGAGACCGTCCGCGACATCGGCTACACGCGCAGCGACTACGGCTTCGACTACGAGACGTGCGGCACCCTGATCTCCATCAAGGAGCAGTCCAAGGACATCGCGATGGGCGTGGACTCGGCGCTCGAGGTGCGCGGCGAGGCGGTCGACGTCAACGAGCTCGGCGCCGGCGACCAGGGGATGATGTTCGGGTTCGCCTGCCGCGAGACGCCGGAGCTGATGCCGCTGCCGATCGCGCTCGCGCACCGGATGGCCCGCCGGCTCGCCGAGGCGCGCAAGTCCGGCCAGCTGCCGTACCTCCGCCCGGACGGCAAGACGCAGGTCACGGTCGAATACGCGAACGGCGTCCCCGTGCGCGTGCGGACGGTCGTCGTCTCGGCGCAGCACGACCCCGACGTCCGCATCGATCGCCTGCAGGACGACCTGTCCGAGGCGGTGATCCTGCCGTCCATTCCCCGCGAGCTGCGGACGAAGGACCCGGTCATGCACGTCAACCCGACGGGCAGGTTCGTGGTCGGCGGCCCGATGGGCGACGCCGGCGTGACGGGCCGCAAGATCATCGTGGACTCATACGGCGGCATGGCGCGCCACGGTGGCGGCGCCTTCTCGGGCAAGGACCCCACGAAGGTGGACCGCTCCGGCGCCTATGCGGCGCGCTGGGTCGCGAAGAACGTAGTCGCCGCCGGGCTGGCGGACCGGTTCGAGCTCGAGGTGGCGTACGCGATCGGCATCGCGCACCCGCTGTCGCTCTCGATCGAGACGTTCGGCACCGGCAAGGTGCCCGACGAGAAGATCCTCGCGATCATCAAGGAGCACTTCGACCTCCGGCCCGCCGCAATCATCTCGGCGCTGGACCTCCGCCGGCCCATCTACAAGCAGACCGCGGCGTACGGGCACTTCGGCCGGCTGGACCTGGACCTTCCCTGGGAGCGCACGGACAAGGCGGCCGCGCTCGCCTCCGCCGCCGGCCTCCACCTGCCCGAGGCCGTCCCCGCCGCGTAGCCGCCCGGGTTCGGCCGGTCGCGCCTCAGCCGAAGGCGGCGACCGCGGCGTCTGCTGCGGCTTGGTCCTCGGCGACGCTGCCGCCGCTCACGCCCACGCCACCCACGAGCACGTTGTCGCGCAGGAGCGGCATGCCTCCGGCGAACACGATGGTGCGGCCGCGACCGATGGACTCGTAGCCGTAGAACTCGGCGCCGGGCTGGACGAGGGGCGCGAGATCGCGCGTGGGCATGCGGTTCATGAGCGCGGTCCAGGCCTTGTCCTGGGCGAGGCCGATGGTCACGAGGTCGGCACCGTCCATGCGCTCGAACGCGACGAGCTGGCCGCCCTGGTCCACCACCGCGACCGAGAACGCCACGCCGATGCGGCGGCCCTCGGCCATCGCCGCCTTCATCATCGCCTTCGCCGCGCCCAGGGTGAGCCCGGCGGCCTGCGACGCCGTCGGCCCGCGCCACGAATCGACGTTGTCGAGCGGGAATCGGTCCGGAGCGTCAGCCATCGCGGTCTCCCATTCGTACGTGCGTGTGGTCGCCCATGCCATGCCTACCGGCTGCGAACCCGGTTCGCGACGACGATCAGGGTCATCGTGCCGGCCATCAGCAGGACGGCCGCGGCGATGAGGACGGGCAGGGTGGTCGCAAAGCGGAGCTGGCCGTACAGGTAGACCGGGAAGGTCGGGTCCTTGCCCGCGAGGAACAGCGCCAGCGCGAACTCGTCGAAGGAGACCGTGAAGGCGGTGATCCACGCCGAGACGATTGCCGGCGCCGCGATGGGCAGCACGATGAGCCGCAGCGTCGCGGGGTACGTGGCGCCGAGGTCCATCGCCGCCTCCTCGAGCTGGTTGTCAAAGCCGATCAGGCGTGCCAGGACGATCAACGTGGTGTAGGGCAGGGCGACGACGACGTGAGCGATCGCGACGGTTACCAGCGAGAGGGACACTCCGAACGCGCGGAACAGGATCAGGAGCGCCACCGCCAGGACGACGTACGGGATGATCAGCGGGAGCATCGCCAAGCCGGTGAGGGCCTTCCGGCCCCGGAAGTTGAACCGGCTCAGCAGGATCGCGACCATCGAGCCGAACGCCGTTGCGGCGATGCTGCTGGACACGGCCACGATGAGGCTGTTGACGACGGCGTTGAGGAGCGCGGGGGTCGCGAAGAGCTTCTCGTACCAGGCCACCGTGAAGCCCTTGAGCGGGAAGGACAGCGTCGTGTTCGCGTTGATCGAGAAGATGAACAGCAGCACGATCGGCAGGTACAGCAGCCCGATCAGCAGCCAGTAGTAGCCGCGCATGAACGGCAGCCGGAGGCGCCTCGGCGGCCCGGCGGAACCGGCGGGGGTCGCGGGAGCGGCGGCCGCGTGGTTCATGACGCGGGCTCCAGGAGCCGGCGCGGATCGACGATCCGGAGCCCCACGATCACGAGGCCCAGCGTGACCGTGAGCATGATGATCGAGAGAGCGGAGCCCAGCGGCCAGTTCGCCGCCCGGGTGAAGAAGTCCTGGATGAGGTTGCCGTACATCGTGCCACCTGTCCCTCCGACGAGCAGCGGGGTGACGTACTCGCCGACGGTCGGGATGAAGACCATCAGGAACGCGGCGACGACGCCCGGCAGGCTGAGGGGCAGCGTGACCCGCCGGAAGACCTGGACCGGGCTGCCGTAGAGATCCGCCGCCGCCTCATGGAGCCGGACGTCGATCCGGCCCAGGCCCGCAAGGATCGGCAGCGCGGCGAACGGGATCCAGACGTAGACGAGGGTCACGACAACCGCTCCGCGGTTGTACAGGAGGGCGTCCAGCGGCTCGTCGATGAGGCCCGCCCCCATCAGCACCTCGTTGACGACACCCTGCTCGCCCAGCATCAGCTTCCAGGCCATCACCCGCAGCAGGTAGCTCGTCCAGAACGGGACGAGCAGCAGGATCAGGTACAGCGAGGCGCGCTTGCCGGCGCGGAAGGCGAGGAAGTAGGCGACCGGGTAGGCGGTCAGCACGGCGATCACGGCCACGCCGAACGCCGTCAGCGCCGAGATGCCCAGGACCCGCCAGTAGCCCGCGCCGGCGAAGGCCTGGGCGAACTGCTTGAGCGTCGGGGTGAACGGCGCGAGGAGCTGGCCACTGATGTCCGCCCGGAAGCTCACCGCGATCATGAGCAGGACGGGCACGATGAGGAACAGCCCGAGGACGAGCGCGGGCGGGCTCAGGAGCAGCCAGAACGAGCTCCGGCGGGGATCCGACCCGCCGCCCCGCCGGGTGGGCGGTCCGGGCGCGCGCGGAAGCTGGTCGGCGCTCGCCGTCACGGCGATTGGACGTTCGCGTGGCGGCGAGCGCCGGCCGGATCGGTCACTGCGAGGCCTTCACCTCGGTCCACATCGCCGTCCAGTCGTCGCGCTGCTTCGCGGTGAGATTCGGCGTGAAGTTCGTCTTGGACAGGATCGACGGGTCGTCCACCGAGAACGCCTGCTTGAGCGTCGGATCGGTGATCCCAGTCATGACGTCCTGGTTGCTGGAGCCGTAGAAGTAGTTGGAGACGAGGCCCTGGCCCGTGAGCAGCCCGAGCTTGGCGTCGAGGAACCGGAGGGCAAGGTCATAATTCGGCGAGGTCTTGCTGATGCCGTACACGCCGACCCATGAGTTGCGCCCTTCCTTGGGGTTCGCGTAGGCGACCGGGGTCTTCTGCCCGAGCAGGGTCGCATAGGCGCCCTGCCAGGCGTACGCCGCCCAGACCTCGCCGGAGCCCATCATCTGCGTCAGGTCGGGCTCGGCAACCCAGTACGCCTTGTTGAGGGGCGCCTGGGCGATCCACTCGGCCTTGATGGCGGCCAGCTGGTCGGCCGTGATCGCGGTCTCGTTGTAGCCGTGAACGTAGGAGGAGACGGTGACGGCCCCGGGGCCGTCGTCCCACATCGACAGGTGGCCCTTGTACTTCTGGTCGAAGAGGATCGCCCAGCTGTCGACCGGGGTCGTGATCTTGTCCGTCCGGTACAGGATGGAGGTGAAGCCCCAGTCCCACGGGACGAAGTACTGCTTGCCGTTGATCTGGCCGATCTTCTTGAACGACTCGGGGACCTTGTCCCAGTTCTTGAGCTTGGTGGTGTCGATCTCGGCGGCAAGGCCCTCGTCGACGTAGAACTGCAGCCAGCCCGTGTACGGGTGGAAGATGTCTGCCTGGCTTCCGCCCTTCATCTTCCCGTACTGCGCGGCGTCGGAGTCACCGAAGTCGAAGCTGATCTTGACGTTCTTGTACGTGTTCTTGAAGTCCTGCCACGCCCATTCGGCGTCGTAGCCGGTCCAGTCGAGGACGTTCAGCGAGCCGGTGACCTTGTCCGGCGGGGTGTCGGTCGGTGCCGGCGTTGGCGCGGTGGTCGGCGCCGCCGTGACGGGCGCCACCGTGGCGCCGGATGTTGGGGCCGCCGTCGGCGAAGCGCCGCCGGAGCACGCCGACACGAGGCTGATCAGGCACAGGACGGCACCTGCGCGCAGCAGGGCGAGAGAGCGCGGGGGCTGCATTGCTCCTCCTCTCCGGCTCTGCAGTGGCACTTCAGCCGGATTGGCGCATCGTAGGAACTGGGTCTTGGTCCGTCAACGGGGCTGAAGCTATACTTCAGGCGCGATGGCTGTTCGACTGGGGACCGACACGTCCGACGCGCCTGCCGCGACACCGCCGGTCGAGGTTGATCTCGGCGCGCGGATCCGCGCGCTCCGCCTCGCGCGCGGCGCGACGCTCCGAGCCCTCGCCGCCGATGCCGGCGTCACCGAGAGCTTCCTCTCCCAGGTGGAGCGCGGCGTCGCCTCGCCCTCGATCGCGTCGGTCCAGCGGATCGCCCGCGCGCTCGGCCAGTCCATCGCGGAGCTGTTCGCCGCGGACGAGCGCGCCGGGTCGGTCGTCCGAGTCGACGACCGCCGCCGCGTCGTCTACCAGGGCCTCGGCGCGGTGGACGAGTTCCTCACCCGCGCCACCGATGGACGACTCCAGGTGATCCTGTCCACGATCCAGCCGGGCGGCGGGACCGGCGACGAGCCGTACACCCACGACTCGGACGAGGAGGTCGTCGTGGTCCTCGAGGGCTCGCTGGACCTGTGGGTGGGGCCGGAGCACTACCGCCTGAACGCCGGTGACGCGGTGACGCTGTCGTCGCGCGTTCCGCATCGGAACACGAATCCCGGCCCGGGCGTGGCGCGCGTCCTGTTCTGCATCACGCCGCCCTCCTACTAGGGTAGGGGTACGCCTCGCCGCCGTGGTGGGCCCGCGCGCCTTACGTCCAGGTATGAGTTCGACGAGCCACTGTCTCCTTGACCCCGGATCCCGTTCGTTTCGTACCTACGGGTATGAATGCGACCGGTTTCGATCCCTGTGGAGCCGGCCGCAGGCGAAATCGAGAGCGCGGCGGGCCGACTTCCGGCTGATCTGGTCGAACTGATATCCCGTAGGTAAGAACCGGTCGGCTGGATCACCCGCAGGTAACAAATCAACGAGCCGGCCGACCCGGAGCGGGCCGACCGGCGTTCGCCGAGACGGCGTGGGCGCCGCGACCGCGGCGGCAGACTCGCAGCCCCTACGATTGCGGCATGTACGCCGTGATCATGGCGGGCGGCGGCGGGACCCGGCTCTGGCCCCTCAGCCGGCCCGAGACGCCCAAGCCGTTCCTGCCCCTGCTCGACGATCGGTCGTTGCTCCAGCGGACCGTCGACCGCATCGTCGGGCACGCGGAATTGCCGCTCGGGGCGGGCGACGTCGCGATCGTCACCGAGCGCCGCTACGGGCCCATGGTCCGGGCGCAGGTTCCAGGCGCCAGGATCATCTCGGAGCCGCTCGGGCGGAACACCGCAGCCGCCATCGCGCTCGCGACGCTCCAGTTCGACCGCGATCCCAACGAGGTGATGCTCGTCCTCCCGGCCGACGCCTGGATCGACCCGGCCCGGGACGGCCTCTATCGCGAGGTCCTCGCGGCGGCCGGCCGGATCGCGAGGGACGGCGCGTTCGGCGTCGATGCACCCCTCGTCACGCTCGGAGTGCAGGTGGAGCGCCCGGCCACCGAGTACGGCTACCTGATCCCGGACGTGAGCAACGGCGCCAGGTTCGATGGCATCCAGGCGTACCCGCTGCTCGGGTTCCAGGAGAAGCCCGATCGGGAGCGCGCCGGCCAGCTGTTCACCCAGCACGGCGTGGCCTGGAACGCGGGCATCTTCCTGTGGCAGCGCCGCGCGATCCGCGACGCGATCGAGCGGTACACGGGCCTGGTCACGATGATCGGCGCGGTCGCCGCAAGTGACTCCGGCCTGACCGCAGCCTACGACCGGCTCAAGCCGATCTCCATCGACCATGCCGTCATGGAGGGCGCGGCGAGCGATCGCCGGGTCGCCATGGCATCGATGGCGGTCGGCTGGAGCGATCTCGGCTCGTGGACCCAGCTGCTGGCGGCAATCGGCGGGACGGGAACGGGACGGGTGGTCCCGCCGAACGAGCAGGTGAGCGCCGGCGAGGCGGACCTCGTGATCGAGCGGACCGGCGGCCGGCTCGTCGTGGGCGCGGGCCCACGCGATATCCTCGCCCAGAGCCCGGTGGCCCTGCTCACGGGCGCGGCCGCGAATCGCGAGCCCATCGATGCGCTCGTGACCCGGGTGGCCGAATGGGAGGAACGCCAGTGACCGAAGCGGCGCCGAAGTCTCCGATCGTCTTCGGCACCGACGGCTGGCGGGCCCGGATCGCCGAGGACTTCACGTTCGAGAACGTCCGCCGCTGCGCGGACGGCGTGGCGCGCTACGTCACCGGGCGCGGCGAGCAGGCGAAGGGCGTGGTCCTCGCCTACGATCGGCGGTTTGCCTCGGAGCACTTCGCGATGGCCGCGGCGGAGGTCATCCTCGCCCACGACATTCCCGTCGCGTTCGCCTCCCGCGCCGTGCCCACCCAGATGTGCTCGTACGAAGTCGTCGAGCGCGGGGCCGCTGCGGGCGTCGTGATCACGGCGAGCCACAACCCCTGGACGGACAACGGCTTCAAGGTCAAGGCGCCGACCGGCTCGGCCGGCGGGCCGGACATGCTCGCGGTGATCGAGCGGTCGATCGCCGAGGGCGCCCCGGTCGAGCGGCGGCCGTTCGCCGACGCCGAGGCCGCGGGCCTCGTGACCCGCTACGACCCGTACGAGGGCTACGAGGTCTACGTCCGCAGGACGGTGGACCTCGACGCGCTCAAGGCGGCCGACATCGACGTCCTGGTGGAGCCGATGTGGGGCGCCGGCGCCGGCTGGCTCAGCCGCCTCCTCGGCGGCGGGCGCATCCGCGTGCACGAGATCCACCAGGAGCGCAACCCGTTCTTCGGCGGCGTGAACCCGGAGCCCATCCGACCGAACATCGACGAGGCGCTGACGAGGATCGTCCGCGAGGGCCACGAGCTGGGGCTGCTGCTCGACGGCGACGCCGATCGCGCCGGTGCGGCCGACGAGCAGGGAAACTTCATCCACCAGCTCGAGGTCACCGGGCTGCTCATGTACTACCTCGCCGAGCACCGCGGGCTGCGCGAGCCGGTCGTCGTGTCGGTCAACAACACGTCCATGGCAGCCCGGCTCGGAAAGCACTACGGCATCGAGGTGCACGAGAGCCCGGTCGGCTACAAGTTCATCGGGCCGATGATGATCGCGACCGGCGCGATGATGGGCGCGGAGGAATCCGGCGGCTACGGGTTCGGCATGCACCTGCCCGAGCGCGACGGCATCTACGCGGACCTGCTGCTCCTGGACCTCGTCCTGAAGGAGATGGCGCGAGGCGTGCACCCGGTCTCGAAGATCGTCGCCCAGTTCCACGAGCTCGCGGGGCCGTCGTTCTACACGCGCATCGACGTCCACGTCGATCGAGCCACGTACGCGGAGACCAAGCGGCGGCTCCTCGAGGGCCTCGTGGCCACGCCGCCGACCTCGCTGGCCGGCCAGCCGGTCACGCGAACCCAGGCGCTCGACACGAAGGACGGCTTCAAGTTCTTCGTCGCGGATGGCTCCTGGATGCTCATCCGGACCTCCGGCACGGAGCCGCTCGTGCGCGTCTACACGGAGGCGACGTCCGCGGATGCGCGCGACGCGCTCGTCGGCGCCGGCGAGGCGCTCGTCCGCGGGTGAGCGGGACAGCCCGTCGCGTCGAGAAGCCGTGGGGCCACGAGCTCATCTGGGCGCACACCGATCACTACGTCGGCAAGCTCCTCGTGATCGAGACGGGCCGGCGCCTGTCCTTCCAGTACCACGAGATGAAGGACGAGTCGATCCACGTCCTGTCCGGCCGGCTCAACCTGACGCTCGAGAACGATGCGGGTGTCATCGAGGACCGTGAGCTCGGCCCCGGCGACAGCGCGCACGTCGCCGTCGGTCGTCGCCATCGCTTCGAGGCGATCGAGACCTGCACGCTCATCGAGGTCTCGACCCCCGAGCTCGATGACGTGATCCGCATCCAGGACGACTTCGGCCGCGAGGGCACCTCCGCACCCTGAGCTTCCGCCGAGTTCAGAAGATCTGGCAGCCGCTCCACGTTCGGTACCAGAGCTTGGTCGCGTCGTTGTCATGGCTTCGGAGGGTCACCGGGGCGCCACCGTACGGATCGTAGGCGGTGACGTTGTACGTGATCTCGCTGTCCGCGACGCTACTGCTCCAGCCAAATCCCTGGAGCATGGATTGCGTGACGGTGAACGACCATAGGCCTGCGCCGTTCGGCGTCATTACGTAGGAGCCGAGCCGGTGGTACTGGTTGTTCTGGTAGATGCGGCCAATCACGAGCCGAACCGTTAGCGTGTCCCCAGCGTCCGGATCGGATGCGTTCACCGTCACCACGCTCTGCGTGTAGCTCGGCGTGTTGTCGATGCAGTCGGAGCTGCGAGCCAGGTTCGAAGTCGTCGGGGGGTGGTTCACGGGCGTCGCCGTCGGCGACGGCGAAGGCGACGGCGAAGGAGACATCGTCGGTAGCGGGGTAGCCGACGGCGTTGGCTTTGGGGTCGGGGTTGGCTTCGGGGTGGGGCTGGCGGTCTGGCCGGGAGCGAGCGTTGGTCCGGGTGTTGGCGATGGCCCGACCGTGGCGATCACGGTCAGGGTCGGGGCCGCGGACGGGGCAGGGGTGGGCGCGGGCGGGAGGGTGACGAAGGGCGAATCGCAGCCCGCGACGGGAAGGCCGTCCCCGGAGGCCTGGAGCGTCAGCTGCGACGCGGGTGCCCAGGCGGGCACCGCGCCGGCGGCTCGAGGCGCTCTCCACACATTCCGCAGAAGGCTGCTTCATCCTTGTTCTGCGAGCCGCAGACGCGGCAGGTGATCACGGTTTGCTGGTCTCCTGCATGCCTCGCCCACGCTCAGTGGTCGCGGACGATAGCACCACCCGGCCGCCGTACGTCAGGCCGAAAGTGTCATGACCGGGTTGGATGAGCGGGTGTAGGCTTGCGTCGCGCCCGCCTCGCTCGGTCGGTGCAGGACCGGACGGCGGCCGCCATCGCCCCGCACGGGGGCCTGGAGGGTCTGGCCAGATGCACAGCTCCCTGATCGGCAAGGTCGAGAAGGCGAATCGCTACGCCCGCGAGCTCGATCGCATCTCGATCGATCGCCTTGCGCTCACGTTCCGCGGCGACAACGACACCCACCACGTGAGCCTCGATGCCGGTCAGTGGCACTGCACTTGCCACTACTTCGAATCGTGGGGAAGTTGCGTCCACCTTCTCACCCTCCAGAAGGTGTTCGGAGTCATGCTCCCCGACGCGGCCCAGGTCTCCATCTTCACGCCCGTCCAGGCCGCGACGACCGCCTGAACGCGGGAGGCCGGCCAGCAGGCCGACCTCCCGGAGTCTGACCTCGAACCCAGCGGCGTCAGAGGCACGCCACCGGCCGCGTGATTGCGCCCTTCGATGCCTTCGCGGAGCACGTGCCGATCCCGACGGCGACCCGGACCACCGCCGAGGTCGCATCACGAAGGCCCTCGGACGTCGAGGCGTCATACACCAGGCGGTAGTCGGCGGACGCCGCAGGCCGGACGGAGATCACGTAGCTTCCCGCGGAGCCCGTCACCCAGCCCATCGTGCCCACCACCACCCAGGTCGTCGACCCCAGGTCGCGCCGCTGGAGGGTGATCGCCCGCCGGCTCAGCGGGTCTCCGGACAGCCGCTTCGCCGCGGTCGCGACCGCGATCTCCAGCTCGCCGGTGATCTGGGTATAGGCGCCGGCGACGATCGACGCGGGGTCGGCCGCGATCGTGAGGGAGGTGGCGAGGGACAGGCACGTGGACACCGGGTCGCCCGAATCGAGGAGCTCGTACTCCAGCTGGAGCCGGGCCACGTCGCAGCGCCCGTAGACGTGAGCGTTCCAGCCATCCTTCGGGCGGGACCGGCCGGCGTACTGGACGACAGCGTCCAGGTAGTCGCTCTCATCGGCGTAGTTCTCGTGGTGGTTCAGCATCTCCACGTGCCCGAACTCGTCGAGCGCGACGCGCCGGATGTCGTAGCAGCCGTTGGTCGCGACCGACTGCGCCTGGCACCAGCGCAGGGTCCCCCAGTCGAGGACGGCACCATGTGCCTTGAACCACATCCCGAAGCTGACCGGCACGCCGGTTCGGTTCATGCAGGCGATGCCATAGCTTGGACAGGGGTTGGAGCCGCCATACGCGATCCGGCTCGCAGCGGATGATGCCCGGCTGAACAGCGCCGCGCGCGAGGCGCGGGATGCCTCGGAGTCCGCGGCGCCGAGATCGATGTTCGATGCCGCCCAGGACGGCGGCACCTGGTTCGCCGTCCACATGTAGGGGACGAGCTGGTTCTGGCCCCACGGGGTGGAGCCGAGGAGTGGGTCCGTACTGTGCGCGGCGACGGCCGATGCCTGGCCGACGAGGGCGGCCACGAGCGCGACGATGGCAACGGGTCTGATCACGAGAGACCTCCAGGGCTGCCGACGGGACGCGGCGGTCATGGCGGATCCGCGATGGGCTCAGGGCGCGGGCGCTGCCCCCGCCAGGTTGAAGGCGCGCGCGTCGGCACCGGGCGCCGCGAGCGCGATCTCGCCCGCGCCGACCTCCAGGCCGGCGTAGGCGCCGACACCACTACCGAGGGGCAGGTCGCCTGCGCTGACGCCCAGGATCCGTTGTCCAGCGCTGCCTGCGAGGTCCAGGCGCACGGCGCGGCCCGTGTCGTCGAGCACGGCGAGGACGGTGCGGCCGTCGCGCGTGAGCGCGGCGCCCACGGCCTGGTCGACGAGGAGCTGCGGGTTGGCCCTTCCGGACGCCCACGACTGGACGGAGCAGGGCAGGCCCTGGCAGTGCGCCCACGTGACGATCCGCGCTCCGTCGAAGCCGATGATCGAGCCCTGATCGGGACCCGCAAGCAGCTCGGTTGCCTCGCCCGCCCCGTCGATGGACGCGACGCGGGTCACGCAACGAAGCTCGCCGCACGACTGCACCGCCAGCTTGCCCCCGGCCGGGTCAAGACGAAGCTCGGTCGCCCACACGGGCGCCAGGCCGGGTGGGGCGGACAGCGCACCCAGGACCTGCTGCAGGGTGGAGGCCGGGTCCATCCCGGCGATGCGCCAGACGCCCTTGTCGTCGCGCGTCTCACGGGTCACGTAGTGCGCGAGGACCGCGCCGCGCGACGCGTCGAGGATCGCGCTTCGTGCGACGTCCTCGCTCCGGTGGACGAGCCACGAGCAGCCCTCGAGCGCGGAAACGATCTGCACGTTCGAGAAGCGGCCATCATCGCTCGTGACCACGATCATCCCGCCGACCGGGCCGCTCGCCGAGCTCTCCGCGCCCAGCTCGAGGGTGAGATTGGTCGCTCCGCCCCTGCCCGCGATCAGCGTTCGGCCGACCAATGTCCCGGACGCGTCCAGGCGATCCACCAGCCGCCACCACGTCCCGAGCTCCGGGCGCAGGCCGCGCAGCGACGGCACGGCCTGCGCGCACACGCCCGCCGGGCGCGGCGTCACGCGGCCACCCGCCTCGACGCCCGGCTGGAATCGGCCGAGCACCAGCGCGACCGCGACGAACGCGATCGGCGGCCCGAGCCAGCGTGACCAACGACGTCCCGACATCTGTTCCTCCGCGGCGGGCTGCCGGCGGGAGGCGATGACGGCGCCATGATCGCGCGCCCGGCTGCACGCCCGATTGGCGGGGGATCACCCGGCGCTTCCGCGCGGCGTATCGGGTTCTCCGGGTCGGAGTGGTAGGCTGCGAACGTCGTCCTCCGACGACACATTGCGTGATCGCGAAGCCGGTGAGAGTCCGGCACAGTCCCGCTACGGTGACCATCGCCCAGGCGATGGAAGTCCGGTCGCCGACACGCAGTGGCTGCTCGACCTTCGAGAGAAAGGGTAGGCACCGCATGCGGTCCAGAAGCTTCCTTGCCGTTCTCCTGTTCGTCGTTGCCGCGTGCTCGGGAGGAGGGCCCACGGCGACTCCTCTCGCGACCGCCGGCCCAACCGCCACGCCCGGGCCCGCCACCGCGACACCGCCCGCCTTCCCCGTCACGATCACCGATGACGAAGGCACGGACGTCACGATCAAGGCCGAGCCGCACAAGATCGTGTCGCTCACGCCTGCGACCACCGAGATCCTGTTCGCCATCGGCGCGGGCGGTCGCGTCGTCGGCAAGGTGGAGGACGTCGCCAACTTCCCGAAGGAGGCGGCCTCGATCCCGATCGTCGCCACGTTCTCGAAGGTGGACGTCGAGAAGATCGTGGCCCTGGGCCCCGACCTCGTCGTTTCCGGCGGCAAGGGCCTGACCCAGGGCGTCGCCGTCGAGCAGCTGCGGAAGGCCGGCATCCCGGTCCTCGTGAGCTACCCCACGACCCTCGATGGCGCCCTCCAGGGCATGCGGGACATCGGCCAGGCCGTCGGCCTGGCGGACGCAGCCTCCACCCTGTCCGATTCGATCTCGTCCGACCTCTACGACCTGTCGACGCTGGCCGGTTCCGTCGACGAGGAACCGCGGGTGTTCTACGAGATCGACGTCACCGGCGGGATCTACACCCCGCCAGCGGATTCGATCTACGGCGAGATGTTCGACCTGGCCAATGCATCGCTGATCTCCGGCGACGCGAACTACTCCATCTCGCTGGAGAAGCTCGTCGCTGCCGATCCCGAGGTGATCCTGCTCGGCGACGGCGCGTATGGCGTGACCGCGGCGCAGGTCAAGGCCCGAGCCGGCTGGGGCGGCATGACTGCGGTCAAGGACGGGCGAATCGTCGTCGTCGACGACATCGTCATCACGCGCCCCGGGCCCCGCCTGGTCGAGGGCCTCAAGGCGCTCATCAAGGCGATCCACCCTGACCTCGCCATTCCGTGAGCGCGGCCACGGCCGCCGTGGGCCGTCGGGGTGGGACGCGGTCGATCGCTCGAAGACCGCTCGTGCTCGCTGGAGCCGGCATCGGCGCGCTCGTCGTCGTGTTCATCGTCGCGGTCGCCGCCGGGTCGGTCTTCGTGCCGCCCGGCGACACCATCGGGATCCTCGCGCACCGCCTCCTGGGGCTCGACCTGGGCCTTCACTGGACCGCCGCCGAGGAGACGATCGTCTTCGAGCTCCGGCTGCCGCGCGTCCTCACTGCGATGACCGTCGGGGTTGGGCTTGCGGTGGCCGGCGCGACGTTCCAGGGCGTGCTCAGGAACCCGCTCGCCGATCCGTACGTGCTCGGCACGGCGTCGGGGGCGGCGCTTGGGGCCGCGGTCGCAGTGATCCTGCCGGTGCGCGCCGTCGTGCTCGAGTTCGGGCTCCTGCACGGGCTCGCCTTCCTCGGTGCCATGGGCGCCGTGTTCCTCGTCTACCGCCTCTCCCGCGTGGGCGGGCACGGCCAGATGACGAGCCTGCTCCTCACCGGCTACGCGATCGCGTCGCTTCTCGCCGCGGGGCTGTCGATGGCGATGTTCGTCTCCGGCGCCGGCCTGCGGCAGATCTTCTCGTACCTCCTCGGGGGCTTCGAGGCCGCCACGTGGGTGCGATTCGCCACGGCCCTGCCGCTGATCATCGGCGCGGCTGCGTTCATCTCGATCCGCGCCCGCGCGCTGAACGGCTTCCTCCTCGGCGAGGAGGCGGCGGCACACCTCGGGATCGACGTCCGACGGGAGCGCGCGATCCTCCTGGGCCTCGCCTCGCTCGCGACCGCCGCGTCCGTCGCGGTCTCGGGGCTCATCGGCTTCGTGGGGCTCGTGGCGCCGCACGTCGTCCGCCTTGCGGTCGGCCCGAATGCCCGGATCGTGCTGCCGCTCGCGGCACTGTTCGGGGCGATCCTGATGGTCGGTGCGGACCTGGCCGCGCGGCTGCTCGGCGAGATTCCGGTCGGAGTCGTGACCGCGGTCATCGGGGCGCCGTTCTTCCTGGTCCTGCTGCGCCGCACCCGAGCGGGGTACGACCTGTGATGCCGCTCCTTGCACCGGCCGCCGTTCGCACGGAACGGCTGACCGTCGCCTATCGCGGGCGGCCAGCCCTGAGCGACGTGGACCTGCACGTCGAGGCGGGCGAGCGTGTCGCCCTCGTCGGCCCCAACGGCGCCGGCAAGTCCACCCTGCTCCGCGCGATCGCCGGGCTGATCGAGCCGTCCGCGGGAACGGTCGAGGTGGCCGGCACGCCGCTCGCGAGCCTGGACCGGCTGGCCGTCGCGAGGCGCCTCGCCGTCGTGCCGCAGCTGCCGTCCCTGCCGTTCGCGACCACCGTCGAGGAGGTCGTCGCGCTCGGCCGGCTGCCGCACGAGCATCCGATCCGTGGCCTCCGGCCTGCCGACCGGGCCGCCATCGCCGCGGCGATCGATCGCGTCGGCGTGGGGCACCTGCTGGGTCGCGACGCCCGGGAGCTCTCGCTCGGCGAACGCCAGCTCGTGCTGCTCGCAATGGCGGTGGCCCAGGCCGCGCCCATCCTCGTCCTCGACGAGCCGACCGTCCACCTGGACCTGCGCCACCAGGTGGAGGTCATGGAGCTCCTCGCCGACCTCAACGCCCGCGACGGCACGACGATCATCTCCGTGCTGCACGACATCGGCCTCGCGGCGCACTTCTTCCCGCGGGTCGTGGTGCTCGACAAGGGCCGCATCGTCGCGGACGGCCCGCCATCGGTCTCGCTCACGCCCGATCGGATCCGCGAGGTCTTCGGCGTGGACCCGTCGCTGGTCCGGCTCCCGGCGAGCCACCGTGGCTCGGTCGTCGTCTAGTTGTAGTCCGCCCCGATCAGTCGAGGCCGAGGTTCGCGAGCCAGCCCGCCGCGTGCTCGGCGACCTCCTGCCAGCCGTCCTGCGCGATGATCCAGTGGGTTCGATCGGGGAATTCGCGGAAGTCCGTCCTGGCGCCTGACTTCGCGTACGCACGGTGATTGCGGCGATTGATCACCGGCGGGACGATCCGATCCTTCGCGCCCGCGATCAGGAGCAGCGGCGCGCGCGCCCCATTGGCGAAGTTCACCTTGATCGGGCTCTTCGGACTGAGCAGCGCCACCGCGCTCTGGAAGAAGATCCGACCCGATTCGGGGATCACGTACCGGTCGTACGCGGCGTGGGCGGCGGCCTCGGACAGCGTGTGGACGAAGGCGTACCGGAAGTTCGAATACTTCCAGCGCACGACCTTCCGCCAGACCCGCCACTGCAGCAATGTCGTGATGAGCGACCGAAGCGCGGTTGGCTCGTACGCCCAGACGCCCTTCGGCGGCGCCGAATCGATCGCGATGCCCGCCACACCAAGTCCGCGATCCAGGAGAAGCTGCGTGAACAGGCCGCCGAACGAGTGTCCGATCAGGATCGGCGGCTCGTCGAGGCCCTCCATCATCCTCGCGTAGTGATCGACGATCTCGCCGATGCCGAGCCCGGCGAGCGGGGACGGATCGGTGCGGATCGCCTCGACCGGCCGGTCCTTGCCCGGCCACGACGGCGCGAGGCAGCGGTACCCCTTCGCCTCGAAGAACGGCACGAACCTGTCCCAGCAGTCGCCGGTGACCCACGCGCCGTGGATGAAGACGATGGTCCGCGTCATCCGAGCGCTGCCTCCGTGAGCCGGGCCACGATCTCGGCGTGGCGGTCGAAGTCGAGCGGGGAGCCCGGGCGGCGCATCGTCGCGGTCGGGCCGAAGCCGACGATCCGGTTGGTGCGCGCCAGGATCCGGAGCGCCGCGACGGACGTGTCGACCGACAGCCCGTCCGGCTCGGGCATCGCGACGCAGACGCCTTCGCCGGCGTCGATCGCGTCCAGGTCGAATGCGATGTACATCGCGTCGCACCGTTCGCCGACCGCGCGCGCCCAGCCCTCGAGGGCGGCAAGCCCGGCCTCGCCCGCGAGCATCCCGGCCCCGAACTGCGCCACCGGAGATGCCGAGAGCATCCGCGATTCCTGCTCGTCGAGGACGTGCGCGCCCAGCAGCGCTGCGTCCTCCTCGCGCAGGGTGGGACCGTCGCACGCGGCAACGAGGCCCGGATCGCCCCGGCCGCACAGCATCGCGAAGGGCATGCCCCAGACGTTGCCCGACGGCGTGGTCTCCGGAATGTTGAAGTCGCCGTGGGCGTCGAACCAGGCGATCGCGAGGCGCTGCTGAGGCGCATGGCGCTTGAGGGCCGCCATGGTCCCGGAGTGGGTGGTGCAGTCGCCGCCGAGCATCAGCAGCCGCGGCATCTCGGGGCCGCTCGTGGCGTTCGCACCCCGCCTTGAACTCGACGCCGATCCGTGTGTCCCACTCGTGATGCCAGTGGGATCATCAACAGGGGCTCCGCGGGGAGGTGTTGCCGCTGAGGCACCACCGCGCGTGCCCTCGCCTGCGCTTCCCGTGATTACCCCACGTGCATCACCACCGAAAGGTGTCGATTCGCGGCCGTGTACGAGCGCGCTCCCGATGTGCGCCGTCAGGCGCCCCAGGTAGTCGATGATCGGCTGGCGGTTCTTCATGACCGGATCGGGGTCGGGCGCCCAGCCGGGGTTGTTCGCGGCATCGCCGTGGTCGATGAGCGTCACCCCGGCCAGGGCCGGCCGAGCTCGCAGCCGATCGATCAGGCCGGCTGACCGGAGCTCGGCGGGCCCGCGCTCCATGCCCCCGAAATGCCCACCCAGCGCCGTCGGCGACCCGACGATCGCGATCGTGCGTGGTGTCCCGTTGGTCGCCATTGCAGCGAGATCGTAGCCGTCGACGGCCGAAAGCCGTATGCCCGCTCGCCTGAACGGGCGCCCGGATGGGTCTCATCGGTGGGGCCTGAAATTGCGATGGTTCCACCAACGCGGAACTACTCCAGCGCCGCCCGACCCGCCGCCCGACCCGCCGCCCGACCCGCCGCCCGACCCGCCGCCCGACCCGCCGCCCGACCCGCCGCCCGACCCGCCGCCCGACCCGCCGCCCGAAGTGGTTCCGCTTCATTGGAACCAACGGGAAGCAGGCGCCACGGGCGAAGACAACGGCGGGCCCGAACGGCGGGGCGCATCATCCGCGGATGCGACTCGCCGATTTCGCGCTGGAGCGGTACTTCGCCCGATGGGAGTTCGCGGTGCAGCACGTCCTCTGCGCGAGTGACGTCGAGGGCTGGCCGATGGGGGAGCTGCTTGCGCTTGCCGACGATGAGGCTCGCGCGATGTGGGAAGGCCTGAGCCTCGGCTACACGGAATCGACGGGGCACCCGCTGCTGCGGCGGGAGATCTCCACGCTGTACGAGTCGGTCGAGGCGGAGCACGTGCTCGTGTTCGCGGGCGCGGAGGAGGCGATCTTCTGCCTCATGTCGACCTCGCTCCAGGAAGGCAACCACGTCATCGTCACGTGGCCCGGCTACCAGTCGCTGTATGAGGTCGCGCGCGCCGCAGGCGCCACGGTGAGCCTGCACGCGCTGCGCGAGGAGGACGGCTGGTCGCTCGATGTCGATCGGTTGGTTCGCTCGTTCCGGCCCGAGACGCGCATGGTCGTCGTGAACGCGCCGCACAACCCGACCGGGATGCTGCCCGCGGAGGGGGAGTGGCGGCGTCTCGCCTCCGAGTGCGCCGCGGCCGGCATCCGCCTGGTCGCCGACGAGGTCTACCGGTTCCTGGAGCATGACGGGTCCAGGACGCTGCCGGCGGGCGCCGACATCGACGAACGCGCCGTCTCGATCGGGGTCATGTCGAAGTCCTTCGCCATGGCCGGTCTGCGCATCGGCTGGCTGGCGACGCGTGATCGCGCGGTGCTTGACCGCTGCGCGCGGATGAAGGACTACACGACGATCTGCTCGTCCGCGCCGTCGGAGGTGCTCGCGCTCATCGGCCTGCGTGCACGCGAGCGCGTGCTGGCACGAAGCCGATCGATCGTCGCGGCGAACCTGGCGGTCCTCGACGACTTCTTCGATCGGCGCTCGGATGCGTTCACGTGGGTGCGGCCGCGCGGCGGCTCGACGGGCTTCCCGAAGCTCGTTCCCGCGGGCCCGGCCGGCTCGTCCGCGGATGCCTTCGCCGCGCGCCTGGTCGAGGAGACCGGGGTGTTGTTGCTTCCATCGACCGCCTTCGGGAGCGGCGATTCGCACTTCCGCATCGGGCTCGGACGCACGGACCTGCCGGAGGCGATCGCAAAGCTCGACGGCGCCCTCGGGCCCCGCGCGTGACGGCCGTCGATCGAACGACGATGGCGGCGGTCCTCGCGATGTGGAACGGCGCGCCCACGGATCGGCTCGCGGAGCTCCTCGCCCCGGCCTATCGGGGGCACGTGCTCGGCGTTGCTAACGGCGAGCGGGACGGCGCCGCGTATCCCGCCTCAATCTCGCGATATCGCGAGGCCGTTCCGGGCGTCGCGTTCGAGGTCGTCGAGCAGTTCGACGCTGGCGATCGACTCGTGACGCGGCTCGAAGCCCGCCGCGCCGGCCCGGATGCCGGGCGTCGATCCGTCAGCCACGGCGTGAACATCTCGCGGTTCGGCGGGGCCGGCCGACTGGACGAGGAGTGGGCCATCTGGTCGGCGTGGCAGGAGGCGGAGGAGCGGCCGTCGCGGTGAAGGAGACACGCCAGCAGCTCGTCGCCCGGCTGGCTGCCGAGCGCGACCCGGACGTCCTGCGCGAGTACGTGCACCACGCGGCGTGGCAGGTGCGCTGGACCGCGATCGAATCCCTGGGGAAATCCGGATCCCCCGACGCGGAGGCGGCGCTGCTCGAGGTCCTGCAGCTGAACGCGGACGTGCGGGACCTCCCGTTCGCGAACGCGGCACTGCGCCAGGTGGGCTCGAAGGCCGCGGTCCCCGCGCTCACCGCCCTCATCCATCATCCCAACGAGGACGTGAAGGCCTCGGCGATCGGCGCGCTCGGCGTCCTGGGCGACGCCTCGGTGACGCCGACCTATCTCGACGCGCTGTCCAATCGATCCTGGGTCGCGAAGTGGTACGCGATGGAGGCGATCTCCAGGGGTGCGGACGAGCGCGCGATCGGGCCGGTCTGTGAGCGGGTCAGGTCGATCCTGCGCCGCGAGCGCAAGGTCAAGCTCGCCGGAACGACCGAGCTCATGTACGCGCTCGAGTACCTCGCTCGATGGAGGTCATCGAGCATCGTCGTCGAGGAAACCATCGCCTGGGTGCGCCAGACGGCGATCGGCCGGCTGCGCCCGGAAGAGCGCTCCTGGTTCGAGACGACATTCGGCGATGATTCGTCGGTCGAGCATCCGTTGGAGGGCAGGACCTGACATGAGCACCGCGCGCAATCCCGAGACGATCCCGGCGCCGGTCGGCCGGTATGTCCACCAGATCGAGGTCGGCAAGCCGAGCCGGATCCTCTTCATTTCCGGCCAGATCGGCATCCGGGCGGACGGCAGCGTGCCGACGGACCCCGTCGAGCAGCTCGACATCGCCGTGGACTACGTGATGAAGAACCTCGCCGCCGCTGGGCTCGGCGCCGAGGCGCTGACGAAGATCACGACCTACGTCGTTGGCAGCCTGGATCCGGCGGGCAGGAAGGCGGTGCTGGACAAACACCTCGGCGCCCACGTCTCGTGCAGCACGCTGGTGTTCGTCGCCGCCCTGGCGCGTCCGGAGTACCTGGTCGAGGTGGACGCCTGGGCCGCCGAATAGGCGGGCGGATGGAACGGGCGACGGATTACGCCCCTTCGGAGACTTCGTACAGCGTGTGCGCCTCGAGGCCGTGGGCCTCGCGGTGAACGCGGGCGGCCGTCTCGCGGTCGGGCGCGTCGACCAGGCAGAAGACCTTGCCTTTCTCCTCGTCGACCCAGTAGTGCTTGTAGTTGACCCCGTACTTGCCCTGGACGCGGACGTCGGCTTCGTGCGCGCCGGCAACCGCCTCGGCGGTGACGCCGGGGATGTCGTGCTCGTCCATGTAGGTCGGCATCGGTGTGCTCCTTTGCTACGGGGCGCCTTTGCGCTCGATCATAGGAAGGCTGGCGAATCGCGCCTCGCGGCTCACCGCTCGAGGCTTTCACCCGCCTGCGGTCGGAACCGGAAGTAGCCCCAGGTCAGGATCGAGAGCGCGCCGAAGGCAGCGAACACGCCGAGCGCCGCAGTGAACGCCTGCGGGCTCAGCTGCGACACGTACCCCGAGCTCGGGCCGATGAGGATGTGCACGAAGCCGAAGATGCTGATGCCGAAGAGGAGGGCCCAACCGAGGCGGTTCCATTTGTAGACCGCGTGACCCGGCATGAACCGGAGCGGCATCAGTCCGAACGCGGTCGCCTCGAGGCCCGCGACCAGGATCGCCGCAAACGCCGTCTGGAGGAGCGTGATGCCGAAACCGTTCGGGTCGTAGCCGAGTGAGCGGGCCCACGTGAGCCCCACCCAGGCGACGAACGCGGCGGCCAGCGTCCAGAGCGAGCCGTAGAAGGTCTCGCGGCCCTCCTCCTTGTCCTCGACGTCCTTCACGAAGATCGCGCCGAGCACGATCCCGTACAGGTAGCCCGGCTGGAGGTTGCCGATGCGAGAGACGAGCACGAAGAGCGCCGCGATGACGAGCGCCCAGGGCAGCGGCCGAAGCTTGCCCAGCTCGCCGGTCTTCCGCCTGTGCGCGAGCATCGGCGGCAGCTTGAAGCTGGCGAGGACGACGATCAGCCCCACGAGGAAGCCGAAGAACTCACCCAGTGATCGAAGGTCGATTCCGAAGTGCGGGTCCACGAACGAGCTGACCAGCGCGGTCGCCCCGAGGAACAGCAGCAGGCCGATCCGTGCCTCGCCTCCAAGCTTGCCGCCCATCTTGCGCAGCCACCCGAGCGGGCCCTTCCTGAACCAGCCGGAGATCTCGTCGTAGTTGTTCTCGACGGTGTTGTTGAACAGCTCACCCGCGAACCCGATGATCAGGAGCATCAGCAGCGCGAGCAGCAGGCTGCCACCGACGTCGCCTCCGTTGGTGTTGACGTCCTCGATGCCGAGCACGGACGAATCGAAGGTCGGCGGCGTGGGCGCGGGGGTCGGCGCACCCCCAGGCGGCTCGGTGGCGCCGGGGCCCGGGGTCACCGCGACGCCGTTGACCGGCGTTCCTGCGGGAGTGGCGGGCGGCTCCGCGGTCGGCGTGCTCGTCGGCTCGGCCGACGGAGATTCGCTCGGCGCGACCGACTCCGGCGGCGTCGGCGCGACGGATCCCGTGGGGGCTGGGGTAGCGGTGGGCGCCGGCGTTGCCGTGGGTTTCAGCGTTGGCTTGGGAGTAGGGCTCGGAGTCGCACTAACCGTGGGTGATGGGGTCGCCGGCGGCAGGACCACGGAGCTGACGACGTAGACCGCAGGAGCGGTGGCTCCAGCGCCGTTGTAGGAGCCCGTGAACGTGCAGGTGCCGATGTTCGTGGGCCCCGCCGTGCCCTTGATTGCCATGTCGCCAACTGCCGCCACGAAGTTGTCGATCGCCGGCAGATCCCCACAGGCCGCGCGATGCATTGCGGTCATCCAATCGCGCGACTGCTTGTCCATCGGCTTTGGGCCGGTCTCGGTTGTGTCCAGCGATAGTTCTGAACCGCACTGACTCTGGTGGAGACTCCATCGTTTGGAGGACCATGGAGTCATGGCAGACAACAGCACCCACCGCCAGCGGCGGTATCCACCTGAGCTGAGGGAGCGGGCGGTCCGGCTGGTGGCCGAGACGGCCGCGGAGCGGGGTGATCGCCACGGCGCGGTCACCCACGTCGCGCGCCAACTGGGCATCGGTCCCGAGTCGGTCCGCAACTGGGTCCACCAGGCTGCGGTCGACGCCGGTGATCGAGTCGGCCTGACAACCGAGGAGCGAGCCAGGATGAAGGAGCTCGAACGCGAGAACCGCGAGCTCCGGCGAGCCAACGAGATCCTTAAGAGCGCGGCGGTTTTCTTCGGGGCGGAGCTCGACCGCCGGTCCTCGCGATGACCGCCTTCATCGATGCGCAGCGCGTCACCCACGGGGTCGAGCCGATCTGCCGGACGCTGGCGATCGCCCCATCGAGCTACTACGCCGCGAAGGTCCGGCAGCCGTCCGCCCGGGCTATCTGAACCGTACTGACTTCGATGGAGACTCCATCTCTTGGAGAATGGAGTCATGGCACAACA
>JACPOS010000021.1 GCA_016191395.1 Chloroflexota bacterium
CGAAGCCACGCTCCTATGAAGTCACACCGGTCGGTCCGATCCATGTCCGACGACCGGCAGATCCCATGATCGCCACACCCCGTCGGGTGGGCACCGAGCCTATGAGCCAAGCCGCCGGACCACGACAGGGTGACACTCAGGGCGATCCTACTGCGGCCCGGGCCCCGCGTACCATCGTTCGTGAAGATGGCCCGCCGCGGTATGCCCGTCCAGAAGCGATCGCCGACCCGCCGCAACCCGGTGCGGAACGCGGGTGAGAGCCGGCCTGCGCCGGTTCCGCCCGCAACCGTCGGCAATGACGGCCCGAGCGGACTCCAGGCGAGACTGGGGCTTGCATTCGGCGCGATGGCGTTCATCGCCCTCCCGATCGCCTACCAGTGGACGTTCCGGCCCGCCTCGCGCCCGCCGGGATCCGAGGCACTCGTCCCGATCCTGGAGCTCGGCGGGATCCTCGCGGCTGCGGCCGGATTGCTCCTTGGTCGGCGTGCGCGGGCCGCGGGCGACCGCTCCACCGGGGCGGTGTGGGCGCCGCGCCTCGGGGGTGCCGCGATCGTGGGCTACGTCCTGACCGTGGTCCTCGTGCTGTCGAGGGGCGGCTAGCGACACCGCCCTACCATTCAAACGATGGCTCACCCGCTCGTCGACCAGCTCCGGTTCACCCGCAGCGAGTGGCTGCGCGCGCTCGAGGGCATCCCCGAGGCGGATGGCATCGTTCGCGTGGGCCCCATGAACTCGGTGAGCTGGATCGTCTTCCACCTCGCCTGGCACGAGCAGCGCAGCTTCCTTACGCAGCTCCAGCGCTTGACCCCCGTGCCAGAGGCGAACGAGCACGGTGTCAACGGCCAGCCGGCGTCGACCCCGCCCCTGGCCGACGCGCTCCGCGCCTGGCACGCGGTGACCGGGGCGGCCGACCCGGCGCTGGATCGGCTGGACGCCGCCGCGCTCGCCGGATGGCAGCCCAACACCCTGAAGCCGCAGAGCCGCCTGGTGGGCTCCATCCTCCAGCGCGTCATCTACCACTACTGGTTCCACACGGGCGAGATCACCGCGATCCGCCAGGTGCTGGGTCACGCTGGCGTGCCCGAGTTCGTCGGCGACATCGATGGCCGGGCGCCGTACCGCGCCGAGGGACCGGCTTGACCGATCGGGTCCCGCCGGCCGTCTGGGAGGCGGCGAAGGAGCGAGCGGCGGCGCGCGAGGCCCGGGACTGGGCCACCGCCGACCGGCTGCGCGGCGAGATCGAGGCCGCGGGCTGGCGTGTCGTCGACGCCGGGACGGCGTTTCGACTCGAGCCCGCGGCGGTTGACGTCGAGGTCGGGGGCGAGATTCGGTATGGACGCAGTGATGCGGTGCCGAGCCGGCTGGACGAGCCGGCGCTCGGCCTCGCGTCCGTCGTCCTCGTCGCCTCGCCGGATCCGGCCGAGACCCGCCGCGCGCTCGACGCGCTGACCGGCACGGTCCCCGAGGGCGTCGACGTGGTGGTGGTGGCCGACGGCCTCTCGGACCGCGAGCTCGACGGCCTGCGGCGGGCGGATCTCGCGGAGCGTGAGGGCCCGCCGGTGGAGCTCGTCCGAACGAGCGCCGTGCTGGGCCAGGCCGCGGCCGTGAACGCCGGAATCCGCCGCGCCCGCGCGCCGATCGTGGTCGTGATGGATCCGTGCATCGTCCCGTCCGGCGACATTGTCACGCCGCTGGTGGAAGCACTCGCAGACCCGTCGGTCGCGATCGCGGGGCCGTTCGGGCTCGCATCGGCCGAACTGCGCCGGTTCGACGAGGTCCTTGCCCCCGCCGCGACTCCGGTCGAGGGCGCGGCGGTCCAGGGCTACCTCATGGCGTTCCGGCGGTCCGATGCCGACGCGCGCGGTCCGCTGGACGAGGGCTTCCGCTTCTACCGGAACCTCGACATCTGGTGGAGCCTCGTGCTGCGCGACGAAGGGGAGGGGACCACTCCTCGCCGGGCCCTCGTCGTGCCGGGCCTCCCACTGACCCGCCGCGATCCGTATGCCTGGACCACCACGCCACCGGCCGAACGCGATCGCCTCTCGAAGCGCAACTTCTACCGCGTCCTGGATCGGTTCCGTACCCGCCTGGACCTCGCGGTGCCCTAGCGGGCTTCGCGGATGGAGCGCCGCTGGAACGTCCGGCGAGCGGTATGACCGACGATCGAGGCCGCAGTGGGCTCGCGCCGCCTTCGGTCCGTCGAAGCGCTCGGCGAACGTTCCAAACGACGAAGGAAGCGGCCGTTCGCGGCCCCGCGACTCCCTGTATCCGTCGTACCGCTCGCCCAGCGTGCCAAGCCGCCTCCTGGGGCGGGCGTGGCTGGCTACGGTAGGGGCGCCAGTCGCTGGTTCCGTCGGCGCGGTCGATTGGATCGACGCCCAGGCCTCGCAACTCGCCGCCAGCAGCTCAGCCGCGCGGGCCGGGAGCACGGCATCGGCGGCCGGCCCGGACGACCCCACGACCCCATCGGCGGGGAGCGGCGGCCCATCGCATCGACGACGAGGTCCGCGTCGATCGTGCCCTCCGACGTCGGCAGCCTAACGATGCAGGTGGATTCGCGTTATCAGACTCGGGGCTCCGCGGGACCCGCATCGTTCCCCCGGCGATGCGACGCGGGGCCTTCCCGCATACTCACACCATGCGGCGCGCTGGTGCCCTGATCGGCTCACTCGCCGTCGTCGTTGCCGTGCTGCTGGCCGGCGGACCCGGCCGAGTCGCCGCGCTCGACAGGTCCGAGGTCAGGATCCTCGTCAACACCCCCAGCACGTTCGATCCGGCCGCGTCGGGAGACGTCGGGACTGCCGCGGTCACCGCCCAACTGTACGAGACGCTGACCCTCTACGACGCCTCGCGCATCCTCCAGCCGGCGCTCGCGAGGAGCTGGGAGGTGGCCTCGGATGGCCGGAGCGTCGTCTTCCACCTCCGCTCAGGCCTGACCTTCTCGGACGGCTCGCCGCTCACCGCCGCGGACGTCGTCGGCAGCTGGCTGCGGATCATCGACCCACGGGCACCATCGCCCCTCGCCGCCCTCATGATCGACGTCAAGGGCGCGCGCGACCACCTTGCCGGCCGCACCACGGACCCGGCCGCCGTGGGCCTCAGGGCGAACGGCAACGACGTCCAGGTGGAGCTGGAGCGGCCCGGCGCGGACTTCCCGGCGATCGTCTCCTCGCCGCTCTTTGCGGTGGTCCCGCCCGCCGCGTGGCGCGACGGGAAGGGGAGGGCGGCGTTCGGCGTCGACAAGGTCGTGAGCGGCGGGTACTTCGTCGCGAGCGCGAACGAGACGGAGATCACGCTCCAGCGCAACGAGCGCTACTGGGCCGGTTCGCCTGCGATCGCCACGATCCGCCTCGTCCTGGACATCGCCGGCCGCAGCCCCATCGCGGAGTTCACCGCCGGCAATCTCGACTACACGGAGATCTCCGTCATCGACGCGCCCTGGATCCCGTACGACGCCGAGCTCGGCCCGCAGCTCCGGGAGACGCCGTCACTCTCGCTCACGTACCTGGGCTTCAACACGGCGGACAAGCCGTTCGATGACGTCCGGGTCCGGCAGGCGATCGGCGCCGCCGTGGACTGGGACCGGGTCGTTGGGCTTGGCGCGTTCGGGGGAACGGTGCCGGCCACGAGTATGGTCCCGCCGGGCATCCCCGGCGCGGGCTCCGCGAACTGGCTGCCGGTCCACGATCCGAACCGCGCCCGCCAGCTGCTCGCGGATGCCGGCTACCCGGGGGGCGCGGGCCTGCCCACCATCCATTTCGCGGCCGGGCAGCTGCCCATCGCGGACGGCATCGCGGCGGACCTGGAGCGCGAACTCGGGATGCAGGTGGAGCTGGACATCCTGGACGACGAGCTGGGCCGCCTCGCCGTGGACGCACCGGACCTGTGGGTCACCGGGTGGATCGCGGACTACATCGGCCCCAACGACTTCCTCGGCGTGCTCCTGGAGTCGGACAGCTCCAACAACTACGGCCATTGGGCATCGCCGGCCTTCGACAAGGCGATCGCCGATGCGCTCTCGTCGAGGGACGCGGGAACGGCGGAGGCGGCCTACGAGCGGGCGCTCGCCGAGATCCAGAAGGACGTGCCGGTGGTCCCGCTGTACGTCAGCACGGACTGGGCGCTCTCGCGGGACGGGCTGCTGGGGGCGGGCGGGAACGGCCTGGGCATCCCCCGGATGGGCGGCATGGCGTGGGCACCGTGACGCGCCCGCGATCGCTCGCCCTCGCGCTGGCGCTGCTCGCGAGCCTGTCGCTTGCGCCCTCTGTGGCGGCGGCCGATCCGGTCTTCCAGCCCGCGACGGCGACCTCGACGTTCGGGGCGTCCATCGACGTGGAGCAGCGGGCCACGCTCCCGAGCGGAATCACCCGCGTGGAGGCATTGGTCCGAGCGGGCAAGGGCGCGCGGACGTTCCTCGCCACGATCCCGACGCCCGGCGCGGGCTCGGCGACCCTCCGCTACAGCTATAAGACCCCGTTCGGTGCGCTGTACCCGAACACGCCCGTGGAGCTCGGCTTCCGGCTCACGTTCGACGACGGCCGGACCGTCGACGGCCCCACGACGACGATCCGCTACGAGGATGACCGGTTCACGTGGAAGACCGTGAAGGGCTCCATTGTCCGAGTCCACTGGTACCAGGGCAACGCAGCGTTCGGCCAGCGCGCGCTGGACATCGGCGAGCGCGCGATCAAGGAGGCGAGCACCCTCCTGGGCGTCACCGAGACGGAGCCGATCGACTTCTACATCTACGCCGATCGGGACAGGTTCTACGACGTGATCGGCCCGGGGCTCCAGGAGAACGTCGGCGGGATCGCGCTGGCGCCCATCCGGACGCTGTTCGCGAACATCGCGCCGTCTGCCGTTGACGACCCGTGGGTCGGGGTGGTCGTGCCCCACGAGCTCACGCACCTCGTCTTCCACACCGCGATCGACAATCCGTACCACGAGCCCGTCCACTGGCTGAACGAGGGTCTCGCGGACTACCTCGCCGTGGGCTACGACGCCGGAGCAAAGGCGAACGTCCAGCGCTCGGCGCGGTCGGGCGACCTCATGCCCCTCAAGGCGCTCGTGGGCCAGTTCCCGACACCCTCGGACAAGTTCAGCCTCGCCTACGACGAGAGCGTTTCGGCGATCGACTACCTCGTGCGCACGTACGGGCGCGAGGCCCTGGTCAAGCTCATCCGGAGCTACGCGGACGGCGTCAGCGACGACGCGGCGTTCACTTCGGCGCTTGGCGTGGACACGGCCGGGTTCGAGGCTGGCTGGCTGGCCGACCTCAAGGTCGCTGCGCCGAAGCCGTTCGGACCCAAGCCGGCGCCGGTTGGACCGATCCCGCCGGACTGGCTGAGCGGACCAGCTGCGACCTCCGGTCCGGGCGCGACGGGTCCGATCGCGACGGCCGGCCCCACCAAGCCGGGTGGTGCGAGCGACGACTCGTCCGGCGTGCTGCTGTACGTCGGCATCGGGATCATTGGGCTGCTGATCGTCGCGGGGCTCGTGGTGGTTGCCGCGCGGCTCGGTCGAGGGCAGCCGCTCCTGCCGCCGCTGACCCCCGGCGAGCCGGCGGAGGAACCGCCGCCGGACGAGCAAGACGAGCCGGCTCAGCCAGACCAGCCGGCCCAGCCGTGACCACCATCCTCGGGCGGCTGCGCGGCCTCCCCAGCGTCCAGGTCACCCTCGCGATCGCGCTGCTGGTGCTCGGATTCCTGATCGCCGCGCAGATCTCGGCCGAGGGTCCGCGCAACCGTTACTCCAGCGAGGAGCGCTCGCCGCTGATCGAGACCGCGTTGCGCCTCCAGTCCCAGCAGGAGGCGCTCAAGGCGGACATCGTCTCGCTGCGGACGCGCATCGGCGGACTGGAGGCGCAGGACCCGGGCGCGGCCGAATCGCTGCGGCGGCTGTACAAGGAGCTGGAGGACGCCCGGCTGGCCGCGGGACTGATCGCGGTCACGGGCCGCGGCCTCGCGTTCCGACTTGAGGACGGCACACAGGGCGGCGGCGTGGATGCGCTCGTGACCGCCCGGGACGTCCGCACGCTGATCGAGGACCTGTGGCTCGCCGGCGCCGAGGGAATCGCCGTCAATGGCGAGCGCATCGTCGGCTCCAGCGCCGTCCTGGACATCGGCGGCTCCATCCTCGCGAACTCCGCGTACCTGTCGCCGCCGTACACGCTCACGGCCATCGGGCCGTCCGACCTGTATGACCGGCTGCGTGCTTCGGTGGCATTCGTTGCATTCATCCGGGGGCGGGTGGAGCCGTCCGGGCTCCGCCTGTCCGTCGCGGAGCTGGACAAGGTGGACCTGCCGGCATTCGCGGGGACGGTACGCCTCCGGTACGCCACCCCCGTGGAATCGGGCGCGCCATGACGCCGACCGTGCGAAGGAATCGCCTGACCATCGCGTCGATGGCTGGACTCCTCGGCATCCTGGTGGTGGGGCAGCTTCGTGGGCAGGCCGGAGTGCCGGGGCTGTCCAACCTCACGGTGATCGAGCTCACCCAGCTCGTCGCCAACCTGACCACCAGCAACGACCAGCTGCGCAACGAGGTCGCCGCCCTTGGCCGCCAGGAGGCCCACCTGATCGAATCGCGCGACCGTGGCGACACCACCGTGGGCGAGCTTACCGCGGACCTCGCGCGGATCCGGGCGTGGGCGGGACTGACCGCCGTTTCGGGGCAGGGGATCGCGATCACGGTCAGCGGCCCCATCGGGGGCGATGGCGTCGAGGAGCTGCTCAACGAGCTCCGCAACGCGGGCGCGGAGGCTATCGCGGTGGATGGCATCCGGGTCGTCGCCGGCGCCGTGGTCGCGGGCAGCCCGGGCGCCTTGTCGATCGCGAACTCCGCGCTGGGGGACTCGTTCGAGATCCGCGCGATCGGCAGCCCGCAGATCCTCACCGGCACGCTGACCCGGACGGGCGGCGTCATCGCGCAGGTCGGTGCCACGTACCCGAACGCGCGCCTCACCGTGACCCCGGTGGAGTCGATGACGCTGGCCGCGACGGACCTCAAGATCGGCCCGACCGATGCGTCACCCCGCCTCTGATACAGTCCCGCCGATGTCCGCCCGGCCACCGCTCGAGCTGCTCCTGGGCGACGTCGTCCGGCTCCGGCGAGCCCATCCATGTGGCGGCACGGAGTGGCAGGTGGACCGGCTCGGCGCCGACATCGGCCTCCGGTGCCAGGGCTGCGGGCGGCACGTCCTGCTCGACCGGCGCGCACTCGAATCTCGCCTCACCGGGTTCGTGACCCGGGGCGATGCAGCGATGAGCGCCGCCGTCACGCCGCGGCCGGCCCTGGAGGCGTGACCGACCACACGGGGGCCGAGGCCGCGCCGCCGGAGAATGGACACTCCGCGGCAGCGGTCCTGCGCAATCGACCGTTCCTCCTGCTCTGGCTGTCGCAGGTCTCGACGCAGATCGGCGTCAACATGGTCCTCTATGGCCTGACAGTCATCGTGCTCGAGTCGAGCAACCTGACCGCCGCCGTCAGCGGCCTGTTCCTGACCTTCCTCGTGCCGTCGGTGCTGCTGTCCGCGCTCGCGGGCGTGTACGTGGACCGGATCGATCGGCGCACCGTACTCGTCGTCTCCAACGCGCTTCGTGCCGCGATCCTCGTCGCGATCTTCGCGGCCGGCAACGACGTGGGGCTCCTGCTCATCCTCAACACGGTCTTCTCGATCGTGACCGTGTTCTTCGCCCCCGCCGAGGCGGCGATGATCCCGGTCCTCGTCCCGCGCGAGCAGCTGGTCGCGGCGAACGGCATCTTCACCCTGACGCTCAACGGGGCCTTTGCCCTGGGCTACGCGCTCCTGGCGCCGCTCGTGGTGACGATCGGAGGCGGGCCGCAGCCGCTGATCATCCTCGTCGCGATCCTGTTCGGGCTCGCCGCGATCTTCTGCCTGACCCTCCCGTCGGACCCGCCGATCAAGCGCCCGAGGCCGGGCTCCATCGGCGAGGTCACGGGCGCGGTCACGGGCGCGGTGACCGAGGCCGGCCAGGCCGTCGGCGGCGTGTTCAGCCAGCTCCGGGAGGGCATCGGCTACATCCGCGACAACCCGACGATCGCATGGTCGCTGGCGTACCTCGGCATCTCGGCCTCGCTCATTGGCGTGGTGGCGGTCCTGGGGCCGTCGTTCGCGCGCGACACGCTGGGCCTCAGTCCGAAGGACCTCATCGTCGTGGTCCTGCCGCTCGGCGTCGGGATCGTGATGGGCGTCCTGCTCCTGAACAACTACGGCAAGTACATCGCACGCCGGCGCGCGATCGAGCTGGGCCTCGTGATCCTCGGCATCCTGCTCGTGATCCTTACCGTGGCCGGACCGCTCAGTCGGTTCCTCAGCGGCGTGGGCCAGAACCTCCCGCTGGTCGACCTGTCCATGCTCACGTCACTCGTCGCCGTGGTCGTCGCGATCGCCTTTCTTGCGGGCATCTGCTACGGCATCGTCGCGATCTCCGCGCAGGTCCAGCTCCAGGAGGACATTCCGCCGGATGGCCGGGGGCGGGTGTTCGGCGTGCTGAACATGCTGATCTCGGTCGCCAGCATCCTGCCGATCATCGTCGTCGGGCAGATCGCGGACTGGTTCGGCACCACGGTGGTCATCCTGTCCGTGGCGGCGTTCGTCTTCGTGTCCGGGATCGTCTCGATGATCCTCCGCGGGCCGATCAAGGAGGGAGAGGGCCCCGACCTCATTCCCGAGATCACGCCGGGGTCACAGCTCGATCCCACGGGCGCGAACCTCCCGATCTACCCGCGGACGCCCCACGGTCATTCGCACCGCGAGGCACACCGCCACGGCGGGGCGCACGGCGGACATGAGCCGGAGCTGGCGCACGAGGTCGACGACCATCGCGATGGCGACGTGGGCCTGTGAGCCACGTGCTCGCGCCGTGAGTCGCGTCGCGGTGATCTTCACCGGCGGCACGATCAGCATGGTCGTGGACGCCGGCGCCGGCGGAAAGGTCCCGACCCTGGACGGCGCGGCGATCCTCGCCCGGGCGCCGGGGATCGAGGCGATCGCGGACCTGGAGGTGATCGACCTCGGGCGGACGCCGGCGAGCCACTTCTCGTTCGCGAAGCTGTTCGAGATCGGGAGCGAGATTCGCCGCTGCCAGGCGGACCCGTCGATCGATGGGGTCGTCGTCGTCCAGGGCACGGACGTGATCGAGGAGACCGCGTTCCTGTGGGACTTGATCCTCGATGGGTCCACGCCGGTGATCGTCACGGGTGCGATGCGCGCAGCCTCCGATCCGAACGATGATGGGCCGGAGAACCTGCGCAATGCCGTGCGCTGCGCGGCCTCGCCTGACCTGCGCGGCGCCGGGGTCCTGGTCGTCCTCGACGGCACCATCAACCCCGCCGATGCGGTCACGAAGACGCACGCGGCAGCCCTCGACACGTTCCAGTGCCTCGATACTGGACCGATGGGACACGTCATCGACGGGCACGTGGTCGTGGAGCGCGCTCGGGGTCCCCGGCGGCACGTCGCCACCGACCGCGCCGCCGAAGGCGTGCTGCTCCTCACGGCGCACGTCGCGATGGACGGCGCGCTGCTCGACGCAGCGGCTGCGCTGCGGCCGCCGGGTATCGTCGTGGAGGCCACCGGCGCCGGCAACACCGCAGCAGCGGTCGTCGAGGCCGCGGGCCGGGCGATGGAGCAGGGGATCGTCGTCACGTTCACGACGCGCGCCGCCGCGGGGGCGGCCTCGGCCGCGTATGCGTTCCCGGGTGGTGGCGCCACGTGGGTGCGGGCGGGCGCTCTGCTCGCGGGCCACCTTTCCGGCCCCAAGGTTCGGATCGCGCTGGCTCTCGGGTTGGGCGCGGGCCTGGATCGGGACGGGCTCGCCGCGCTCCTTGCGGATCCGCCGGGCTGGGGCCCGGCGACCGACCACGCGCCGAGGCCGGTCCTCGCTGCGGCAGGCGCCTGACATGCCGCTCGACGCCCTCGTCTCCGGCAGGATCGCGACCTTCGCGGGCGATTCCGGCTTCGGCTGGGTGGAGGCCGTCGGGATCCGCGACGGGCGCGTCGCGTTTGCCGGGTCCGCGATCAGCCTCGAGACCCGGGCTGATCCGCACACCCTTCGGATCGAGCTCGAGCCGGGCGAGATCGCGATCCCCGGGCTGACCGACGCGCACCTCCACGTCATCGACGCGGCGCTCGCCATGACCCAGGTAGATCTCTCGACCGCCGCGACGCTCGAGGAGGGCCTGGAACGGATCGCCGACGGAGCTCGCCGGGTACGAGCGCCGGGCTGGATCTTCGGCGGCGGCTGGGACCAGCGCCGGTGGGGCGCGTGGCCGACGGCGGACGCCCTCGAGCGCGCGGCGCCGGGTCGCCTGGTCGCCCTCCACTCGTTCGATCATCACTGCCTGTGGGTCAGCCACGCGACGCTTGCGTCGGCCGGCATCGACCGCTCGACGCCCGATCCGGAAGGCGGACTCATCCGCCGCGACGCCGCCGGCAATCCCGAGGGCGCGCTGCTGGAGAACGCGGCCGGGCTCATCGAGGGCCAGGTCCCGCCGCCGGACTCAGCGGTCGTCGCGCGCGCGATCGAGGCGCTCGGACAGGAGCTGCTCGGGCTGGGCGTCGTCGGCGCGCACGACCCGCGCTTCCTCGCGCCGGATCCCACGAACCGGGCGTTCGACATGTATGTCGGCATGGCCGACGCCGGCGACCTGCCGATCCGCGTCCACGTCGGCGTTCGATCGGAGGGCCTCGACGACGCGATCGCCCGGGGCTTCCGGAGCGGCCAGGCGCTTGGGAACGCGGAGGCGCAGCGCGCGGGCCGGCTGACGATGGGCTGGCTGAAGCTCTTCGCCGACGGCACGCTGGCCTCACAGACCGCAGCCCTGCTGGACCCGGTCGAGGGCACCACGAACCGCGGCTTCTTCACGACCCCGCCGGACGAGCTGGCCTTCCACGCGACGAGGGCCGCGGCCGCCGGCATCGCCACGAAGATCCACGCGATCGGCGACGCGGCGGTCCGTACCTCGCTGGACGTCCTGGGACCGACCGCGTCCAAAGTCAAGCTGATGCCGCGCCTCGAACACGTGCAGCTGTGCCACGCAGCCGACCGCTCGCGGTTCGCGGCGCTGGGTGTCGCCGCCTCCGTGCAGCCCGTCCACCTGCGCGACGACGCGGAGTCCGCGCGACTCCTGTGGGGCGCCCGCGCGGAGGCGCACGGCTACACGTGGCGCAGCCTCGTGGACGCGGGCGCGGTGGTCGCGTTCGGCACCGACGCGCCGGTCGAGCCAATCGACCCGTGGCCCGGCATCGCGATGGCCGTCCTGCGCCGAGACCCGTCATGGGGCGCGGACGCGGTCCCATTCGGTCCCGACGAGACGCTGACGCTGGAACAGGCGCTCCGCGCCGCGACCGTCGGCCCGCACCTCGCGGCCAAGGACCCGCTGGGCGGCCGGCTCGTGCCGGGATCCCGCGCCGACCTGATCGTGCTCCCGGCCGCACCCCGCGAGGGAGGGGAGCGCGCCACCGCCTTCGCTGAGGTCAGGCCTCGACTCGTGCTCCTCGACGGCGAGGTCGTGATCGAGCGCTAACGCTGTCTTCAGTCAGGGTCGGCGAATGTCGCGCGCTCGTCACGTCGCATGGGCTTCAACCTCGAGAGATCTCGCGATCGAGTCGAAGATCGGCTCGTTCTGGGCTGCTGTCTCTGCGTCTGTGGTGAATCTGATGAAGAGCAACTCGGACGTGATCGGAACAAGGTAGAGAATCAGGAGGCCGTCGCGTTTCGAGCCTTGCATGTCGCTGATGTCCAGCACGGCACGCGCCGCGCGGATTCCATCGAGCTGAACGATCTCGGACGACAGGACTTTCGCACCGAGCTCGACGTTCGCGTCCAGGAAGGAGTCGCGACGCTGTTCGAGAGTGTCCGATGCGGATAGCTCGTTGCTGTCGATGATCAACGGGGCGTACCGGGCAGGGCCTGGCGCGGCGACCACGTGGTCAAGCCTCCCGCTCCGGACGAAGGCCTCAAGCTCGGTGGCTTCGCTTCCGAACGTATCGATCCAAGCAGCGTGATCGAGCCCCAGATCGTGCCAACCCTGTGGCATGCACAGCCGATAGTGAAGCTGCTTGTCAACCAGGATCGAAGGCAGATCCGGCGCGCAGCGTGCCGTGGCATTGCCCGAGCCGGCCGGGTCTGGCGATGAGGTTGCGGCCGCGGTGCCCGTCGGTGCAATTGTCGACGTGTCGCGCTGCGCGAGCGAGGTGGGTAGCACCGGACCGACCGTGGTCGGGTTGCAGCCCAAGAGCGCCGTCGCGAGCATGGCCGTGAGCCAGAGGCGGGGTGACTCTCGCCGGTTCAGCATTCGCGGCAGTCATACCGAATGCGAGGCCCAGACTCAACTCCCCAGAGGTCCGTGGCTGTCTGGGTCGGTCGCATCGCCCGGTCAGCGCGTCGTCAGGAGCGCTCGGCGGGCGTCGGCGAAGAGGCCGTTGAGGATGCGGGACGTCGACGGGAATGCGTGGATCGTGTCGGCGAGGACCTCGACCGGCACGCGAGCTCGAATGGCGAGGACGCATTCGTGGATCGCGGCCGAGGCATCCGGGCAGGCCATCGCGGCGCCGACGAGCGTTCGGCTCACGCGGTCGAAGACGACCGTCACGTGGCCGCGCTTCGCCTGGACGCCGTAGCCGCGCGTTGATGTCGCGAAGTCGGCGACGAACTCAACCGCGTCGATGCCGTCGGCGATCGCCTGCTCCAGGCTGACGCCCACGAAGGCAGCCTCCGGGTCCGTGTACGCGGCGCGCGGAAGCGCGCGGTAGTCAGGAGTAACCGGGTCGCCGAGGGCCATCCGGATCGCGACCTCGCCCTGGTAGTGCGCCTGGTGCGTGTGCAGTTCGGGGCCTGCCGGGTCGCCGATGACCCACAGGCCGTCCGCGACCTTGAGCCGGCCGTCACGCGGGAACGGCGTCCGCCCGGTGGTGTCCACGCCGTAGCACTCCAGCCCGAGGTCATCGAGCGGGAAGTCCCGGCCCACCGCGAGGAGGATCGCGTGACCTTCCGCGGTCGTGTCGTCCGAGAGGTCGATGACGTGCGCCCCGTCCGCGCCCGCGCCCGCGCGCGCCGCCACGGCCCGCGCGCCGAGGCGCACCACGACCCCGTCCTCGCGCAGCGCCTCGGTGACCGTCGCGGAGTTGCGCGGGTGGTCGGTGGGCATGAGCCGCGTGCCCGACTGCACGATCGTCACCGGCACGCCGAACCGGACGTACGCCTGCGCAAGCTCGCAGCCGGTGGGGCCGCCGCCGAGGACGAGCAGGCTCTTCGGCAGCTCGCGAGCGAGGGTCGCCTCGCGATTCGTCCAGACCCTGATCGACTCGAGGCCCGGCACAGGTGGCACCTTCGAGTGCGAGCCGACCGCGATCACCACGTTCCGCGCCTCGAGCCGATGCACGGCGCCGTCGTGGCGAACATCGACCACACCACGCGTCGCGACGCTGGCGTCGCCGCGGTAGACGACGGCGCCTGCCGCCTCGAGCGGCTTCACGTGGGAGCTGTCGTCCGGCTCGGCAGCGTCCGCCGCGCGGTTGATCATCCAGTCGCGCCGCTCGGATGTCTGCTGCCACGACCACGACGCCGCGTTGGCATGGTGGCGCGCCGCGGAATCCAGCAGGGACTTCGAGGGCAGGCAGCCGATGTGCGGGCAGCTGCCACCGACCCACCGACGGTCGATGATCGCGACGCTCGCCCCGCGATGGCGCGCCTCGAACGCCGCCGATTCGCCGGCCGGCCCGGCGCCGATGATCACGAAGTCGAACGTCTCAGGCACGAGCCGCGCTCCCGGCGCGACGCTGCCGCCACGCCTCGTACAGCAGGATCGCAGCGGCGGCGGAGACGTTGAGGCTGTCGGCCACGCCCAGCATCGGGAGCCGCACGCCTTCGACACCCGGTGCGGCCCACGCGCCCGAGAGGCCGTCCGCCTCGCTGCCGAGCACGATTGCCAGCGGGCCGGTGAGGTCTGCGTCGACGTGCAGCTCCGTGGCGTCCACGCGGGACGCGAGGATCCGGACGCCGCGCCCGTGCAGCCATGCGAGCACCTCGGCCGCCGTCCCCGTCGCCACCGGGACGCTGAAGATCGTCCCGACGCTCGCGCGGATCACGTTCGGGTTGTACAGGTCTGTGCCGCCGACGGCAATCACCGCGCTCGCACCCACGGCGTCGGCGGAGCGGAGAATCGCGCCCACGTTGCCCGGCTTCTCCACGTCCTCGGTGACGACGACGAGCGGTGAGGCCGGCAGCACGAGGTCCTCCAGGCGCGTGCCGGGAATCCGCGCGACGAGCAGCACCCCGTCCGCTCGATCGCCGTAGGCCAATCGATCGAACGCGCGCTCGCTGACGTGGACCACCTCGATCGAATCGCCGAACGGCCCGAAGTCCTGGCTCACCTTCTCGGCGACGCGCCTCGCCTCGGTCGACCCGATCCGGGCCTGGCAGACGAAGGCGGTCTCCACGATCGCGCCGGACTCCATCGCGCGGAGCGCCTCGCGCCCGCCGTCGACGAGCGTCAGGCCCGTCTCGTCGCGCTCGCGCCGCTCGCGCAGGCGGAGCGTGCTGCGGATTCGCGGGTTGGCGGGGCTGTCGATGGTCGTCGGGTGACCGGGCACGGTGAGATGGTGACCGGTCATGATCCGCGCCGCACCGCCCAGCCGAGCGCCAGGCGTGCGCCGGAGGTAGCCGCGAGGTCCAGCGGGACGACCTCCATCGACTGGGATCGGCCGCCGAATGCCGACCGGAGCATCGCCGCGAGCACCGTACCGTCCACGGATTCCGAGTGCGCGGTCAGCAGGACGAACGCGTCCGGTGCAGCCACGGTCCGGCACGCTGTCAGGAGCGCCGGCAGGTCCTCCTCCAGCCGCCACTCGCGCCCGTCCGCGCGCCCGAAGGCCGGCGGGTCCAGCACGATCCCGTCGTAGCGGCGTCCGCGCCGTGCCTCGCGTGCGGCGAACGCGGCGGCGTCGTCCACGAGCCACCGGACGGGCCGATCAGCGAGCCCGGACAGCTCGGCGTTGCGGCGCGCCCATGCCACGGCCGCGCGAGCGCCATCGACGTGCGCGACTGCAGCGCCGGCACGCGCCATCGCGAGCGTCGCCAGGCCCGTGTGGGCGAACAGGTTCAGCACCTGGGGAACCGCGCCATCAGCGGCCCCTGCCGAAACCTGCGCTCCCACCTGGGCAGCGAGCCAGGCCAGATTCGCCGCGTGCTCCGGATACAGCCCGAGGCCGCCTGACGTCGTCGGTCGGAGCTCCATCGTCAGCCCATCGATCTCGACCGGCCACGGCTCGGCCGGCCAGGCAGGCCCGGACCAGCCGGAGCCGGCGTCGAACCGCAGGTCGGCGTTCACCCATTGGCCGGGCGCGAGGCGGAAACCGTCCGCGCCGGGCGCGGGTCGATCGATGATGTGCGCGCCAAATCGCTCCAGCCGCCTCCGGACTCCGGCGTCGAGCAGGTCGTAGTGCACGTGTGCAGGCTACGATGCGTTGCCCGCGAAAGGATCCAATGACCCGCATCCTCCGCTACACCGGCAAGGGCGGCGTCGGCAAGACGAGCATTGCCGCGGCAACCGCGCTGCTGAGCGCGCGCCGCGGCTATCGCACGATCGTGCTGTCGACAGACATCGCCCACAGCCTCGCGGACGCCTTCGACCTGCCGCTCGGGCCCACGCCCACGCAGATCGCTCCGAACCTGTGGGGACAGGAGCCGGACGTCTACCACAACATCGGGCGGTACTGGTCCACGATCCAGAAGTACATGGCCGAGCTGTTCAGCTGGCGCGGGCTGGACGCGGTGCTTGCCGAGGAGATGACCGTCCTGCCGGGCATGGACGAGCTCGGCAACCTGCTGTGGATCGCGGATCACGTGGAATCGGGCGACTACGACGTCATCGTGGTGGATGCCGCGCCCACCGGCGAGACCCTGCGCCTGCTCTCGCTGCCGGAGGCGAGCCGCTGGTGGATCGAGCGGATCGCGCCGATCGGGCGGCGGGTGAGCAAGATCGGCCGGCCGATGCTGGAGCGGATGATCGGCGTGCCCATCCCGCGCGACGAAGTCTTCGCCGCCGCGGAGCGGCTCCTTCAGCGCCTGGACAAGGTCCATCGGCTCCTCGCCGATCCGGAGCGCGCGTCCGTTCGAATCGCGCTGAACCTGGAGCGGCTGTCAATCGTGGAGGCGCAGCGGTCCTTCACATACTTCCACCTGTTCGGCTATCCGAGCGACATGGTGGTCTGCAACCGCGTCCTGCCGGCGGGCCTCGACGGCGACGGCTCGTTCGGGACGATGCGCCAGGCGCAGCAGCGCTACATGCCGGAGGTCATCGCCCAGTACGCCCCGGTGCCGGTCAGGACCGTGCCCCAGTTCGATCGCGAGATGATCGGCCCGGAGCGGCTCATCGAGATCGGCGAGGCGCTCTTCGGCCACGAGGACCCGACCCACTTCTTCTATCGCGGGCGGCCCTACCAGGTCAAAGCCGAGGACGGTGGCCACGTGCTGGAGGTCGCGCTGCCGTTCACGACACGCGACGAGATCCAGCTCAGCCGCGACGGCGACGAGCTGTCGCTGCAGGTCGCGGGGCTGCGCCGGACCATCGTCCTGCCGCGCGCGCTGGTGGACGCGCCGACGATCGGTGCGAAGATGGAGGACGGCGTCTTGCGGATCCGGTTCGAGGGCCGCGCGGACACGCGGTCCGGCAAGTCGACCAAACCGTCGAAGCGAGGAGACTGACGATGGGTGAAGCCAAGAGCGGCGGACGTCCCCGGGCCTCTGCGGGCGTGCCCGATGCCGCGCCCGATCCGCGCGTCGCGGAGTTGGAGGAGCGGCTCGCCCGGCTCGAGGGCGGGCCCGGCCTCAGGGAGCGCAGCCGCCACGTCATGGAGAAGTTGATGCCCGCAGAGGCGAGCCGCCACTTCTTCAACGCCGGACGCGAGAACCTCCTGGGCATGCGCTCCATCGTCGACTTCTGGCTTCGCCGCCTCGACGACATGGAAGCGAAGGTCGCACCCTCCGGCGACGAAGGCCGCGAGACCATCTCGATCGACTAGGTCCCGCTCCCGGGCTGCAGTCCGCCGCGCCCCCCACGGCTCCGTGCCGGCGTTCGGACGTTCTGGTCACCCAGTAACCCGGGTGGTGTTATCCGGAAATTCGGCCGCCCAGGGCCTACTGTGACCCTTCCGCGGCACGGATCCACGCTCAGTTCTCGGCCCGCGAGGTCCCGAGTAGTGGCTCGCCGTTGCATACCAGCACGGGGGTTACTGACTGGCAGGATTTCGGGCGCCCGGGGAGTCCGGTCGATCTAGGCTTGCCGCACAAGGAGGTGCGGCGTGGTCATCCTGGGCTTCGATCTCGAGAAGGCATTCGTTCCGGACGTCAGCGTGTTCGAGATGGTCGTCCGCGGGGCGATCATGTACGTGGCCATGTTCGTGCTGCTGCGGGTGGTGCTCCGCGGCAGGCTCGGGTCGATGACCTCGAGCGACCTGCTCGTCCTCGTGATCATCTCCGACGGGGCCCAGAACGCGATGTCCAGCAACTACACTTCGATCACGGACGGCATCGTCCTTGTCGCGACGATCGTGGGCATGAGCTGGCTGTTCGACTGGCTCGGCTACCACGTGGCCTTCATGGGGCGGTTCGTCCATCCACAGCGAAAGCCGCTTGTCGTGAACGGCCGGGTGATCCGCAAGGCGCTCGCCGATGAGCTCATGACCGAGGACGAGCTCATGACCCAGCTGCGCCTCCAGGGAGCGGACCAGATCCAGCAGGTCAAGTCGGCCTACCTCGAGGGCAACGGCGAGATCAGCGTGATTCGCCGCGCTGGCGCTTGATCCGAATCGCATACTGCGCACACATGGCTTCACGGTCAGCCGCGCCATTGCTGGCTACGGCGTTCCTCCTGCTCTTCGCGGCATGCGGTGGCAGCGGAGCGCCGACTGGCGCCGCCTCGCCCGGTGGACCCGGCTCCACCGCCGCCGGCGATGAATCGGCCGAGCCGGGGGACGGTGGACAGCCCTCCGGGCCTGCCACGGCCGAGCCTGGCACCACGCCCGCATCCAATGGGTCGTCATCGGCGCCCGCCGACGGTACGGGCGTCGACAACGCCCGGCTCGCCACCGGCGAAACGCCGTCGGGCTGGGTCCAGGTGCTATCGAACGACAGCGCGTGCCGACAGGCAGTGCCGCCCGATTGGTACACGGACGTGGGCATTCCCGGCGACGCCTTGGCCGTCGACAATTTCGCTTCCTCGCGGGTGGTGCGCGACTCGGCGGCCAAGTGGTCCGACTACATCGACAGGCTCAAGGCGACGTACTTCACCGACGGCCAGCTGACGTTGCTCCAGACCGACCGCCTGTTCCTGATGCGCAACACGGTCGCGGGGAACCACTCGCGCGTCATGGCGCTCCATCTCGACGGATACGCGTGCGGGGTCATCATCCCGATCGACGAGGCGGCGGGCGACACGTATGACGCCATCGCCACGCAGATCCTGTACTCCATCGCGGCGACCAAGCGGTGATCGCCTGACCGTCCGCGCGACTGCCACCTCAGGTATCGTGGCCGCACCGAACCGACCCAGGCTCAGGCGCTCGACGCACCCGCGGAGGACAACCCATGGCATACGCCGTAACCAACCCCGCCACCGGCGAGACGGTCAAGACGTTCCCGACGATCACCAACGACGAGCTCGAGGCTGCAATCACCGCCGCCGACGAGGCCCACCGCGGCTGGTCGAGATCGACCACGGTCGCGGAGCGAGCGGCAATGATCCGTCGCGTCGCCGAGCTGCACACCGAGCGCCGTCAGGAGCTCGCGGAGATCATCGTGCGCGAGATGGGCAAGCCGATCGGGCAGGCCCTCAGCGAGGTCGACTTCGCCGCCGCAATCTACGAGTACTACGCCGATAACTCGCCCGAGTTCCTCAAGGACGAGCCGATCACGCTCCTCGCCGGCGAAGGGTCGGCGGTCATCCGCCGATCGTCGGTGGGGGTGCTCCTCGGCGTCATGCCCTGGAACTTCCCCTACTACCAGGTGGCGCGCTTCGCCGGTCCCAACCTCATCATCGGCAACACGATCCTCCTCAAGCACGCCGAGCAATGCCCCGAGTCGGCTGCGGCCATCGAGCAGATCTTCCGCGACGCCGGCTTTCCGGCCGGGGCGTACGTGAACATCTACGCCACGTACGACCAGATCGAGAAGGTCATCGCCGACCCGCGCGTCCAGGGCGTTTCGCTCACCGGCTCCGAGCGGGCCGGTGCGGCAGTCGCCGAGATCGCGGGCCGCAACCTGAAGAAGGTCGTGCTCGAGCTTGGCGGCTCCGATCCGTTCATCCTGCTTTCCACCAACGACCTCGATGCCGTCGTGCAGAACGCCGTCGACGCCCGCCTGGACAACAGCGGCCAGTCGTGCAACGCGGCCAAGCGCTTCATCGTCGCCGACGACCTGTACGAGCCGTTCCTCGAGAAGTTCACGGCGAAGATCGCGGCCATCGAGGCGACCGACCCGTCATCGTCCGACGCAGCGCTGGGACCGTTGTCCTCGCTCAAGGCCGCCGAGCGGCTCGATGAGCAGGTCAGGCGCGCGGTCCAGCATGGCGCGACGCTCGTCCATGGTGGCGGGCGCGACGGCGCGTTCTTCCAGACGACGGTGCTGACCGATGTCACGCCCGAGAACCCCGCGTCGAAGGAGGAGTTCTTCGGCCCGGTCGCGCAGGTCTACCGGGCGAAGGACGAGGACGATGCGATCCGGATCGCCAACGACATCCCGTACGGCCTGGGCTCCTACGTCTACACGACGGACCGTGCGCAGGCGCTCCGCGTCGCCGACGGCATCGAGGCCGGGATGGTCTTCGTCAACGTCGTGCTGGCCGATGGCGCCGAGCTGCCCTTCGGGGGCATCAAGCGCTCCGGCTCGGGCCGCGAGCTGGGCCGGTTCGGCGCGGACGAGTTCGTCAACAAGAAGATGATCCGCATCGGTTAGGGCGACCGGGTCCTCGAGCTCACGTACCGGCCGGCTGCCAGAGGGTATTCAGGATTCGCCAGCCGTCCGCCGTTCGGACGAGGTGGACGAACTCGCGATAGACAGGCGAGCTGACGGTCGCCGCGGCGATGTTGCCGTGGATGTCGTCGATCCGGATCACGAGGCGTTGGCGTTCCGGCGGAATCTTCTTCCCGATGCCGAGCTCGGTGAAATCGACCATGGAGTCGCTCGTCTCCCGAGCCAGCGACGGACCGCCCCCCTGGTCGATGTAGCCACGCTTCGCGAGCTCGGGATGCAGCGCGCCCCGCATCCTCGCGGCGTCGCCCGCGTACCAGGACTCGAAGTAGTCCCGGATGCAGCGCTCGATGGCCGCCCGATCGTTGACGTCGCTCTGTGGCACCACGGGGCCTCCCTGCGTTGGCCGACTTCGGACATCCCTATGCGACGGCGAAGAGCAGCCGGTCCTCCTCGACGCCCTTGAGACTGTGCATCCCACGGTTGATGAACTCGAACCCGGAGCCGGCGACGAGATCGCGAACCGACGACGAGACGAGGACTTCTCCAGGCCGAGCCAGGGCGGCGACCCGCGCGCCCACGTGGACCGAGATCCCGGCGAGATCGCCGTTGGGTAGCACGTCAACCTCACCGGTATGGACGCCTGCGCGAACCTCGAGGCCGAGCCGTCGCACACTCTCGCCGATCGCCTTGGCGGCACGGATCGCGCGAGCCGGGCTGTCGAACGCCGCGAGGAAGCCGTCCCCGGCGGTATCGATCTCGCGGCCGCGGAAACGAGTCAGCTCGGCCCGGACCGCGGCGTTGTGGGCGTCGAGCAGCGCACGCCAGCGAGCGTCGCCCATGTGGGTGGCACGCTCGGTGGACGCGACGATGTCCGTGAAGAGGACCGTCACCAGCACGCGGTCAGGGGCCTCCGCCTCACGCGAGCCCGTCAGGAACTCGCGGATCTCCGCGAGCACCGGTTCCGGCTCGAACCAGGCGACGTGATCGTCGGTTGGCCGCTCGACGTATTTGGCTCCGGGCAGGTACTGCGCCAGCCATCGTCCCTGTTCAACGTGGCACACCTGATCGCCGGCAGCGTGCATCACGAGGGCCGGGACCCGAATCGACGGCACGACGCTCCGTACGTCGATCTCGAAGGCCATACGCGAGAAGGCCTCCAGCGAGGCGGGGGTCCCGGAATTCCGCTGGACCTTGCCCCACCACGCCTGGATCGCCGGAAAGCTGGGGTCGCGCAGGGTCGATGGCGCGATGGCCTTGATGCTCTCTCCCTGCCCCCATCGCGTCGGGATCAGGGCGATCGCGGCCTCGTGTTCCTCGACGGTGGCCTCACCCCATGGCCAGTCGGCATCTCGCCGCTCGCGCACCTCGGCTCCCTGGAGGATGAGCGCGCGCGTGCGTTCAGGGTGCGCGGCCGCGAACAGCATCGCGAGGGGGCCGCCCTCCGATTCGCCCATCACGGCAGCGGATGTGGAGTCCACCGCATCCATCACCGCCCGGATGTCGTCCATCCGGACATCGAGCGGCACCGTTTCGGGCACCCGCTCCGACATGCCCATCCCGCGCTTGTCGAAGAGGATCAGGCGGCTGAATTCGGCGAGACGCTCGCAGTAGTGCCGGAACGAGGGCTGATCCCAGTACACGTCGAGATGCGTCGACGAGCCCTGCACGAAGACGAGGTCGATCGGGCCGTCGCCGACGACCCGATACGCGATGTGCACGTCACCGCTTCGCGCGAAGGCAACCTCCGCCATCTCCGTATCATCGCCCGTCGCTCGCCCCGCGTCACCGGTTGTCCCGCGCCGCGGGCACCGCCGAAGGCTCGAACGACCCTGCGCTAGAATGCCGCGGCGACGTGACGGAACTCGCGTCGCACTCGGGCGGCTAGCTCAGTTGGTTAGAGCACTTGCTTGACATGCAAGAGGTCACTGGTTCGAGCCCAGTGTCGCCCACCATCCCTCGTCGGCTGATCGGCGGCCATCGCTGCGTTGCCGTCGCCGCCTCGTCGGTCACGTACGCCAACGTCCGCTCCCTCCTCAGCCCCCGGGGCGCCTCTAGTCGCTGGTCGCCGTGGCGACCGGGTCGGGGGCGGTCATGCCGATATGCCGTACGGAGGGCACGAGGACCACGCTCACGCACACCAGCACGTTGAGTGCCGCCGCCACGAAGAGCGTCTGCGAGGTGCCGAAGGCGGCGGCGATCGGGCCGATGAGCGCGTAGCCGATCGGGTTGAGCGCGACCGATCCGAACCAGTCGAACGAGCTGATTCGCGACAGGGCGTGCTCCGGGATGTTCCGCTGGAATGCCGTCACGTAGAGCGTCTCGCCAGGGGCGAAGCCCACGCCCACGAAGAACCCGACCGTCGCGATCCCGAAGAGCGGCAGCGGGAACGCGAGCGCGGTCAGGAGCAGGCCCGCGGGCATCACCAGGAGCTCGCTCCAGACGAGCGGTCGCCTGACCCGGAGGCGCAGGGCGAACAGCCCGCCCACGACCGCGCCGAGCGACTCGATGGCGAGGATCGTGCCCCAGCCCGCGGCGCCGCCGAGGTGGTCCTTCGCGACCGTGGGTCCGAGCACGAGCAGGGCAGGGAAGTAGGTCAGCTGGAACAGCCCGAACGAGCCGATGATCGCCACCGCCCACGGTCGCGCGATGAACTCGCGCCAGCCCTCCCGAAGGTCACCCACGACGGACTTGGTCGCGGCTCGGACAAGCGGGGCGAGCCGGATGGTGGAGATGAGCGTCGCCGAGGCGAAGAACGTCACCGCGTCCACGGAGATGGCGATGGCCGGGCTGCCGAGCGTGACGATCAGGGCGCCGAGGGCGGGCGAGATGACCGACAGGGTGCTGCGCGAGAGCTGGGCAAGCGCGTTGGCCTCCTGGAGCCGGCTGTCGCTCACCGTCTCCTTGATCAGCCCGACCTGGACCGGCCGGCTGAACGCATTCGCGACCCCGAAGGCGATCTGGAGGAGCGCGACGTTCCAGACGTGTGCGGACCCGGTGAACAGCAGCGCGGCGGTCGCGACCTGGGCCACGCCTTTCACCAGGTCCGTCGAGATGAGGATCGTGCGGCGCGGGATCCGGTCGGCGAAGACGCCGCCGAGCAGCAGGAACACGATCATCGGGACCTCGCGCGCCAGCAGCACGATGCCGAGGTCCGTCGCGGTCCCGAACTCGAGCACGGCGAACGCCAATGCCACGTTCGCCATGCCGCCCCCGAGGTGCGACACCACGAGGGCGGACAGGTACCGCGCGTAGTTGCGCTCGTGGAGCACGTCGAGCGAGCGGGGCAGGCGCATGACGCCGGAGTCTAGAAGGGCCGGTTGCGAGCGTGCGCTATAGTCCCGCCAACGCATCGATCGGGACACGCGATCGAGGGCAGGTCTCCAAGCGAGCCGGGGCGGTGGGAGCCGGCAGATCCTCCTTCGAACCCGCACCACCCGTGAGTGGCCGGTGAACCGGCCCGGGTCCGCCCGTTACCGCGGCGAAAGCGCCCGATCACGCGCCGCCACGGCGGTGAGGGTTCGGGAAGGCGGGTGGAACCGCGGGAAGTCGAGCAATCGGCCTCTCGTCCTGTCGGAGGACGAGGGGTCGTTTCGATTCTCGGGAGGTCACGGACATGGCGGACAAGGCGAACCAGGCGGCGGCTCCGATTGCCGGGGCGGCCGATGAGGCCGTCGAGGCGGACGAGGTCGAGATCCTGGAGGCACCGGCACGCGGCTCGGTGGACGAGCTGCTGGACGCGGGCGCCCACGACGAGCTGGACGCGATGCGCCACTCAACGGCCCACGTCATGGCCGAGGCGGTCCTGGACCTGTTCCCCGGCACGAAGCTCGGGATCGGACCGGCAATTGCCGATGGCTTCTACTACGACTTCGAGCTGCCGCGCGCCCTGACACCCGACGACCTGTCGGCCATCGAAGCCCGCATGCGCGAGAGCGTGTCGGCGAACCACCCGTTCGTCCGCAAGGAGGTCCCGTTCGACGACGGCCGCGCCGCCGTGGAAGGGCAGGGCCAGGGGTACAAGGTGGAGATCCTGGACGACCTCGCGTCGAAGGCGAAGGAGGCCGGCGAGCCCAGTCCCACGATCACATTCTACGAGCACGGGCCATTCAGCGACCTGTGTCGCGGGCCGCACGTCGCCTCGACCGGGAAGATCGGGCCGTTCAAGCTCCTGTCCGTCGCCGGCGCGTACTGGCGCGGGGATGCGAAGCGCCCGGCGCTCCAGCGCGTGTACGGAACGGTCTGGGCGGGCCAGGAGGCGCTCGATGCGTTCCTGTGGCGCCGCGCCGAGGCGCGCAAGCGCGATCATCGCAAGCTCGGCGTCCAGCTGGACCTGTTCAGCTTCCACGACGTCAGCCCGGGCGCGCCGTTCTTCCACCCCAAGGGCCAGCTCCTGTGGCGGCTGCTCGAGGGATCCATGCGCGAGCTCCAGGGCCGCCGCGGCTACCTGGAGGTCGCTACGCCGATCGTGGTGAGCGAACGCCTGTGGCGGCAGTCCGGCCACTGGGACCTGTACAAGGAGCACATGTTCCTCGTCGAGTCCGAGAACCAGACGTTCAGCCTCAAACCCATGAACTGCCCGGAATCGACGTTCATCTATCGCTCCCGGAAGCGCTCATATCGCGACCTGCCCCTTCGCTACAACGAATACGGCCGGCTGCACCGGAACGAGCTCTCGGGCGCGCTGAGCGGCCTGACGCGAGTCCGCCAGTTCGTCCAGGACGACGCGCACATCTACGTCCGCCCGGACCAGCTCATGGCGGAGATCCAGGCCCTCCTCGGCGAAGTCCGCGAGGCGTACGGCTGGTTCGGCCTGACGCCGCGCTTCAGCTTCGCCACGAAGCCGGACAAGGCGATCGGCGACCCCGCGCTCTGGGAGCGCGCCGAGCGGCTGACGATGGAGGCCTTCGCCGCGTCGGACATCAGCTACGAGCTGAAGCCCAAGGACGGCACGTTCTACGCGCCGAAGATCGACATCTACATCGACGACGCCCTCGGCCGCGAGTGGCAGATGGCGACGATCCAGATCGACCTCACGATGCTGCCCGAGCGCTTCGACCTGACCTACGACGACGAGACAGGCGAGGGCGTTCGCCCGATCGCCATCCACCGCGCCATGTACGGCAGCCTGGAGCGGTTCATCGGCATCCTGATCGAGCACTTCGCCGGGGCGTTCCCGCTGTGGATCGCGCCGGTGCAGGCGATCGTCATCCCGATCGCGGACCGGCACGTCGAGCCTGCGGAGGAGCTCGCGTCCGTGCTCCGCTCACGCGGCCTGCGCGTCGAGGTCGATGGCTCCAACAACCGGATGCAGAACAAGATCCGGCTTGCCCAGGAGCAGAAGGTGCCGTACATGCTCGTCCTCGGGGACCGCGAGATCGAGGCGAAGACGGCTGCTCCCCGGACGAGAGCCGGGGAGCAGCAGCCCGCGGAGAGCTGGGATTCGCTGGCGGACCGCCTCGCCGCGGAGGCTGCCGCGAGGGGCGGCTGAATGGCCCTGTGCTATAGTCCCGCGGCGGCCGGAACGGGCGCGGCTTTGCCGTGATTTGACCGGGCGCACCAAGAACGACGTTCGAGAGGGAAAGCAACCATCAGCCGAGACCTGCGCGTCAACGAGATGATCCGGATCCCACAGGTCCGGGTGATCGACGATGAGGGTAACCAGCTGGGCGTGATGCCCACGCCGCGAGCCCTGGAAATGGCGCAGGAGAAGGGCCTCGACCTCGTCGAGGTCGCACCGATGGCGGCTCCGCCGGTCGCTCGTTTCCTCGACTTCGGGCAGTACAAGTACGAGCTGACGAAGAAGGAAAAAGAGAACAAGCGCCGGCAACGGTCGGTGACCTTCAAGGAAGTGCGGCTCTCGCCGAAGATCGGCACGGGCGACTTCGACACGAAGGTCCATCGGGCGGTGGAGTTCCTCGAGGATGGCGATCGGATCAAGGTGACGGTCCGCTTCAGAGGGCGCGAGCTCAGCCACCCCGAGTTGGGGCGGGTGCTGCTCGAGAAGTTCTCGAAGCAGGTCGAGGAGCACGGAGTCGTCGAGCGACAGCCGGTGCTCGAGGGCAAGTCGATGTTCATCGTCCTGGCCTCGACCCACAAGCCGAAGGTCGTCGAGCCGAGCCCGAAGGCGCACAGGGGCGAGGACTCCGGCGACGGAGCGTCGGCCGAGGCGCCGGCGCCGACCCCGGCGGTGACTGCGACAAACGGAGCGGAGACGGCCCAGGCCGCACCGCCAGCAACGGGAGACTGAACGCGACGATGCCGAAGATGAAGAGCCACAAGGCGGCGCAGAAGCGCATCGGCGTGACCGGCAGTGGCAAGGTCATGCGCGTGAACGCGTGGCGCGGCCACCACCTCGAGATCAAGTCGTCCCGGCGCACCCGCCGGTACGCCGGCGTGTCGCTGATGGACGCGACCCACGCGAAGCAGGTCAAGCGCCTGCTGCCGTACCTCTAGGAGCCAACGAGCCCAATGGCACGAGTCAAGCGCGGCGTCACCGCGCACGCCCGCCACAAGCGCCTCCTGCAGGATTCCGAGGGGCGCAAGGGCACCCGCTCGCGGCTGGTCAAGCCGGCACGCGAGGCCCTGCTGCACGCTCTCGCCTACGCGACCCGCGACCGCAAGCAGCGCAAGCGAGACCTGCGCGGCCTGTGGATCGTCCGCATCAACGCGGCGGTCCGGAACCATGGCTGGACCTACGGCCGGTTCATCGAGGGCCTGAAGAAGGCGGACATCCAGATCGATCGAAAGATCCTTGCCGACCTCGCGGTGCGCGACGCCGGCACGTTTACGAAGATCGTCGAGGCGGCAAAGGGCAGCTGACAACAGCCCCGGAACCGGCTCGACGAAGCCCTCGACGTCCTCGTGACGATCGGGGGCTCGTGATTCACGGAGGAATTCGACACGACGCCAGCTCTCGCTCCTGATCTGATGCAGCGAATGTCATCGATTCGCGCCGCAGCGAGACACATGCCGGCGCTCCCCGGCGGCATACCCTTGCGCACATGAACCTCGACGACCTTTCGCGCGATCTCGAGACGCTGGCGGAGGAGACCGCATCGGCCCTCGCCGGCGCGTCCGATGTCGCCGCCGTCGAGGCCCTCGAGCTGGACGTGCTGGGCAAGAAGGGCCGGCTCACCGGCGTCCTGCGCGGCATCGGCGCGCTGCCGGCGGACGATCGGCCCAAGGTCGGCGCGATCGCCAATCGCGTCCGGGCGACGATCGAGGCGGCGGTCGCGGAGCGGCGCACCATCCTGGGCTCCGCGGAGCTGGATGCGCGCCTCCGCGCGGAGACGATCGACGTCACCATGCCCGGCCGGCCGATCCGCCGCGGCTCCCTCCACCCCAGCATCGAATCGATGGCCGAGATCGCCCGCATCTTCGCCCAGTTCGGGTTCGTGACCTACGAGACGCCGGAGATCGAGACCGACGAGTACAACTTCCAGGACCTCAACATCCCGCAGGACCACCCCGCGCGCGACCTGTGGGACACGCTGTACGTAGACATCCCGGGCCGGCTGCTGCGGACCCACACCTCGCCCGGGCAGATCCACGTCATGCGCACGGTCAAGCCACCGATCCGCGCCATCCTGCCGGGCCGCTGCTTCCGGTACGAGGCGATCGACGCGTCGCACGGCACGGAGTTCTTCCAGGTGGAGGGCCTCATGATCGACGAGGGCACCACCCTCGGCGACCTGCGCGGCCTCCTGGACGAGTTCGCCCACGCGATGTTCGGCGCCGGCAAGAAGACGCGATTCCGCCCCGGCTACTACCCGTTCACGGAGCCCTCGGTCGCCTTCGACGTGGAGTGCCTCGTGTGCGGCGGGCCCGGCTGCCCCGCGTGCGGCCGGAGCGGCTGGATGACGATCCTGGGCGCAGGGATGGTCCACCCGGTGGTCCTGCGCAACTGCGGCCTGGACCCGGAGCGCTACCAGGGCTTCGCGTTCGGGATGGGCCCGGAGCGCATCGCCATGCTCCGCCACCGGATCAACGACATCCGGCTGTTCCTCGAGAACGACCTGCGTTTCCTGGGCCAGTTCCGATGAGAGTCCCGCTGTCCTGGCTCCGCGAGCTCGTGGCGTTCGACCTCACCCCCGAGCAGCTCGCGGAGCGCCTGACGCTGCTCGGCATGGAGGTCAAGGGCATCGACCGGCGGGGGACCGAGTGGGCGAACGTCGTCGTCGGCGAGCTGCTGGCGGTCGAGAAGCACCCGCGCGCCGACCGCCTCTCGCTCACGCGCGTGAACACGGGGGCCGGCGAGGTGCTGGAGATCGTCTGTGGCGCAACCAACATCGCCGTGGGCCAGCGCGTGCCGGTCGCGCTGCCCGGTGCAGTCCTGCCGGGCAATCGGCGCATCGAGCGCACCGAGAAGATGGGCGCGGTCAGCAACGGGATGCTCTGCTCCGGTGACGAGCTCGGGCTCACCGCGGACGCCGACGGGATCCTGATCCTCGCCCCCGAGACGCCCCTCGGCGCGAAGCTGGCGGACCTCTACGGCGACGTCGTTCTTGACGTGGACGTGAAGCCGAACCGGGGCGACGCGCTGTCGATCGTGGGGATCGCGCGCGAGGTCGCGGCGGTGGCCGGCGGCGCGGTGAGGCTGCCGCCGACGGACGTCGTGGAGGGCGGGCGGCCCGCCGTCGAGCGGCTCTCGGTCGCGGTGGAGGACGCAGGGCTATGCCCGCGCTTCGTGGGCCGCTGGATCGAGGGCGTCACCGTGGGGCCGTCCCCCGACTGGGTCCAGATGCGCCTGCTCGCGGCCGGCATCCGGCCGATCAGCAACGTGGTCGACGCCTCGAACTACGTGATGGTGGAGCTGGGCAAGCCCATCCATACCTTCGACGCCGGCGCGGTGGCCCGCGACCCGCGGGGTCGTGCCGGGCTGCAGGTCCGGCTCGCGAGGGCAGGGGAGCGAATGGAGACCCTCGACCACGTCGAGCGAGCGCTGGACCCGGAGACCCTCCTCATCGCCGATGCGAGCGGGCCGCTGGGCATCGCCGGTGTCATGGGCGGGGCGACCTCGGAGGTCTCCGACGCGACCCGGGACGTGATCGTGGAGTCGGCCATCTTCGATCCCGTGAGCATCCGCCGGACGGCGTTCCGGTACGCGCTTCGCTCCGAGGCAAGCCTGCGCTTCGAGAAGGGCCAGGAGTTCCGGCTCGCACGCCTCGGCGCGGATCGGGCAACGCGCCTCGTCGCCGAGTGGGCCGGCGGCACCGTTGCCGTCGGGGCCGTGGACACGCACGCCCAGGAGCCCGCCCCGCGGCGGATCGCGTTCCGGCCGGCTCGCGTTGACCGGTTGCTCGGCACGGACCTGGGCATCGACGCGCAGCGGGAGGTGCTGCGGCGCGTCGGGATCGAGACCGAGGTGTCCTCCAGCGTGACCGATGTCGCGATCGCAGCCGGAGAGAATCCCGCTTCCGTGGCGGCATCGGCTGGCACCGCCGTGATCGCCACCGTGCCAACGTGGCGGCGCGACATCGAGGTGGAGGCCGACCTTGCCGAGGAGGTGGCGCGCGTCCACGGCTACGAGCTCGTGCCGCCGCGCCGACCCCCGACGGAGATGCCCGCCTGGCGCGAATCGCCGCTCGCCGCCCGCGACGCAATCCGCGAGGCCCTCGTCGGCGCGGGGCTGACCGAGGCGGTTACGTACGCCCTCGTCTCGCCGCGCATGCTCGAGGCGTTCCGGTGGACGTTCGAGGACCGCCCCGCCGTCGGCGAGGCCGCAGCGCAGGGCCGCCCGGTCGCCGTCACGAACCCGCTCTCGCTGGACCACTCGCTGCTGCGGCAGTCGATCGTCGGCAGCCTCGTGGAGGTGGTCGACACGAACGCCCGGCACGCGATCGTCGACGTTGCCATCTTCGAGATCGGCAGGGGCTATGGCGGCGAGCCAGACAGATCGCACGAATGGTGGCGACTCGGGCTTGCCTTGACGGGAGCCGTCGAGATCCCGGCCTGGAACCAGCCGCGGCGCGAGGTAGACCTCGACGATGCGAAGGGCGCCATCGAGCTGATCGCACGCCTCCTCGGTGCCAGCGCGCCGAGCTACTCGCCACTGACCGACGAGCCGATCCTGCACCCCGGCCGAAGCGCGACGGTCGAGGCACGGCTGCCGAACGGCGACCTCGCGATCGCCGGCGTCGTGGGCGAGCTCCATCCGCGGCTCGCCGAGGCCTGGGAGCTCCGGGCACGCCGCGTGATCGTCGCCGAGCTGTCCGTCGCCGGCCTCACGGGCGGCAGCCTCGCGGTGGTGCGTGCCGCACCGCTGCCGCGCTTCCAGCCCAACGAGCGCGACCTGACCGTGGACGTGCCGGACTCCGTGCCCGCCGCGGAGGTCACCCAACACGTCCGCGAGGCCGCCGGCGCGCACCTGCAGGAGGCGACGCTCGTCGGCACATATCGCGGCCACCCGCTGGGGCCGGACGAGCGCAGCCTCACGTTCCGGCTCCGGTTCGGCGCCGCGGACCGCGTCCTGTCGGACGCCGAGGTGGACACGGCGATCGGTACGATCAGCGGGGCCCTGGCGGACGACATCGGAGCCCGAATCCGCTCCTGAGCCTGCTACAGTCCCGCCGTGGATCGGATTCAGCCCTTCGACCTCGTGCTCTTCCTGGCGCTGCTCGCGATGTTCATCGTGGGCTACGCGCAGGGCGTCATCCGCCGGCTGCTCGGGATCGCGGCGATCGTCTTCTCGCTGATCCTTGGCGCCCAGCTGCGCCAGCCCCTCGGGTCGTACCTCTCCGCCCAGTGGACGACGATCGCGCCCGACTACAGCTACATGGTCGCCTTCGGGGCCGTGTTCGTCGCCGCGGCCGTCACGCTCACCATCGGTATCCAGATCACGTACCGGCCGGCACCCTTGTTCAACCGCTACCCGGTCCTCGACGAGATCGTCGGCGGCCTCCTCGGCGTCCTCGAGGGCTTCATCATCCTGGTCGCGATCCTGATGATCACGGACCCCTACTACACGCAGGACGCCTTCAAGGAGCGCGCGGGACTCGGGGAGTTCGGGTTGCTCCGGAGCCTCCACGGCTGGCTGGACCCCACGCTGATTGCCGCGATCCTGCGCGACAACGTCATCCCGTTCGTGCTCGCGATCCTCGGCTTCCTCTTCCCGCTGGACGTGCGCCAGACGTTCGCCCAGGCCCTGACCGCGCGCCGCTGACCCTCGCGCGCGAGATCCTCGGCAGGCCCACGCTCGACGCCGCGAGAGCGCTGATCGGCGCCCATCTCGTCACCGGCGACGGCCGCGTCGGCCGGATCGTCGAGGTGGAGGCGTACATCGGCGAGGACGACCAGGCCTCCCACGCACGCTTCGGCCGCACGCCACGCAACGCGGTCATGTTCGGGCCTCCGGGCATCGCCTACGTGTACCTTGTCTACGGGATGCACTTGTGCCTCAACGTCGTCACGGAGCCGGACGGTCGCCCCGCGGCCGTGCTGATTCGTGCCGTGAGGCCGGTGGCGGGCGAGCGGAGCATGCGTGACGCGCGACTCGCCCAGGCCCTTCGCTGGGCCAGGACGGACGAGGCTCGCGCCCGCGCGGTGGAGCGGGTCGCCGCCCTCCCGTCATCGGGGCTCGCCTCGGGCCCCGGCCTGCTGGCTGCCGCGTTCGGCATCACCCGGGAGCACACGGGGGTGGACCTCCTGGATCCCCGCTCCGCGCTCCGGATCGAGCCTGGGCGACCAGGTCGATTTGGGAGGCGCGTCACCCAGACCGCTCGGATCGGCATCGGGTATGCGGTCGAGCCGTGGCGCAGCCGGCCGTGGCGGTTCCTGGACGCCGACCAGTAACCGGCATGGACCCGCGCTCCGTCGAGATCCTGGAGTTCCCGCTTGTCCGCGCCCGGCTGGCCGAGCGGACCTCGTTCGCCCCGAGCCGCCGCCTCGCCGAGCTGCTGACCCCCGAGTCCGATCCCGTCCTGGTCACCCGGGGGCTCGATGAGACCGACGAGGCCCGTGCCCTGGTCGAGGAGCGGGCGGGCGTCGGGATCACGGGCGCGCGCGACATCGGCCCGGCGATCGAGCGAGCGGCGCGCGGCGGGCGCCTCGACGCGCAGCAGTTCCTCGACGTCTGGTCCACGCTGGATGCGGCCGCCGGCCTCAAGCCGCATCTCGCCGACGCGCGCCGGCCGCTCCATCGCGAGCTCGGGCGGCTGCTGCACCCACTGCCGGCGATCACGTCCACCCTCGCGCGCTCGTTCGATCCCGCGGGCGAGCTGCTGGACACCGCCTCGCCGCGCCTCGGCGGGCTCCGCGCGGCGGTTCGGGTCGCCTTCGACCGCCTGCGCCGGCGCCTGGATTCGCTCGTGGCCTCGGAGCTGGGCAGCGCGCTCCAGGAGCCGATCATCACGCTCCGGAACGGACGCTACGTGGTGCCCGTCCGAGCCGACGCGAAGGGCCGCGTCAAGGGCATCGTCCACGACGCGTCCGGCAGCGGGCAGACGCTGTTCATCGAGCCGCTCGTGGTCGTGGAGCTCGGCAACGCATGGCGTGAGGCGCAGGTCGCGGAGCAGGAGGAGGTGGAGCGAATCCTCGACGAGCTGTCGGCGCTCGTCGGGGCGAACGCGGGCCCGCTGCGCGAGACACTGAGCTCACTGGCCCGCTTCGACTTCTGGGCCGCCAAGGCGCAGCTCGCAGGAGAGATGGGTGCGTCTCGCGCCGAGACGGCCGCGCGCCCGGAGGTCGCGCTGTACTCCGCGCGCCATCCAGGCCTGACGGGCCGCGTCGTCCCGATCGACGTGCGGCTCGGCGACGGGTTCACGGCCCTGGTCGTCACGGGCCCGAACACGGGCGGCAAGACCGTCACGTTGCGGACCCTGGGCCTGCTGGCGCTCATGCACCAAGCCGGCCTGCACGTGCCGGCGGCGCCGGGCAGCCGCCTGCCGGTCTTCAAGGACGTGTTCGCGGACATCGGCGACGAGCAGTCCATCGCCCAGTCGCTGTCCACGTTCTCCGGCCACATGCGCTCGATCATCCGGATCGCCGCCGCCGCGGGTCCCGGCACGCTGGTCCTGCTGGACGAGCTCGGCGCCGGCACCGACCCCACCGAGGGCTCGGCGCTTGCCCAGGCGCTGCTCGATCACTTTATCCGGGCGGGCGCGCTGGTCGCCGCGACGACCCACTACGCGGAGCTGAAGGCGTACGCCCACACCACCGCGGGGGCAATGAACGCCTCGGTCGAGTTCGACATCGAGACGCTGAGCCCAACCTACAGGCTCACCATCGGACTACCCGGCCGCTCTCAGGCCTTCGAGATCGCCGCTCGCCTGGGGCTGCCTGACGCCCTCGTCGCGGACGCCCGATCGCGGCTCAGCGAAACGCAGCGGACATTCGAGGCGACGCTGGCCCGGATCGCCGAGGTCGAGGGCGAGACGGCCGATTCGAAGGAGCGCGCCCGCGAGGCGGAGCTGCGGGCGGGTGAGGCACTGCGCGCTGCGGCCGACGAGCGACGAAAGGCGCAGCAATCGCGCGCAGACGTCGAGCGGCGTGCCCGCGAGGAGGCCGCGCGCCTGGTCGCGGAGCTGCGCTCCGAGCTGGAGGCGGCACGAACCTCGCTGGAGCGCGGGCAGCTGACCGCCCCGGCGATCGACACCGTGCTGGAGCGGGCAGAGGAACGGCTGGCCCGCGCCCCCGCTCCCGTGAAGGTGCGTGCCGCGGCCACGACCATGACCGCGGCGGGCGCAACGACGTGGAAGGTCGGTGACGAGGCACGGAGCCGATCCGGCGGCTGGACGGGGAGGATCGCGGAGCTCGACCGATCGAACCGTCGCGCGACGCTCGAGACCGGCGCGATGCGCGTGAGCGTTGAGGTGGCCGATCTTGAGCCCGCCGACGCGTCTGGCGCGTCGTCCGCCCCGTCCGCGGCGGTGTCAGCGCTCGCGGGAACGAACGTCGCCGAGCTGCGGCTCTCGCGCTCGCGGAGCGTTCCGATGTCGCTGGACCTGCGCGGTGCTCGCGTGGACGAGGCCCTGGCCGCGCTGTCGACCTATCTCGAGGATGCGTCGCTCGCAGGTCTCGCGAAGGTCACCGTGATCCATGGCATGGGAACGGGCGTGCTGCGCGATGCTGTTCGCTCGGAGTCGGCCGTCCATCCGCTGGTGAAGTCCGTACGTGCGGGCGGCCGGGGCGAGGGTGGTGACGGGGCGACCGTCGTGGAGCTGGGCTAGCGCTTCCGCCGGTTGGGTCGTGCGCGACGCCCGAACAGGAGCGCCAGGAACGACACCAGGAACGGGAACAGGGCGAACGGAAGCAGGCCGGCCGGCAGCGCACCGGCGAGTGCCGCGGCCGTGGGCAATGGCGGGAGCGTCGGCGGCAGGGTCTTGGGACCACCCGGCTTGGTGGGCTGCGGCCCTGAGGGCGCCGGCGTGTTGTGCGGGTTGCCATTCGACTGAGTGGGCTGCGGGACGCATGGCACGACCCCTGATGGGTCCGGCGTTGGATTGAGCCCGGGCGGGCACGGTGGCGGTGCCGGCCGGCATACGTCGGTGGGCTTGAACGGCCCACCCCACGTCCTCCCGAACGGCGCAAAACTCAGGTTGTAGAAATACATGGTCCGGGTGTTCTTGGGACCTCCGGCGACGCCGGGCCCCTTCGCCGCGCGCTGCGCCCATTCCTGCGTGAACGGCTGCCACTGCGGGAAGCGCTCCTCCGCCTGGCTGAAGTCGAGGAACGACTTGGTGACCATGGGGCCGGTGCAGCCGTCCTGCCAGAGCAGGCCTGTCGCCTGGTCGATCTGGACGTCCACGTGCAGGTTGTCCCGTCGCGTGGGCTCCGTGCCCTTGATGTAGATCTCCTTGATCGTCTTGACCGTGCCTGGGCCCGGCAGCAGCCCGCTGAACGCATCGACGGTCGCCGTGACAATGCCATCTGGCTGCTTGAAGTTGGCGATCGGCAGCCCCTGGCTGACCTCCGTCAGGATCCGGGACCACGTCGGTGCCGACGATTCGAACGAGAGGCGACGGAGGTTAGGAGTGTTGTCGGAGTTGCCCATCCAGACGCCCACCACGAGGCCCTGGGCGTTCGGGTCGTCCGGTGGCGCCAGGTAGCCGTATGCGAGCACGTCCTTGCGGTCGTCGGTGGTGCCCGTCTTGTACGCGGTCGGCCGTCGCACGAGCCCCTTGGCCGTCTTCTCGTTGATGACCCAGCGGCCCCAGATGGGGTTGATGGACTTGATCGTGTTCTCCTGCAGGATGTCGGACATGATGTAGGCGGCCTGCGGGCTGACGACGCGCTTGCCGACCGGCGTATCGCCCTCCGTCGGGTAGACGACCTGGTCGTCCTTGTCGCGGACCTCGAGGATCATGCGCCGCGGCATCAGCACGCCCTGGTTCGCGATCGCGCCGTACGCGCCCAGCAGGTCGATTGGATGGACCTCGAGGGTACCCACCGACTGCGACACGACCGGTGCGGCGCCGGGCGTGAAGACCAGGCCGAAGTCCTTCTCCCGGTTGAAGACGTGGTCGATGCCCTGGACGATGCCGGCCTTGATCGACGGGATGTTGAGCGAGAACTGGAGCGCATTGCGCAGGCGGACCGGTCCGCGCTCCACGCCGTCCGATTGCTGCGGCGTGAACGACGCCCCCTTCCCGCCGAAGTCGGTGACGACGTCCATGAACATGGTGGACGCGGTAAGGGTGCGGTCGTCGAGACCGATGACGTAGTTCAGCGGCTTGATCGCCGAGCCGGGCTGGCGGAACCCGTCGAACATCACGTCGTATTGCGGGTCGAACTTGGGCTTGGAGGCCTCGGCGTAATACGACCCGCTCCCCGTGTAGGCGAGAACCTGACCCGTGCGGTAGTCCATGATGCCGGCCGCGCCATTGTTGATATTCGCGTCTCGCAGGCCCTGCAGCCAGGTGATGTCCGCCGCCGGAATGCCGAGGGACGTCCACACGGGCTTGGGGTTGCTGAGGTGCGTCACCCGGGTCGCGGCGTACATCCATTTCTCGACGGTCTGCTGCATCTTCCAGTCGAGCGTCGTCGTGATCTTGTAGCCGCCGGTGTCCACCTTCTGGCACGTGTCCGCGTTCGCCTCTCCGCACAGGAGCGCGCCCAGCTGCGAGCGGATCTGCCACACGAACTGTGGTGCCTTCCACAGTGGCTGCGCAATCGGCGTGAGGATGAGCGGCTCCTCCATCGCGGCGTCGTACTCGGCGGCCGTGTGCCTGGTCCCGGACAGGACGCTGCGCGTCGGGTCCTTCATGAGCTCGAGCACACGGTTGCGACGGACCACGATCTCGGAGTCCTGGGGCACGACCAGGGTCACCTGGTCCGCCGGGCACGCGGAGCCATCCACGATCGTGACCTTGCACTCGCGTACTGCGATGCGCGCAAGGTCGTATTTCGTCGGCGACTGTGGGATCGCCGCGAGCACGGCGAACTGGGCGAGCGAGAGCTTGCTGAGTTCCTTCCCGAAATAGCCCAGGGCGGCGGCCTTCACGCCGTAACTCTGGTTGCCGTAGAAGTTCTGGTTGAGGTAGGCCTCCATGATCTTCTTCTTGCCGTCCTCACCTGGGTACGCCTGGGTGAGCCGGATGGACTGGATGATCTCGCGGATCTTCCGGTCGTAGACCGATCCCGAGAAGGCATCCGCGGGCAGGAGGCGCGCGCGGACGAGCTGCTGGGTGATCGTGGAGGCCCCACGTGGACGGCCGGCGAGCGTATCGAGCGCGGCGGACACGACGGCACCGATATCGAAGCCCGGGTTGGTCCAGAAGTCCTTGTCCTCGACCGAGGTCGTCGCGTCGATCATCTCTGGCGGGATGTCGTTGAACCCGACGAGCTCGCGCCGGAGGACGCCGAACCGGGCGAGCTCGACCGTGCCGGTGCGGTCGTACACGATGGACGGCTGCTCGAACCCGATGGTCTCCAGGTCGCGGGGATCGGGCAGGTTGCTGCTGTAGTACGCGTAGGCGCTGACTGTCCCGGCGAACCCGACGCCGCCGAGGACGAGGAAGCTGGAGAACAGGAGGAGGGGGATGGCAAGCGCCGCGCGTCGGGCGGAGCCACCTCCTCGTCCGCGCCTCGCGGCACCGTTGCGGCGGTGACGCTGACGCCTCTGGAGGGCTGTCTGCATGTGGCGGCGACGATACCATAGGGTCCGTGAGGGCCCTTTCCCCCCATCGGGTCGCGGTGCAGACGGCTCTCGTCCCGATCCTGTGACGACCGAGTCGGTGACGCCGTCGTTCGATCCCGGCCTGGGCGGGCTCATCCCGGAGCTCCGCTGGCGGGGGATGTTCCACGCCGCCTCCGACGGGCTCGAAGCGAGATTCGCGACGAACCGCCCGATCACGGCCTACAACGGCTTCGATCCGTCGGGTCCGTGGCTGCACATCGGCCACCTGGTGCCGATCTTCGGGCTGATCCATCTCCAGCGCCACCGCGGTCGGCCGATCGCGCTGGTCGGCGGCGGGACGGGCATGATCGGCGACCCGTCCGGCCGGTCCAGCGAGCGGAACCTGCTGTCGCGCGAGCGGCTCGCCGAGAATGTCGCCTCGATGCGGCCGCAGCTGGAACGCTTCCTCGACTTCTCGGGGCCGCAGGCCGCCTCGATGGCGAACAACCTGGATTGGCTCGAGAAGATCCACCTGCTGGACTTCCTGCGCGACGTCGGCAAGCACTTCACCATCCCGTACATGCTCGCCAAGGACTCCGTCCAGGTGCGCCTGGAGGGCGGCCTCTCGTTCACCGAGTTCAGCTACATGCTCATCCAGGCGACGGACTTCCAGCACCTCTTCCGGTCCGTTGGCTGCGAGCTGCAGATGGGCGGCGCCGACCAGTGGGGCAACATCACGGCCGGCCTGGAGCTGATCCGGCGCACCTCCGACCAGCGCCCTGACGGCGCTCCCAACGCGTTCGCGATGGCCTACCCGCTGCTGCTCAACCCGTCCGGCGCGAAGTTCGGCAAGTCGGAGACCGGCGATTCCGTCTGGCTCCATCCCGACGGCACGTCGCCGTACGCGTTCTACCAGCACTGGCTGAACACGGACGACCGCGACGTCCCGACGTACCTGCGCTGGTTCACGCTGTTCGACCCCGCGCAGATCGCCGCGCTGGAGGCCGCCATGGCCGAGCACCCCGAGCGGCGCGAGGCCCAGCGCGCGCTCGCCCTCGACATCACGACCCGCGTCCACGGCGCAGAGACGTCCGCCCGCGCCATCGCCGCGTCCGAGGCTGCGTTCTCCGGCTCGCCGATCCTGGATCCGGCGATCCTCGAGACGCTGCACAGGGCGGCGGACGGCTTCGACTACACGACCGCCGACGTCGTCGACGGAGCGATCGGGTTCCTGGTCGCGACCGGCACGTCCGCTTCGAAGGGCGAGGCACGTCGCTCCATCTCCGGCGGCGCCATCACCATCAACGACCGCCGCATGACCGATGCGGACAGCGCGCTGCCCGAGCCGATCGCGGGCGAGTGGTACGTGGTCCGGATCGGCAAGCGGCGCGTGCGGGTGGGCCGCCGCTCCAGCTAGACGTTGGTTCTGGCCGGGTCGCGGGGAGGCCCTTACGCCCAGGTAAGAGTTCGACCATGCGTGGCCATGGAAGCCCGGAACCTTGGTCGGTTTCATCCATCTGGCGCAGGATTTGGACACGAACCGTCGCGACGTGGCCCGTCGACAGTCGAATCCGGGTGCAAATCGGCCGAATTCGCGTCTACCTCGTCGAACTCTTACACCCAGGTAAGGGCGGGTCGAGCTCCGAACTCACAGGTATGTAGTCCGCCCCCGTCAGGCGGGGGAGCCGATCTCGCGCGCGGCGGCGATGAGGCGGTCGTCCTGCTCCCGATTCCTGACGGTCAGTCGGAGGCAGTGGTCCAGCGGGTGACCGGACGGGAACGTCCGCGGGATCATGCCCCGGCCGAGCAACGCCTCGGCCACGACGTCCGCGGCCGCGGGTGAGGCGAAGCTGACGAGGACGAAGTTCGTCGCGGAGGGATGGACGTCCCAGCCGGCTTCCCGGAGGCCGGCGGCGAAGCGGGCGCGCTCCGCGGTGACCTCCTCGACGCGGTCGTCGACGAGCGCCTGGTCCGGCAGGAGCGCGGTCGCGACCTCCACGGATACGATGGAGACCGATCCGGGCGGCCGGTACGTCGCGATCTCGTCGATCAGCTCCGGCCGGGCGATCCCGAACCCTACCCGCAGGCCGGCGATCGCATAGGCCTTGCTCATGGTCCGCGTGACGACGAGCCGCGGATACGACAGCCGCAGCGGCAGGTCGCTCTCGCCGCCGAACTCCACGTACGCCTCGTCGAGCAGGACGACCGGCTCGAGGCCCCCGCCGGCGGTCGCATCGGCGAGGAGGCCATCGAGGAGCGAGGCGACCACGCCGGCGGGCTCCGCGGTGGCGGTCGGGTTGTTCGGGTTGCACAGCCAGATCAGGTTGATCGGCGGTTCCGCCTTGCGGACGGCCGCGCGGATCGCCTCGACGTTTAGCGCGTACCCGTCGGCGGCGCCTCGGCGCGGGACCCGGACCACCGTCGCGCCGCGCTGCTCGGTGAGGATCGCGTACATCGGATAGCTCGGGACCGGCACGAGCGCGGAGCCCCCGTGCGGGATGAACGTCTTCGCGACCAGATCCAGGATCTCGTCGGCGCCTGCGCCCACCAGCAACTCCTCGCGAGCCACCCCGTACCGCGCCGCAGCGGCCTTGATCAGCCGGCCGTAGTCCGACGGCGGGTACTCGGACAGCGCGACCTCGAACACCCCGGCCGCGAGCACCGCCGCCACCGCACTGGGCGGCGCCGGAGCCGTGTTCTGGTCGAAGCGGACGACCTGCTCGATGGGCACGCCGTACCGCGCGGCGACTTCCTGGTTCGTGGCTTCCCAGGTCCAGCCGGCAGGCTTGGTGGGCGAGGCAAAGGTGACCGGCGTGGTCTGGCTCATCGGGACGCCCTGGCCATCAGTGACCGGACGAGGAGTCGGCCTCGCGTTCCTTGCGATGCGTCTCGACGATCTTGTCGGCGAGGTGGGCGGGCATCTCGTCGTACCGGTCCAGCGTGGAGGTGAAGGTGCCCCGGCCGCCGGTGATCGACTTCAGCTCCGTGGCGTACGTGAACAACTCCGACTGCGGGACCTGCGCGTTGATGACCTGCATGCCGTCGCTGGTGTCCATGCCCAGGACCCGCCCGCGGCGCCCGTTGAGGTCGCGGTTGACCTCGCCGAGGAATGCCTCGGGGACGCGGATGGCGACGTTCATGATCGGCTCCAGCAGGACCGGCTTGGCCGCGAGGATGCCGTCCTTGAGCGCCATGGAGGCCGCGATCTTGAACGACAGCTCGTTCGAGTCCACCGTGTGGAAGGAGCCGTCGTACAGCGTCGCCTTGAAGTCGGACAGGGGATAGCCCGCGAAGACACCTTCCGCGGCGGTCTCGCGGATGCCCTTCTCCACGCCCGGGAAGAAGTTGCGCGGGACGGAGCCGCCGACGACCTTCTCCGCGAACTCCACCCCGCCACCCGGGTTCGGCTCGATCTCGATCCAGACGTCCCCGAACATGCCGTGGCCGCCGGTCTGCTTCTTGTAGCGGCCGTGGGCGTTCGCCTTGCCACGAATGGACTCGCGGTACGGCACGCGCGGCGTGTGGGTCACGATCGCGGCGCCGAACTTGCGCTTGAGGCGCTCGATGATCACCGCCGCCTGGGCATCGCCCAGGGTGCGCAGGATCTGCTCGCCGGCGTCGCTCCGCTCGACCCGCGCGGACGGCTCCTCCTCCAGCATCCGCTGGAGCGCGGGCCCCATCTTGTCCAGGTCCGTCTTCGTCTGGGGCTCGATGGCCATGATCAGGGTCGGCTCGGGGAAGCTGAGCGGTGGGAGCGTGAACGGCCGCTCCTTCGCCGAGAGCGTGTCGCCGGTGGCCGTCACCGCCAGCTTCGCCACGGCGCCGATCTCGCCGGCCTTGAGCTCCGCGGTGGGCTCCTGCTCCTTGCCGTGCAGCAGGAGCAGCTGGCCCAGGCGCTCCTCGGTGGCGCGGGCGGCGTTCCAGGCATGCCCCTGCGAATGGAGCGTGCCGGACAGGACGCGGACGTACGTCAGCCGGCCCACGAACGGATCGGCGGCGGTCTTGAAGACGCGGACGAGGAGCGGCCCGTTCGGATCCGGCGCGACGTCGACCGCGGCGCCACTCTTGTCTGCTGCCTTCGCGGGCCCCTCGTCGGCGGGGGAGGGGAGATAGCGGACGACCGCGTCCAGGAGGGCCTGGAGCCCGATCCCGGTGGTCGCGCTGCCGACGAGCACGGGGGCGAGAATCGAATCCTTCACGCCCTTGCGCAGGCACTTCTCCAGCTCCGGGTCGGAGATCTCCTCACCCTCGAGGTACTTGGTCAGGACGTCGTCGTCCGCCTCGGCCGCGGCCTCCAGGAGCTGGTCGCGGCGACGCGCCACCTCGTCGGCCATGCTCGCCGGGATGGCGGTCTCGACCTCCTTGCCGCCCTGCCACGTATACGCCTTGCGATGGACGAGGTCCACGTATCCCGTGAAGTCGTGCGCGGCGCCGATGGCCAGGTGGAGTGGCGCGATCTTGTTGCCGAAGGCCGCCCGGAGCGCATCCAGCGCGCGCGTGGGATCGGCGTTCTCCTTGTCGCACTTGGTGATGAGGAAGCACGCCGCCGTATTCGTGTTCCGGGCCAGCGCCACCGCCTGCTCCAGGCCGGCCTCCACGCCGCCGGTCGCGTCGGTCACGAGGATCGCCCCATCCGCGGCCTCGAAGCCGGAGATCACCTCGGCGACGAAGTCCAGGTAACCGGGGGTGTCGAGGAGGGTGACCCGCGTCCCGTCCGCCTCGAACGTCGCGACCGCGAGGCTGAGCGACTCGCGCCGCTTCTGCTCCTCGGGCTCGAAATCGAGATGGGAGGTCCCGTCATCGACCTTGCCGAGGCGGCTGACGGCGTTTGCGCGATGGAGGAGCTGTTCGCCGAGCGTCGTCTTGCCGGCACCCGCGTGCCCGGCCAGGACGACGCTCCGAAGGTGGGGGAGGTCGATGTTCCTTGTGGTCATGACCGTTCGATCCTCGTTCAGAAGGGCGGGTCGAAAGGGGGTCTGGCCATCATAGTCCGGTATACTCCCGCCCGATGTCAGGTCACTCCAAATGGTCGACGATCAAGCGTGCCAAGGGCGTCACGGACGCCAAGCGGAGCGCGGTCTTCACCAAGGTCGCACGGGAGATCAGCGTCGCCGCGCGCGCCGGCGGCGGTGATCCGGACGCGAACTACCGGCTGCGGCTCGCGGTCGACAAGGCACGCTCCGTGAACATGCCCATGGACAACATCAAGCGCGCCATCGACAAGGCGACGGGTGGCGGCGAGGCGGAAGTCTTCGAGGACATCGTGTACGAGGGCTACGGCCCCGGCGGCGTGGCGATCCTCATCGAGGCACAGACGGACAACAAGAACCGGACCGCGGCGGACGTCCGGGCGCTGTTCACCAAGGCCGGTGGCGCGCTGGCGGGCTCGGGCGCGGTCGCCTGGCAGTTCGAGCCGCGCGGCCTGATCACGATCCCCGCGAAGGGCCAAGATCCCGACGACGTCGCGTTGCTGGCGATCGACGCGGGCGCCGACGACGTGGACACGAGCGATTCGGACACCGTTGAGGTCTACACGACGCCCGGTGCCCTGGAGCAGGTCCGCAAGGCGCTGGGCACGGCCGGCGTCCCCGTGGAGCACGCCGAGAGCACCATGATCGCCAGGAACACCGTCGAGGTCGACGAGCATCGAGCGCGCCAGAACCTGAAGCTGGTGGAGGCGCTGGAGGACCTGGACGACGTCCAGCGCGTTACCGCCAACTTCGACATCCCCGAGGAGCTGTTCGCCGAGGTTGCTGGTTGATTCCTCGGGTCCCCGAATGATCGTGCTGGGAATTGATCCCGGGACCGCGGCAATGGGCTACGGGATCGTCGAGGCGAAGAGCGGCCGCGTGCGCATGGTGGACGCCGGCACGCTGGTCACGAAGCCGGACGCCTCGCTCCCGGCGCGATTGCTCCAGATCCACGCGCTGCTCGACGAGCTGATCGCCCTGCACCGCCCCGATCTGCTCGCCGTGGAGCGGCTGTTCTTCTCGCGCAACGTGCAGACCGCGTTCGCGGTGGGGCAGGCCCGTGGGGTGGTGCTGCTCGCGGCCGCGCAGGCGGAGGTGCCCGTACGGGAGGCCACGCCGAGCGAGGTCAAGCTTGCGGTCACCGGCTCCGGCCGCGCGGACAAGGAGCAGGTCGGGCGGATGGTCGCCGTCTGCCTGGGCCTCAAGGAGGCGCCGCGGCCTGACGACACGGCCGATGCCCTCGCGATCGCGATCTGGGCGGCCAACGCCGAGCGACCCGGCGCGACGGAGGGCCGCTCGGCCGTGCTGGATCGCGCGTCCGTGAACCCGATGACCTCGAACACGGGCGCCGGAAACAGCTACGAGCGCGCCGTGCGCGAGGCGCTCGCGCGCGAGAAGACCGGCAAAGCGTGATCGCCTCGCTCGACGGCATCGTCGCGGCGGTCGCCTTCGACGCGCTCATCGTGGAGGTCGGGGGCGTTGGCTATCGGGTCTACGCCTCGCCGTCCGTGCTTGCGTCGGTGGCGCCGGGCGGCCGGCTCAAGCTGTTCACGCACCACGTCGTTCGCGAGGACCTGCAGGCGCTGTACGGGTTCCGCACCGCCGAGGAGCTCGGGTTCTTCGGGCTGCTGCTGACCGTGACCGGCGTGGGGCCCAAGGTGGCAATGGCCATCGTGGGCTCGCGGCCCGCTGCGGAGCTCCAGCTCGCGATCATGCAGCAGGACCAGGCGGTGTTGGTCTCGATCCCGGGCATCGGCAAGCGCCTCGCCGAGCGCGTGATCTTCGAGCTCAAGGAGAAGGTCGCCGCGGCGGGCGTTGCCGCCGGCGTGAGCGTGCTGGGCGGACCGGTTGCGGAGGGCGACGTCGTCGGCGCGCTGCAGGCACTGGGCTACTCGCTGCCCGAGGCGCGCGAGGCGGCGCGCATCGGCCTGGGCATGGCCGGCGTGGGCGCATCACTCGAGGACCGCGTCAAGGCGGCGCTGCGGGTGCTCGCCCGCGACTAGCGCCACGGACATCGGGCGTACGCTCGCCACAACGCCGTCGAACGTTCGGCGGGCCCGATTCGTCAGGAACAATATGGACGCGACACGCTGGGCGCGATGAACGGCAGGACGGCATGACCGGCCGCGTCGGGGTCGCCTCGATCGACGTCGCTCGGCGAGCCGCGTTCGCTCGACTCGTGGACGCGCAGCTCGACGCGTCCTACCGGATCGCGGGCGTGATCCTGGGCAGCGGCGGTGATGCCGAAGACGCTGCGCACGATGCAGTCGTCCGCGCGTGGCGGTCGTGCGGCACCCTCCGCGACGCCGCGAAGTTCGAGGCGTGGTTCCAGCGGGACGGACTCGGTCCGTTGCCGCGCATCTGGTGGACCCAGCGTGGCACCGCCATCTACTGGCTCGACGGGCGGGGCGGGCACATCGTGGAGGTCGCCTCGGGTCGGACGGTGGATCTGCCCGCGGCGGTCATCGGCTGCGACGACCTGCAGCGGCAACCGCTGCCGGGCTGACGCTGCCTACGGCCGGAACAGGTAGACGACGAGCGCGACCAGGAAGATCGGCAGGAGGAGCAGCGCGAAGCGTCGCGGGGTCTCGAGCTTGGGGTCGTCCGTGCGTCGGAACATCCAGGTCGCCGGCGGGCGCTGCTTGTACTTCGCGATGTACGCCCGGCTGTAGCGCACGCCGAGGAACCACAGGCTCACGCTCAGGACGGTGATGATCGCGAGGGCGAGGATGGCGAGGGGCTGCACGCGGCGGCTCCGATCGTCGGTACGGGCGGCAATCGTCGTCCATTCGGGATAGAACATCTGTACGAATAGCGCACGAACCTGCTATTCTCACGGCCGATGGTGGACGACGACCGGTCCCATATCCTCGCGGCTGACCTGCACGACGCGGACGTCGTCGTCGAGAGCTCACTGCGCCCGCGCAGCCTGGACGAGTACGTCGGCCAGCGCGAGGTCAAGGCCAACCTCTCCATCCTCCTGACCGCGGCGCGGGCGAGGGGAGAAGCCGCGGATCACGTCCTCTTCTACGGTCCCCCGGGCCTCGGCAAGACGACCCTCGCGACGATCATCGCCCGCGAGCTCGGCGTGAACGTGCGCTACACCTCCGGGCCGGCAGTGGAGCGACCCGGCGATCTCGCCGCGGTGCTCACGAGCCTGGAGGAGCGCGACGTCCTGTTCATCGACGAGATCCATCGCCTGAACCGCGCCGTGGAGGAGATCCTGTACCCGGCGATGGAGGACTTCGCGCTGGACGTGATGATCGGCAAGGGGCCCAGCGCGAGGTCGCTCCGGCTCAGCCTCAAGCCGTTCACGGTCATCGGCGCAACGACGCGTGCAGGCCGCATCTCGTCACCGCTGCGCGACAGGTTCGGCGCGACGTACCGCCTGGACTTCTACGAGGAGTCGGAGCTGACGGAGATCGTGGATCGCTCGGCGCGAATCCTCGGCGTGGAGATCAACAAAGCCGCTGCCGTCGCCATCGCCCGCCGCGGCCGCGGCACGCCGCGCATCGTCAACCGCCTGCTCAAGCGCGTTCGAGACCACGCGGAGGTTCACGGCGACGGGCGCGTGGACGAGCCCGCGGCCATCGAGGCGATGCGCCTGCTGGAGATCGACGACGCGGGCCTGGACGGGACGGATCGCAAGCTGCTCGCCGCGATCATCCAGAAGTTCGCATCCGGGCCGGTCGGGGTGGCATCGCTGGCCGCCGTCCTCTCCGAGGAGGTCGAGACGATCGAGGACGTCTACGAGCCGTACTTGCTCCGGCTGGGGTTCCTGGACCGCACGCCGCAGGGCCGGATCGCCACGGAGGCCGCGCGCAACCACCTCGCGGCCCTCGGCTACGAGATCCCGCCGCCGCGCCGCGCGGAGCCGGAGATCGTGCCGCTGTGGGATGACCCGGGCTCGGGCGTCGGGAGCCCGTGACCTCCGTCGCCGTCTCGGGTCCGGCATCGTTCGAAGTCGTCGCCGCGGCACCGCCGGGTGGTGGGACCCGTGCCCGGCTGGGCCGGCTGACGCTGCCGCACGGCGTCGTGGAGACGCCCCAGTTCATGCCGGTCGGCACGAATGCCACGGTCAAGGCGCTGGACCCTGACGACCTGCGCACGGTCGGCGCGAGCATCGTCCTCTCCAACACGTACCACCTGTACCTCCGGCCGGGCCACGAGCGCATCCGGCGGCTCGGCGGGCTCCACCGGTTCATGGCCTGGGACCGGCCCATCCTCACCGATTCGGGCGGCTTCCAGGTCGTCTCGCTTGCGGACACGCGGACCATCGATGACGACGGGGCGACGTTCCGGAGCCACCTCGACGGCTCCACCCACCACTTCACGCCGGAGAAGGCGATCGCCATCCAGGAGGCGCTCGGCGCGGACATCGCAGTGGCGTTCGACCACCCGGTCTACCCCTCGTCGGAGCGCGCGATCGTCGAGGACGCGACCGAACGGACGCATCGATGGGCGGAGCGGTCGCTCGCGTCCCACCAGCGCGGGGGTCGGCGCGGCGAACAGGCGCTGTTCGGGGTGATCCAGGGTGGGCTGGATCTCGAGCTCCGGGAGCGGTCCACGCGGTTCATCGCCTCGATGCCGTTCGACGGCCTGAACATCGGCGGCCTCGCGGGCGACGAGACACCGGCTCAGCGTCGCGCCGCGCTCGACGTCGTCGTGCCGCTCCTCGCGGACGATCCGCGGCCGCGCTACCTCATGGGCCTCGGCTCGCCGGCGGACCTGCTGGACGCGGTGGACCAGGGCATCGACCTGTTCGACTCGGTGCTGCCGTCGCGGGTCGCGCGGACCGGTCAGGTGTGGGTGCCCGGCGGCCGCCTGAACCTGCGCAACGCGATCCACCTGGACGACCCCGAGCCGATCGAGGACGGCTGTCCATGCATTGCCTGCCGGCAGTTCTCGAGGGCCTACATGGCCCATCTCTTCCGGGCGAAAGAGCTCCTCGGATACCGGCTCGCAACTTGTCACAACCTGACCTTCACCTTAGACTTCATGGCCAGGATCCGAACCGCGCTTGCGGCCGGAAACCTCCCCGAATCGCTCGCCGACCTGCGCGTGCGTGCGGGCCGGAACACCCTCGGCGAAGTGCCAGGTGAGCCGGAGTGAAGCGGCGACGGGTACCGTCCATGTACCGCGGAGGAAGCCTCGATGGGCTCTCGGGATCGACCAAGCCGCGAAGCCAAGAAGAAGCCCAAGGACAAGTCGGCCGGGCTTCCGAAGGTGCAGCCGATGGCGGAGCCGCCGATGAACGTCGAGCTGATCCGCAAGCAGCGCAAGGCGCGCTGGGACGAGGGCGAGAATCGGGACGAGACCTGATCGGTCGCGCCCGCATGGACAGGAGCGTGACGCGACGATGGCGGTAATGGAACGGAACGGCGAGAAGGCACTCGCAGATCGAGGACGAGCCGTCGACGCGGCGATCCTGACCATCGAGAAGCAGTTCGGGACCGGCTCCATCATGAAGCTGGGCGCGACCGCCCGGCAGCAGGTGGACTTCATCCCCACGGGCTCCATCGCGCTCGACCTGGCGCTCGGCGTGGGCGGCATCCCGCGCGGCCGGATCACGGAGATCTTCGGGCCTGAGTCGTCCGGCAAGACCACGGTCTGCCAGCACGTCATCGCCGAGGCCCAGCGCCGTGGCGGCGTGGCGGCGTTCATCGACGTCGAGCACGCGCTTGATCCCGGCTACGCCCGCGCCTGCGGCGTGAACGTGGACGAGCTCCTCGTCAGCCAGCCGGACACGGGCGAGCAGGCCCTGGAGATCACCGAGACCCTCATCCGCTCCGGCGGAATCGACGTCGTCGTCGTCGATTCCGTCGCCGCTCTGGTGCCGCGCGCCGAGATCGAGGGCGAGATGGGCGACTCGTTCGTCGGCATCCAGGCCCGGCTCATGAGCCAGGCCCTGCGCAAGCTCACGGGTGCCGTCAGCCGCTCCAACACCTCGCTCGTCTTCACGAACCAGCTGCGCGAGAAGATCGGCGTGATGTTCGGCAACCCGGAGACCACGCCGGGCGGCCGGGCACTGAAGTTCTATGCGAGCGTCCGCCTGGACATCCGCCGCGTCGAGACCATCAAGAGCGGCACGGACTCCGTCGGCAACCGGGTTCGCGTCAAGGTCGTGAAGAACAAGGTCGCACCGCCGTTCCGCGTCGCCGAGTTCGACGTCATGTACGGCGAGGGCATCTCCAAGGAGGGCGGCCTCCTGGACGTCGGCGTCGCGATGGACGTCGTCAACAAGACGGGCGCCTGGTTCACCTTCGCCGAGACCCGCCTCGGCCAGGGCCGCGAGGCATCCAAAGACTTCCTCCGCCAGAACCCACCGATCGCCGCAGAGATCGAATCTCGCATCCGCGCCAAGGTCTCCGGCGGAGATGTTGCTCTTCCGGTCGAAGGGATCGAGGAAGCGGAATAGCCCGTCGGCGCGAGGGGTTCAACGAGAAGCGGGAGCGGCTGGCCGCCGTCGACGACCCGGCGATCGTGCTCGAGGCGGCGCTGCGGTTCCTCGAGCCGCGTGAGCGCTCGATCGGCGAGGTTCGCCGAAGGCTCAGTCGCGTGGGCTATCGCGAGGAGCTGGTCGAAGGTTCGATTGCTCGTCTGATCGAGCTCGGAATGCTCGACGATCAGGCGTTCGCACGGACGTGGATCGAATCGCGGGATCGGGCGCGGCCGCGGGGCGAGCGCGCCCTGCGCTTCGAGCTGGCGCGCAAGGGGATCGACCGGCAGACCGCCGATCAGACGATCGCAGAACGCGCGGCCGAGCATCCGGAGGCGGACTCCGACGCTGCCGCGCGACTCCTCGCGCGCAACGCCGGGTCGCTGGATCGGGTGGGCGATCCGCGGGCTCGGCAGCAACGCGCCTATGCGCTTCTGGCTCGCAACGGGTTCGATCCCGATGTCGCTGCGGCGGCTTCGCGCGCGATGGGGGCAGGATCGGACGACGCGGCGGACGAGGACCAAGCCGAGCCATAGCGCCCAATCGCCGTGCCCTTGGCCCGGCTTGGCGATAGGGGATGGGTCGCCGATGGGCTCAACGAGACCCACAACGCCTCGCCGAACGCGAAGATCTTCATCGTGGGCCAGTTCGGGCGCCCGTCCGTCGCGTTTATCAAGCAGCTCGTCGCCGCGGTGCCGGAGCAGAAAGCCGCCCTCGCCGGGGACGACGAATGTACGTTCTTCCTGGATGACGGGAGCCTCAACGAGCCGGGGTTCGTCAAGCTCACCGCTGCCATCGACGCCTACGAAGCCGAGTGTGAGCGGGCATGAAAGCTGCAGAGAGTTGAGCACGAAAAGTGCAGAGGCCCTCGGGGTGACCCGAGGGCTCCTTGTTTGGACCGACAAACGCGAGGTCCCCCCTGTCAGGCTCGGGCTGCTGAGCTTCGAACCGACGA
>JACPOS010000016.1 GCA_016191395.1 Chloroflexota bacterium
CCGTCTCGAACACGAGCCGGACGGCACGCTCTCTCAGCTCCGGTGGATACCGCCGCGGGGCGGGGCGGGAGGGGTGATCGTGTTGTGCCATGACTCCATTCTCCAAGAGATGGAGTCTCCATCGAAGTCAGTACGGTTCATTGCGCTTCGCGGCGGACCGCTAAGGAGGGGCACGAACCCGTCGAGCGTCCCGCGCTCGTCGACCAGGTCGCCGCCGCGCTTCTTGTTGAATCGGATGGGCATTGAGATCTGCGACGTCTGAAGAGTGACCGAGCTGCCAGCCTTCTCGGCCTTACTGTCAACGAGGAGCGCTTGGGGAACGAGTCCGTTCGGGAGTGCCGACCATCGGGCACGTTTGTAATCGATGTTGCCGTACAGTCGCTTTCGGATCACATAACCACCAAGCGTGTCGACCGCTTCGCGGGTAAGGTCCTCGGCAATGTCCTGCTGATCGTCTGGCGAACTCTGGAACTCCCGACATGCCTCGGCGGCGAAGTCGAGCACCGCTTGGACAACGGTTCGGAGCGTGGTCTTCTCCAGTAGTTCGATTTCGTCCAGGCCCATCGCCGTTGCGTCGAGCTCGGGCATCGGCGCGCCGAGATACGGAACACCCGTCACCGTCGTGCTCCGGTAGGCACGAGCAAGATAGAGTCGTCCCGCCCGGTCGAGGGCGTCTCTCTGGGGCATTTAGCCTGGATATGCACCATTTTGCGGGCTGGCCCTTCGGATGCGACAGGTTGCTTGTCAGTTCCGATTTGGGAGAGGGCCCTCTGGAGGAAGAGGGCCCTCTCGGTCCGGTTGAATGCTGGTTAGATCAGGAGCAGCCGCTCGTGGAGCCGCAGTTGAGGCACTTGTAGCAAGAGCCGTTGCGGACCATGATCGAGCCGCAGTCCATGCACGACGGGGCGTCCGCCTGGGTGGCGAACGCGACCTTCGTGCCGCCCAGGTTGAGCGTGATCCCGCCGCCGTTGGTGGTCTTGGCTGAGCCGTTGCCGTTCGCGTGGCCATTCGCGTGGCCGTTGGAGTGCCCGTTGGACGCTCCGACGGTGGCGAGGTAGCCGAGCTCCACGCGTTCCGCCTTCGGGGCCGGTTCGACCGCAAGCGCGGTCGCCTTGGGCTCGTCGGCAGCGGGCTTCGCCGGCTCGATCACCGGTGCCGGGGCGGGCCGGGTCGCCACGGGAGCGGGATTCGCCCCGAAGCCGATGGAGCCGGCAGCCGGCGCATCGCCGACCGCCGAGCGATCGATCAGGCCCAGCGTCGCCTTGTCGTCGTCGCTCAGGAACCGCGAGCCGAGCCAGCGGAAGATGTAGTCGACGATGGACTTGGCGATCGGGATCTCCGAGTTACCGGTGAAGCCACTGGGCTCGAACCGGACGTGGGCGAACTTGTTGACCAGGTCGCGGAGCGGCACGCCGTACTGGAGCGCCACCGAGACCGTGGTCGCGAAGCTGTCCATGAGCCCCGAGACCGTCGAGCCTTCCTTGGCCATCTTCAGGAAGATCTCGCCTGGCTGACCGTCCGGGTACAGCCCGACGGTGATGTAGCCCTCGTGGCCGGCGATGTCGAACTTGTGGGTGACCGCGGTCCGCTCGGCCGGGAGCCGGCGGCGGTGCGGCTTGCCCGCCTCGACGGTCGCGTTGGCGAGCTGTGTCTGCAGCTGCGCGATGAGCGCCTGCTGCTCCGCTGAGCCCTCGTCCTTCTTCTTGCCGGTGGACAGCGGCTGGCTGCGCTTGCTGCCGTCGCGGTAGATCGCGATGGCCTTGAGGCCCAGCCTCCAGCCCTCGAGGTAGACCGACTCGATCTCCTCGGCGGTGGCCGCCTCCGGCATGTTGACGGTCTTGCTGATCGCGCCGGAGATGAACGGCTGGACCGCCGACATCATCCGGACGTGGCCCATGTAGTGGATGGACCGCTCGCCGTTGACCGGCTTGAACGCGCAGTCGAAGACCGGCAGGTGCTCCGGATTCAGGCCGGGAGCACCCTCGATGGTCTCCTTCTCGTTGATGTAGTCGAGGATGTTCTGGACGTCGTCCGGGCCGTAGCCGAGCTTGCGCAGGGCCTGCGGCACGGTCTGGTTGACGATCTTGAGGAAGCCCTCGCCGACGAGCTTCTTGTACTTGATGAGCGCGATGTCCGGCTCGATGCCGGTCGTATCGCAATCCATCATGAACGCGATGGTTCCCGTGGGAGCCAGCACGGTCACCTGGGCGTTGCGGTAGCCGTATTCCTTGCCCAGATCGAGGGCCTCGTCGAAGACCTTCCGGGCCGCCGCGAGGACGTCCTGCGGGACGGCCGACTCATCCAGCTGGTAGGCGGCATCGCGGTGCTTGCCGATGACGCGCAGGAATGGAGCGCGATTCACGGGGTACTCGAGGAACGGGCCGCCGTGGTCGCGCGCGATCACCGACGACTGGCGGTACGCCTCGCCGTGCATGATCGCGGTGAGGGCCGCGGCGAACGCCCGACCATCCTGCGAGTCGTACGCGAGGCCGCGTGACATGAGCAGGGCACCGAGGTTCGCGTAGCCCAGGCCGAGCGGCCGGAACTTGTGGCTGTTCTCCTCGATGCGCGGCGTCGGGTAGGACGCGTTGTCGACGAGGATCTCCTGCGCGGTGAGCGTGGTGCGCGCCGCGTAGCGGTAGTCCTCCACCTGGAACTCGCCCGCCTCGTCGACGAACTTCATCAGGTTGAGGCTCGCCAGGTTGCAGGCGGTGTCGTTGAGGAACATGTACTCGGAGCACGGGTTGGACGCGTAGATCCGATCCGTATTCGCGGACGTGTGCCAGTCGTTGATGGTGGTGTCGTACTGGATCCCCGGGTCGCCGCAGATCCAGGCGGCATCCGCCATGCGCCGGAAGATGTCGCGCGCGTTGAGCGTCTCGACCGGCTGCTTGTCCACGACCGAGTGGGTCGTCCAGGTGCCGTCGTCCTCGACCGCGCGCATGAAGTCGTCCGTCACGCGCACCGAGTGGTTGGCGTTCTGGAAGAAGACGCTGCCGTAGGCCTCGCCGGTGAAGCTGGGGTCATACCCCTGCTCGATCAGCGCCCAGGCCTTCTTCTCCTCCAGCATCTTGCTGTCGATGAAGTCGAGGACGTCCGGGTGGTCCGCATCGAGGATCACCATCTTGGCGGCTCGACGGGTCTTGCCACCGGACTTGATCACGCCGGCGAACGCGTCGTAGCCCTTCATGAAGCTCACGGGGCCGCTGGCGACGCCGCCACCCGACATGCGCTCGCGGGACGAGCGGATGGGGGAGAGGTTGCTGCCGGCGCCGGAGCCGAACTTGAACAGCATGGCCTCTGTCTTGGCCAGATCCATGATGCTGCCCATGTTGTCCTGGACCGAGTTGATGAAGCACGCGGAGCACTGCGGCTTCGGCTCGATCCCCACGTTGAACCAGACCGGCGAGTTGAACGCCATCTTCTGGTGGACGAGCAGGTGCGTGAGCTCCGCCTGGAAGGACTGGAGGTCGGCGTCCGTCGCGAAGTAGTGCTGCGTGTCCGCCCAGGCCGCGATCGTGTTGACCACGCGGTCGATGAGCTGGCGGATGCTGGACTCCCGCTCCGGCGTCCCCACGTGGCCGCGGAAGTACTTGCTCACGACGACGTTGGTCGCGAGCTGGCTCCAGCTCTTGGGGACCTCGACGTCCTTCTGCTCGAAGACGGTCTTGCCGGTCTCGCTGGCGATCGCCGCGGTCCGGTACTCCCACTCGATCTCGTCGTACGGGTGGACGCCGGGCTGGGTGAAGCGACGCTCCCAGCTCAGGCCCTTGACGCGGCTGCCGTCCTCGTTCAGCCCGGTGAAGCTCGCGCCCCACGCCCCGCCGAGGACGCGCTTGCCCGACTTGCCCGCCTTGTGGGCTCCGTTGCCGGCCATCACTGGGACTGCTGCGGCTGTCGCTCGGGCCATGTCGTCCTCTCCTCGTTCACCCGGTGTGCCCGGGTTCCGCGTAGCTGCGCGGTTGCTCTGTCGCGTCGTCTGATCTGCCGTGGTGGCTCGGGTCGCTGGACTCGGAAGTGGGGTGTCCGAACGGTCGATCCGGGCTCCTGGCAGCGGTGCGCGAGACTCTGAACTTTACCGTGCCTCGATGGGGCCAGTCAAGCCCAAAACCACAAGATGTAGTGGTTGGGTCGTATCCCCGATCGCTACATGTTGTGGAATTGCCCAGATCGCGCATCCACGCTCCACCCACGCTCATGGGGTGGCCCTCAAGCGTTCGTGGTGCGTCTTCCACATCCGCATCTCGGTTGTCCGCGCGGCCTCGCCGGTTGTCCACCGTCCCTGTCCGACGTCGTGTGCACCAGCGAGTCATATCGAACGATTCGTTCGATATGACAGTCGCGGGATGAGCCGTGGCCAATCGCCAACAGCGACGCTTGGCGCCCATGGACGACCTTGCGTTCGGCCGGCTGATCCGCATGGCTCGAATCGAACGGCGTTGGCGCCAGGTCGACCTCGATCTCCGTGCCGACGTTTCAGCAGCCAGGGTGTCGCGAGTCGAGCGTGGGCACCTCAGCCAGATCCCGCTCGGCACGATCCGGGCCACCGCCGAGGTGCTCGGGGTTCGGGTGCAGCTGCTCGGAAGGGCCCGGGCCGTGGATCTCGACCGCGTCGCGAACGCCCCCTACTCAGGCCTCGCAGGCTTCGCCGGTCCGACGGCCGTCCGCCTCCCCCGCGAGTCCCGTAGAGCAGCGTGATCGTGCGCGAGGAGCGAACGCTGACGGCCCATTCCGTCCCGATTCGTCACGACCAGCGCCGTCGGCTTTGTCTCGCATGCCCCCAGCGAGAATCTGAAGCAGAACCGGGCGGATCCGATGCGGTCGCGGCAGGGAATCAGGCGCCAGCGGGGGTGTCGAGAGCGGGCGACCCGCACGCCGAAGAGCAGGCCGTTCGGCGGGATCGTGCGCGCCAGGTTGGATCGCATCGAACCGCCATATGAATCTCCCCTCACTCCCGCCGCGGGAGGCAGGTGCTACAGCCTGGTCAGGACCAGCGACACGAGCGGCACGACCAATGGCTGCGGGTCGTCCACGCCCACCGGCATGGCGTACTGGAGATGGACGAGCGCATCGCCCTTCACCGCCCACACGTCGCCGCCGGCATTGCCCCCGGAGATCAACCCGCCATCGCCGAGCACGGGGAGCGTCGGCAGACCCGTCAGGGCATCGAAGACCGCCCGCCCGCCCGGTCGGGTGATCTGGACACTGATCGAGTGAACGCCTGCAAGGTCCATATCTGAGTCGGTGTCGAGCACCCCGGTGCAGCCCGGCGCGCGGGTCAGGCCACCGCCGGTCTCCGCCTCGTGGCGCTTCACGGCAAAGGTCGTCTCTCCTTGAACGCCGCGTCGGTCACGAGCCCGCACCCGTCCATCGCCGGCGCCGCGCCGCCGGAGCCCTGGCCGTTGGTGGGGCAGGTTGGGTGCCCGGACGCTCGGTTGCGATCCCACGAGAGCCGCCGGCCGCCGCGCAGGCGCCCACCGCCAGCGCAAGGACCGAGGCGAGGGCGAACGCCGAGCCACCAGATCGCGGACGGTGTCGCTGCATCGATCTCGCCTCCTGCCAGGTCAGCCGGGTGACGAGCCGGTCGGAGATCGGCGACCGCGCCGCCCGACTGCCCAACCCAGCCCAAGGCCGGCGATGATGAGGAGGGCCACCACGATCACGACCGCCGGGTCCGGGCCCTGCGATTGGCCGCCCGCCGATCCCGCCGCCGGAGCCGAGGTCCGCTCGGGTTGACCATTTCCGACCGCCACGTCACCGGCGACGAGGGAAGGCGATGGAGGACCGCTCCCGGCCGCGGCCGTCGAGGCCTCGGATGTCGGCGCACCGTCCGTCGGCACCGGGCTGTTTCCCGGCGCGGCCGTGCCGCCGCCACCCGATAGCTGCGAGCTCCTCGGCACCGGCGTCGCGCCGGGCGAGGTCGTCGAAGGCGGTGCGGCGGACGGCCGCGGCGATGCCGTTGGTCCTGGCGACGGCGTCGGCGTCGGCGCCGTCAGGCTTGCGAACGCGATCGATGCCGCGCCACCAAGTCGAGCCGTCGCGAGCTGACACACCGTGGAAGTGACAGGCAGGTTGTTGCACCCGCCGCCCCAGTCCTGGATCTTCCAGCCGGGGGCGGGCGATGCCGTCAGCGTCACCGTCGAGTAGGGCTCGAACCAGTGACTGCACGCGGTTGGGCAGCTGATGCCACCTGGCGAGCTCACGAGCGTGCCGGATCCAGACACGGTCGCCGTCACGAGGTAGGTGGTCCAGAACGCGGCGGAGAAGGTTGCGGGCCCCGGTCCCAGGCCAAACGAACCCTTGAAGTCGGTATCCGGAGCACCGCACTCGCCCGCCACACAGCCGTAGCTGCCGTTGTCGGGGTTCACGGTCTCCTCGAGGTCGAGACTGCTGCCGAGGAACCAGAAGTCGTGCGAGCATGTGCCCGACCCGACGCCGGCAACGATTCGGCAGTTGATCCCCGCCGGGCTCGTGGTCACGGTGCCCGCGCCGGTGCTCGTCTTGTCAGGATCGACATAGAAGGTCGCCATCTTGCCCTCGTCGAACTTCGGCGAGAGCGTCGCCGCGTCCCCGGGGCTGAGCGCCACGCTCGTGCCGATGGAGCCCCCGAGCCCGGTGCACATGCCCATGCAGACGTAGCTGTTGAATGAGGCCGTGACCGAGATGTCCACGTAGATCGACGAGATCAGCTTGCTCCACGCGAACGTGTAGAAGCACGTCCCGCTGAAGCCCGAGGGGTCCACGCTGCAATCGATCCCCGCTGGGTCGCTGGTGACCCGGCCGTAACCGGTCCCATGCATGTTGACGATCTGGATCGATGCACAGAAGCTCGTATCGCAGATGCCCGCCGCGTCCGCCTCGCTCCCGGGGGTGAGGATCGGGAGCACGGGGACGAGCGGCAGCGTGAGGAGCAAGGCGACGATGCAGGCCGACAACACACGCGACCTCCGTGCCGTTCCCGGGAACCGTCTCACGGTCACGACGTCGCCCTCGGCAGGACGGTCGTCAGGATCTGCTTCACCGCGTCCTTGACCTTCTGCTCGGTGGTACTCTGGTCGTCCCACGAGACGCCGATGTCGAGGGCCACGCCGTTACCGCGCGCGTAGCCTCGGACGCCGAGCTCGGGAGTGGAGACGATCAGGGCGTCGCCCCCGACACCGGCCAGGACCACCGCGCCACTCTGCTTCCCGATGTCCCACTCGGTCGAGAAGTTGGTGAGCGCTTCGCTGCCGGTGAAGACGTGGAAGCTGCCCGCCCAGTCGCCGACGGTCGGGAAATTGATCCCGCACTCGGTGACACCGGGGATCTCGCCAACTGACGGCTGGTCACCGCGCTTTACGGTCGTAACGGTCCCGCCCTTGAGGCTGGCTGCCTGGTCGAGTTCCGCGGCTGTCAACAGGGTCCCGCAGTCATAGCCCTTGGGTGCGCCGGCAACGCCTCCGCCGCTCGTCGGCGACTGGGCCGCCGTCGTTGGCGGGCCGCCCGTCGAGGTCGTCGGGGCGCGGCTCGCCGGTCCACTGGAGCCGCCGCAGGCAGCCAGCACGAGGACTGCGGGGATGATGGCGATCATCTGCCTGAGGTTCACCGCTCGAGCTCCTCTCGGTCGTGGGCGCGTCAGGGGCGTCCGTCCGGGTCCGTTCGCCGCGAATCAGGGCTGAGCATCTCCGCGGCGCGCCGCCACTGGCCAGCGTCCAGCGCATAGACGAGGAGGTATCGGCCCCGATCGACAATGGGGTCCGCGCCTGCAGGCTCCACGTGGAGCGCATAGCGACCGACCTCCCAAGCCAGGGCGTCGAAGATCTCGACCTCATCGGGCTCGAGGGCGATGCTGGTCACGCCGATGTCGAGGCCCGCGCCCCAGAACGCGGTCGCGTCATTGCGGCCGCGGAGGGGCTCGGCCACGGGCGCAAGGAGCCGGGCGTCCTCCCCGTAGAGACCGGCCAACGCGATCGCGTCGCCGCGGCGCAGTGCGTCCATGAAGTTCGCGCGCGCTGCGGCGATGGCGTCCATCGCCGTCGAGACGCGGGCGCTAGCCGGGGACGCCGCATCCATGGCTCGGCACGATGGACGACGGGTGTTGCAATCCTGTTGCATCCGCGGCGCCAGCCCGATGGCCTGACCGGCGGGCCCGCCTGGCGACGGTCTAGCGGGCGCCTCGGAGGACGCGGAGCATGAGGCGGAGGCTGGGTCGCTGGCCGTACATCAGGACGCCGGCGGCGTAGAAGCGGGCGGCGAGCCAGAGGGCGAACGGCACGGTGATCGCGAGGATCGCGAGGGCCACGATCACGTCGAGCGGACCGGCCAGGCCGGCCCCGAGGCGGGAGAGCATCAGGTACGGGCTGAAGAACGGGACGAAGGACATCACAACGACGAAGGTGGCCTTCGCGTCGAGGATGCCGGTGGAGGAGTAGACCGCGACCAGGTAGCCGGCGGCGGCGACCAGCGTCATCGGGGCGACGATCTGGTTGATGTCCTCCGTGCGGCTGACGAGCGCCGCCGCGCCCGCGTACAGGACCGCATACAGCGCGAACCCGAGGATGAAGAACACGCCGAACGCGAGCAGGAGCGGGATGGACAGACCGACAGGCATGCCGATCGGGCCGACCGTCGTGCCGAGCACTAGGGCCGCGATCTGGTTCTGGAGCAGCAGCGCAGCCGTCGCCGGCACGAACACGATCACGTATTGCGTCAGCGCAAGGGCGCCAACCCCGACCACCTTCCCGGACAGGAGCTCGAATGGCGTGGCCGCGCCCAGGATGACCTCCATCACCCGGCTGCTCTTCTCCTCCGCGACGCTGTACGCGATCCACTGGCCGTACAGGACGATGGCCATGAACAGCACGATCGCGAGCACGAACCCGATCGCGCCGCCGGCGACGAGCTCGTCGGGCGACTGGGGCGGCGGCGCGTTGGGATCGGCCTGCGCAACGGAGTAGACCGGCGCCGAGAAGATCTGCGCCTGGTCTGCGAGCGGGATGCCGGCGCCGGACAGGCGATCCTCGATTGCGATCGTGGCGACCGCCTGTCGCACGATCTGGGGCACGCGATTGGCCGCGGATTCCTTGGTCACGTACTGGAACGTGAGGTCGTCGTCCGAGGCCTGGCGCCCGACGATCAGGAGTCCGGCGGTCTCGCCCGCGAGCACGCGCGCGCGCGCGTCGGCGGCGTCGCCGACGGTCACGACCTTGAACTTGGGCGGGGCGTCCGTGCCGCCGGTGCCGCCGGTCCCGCCCGCGGCGGTGCTGCCCAGGGGCACGTTGAGGATCGCGCCGAGCGTGGAGCCGACGTCGACCGCGGGGTTCGAGTCGCCGACCACGACCTCGATCGTCGTCTGCTTTCCCTCGCCGAACACGGCACGGAAGAGCACCGGAGCGAGCGCGATGCCCAACCCGACGACCACGAGGAGGATCGTCGTGAGCTTGAACGTGCGCGTGCTCCCGCGCGCGACGTACTCGCGCCGCGCGACGGCGATGACGTTGCCGCGATCCATCCTCATGCTGGCGCCCCCGTGCCGGTGCTCGCCCCCGTGCCGGCACCCGCGCCAGCGCCGGAACCCGCCGGCGCGCCGGGACCACCACTCGCCGCGCCCGTCCCCACGAGGTGCAGCTCCTCGGTCGGCTTCCGGCCGACCTTCTCGATGAAGATCTCCTCGATCGACGGGTCGTCGATGAGGAACTGTGTCACGCGCTTGCCGCGGTCAAGGGCGGCGCGCAGGACCGTCTCGGGATCCACCGACTGCTCGACGTCGAGCTCGGCGTAGTCCTGGCCGGGCCGGACGACCCTCACGCCCGGAACGTCGGCGAGCCAGGCGAGCTCGGTGTCGCCGTCGATCGCCAATCGGATGACCTGCCGGCCCGTGGAGCGGCGCACCTCGCGCACGGGGCCACCCAGAACCACCTTGCCTCGATCGATCAGCACGACCGACTCGCACAGCTCCTCGACCATCTCCATCTGGTGGGTGGAGAAGACGATCGTCGCGCCGCGGCCCTTCATCTCCAGGAACGCTTCCTTCAACAGGGCCACGTTCACCGGGTCCAGGCCGACGAACGGCTCGTCCATCAGCAGCACCGGCGGCTCGTGGAGCACGGCGGCGATGAACTGGATCTTCTGCTGGTTGCCCTTGGACAGCTCCTCGGCGCGGCGCTTCGCGTAGTCCGCGATCTGGAACCGCTCAAGCCAGTCCTTCGCGCGTCGGGCGGCCTCCTTGCGCGACAGCTTGTACAGGTCGCCCAGAAAGACCAGCTGGTCAAGGACGCCCATCCGCGGGTACAGGCCGCGCTCCTCGGGCAGGTAGCCCCACGTGGCGCGCGGAGCCTCCGCCGTGGGCTGGCCGTTCCAGGTCACGGAGCCGCTGTCCGCACGGAGGATGTCCAGGACGATCCGCATGGTGGTCGTCTTGCCGGCGCCGTTGCCGCCGAGGAACCCGAACACCTCGCCCGGCTTCACGCTGAACGAGATCCCGTCGAGCGCAGTGACGGTCCCGAAATGCTTCGTGAGGTTGTCGAGGACGAGGCTCACGACGAACAGGCTACTCATTCGGCGCAATTTCGTGGACGGGCCGAATCGCCCGAAACGGTCGTGCCTGAGCGAATCGGCAGCCGGCGCGCGTCCATTCGTTTGGCTGAGCACGTCCGCTGCGCGGGGCGGGCGCGGCGCGCGCACTATCTAGGGGATGCCTGACACCTCCGGCCGGATCCTCGTCGTGGAGGACAGCCTGGTCAATCGATTTGCGCTGACGCGCGCCCTGAAGGTGCGCGGGCACACGGTCGAGGCGGTGGAGGACGGCGTCGAGGCGATGGTCGCGCTGGGGGCGCAGGCGTTCGACCTCGTGCTGCTCGACATCGAGATGCCGCGCAAGAACGGCTTCGAGACGCTCGCGGAGATCAAGGCCGACCCGAACCTGCGCGAGCTGCCGGTCATCGTGATCTCCAGCGTCGAGGACACGGCGAGCGTCGTGCGGTGCATCGAAATGGGCGCGCTGGACCATCTGCCGAAGCCGTTCGAGCCGGCGCTGCTGGATGCCCGGCTCCGCTCCGCGCTCTCGGCCAAGCGCCTGCGCGACCTGGAGCTGGAGTACCTGGAGCAGGTACGGCGCGTCACCGTCGCGGCGGAGGACCTGGAGACGGACGCCTTCGACGCGAGGTCGCTCGACGTCGTCGCGGCGCGCACGGACCCGCTGGGGACGCTCGCACGGACGTTCGTGCGCATGGCCGGCCTGGTCCGGGCCCGCGAGGAAGCACTGCGTCGGCAGGTCCGCGAGCTCACCATCGAGATCGACCACGCCCGGCAGGCCAGGAAGGTCGCCGAGATCACCAACACGGACTACTTCCGCGACCTTCGCGGTCGCGCGGCCGCGCTCCGACAGACGGTTGGCGTGGAGGTCCCCGGCGCGAATGCCGCGGCAGCGCCCCCAGTCGAGGTCGCGCCCGAGGGCTGAGGTCGGCGGCTACAGCCCCGAGTAGGCGTGGAGCCCGGTGAACCAGTGCGAGCCGGAGTAGGTCACGAGGACCATCAGGAAGCCGACCACGAGCAGCAGCGCGGCAGGGCGTCGCCGCGAGCGCGAGCGCGAGCGCGAGCGCGAGGATGATCGTGCCGGCGGTGAACAGCGCCTGCGACGCGGCTTCCCTCGGGATCTCGTCATCGCCGCGACGCTAGGCGGCGGCAGCGCCTCCGGGTGGCGGACCGGCGGCACGCAGGGCGGGTACGCCGCGGTCGATGCGGAGGACGAGCCCGCAGGTCCCGCACGTGTCGATGAACGCCGGCCGGCCGGTGTTGCACTTCGGGCAGATGACGGCGAGGTCGCGCTTGCAGGAGTCGCAGCGCGTGGCGCCGGGCGGGTAGACCAGGCGATCGAACGCGCAGTACGGCTCGCCGGCCGGGTAGTCAGGAGCGCCGTCGACGAGCCGCGCTGGCTGCGGCACCGGGTCGGAGTAGGGGATCCGCGAGCGCGGCTTGCCAAGGAAGTACACGACCCAGCCGAGGACCAGCAGGCTGATCAGGGGACCGACCACCCCGATCACCAGGAAGATCGGCAGGAGGTTGATGAGGGCGCGCCAGTCGGGGAGGAGGATCGGCTGCAGGAAGTCGATGACTCCCTGGAAGATCTGGCCGATGGCGTCGAACACCGCGAAATCCTAGCGCGACGACCGATCGCGCGACGACGGATCGCGCGGGGTGCGTGGCGGACGTGGCGGCCGGCCCTGCCCGATGGAGGTGCCTCGCGCGATGGCCGCGCCCGCGCGCGCGGCGAGGTGGCCCGCGAGCCACGCGGTGCCCTGGACGCGGCAGCCATTGCGGAGCGCCTGCGCCCGGACCTCGCGGTCGTCGGAGACCACGAGCACGTTGTCCGAATCCACGGGTCCAAGGGCCCGGAATGCCTCGACGACGCGTTCGGCGATGACGTGATCCGCGCTCACCCCGCGTCCGAACACGACGCTGAAGCTCGGGGCGATCCGCCCGGTGGGCGTGGGCCCGGCGTGGCCATCGAGGATCAGCTCCACCTCCGTCGGTGGAGAGAACGCGGCTCGGAGCCGCGCGACCAGGGTGGCGGTGGGCATGGACCCGGGCGTCGAGCCGCGCTCGAGGGCACGCTGGACGTTCCGCCCGTCGATCAGGATCCGGGTCGCGCCGAACGGCGAATCCCGCCTGAGCGGCCCGGGCTGCGTGGCGGCGTGCTGGTTCGGGCGGCTGCCGCCGATCGCCCGGCTGCCCAACGCGGCGCCCGGCACGTTGCGACGTCGGGATGGCATCCGGTCAGCTCCAGCGCGGCAGCGGCGCGAGCAGCTCAACGAGCATCGACGCGACCGTGTCGGGCACTTCCATGCCAATCATGTGCGCGACGTTCGGCAGCCTGACCAGCCGCGCACCGGCAACGCCGGCCGCGAGCAGGTCCGCGGAGGCCCTTGTTCCGACCGTGTCGAGCTCGCCGACCACCACGAGCGTTGGGATAGCGACCTCCCCGAGCCGCCCGATCGCGGGCCGATCGGCCTTTTGCCGGTTGCCGTACACCCGGCCTGGCTCCAGCAGCTCGCGGTCCATGCGCTTGAACGCGGCTCGCACCTCGGGACGCACGCGTGCCGGCGGTTGCCCCGCGCCGTCCATCCAGATCTGCGCGTCCAGATCCGTCGCGAGGTCCCAGTCGGCGGCGTTCTCTGCGGCCTGCTCGGCATCGAACAGCGCCTGCTCCTCCGGCGACGGCTCCTTGTCGAACCCGCTGATCCCGCCGCCGAGCCAGGCGTAGGCCACGAACCGGCTCGGTTCCGCGAGGACCGCGTCCAACGCGAAGTGTGCGCCCATCGAGTTCCCGACGATCGCCGCCCTCCCGACCCCGACGTGATCGAGGACGGCAAGCACATCCGCATGGCCCTGGAACGCGACATCCTGGGCGGTCGACTCGCCGAAGCCGCGCATGTCGTAGCGGATGACGCGGTAGCCGGCATCGAGCAGGTGCGGGACGACCTCGTCCCACGATCGGCGATTCACGACCGCCGAGTGCACGAGCAGGATCGGCGGCGAGCCAGGGTCGCCCTCGACCTCGGCGGCCAGGCGGGCGCCCGGGACGTCGATCCAGCTTCGTTCGTTTGGCATTGGCCGATCGTACCAGCGCTTCCCGGGGCTCCCGAATTCGACGCCACGGTCGATGTCTCGTTGGTGATGCAAGTGGGGTAATCACGGATGGGGGCCGAGGGTCGGCGGCGGCTCGGGAGCATGCGTCGGAATTGGCCGGCGACCACCGTGCGCTGTGAGGAACGTGGTGACCCACGAGGCCCACTGCGCATTGCACACGGTGACGACCTCGCCGTGTCCTGCGCCGAGGCACATGTGGAGCTCCACGTCGACGCCCGCGGACACGGCGGCAGCGACATTGCGCTCCACGCTCTCGTTGGGTCGGTCGACCTTGTCGGCGCTGCCGTGGGTGAGCAGGATCGGCCGGGTGACGACCCGGCCGATGAGCTTGATCGGGTCGACCGCGGTCACGTCCCCACCGAGCCTGAGGTTCGCGCCGGCGACGAGCGCGATGCCCGCGGGCCAGGCGGGGAAGCCGTGCTCGGTCTCGATGATGTTGCCCATCTGGACTTCCACGCCCGCGTGCATCGAATCGAGGATCAGCGCCTTGACGCGCGGATCGCCGACCGCCTCGGCCAGCGTGGTCGAGGCGCCGTTCGAGTTGCCCATGACCGCCAGCCAGGTCGGGTGCTTCGTGCGCTCGAGCCAGTCGATCATCGCCCGCAGGTCGCGCTGCTCGTACAGCCCGCCGGATGACTGCGTGCCGCCGCTCTGGCCGGTGTTGCGCAGGTCGATGATCACCTCGTTGTAGTCCTGGTGGAACGCCGGCGCGTAGCGCAGGCCGTCGGTCTTGTTCGCCTGGCCGCCGTGAACGATCACGACCGTCGGCCCGGTCGGGCCAACCCCGCTCCCGGCGGGGATGTACCAGCCCGCGATCGAGATGCCGTCGCTCGAGACGACGTCCTTGCCGGCCGGCGGCAGGGGATCGGTACAGATGCGGTTGGCGGCCGACGGATCGAGAGCGGTCGGCTGGCCCGAGCCGTCGTAGTTGATCGGGTCGAAGGCCCAGCCGTAGCGTTGCCCCGGGTTGTCGCACGGGGCCGGGTTCGGCTTCTGGGCGGCGTAATCGCCTCCGGCGACGATGAACGCGTAGCTGCCGTCCCCGACGAGCACCAGCGCGAGGACCACGAGCGCGCCCATCACGAGCCGCCGCCCGGCGAGCCCGATCGCCGCCCACCACGCGCGGAGACCCTCGTCGACGCTCGTGCGCCCGCCGAGCAGGGTCCCGCCCAGGAATCCGAGGATGGCGACAACCGCGGCGATCGCCGACGAGAGCCACCAGTACCGGCGCAGGTCGCCGTCCCAGCCCATCGGATGGGCGATCGCGGCAAGCACGACGAGCCCGATCAGGACGACCCAGATGCGTCGCGGCCGCCGTGCCAGCGCACCGACCGCGAGCGCGACACCGAGCCAGCCGAACCAGCCCGCGACCGTGATCGGGAATGGGCGCGCGGCGAGCGGGAACCCGACGATCGCCACGGCGAGCGCCGCAATGACGCGAATCACGCCGCTCAGCGTGCGCCGCGGACCGGACCGCCACAAGGGCCGCATGGATCACGGTCGCGGGCTAGCATTCGGCGGCCCATGTCGCTCCTGCTGCTCGTCGATCTCGATGGTGTCGTCTACCGAGGCGACGATCCCGTGCCCGGTGTCGCCGCCGTGCTCATGGCTCGCGCGAACGCGGGCGATGACGTGGTCTACGTGACGAACAACTCCATGCACTACCGGGCGGACTACGTCACGCGGCTCACGGAGCTCGGGGCGCCCGTGACGCAGGATCGGGTCATCAGCGCCCCCCGGGCGACTGCGCTGTGGCTCCAGGAGCATCACCCGGAGGTGCGTCGCGTCCTCGCGGTGGGCGCCGGCGGGCTGGATCGCGAGCTCCGCGACGTGGGCATCGAGGTGGTGAACGCCGGATTCGCGGCGGACCGGATGGGCCGCGAGGGCATCGACGGAGTCGCCGCCGCCGGGGCGCCGCAGGCTGTCGTCGCGGGCGTGGACCCGCAGCTGACGTACCTGCGCATCGCCGCTGCGGCGGACTGCATCCGTGGCGGCGCCCGCTTCATCGCCACGAACCGCGACCCTGTCTACCCGGTGGAGCGCGGGCTGCGGCCCGGCGCGGGCAGCATCGTCTCGGCGATCGAGGTCGCGTCGGGCGTGACGCCGCTCGTGATCGGCAAGCCGGAGCCGTTGCTGATGGAGCAGGCGGCCCACGCGGTCAGGCGCGATCCAACGGAAGCGATCGTGATCGGCGACGGGATCGGGACGGACCTTGCGGCCGCGAATGCCGTCGGCGCGCGGACGATCCTGATGCTGACCGGTGTCACGTCGCGCGAGGCGCTCGGGGCGGTCCCGGAGAGCGACGCGCCGTTCGCCGTCGCCGCTGATGCCGCGGAGCTGGCGGCGATCCTGGAGCGCCTCGCTCGCTAGCTCAGCCCGGCGCGGTCAGCCCGCTGCGGGCGCGAGCTCCGGGATGCCCGCGGCCCAGGCGTCGAACTCGACCCTGAGAGGCGCCAGCGTCGCCTCGTCGGCGAAGGCGACGTCCAGCGCAAACCGGTCGATCGCCCACAGCTCCGCCAGCGTCATGCCGATGGCCCGGAGGGCACGTCCGTACTCGTCGGTGAGCGAGATGTCGGACACGGTGGTGTCGTCGGTGGAGAGGGTGACGGGGACGCCGGCGCGATGGAGCCACGCCACCGGGTGGGCGGAAATGGACGCGACACTGCCGGACTGGGCGTTGGAGGTCGGGCACAGGTCCAGGCAGACGCCGCGGGCAATCAGCTCCGCCATGAGCGCCGGGTCGTCCGCCGCCCCAGGGCCGTGGGCGATGCGCTCCGGGTCCACCTGCAGCGCGCGCCGGATCTGGGCCGCGCCGCCCCATTCGCCCGCATGGGCGGTGATCCGCAGCCCGCCGGCGCGAGCGGCCGCGAACGACCGGGCATGAAGTGATGGGTCGGGGAACGCGGCTTCGTCGCCTGCGAGGTCCCAGCCGGTCAGGCCGCGGGCACGGAAGCGGGACGCCGTCTCGGCCAGGCGGACGTTGCCGTCCGGGTCGTGGGACCGCAGCGCCGTGCAGATCAGCCGCACGACCGTGTTCGTGCGGGCGGCCGCGACCTCGGCACCGTGCATCACCGCCTCGATCCCCTCGGCGAGCGACATCCCGCGCGCGACGTGCAGCAGCGGCCCCCAGCGGATCTCCACGTAGCGGACGCCCTCTGCTGCCTTCGACTCCACGAGCTCCGCGGTGATCCGCTCCAGCGCCTCGGCGTCCTGCATGAGCGCGATCGGGAGGTCGAAGGCCCGGAGCAGCTCTGCCTGATCCCGGCATGGCATCGGCGCGACGAGGGCTTGGTACATCCCGCGCCACGTCGTCGGCGCGTCGACGCCGCGCGACCGGGCGAGCTCCAGCGCCGTCCCGATGCGCAGCGAGCCATCGAGGTGGAGGTGCAGCTCCGCCTTGGGCATGGCCTCGAGGAGGCGATCGATCGCTGGGTCCACGGCAGGGTTCGGGGCGCATGTGCCGATGCTACGATCCCGCGGCATGTCGAGCGCGCGTTCCCGCATCCAGGAGCCCCTCGGTCGCGTGCTCCGAGGCGCGGGCTGGACGTCCCTCCTCGCAGTCCTCGCCGCGAGCGGTGCCGGACTGGTCGATGGGTCATGGCACGCACCGGGAAGCCTTGCTCGCGCGGAGCTGACCTGGGCCGGCGACAGCCGCATCGGCAGCCGGCTGGACCTCGCCACCATCGAGCTCCAGCGCATCTCGGACGACGTGGACCAGCTGGCCACGGAGGCGAAGACCGCGCTATCGGAGGTGGGCAGCGCCGATCCGACGCGCCTCCGCGCCGCCCTCGACCGGGGCGGCGAGATCGCCGACGCCATCGACAGCGCGACCCACGACCTGCGTGAGGCGCTGATCGGGCTGCCCGGCGACGGCCCGAACGCGGCGATCGACTACAGCAATGCCACCCTCGTGCGCCGCGCGGCGGTCCTCGCCGCGATCGATTCGGCGTCGAGCCTGGCTGCCCACTGGCAGCAGGTGACCGGGCGGGCGGCGGATGCCTCGCAGCTGACCGCGCTCATCGCGAGCCACGACACGACCGTGCTGGAGGCTGCCGCGAAGGGCGTGGCCGGGCAGTTCCAGGACGCGATCCCGATCCTCGACCAGGCGCTGCTCGTGGTCGCGAACGTCAAGACGCTGCGCGTCCGCCTCATCGCCGGGACCGAGCCCACCGTGCTGGACGAATGGATCGATCGGAACAGCGCGTACGACGCCGCGCTCAAGGCGCTCTACGCGGCGCTCGTGGCCTCGCACGGCGAGGTGACGCTGATCGTGCAATCGGCGCGGCGCGAGGAGCGCGCCGCGTTCGCGCTGCTGCCGCCGGACCGGCGAACCATCCTCGTCATCGTGGCCGAGGTCGCGCGAGGCGGGTTGACGCAGGCGGTCCTGGCGATCGAGCAGGCGAGCGGCAGCATCGACGACGCCCTCGCCGAGGCCGGGCCGTCCTGACCGAAGCCTCGCCCCGCCGTACACTCGCCCCCGGGTCGGCCCAGGCCCTCGTAACCGCTGCTTCGGAGGGGTTTCGTCCCGTGCAGGTTCGCGTCGTCCTCGATCAGCCGTGGGACGTCAAGGCAGACGTCCTCGCCGTTCCGATCGTCGGCCAGCCCGAATTCACGGGCCCCCTCGGCGAGCTGGACAAGCGAGCCGGGGGCGAGCTCAAGTCGCTTGCCGACTTCGGCGAGCTGACGGGCAAGCGGTTCAAGAGCGTGCTCGCGACCGCCGGCGACGCAGGCGCGGCCCGCCTCATGGCGGTCAGCTCGGGCGACGCCAAGGACCTCGATCGCGAGACCGTGGTCAAGCTCGGCGCCACCGGTGAGCGGCGTCTTGCCGGCCGCGCCGTGCACTCCCTCGCGTTCTGGATCTCCCCGCTGTCCGGCCTGGAGGGCGGCGCGGCGGCCGTCGCCGAGCTCATCGCCCGCGGCGTGGTCGAGGGCAGCTACGACCCCGCCTCGATCTATCGCGAGGGCTACGCGGACGGACCGCCGAAGCTGGACGAGCTGATCATCGTCGCGCCCGGCGAGGACGGTGCGCGCTTGGCGAAGGCAGCCGAGCGCGGCGTGATCATGGGCGAGGGCGCGAACATCGCCCGCACGCTGTCCAACCGCGCGTCGAACGACGTCAGCCCGGAGGTCATGGCCGAGGAGGCGTGGAGCCTCGCGGAGAAGCACGACCTGTGGATCGACGTCATCGGCCCGGAGAAGGCCACCGAGATGGGCATGGGCCTGTTCATGGCGGTGGGCCGTGGCAGCGACAACCCGCCGCGCATGATCGTGATGCGTTCCGGGCGCCAGGGCGAGAAGGACAAGCTCGGCCGGCACCTGGCCATCGTGGGCAAAGGCGTCTGCTTCGACTCCGGCGGCATCTCCATCAAGCCGTCCGACCGGATGGAAGAGATGAAGATGGACAAGACCGGCGCTGCCACGGTGATCGCTGCGGCCGTCACCGTCCAGCGGCTCGCGCCCGGCACCCCGCTCCTGACGGTCGCACCGACCGTCGAGAACATGCCCGGCCCGCACTCCACGCGCCCCGGCGACGTGGTCAAGGCCCTGAACGGCAAGTGGGTGGACATCACCAACACCGACGCCGAGGGACGCCTGATCCTCGCCGACGCGCTGACGTACGCGGAGCAGCTCGGTGCGACCCACCTGGTGGATGTGGCGACCCTCACCGGCGCGGTCTCGCGCGCGCTGGGCGAGCTGGTCACGGGCGCCTTCGGGACGCCGCAGAGCTTCATGAACGACGTGATCGCCGCGGGCGATCGTGCGGGCGAGCGGTACTGGCAGCTCCCCCTCGTCGAGGAGTACCGCGCCGACATGGAGAGCTGGTACGGCGACCTGGTCAACTTCTCGCGCAACAACGAGGGCGGGCTCGTGAAGAGCGCCCTGTTCATCAGCGAGTTCGTCACGAAGCCGTGGGTCCACCTGGATATCGCGGGCACGGGGTACTTCCGCAAGGTCGCGCCGTACGCGGCGCGGGGCGCGACCGGCGTGTCGCACGCCACCCTCGTGGAGCTCGCCCTCGCCGGCGCGAAAGGCTGAGGGCGCCCACGCCCCCGGCGGCACGCCCCGGCCGATGACGACGATCATCGCCGCGATCCTCGGGCTCGCCTGGGGGTTCGTCTCGGACCGGATCGCCGCCCGCTGGCCGGCCCACGAGGGCGGCTCCGTCCGGGGCGTCGACTGGCGCACGCCCCTGGTCGTCCTCCTCGGCGGTGCGGCATTCTGGGGCACGGCGGCGAGATTCGAGGGGAACCCGGCGCAGCTCGCGTTCGTGGGGGTCTACGTGGTCGCGCTGGTCCTGCTCTTCGCGACGGACCTGGACCAGAAGCTGCTGCCGGACGTCATCACGCTCCCGCTCGTCGTCCTGGCGCTCGCCGCCTTCGCAACGGGTGCAGGTCCCTACGTCCACACGGTGGATGACCTCGCCTGGGCGACCGCCGCCGCGATCGGCGTGCCCGTGGGTCTGTACCTCCTCGCCATCCCGTTCGGTGCGGGCGCGATCGGCCAGGGCGATCTCAAGCTGCTCGTCAGCGTGGGCCTGCTCGCGGGTGCGTTGAAGCTCTTCTACGGCCTCGTCGCCGGCGCCCTGCTGGCGGGCATCGTCGTCGCGGTCCTCGTGGTGACCCGGCGGCTGTCGATGAAGAGCTTCGTGCCCTACGGCCCGTTCCTCATCGCCGGCGCCCTGTGGAGCATGGTCGCCCTGCCCTCCTGACCAAGGTACCGGTGGCCGCATTGTCTTCGCGGAGTACCATCGGGCCTGGTCACCGGTCAGTCGTCCCGGCGTGTGCCCAGGCGGGACGGCGCTCTCCTCCCAGACGGAGACGCCAGACGATGAATACGCCGCTCGATGCGCCGCTCCACGCCTGACCAGACGTTCGGCCATCGCGCCGTCGTCCTGCTGCTCGCCCTCTCCACGTTCGGAGGGTTGTTCCTGTCCGCCTCGCCGCGGATCGCCTCCGCCGACGCCCTCTCGGACGCCTATGCGCGCCAGCAGGATCTCCAGAAGCTGATCGCCAAGCAGAAGGCGGCGATCACGGCGCTGACGGCGAACCAGGCGACCCTCTCGGCGCGGATCTCGAGCACCAAGCAGTCCCTGAGCGAGATCAACGCCAACCTCATGACGGTCAAGACCCAGATCGTGTCCATGGTGGTCGACGTCGCCCGGAGCCAGAACCAGGTCGACGAGCTCGTGGCGACGAGCGCCCGCCTCGACGCCGAGCTCGCCGAGATCCAGTCGGAGGAGGCCGCGAAGCAGGCAGAGCTGGACGCTCGCGTGGCGTTGCTCGCCTCGCGCATTCGCGAGGCATACGACACGGACCGCACGTCGTTCCTCCAGACGATGCTGTCGAGCGCCGACTTCACCGACGTGCTGACCGAGGTCGGCTACCACCTCGACTTCGCCGAGCAGGACAAGCTCCTCGCCGACCAGATCGCCTCGGACAAGCAGGTCCTGGCCGTGCTCCACCAGAACGTGGAGCTCGCGCAGCAGCAGACGACCGAGCTCCACCAGCTCGCGGCCGACTCCAAGGCGCGGCTGGACGCGCAGCTGAAGGACCTCAACGACGCGCGCGCCTCGCTCGCGGCGCTGGAAGCGGAGACCGCCCGGCTGCTGAGCCAGCAGAACGCGGCGTACGCCACGCTCGCCGCGAACAAGGCCAAGCTGGCCGCCGACCTCGCGGCCCAGATCGAGGCCGAGAAGAAGCTCGAGGCGTTGATCGCCAAGCTCGTCGCCGAGGCGCTCGCCAAGGGCGGCATCCCATCGGTCTACAACGGCACCTTCCAGTGGCCGATCAGCGGCCGGATCACCCAGGAGTTCGGCTGCACGGGCTTCTCGTGGGAGCCGCCGCTGGGCAACTGCAGCCACTTCCACACCGGCATCGACATTGCGAACGCGATGTACACGCCCATCCGGGCCGCGGGGCCCGGCAAGGTCATCTGGGCCGGCAGGAGCCCCTACTCCACCGCCTGGATCGTGATCATCGCCCACTCCTCGCGCCTCGTCAGCTGGTACGCCCACGTGGACAACCAGGCGTACCGCCCCGTCGTCCAGGCGGGGCAGTTCGTGGCCAAGGGGCAGCTCATCGCCTACGTGGGCATGACCGGCCAGACCACGGGCCCGCACGTCCACTGGGCGGTCCAGCTCGACGGCAACTGGGTGAACCCCCGCCTGTTCCTGCCCCGCTGATCCCGGCCGGCCTCCGGCCCGATGCTAGGATCAGTCCGTGAAGAGGACGATGGCGGTGATCCTCGCCGGCGGTGAGGGTGAGCGCCTGTCCATCCTCTCCTCCGTGCGGGCCAAGCCCGCGGTCCCGTTCGGGGGCAAGTACCGGATCATCGACTTCGCCCTCTCGAACTGCGTGAACTCGGACATCACCGACGTGCTCGTCCTCACGCAGTACAACCCGCGCTCCCTGAACGATCACATCGGCCTGGGGCGGCCCTGGGACCTGGACCGGAACAAGGGCGGCATCAAGCTGCTCCAGCCGTACATCGCGCGCGGCCGCGTCGCCGAGTGGTACCGCGGGACGGCCGACGCGGTCCTCCGCAACCTGAACGTCATCGAGCACTCCGACGCCGACACGATCGTGGTCCTCGCGGGTGACCACATCTACAAGATGGACTACCAGCCGTTCGTCGCGGCGCATCGCCGCCGCCGGGCAGACGTGACCATCGCGGTCCGCCGAGTGCCCCTGGCCGACGCGACGCGGATGGGGATCCTGGCGATGGACGACAACGACAAGGTCATCGACTGGCAGGAGAAGCCCAAGCAGCCCAAGAGCGACCTCGCCTCGATGGGCGTGTACGTCTTCTCGAAGCGAGCTCTGCGCCGCTGGCTGAGCGAGGACCTCGTGGACTTCGGCGCGAACGTGATCCCGGCGATGCTCGACAGCGGAGCCCGGGTCTTCGGCTACCGGTTCTCGGGCTACTGGCAGGACGTGGGGACGATCCAGTCCTTCTGGGAGGCGAACCTCGCCCTCCTCGAGGATCGTCCGGAGCTTGACCTCTATGACGCCGAGTGGGTCATCCACACCCGCTCGGAGGAGCGCGCCCCGGCCAAGGTGGGTGCCACCGCACAGATCCATCGCAGCCTCATCAGCCACGGCTGCGTGATCGACGGCACGGTTGTCAACAGCGTGCTGTCGCCTGGCGTCCGGGTGGACGTCGGGGCGGTCGTGCGCGACTCCATCGTCATGTTCGACTCCGTGATCCGCGCGGGCGCGGTCGTCGATCGGGCGATACTGGACAAGGAGGTCGTGATAGGGCAGGGCGCGATCGTGGGCGAAGGGCCGTACGACGGGCCCCCGAACAAGCAGGAACCCGGCCGCCTGAACACCGGCATCACCGTGGTCGGCAAGCAGTCGATCGTCCCGCGCGGCGCCCGGCTCGGCCGCAACGTGAAGGTCGGCGGCAACGTGCGGAGCGTCGACTTCAAGACCCGGGTCGTGAAGTCCGGCGGCTCCGTCGAGGGGGCCGCGACCGCGAAGGCAGCGCGCGACAAGGCCGCCTCCGCCGGCTAGCTTGGTTCCCATTGACGTTGTTGACACCCGTTCCGGGCGACCGCGTCTCTTGCCAGATACCAACAGGGGTGGTGGTAGGTGCGGCTCGAGGTGGGAATCCGGCCAGCGCGGGTGATCTCGAGCGTGGGCGGCGGCCTGCCGACCGCGAGAACGGATGGTTCTGGCACCTACGACCAATGGGTTTGGCAGATGACAACCGCCTGGTGCCACCCGGAGCGCGACCAACGTGTCCGGGAATCACAGCTAGCGCCACAGCGCCGGCACCGGCCCCCGGCCCGGCACCTCGGCATCGGCGATCGCAGTCGGTTCGAGTGATCGCCGGGCCGGGGGCCAATCTCCCCTCGTCGCCAATTTCCGAATGGTTCCAAGGAAACAGGACGATCGGAGGCAGGCGCGGAAGCGGGTCGAGACGAGGCGGAGGCCCGCAGCGTGCTGCTGCTGCTCGATCTGCGTCGGTCGTCGATCGTCGGCTTCGCCCACCAGGCGGAGGCATGACAGTCGACCAGGCCTGCCTGTCCACGGATCTGGCTTTGGGGTAGCACCAACGCCGCCATCAAGCTCAGGGTGCGAACACGAGCAGCGGCTCGGCGAGCCCGACCTTCTCGCGATTCGAGGGCATGCCCACGTTGGTTCGGCTCGAGTCGAACCATCGCGGAATGGGCCCCCAAGGGCGGAGCCGGACCGGAGGCGAGCACGACGCACGCACGACGCAGGCACCGATGAAGGCCCCATGGAACGGCGCGGCTAGACTTCCGGCCGATGCCAGGGACCACGAAGAACCCAGCGATCAACGCGACTGCGGACACGGTCGAGGGGTGGCTGCGCGAGCTGGGGGTGGAATCCGGCTCCCGCGCCGAGCGCGAGGGAATCGTCGCGTGGGACCTGGCGCTCGACGGACGAACGCGGCGCGACCTGCGGGTGACGCTCATCCTGGATCCGGCCATCGGGGCGATCGTGTGGGCGCACCTTGCGCCGCCGCTGCTCGACGGCCTGCGGCGGGCATACCGGACGCTGCTGCGCTGGAACGACGAGTTCCCGCTGGCGAAGTTCTCCGTCGCCGATGACGGTCGGCCCATCGCCGCGGTGGAGATCCCGTCGCGCTGGCTGGACGAGGACGAGCTCGGGCTTGCGCTCGCCCGCGTGGCCGGGGTCGCGGACCGCGTCTTCGAGGAGACGCGAGGCTGGCTGTGGATCGGCGGTCGCGTGCCGGACGGGTACGCCACGCGACCGATTCGAAACGAGGCGCTGCTCACCCGCTTCGCGAGCCGGCTGGGAGAGCTGGTGGCGCCGGTCGCGTCGGTGGAGGCGTGAGGGCCCGTCCGGCCAGGGCGGCGGTCGCGCTCGGCGTCGCCGTGGTCATTGCCTCGGCGGTCGGGTTCGTGCCGGCGCTCGCTCCCGAGCCCGCGGATGCCGCCACGGCGCCCGGGCTCACGATGGTCGGCGCGACGACCTACGACGTGCAGCCGGATGTCGGCCGGGTGGCGGTGACGGTCCAGCTCGCCGTGACCAACCAGCTCAAGGACACGGTCACCAAGCGGTTCTTCTTCAGGGTGGGCTACATCACCGTCCTGCCGGGCGTGTCGAACCTCCGGATCACGGGAGGCGGCGCCCAGCCCGCGGTGTCCGTCAGCTCGGCGACGGACACATACACGAATCTCAAGATCGATCTCGGTGCCAACCTGGCGGGCGGCAAGTCGACGACGCTGACCCTGGACTTCGACGTCAAGGATCCCGGCGGCGCGCCGGATCGGGCGGTTCGAATCTCGCGATCACTCGTCTCGTTTGCCGCGTGGGCCTTCGCGACGCCGGGGACTCCGGGCGCAACGGTGGACGTCCGGTTCCCCGAGGGCTACTCCGTCACCGTTGGCCGAGGCCCGCTGGACGGCCCAGTGCCCGATGGGACCGGGCACGAGCACTGGACCAGCGGCGTGCTCGCGACCCCGCTGAGCTTCGTGGCGGACATCTCCGCCGACCGGCCAGCCGACTATGACCAGACCGAGCGGACGGTGACCATGGCAGCCGGGTCCGCAACGGTCCAGCTCCAGGCGTGGCCGGACGACTCAGCCTGGCGCGATCGCGTCGGCAGGCTGGTGGAGCGGGCGCTGCCCGTGCTCGAGCGCGAGATCGGAGTCCCGTGGCCGGTCGACGGGCCGCTCGCGGTGCACGAGGCGCTCGTCCGCAGCACGGGCGGCTACGCGGGCCTGTTCGCCCCGGCAGACCGACGAATCGAGATCGCCTACTCGGCCTCCGACGGGACCGTCCTGCACGAGCTTGCGCATGCCTGGTTCAACGGTGGCATGGTGGCAGATCGCTGGGCCGCCGAAGCGTTCACCTCGTACTACGCCGAGGTGGCTGCGAAGGAGCTGGGCATCGAGCCGGTGGCGCCGGAGCTTCCGGAGACCCCGTCGCCCGCGGCCATCCCACTGAACGCCTGGGGCCCCAGCGGGAGCGAGAAGCCAGACACGGAGGCGTGGGCGTATGCAGCGTCGCTCGCGCTTGCTCGAGCGATCGCCGAGCGCGCGGGCGCCGAGCACATGCGCGCCGTATGGTCCAAGGCAAGGGCCGGGATCGGGGCATACCAGCCCGATCCCGCGTCGACCGAGCAGGCGTCCGGGCCGCCGGACTGGCGCGGGCTGCTGGATCTCCTGGAGTCGGAGACCGGCGGAGACTTCGGCGACCTGTGGCGGGCGTGGGTCGCGCGCCCGGACGACCTTGCGATCCTCGCGGACCGGGCCGCGACCCGCGGCTACTACCTGCGGTCAGCCGCCCTCGCGGGGGATTGGCGGCTCCCGCCTGCGACCCGGCTTGCGATGCGTGCGTGGCGGTTCGATGTGGCGCGCGAGCTGTTGCTTGCAACCGATGCCGTGCTGGCCCAGCGGAAGGCGCTGGAGACGGCGGCCGCCGCGGCCGGGGCGACCCTGCCGGGCACGCTGAAGGCCACGTTCGAGGGAACCGCGGGGCTTGCCACCGCCGCGGCCGAGGCACAGGCGGAGCAGGCAACCCTTGAGGCCATCACCCAGGCGGAGGCGGCGCGACCAACGGAGAGCGGCGTCGGTGAGCAGCTGATCATCTCCGTCGGCCTCCTGTTCGCCGATCCCGGGCGCAGCCTTGGTGCGGCCCAGGTGGCGTTCACCGCGGGCGATCTCGAGGGTGCCTACGCGACGGCCCAGGCCGCACAGACGACGTGGGCGAAGGCTGCCGAGGTGGGCAGGGCTCGGATCGTGTCGACGGTGCTCCTCCTCCTCGCGATGGTGCTCCTCGCGGGCATCGTCCGCGGGCGGGGACGCGCCAGGCCAGAACCGACGGTGTCGCCGGAACCCCGCGTGTCGCCGGAACCCCCCGAATCACCAGCCTGAGCCGAATGGGCGCGTCCGCAGGCGGTTCGAGACGGCGGGTCGGCGGCGTCCTCGTGGCCGTGCTCGCCGCGGCGGCGCTGGGGATCGCACCACCGGCCGCGCGGACCGTGCTCGCCGCGACCGACCCGCTGCGCACCGAGGCCATGGCTACCTACACGCTGGATCCCGCTTCCGGGCGCGTCCACGTCGCGATCGACATCACGGAGACGGACCTGAAGCCCAACACGGCGCAGCTCGTCTACTACTACGTCTCCTTCGGCTTTGCCCTCCAGCGGGAGGCGACGTCCGTCAGCGTCTCGGGCGGCAGCGCCGACCGGATCACGACCCGCAAGCACGACGACTACGTCGAGGCCACGGTCAACATCAGCCAGGCGCTGTTCTACAAGCAGAGCACGCGCTTCACGATCCGGTACGAGCTCGTCGGCGGCAAGCCACGCTCCACGATCCCGACACGGGTCGGCGCTGCGTTCTCCACGTTCGGGGTCTGGGCCTGGGGCGACAAGGGCTACAGCACCGTCGAGGTGCGCACGCCGGCGGGGTTCGACACCCAGAGCTCCGGCGACCCGATGCAGGCCACCACGTCCGCGACCACCGGGACCATCCTGCGCGCCAGCCCGGACGATCCCGGCAAGTTCTTCGCCATCGTGACCGCGGACAACGGCGCCGCGTATGCCGAGACGCGGCTGTCCCTCGACGGGGGGGTCGAGATCGTCGTGCAATCGTGGCCCGAGGACGCGGCGTGGAAGACCGCGGTCACGGGGACGCTCCGCGACGCGATGCCGGAGCTTCGGAGCCTGATCGGCCTCGACTGGCCCGTCGTCCGCGACCTGGACGTGCGCGAGCGGTACACGCCCGCGCTGGAGGGGTTTGCCGGCCTGTTCCTCGCCGATGCGGAGCGGATCGACGTCAGCGAGGACCTGGATCCGGACGTGATCGTGCACGAGGCGTCGCACGCCTGGTTCAACGACGGCCTCTTCATGGAGCGCTGGATCTACGAAGGGCTCGCCGAGGAGTACGCATGGCGCGCGCTGGTCGCGACGGGTGGCAAGGCCGGCGATGCACCGGAGGAGCCCGACCTCGGCGACCCGGGCTACGGCGACCTGGAGGCCTGGACGAAACCGGCGGTCATTCGCGACCAGGAGACCGACGACCGGGAGCGCTTCGGGTACGCGGCCGCGTTCTGGGTCATCCACGAGATCGCCGAGGCGGCCGGCGTCGACGGGATGCGCGACGCCTTCGCGAACGCGGCCGCGAATCTCACCGCCTACCCGGGCGCCGGGACGCCCGAGACCGTTCCCGCTGGCGACAACTGGCAACGGCTGCTTGATCTCACGGAGCCCCTGGGCAGGCCCGATCCCGCCGCGGTCATCGATGCGGTTCGCGCGTTCGTGCTGGCGCCGGGAGACGAGCCCCAGCTTGACGATCGGCGCGCGGCACGTGACGCCTATCGGGCGCTGCTGAAGGGCGCTGATGGCTGGCTGGCACCGTGGGCAATCCGCGGGCCGATGGGCAACTGGGACTTCGAGACAGCCACGTCCCGCATGACCGACGCGACGACCGTGCTGGACCTCCGCGGCCGGATCGAGCGCCGGGCCGCCGACCTGGGCCTCACGCCAGGACCGGCGCTGCGGGCCGCCTACGAGGGGGCCAAAGACGACCTGACGGACGTGCTCGCGCTCGCACGCGAGCAGCTCGCGGCGCTGGACGCGATCGCCGAGGCAAGGGTCAAGGTGGAGCAGGCGCCGGACCTCGTGACCCAGGTGGGGCTGCTCGGGGTTGATCCAGTGGCCCGGTACCGGGGCGCTCGCAGCGCCTTCGCGGCCGACATCCCCTCCGACGCGATCGGCCAGGCGAAGACGGCGTCCGCGATGGTGGATCGTGCCCCGGCGCTTGGCCAGGAGCGGCTCATCCTCTCCGGCCTGACTGCCGCGGCGCTCCTGCTGCTCCTGATCCTCGCGGTGGTGCTCGTTCGGCGACGGCGCAGGCTCGGGCGCGAGCGGGCGCTCGCCGCCGGGCCCATCACGATGGTGGACGAGCCCGCCACGTTGGCGCACGGTCCCGCGCAGGAGACCGTGCCGGCCCCGGCGCCGGCCGAGGCCTACGGTACACTCGCCGCCCATCCGGCCACGGACACCGAACCGGCCACGGACCAGGAAGATGGAGGCCGATGAACGTTCGTCGCACGCGGCCCTCGAGCGAGATCCTCTCCGGCGAATCCGCGGACGTCTACTTCGCCCGCGCCGAGCAGGTCCTCGAGCGCGAAGGCCTCAATCCCGTGGTCACGATGGAGGTCTTCGGGCGCCAGCGCGCGATCCTGTGCGGGATCGACGAGGTGAAGAACCTGCTGGCTCACGCCCTCGCGTCCAGCAATCCGGGCGAGGTCACGGTCGAGGCGCTCGATGACGGGGACGCGATCGAGCCCAAGGAGATCGTCCTCCGGATCACGGCCCACTACCGGGCGTTCGGGCTGTACGAGACCGCGCTGCTGGGGATGCTCGCCCAGTCGACGGGCTGGGCCACCGCCGCGCGAGAGTGCGTCACGGCGGCCGCGCCGCAGCCGGTGATCTCGTTCGGCGCTCGCCACGTCCACCCCGACATCACCGACGTCCTGGACTATGCCGCGATCGTCGGAGGCTGCGTGGGCGCCTCCACGCCCGCGGGCGCGCGCCTCGCGGGCCTCTCGCCGACGGGCACCATGCCTCACTCACTCGTGCTGATCATGGGCGACACGGTCGCGGCAGCCCTCGCCTTCGATCGCGACCTGGACCCCGACGTGCCCCGGATCGTCCTGGTGGACACCTTCAAGGACGAGGCCGAGGAGGCGCTCCGCGTCGCCAACGCGCTGGGCGACAAGCTGTACGGGATCCGGCTTGACACGCCGTCGGAGCGGGGCCGCGTCACCCCGGACCTCGTCAAGGAGGTGCGCGCGCGCCTCGACCAGGCAGGTTTCCAGCACGTCAAGATCGTGGTCTCGGGCGGCCTGACGCCGGACCGCATGGGCGTGTTCAAGGAGGCAGGAGCGCCGGTCGACTCCTACGCGGTGGGCTCGTACATCAGCGGCGCGACGCCGATCGACTTCACCGGCGACATCAAGGAGATCGACGGCAAGCCCATCGCAAAGCGCGGCCGCATCCCCGGCCGGACGGATAGCCCGCGCCTCCGGATCGTCAACCTGGCCGACTGGCGAGGCGCCTGAGCCTCGCGGCGATCCGTGTAACCATCGCGGCATGCTCCAGCGTTCCGACGATCCTCTCGACGACGCCGATCGTGAGAGCGCCTACGCGCTGCTCCAGCGCGGCCTCGCGCTCATCAAGAGCCGGCACCACGCCCAGGCCGCGATCGTGCTCCAGCGCGCGGCGCTCGAGGAGCCCGGCAAGGGCTCCATCCTGGAGCCGCTCGGGCGGGCATTGCACCACTCGGGCCAGTTCGAGCGGGCGCGCGAGACCTTCGAGGCACTCCTCGACGTGGACCCGTCAGCGCACTGGGCGCACTTCGCCCTCGCGGCCAGCCTGCGCAAGCTGGATCGAACCGCGGAGGCGCGCACCCATCTCCGCCTCGCCGTCGCGCTCTGCCCCAGCTCCTCGCTGTACCGCCAGGCGCTTGCGAAGGTGGACCCGCCGCCACAGGGCTGATCAGATCGCCGGCACGTTCCGCAGGCGCGCGACCCAGAACAGGCCCACGACCGTCTTCGCGTCGCGGAGCTCGCCGCGCTCGGCCATCGCGACGGCCTCGGTGAAGGGCGTGGGGTAGAGCTCCAGGCGCTCGTCCTCGTCCGGCTGGAGCGCGCCCTCGTGGGCCGACGCGAGCTCCGTCGCGAGGTACAGGTGCATCAGCTCGCTCGTGAATCCTGGCGCGGTGTAGAACCCGCCGAGGTACTGCCAGCGCCCGGCGCGTGAGCCGGTCTCCTCCTCCAGCTCGCGCGCCGCCGCGAGGGCGTGATGCTCCACGGAGCCATCCGGCTCTCGATCGAGGGTGCCCGCGGGGATCTCCAGGAGTGGCCCGCCGGTCGCGTGGCGCCACTGGCGGACCAGCAGCACCCGGTCCTGGCCGTCGATCGCGACCATGCACACGCCCCCGGGATGGCCGGCGATGTCGCGGGTGGAGCGGTGGCCGTCCGCCGCCTCCACGGTGTCCACCCGGAAGTCCAGGATGCGGCCGCGCTTGATGACCTCCGACGAGATCAGCCGCTCCCGAAGCGGGTCGTCGGGGCCGCCCGAGCGGTCGCTCACCCGGGGACCGCCAGCGACGCGAGCGTCGCCATGTCGGGCACGATCAGGTCGGGCCTCGCGTCGGCGGGCGGCGTCGCCCCGCCGCCGGGCCGGCCGGAGCGCCGGTCCACCCAGACAGTGGACAGCCCCAGGCGCTTCGCGGTCACGTGGTCGTGGAACAGGCTCTGCGCCACGTGGAGGATCCGTCGAGGCGGCAGTCCCACCCGCTCGAACATGAGCTCGAAGCCGCGCGGGTTGGGCTTGTAGCGCTTCGCCTGCTGGGCCGTCACGACCCAGTCGAACGACAGCCCGAGCCGCTGCTCGGAGGTCGCGAACAGGTCGTCGTCGCAGTTCGTGATGACGCCGAGCTTGAAGCGCGTGTGGAGCCGCGCCAGCGCAGCCGCCGAGTCCGGGAACGCCGGCCAGTCCGCCACCGAGCCCCCGAACGTCGCGACCTCGTCCGGCGAGGCCGTCTCGCCGTAGTGGGCCAGCATCGACGTGAGGACCCCGCCGAGGACCCCCCGATAGCGCCGGTACGACCCCGCCTCGAGCTCCGCCTCGTGCCGGGCGAAGGCAGCCAGGATGTCCTCGCCGGACTCGCTGATGCCATGGCTCGCCAGCGGGTCCCGGAACGCCGCAAGCAGGCCCGCCTCCCAGTCGATGAGCGTGCCGTAGCAGTCGAACGTGAGGACGTCGTAGTCGTCGAAGTCGAGGGTCGTCATGCCGGCGGATGCTACGGGCGCGGACAGGGCTTCTGTGGCGGGGTCGGCTCGGGTGTGGGCCCGGAGGTCGGCGTGGGCGCGTCGAAGATCGTGCCGACGACGTCCCGGACGTGCTGGATCCCGGCGGTGTCCAGGCGCTGCGGCGTCTGTGGCGGCCAGAAGAGGTAGTACTGGATGTCGTTCTTGTCGGCTCGCGCCGCGAGCTGGGCCAGGCCCGCGATGTCGCCCGGCTGCAGCGTGGTCCACAGGTTGTCTCGGGCGATGTCGAGGAGCTTCGGCACCTGGGGGAGCAGCCCGATGGGATCGACCTGCCGCCCAAGGGCCACGAGCACGCGCTGCTGGCGGCGCATCCGGCCGTAGTCGGAATCCTGATGGCGCGTCCGCGCGTACTCCAGGGCGCGCTCGCCGTTCAGCTTCTGGCAGCCGGCTGCGAAGTTCACCACGATGTAGCCGCGGCCGTCCGGCAGGGCGTAGCGGTCGTCGCGCACCGCGAACGGGATGTCGATCCACAGGCCGCCGATGGCATCGACGAGATCCACGAAGCCGTTGAGGTTGACGACGATCGCGCCGTCCAGCGGCTGGCCGATCAGCTCCTGGACCGCGCCGGCAGTTGCCCGGAAGCCGCGTGCCTCGCCACCGGGGAACTGGTCCGGATGGCCCATCGCGTAGACATACAGGGCGTTGAGCCAGCCCGGGAACCGGCCGTTCTTGAACGCGCCCGCACTCTCCGGCGGAAGTGGCACGTTGCCGGTGTAGCGCCACAGCGAGAAGATCGCGATCCGGCCGGACGCGATGTCCACGCTCAGCACATTGATGCTGTCCATCCGTGCCAGCCATCGGCCCGGCCCCGCGTCGCTGCCGACGAGCAGCAGGTTGAGGCGCCCGTCCTGTGCCCACTGCGGCACCGGCTCGGGCGTTGGGGTGGGTGGTGGCGGTGCCGTCATCGGGCCGCTCGGGAGGGCCCCCGGTGTCGGGGTCGGCCTCGGCGCGAAGCTCGGGGCGGGAATCTGGAACTCGCTGCTGGGGCTCACGAAGATCGCCGTCGTCGCCCGGTACGCCTGCACGCCCAGCAGCTCGATCACGCCGTACAGCGCCACCACGGCGGCCAGCGAGGCAATGAGCAGCGGGGACCCGAACGCGCGCCGGCCGACCGGCGGCTGGCCTGGAGCGAGCCGTCGGCCGAGGCGAAACGCATCCACGATCGCTCCGAGGTGGTACGCACCCATTGCGACGATGAGCAGCAGGACCCCGACGAGGACGCCCGGGTTGATGAGCGTCTCGATCGCGCCCTTCAGGTCGAGGGCGACCGCCACGAGTCCGAGGACGATGATGCCCACGAACGGCAGCGCGATGAGCGCTCCTCGACGGCGCAATCCCAGCCGCGCCTGACCGAGGCCCGGGAGCAGGGCAGACAAGGCGGCGGCGATCCCGGGTTTCGTCATGACGCCTTCGGGCACGGCTTGGGCGTGGCCGCGGGTCCCGTGGGTGAAGCCGAAGGCGAGGCCGTCGGCGCATCGAAGACGCTTGCCACACGGTCCCGGATCCGCTGGATGCCCTTCGCCGTCAGGAACTCCGGGTATGTCGGCGGCGAGAACTGGATCGTCTGGATCTCGCCCGGCTCGACGCGCGCGGCCAGGATGGCCATGTTCGTGATCTCGTCGAGCGGGATCGTCGTGAACAGGTTCTGCTGGGCGATGTCCAGGAGGTCCGGCACGCGGGGCAGGAGCGCCAGCGGATCGAGCTGCCTCGCCAGCGCAACGAGCACCCGCTGCTGGCGCTGCATGCGGCCGTAGTCGGAATCCATGTGCCGGGATCGGGCGTACTCCAGGGCCCGCTCGCCGGTCAGCTTGTGGCATCCGGACGGGATCGTGATGGCGATGTAGCCGGTGCCGTCTGGCAGCGGGTACCTGGCGTCGTACAGCGTGGACGGCACGTCCAGCCAGAGCCCGCCGACGGCGTTCACGAGGTCCACGAAGCCGTTGAGGTTCACCACGATGGCGCCGTCGAGCGGCACCCCAACGAGCTCCTGGATCGCGCCGGTGACGGCCCGGAAGCCGCGCGCGTCACCGCCGGGAAAAAGCTTCTCGTGCTGCGTGGCGTAGACGTACAGCGAGTTGAGGAGGAACGGATAGCGCCCGCCCTTGAACGCCGCGGCACTTTCCGGCGGGAGCGGCACGTTGATCATGTTGCGCGGGATCCCGAACAGCGCCGCGCGTCCCGTCGCGACCTCCACGCTCAGCACGATCATGGTGTCCGTGCGCTGGAGCCAGCGGCCCGGGCCCGCGTCGCTGCCGATCAGGAGCAGGTTCAGCCGCCCGTCCGTCGCCCAGGCAGGGACGGGCACGGGCGTGGGCGTGGGCGGAGGCGCCGCGGTCACGGGCCCGCTCGACGTCGGGCCGGACGAGAAGCTCGCAGCGGGAATCTGGAACCCGCTGCTGGGGTTCACGAACACGGCCTGCGTCACCTGGTAGGTACGGACGCCGAGGAACTCGATCGTCCCGTACAGCGCAAGCACACCCGCAAGGGCGACGATCAGCAGCGGGGAGCCGAGCGCCCGGCGCCGGGGCACGGGGGGATCCCGGCGCGCGCCCAGCCGGTTGCCCATCGAGAATGCGTCGAGGATCGCCGCGAGGTGGTACGCGCCCAGCGCCAGCACGATCACGAGGCTCGTGACAAGCATGCCGGGCGAGAGGATCGTGTTGATCGCGTTGCGCGGGTCGATGACCAGCGCGGCGACGGCGATGACGAGCAGGGTCGCGAAGGGGAGGGCGATCAGGAGACCGCGGCGCCGGTCGCCGAGCCTGGCCTGCCCGAGGCCGGGAATCAGCGCGGACAGCACTGCCGCGATCCCGGGTCTGCTCATCGCGGACGCAGCGTATCCATCTTTCGGCCGTGCGTCCTCCGATCGAGACGCGGCAGTGCGCCGAGCGCCGCGCGCGGGGCTACATCATCGGGAGGTGGCGGGGATCCAGGTAGGTGTTCGGGTCGTCGCGGAACTCGAGCATGCAGCCCTTGCCGCAGAAGACGTACTCATGTCCGTCGTGGGTGACAGCCAGACCCTTCGCACGGGCGGTCTCGGGATCGACGTGCATGCCGCAGACGGGGTCCTCGTCGGCGGCGATCGGGCGGCCGGGGGTGGTCATTCGGGACTCTCCGGGTATATGGGTTGACAATACTCCCTGGGAGTATATCCCCGTCGGGCAGGCGTACGGTGCGCAACTTCTCAGCATCCTGTCAGGCGCCACCGCGACCTTGGTGGACAACGGACCGCCACGAACGCCGGCGGCCGGAACAACGGAGACACCATGGACGACTTCATCTCTCCACCCGAGCCGGTCCGGGCGGTCGCGGCAGAACGTGCCACGCCGATGCCCTGGGCTCGGATCGGCCTCCTCGGGATCGCGGTTGCCGCGCTGCTCGCGGCCGTGGTCCTCGCCTTCGGCGCCACCGCCGCGCCGAAGAGCATCCTCGCGGCAGGGACCACCTCCGACACCACCGCCACAATCGTCGATGACCTGCGCGGTGGCGGCCCGGGCGGGGCCGGGTTCGGTCGCGGCGGGGTCACGATCACCGCCATCTCCGGCTCGAGCATCTCGCTCAAGACCGACGACGGCTGGACCCGCACGATCACGGTTGACAGCGGCACCACCTACACGAAGGCGGGTGCGACGATCACCCTCGGCGACCTCAAGGTCGGCGACGAGATCGGCTTCCGCCAGACCAGGGAGACCGACGGCTCCTTCACGATCGATTCAATCGCGGTGATCCTGCCCCGCCTCGGTGGCGAGGTCACGGCGATCGACGGCTCCACCATCACCGTCAAGCAGCGCGACGGCACGAGCGCGACGATCAAGGTCACCGGCACGACGACGTACAACGTCGCCGGTGCGACCGCCAAGCTCGCGGACGTCAAGGTGGGCATGTTCCTCGTCGCCGAGGGCACGAAGAGCGGCGATGGCTCGCTGACCGCTGCGGCCGTTCGCGCCGGCACCTCCGGCGGTCGCGGCCCCGGCGACGGCGGGTTCCACGGTGGCTTTGGCCCGGACATGGATCACGACCAGCCGGCCGCCAGCGCCACGACGAACTGATCGCAGGGCGCGCCGGCGAACGCCGCGCGCCCTGCCTCCGGACAGCGAACAGCCGGGCGGATCGACCGCCCGGCTGTTGCGTTGTGCGGGTTTCGGGGCGCGGAAGAGCTCCGCGCTCCGGCTACCGGACCTTGATGGCGATGGTCGCAACGACCACCGTGCTCTGCCCGATGACGTACCGGAGCTCGTAGTCGCCGGCCGTGTCCGGCGCCGTGAGGGTGCCGGGGCTCGCCGCGGTCGTGTAGAAGTACGAGAGGTAGGTTGTCTGCGGAGAACCAACGGGCGCGATCGTCACGTAGTCGCCGGGCCCGGCAGGACCCGTCCATTCCACGGGGAACGTGGCGCCCTTGGCGACCTCGGCGGCTGCCTTCAGCGTCGCGGTGACCGCCGTGACCGTGATCGGCCGGCGGACCTGGACGGTGCCGTCGGCGGCGACGTACCAGACCTCGTACGGCCCGGCCTCGACCGGTGCGAGCAGCTTCCCGGGGTTGGCGTCCTTCGTGTAGAAGTAGCGCTCGTTCGACCACTTCGTAACGCCGAGCTTCACGATCGTGATGTAGTCGCCGGGGCCGTTGGAGCCGGTCCAGGCGACCTGGAACTCCGTGTTGCCTCCGACCGTATCCGGGGCGGTCAATGATCCGGAGAAGGGCGCGATCGTGATCGGTCGCTTGACCAGGACCGTCGAGTCCTTGCCGGACACGTACCAGAGCTCGTACGCGCCGGGCGTGGTCACTGCGGTGAGCTTTCCGGGGCTGCCGGCATTCGTGTAGAAGTAGTCCTCGTTGGTCCACTTCGTCGCGCCCGCCGCGACGATGGTGATGTAGTCCTTCTCGGCGTTCGGGCCGGTCCAGGTGACCGAGAACTCGGTGCCTGACGGCACGGACGCGGGAGCGTCCAGGCTTGGCGCGCCCGTGGACGGGTTCGTCGCGGAGGGTCCGACGGTCTCGGGTGCCGTCGTTGCCGCCTGCGTCGCGGCCTGGGTCGGGGCGGCCGGTGTTGGCGTGGCGCCGCCACCGCCGCCGCACGCGGCGACAACGAGCGCAGCTGCAAGCCCCAGCCCGGGCAGTCCGCGAGTGGATTTCCCGTACATCGTCTCTCCTCAGCGGCTCGGATCGCGCGATGGCACCGAACGCGCCGTCATGGTACGCACATGGGAGGGGTGTGGGGTGGCCTATGGGGGTCGAACCCATAACCTGCGGAACCACAATCCGCTGCTCTGCCGGTTGAGCTAAGGCCACCGCGGGCGCCCGATCGTCCGTGACGGGACGAGGCCGTGGCAGTGTACCCGAGGCCGGATCTCAGGCGAGCTCGGCGTCCAGCGGCTTGCGACCGCTCGTGCGGAAGCTGGGCTGCGTCGCGCGGGCCCGGATCGCGAACCGGTCGTCCGGTGGAGCGAGGGCCGCGGCGGCCGCCTGATCGCCGCCCACGAGGGCCGCGAGGTACTCGCCGATCACCGGTCCGTGCTTGAACGCGTGGCCGGTGCCGCCCCCGGCGATCCAGGCATTGGCCAGGTCCGGGTGCCGATCGATCACGAAGTGGGCGTCCGGGGTGACCTCGTAGAAGCACGTCCAGGTCCTCACGATCGCCTGCTCCGCCATGGCCGGGAAGCGGCGCCGCAAGATGGCCCGGGAGGCCTCGACGGTCGCCTCGGCGACCTCGCGGGCCGACTCGTCCGGGCGTTCCCGGGGCCCCAGCCAGTCCGGGCAGGCCTTGAGGCCCACGCCGTCGAACGACGGGAAGCCGTAGAACGAGCCCTCGAAGTCGATCCACACGGGCATGGCGCCCGGTGCGTACCGGTCATCACCCGTCGGAACCGCGAACTGGAGCACGTCCTGCCGGTGGGGCACGATCATCTCGCCCAGGAGGGCAGGGAACACGTCCGGGAGCCACGGCCCACAGGCGAACACGAATGCGTCCGCCTGCAGGCTTCGGCCGTCATCCAGGCGGACGCTGTCCAGGGCCCCGCCAGCCGCGCGGGGCGGCGCGACCCGGCTCACCACGACCTCGCCGCCGTCCGCCTCGAAGGCGGCGATGGTGGCGCTCACGGCAGGACGCGCCAGCAGCGCGCCCGCCTCTGGCTCGAACAGGGCCCAGGGCACGCCTTCGGGGTTCATCACCGGGACCCGCGACGCGAGCTCGTCGCGTGACCACTGCTCCACCGGGATGCCCAGGGCGGTGAGGGAGACGAACGACTCCGCCTCGAATGCCTGGCCCTCGCTCGCGAGCCAGAGCACCCCTGCGTTCACGAAGAGCTCCCCGTCCGCCTCGCGCTCCAGCTCCCGCCACTGGCCGAGCGCCCGGCGCTGCCAGACGGGGTAGTGCCGGTCCGGGCCGTGGCTGCTCCGGGTGATCCGCGACGCGTCGCCGGACGAGCCCATCGTGTTCCCCGGCCCGTAGCGGTCCACGAGGGTCACCGCGTGCCCCGCCCGCCGCAGCCAGCGTGCCGTCCACGCGCCCATGACACCCGCGCCGACCACCACGACTCGCATCGGCGGAGCGTAATCGGTGCGGTCCGGTGCGGTTACGTCGTGGTCGTGGTACCCATGGTCCGGACCATCGGGACCATGGGGCGGGAGCGTGGGCGCACCGTCGGCGCGACAGTCGTCGTGCTCGGGTCAGAGGCTGCCTGGGCAGACACCGGAAGCGTCCGAGCAGGAGCCGATGAACGCTCGCACACCATCCCGGCGGATTGCCCGCCGCGCGCCGCTCGGTCTCGCGATCATAGTCGCCGGGCTCATGGCGCTCAGCGCACCCACCGCGGCCCTCGCCTGGACCAACTACACCTTCTCCTCGACCGATGAGAACCTGCTGATCACGCTGATCAACCAGGCTCGCGCCTCCGCCGGCTTGCCGGCGGTGAAGGCAGACTCGGACCTCACCTCCGTCGCCCGCTGGCGGTCGAAGGACATGTACGACCGCAACTACTTCGGCCACAACATTCCCAATCCGCCGGGCGGCACCGTCTTCGACGAGCTCAAGCGACGCGGCATCTGCTACACGGTCGCCGGCGAGAACCTCGGCATCAACAACTACCCCGACGACCAGACCACGCAGGTCCTCTTCAACGGCTGGATGAACTCGTCCACCCACCGCGCCATCATCCTTGGCAGTGGGTTCAACCGCATCGGTGTCGGCGCGTTCAAGGGCACGAACGCGGACTATCCGAATCACCTCTTCACGGCCCTCTTCACCCACACGTGCGCGACGGCGACACCGACGCCGGTGCCCACGCCGACCCCCACCCCCGGCCCCACGAAGACGCCGGGGCCGACGAAGACCCCGGGCCCGAACCCGACGCCCACGCCGAAGCCGACGCCGAAGCCCACGCTCCCGCCTGGTGCGACCCCTGGACCGACGCCGGTCACTCCGGACGTCTCTCCCGAGGTGACGCCGGACGTCACCTCGGATCCTGCACCCTCGCCCGGCACGGCGGACGTGGTGCTTGGAGGGGCCGTCTACGCGATCTGGCGTGACGAGGTCCAGGACGGCGGCGACCCCTTCTGGCCACAGTGGCCGGCGGACGCCATTGCCACCGACCCGCCGCCCGCGGAGACCCTGCCGCCACTCGTGACGGACCCACCCGACGCCGGCTCGCTCGTCACCGACAGCGACGGCGGGAGCCTCCAGGTGCTCGATCCTCCGTCGTCGATGGGGCTGCTCGACACGATCGTCGGCGGCGTCGTGGCATCGTTCCTGGGCACCTGATGGCCGGCCTGCTTCGGCGGCGCAGCCAGATGCCGTTTGCCGCCACACTGGAGCGGGAGCGCATTCAGGCGCGACCGACCTGGTCCGCGCTCCGTCCCGCCAACCCGCAGCCCACGAGTGGAGTCCGCATGCCCCCGATCCTCGAGGCGCGCGACCTGACGAAGGTCTACGCGCTCGGCAAGACCACCGTCGAGGCGCTGCGCGGCGTCAGCATGTCGGTCGAGCCGGGCGAGTTCGTCGCGCTCATGGGCCCGTCGGGCTCCGGCAAGAGCACGTTGCTCCAGCTGCTGGGCGGTCTCGACCGGCCGACCACCGGGTCGGTCGTCTTCGAGGGCCGCGACATCAGCCGCCTCACCGACGGCCAGGCGACGCGCCTTCGCCGCGAGCGGACCGGCTACATCTTCCAGGCCTTCAACCTCATTCCGCTGCTGGACGTGCGCGAGAACATCGCGCTCCCGTTCACGATCGCGGGTGGGCCGAAGGACCGGAAGGAGCGGGTCCGCCAGGTCATCGACCTCGTGGAGCTGACCGGCAAGGAGCGCCACCGGCCGGATCAGCTGTCGGCCGGAGAGCAGCAGCGTGTCGCCGTCGCGCGCGCCCTCGTGACCCGACCGTCCATCCTCCTCGCCGACGAGCCCACGGGCAACCTCGACTACACGAACAGCGGCGAGCTCCTCGATGCCCTGTGGCGATCGTGCGACCAGGGCGGGCAGACGATCGTCCTCGTGACCCACGATGCCCGCGCGGCCGCCTACGCGGACCGTGTCCTGGTCATCGGCGACGGGCGCATCCAGGACGAGATCGTGCTCGGGCGCCGCGAGGACCACTCCGCCGCAACCCTCATCGCGCGGCTGGCCCAGGTCGGCCTCTAGCCCGGTGGGCCTCGACAGGCTGGCGTGGCGGACGGTCGCCGCGCGACCGCTGCGCTCGTTCCTCACCATCGTCGGCATCGCCCTGGGGATCGCAGTCCTTTCGGCGTCGCTCGCCCTTGGCGCGGCGCTGGACCAGGCCGTGACCAGGGAGGTCCGCGACATGGTCGGCAGCGCCGACCTGCGCGTCTCCGGCTTCCTCGAGACCGGCCTGTCGAACGAATCCGTGGCGACGATCACCGGCACGGCGGGCGTGGTGGACGCGGCTCCGGTCATCGAGCACCGCACCTTCCCGCTGCCACCGCCGAGCGGCGGTACCGCCGGCGCGGTGGCGGTGCTCGGCATCGACCCGGCGACCTACACGCGGCTGCACGACCTCCCGATCGCCGCGGGCACCGCGCTCGACGGCAGCTCGGAGGCAGTCGCACTGATCACGGAGGAGCTGGCGCGGCAGGACGGCTACGCGCTCGGCGGCAAGCTGTCCGTACTGGGCAGCGGCGGGCCGACGGAGCTGCGAATCGTCGGCGTCGTGCCGGGCTTCGGGCCCCTGCCAGGGAACGGCCGCACGGTCATCGTCCCGATCGAGGTCGCTCGCACCGCGTTCGGGCTGCACGGCGCGACGCGCGTGGACCTGCACGTGACTCCGGGCTCACTCGCCAGCGTGACGGGCGCACTGGAGACCGCGATGGTGGAGCCGTACGTGCTGGCTTCGCCTGCCGACCTCGCGGCCAGCCTGCGCTCGGCGTCGGCATCGTTCCAGGGCACCGCGGCGCTGGTTGCCGCGATCGTGCTGTTCGTGGGCGCGTTCCTGATCGTCAACACGCTGTCGATGACCGTCGGCGAGCGGGCCCGCGAGGTCGGGCTGCTGCGCGCGGCCGGCGCGACGCGCGCCCAGCTTGGCCGGTTCGTGTTCAGCGGCGCGCTGCTCCTCGGCGTCCTCGGCGCGGCCATCGGCTCGCTGCTCGGGGCCGGGCTCGCGATCGTCATGGCCAACGCCGTCAGCGAGGCCACGGGCCTCGTGGCCGACGTGTCCCGGCTGGACGTGGCGGGCATGCTCACCGCGGCCGGGGTTGGCATCGGCATCACCATCCTTGCCGCCATCGAGCCTGCCCTCTCGGCCGCCCAGATCTCGCCGATCGAGGCCCTCCGCGCGCGGCTGGACCTGCCCGGCCTGCGCCGCGGACGCCTGTCGTGGATCGCGCTGATCTTCCTGGTCGTCGCTGCGCTGGCGATGCTGGCCTGGCCGCCGGTCATCGCCGCGTCCAGCACGGAGCGTGCCCTGGCCGTCTACGCGGTCCTGCTCCTCGCCACCCTGCTTTCGCCGTTCATTCTGCGGCCGATGGCCCTGCTGCTGGGCCTGCCGGTCCGGCTGCTCCTGCGGATCGAGGAGCGGATGGCCCGCGGCTCGCTCGCCCGGGATCGAAGCCGCACCACGTTGACCCTCGGCTCGCTGGTGATCGGCCTCGCGATGGTGGTCGCGCTCGGCTGGTCCGCCCAGGCGGCGCGAGCGTCCGCGTTTGCGTGGCTCGCCGACGTAATTCCCGGCGACGAGCTCGTCACCTCGATCCGGCCGGTCGGTGCGGATGAGCCGGTCCGGGACGCGCTGGCCGCGGTCGACGGCGTCGCGCGGGTCACGCCCATCGCCTCGTTCGACCTTGCGTTCCGCGGAATTCGGATCGACGCCGCCGCGGTCGTCGGCGCCGACTTGCTGGCCGACGGCCGGCTCACGGTCGTGGATGGCGACCGGACGGCGGCACTGACCGCCCTCGATGCCGGGGGGACGGCAATCCTGCCGGCCGCCGTCGCACGCCGCCTCGGGCTGCACGTCGGGGATGCGATGCGCATCCCGGTCGACTCGCTGCACGAGCTGGAGCTCATCGTCGGCGCAATCGTCGAGCGCTCCATGCCCGGCACCAGCGGCGAGGCGATCCTCGTCGGCTGGAAGGACGCGACCAACGCGCTGGGCGTCCAGGGCGCGGACGCGTTCGCCGTCCGGTTCTCGCCGGGTGCCGCGGCGAGCGCCGCGCCTGCACTGGCCCAGGCGGCGAAGACGTATGCGCTGGAGGCGAACCCGATCGAGCGCGTGCAGGGCGCCATCGCGGACGCGCTGGCTCGCGTCTTCAGCGTCTTCGACGCCCTTGCCGTCGTCGCGGTCATCGTTGCCGCGCTCGGAATCGTGAACACGCTGACGATGGGCGTCATGGAGCGGATCCGCGAGATCGGCGTGCTGCGCGCCATCGGGATGACCCGACGACAGGTCATGCGCATGGTCGTGGTGGAGGCGGCGATCCTCGGGAGCGTCGGCGTCATCCTGGGATCCGTCGCCGGGGTCGGCGCCGGCGCCCTCCTCCTGGAGCTCGGCGGCGGGCTCGGCGCGCCGGCTGCCATCCCGTGGCTCCCGATCGGCGTCGCGGCCATCCTGGGGCTGGTCCTGCCCACCCTCGCGGCCCTGTATCCCGCCCGCGTGGCATCGAGAATCTCCATCGTCCAGTCGCTCCATTACGACTGAGGGCAGATTCCCGTCTGCTAGACTCGCGCCTTCGATGACGATCAGCATGCCGCGCCTCGACCGGCTGCCCGCCCAGGAACGCGGCCTGACGATCGGCGACTTCCTGGTCCCCATCCGCGTCTCCGAACGCCTCAACACGCGCGCCCGGCACCTCGCGTTGATCCTCATCGGCACCGCCCTCATCGCGCTGTCCGCGAAGGTCTCCATCCTCGTCCCGGGCAACCCGGTGCCGTTCACGGGCCAGACCTTCGGCGTGCTCCTGTCCGCCGGTGCCCTCGGGTTCCGGCGCGGCCTTGCCGCCTCGCTGCTGTACGTGCTCATCGGCGTGATCGGCCTGCCGGTGTTCGCCGAGGGCAAGCATGGACTGGCAATCTTGCTCGGGCCGTCCGGTGGGTACCTCGTCGGGTTCGTGCTCGCCTCCGCGATCGTGGGCCGCCTTGCTGAGCTCGGCTGGGACCGCAACCTCCTCGGCGGCATCGGGGCGATGCTCCTCGGCAGCGCAGCGATCTACCTCGTCGGCGTCCCGTGGCTTGCGGTGACCTATTTCGGCGGCGACCTGTCCGCCGGGATCGCGAACGGCCTTCTCCCGTACCTCCTCTGGGATGCCGTGAAGCTCGTCCTCGCCGCGGCGGCCTTCCCGGCCGCGTGGTGGTTCGTCGGGCGACGGCCCGGAGACCGCTGACGAGCGTCGTCGACGGCGGGTTCTACGGGCCCGGCAGCGAGGCGTGGCGACTCAACCGCGAGGCGATGCTCCTGCTCGGCGCCGGGCCGCGGGCGCTCCTCCTCCAGATCGCACACCCGCTCGTTGCGGCGGGGGTCGCGGAGCACTCCGACTTCCGGGCCGACCCGTGGCAGCGCCTGTCGGGCACGCTCCGCTCGTACCTTCGGATCGTCTACGGCACCGCGGACGCGGCGCGTGGCGAGATTCGCCGCCTGAGCGAGCTCCACAGCGGCGTCCGAGGTGACGTCCTGGAGCCCTTCGCCCGCGAGCGCCACGGGCGCCGCTACAGCGCGCTCGACCCCGAGCTGGCCCTGTGGGTCCACGCCACGCTCGTCGATTCCACGATTGCCGCGTACGACGCGTGGCTGGAGCCGCTCAGCCGGGCTCAGCGGGCGCGCTACTACGAGGAGACGATTCCGGTCGGCCGTGCCTTCGGCATCCCGGAGGCCATGCTGCCGCCGGACCTCGAGGCGTTCGAGGCATACCTCGCCGAGATGCTGGCCCCCGGCGGCCCGATCCAGGTGGGGCCGGTGGCCCGCGAGCTCGCGGCCGCGATCACCCACCCGCCACTCGGCCCGGCGGCGGTCGCGGCCGGCCCGGTCCTTGCTCGCCTTGCTCCGATGCTCGACGGCATCCCGGCGCGCGCCTACTCGTGGCTCTTCTGGCCGTCGATCGGGCTGCTGCCCGCCCGCGTGCGCGACGGCTACGGCCTGGCCTGGGGCATGCGCCAACGAGTCGTGGCGACATGGCTGGTCGCAACCTGGCAGGCCTGGCGCCCCATGCTCCCGCAGTCCTTTCGCCAGATGCCGCAGGCGCTGGCCGCCGACCGCCGCGTGGGCGCGGCGACGCCGCTCCTGCCGGCCTGACGCTCAGTACAGCGTCGGGAACCGCGGCCGGATCAGCGGCAGCAGGTTGACCGGGCTGGCCGCCTGGAGCGCGTCGAGCAGCGGGCGCGTCCCGCCCAGCCCATAGCGGTTCGCCTCGAGGTACCCGCCCATCGCCTTCCAGAACGCACTCGTGCCCATCAGCCGGCGCACGTCGTCCAGCAGCCGACCGCCCTGGACGAGGACGACCTCGTAGTAGCAGCCCTTCGAATAGCTGGCGATCGTGCGATCCAGCGGTGCCCGCGGGCAGCGTGACCCGCGAAGGGTCCCCAGCGTCGTTCGCGCCAGGAGGTCCGATGGGCCCTCGTCGGCGAAGGGTTCGTTGCGCTGGTCGTTGCCGACCAGCCCATAGAACCACTGGTGCGCGACGCCCAGGGACACGGCGTACGTCCGGTTTCGACTGTCGAGGTGATCGGGAACCCAGATGAGACCCGGTGACTCCAGCCCGACGCCGCCCGGCGTCTCGACGACGGTGAGGGTCGTCCACGGGTACGCGACCCCGAGCAGGCTCGCCTGCGCAGAGACAGCCGCCGACGCCTGCTGCAGCAGCTGGGTAGCGGAAAGCCCACCGGGTCGTGCATATGCCCGGATCGGGATCCCGTCGGCCGTGCCCGTTGCCACGCGGAAGTCCCGGGCCAGGATCACCGACACGTCCCGGACGTTCTGGACGCTGAACGACCAGTCGTTCCCGGCCCCGGCGGCATACGCCGAGACCTCCGCGGCGGGGGCCGCGAGGATCATGGGCTCGTCGGTCAGGATCTCCACGTCCACCCTCGGGCTGGACGGCGTCACGAAGGGCTCGCCGCTGTTCGGCCGCCCGAACGGGACCGCCTCGCTGATCCACGGGATCCAGCGGTACAGCGCGAGGGTGCCGCCGTTGCGCGTGAACATCCAGTTACTGCCCTTCACGTCCTTCTGCAGGGTCGCGCGATAGGCGATCGTGACGATCGCCGACTCGCCGTCGGGCAGGGTGCCGCCGAGCGGGACAAGGATGGTCTGATCCGAGACGCTGGCCTTGACGGGGACGTCGTCCACGGTTGCGGCGGTGATCGTGGCGCCGCCCAGACGAGCCGCGATCGTGTTCAGCTCCAGCCGGTCGATGCCCTCGCCGGAGATGTTCGTGGCCTTGATGCGCGTCGTCACGTCCAGGGCGCCGGTCCGGACGGTGATCGTCGCGTTCACGCGGTACGTCGCGCTGACAGCCAGGCTGGAGCGATTCACGGTGCCCGGGATGATCGCCGTGGGCCCCGCGGCAGGATCGGTGGGCGCCGGACTCTCCGGCGGCGCGGCGGTGGGGCTCGGATCGACGATCGGGCCGGGCCCGGTGTCGGAGGTGGGCCTGGGCTGGGCCGAGGCGATCGCGACGTCCGTCTCGCCGGCGACCTGCTGCGACTGGGTTGGCCTGGGGCCGCTCGGCGAGCAGGCGGCCACGACGAGCATGATGGCGAGACCGATCGTTGTGAATCGCATGCGCGCGGGCCGTCCTCCACGGGTCCCAGGGCGGGGATGGTAGACCACGTGCCGCTAGGATCCACTGAGTGTCACCCTGTCGTGGTCCGGCGGCTTGGCTCATAGGCTCGGTGCCCACCCGACGGGGTGTGGCGATCATGGGATCTGCCGGTCGTCGGACATGGATCGGACCGACCGGTGTGACTTCATAGGAGCGTGGCTTCG